>NZ_JAPSLK010000082.1 GCF_031180885.1 Saccharothrix sp.
GAGGCAAAGACCACGCCATCACCTTATCCACCCAGTCCGCCCACCCGACCCTTGGCCCTCAAGCGGCCGCACACGTCCAACCAGCCGATCATCCTGCCACTTAAGTAAGCGGCATTGCCCTTCGGGCGGGCCATACGGGGATGACACAAGCAAGAAGCCCAAGTTGAGGTGTGTCCACTCGGCGGACTGCCCGCTCGCAACGGCGAACTGCCCGCTGGGCGCGGCGGGCCGGGCTGGTGGGGCGGGGCGGGGCGGGGTGGTTGGTGGCGCGGCGGGCCGGCTGGTGGGCGGGCCAGGGTGGCTCGTGGCGCGGGTCGGGTGGCTGGTCGGCACGGTGGGGTGGCCGGTCGTGGGCGTGGTCGGTCGTGGGCGTGGTCGGTCGTGGGCGTGGCGGAACCGGGGCGGTGACTGGCCCACCGCCCCGGTTCGGCGCCACCGGTTACTGCGTCGGCGGCGGGTACTGGCCGGGTCGCGGTTGGGGCTGGACCGGAGACCCGGCCGGAGGCGTGGGCATGTTCTGGGTGGGCGTCTGCTGGCCGCCGGTCGGGGTGCCAGGGGTGACCGGGGTGCCAGGGGCGCCGGAAGCGCCCGGCGTGGACGCGCCCGAGCGGGAGGCCGCGTGGGCCGGGGTCTCGGTCGGGCGGGGGACCTGCTGGGTCGGGGTCTCGGCCGTCCGGCGCATGTCCTCGCGGCCGCGCTGGTAGGCCTCGGCCTGGGCCTTCGCCTGCGGGACCTCGTTCTCCGCCTTGGTCAGCCAGCCCTCCCAGCGCTGCTGCATGGGCCTGACCAGGCCGCCGCCGACACCCACGACGGCGATGCCGCCGATGGTCGCCAGGAGCGTGATCAGGATCGGCATGGTGACGGTGGTCGCGATGCCCATCTGGTTCAGGGCCGCGATCACGCCGAGGCCGATGATGAACCACGACGCGACGTTGGCCACCATCCGCCCGTAGGACAGGCCGCCCAGGGCGCGCGACACGATGTCCTTCACGGCGGTCGCGATGGCCGCCGCCACCACGACGATCACGATCGCGACGATCGCCCGCGGCAGCCACGCCACGATCTCGGTCAGCAGGTTGCTCACCGGGTTCGACCCGAACAGCCCGAACGCGATCTGCAACGCGATCAGCAGCACCGCGTAGTACACGATCTGCGCGACCAGGCCCGACGCGTCGAACCGGGACCGGGCCAAGGCGTCACCGATGCCGCCGCGCTGCACGGCGCGGTCGAAGTGGACGCGTTCCAGCACCTTGTTCACCGCGGCGCGGAGGACGCGGGCGACGATCCACCCGATCACCAGCACCAGCAGGAAACCGACCAGTTTCGGCAGGAACGTCACCACGGACCGCAAGGCGTCACCGGTGGCCTCACCGATGCCTTGGGCCTGCGCCGTCTGCACGGCGAGCAGGGCGTTCATCGTTCGACCTCCTCGGGGGAGTGGTTCGTCTCACCGAACCGGTTACCCGAGGTGGTCGGTTCAAACCCCTGGTAGTCCCACCTGCCGCTGCCGTTCGACGTGCACCACGCCGGGCACCTCGCGCAGCGCGAACACGCCCTCCGCGGGCACCGTCCCGGTCACCACGCCGAGCGCGTCCAGGACGCGGTCGACCGCCATCCCGGCCCGTTCCAGGGCCGGGACGACGGTCGAGGGAGCAATACCGTCGGCGACGGTGACCGCGACGGGGACCACGTCAGGGCGCCTGCACGAGGCCCGCTCCCGCGTCGGTGGCGGGCACGCCCAACCGGCGGGCGGACTGCATCAGGCGTGCCCACAGCTCCCAGCCGCGCGCGTTGTGCTGCTGGGCCATCAGCGCGGCCACGCCCGCCACGTGCGGGGTCGCCATGCTGGTGCCCTGGATGCGCTTGTGCAGGGAGTCGCCGGACTTGCCGTTCCAACTGGAGTACACGTTCACGCCGGGCGCGACCACGTCGACCTGGCCCACGGTGTCGACCGTGCCGCACGAGAAGAACGCCACCGCCCGCTGGTCGTCGATGGCCCCCACGGCCAGGATGGACGGGCAGTTCGCCGGGTGGCCGACCGGGGCGATCTTGTCCGGCCGCCGGCTCTCGTTGCCCGCCGCGGCGATGATCAGGGTGCCCTTGGACAGGGCGCGCCGGCCGACCGTCTCGTAGACCTGCGAGTACGGGGTGCCGGGCCGGACGGCCGAGCCCAGGGACATGGAGATGACCGCGCACCCGTTGTTGAGCGCCCAGTCGATGCCGGCCAGGATGCCGCCGTCCGAGCCGAAGCCCGCGTTGGACAGCACCTTGCCCGCGTAGATGTCGGCCTCGTAGGCCACGCCGTAGCCCGGACCGCCGGACGCGGGCTTGCGCGGACCCGCGGCGGAGCCGATGCAGTGCGTGCCGTGGCCGTGCGCGTCGTCCACGGTCTCGCCGGCGATGAACGACTGGGTGAGCACCGTGCGGCCGGCGAAGTCCGGGTGGTTCACGGTGAAGCCGGTGTCCAGGACGGCGAGGCGGACGCCCTTGCCGGTGGCGGTGCTGATGTTCGCGCCTACGGCCTGCAGGCCCCACGTGAACACGGACTCGTCCACGGCCGCGGTCACGTTCTCCTGCGCGGGCGCGGCGAGGGCCTGCACGACGCGCTCGGGTTCGACCAGCGCGATGGGACCCGGTGCCTCGACGGCCGCGGCCAGCGCGTTCACCTGGTCGGGCTGCGCGTTGACCACGGCGACGCCGAGGTTCGAGTAGATGACGCCGTCGACGGTCCCCAGCGACTCGGCGGTCGCACCCTCGAGCGTGCTCGCGGTGCGGATGCCGGCCACGGACGACAGCTCCCGGGCGCCCGCGGCGGCCGACCCCTCGTCGATCAGGACGAGGTAGCGGCCGGTCGTGGTGTCGGTCGGTTCTGGCATGACGACCCCCTTGGGTTGGGCAGTCAGGTGTAACCCCGCGACGCGCTCGGGCTCAAGCGGCCGTTCGTGGGTGCTTATGCCTTACGGGAGAACCGATGTGTGATTGAGATACAGATCAAGCCGTCGCCGGTTCCGTGCCACGCTTTCGGGTGAATTTCGCGAGTGGTTCGACGACCCGCGCCGCGACCGGTCCGAAGACCGCCATCAACAACACGTAAGCCGTCGCGAGGGCCGCCAGTTCGCCGTCCACACCGCCAGACGCGACCGCCAGCGACGCGATGACGATCGAGAACTCACCCCGTGCGACCAGCGCCGCACCCGCCCGGGCGCGCCCCAGCCGGCCGATGCCCTGCCGCTTGGCGGCCCACCAGCCGGTGGCCACCTTGGTCAACGTCGTGACGACCGCCAGGACGATGGCCAATGCCAATACGGGTGGAATCGAGGCCGGGTCGGTGTTGAGCCCGAAGACGACGAAGAACATCGCGGCGAAAAGATCGCGCAGCGGTTCCAGCATTCGCGTCGCGTTCTCCGCCGTCGACCCGGAGATCGCGATTCCGAGCAGGAACGCCCCCACCGCCGCCGACACCTGCAACTGCGCCGCCACGCCCGCCACGAGCAGCGCCGCGCCGAGCACCTTGAGCAGGAAGACCTCGGGGTCCGGGCTGTCCACCAGCGCGGACACGTACTTGCCGAAGCGGAGGGCGATGATCAAAACGACGGTGATCGCGAGCAGCGAGATGCCGACCGCGCTCAGCCCGCCCAGGAAGCTCACGCCCGCCAGCACGGCGGTCAGGATCGGCAGGTAGACCGCCATCGCCAGGTCCTCGAAGACCAGCACGGACAGCACGACCGGGGTCTCCCGGTTGCCCAGCCGGCCCAGGTCGCCGAGCACCTTGGCGATAATCCCCGACGAGGAGATGTAGGTGACGCCCGCCATCGCGAGCGCGCCGACCGGTCCCCAGCCGAGGATCAGCGCCGCGATGGCGCCGGGGGCCGCGTTGAGCACGATGTCCACGACACCGGCCAGCCACGACCGCTTGAGGCCGGTCATCAACTCGGCCGCCGAGTACTCCAGGCCGAGCAGGAGCAGCAGGAGGATGACGCCGATCTCGCCGGCGATGTGCGTGAAGTCCTCGATGCCGTGCAGCGGGACGAGCCCGCCCTGACCGAACGCCAGGCCGCCGATCAGGTAGAGGGGGATCGGCGAGATGCCGATCCGCCAGGCCATCTTCCCGAGCAGGCCGAGTCCGAAGAAGACGGCGCCGAGCTGGACCAGTGCGATCGCTGTGTTGTGCAAGTGCTCAGCCGTCCAGAATGTCCGCTGTCTTGGCCAGGCCCTCGGCCGTGCCGACCACGACCACCAGGTCCCCGCCCGTGAACACGAAGTCCGGGCGCGGCGACGGGTGCACCGAGCCCGCGCGCACCACGGCCACGATGGACGAGCCGGTGCGGGTGCGCAGCTCGGTCTCGCCGAGCGTGCGGCCGTCGAACGTCGAGCCGGGCACGATCGGGAACTGCCGGGTGGAGATGCCCGCGACGTCCCGGTGCTGCTCTTCCAGGTGCGCGACCAGCTGCGGCGCGCCGAGCAGGCCCGCGAGGGTGCCCGCCTCCGCCGGGGTCAGCGGGATGGAGGCCGCGCAGTCGTCGGGGTCGTCCTTGCTGGACACGATCAGCTCGAACTTGCCGTCCCGGTGGGTGATGACCCCGACGCGGCGGCCTGCGCGGATCGTGAAGTCCTGGCGGGTGCCGATTCCCGGCAAGGGCGTGACCTCGACGTTCATGAGATCGATAGTAGTGGGATGACTGATCGGGTACGGGCCGTGCGCAGCGGCTGGGTGGTGCGGGACCGCGTCCCGGGGCCGGACGTGGACGAGTTCGCCGAGCCGGAGCGGGTGGTCGAGGCGTTGGCGGGGTCGCGCGGCCGGACCCTGCTGGCCGTCCAGCACCCGCACCGCACGCCCGACGCGTTGGCCGCCGGGTTGAGCCTGGTCGACGCCCTGCCCCGGGCACAGGTCGAACTCGCCCACCTGTGCCGGACGGCTTATCGGCGGGTGGAGGACGTGGTTGCGCCTTATCGGGTGGATGGTCCGGACGGGACTGCCTACGGGCTGTTGTGCATGGCCGATCCGGCGGCGGTCGGGCACACGGAGGAGGTGTATCCGGACGTGGTCGCCGAACGGGCGCGGGTGTTGTCCGGGTTGGGGTGCGTGACGAGTGCGGCGCTGCTCGTGCCGGTCGGTGCGTCCGAGCTGACCCGGCTGGTGGCGTCGTTCGACACGCCGGCGGACGTGTCGATGGTGGATCCGAGCGGGCGGCGGCACTGGCTGTGGGTTGAGGGGCCGGGTCCGCGTCAGGAGGCGTTGCTGGCCGCTGCCGGCGCGCACCCGTTGATGGTCGCCGATGGGAACCACCGGGTGGCGGCGGCTGCGGCGGCCGGGTTGCCGGGGTTGTTGGCGCTGGTCACGGCCGGTCCGGACGTGCGGGTGGGGCCGATCCACCGGGCGTTGGTGGGGACCGGGTTGTCGTTGGAGGACCTGGCGACGGCTTGGCGTGCGTTGGGGTTGTGCGTGGAGTGGGCCGATGTCTCCGCCCGGCCGTCGCCCGGGGTGGTGGTCGCGGTGTCGGGGGCGCGGGCGTTGCGTGTGGTGCTGCCGTCATCGGGTGTCGATCACGCGTTCGTCGAGTCGGACCTGCTGGAGAAGGCGTTGGGCTTGGACTCGGAGAGCCCGCTGGTTCGGCCTGTGACGGCCGGTGCGTTGGTCGATGCGGATGCTGTGCTGTTGATCGCTCCGGTGCCGTTGGAGGACGTTCTCGCCGTGCACGCGGCGGGTGGGCGGATGCCCCGGAAGAGTACGTATTTCACGCCGAAGCCGCGTTCTGGACTGCTGTTGGCCGACCTGACCTAGTCTCGGGGCCATGGCGGTGAGGGCGATTCGCGGCGCGACCCAGATCGAGGCGGACGAGCGGGACCAGGTGCTGGAGGCCACGGCCGAGCTGGTCCGCGAGGTGCTGGAGCGCAACGGGCTGACGGCGGAAGACCTGATCAGCGTGGTCCTGACCGCGACACCCGATGTGGTGTCGGAGTTCCCCGCTTATGCGGCGCGGATGGCCGGGCTGGCGGACGTGCCGCTGCTGTCGGCTACGGAGATCGATGTGCCTGGGGCGATGCCGCGGGTGATCCGGCTGCTGGCGCATGTCGAGACGGACTTGCCGCGTGCGTCGGTCAAGCACGTCTACCTGCGTGGCGCGGCCGGGTTGCGCACCGACCTGAGCCGGTAAGGGTGTGATGTGCCGCACCAGGCACAATTGGGGGGTTGCCGGCCCGTTCGAGTGAGGAGACCCCCGGTGGGACACGGTGAGCTGCGTGGCGTGGTGGCCCTCGACGGGCCTTCCGGCACCGGCAAGTCCTCCGCCGCGCGCCGACTCGCGGCCACCCTGCGTGCCCGCTACCTGGACACCGGGGCGATGTACCGGGCGATCACGCTGGCCGTGCTGCGCGCGGGGGTCGACCCGACCGACGAGCAGCGGGTCGTCGAGGTCGCGCGGGCGGTGAAGCTCACCCAGACCGACGACCCGGACAACTCGACCACGTTGCTCGACGGGGTGGACGTCGGCGCCGAGATCCGGGGACCCGAGGTGACGCTGGCCGTGTCGCCGGTGTCCGCGGTCGCGCAGGTGCGCGAGCTGCTGGTCGAGCACCAGCGGGCGATCATCGCGGACGCGCTGGAGAGCGCGGGCGGGATCGTCGTGGAAGGCCGGGACATCGGGACCGTGGTCGCTCCCCAGGCCGAGCTGAAGGTGTACCTGACCGCCGACGCGGAGGCGCGTGCCCAGCGGCGGACCAAGCAGGACAACGCCTCCGGGCGCGCGGCGAACGTGGACGCGGTCCTGGCCGACGTGCAGCGGCGGGACGCCTACGACTCGTCGCGCCAGGTGTCGCCGTTGCGGCCGGCCGAGGACGCGGTCGAGCTGGACACCACCCCGCTGGACCTCCCCGGCGTCGTCGCGGCCCTGGTCGACCTGGTCGAGCAGCGCGGGCTGCGGGTCGTGGCGGTGGGTGGGTGAGCGGCGCGCTGCCCCCGGAGGGGTGGCCCTGGCTGACCGACGTCGGCCGGTGGATCGCACGGGGGCCGTTCGCGTGGGCGTTCCGGCTGCGGGTCTCGGGGCGGGACCGGTTCCCCCGGCGCGGGCCGGTGGTGGTCGTCGCGAACCACAGCTCGATGGTGGACGGGCCTATCCTGTTCGGCGTACTGCCCCGTCGTGTGGTCTTCTTGATCAAGCAGGAGATGTTCCGCGGCTTCGCCGGGTGGGGCCTGCGCCGGATCGGCCAGCTGGCCGTCCGCCGCGGCGAACCCGACCGCGCGCCGCTGCTCGCGGCGCAAAAGGTCTTGCGCGAAGGCGGTGTCGTCGGGGTGTTCCCCGAGGGCACGCGCGGCGCGGGCGACGTGGCGCAGGCGCAGCAGGGCGCGGCGTGGCTGGCGCGGACGACCGGTGCGGTGGTCGTGCCGGTCGCCACGCGGGGCACCCTGCGCCCAACCGGGACCGGGCGAAGGTTCCGACCGGTGGTGGACGTGCTGGTGGGTGAGCCCTTCGAGCTGCCTTCCGACAAGGGTCGGCAGGCGCTGGAGAAGGCCACCGAGCAGGTCCGCGACCGCTTGGCCACGCTGGTGGCCGAGCTGGACAGCAGGCGGAGTGGAGAAGCGCGATGACGGACTTGGACGGCACCTGGGCGGACGAGTCCGAGTGGACCGCGTTCGACGACGAGTCGATCGACGGTGACGAGGAGGGCGGCGTCCCGCAGCCCGTGCTGGCCGTGGTCGGCCGGCCGAACGTGGGCAAGTCGACGCTGGTCAACCGGATCATCGGCCGCCGAGAGGCGGTCGTGCAGGACGTGCCGGGCGTGACCCGCGACCGGGTGGCGTACGACGCGCTGTGGAGCGGCCGGAAGTTCACCGTGGTGGACACCGGCGGCTGGGAGCCCGACGCCACCGGCATGTACGCCTCGGTCGCCGCGCAGGCGGAGCTCGCCATGTCGACCGCCGACGCGATCCTGTTCGTGGTGGACGCGACCGTCGGCGCGACGACCACCGACGAGGCCGCGGTGCGCGTGCTGCGCAAGTCCAAGCGGCCCGTGCTGCTGGTGGCCAACAAGGTCGACGACGAGCGGCTGATGGGCGACGTGGCGGCGCTGTGGTCGCTGGGGCTGGGCGAGCCGATCCCGGTGTCCGGCCTGCACGGCCGCGGGTCCGGCGACATGCTCGACCGCATCCTGGAGGCGCTGCCCGAGACGCCGCGCGAGACTTTCGCGTCCGGTGCCGGCGGTCCGCGGCGGGTGGCGCTGGTCGGGCGGCCGAACGTGGGCAAGTCGTCCCTGCTCAACCGCCTGACCGGCGAGGAGCGGTCGGTGGTCGACTCGGTCGCGGGCACCACCGTGGACCCGGTCGACTCGCTGGTCGAGCTGGACGACGAGGTGTGGCGGTTCGTCGACACGGCGGGCCTGCGCAAGCGGGTGAACTTCGCCTCCGGCGCCGAGTACTACGCGTCGCTGCGCACCAAGGCGGCCATCGAGTCCGCCGAGGTGGCGATCGTGCTGCTGGACGCGTCCGAGCCGATCAGCGAGCAGGACCTGCGGGTGCTGACCATGGTCGTGGAGTCCGGGCGCGCGTGCGTGCTGGCGTTCAACAAGTGGGACCTGGTCGACGAGGACCGGCGGCACGCCATGGTGCGCGAGCTGGAACGCGGCCTGGTGCGGGTGCCGTGGGCGGAGCGGATCAACATCTCCGCGCTGACCGGCCGGGCCGTGCGCAAGCTCGCGCCCGCCCTGCGCACCGCGTTGACCTCGTGGGACACCCGGGTGCCCACCGGACGGCTGAACTCGTGGCTCAACGACCTGATCGCGGCCACCCCGCCGCCGGTGCGCGGCGGCAAGCAGCCGAAGGTGCTGTTCGCCACCCAGGCGGGCACCCGGCCGCCGACGTTCGTGCTGTTCACGACCGGCTTCCTGGAGGCCGGGTACCGGCGGTTCATCGAGCGCAAGCTGCGCGAGGAGTTCGGCTTCCAGGGCAGCCCGGTGCGGATCTCGGTGCGGGTGCGGGAGAAGAAGCCGCGGAAGTGATCGGTTGCCCCGGCATGCGGAATGCGGTTGCCTGACGGCGTGCCGGTGCGATTGGTCCTCGCGGACGACGAGCCGCTGCTGCGGCGGGGTCTGCGGGTGCTGCTGGAGGTGGACGGTCGGGTCGAGGTCGTGGGGGAGGCGGCGGACGGGGCGGGTCTCCTGGACGCCGTGCGCCGACATCGGCCCGACGTGGCGCTGGTGGACGTGCAGATGCCGGGCATGGACGGCCTGTCCGCCCTACGGGCTCTGCTGGCCTGGTCAAACCCGCCCGCAGTGGCCGTCCTGACGACGTTCGACCTGGACGACTACGTAACCACCGCGCTGGACCTGGGCGCACAGGGCTTCCTCCTCAAGGACGCCGAACCAGACGCGTTGATCCGCGCGGTCGTCGACCTGTCCTCCGGCGGCGCGGTGTTGGACCCCCGAATCACCGCCCGCCTGCTCCCGAAGCTCCGCGGCGCAGGTCGCCTACGCGACAACCCGCACCTCAGCGCCCTGAGCGCCCGCGAACGCCAGGTCCTGGCCCTGATCGCCAACGGGCAGTCCAACAGCACCATCGCCGGCGAGCTGGGCCTGAGCGAGGCCACGGTCAAGAGTTACGTCTCCACGGTCCTGACCAAGCTCGGCGTGGAGAACCGCGTCCAGGCAGCGCTGGTCGCGCACCAGGTGGGTGGTACGTGGTCATCATCGTCATAGAAGCCCTGGCCGTGGCGATCCCCGCCGCCATGGTCTTGCTGTCCGACCAGATCCCCTACACCTGGTCCATCCCCACAGCCCTTGCCGCCTGCGCCCTGCTCCCACTCCGCCGCCGCCGGCCCCTGGTTTCTTTGCTCTTCTGCCTACCAGCCCTCCTGGGCGGCCTGGGCTGGCCTCCCACCGTCGTAGCCCTGTACCGAATCGGCCGAACCTCCTCCCTACGGGTGATCGCCCTCTCGGTGACGTTGACCACAGTCCTGCCCGCCACCCTCGTGGTCGCCACCCAAACCCTGACCCTGGGCGCGGTCCTCCTCACCTACTCCTTCACCCTCTTCATGTCCGGCGCTCCAGCAGCCCTGGGCGCCCTGATCACGACCCGCCAGGACCTGACGACGAGCCTCGAAGCCACCAAATCCGCCCGAGCCGCCGAGCTGGAGGCCCGCGAGCAGTCCGCACGGGCGTCGGAACGAGCCCGGATCGCCCGCGAGATCCACGACGCGGTAGGCCACCACGCCACCCTCATAGCCGTCGAATCAGCCGCCCTGGCCGCCACCACCACCGACGAGGCAACCCGCGAAACCGCCAACCGCCTCCGCTCCCTGGCCAAGGAATCCCTCTCCGAGATGCGCACAGCGCTGGGCCTCCTCAACACCGACCCACCGCAGACCTACGCCTCCATCCCGGCCTTGGTGGACCGAGCCCGAGCCGCCGGCCTGACCATCCGCCTGGACGACCGCTCAACCACCCCCATCCCACCTTCGATCAGCAGGGCAGCGTTCCGCGTGATCCAGGAGGCCCTGACCAACGTCACGAAGCACGCCCCGGGTGCCCCCGTCCAAGTCCGCATCCTCGACACCGACAACACCCTCACCATCAAGGTCACCAACGGCCACCCCACCACCCCCGCGCCGAACCCGTCCCCAGGCGGCGGCAAGGGCTTGGTGGGCTTGTCGGAGCGCGTGAGCCTGGTAGGCGGCACCCTGACCACCACCCGCCGCGACGACGGCGGCTTCGACCTGACGGCGACCCTCCCCCTGACCCGTCCGTCGAAAGTTGACACAGATGACTCGACTTTCGGCGGTAGTGCACGAAACCCGGCGAACGCATAGTTGGCAGGCGTCGATCCGGGGGAAACAGGGTCAGACCGAGGGGAACCCGCAGAGGTCCGCCCACCCGCGGACCTCTGCGCACCCCTCCCAGATCCACAACCGGGGGGCCGCTGTCGGGGGCCCGTTGTGGGTGCGCTAAGCTATCCGCGCACCCCACAACGGGAGGTGCGGCCGGGACGTGGCGCAGTTTGGTAGCGCACTTGACTGGGGGTCAAGGGGTCGCAGGTTCAAATCCTGTCGTCCCGACGGTCTGAAGGAGCCCGCTGGCTCTGGGTATAACCCAGGTCAGCGGGCTTTTTCACGTTGCGATGTGGATCTTAACTTGGTCGCGAAACGGTAACATTGCGATCTTGGTGAACGCTGATTAGGAGCGAAATCAGGAGCGAGTCGCTCCAGATCTTTGACCAGGGCCAAATGGGGTCGTCCCGAACGGGTGAATCCGGCCAACTGCTCCCAACAACCACCCGTTCGCGTGAACCGCAGGCAACCTGCGCCGAACGATCCAAGCCAGCCCCAACCTGCCGGTGTTGCCTCCGTCCGGCCGGAACCGACGCGTCCGGGCGTAGACCGTCGGTCGCTGCGCTATGGCACCTCGGTCCTAATTCCTACGTCTGTCCTGCCACGCTTCCTCGCTGCGGTCAGGGCCGAGACGTGCGGTGATGCCACTGGGTGCGCAGGTTCGAATTCTCGGCAGGACACCACGCAGACCTGCGCACGGCCGACCAGCGGCTTTCACCCGGCCGCCTTGTCATCGAGGGCCGCTTCGAGGTCGCCGAGCCTGGCGGGCAGTTCCAGTGACCACTTCACCCCGTCGGAGCGAGAGCGGCGACGACCGCGTCGTTCGGACCGTAACCTTGATCATCGGGACAGTTGTCGCGCTCACCTTCATCTTCGGGTTCGGAAACGTCCTCAGCCTGGCGCTGCGACTTGGCGTCCCTCCCTGGGTGGCGCCGCTAGTGGCGCCCGCCGTTGACCTCTCCGCACTCGGAGTGCTCCTCGCAACACGACATTTGGCACTTGCCGGCGCCGGAACTGATCAGGTCCGACCCGCCCGAAGGCTCTTGGTCTTCGCGAGCGCGGTGACGCTGGCGCTCAACGTCGCGGACCCGTGCCTGCTCTGACTGACAACCCGACCATGATCGGCATCGGCCCCTCGTGACGTCGAGCCCTCGGCGGAGGGGCGGTCGACTCGGACAAGGGATCGGCGGAGCGCCGTAAACCTGAGGAAGGTTCATCGACTGCATCATGAACGTCGCATCAGCGCTCGGCCGCCACGCCACACACCGACCCGCCTCGTCGCCGACCGCTCCCAGTTGGTCGCGCAGCGAGCAGAGGCGTGTGTTGCGAGCGCGTGTCCCCGAGATTGTCGTACCCCTCTGGCAGGCTTGTCGGACAGTCGGAACCCGGAGGTAGAGGAGGGACCGCCATGGAGGAGGACGCCCGCGATCCGCGGCGGCGGTTCAACTCGACCGAGCGCGTGGCGCTCTACCTGGCGGCCGGGGGCCACTGCGAACGCTGCGGCACCGAGTTGGAACCGGGGTGGCACGGTGACCACGGCCGACCGTGGGCCGGGGGAGGCCCTACGGATGTGACTAACGGCTGGGCTTTATGTCCGCCGTGTAACCGGATCAAGGGAGCCAAGTTGGCGGAGTGGACCGGCGCCGAGCTGCGTGAATGGCAGCGGGAGGCACTGAATGCGTACCTGAGCCGTAACCAAAAGGACTTCCTCGCCGTCGCCACCCCAGGTGCCGGTAAGACCACCTTTGCCCTGCGCGTAGCACACGAACTCCTCGTCGCTGGCGAGGTCGCACGGATCGTGGTCGTGGTGCCCACCGAACACCTCAAGGTTCAGTGGGCCAACAGCGCCCACGCCTGCGGAATCGCCCTCGACCCGTCCACGAAGAACGCCGACGGCTTGGAGAACCACTCCGACTACCAAGGCGCCGCTCTGACCTACGCGCAGGTCGCCTCCACCCCTCACCTGCATCGACTCGGTTGCGGACGCCGAAGGACCCTGGTCATCCTCGACGAGATCCACCATGCCGGTGAAGAGAAGGCATGGGGGAGCGCCATCGAGTCCGCCTTCGAATCGGCTCAGCGGCGCCTGACGATGTCCGGCACCCCCTTCAGGTCGGACAACAACAAGATCCCCTTCGTCACCTACGGCGCTGACGGGAAGTCCAGGGCAGACTTCACCTACGGCTACGGTCGCGCCATCCGGGACCAGGTCTGTCGACAGGTCGACTTCCACTTCTACGACGGCGAGATGAAGTGGATGGGGTCGGACAGCGTGACGTCGTCCGCGAACCTCTCCGCCGAGTTGCAGAAGAGTGACAGGTCCGCCGCGCTGGAGACCGCGCTGGAGCCCAACACCGGGTGGATGCGCAAGTTGCTGGTACACGCCGACGATGCCTTGAAGGACCTGCGCGCCGAAGTGCCCAACGCGGGCGGCCTGGTGATCGCCTACCGCGGGGCTCAGGCTCGCGCCTACGCCGACATGCTCAAGGACATCACCGGCGAGATGCCAACCGTGGTGCTCAGCGAGGACGGTCCGGAGGCGAACGCTCGGATCGAGGCGTACTCCAAGAGTCGGAACCGCTGGTTGGTCGCGGTGAGGATGGTGTCGGAAGGCGTCGACGTACCGCGACTGGCGGTGGGCGTGTACGCCACGCAGACCAAGACGGAGATGTTCTTCCGGCAGGCAGTCGGCCGGTTCGTCCGTCGCAAGCCCGACGAAGAACACCCCGCGTTGATCTTCGCCCCGGCCATCAGCCCGCTGCGCATCATGGCTGCTCAGGTCGAGAAGGAGATCCAGCATGAGCTGAACCTGGAGCAGGAGGAGTTCGACAAGAACTCCGACGAGAACACCGAAGGACAGCAGGTCCTGGAGCTGTTCGCTCGAATTCCGATCGCGGCGTCCGACCCGAAGTTCGACCGGGCAATCCACGGCGGCGAGGAGTACACGCCGGAGGAGAACGAGTACGCGCATCGGATGCTCCAACAGTACGGGTTCCCCACCACCGCCCTCTCGTCCATGCGGCGTATGGTGCGCGAACAACTCGGTGTCCCCCAGGCGAAGGTCACCATCGAACGACCGGCGCCAGCCGCCGCCGCTCCAGGTACTCCAGCTTTCCGTCTGAAGAAGATCCGACGGGATGAGCTGAGCCGGCTCTCGCGCCGGATCGGCATCGTGACGGGGATGCAGCACGCGATCGTCCAAGGCAAGATCAACGAAAACATGGGTGTCAGGACGCGGGCCGCTGCCAACATCAAGCAACTGGATGCAGGGGTGGCCTTCGCCCTTCGGTGGCTGAAGGAGATCACGTGACCGAGTCGAGCCCGCTTCGAGCCCGCGGTGGACTGATCGACGCGTTGTCATCCACCGTGGATCGAGGCGGGCACGGTTTGACCCACACGCCGGCGCTGCTGCGCAGGGTGCTGGAGGAGCAGGCGTGGCGTGAGTTCGAGACCGTACGAGGTGAACACGTTACCCACGCCGACTTCCTCGACTTCGTCACCACTCCACCGCTCAAGGGTCTAGGAGCGACCGTTGATCTCGTTCGTCGTCTGATCGCTGACGATCAGACGGCGCTGGATCTGCTTAACGAGGCACTTGACGGCAGCAAGGACGATCCCCGCAGGAGTCCTGTGCCTCAAGGCGGCTCCGAGATGCCAGAGGGCGGGGTCACCCTATCGGTGAGTGCCACACAGGCTGCCGCTCTGCGGCGACTTAGTCGGGACGCTCCTGAACTGCACCAGCAGGTGATCGCTGGTCATCTCAGCGCGAATGCCGCCATGATCCAGGCTGGATTCCGCGCTCGGACGGTCAGCATCCCCATCTCGCGTCCGGAGTCGGCTGCCCGTGCGCTTCGACGCAAACTCAACGCTGACGAACTCGCGCAACTGATCAAGTTGTTGAGTGAGGAAGACTGACAGCATCTGCGGTGCGGGCGCAGGGGTGCAGGTGGCACGGGCGCTCACTCCGCGGGCTTCCGGCCCGTACGCGAAAGACGAGCGCCGCGCCCTCAAACGCCGCAACGCCCCCCCAGTGCCCGCAGCAGCGCCTGCCGCGGTCATCGCTTCGGGTGGTGTACAGCGCTGGCCGACGCTCGGAAGGAGCGGGTGGCCCTATGGTGCGCCGCATGCACGCCGTGTGTGACCACTGGATGCTCGCCGCCGGGGAGCGGTGCGGACGCCCAGCCGGGCACGAACCTCCGCACCACCCCCGGTCGCTCGTACAGGAGCCTCTTGACCACCAGGGAACGGCACCGTCACCCGCCAAGACCCGGCAGCCCGGTGCAACGGCGAGCCGGACCGACAAGGGCGGGAAGCCGCAGCGTTCTCGGAAGCCGGGTCGGCGGCGGAGGATCGGCTCCACTGGCGCGGTGGACCGCGGCAGGACCGCCGGGCTGGATCAGGGCACAGGCTCGCGGCAGCAGGGAGATTCCCAGAGCCGTGTGCGGGTCTACGCGAAGACCGGAGGAACCTGTGCGGCGTGCAGCCGATCCTACGGGCAAGGCGCGGCGTTGGGCCGCGTCCGTGATGGCTGGGGCCACCAGCAGTGCGCCGACATCATGGCCGAAACCGGGCGCATCCGCGCCGGTGAAACGTTCCGCGGCCGGCAGCCGTCCACGTGGCGACGCGGTGCGGGGCCGTCTAAGACACGCAGCCGCTACGACGACCTCAGTACGTGCTACGCATAGCCTGGCCGCAATAGCTGCGCGCCCCGCACGCCGATGCGGTGAGCAAGGCGCGCAGCTGTCCACGGCTTGGTCGGTCAGATGACCTGGACGATCTTGGCCGAGTCGTCCAGCCACACTTGGTGCTCGCCGGTATCGGCCAGCACGGTGAGGCAGAACCGCTCCCGGCCGGGCTCGCCGACCTCGTGCCACCAGTCGTAGGCGGCGACTACCTCGTCCCACAACCGGCGCGGCCCGAGCTGCAGCACCGTCCACGGTGCCGGGCGGTGAGGTCGGCATCGACCCGGGCGTAGGACTGGGTGACGGCGTCGTCCAGCAGCCTGGCGCCGGGGATGAGGTCCACGGCGCGCAGGGGCCGTCGACACACCAGTCGCGGTCGAACCATCGCTGCACCACCGAGGCGATCTTGTCACGGTCGGCGTCGTACCACTGTCAACGCGACCCGGCCATCGCCTCAGATCGATCTTGGCGTGCATCCGGCCTACCCTGCGTCGACGATCGACTGCTCTCGACGGGCACTGGCCGCCCTTGCTGGCAGAGAACCGACCGGACTTGTGTTCCGACACACGGCCCAAGCGGGTCTCGAATTCCGCTGCCGCGTCCGGCTTTTGGCGGTGCTCAGGACCGGCCGCCGCGCTGATCTTCGTTCTCAGCCGGGTCGAGGCGGTCGTGGTGGGACTCCCGGGTCTGGATCACAGGATGGGGAGGGACGGGGTCCTCGTCAGGCACGTCGAACGTGCCGTAGGCCTGGCCCGCCGCCTCTTCGAGGTAGGTCACGTGCTGGGGCCCCAGGCTGCTTTCGTGCGCCTGTTCCCGGCTCAGGAAGTCCTGGACGTAGCGGGCGTCCACCGTGATGTCGCCGGTGAGGTTCCAGGATCGGCCTTGGAAGACCAGGTCGCCGGTGACGATCAGCGGGAGGCGGTTGCGGTGGGCGAGGATCGCGTGGTCGTAGTCGGTACCGCTGAGTGGGATGTGGACCTTGCGCGACCGACCTTTGACGTCGGCCGACAGCACGATCGTGGTGGCGTCCGGTTCCTCTTCGCCGACCTCCTCGCGATTGAGCGAGCGAACTCTTCCGACCAGGGTCTCCCGGCGCGGGGGCTCTTCACGACGGGTCAGCCGTTCCCGGACCCGCGGCAAGCCCGCCATGATGTCGCGGTTGACGATGACCGAGGACGGGACGTCCGGGCGCGGCTCGGCGCTGGCCCAGCCGAACGACAGGTCCAACGTGCGCAGGGTGTCAGGCTCGGTCAGGTTGACCATCGACTCGACGAGGCTGGCGCTCAGCCCGAGTTCGGCGGCGTTGTCGAGCGCCCTCTCGTCCCAGTGGGCGGCGAGGTCCCGGGCGGCGCCGAGGCCTCGGGCGAGAGTGGTCGTGACCTGGCGCGGGAACGCGACCTGAGCGGTGCCGTCGTCCTTCGAGGGAAGCGGATCGCCGAGCCGAGTGACAACGGTGAACACGAAGCTGCCGCGCTTGGTATGGCCGAGCCGGACATCATCCTCGAGGAAGTGGTTGACGACGTCAGCACGCCGCCCGCGGTGTGAGTGGGTCGGGTCCCAGGCGGTCGTCGCGGCGGCCTTCATCATCTGGAAGACACCGTCGAGCGCTTCCTCGGCCTGCCGGAACGGGATCGTGCCGTCGATCATCTCCTGGTCGAACCGGACGAAGAACAGGTCCGCGCGAGTGGCTGTGATGCGTTCGGCGAGGTGGTCCGGGTCCCAGGCGTAGACGGTCGCCAGGGCCTTCAGCGTGTCGCTAAAACGCAAGTCGAAGTCGACGTAGTCGGTGGCGAGAGGAAGCATGATCCGGGCTCTGTCGCCCGCCAGCCGCCAGATTTCTCGCACGTCCGGGACCTGGGACTCCAACTCCCAGTCGTTGGCGGCGAGGTACTGCTGGACGGTGGTCGGGTTCAACGCGGCGGCCAGTTCGCGGTAACTGTCGACTGTGGGGCTGCTCACCACGAACCTCCCTCGCCGTCGCCGATCCTCTGCATGATGCCCTTCAAACTCTCGACATCGAAGAGGTTACTGCGCGGTAAGTGAACTGTCTTGCTGGCCCGCCCCTCCTCGATGGACCCGAGCTTGCTGGAGTGCTCCCAGTACATCCGACTCGCGCTGACCAGGCCCTCGTCGCTCAAGTCCAGCCAACCGTCGTGGTTCTCCGGAACGAGCAGCACCCCCAGGAGCGCCCCGTTGAAGCGCTTCGGGTTGATGAGTTTGAGGAAGGGGTCCCGCTCCATCGGCCACGCCAGATGATCGTCTCGAAGCAGCCTGTGCTGGGTGGTGCACTTGAGCTGGACGTCGATCGAGGGGCAGTACCACGTCAGGTAGTCGGCCGACGCCGCAATGGTGACATCGACGCCGTCATAGTCGGTCGCGTGTTCATTGACTGAACACCCCGCAGCGGCAGCGATCATCCGCAGGAAGCCTAGGCTGAACTGTTCCTGGCGTGCGGATGGCGTAAGCCCACCATCCCGAATCCGGGGTACCGAAGCTCCGGTGTCGTCGTCATACACCATAGGCCCCCTCCTGGCATCCGGACGGCTGCACATTAGGCGGAGTCAAGATCCATCGACCCCCTTCCTCCGGCTCAACCACTCGATCGGGGGAAGCGAGCCCGTGATTTGCGGGTACACCTGGTTACGCTTAGTGGTCATGGCCGACCTGATCGATGAGGCCCGTCGGATGCCCGACGCGGCGATCCGCTTCGCCCAAGGGGTGTCGATGGTGAGGACGCCCGACCACCTGGTGCCCCTGCGCACCCTGGTTCGCGAACGTCACGCCGCCACGCTCGGAGCTGTCCACACGGCGCTCTACGAGCGGTTCGACCGGACGCGCGACGACTACCTCAACGTCTTTCGCGCCGCTGCGGAAATTGCCGTGATGGAGCAGGTCGGCGCGTTCACGCTCCCGGTAGCCGACCGGCGCCTGCTCCGCGAGCTATGGGAGGCCTTGCTCCACGCGCGGTGAACACCACGCGCTGGCGGGTGCTTGCTCGTCACCGCTCGTGGTCGGGGTCCTCGTCCGGTCGAGCGGCGGCGAGTTGGTCGCGAAGTTCGCGTAGGTCGTCGGCGCTGCCCCAACTCCGGAAGCCTAGGAGGTCAGGTGCAGTGCACGCGGAGTACGTCGGCGATCTGCGGCGCCCCTACCCAGCGGTCAGGGCCGGGCTCCAGGTTGACCTCGGCTTGGGGCGGTCCGTTTCACGCGATGTTGTCCTGTGCCGGGTAGATCCGCAGCGTGGTCGCGGCGGGATCGGCACGACCCGGTCACCAACACGGATCGCCATCACCTGGGGGTCGTCCCTTGCGTCCGAATCGACACGGACCTGGTCGGGCACCGCAGCGACCCCGGCGGCGGCGAGGTGGGCCAGCACGGCGTCGGTGAGCCTGTCGCTCGCGGCGATAATCCGGGCGCGGCGCTCGATATTGCGGCCGTCGGCATCGACGGCAGGGGGTCGTTTACCACCACAACGCGGACGCCACGATGGAAGGTGTGGCAGCAGTGGCACTGACCGTGTCGATCATGAGCGGTCTTTCGCCTTTCACGGCAAACCGGCAACCGAACTGCTGCTTCAACCCGCGCTGGCACGCCGCGGCGATCGCTGTGACGACTCCCCGACGGTAAGTGCCGACCCGGTACACCACAAACAACCCCTCACCCGCACGGGTCACGAGCCTGTCGATCTCCGCAGCGCGCGGAATTCGGCACAAGGCGATGAACCGGCGACGCTGTTCGCGGCGGCTAGACGGGCAGTGGTGCCGTTGGAGGTGTCGTTGAAGGTGGGGTCCTGGTCGTAGGAAGGACGGTCGTGGTGTCGCGTGCGTTACCGGGGTCTCGTCCCAGATGGCAATGTGTCCGGGCCGCGGTTCGCCGGGTGGATCCTGGTGACGCTAGCGATCCGAGTTCGTGGTGGATGTTGCCTCATCAGCCTATGACGGATTGCCCCTGCTGTGGTTGCCTCAGACGGTGACCGTTCCCGGGCCAGCGCGGAGATCGTCAGCGGGAACCCGATCACATCAGAGGTCGGGCGGGTACTGGAGCCGCTGGAGAACACCCCGGAACTCCTCCGGTGTCATGCCGCCTCGGAGGAAGCCGTTGGTCAGTGCGGATAGGCCGTGGGACGGGTCGCTATCCAGGGCGTTGTCCAGCGCGGCTGCGGCGAGTGGGCCGTCGCCTTGCGTGTATGCGCAGATCGCGAACAGGCTGAGGTTTCGGCGCGCCAGGGCGCGGGTAGCTCGCGCATCAAGGTGAGCCAACACTTGCTGAGCTGTCCTCGACCTCTTGCCGGTGCAGAGCTTGAGAAGCCTGTCGCGGATGTTGTGCAAGGTGAGGTTCCATCCCATCTCGATGATCTCGTCTTCGCGGAGGTGCAACTCGTTGCGCTGTGCGTGTGTGATCGCGTCGTAGATCAAGTGCGCGTTCGTCTTGAGGTTGTCCCGGAGGAGGTCGTCGAGGCGCTTCGCCCGTGTGTGCAAGATCTCGGGGGTGGCGTGTGGTGCGACGGATCGCGCCACGTCTTCGCGGCTGGCGTAAGCGATCAGTCCTGCGTAGGCGCATTTCGCGGCGAACACGGTGGAGTTTGGTCGGGTAGGACGCCGTGCTCTGTCGCCTCGTAGGCGCGCCATTGTGCGCCGACGGTGGTTGCTGCGGCCCAGTTGACGGAACCGACGGTGATGCCACCTTCTCTCAGTCGCCGGACCAGTTTGTGCAGGAGCGGCTTGAACGGCGGCTCCACCGACTGACGTCCCTGTGGACCTGTCACGACCGCGACGAGGTGGAGGGTGTCCGCCGGCACCGGGTGCACTCCTTCGACCAGGTGCTCCACGAACTCGACTTCATCGACAGTTGGAGGGAGGTCGGTTCGGAGGGCCCTGGTGACGACGCCGGTGTCGTAGTTCGTGACGACTAGTACCAGTGAGTCGGCAGGGTGGAAGCCCAGAAGGTGCGGTATGGCGGCGATGAAATCCCCCGGGTCGGAGACCTGTTCGTAGTCGTTGGTGCTCACCGTGGCCCCTCGTCTCGGGTCGATGGATGCCTGGGCGGCGTCATGGCACGTGGTGAACCTGCCGGTGCGTTGGATGCGCGGCCGGAGGTGTTGCGCATGGGGTGTCATGCCGCGGGTAGGCCGAGGAGACGGCCGGGTGCGGGGCGGTTGGCGGCGAGGTCGAGTGTTCCGAGGTTGGTGAGTGCGGTTGTCCAGCGGTGTTGGAGGACGTTGAGGATTTTGGTTTCGATTTCGGGTGCGACGTGGGCGTAGATTTCTTGGATTTTGTCGGGGAGTTTGTGGCCGAGGCGGCGGGCGCGGCCGACGTCGGGGATGCCGTCGGCGATGAGCCAGGTGTTGTGGCTGTGGCGTAGGCCGTGGAAGGTCAGGCGGGGTTTGACGGGGTGGACGCGGATGGGTGGGTCTTGGCGGTGGTGGTTGCCGTCGGCGGCGGGGCGCATGGCGCGGCGGGAGAAGTTGGAGCGTCGAGGGTGTTGGAGTTCGGGCGTGACGAAGAGGTGGGGGTGGTCATGCAGGGTGAGGGCGTAGCGCCACATCTCGACCAGGAACGGCGGAAGGGTGACCGTGCGGGCGGACTCGGCGGTCTTGGGCGGGCCGAGTTCGAACTGGCCGTTGATCTCGTGGAGGGCGCCGATGTCAGGGTCGATGGTGAAGCAGCCGTCGCCTAGGTGGATGTTGCCGCGTTGGAGTCCGAGGAGTTCGCCCCAGCGTGCGCCGGTGTAGGCGGCGCTGATGATGAGGATCGCGGCCCACTCGCCGGCGAGGGCGGCGGCTTGGATGGCGATGCGGAGGACGTGTTCGGGGGTGGCCCAGACGGTCTCGGGGCGGCGTTGGTGGCGGCGTCGTCCTCGGCGGCGGGGGCGGATGGGGTTGATGGGGATGATGCCTTCGTCGGCGGCGTCGGCGAGCATCATGTTGAGCAGCTTCATGATGGTCTTGACCGTGCTGTCGGCGAGACCTCGGGCGCGGAGTTGGGCGGCCCAGGTGTGGGCGGCGAGGTTGCCGATGTCGTCGAACGGTACGCCGGCCCAGCGGGGGACGATGTGATTCTTCGCCAGGCTGCGGTATTGGGCCAGGGTGGTGGGGGCGACGTCGATGGAGTCGAACCAGGGTTCGACCCACTCGCCGAACTCGGTCTGGCCGGCCGCGGGGTCGTACTGTCGGCCGAGCTGACGTTCGGTGTTGATGCGGTCGGCCTCGGCGTCGGCGGCTTCTTTATCGGGGAATCCGGAAACTGATCCCAACGTGCCGTCGTCGCGTTCGTAGCGCACCCGCCAGGAGTTTCTCCCGGACCGTTCTGAGTATGCCATCGTCGGAGGTCTTTCGGTTGCCGTCGGTGTTGACGAACATATGGATGCATTGTGTTCGCGGGGTGGTCAAGCGCGTCGTCGTGTATTGCCGGATCGGATTACAGGGCCTTGGTTTGCTCGGGGTGGCTGGTGGCTTGCCGTTGCGATTTCCAGGAGGTCCTGGCGGGTGAAGCGGAGGTGTTTTCCGAGGAAGCGGCAGGGGACGGCGCGGGCGGCGGCTCGGCGGCGCAGCCAGGAGGGCCGGACCTGGAGTAGGGCTGCTGCTTGTTCGGGGGTGTAGAGGATCGGCTCGTCGGCGTCGGTGTTGTTCGGCGCGGTGGGGGTGGTGTCTTCGGGCTCGGTGGGCCGGGATGGCGTCTCGTGCTTCGGCTCGGTGATGGTGGAAGCCACCGGTGTGGTGGTGCGGGTTGGTGTCGGCGGTTGCGGGGGACGGGGGCGTAGGCGGCTGGGTGCGCGTCGCGGTGTGGTCATGCTGCGCTCGCAAGGGTTTCGGTGTGGTGTGGTGGTGGGAGGGTGTGGGTGGCGCGGTGGTGCCAGGCGAGGGCGAAGCGCAGGCAGTTGGCTTCGCTGCGGTGGGTGGGGGTGCAGCCGGGTTGGTGGCGGCCAGTGAAGCTCCAGGAGAGGGAGTCGGAGCTGGTGATGGTGTCGGCGTAGCGGGCGAGGCCGGTGAGTTTGATGCCGAAGCCGTGGAGGCGGTAGCCGCGTGCGGTGAGGGACCGCATGATTTGTTCGACTTCGCGGGTGTGTTGGCGGCGGCAGACGCTGCCGACGCCGACCAGTGGGAGTGCGGCGAGGTCGATGCCGTGGTGTTCGTAGAGGTCGGCGCAGCGGTGGTAGTCGCCGGGGGATTGTCCTTGTAGGACGGGGATGATCGGTAGTTCGGGTGCGAGGTCGCGGAGTTGTCGGTAGTTGGTGACGGTGCGGTGTTGGTGGGTGTGGAGGCTGAGGCCGGTGCGTGCGCGGACGTGGGGTTCGCACATCCAGTCCTGGGGTGCGGCCCAGTCAAGGTTGTCGATTTCGGTGGCGTAGCGGCGGACGGCCTGGGCGTAGGTGGCGGCGTCGGTTTGCCAGTGGCCGTGGAGGGAGAGTTCGGTGAAGCCGCCGGAGTCCAGGGCCCAGGGGTGGTGGCGCGCGGGAAGGTTCTGCGGCCGGTGAGGCGGCGGTGGGAGACGAGCAGGGGGATGCCGAGGTTGCGGCCGAGCCAGGACGGTTGGTGGGTGCCGAGGTAGAGCTTCATCGCCGTCGTACTCGGCGGGCGGTGCAGAGGGCGGCGAGAGCGAGCAGGGTGGCGGCGGTCTTGCCCACCAACTGGCCCGGCAGCGCGGTGAGGGTGGCGAAGGCGAGCGGGACGAACACCGCGCTGTCGACGACCAGCCCGACGAGATTCGAGGCGACAAGGGCGGCAGGGCGGGAACGTCTGCGGAGTCGGGCGTAGACGGCGGTGTCGAGCAGTTCGGAGAGGGTGAACGCCGCGACGCTGGCGAGGGCGATTCGGGGTGAGGCGAGTAGAGCGGATAGCGCTGCGCCCGCTAGGAGTGCGGCGGTGAGGCCGACGGTGCCGAGTGTTTCGTGGATCAGGTCGCGTAGTGCGAGGGTGGCTCCGGCGAACAGGGTGCCTGCGGGCACGACAAGGCCCGTCACGGTCAGAGGTGGCCAGTGGGTGGAGGTCCAGTTCGCGGCGAAGACGGAGGCCAGGTAGGCCAGCGTCGTCAGCAGCACGGTGACCGGTGGGCCGGTTGGTGCGGCTGGGTCGTCGGTGGTCTTCATGCCGCCACCGCCTGCCCGGTCGCGGACGGATGGACGGCGAGCAGCGTGGCGAGGTCGTCTAGGAGCAGGGCGATGGCGTGGGTGGCTTGTTGAGGGACGACGCCGTTGCCGAGTGCGTGGAGTTGGGCGGTGCGGGGGAGGGGGAGGTGGGTGATCCAGCCTTCGGGTAGGCCCATCATCCATTCGACGATGGCGGGGTTGAGGACGGTGGCGTTGCGGTGTCCGGTGGTGGTGGGGTCGGGTGCTGGGCGGCCGAGGATGTGTTCCCAGTGTTGGATGGCGGGTTCGTAGCCGCCGAAATCCACGGTTCGGGGACGTCGTTCCAGCTGTGGAATTCGTGGGGCAGGATGCCGCAGGCCAGTTCCAACGCCTGCTCCAGACTCACGCCGGCCGGACCGCCCTGGGCCGCCGGCCGGCGGGCTCGTCGGACGCTGGTGCGTTTGGTGCCGGTGCGCGGGGTTGGCAGCAGGGCATAGGCAGCTGAGGGTAGGGAGGGATTGCCGTTGCTGTCGCGGTAGTTGGGTGAGCCACTGGTGGAGTCGCTCGCGCGTGGTGTGGGCAGGAGTTGTTGGGACAGGGGTGGACGGAAGCCGTGTCCGGCTTTGCGTCCGGTGGTTCCGGTGTCGCTGGCGCGCGGGGTGGGCAGCAGCGGCGGTGTGTTGGGGCCAGGCGAGGAGGAAGACGCGTTCGCGGCGGTGGGGTGCGCCGACGTCGCTGGCGTGGACGCTACGCCATGTTGTGTCGTACCCCGTCGCGGCCAGGTCCGCGAGTACTCGGTGGAGTCCTCCGTTGCGCCAGCGCAGCGCGGCGACGTTTTCCACGATGAGCAGGCGGGGTCGTAGTAGGCGAAGGGCTGCCACGATGTCGGTCCAGAGTCCACTGCGGGTGCCTTTCTCGATGCCGGCGCGTTTGCCGGCGGCGGAGATGTCCTGTCGCTCCAATGTCAGTCTGGGTGGGCCGCCTTCGTGGTGGATCACGACTCGGCGG
>NZ_JAPSLK010000018.1 GCF_031180885.1 Saccharothrix sp.
CCGGCGACGAAACAGCGGTCCTCGCGGTCGTCGAGGAGTTGGCCGCTCAAGGCCACAAGACCAAGCGCCTCACCGTCTCGCACGCCTTCCACTCCCCGCTCATGGAGCCGATGCTCGACGAGCTGCGGAAGGTCGCGGAGAGCATCACCCACCACGACCCGAGCATTCCCCTGATCTCGACCGTGACCGGTGAGTCGTTCACGCCGTCGCCCGAGTACTGGGTGCGGCAGGCGCGGGAGGCGGTCCGGTTCGCGCAGGCGGTGGACGTGTTGCGGGCCAACGGGGTGCGGACGTTCCTGGAGGTCGGTCCGGACGCGGCGCTCACCGCGATGGTCGACGCCGACGACGTCATCGCCACCACCCGCCGTGAGCGCGACGAGGCCGTGTCCGTGGTGACTGCGCTGGGTCGCCTGCACACGCGGGGCGTGGCCGTGGACTGGGCCGCGTTCTTCCCCGGCGCGACCCGGGTCGACCTGCCGACCTACGCGTTCCAGCACGAGCGCTACTGGGCCGAGAGCACGGCGACCGCCGGCGGCGCGGGCCGGTTGGGCCTGGCCGACGCCGAACACCCGTTGCTGGGTGCGGCCGTCGCGCTGCCGGACTTCGACGGTGTCGTGTACTCCGGTCGGCTGTCGACGGGGACGCACCCGTGGCTGGCGGACCACGTCGTCGCAGGCGCGGTGCTGGTGCCCGGTGCGGCCTTGGTCGAGCTGGCCGTGCACGCGGCGGACGCCGTCGGCTGTGCGGCGGTGGACGAGCTGACCACGCTGGCGCCTCTCGTGTTGCCCGAGGCCGATGCCGTCCAACTCCGCGTCCGAGTCGGCGAACCCGACGAGACGGGCCGCCGCGCGGTGGAGATCCACTCCCGCGCCGAGCAGTCCGAAACCTGGACCACCCACGCCCTGGGCACCGCCTCCCCAACCGCCGCCACCCCGGTTCCCGTGGAATGGCCCCCCACCAACGCCGATCAGATCGACGTCGACTACGCCCGCCTGACCACGATGGGCTTCGACTACGGCCCCCTGTTCCAGGGCGTCACGTCGGTGTGGCGACGCGGCAAGGACTTCTTCGCCGAAGTCACCCTCCCCGAGCCAGAAGACCGCTTCGCCCTCCACCCAGCACTGCTCGACGCCACCCTCCACGCCCCCCTCCTCGCCGACCGGGCCGTAGCCGACCGGGCCGCACCCGACCGGGCCGGAAGCCTCCCCGCCGACCAAGCCGAAACTGTCGGTACCCCGTGGGACAATGGAGACGGGGGCCGGAGGCCGGCCGTCCCCTTCTCCTGGCGCGACGTCGCCCTCCACGCCACCGGCGCCACCACCCTGCGCGTCCACATCACCCCGACCCCTTCCGGCTGGGCCATCACCGCCACCGACACCACCGGCACCCCCGTCATCTCGGTCGGCACCCTCGAAACCCGCCCCCTGTCCACCCTCGACCTCCGCCCCACCCACCACGACTCCCTCTACCACCTCGAATGGACCCCGGCGACGGGCTCCCCCACAGACCTCCCGGTGCACCGGGTCCCCGCAGGCGGCGACGTCCACAAGGTCCTGCACGAGACCCTCGACGTCCTCCAGAAGTTCCTGGCCGACAGCGAAGGCACGCTGGTCGTCCAGACCGAGGGCGCGGTCGCGCTGCCGGGTGAGGACGTCGACCTGGCCGGCGCGGCGGTGTGGGGCATGGTCCGTTCCGCGCAGGCCGAGGCCCCGGGCCGGATCATCCTGGTGGACGGCGAAGTCCTCCTGGTCCCGGACGAGCCCCAGGTCGTCGTCCGGAACGGTGTCGCGCACGTGGGCCGCCTGGCACGGGTCCCGGTGACGGACACCCCCGTGGACTTCGGCGACGAAGCGGTCCTGCTCACCGGTGCCTCGGGCGCGCTCGGCGGCGTGATCGCCCGACACCTCAAGGAGAAGCACGGTGTCCAAGACCTGGTGTTGCTGAGCCGCAGCGGCGCCGAAGACCTCGCCGCCGAACTCGGCGCGAAGTCCGTGGCATGTGATGTCGCCGACCGCGAAGCCCTGGCCAAAGTGTTCGCCGAGCACCGCATCTCCGCTGTCGTGCACGCGGCCGGCGTCCTCGACGACGGACTGATCGGGTCGCTGACGCCCGAGCGCATCGACAAGGTTCTCCGGCCCAAGGTCGATGCCGCCTGGCTCTTGCACGAACTGACGCAGGACCTGTCGGCGTTCGTGGTCTTCTCGTCCGCCTCGGGCACGTTCGGCAACGCCGGTCAGGCCAACTACTCGGCCGCCAACGCCTACCTGGACGCGCTGGCCACCCACCGGCGTGCCCGAGGCTTGCCGGCGCAGTCGTTGGCGTGGGGCCTGTGGGACGGCGGCATGGCGGGCGAACTCACCGCCGCCGAGAAGCAGAGGCTCAGCCGCGCGGGCATCCGACCGTTGTCCACGGAGGACGGCCTGCGGCTGTTCGACGCGGCCCTGACCTGCGAAAACCCCGCCCTGGTCCCGATCGGCCTGGACCTGACGACCGTCGACGGCCCGCTCTACCGCGGCCTGGTCCGCCCCAAGACCCGCCGCACCGCCGCCACCGGCAAGGACCTCGGCCTGGCAGAGCTGTCCGAAAAGGACCGCCGAGACCGGCTCGTCACCCTGGTGCGGGCCAACGTGGCCACCGTCCTCGGCCACCAGGACGTCGAGGCCGTCGACCCGAACCGCGCGTTCACCGAGCTGGGCTTCGACTCCGTCGCCGCGCTCGAACTGCGCAACCAGCTGTCCACCGCCACCGGCCTCCGCCTGTCCGCCACCCTCACCTTCGACCACCCCAACACCAACGCGGTGGCGGACTTCCTGGCCGCCCAGCTCACCGGCACCACCACCACCGCGACCACCACCGCCAAGGCCCGCAACGACGAGCCGATCGCGATCGTCGGCATGGCCTGCCGCTTCCCCGGCGACGTCCGCAACCCCGACGACCTGTGGGACCTGGTCGCCCAGGGCCGGGACGCCATCACCGGCTTCCCGACCGACCGGGGCTGGAACCTGGCCGAGCTGTACGACCCGACCCGCGGCCTGCCCGGCAAGTCCTACACGCGTGAGGGCGGCTTCCTGCACGACGCGGCCGAGTTCGACGCGGAGTTCTTCGGCATCTCCCCGCGCGAAGCCCTCACCATGGACCCCCAGCAGCGCCTCCTCCTGGAGACCTCCTGGGAGGCGTTCGAGAACGCGGGCATCGACCCGGCGGCGCTGCGCGGCAGTGACACGGGCGTGTTCGCGGGCATGATGTACCACGACTACGAGGGCAACGCGAGCACGGGCGCGGTCGCCTCCGGGCGCGTGGCCTACACGTTCGGGCTGGAAGGCCCGACCCTCACCGTCGACACGGCGTGCTCGTCGTCGCTGGTCGCCCTGCACCTCGCCGCCCAGGCCCTGCGCAACGGCGAGTGCTCGCTGGCGCTGGCCGGCGGGGTGTCCGTGATGGCGACACCCGAGACGTACGTGGGCTTCAGCCGCCAGTTGGGCCTCTCGCCGGACGGCCGGTGCCGCTCCTTCGCGGGCGCGGCCGACGGAGTCGGGTTCTCCGAAGGCGTCGGCGTGCTGGTGGTGGAGCGCCTGTCCGACGCGCGCCGCAACGGGCACCACGTCCTGGCGGTGGTTCGGGGTTCGGCGGTGAACCAGGACGGGGCGTCCAACGGCCTCACCGCGCCCAACGGTCCGTCCCAGCAACGCGTTATCCGAGCCGCACTGGCGGACGCCGGCCTGCGACCGTCTGATGTGGACGTTGTCGAAGCGCACGGCACCGGGACCACCCTGGGCGACCCGATCGAGGCCCAGGCGATCCTCGCCACCTACGGCCAGGACCGGGAAACACCGCTGTGGCTGGGCTCGGTCAAGTCGAACATCGGCCACACGCAGGCCGCCGCCGGCGTCGCGGGCGTCATGAAGATGGTCCTGGCCATGCGCAACGACGTCCTGCCCAAGACCCTGCACGTGGACGAGCCGTCGCCGAAGGTCGACTGGGCGGAGGGCGCGGTGTCGCTGCTCACCGAACCCGTGGCCTGGGCGCGCAACGGGCACCCGCGCCGGGCGGCCGTGTCGTCGTTCGGCATCTCCGGCACCAACGCGCACGTCGTCATCGAGGAGGCGGACGCCGTCGCGCCGACGCCGACCCCTAACCTGCCGGTCACCCCGGTGCCGCTGTCCGCCAAGACCGACGAGGCGCTGAACGCGGTCGCCGCGCAGCTCAAGGACTTCGTCGCGGGCCGGGACGTGCGGATCGAGGACGTGGCCCGCTCGCTGGCCGGCCGGACCCGGCTGGAGCGGTCGGCGGTCGTGGTCGCTGCCGACCGGGACGACTTGGTGAGCGCGCTGGACGGTGTGACGGGCGAGTCCCCGGTGCCGGGCCGGCTGGCCGTGCTGTTCTCCGGCCAGGGCGCCCAGCGGTTGGGCATGGGGCGTGAGCTGCGGGTGTTCCCGGTGTTCGCTTCGGTTTTCGACGAGGTGTGCGCGGAACTGGACCGGCACCTGGACCGGCCGTTGCGCGAGGTGATCGACACCGAAGACCTGCACCAGACCGGCTACACCCAGCCCGCGTTGTTCGCGTTCGAGGTGGCGTTGTTCCGGCTGGTCGAGTCGTGGGGCGTGACCCCGGACTACCTGGCCGGGCACTCCATCGGCGAACTGGCCGCCGCGCACGTCGCCGGGGTGTTCTCGCTGGCCGACGCGGCCCGCCTGGTCGCGGCGCGCGGCCGGTTGATGCAGGCCCTGCCGGCCGGTGGCGCGATGGTCGCGGTCGAGGCGACGGAGACCGAGGTCGTGCCGCTGCTGACCGACGACGTGGCGGTCGCCGCGGTGAACGGGCCGACGTCCGTGGTCGTGTCGGGCGCGGAGGACGCGGTGGCGCGGGTCGTGGCGGGGCTGGAAGGGCGCCGGACCAAGCGGTTGACCGTGTCGCACGCGTTCCACTCGCCGCTGATGGAGCCGATGCTGGACGAGTTCCGCGCGGTGGCCGAGACCGTCTCCTACGCCGAGCCGACGATCCCGGTGGTGTCCACCGTGGACGGCTGGGTGGTGGACCTGGCCAAGCCGGACTACTGGGTGCGGCAGGTGCGGGCCGCGGTGCGGTTCGCGGACGCCGTCCAGTCGTTGCGGGACAGCGGGACGACGACGTTCCTGGAGGTCGGGCCGGACGCCGTGCTGACCGCGATGGCGGCGGGCGAGTTCGTGCCGACCTCGCGGCGCAACCGCGACGAGGTCCGGACCGTGGTGGAGGCGTTGGGACGCCTGCACGTCCGGGGTGTCGAGATTGACTGGGACGCGTACTTCGGCGGCGGCACGCGCATCGAGCTGCCCACGTACCCGTTCCAGCGCAAGCGGTTCTGGTTGGCGAGCACGAGCGTGGCGGACCCGAGCGGGATCGGGCAGAGCGGTGCGGACCACCCGTTGCTGAGCGCGGTCGTGGCTTTGCCGGACTCGGACGGACTGGTCTTCACGGGTCGGTTGTCGCTGGACGCGCACCCGTGGCTGGGCGACCACGACGTCTTCGGGACAGTGCTGCTGCCCGGTACCGCCCTGGTGGACTTGGCGTTGGGTGCGGGCGCGGCCGTGGGCTGCGAGGTGCTGGAGGAGTTGACCCTGCACGCGCCCCTGGTGGTGCCGGCTTCTGGTGGTGTCGCGATCCAGGTCGTGGTCGGTGCCGGCGCGGTCCGGATCTACTCGAAGACCGACGAGGACTGGGTCCTGCACGCCGATGGTGTGGTCAGCGCCGAGAGTGCGGGCGCGGGTGAGTCGTTCGAGTGGCCGCCCGCCGACGCGACCCCGCTGGAGGTCGACTACGCGGCGCTGGCCGACCGGGGGTACGGCTACGGGCCGGTGTTCCAGGGCGTGCGGGCCGCGTTCCGGCGCGGTGACGAGGTGTTCGCCGAGGTGTCGGTGGACGACGTCGAGGGGTTCGAGGTGCACCCGGCGCTGCTGGACGCGGCCCTGCACCCGGCGATCCCGGCCGACGGCCCGACGCGGCTGCCGTTCGCGTGGTCCGGGGTGCGGCTGCACGCTTCCGCCGCGTCCGTGCTGCGGGTGCGGCTGACGCCGACCGGCGAGGACCGGATCGCGCTCACCGCCGTCGACCCGGCCGGCCGTCCGGTGCTGACCGTGGAGTCCCTGACCACTCGCCCGGTGGCTGCCGAGCAGTTGGTCGCACGTTCCCACCACGACTCGCTCTACCGCTTGGAGTGGACGCCGGCTGTTGGTGTCGCTTCGGTCGCGCCGGTGCACCGCGTTGCTCGTGGCGGTGACGTGCGGGCGGTGCTGCACGAAACCCTTGAGGTGCTCCAGAAGTTCCTGGCCAGCGAGTCGGGGATGTTGGTGGTGCAGACCGAGGGTGCGGTGGCGTTGCCGGGTGAGGACGTCGACCTGGCGGCTGCGGCGGTGTGGGGCATGGTGCGGTCGGCGCAGGCCGAGGCTCCCGGTCGGATCGTGCTGGTGGACGGCGATGTGCTGCTGGTGCCGGATGAGCCGCAGGTCGTGGTGCGGGACGGTGTCGCGCATGTCGGTCGGTTGGCGCGGGTGCAGGTGACTGAAACTTCAGTCAACTTCGGTGAAGGTGCGGTGTTGTTGACCGGTGCTTCGGGTGCCTTGGGTGGAGTTGTCGCCCGGCATCTGGTTGCGGAGCACGGTGTTCGTGACTTGGTGTTGATGAGCCGTAGTGGTGCTGATGACCTCGCGGCGGAGTTGGGCGTGAAGTCGGTGGCTTGTGATGTCGCCGATCGGGAGGCTCTGGCCAAGGTGCTTGCCGAGCACCGGGTTTCGGCTGTGGTGCATGTGGCCGGTGTGTTGGACGACGGGTTGATCGGGTCGTTGACGCCGGAGCGCATCGACGCCGTGTTGCGGCCGAAGGTTGACGCGGCCTGGGCATTGCATGAGCTGACTGAGGACTTGTCGGCGTTCGTGGTGTTCTCGTCGGCGTCGGGGACGTTCGGCAATGCGGGGCAGGCCAGTTACTCGGCGGCCAACGCTTACCTGGATGCGTTGGCCACCTACCGGCGTGCGCAGGGGTTGCCGGCGCAGTCCTTGGCTTGGGGGTTGTGGGACGGCGGCATGGCAGGGGAGTTGACCGCCGCGGAGAGGCAGAGGCTCAGCCGGGCGGGTATTCGGCCGTTGTCGGTGGAGGACGGGCTGCGGTTGTTCGACGCGGCTCTGACCTGCGACGATGCTGTGCTGGTGCCGATCGGGTTGGACCTTGCCACCATCGACGGGCCGCTGGTCCGGGGGCTGCGTGGTGCTACCCGGAACCGCAGGGTCGCTGCTCGGGACACCGTCGACCTCGCGGCGCAGCTGGTCGGGCTGTCCGAGCAGGAGCGGCGGGACGCGTTGCTCAAGCTGGTCCGGACGACGACGGCAGGTGTGCTCGGGCACGACTCGGCCGACGCGGTCCCCGCCGAACGGGCGTTCACCGACCTGGGCTTCGACTCGCTGGCCGCCCTGGAGCTGCGCAACCAGCTCACCACCGCGACCGGCCTGCGCCTGCCCCCCACCCTGACCTTCGACCGGCCGCACGCCCGCGCGGTCGCGGAACTGCTGCACGACAAGCTGTTCGGCGAGACCGGACCGGGTCTGCCCGAGGACGAGGTGCGCCGCGTGCTGGCGACCATCCCGCTGGGCCGGCTGCGGGACGCGGGCCTGCTGGACAGCCTGCTGGAACTGGGCGGCGTGAAGCTCGCCGCCGACGAGCCCGACGACGGGCCGGGGGAGTCCATCGACGACATGGACGCCGACGCACTGATCAACATGGCGCTCGCCGACCTCGGTGACGTGACGACGGAAACGGGGAGCTGAGAATGGCCGAGGAGAAGCTCGTCGCCGCGCTGCGGGCGTCGCTGAAGGAGAACGAGCGGCTGCGCGAGCAGAACCGCAAGCTCGACTCGACGTTGCGCGAGCCGATCGCGATCGTCGGCACGGCGTGCCGGTTCCCCGGCGGGGTGCGCACGCCCGACGACCTGTGGGAACTGGTCGCGCAGGGCCGGGACGGCATCACCGGGTTCCCGACCGACCGGGGCTGGAACCTGGCCGAGCTGTACGACCCGACGCCGGGCGCGGCGGGCAAGTCCTACACGCGCGAGGGCGGGTTCCTGCACGACGCGGCGGAGTTCGACGCGGAGTTCTTCGGCATCTCGCCGCGCGAGGCGCTGACCATGGACCCGCAGCAGCGGCTGCTGCTGGAGACGTCGTGGGAGGCGTTCGAGAACGCGGGCATCGACCCGGTCGCGCTGCGCGGCGCGGCGGTCGGCGTGTTCGCCGGGATGATGTACCACGACTACGCCGAGAACAACTCGACCGGCGCCATCGCGTCCGGCCGCGTCGCGTACACGCTGGGTCTGGAGGGTCCGGCGGTCACGATCGACACGGCGTGCTCGTCGTCGCTGGTCGCCCTGCACCTGGCCGCGCAGTCGCTGCGCAACGGGGAGTGCTCGCTGGCGCTGGCCGGCGGGGTCACGGTGATGGCGACGCCCGGCACGTACGTGGAGTTCAGCAAGCAGCGCGGGCTGTCCGCGGACGGCCGGTGCAAGTCCTTCGCGGCGGCGGCCGACGGCACCGGGTTCGCCGAGGGCGTCGGGATGCTGGTCGTGGAACGCCTGTCCGACGCGCGCCGCAACGGCCACCCGGTGCTCGCGATCGTGCGCGGTTCGGCGGTGAACCAGGACGGGGCGTCCAACGGCCTGACCGCGCCCAGCGGCCCGGCGCAGCAGCGGGTGATCCGGGCGGCGCTGGCGCAGGCCCGGCTGGCGGCGCACCAGGTGGACGTCGTCGAGGCCCACGGCACCGGGACGACGTTGGGCGACCCGATCGAGGCGCAGGCTTTGCTCGCGACCTACGGCCAGGACCGCGAACGGCCGCTGTGGCTGGGGTCGATCAAGTCCAACATCGGGCACACGCAGGCGGCGGCGGGTGCCGCGGCCGTGATCAAGATGATCGGCGCGCTGCGGCACGGGGTGCTGCCGAAGACGCTGCACGTGGACCGGCCGAGCGACCAGGTCGACTGGACGGAGGGCGCGGTTTCGCTGCTCACGTCGGCGGTGGAGTGGCCGGCGGGGGAGGAGCCGCGGCGGGCGGGCATCTCGTCGTTCGGGGTGAGCGGCACCAACGCCCACGTGATCCTGGAGGAACCGCCCGCCGAGGCCCCCGCGCCGGCTGCCGGCGAGGTGGTGCACGCGCCGGCCGATGCTGAGGACGCGCCGGCCTCCGGCCCCCGTCTCCATTCTCCCACGGGGGTACGACAATTCCGGGTGGCGGCTCCTGTGGACGCCGGCGTGGTGCCGTGGGTGCTTTCCGCCCGCACCGCCGAGGCCTTGCGCGCCCAAGCCACCAAACTCGCCGACCACCTCGCCGCCGACCCCGCCGCCGCCAACCCCGCCGCCGACCCCGCCGCCGACGCTGCCGCCGCCAACTCCGCCAGCGTCACCGGCCCTGCCGGCATCGGCGACCCCGCCGGCATTGCGGCGACCCTTGCGGCGCGCAGTCGGTTCGAGCACCGGGCCGTCGTGGTTGGTAGTGGCGATGACCTGCTCGCTGGTGTCGAGGCCGTGGCGGCGGGGGAGCACCCGACCACCGGCGAGGCACTGGAGGAGCCCAAGGTCGTCTTCATGTTCCCCGGCCAAGGGTCGCAGTGGGTCGGCATGGCCGTCGAACTCCTCGACACCTCACCGGTCTTCGCCCAGCGCATGACCGAGTGCGCCGAAGCGATCGACCGGTTCACCGACTGGTCCCTGCTCGACGTGGTCCGCGATGTGGAGGGCGCGCCGTCGCTCGATCGGGTGGACGTCGTTCAGCCGGTCCTCTTCGCGGTGATGGTGTCGCTGGCGGCCCTGTGGCGGTCCTACGGCGTCGAACCCTCGGCGGTCGTCGGGCACTCGCAGGGGGAGATCGCCGCGGCGGCCGTCGTCGGTGCGCTGTCCCTCGAAGACGCCGCACGCGTGGTCACCTTGCGCAGCAAGGCGATCGCCGCCGGACTGGCCGGACGCGGTGGTATGGCGTCCGTGGCCGCACCGCGCGCCGACGTCGAGGCCCGGATCGCCCGTTGGGACGACCGGATCTCCGTCGCCGCCGTCAACGGCCCGTCCGCCACCGTCGTCTCCGGCGAACCCCAGGCACTGCGAGAACTGCTCGCCGACTGCGAGGCGGACGGCGTCCGGATGCGGATCATCCCGGTGGACTACGCCTCGCACTCCGCGCAGGTCGAGTCGATCAAGGACGAGCTGCTGACCGTCCTGGCCGCGGTCGAGCCGCGCACCGCCGACATCCCGCTGTACTCCACGCTGACCGGCGAGGCCGGCACCGCCGTGCTCGACGCCGACTACTGGTACGCCAACCTGCGCGGCACGGTCCGGTTCCAGGACGCCGTCGAGCGCCTGCTGGCCGACGGGCACAACGTGTTCGTCGAGGTCAGCGCGCACCCGGTGCTGGGCATGGGCGTCCGCGAGATCCTCGACGCCGCCACCACCCCCACCGCGCTGGTCGGCTCGCTGCGCCGCGACGAAGGCGGCCTCCAGCGGTTCCTGACCTCGTTGGGCGAGGCCCACGTGCGCGGTGTCGCCGTCGACTGGTCCCGGCACGCCACCGGTGCCAAGACGACCCTGCCGACCTACGCCTTCCAGCACCAGCGGTACTGGCAGGTCGAGCAGTCCACTGTGGACGCCGGTGGCCTGGGTGTCTCGTCGGTGGCGCACCCGCTGCTGGGCGCGGCGCTGACCGTGCCGGAGCGGGACCTGGTCGTGCTGACCGGCCGGGTCGACCTCGACACCCACCCGTGGCTGGCCGACCACGCCGTGCTGGACACCGTGCTGCTGCCCGGAACCGCCCTGGTGGACCTGGCGATCCGCGCCGGCGACCAGGTCGGCTGCCCGGTGGTGGAGGAACTGACCATCACCACCCCGCTCGTGGTCCAGGGCGGTGTCACCCTCCGGCTCACCGTGGACGCGCCGGACGACAACGGCCGCCGCGCCCTGGGCGTCTACGCGCAGACCGACGCCGAGCAGACCGCCGGCCTGTGGACCCGCCACGCCACCGGCGTCCTCGCGGAAGGAACCACCCGCGCAGATCACCTGATCGAGTGGCCCCCGGCGGACGCCAAGCCCATCGACACCACCGACCTCTACGACCGCCTCGCCGCCCTGGGCCTGAACTACGGCCCGACCTTCCAGGGCCTGCGGGCCGCGTGGCGACGCGGCGAGGACACCTTCGCCGAGGTGGTCCTCCAGGGCGAGCCCGACACCTTCGGCCTCCACCCCGCCCTCCTGGACGGCGCCCTGCACGCCCTCGCGGCCGACATCAGCGACGGCCGGCCGCACCTCCCGTTCTCGTGGACCGGCGTCACCCTCCACGCCGAGGGGGCCACTTCTCTCCGCGTCCGCTTCACCAAGACCGGCCCCGACACCGCCTCCCTGACCATCGCCGACGCCGCGGGCTCCCCGGTCGCGAGCATCGACACCCTCACCGTCCGCCCGGTCGCCCTGGACGCCCTCAAGGGCCGCACCGGACACGTCGAAAACCTGTTCGCCCTCGACTGGACTCCCCTGAACCCGTCGTCCCCCCAGAAGCAGTCCCCCCAGAAAATGTCGTCCCCCCGTGAGACCATGGAGACGGGGGCCGGAGGCCACGACCTCCTCCACATCACCCCCACCGACGACGTCCTCACGGCCACCACCGAGGCCCTGACCGCCCTCCAAACCCGCCTCGCCGACCCGGACGGCCCCACTCTCGTCGTCGTCACCCGCCCAGGCGACCTCGCGGGCGCGGCCGTGCGCGGCCTGGTCCGCTCCGCCCAGGCGGAGAACCCCGACCGGTTCGTGCTCCTGGAGGCCGAGGACCCCACCCCCGACCAGGTCGCCGCCGCCCTCGCCACCGGCGAGCCGGTGCTGGCCATCCACGACGGCGAGATCCGCGCGCCCCGCCTCACCCGCGTCCCGGACCCGGCGGGCGACTCGCCGTTCAGCCCCGACAGCACCGTCCTGGTCACCGGCGGCACCGGCACCCTCGGCGCGCACATCGCCCGCCACCTGGTCACCGCCCACGGCGTCCGGAACCTGGTCCTGACCAGCCGTCGCGGCCTCGAAGCCCAAGGGGCGCAAGAACTCCGAGCAGAACTCGCCGACCTCGGCGCCACCGCCCACGTCGTCGCCCGCGACGTGGCCGACCGTGAGCAAGCCGAGCAACTGCTCGCCGACCACCCCGTCACCGCGATCGTCCACACGGCGGGCGTCATGGACGACGGCACCGTGGCCTCCCTGCGCCCCGACCAGCTCGCCACCGTCCTGCGGCCCAAGGTCGACGCCGCCCGCCACCTCGACGAACTGGCCGGCGACCTGACCGCGTTCGTCCTGTTCTCGTCGGCGGCCGGCACGTTCGGCAGCCCCGGGCAGGGCGGTTACGCCGCCGCGAACGCCGCCCTGGACGCCCTCGCCCAGCGCCGCCGCGCCGCGGGCAAGCCCGCCCAGTCCCTGGCGTGGGGCCTGTGGGCGCAGCGCAGCGAGATGACCGCCGACGTCGGGTCGGCCGAGCTGAACCGCATGGCGCGCACCGGCATGGGCGAGCTGTCCACAGAGGACGGTCTCGCGCTGTTCGACGCCGCCGTCAAGGCCGGGGACGCCCTGCTGGTCCCGGTCCCGCTCGACCTGACCGCCCGCGCCGACGTCCCGCCGCTCCTTCGTGGCCTGGTCCGGGCACCGAGGCGGGCCGCGAGCGGGTCGTCGCTGGCGCAGCGCCTGGCCGAGGTGCCCGCGGAACGCCGCGACGAGGTCGTGCTGGAGGTCGTGCTGGCCCGCGTGGCCGCCGTCCTCGGCTACGCCCGCGCCGAGCAACTGCCCGCCGGCCGCGCGTTCAAGGACCTCGGGTTCGACTCGCTCACCGCGCTCGACCTGCGCAACCAGCTCAGCGCCGCCACCGGCCTGCGGCTGCCCGCGACCCTGGTGTTCGACTACCCGACCCCGGACGCGCTGGCCGCCCACCTGCTCGACCAGCTCTCCGGCTCCACCGCGACCACGACCGTCGAGACCACTCGCCACGACCACGAGCCCATCGCGATCGTCGGCATGGCCTGCCGCTTCCCCGGCGGCGTCCGCACACCCGAGGACCTGTGGCGGCTGCTGGTCGACGGCGGCGACGCCATCGGCGCGTTCCCCACCGACCGCGGCTGGGACCTCGACACCCTGTTCCACCCCGACCCCGACCACCCGGGCACGGTCACCACCGACCGGGGCGGCTTCCTGCACGACGCCGCCGACTTCGACCCCGGGTTCTTCGGCATCTCCCCGCGCGAAGCGCTCGCGATGGACCCGCAGCAGCGCCTGCTGCTGGAGACGTCGTGGGAAGCGTTGGAACGGGCCGGGATCGACCCGACGACCCTGCGCGGCAGCCGGACCGGTGTGTACGCGGGCGTGATGTACAACGACTACGGGATCGTGGTGAGCGGGTCGGCGGAGTCGGTCGACGGGTTCCTGTCCACCGGCAACTCCGGTGGTGTCGTGTCCGGCCGGGTGTCCTACACGCTCGGGCTCGAAGGCCCCGCGATGACCGTCGACACCGCGTGCTCGTCGTCGCTGGTCGCCGTGCACCTGGCGGTGTCCGCGCTGCGCAACGGCGAGTGCTCGCTGGCACTGGCGGGCGGCGTGTCGGTGATGTCCCTGCCGGGCACGTTCCAGGAGTTCTCGCGGCAGCGGAACCTGGCTGCCGACGGCCGGTGCAAGTCGTTCGCGGGCGCGGCGGACGGGACCTCGCTGTCCGAGGGCGTGGGGCAGCTGGTGCTGGAGCGGCTGTCCGACGCGCGGCGCAACGGGCACCGGGTGCTGGCCGTGATCCGGGGCTCGGCGGTGAACCAGGACGGGGCGTCCAACGGCCTGACCGCGCCGAACGGTCCATCGCAGCAACGGGTCATCCGAGCGGCCTTGGCGGACGCGGGCGTGCAACCGTCCGAAGTGGACGTTGTCGAAGCGCACGGCACCGGGACCACTTTGGGCGACCCGATCGAGGCGCAGGCCCTGCTGGCTACTTACGGCCAGGACCGCGCCGAACCCCTGCTGCTGGGCTCGATCAAGTCCAACCTGGGGCACACCCAGGGCGCGGCGGGCGTCGCCGGGCTGATGAAGGTCGTGCTGTCGCTGCGCCACGGGCTGGTGCCGCGCACCCTGCACGTGGACGAGCCGTCGCCGCACGTCGACTGGACGGCGGGCGCGGTGCGGCTGGCCACGTCGGCCGAGCCGCTGGCCGCCTCGCGTCCGCTGCGCGGTGCGGTGTCGTCGTTCGGGATCAGCGGGACCAACGCGCACGTCGTGCTGGAGCAGGCGGACGTGGAGCCGGTCGAGGGTCCCGCGCCGGAGTTCACGCCGTGGCCGGTGTCCGCGCGGACCGAAGACGCTCTGCGCGACCAGGTCGCTTCGTTGCGGGCGTACGTGGCGGCGCACCCCGAGCTGCGACCCGTGGACGTCGGTTACACGCTCGCGACCGGGCGGGCCGCGTTCGACCACCGGGCCGTGGTGCTCGGGGACGAGGTGGTGACCGGGGCCGTCGCTGCCGGCCGGCTGGCGGTGCTGTTCACCGGTCAGGGCGCGCAGCGGTTGGGCATGGGGCGTGAGCTGCGGGTGTTCCCGGTGTTCGCTTCGGCGTACGACGAGGTGTGCGCGGAGCTGGACCGGCACCTGGACCGGCCGTTGCGCGAGGTGCTGGACAGCGAGGAGCTGCACCAGACCGGCTACACGCAGCCGGCGTTGTTCGCGTTCGAGGTGGCGTTGTTCCGGCTGGTGGAGTCGTGGGGGGTGCGGCCGGACTTCGTGGCCGGGCACTCCATCGGCGAGCTGGCGGCGGCGCACGTGGCCGGGGTGTTCTCGCTGGCGGACGCGGCTCGGCTGGTCGTCGCGCGTGGGCGGTTGATGCAGGCCCTGCCGACCGGTGGGGTGATGGTGTCCGTGCGCGCGCCTGAGGCTGACGTGGTGCCGCTGCTGGTTGACGGGGTGTCCATCGCGGCGGTGAACAGCCTGGACTCGGTGGTGTTGTCCGGGGTGGAGGCCGCGACTCTGTCGGTGGCGGAGGAGTTGGCTTCTCGGGGGCACAAGACACAGCGGTTGACGGTGTCGCACGCGTTCCACTCGGCGCTGATGGAGCCGATGCTGGCGGAGTTCCGGGCGGTTGCCGAGACGATCGAGTACCGCTCGCCCGTGATTCCGATGGTGTCGACGGCCGGCCTCCGGCCCCCGTCTCCATCGTCCCAGGGGGGTCCGACAGTTCCAGGCGTCGAGGGTGCAGGAGTTCCGGGCGTCGAGGGTGCTGGGGAGTTCGGCGCGGCGGTTCCGGGCGTCGACGGACCCGTGGAGTTCGGCGCGGAGTACTGGGTTCGGCAGGTTCGGGAGGCGGTTCGGTTCGCCGACGCGGTGCGGGAGTTGGCTGATGGCGGTGTGACCACGTTCCTGGAGTTGGGACCGGATGCCGTGCTCACCGCGTTGGGGCAGGGTGTTGCCGAGGGTGAGTGGATTCCGATGTGCCGCAAGGGACATCACGAGTCCGCTTCCGTCGCGACCGCGTTCGCCCGGCTTGCTGTGCGTGGCGTTGCGATCGACTGGGCGAGCGTTGTGCCGGGGCGGACCGTGGAACTGCCGACCTACGCGTTCCGGCACCAGCGGTTCTGGCCGCGGCCGGGGCTGGGGACCGGGGACGCGACCGGGCTCGGGTTGGCGCGCGCCGACCACCCGTTGTTGCAGGCGGCACTGGAACTGCCTGGTGGGGGGACGGTGTTCACCGGGCGGTTGTCGTTGAGCACCCACCCGTGGCTGGCGGACCACGTTGTCGGGGACGTCGTGCTGCTGCCCGGCGCGGCCCTTGTGGAGATGGCCGCGCACGCCGGTCGGGAGACCGGGCGCGGGCGGGTCGGCGAGTTGACCCTGGAGGCCCCGCTGGTGCTGGCGGACAAGGGCGGTGTCCAGGTGCGGGTGACCGCCGGGGCGGACGGGTCGGTCGAGATCCACTCGCGTGCCGAGGACGACGACGCCTGGACCGCGCACGCCACCGGGCACCTGACCGTCGAGACCGGATCGGGCGTTGACCTGCGGGAATGGCCGCCCGCCGGCGCTGTCGAACTGGATGTTTCCAGCGCCTACGACGACCTGTTCGCGCGCGGCCTCCGCTACGGCCCGGTGTTCCAGGGGCTGACCGCCGCCTGGCAGCGGGGTGACGAAGTGTTCGCGGAGGTGTCGGTCGAGGACGCGGGGCGGTTCGGGCTGCACCCTGCCCTGCTGGACGGTGTGCTCCACGCCCTGGCCGTGAGCGGTGACGGTGAGCTGGTGTTGCCGTTCTCGTGGCAGGGCTTCGCGGTGCACGCGGTGGGGGCGTCCCGGTTGCGGGCGCGGGTCGTGCCGGGCGATGGCGCGGTGGCGATCACCGTGGCCGACGCGACCGGTGCGCCCGTGGCGACCGTCGAGGCCCTGGCGGTGCGCCCGGTGTCCCCGGACCAACTGCGGACGGACCGCAACGATCTGCTCCGCCTCGACTGGACCCCGTGGACCGGCCCGACGACCACCTGCGACTTCACTGTCCTGGGCGAGACCTTCCCCGATCTGGCGGCACTGGCGGCGGAGATCGCGGCCGGCGCGCCCGCGCCCGAGGTGGTGGCCGTTCGCTGGGCCCCGACCGAAGGAAACGCGGCGGCGGTGCGGACGGCCACCCACCAGGCGTTGGCGTTGGCGCAGGAGTGGCTGGCGGAGGAGGCGTTCGCGGCCTCCAAGCTCGCCTTCGTCACGCGGGGCGCGGTCGCCACCAGCGCCGACGCGGACGTCGACCCGGCCCAGGCGGCGGTGTGGGGCCTGATCCGCTCCGCCCAGTCGGAGAACGTCGACCGGTTCGTCCTGGTCGACGCCGACGACACCACCGGCCTGGCCGCCGCCCTGGGTACAGAAGAACCCCAACTCGCCTTGCGCGGCAACGAGATCCTGGTCCCGCGCCTGGTCCGGGCCACGACCACGCCGGCACCGCTGGCAGGACCCGTCCTGGTCACCGGCGCCTCCGGCGCGCTCGGCCGGGTCGTCGCGAAACACCTGGTCACCCGGCACGGCGTCCGCGAACTGGTCCTGACCAGCCGCAACCCCCAGCCCGAGCTGCGCGACGAGCTGACCGCGCTCGGCGCCGACGTCACGATCGCCGCCTGCGACGTGGCCGACCGGGAAGCCCTGGCCAAGCTCCTCGCCGACCACCCGGTGCGCGCGGTCGTGCACGCGGCGGGCGTGCTGGACGACGGGGTCGTCGGCTCGCTCACCCCCGACCGGCTGGACACCGTGCTGCGGCCCAAGGTCGACGGCGCGGCCAACCTGCACGAACTGGCCGACGTCGACGCGTTCGTCCTGTTCTCCTCGGCCGCCGGCGTGCTCGGCGGTCCCGGCCAGGCGAACTACGCCGCCGCCAACGCCTACCTGGACGCCCTCGCCGACCACCGCCGCGCCACCGGCAAACCCGCCGTGTCGCTGGCCTGGGGGCGCTGGGAGCAGGCGGGCATGGCGGACCGGATGAGCGAGGCCGACCAGCGGCGCATGGCCCGGTCCGGCATCGACGCCCTGACCCAGGAGGAAGGCCTGGCCCTGCTGGACGCGGCACTCGGCGCGTCCGGCGCGCTGGCGCCGATCAAGCTCGACCACCGGGTGCTGCGCGAACGGGCCGTGGCGGGCATGGTGCCGCCGGTGCTGCGCGGGCTCGTGCGAGTACCGGCGCGCCGGGCCGCCGAAGCCGACGCGGGCGCGGTCGACGCGCTGAAGAAGTCGTTGGCGGGCAAGGACGTCGAGGCGGCCACCGCGGTCCTGCTGGACCTGGTGCGCACCCAGGTCGCCGGTGTCCTGGCCTACCCGGACGCGGGCGCGGTGCCCGCGGACCGGCCGTTCAACGAACTCGGGTTCGACTCGCTCACCGCGGTCGAGCTGCGCAACCGGGTCAACGCGGCCACCGGCCTGCGGCTGCCCGCGACGCTGGTGTTCGACCACCCGACGTCGCAGGCGCTGGCCGCCCACCTGGCCGCCGAACTGACCGGCGAAGGCGGAGCGGCCAACGGCGTCCTCGCCGCCTTCGCCGGGCTCGACCAGCTCGAAGAGTCCCTCGCGGACGTCGACGAGCAGTCGCGGACGCGGCTGTCGCTGCGGCTGCGGGAAGTGCTGTCCAAGCTCGGCGCGTCCGAAGCGCCGACCACCAACGACATCGAGTCCGCCACCGATGACGAGGTCTTCGCTCTCATCGACAGCGAACTGGGGATCTCGTGATGTTCTTCGAGAGGGGCGAGGGGTAGTGGCGAACGAGGACAAGCTCCGGGACTACCTCAAGCGGGTCACCGTCGACCTGCAGAAGACCCGGCAGCGGCTGCACGACGTGGAGGCGGCGGCGCACGAGCCGATCGCGATCGTCGGCATGGCCTGCCGCTACCCGGGCGGGGTGACCGGTCCCGAGGACCTGTGGCGGCTGGTGGCGTCCGGGACCGACGCGACGGGCGCGTTCCCGACCGACCGCGGCTGGGACCTGGCGGCGCTGCACGACCCGGAGTCGGTGCGCGACAACACCTCCTACACCGCGCGCGGCGGGTTCCTGTACGACGCGGCGGACTTCGACCCGGCGTTCTTCGGGATCAGCCCGCGCGAGGCGGTCCGGCTCGACCCGCAGCAGCGGCTGCTGCTGGAGGTCGCGTGGGAGTCGCTGGAGCGGGCGGGCATCGACCCGGCGACGCTCGCGGGCAGCCCGACCGGCGTGTTCACCGGCCTGATGTACCACGACTACGCGGGCAGCAACTCGTCCGGCAGCGTGGTGTCCGGCCGCGTCGCCTACACCCTGGGGCTCGAAGGCCCGGCGGTCACCGTCGACACGGCGTGCTCGTCGTCGCTGGTCGCGCTGCACCTGGCGATCCAGGCGCTGCGGCGCGGTGACTGCACGCTGGCGCTGGCCGGTGGCGTGTCGGTGATGGCGACGCCGTTGACGTTCGTGGAGTTCTCCCGCCAGCGCGGTCTGTCCCCGGACGGCCGGTGCCGGTCGTACTCGGCGGACGCCGACGGCACCGGGTTCGCCGAGGGCGTCGGCGTGCTGCTGGTGGAGAAGCTGTCCGACGCGCTGCGCAACGGGCACCACGTGCTCGCCGTCGTGCGCGGGTCGGCGGTGAACCAGGACGGCGCGTCCAACGGCCTCACCGCGCCCAACGGGCCTTCCCAGCAACGGGTCATCGAGGCCGCGCTGGTCGACGCGGGCCTGTCCACCGGGCAGGTCGACGTGGTCGAGGGCCACGGCACCGGGACCACGCTGGGCGACCCGATCGAGGCGCAGGCCCTGCTCGCCACCTACGGCCAGGACCGCGACGAGCCGCTGTGGCTGGGCTCGGTGAAGTCCAACATCGGTCACACCCAGGCCGCGGCCGGGGTCGCCGGGATCATCAAGGTCGTCGAGGCGATCCGGCACGGGGTGATGCCCGCGACCCTGCACGCCGAGCAGCCGTCCGACCAGGTCGACTGGTCCGCGGGGAACGTCCGGCTGCTGACCTCGGCGACGCCGTGGCCGGAGACCGGGCGTCCGCGCCGGGCCGCCGTGTCGTCGTTCGGGTTCAGCGGCACCAACGCGCACGTGATCATCGAGCAGGCGCCCGAAACCGCGCCGGTCGAGCCGGCCTCCGCGCCCGTGACGTCGTTGCTGGTGACCGCGCGCGACCCGAAGGCGTTGCGGGACCAGGCCCAGCGCCTGGTTTCTGCGGCGTCCACCGTGGACCCCGCCGAGCTGGGGTACGCCTTGGCGACCTCGCGGGCGCGGTTCGAGCACCGGGCCGCGGTGGTGGGGACGTCCGCTGAGGAACTGTCGGCGGGTCTGGCTGCTTTGGCGCGGGACGAGAAGGCACCGAACGTGGTGGTCGGCCGGGTGGCCGGCGGCAAGCCCGCGATGCTGTTCTCCGGTCAGGGCGCGCAGCGCTTGGGCATGGGACTCGGGCTGTACGAGGCGTTCCCGGCGTTCGCGGCGGCGTTCGACGAGGTGTGCGCGGCGCTGGACCCGCACCTCGACCGGCCGTTGAAGGACGTGCTGGAGAGCGAGGACCTGCACCAGACCGGGTGGACCCAGCCCGCGCTGTTCGCGATCGAGGTGGCGCTGTTCCGGCTGCTGGAGTCGTGGGGCGTGACGCCGTCCGTGCTGGTCGGCCACTCCATCGGGGAACTGGCTGCCGCGCACGTGGCGGGGGTGTTCTCACTGGCGGACGCGGCTCGGCTGGTCGCGGCGCGCGGGCGGCTGATGCAGGCGCTGCCGAGCGGTGGCGCGATGCTCGCGGTCGAGGCGACCGAGGACGAGGTCGTGCCGCTGCTGGGGCCGGACGTGGACATCGCTGCGGTCAACGGGCCGCGGTCGGTGGTCGTGTCGGGCGCTGTCGAGGCGGTCGCGGCGGTGGAGGAGCACTTCGCCGGGCGGCGGACCAAGCGGCTGACGGTGTCGCACGCGTTCCACTCGCCGCTGATGGAGCCGATGCTGGCCGAGTTCCGGGCGGTCGCGGAGACGATCACCTACCACGAGCCGGTGATCCCGATGGTGTCCACGGCCGGCCTCCGGCCCCAGTCTCCATCGTCCCACGAGGATCCGACAGTTCCGGGCGTCGAGGGTGCCGAGGAGTTTGGCGCGGGAGCTTCGGGCGTCGAGGGTGCGGGAGCTTCGGGCGTCGAGGGGGTGGCGTCTCGGGGTGTCGAGCGGCCGGTGGAGTTCGGCGCGGAGTACTGGGTGCGGCAGGTGCGGGGTGCTGTGCGGTTCGCGGATGCCGTGCGGGCGGTGGAGAGCAGCGCGTTGCTGGAGATCGGGCCGGACTCCGTGCTGGCCACGATGGCGGCGGACAGCGTCGAGGGTGATGTGGCGCTGATCCCGGTGTTGCGTCGGGATCGGGACGAGCCGCGGGCGTTGGTCGAGGCGTTGGCGCGGTTGGAGGTTCGCGGGGTTACCGTGGACGCCGAGGCGTTCTACGGGCGCACCGGGCGGTCCCGGGTCGACCTGCCGACCTACGCGTTCCAGCACGAGCGGTTCTGGATGGACAGCGTCGAGGCGTCCACGGCGACGACCGACGACGACCTGGACACGTTCATCTCCGCACTCGACATCGACCCGAACGACCCCGTGAACTCGGTGGTGTCCGCACTGGCGGAGTGGCGCAAGGGCCGGCAGGACCGGTCGCAGTCGGACGCCTGGCGCTACCAGGCCAAGTGGGAGCGCCTGCCCAGCGGCACCAACCGCACGTTGACCGGGACCTGGCTGGTCGTCGGCGCCGATGGTGCGGACGTCGCGGAAGCCTTGGCCGCCCACGGTGCGGAGATCGTCACGACCGACCTCGCCGGTGTCGCGGACGTCTTGGCGGGCGGTGGCGTGACCGGTGTGGTGTCGGTGTTGGGGGCGGCGGACACGCTTCAGTTGGTGAAGGTCGTTGCGCCGCACGGGGTTCCGTTGTGGTCGTTGACTCGGGGCGCGGTGTCGACCTCCCCGGCCGATCCGGTCACCGACCCCGACCAGGCGCAGGTGTGGGGGCTGGGGCGGGTTGCCGCCCTTGAACTGCCGCAGGTGTGGGGCGGTCTGGTCGACCTGCCCGCCACGCTCGACGACCGCACCGGCGCTGCCCTCGCCGGCGTGCTGGCGGGGATCGGCGAGGACCAGGTGGCGGTCCGGCCGGACGGCGTGTTCGTCCGCCGCCTGCACCGCGCCCCGGTCACCGGCAACCCCCGCCGTCAGCCCGTCACCGGCACGGTCCTGGTCACCGGCGGCACCGGCACGCTCGGCATCGAGGTCGCCAAGGCCTACGCCGACGACGGCGCGGACCACGTCCTGCTGCTCAGCCGCCGGGGCGCCGCGCCCGCCGAAGTCCTCGCGGAGATCGGCACCAAGGTCACCGTGGTCGCGTGCGACGTCGCCGACCGCGAAGCCCTCGAAGCCGTTGCCGCGCAACACGACGACATCCGGACCGTCGTCCACGTCGCCGGTCTCGCCCAGTTGACGCCCATCGCCGACATGACCGACGAGGAGTTCGCGAACGTCCTCGCGGCCAAGGTCGAGGGCGCGCGGAACCTGGACGCGGTCTTCCCCGACGCGGCCGAGTTCGTGCTGTTCTCGTCGGTCGCGGGAGTGTGGGGCAGTGGCGCGCAGGCCGCGTACGCCGCCGGCAACACCCACCTCGACGCCCTCGCCGAGCAGCGCCGCGCCCGCGGCCAGGCGGCCACGTCCCTGGCCTGGGGACCGTGGGCGGGCAGCAACCTCGTGGACGACGACATCGACGCCGCCCTCCGCAAGCGCGGCCTCACCCCGATGTCCCCGGACCGGGCGATTGCCGCGATGCGCACCGCGCTCGCCGCCGCCGACACCGCCGTCGTGCTCGCCGACGTCGACTGGACCGCGTTCGTCCCGTCCTTCACCGCCCTGCGCCCGAGCCGGCTGTTCGACGCGATCCCCGAGGCGGTCACCGAGACCGAGTCGACCTCGTCGGACGACCTGGCCCGGCTGCTCGCGGACGTGCCCGAGGCCGACCGCCTGGACCACGTCACCACCCTGGTCCGCACGCAGGTCGCGCTGACCCTGGGCTACGCCGGTCCGGAGGCCGTGGAAGCCACCCGGGCGTTCAAGGAACTGGGCTTCGACTCGGTCACCGCCGTCGAGTTCCGCAACCGGATGATCGAGGCGACCGGCATCCGGCTGTCCGCCGCCGTCGCCTTCGACTACCCGACGCCCGAAGCCCTGGCCCAGCACCTGCTGGAGAGCGGGACGGCCGAGGTCGTGGCCGCCACCGGGTTCACCGACGAGCCCATCGCCATCGTCGGCATGAGCTGCCGGTTCCCCGGCGGGGTCGCCACGCCCGAACAGCTGTGGGCGATGCTGCGTGAGGGACGCGACGGCATCGGCCCGTTCCCGACCGACCGGGGCTGGGACCTCGACGGCCTGTTCCACCCCGACCCCGAGCACCCCGGCACCAGCTACGTCCGCGAGGGCGGGTTCCTGCACGACCTGCCGGGCTTCGACGCCGCGTTCTTCGGCATCAGCCCGCGCGAGGCCGAGGCGATGGACCCGCAGCAGCGGCTGGTGCTGGAGGCGTCGTGGACCGCGTTCGAGGACGCGGGCATCGACCCGACGTCCCTGCGCGGCACGCCGACCGGCGTCTACGTGGGCACCAACAACAACGACTACGTCCGGCTGACCGGCGCGGTCGGGGCCAGCGCCGAGGGCTTCATGGCCACCGGCAACGCCGCCAGCATCCTGTCCGGCCGGCTGTCCTACGTGCTGGGCCTGGAGGGTCCGGCGGTCACCGTCGACACCGCGTGCTCGTCGTCGCTGGTCGCGCTGCACCTGGCGGTGCAGGGCCTGCGGTCGGGCGAGTGCTCGGCGGCGGTCGCGGCCGGGGTGACCGCGATGTCCACGCCGGGCGCGTTCGTGGAGTTCTCCAAGATGCGCGGGCTAGCCCCGGACGGCCGCTGCAAGGCGTTCGCGGCCGGCGCGGACGGCACGAACTGGGGCGAGGGCGTCGGCGTGGTCGTGCTGATGCGGCTGTCCGACGCGGTCGCCGCCGGGCACGAGGTGCTGGCCGTGATCCGCGGGACGGCGGTCAACCAGGACGGCGCCTCCAACGGCCTCACCGCGCCCAACGGCCCGTCGCAGCAACGGGTCATCCGCGCCGCGCTGGCCAACGCCGGCCTCGCACCGTCCGACGTGGACGTCGTCGAGGCGCACGGCACGGGCACCGCCCTGGGCGACCCGATCGAGGTGGACGCCCTGTTCGCCACCTACGGCAAGGACCGGGACCGGCCGCTGTGGCTGGGCTCGGTGAAGTCCAACATCGGTCACACCCAGGCCGCCGCCGGCGTCGCGGGCGTGATCAAGACCGTGCTCGCGCTCAAGCACGGCGAACTGCCCAAGACCCTGCACGTCGAGGAGCCCACCGGGCACGTCGACTGGTCCGGTGGCGTGCGCCTGCTGGCCGACGCGCAGCCGTGGCCCCGCACCGACCGGCCGCGCCGCGCGGGCGTGTCGTCGTTCGGGTTCAGCGGCACCAACGCGCACGTGATCATCGAGGAGCCCGCCGCCGAGCAGGCCCCGGACCGGCCCGCGTCGAACGACCCGGTCGCCCTGGTCCTGTCCGCCCGCTCCGACGCGGCGGTCAAGCAGCAGGCGGCGGACCTCCTGCCCCTGCTCGACACCGAGGAGCCGCGCGACCTGGCGTACTCGCTGGCCCAGCGCGCCACCCACCCCCGCCGGGCGGTCGTGGTCGGAGACACCGAGGCCCTGCGCGCCGGCCTGGCCGCGCTCGCGGCGGGCGAGCCGTCACCGACCGTCGTCACGGGCACGGCCAACCCGGCCGGCAAGATCGCGTTCACCTTCCCCGGCCAGGGTTCGCAGTGGATCGGCATGGCCGTCGAACTCCTCGACACCTCACCGGTCTTCGCCCAGCGCATGACCGAGTGCGCCGAGGCGATCGACCGGTTCACCGACTGGTCGCTGCTCGACGTGGTCCGCAGCACCCCGGGCTCGGCGTCCCTCGACCGCGTGGACGTGGTGCAGCCGGTCCTCTTCGCCGTGATGGTGTCGCTGGCGGCCCTGTGGCGGTCCTACGGCGTTGAACCGTCCGCCGTCATCGGCCACTCCCAGGGCGAGATCGCGGCGGCAGCCGTCGCGGGCGCGTTGTCCCTGGAGGACGCCGCCAAGGTGGTCACCCTGCGCAGCAAGGCGTTGCTGCGGCTGTCCGGCAAGGGCGGCATGGTGTCCGTGCCGCTGCCCGCCGACCAGGTCCGCGAGCGCATCGAGCACTTCGCCGGCCGGGTCACCGTCGCCACCGTCAACGGCCCGAGGTCCACCGTCGTCGCCGGCGAACCCCCGGCGCTGGAGCAACTGCTGGCCGAGTGCGCCGAGACCGGCGTCCGCGCCAAGAAGATCGACGTGGACTACGCCTCGCACTCCACCTACGTCGAGGAAATCCACGACGAACTCCTGGACGTCCTCGCAGGCCTCAAGCCCCGCAAGTCGGACATCCCGTTCTACTCCACAGTGGACAGTTGCTGGCTCGACACGACCGTGATGGACGCCGAGTACTGGTACCGGAACCTGCGCCAGACGGTGTGGTTCCAGCCGGCCGTCCGCACGCTCCTCGATGCCGGGTTCACCACGTTCGTCGAGTCCTCGCCGCACCCGGTGCTGACCATCGGCGTGCAGGACATCATCGACGACGCCGAGGCCACCGCGTCCGTGGTCGGCTCGTTGCGCCGCGACGAGGGCGGGCTGCCGCGTTTCCTGCTGTCGGTCGGCGAGGCCCACACCCACGGCGTGAAGGTCCGCTGGCCGCACGGTGACGCGCGGAAGGTCCGCCTGCCCGGCTACCCGTTCCAGCACGAGCGGTTCTGGCCCGAGGCGGGCGCGGTCGTGGCGGACGCGGCGGGCCTGGGCCTGGCCGCCGCCGACCACCCGCTGCTCGGCGCGGCGGTCGCGGTCGCCGACACCGACGGCCTGCTGTTCACCGGCCGGCTCTCCGCGACCACCCACCCGTGGCTCGCTGACCACGCCGTCGGCGGCCAGGTCCTGGTGCCCGGCACGGCTTTCGTGGAACTGGCGGTCCGCGCCGGCGACGAGGTCGGCTGCGGCAAGGTCGACGAACTGACCATCACCGCCCCGCTGGTGCTGCCGGAGAAGGGCGGCGTCCAGGTCCAGATGTGGGTGGGCGCACCCGACGAGACCGGCCAACGCCCCGTCAAGATCCACTCCCGTCCGACCGACGACACCCCGTGGACCCGCCACGCCGTGGGCCTGCTCGGCGAGTCCGACCAGCCGGCCACGTTCGAACCGGTCTGGCCCCCGGAGGCGGAAGAACTCCCGGTAGCCGACCTCTACGACACCCTGTCCAGCGCGGGCCTGCACTACGGCCCCGCCTTCCGGGGCGTCCGCAGGGCATGGCGACGCGGCGACGAGATCCTGGCCGAGGTGGGCCTCCCCGAAGCCGCCGGCACGGCAGCTTTCACCCTCCACCCCGCCCTCCTCGACGCCGCCCTCCACCCCCTGGCCCTGAGCACGACCAGCACCGGCCCCCTCCTGCCCTTCTCCTGGACCGGCGTCTCCGTCCACGCGGCCGGCGCGACAGCCCTCCGCGTCCGCCTGCGCCCCAGCGGCCAGAACGCGGTCGAACTCACCGCCACAGACCAGTCCGGCACCCCGGTGGCAACCATCGAGTCCCTGGTCCTCCGCGAGGCAACCGCACCCACCACCCAGACCACCCACCACGACGCCCTGTTCCGCCTCGACTGGACCCCGCTCCCCACCGAACTGTCGTACCCCGGTGGGACAATGGAGACTGGGGCCGGAGGCCACCGCTGGGCCGTCCTCGGCACCTGCGACCTGCCCGCCAAGGCCGGCCTCGTCACCGACACCTACCCCGACCTGGCCGCCCTCAAGACCGCCCTCGACCACGGCGCCCCGATCCCCGACCGAGTCGCCCTGCCCCACCACCGGACCACCGACGACCCGGTCCAAGGCGCCTACCAGGCCGTCAACGCCACCCTGGCCACCCTGCGCGAGTGGCTGGCCGACGAACGCCTCGCCGAGTCCAAGCTGGTCATCGTCACCCACAACGCCATCAGCACCCAAGACCCGGCCGACGACCTCGCCAACTCGACCATCTGGGGCCTGATCCGCTCCGCCCAGACCGAGAACCCGGACCGCTTCATCCTCCTCGACATCGACGACAACGACCCCCACCGAGCCCTCACGACCGCGGAACCCCAAGTGGCCATCCGCGACGGCGTGGCCTACGTGCCCCGCCTGGCCCGCGCGACCACCACCCCGGCCCTCGTCCCCGACACCGACCGCTGGCGCCTGGACGTCACCGAGAAGGGCACCCTGGACAACCTCGCCCTCCTCCCCGCCGACGACCCCCGCCCGCTGGGCCCGGGCCAGGTCCGCATCGCCATGCGCGCCGCCGGCCTGAACTTCCGGGACGTCCTGATCGCCCTGGACATGTACCCGGGCGACGGCGTCATGGGCGGCGAGGGCGCCGGCGTGGTCATCGAAACCGCCCCGGACGTCGAAGGCATCAAGCCCGGGGACCACGTCATGGGCCTGTTCCACGACGCCTTCGCCCCCGAGGTGGTCACCGACGCCCGGATGGTCGTGCGCATCCCGCAGGGCTGGTCGTTCGCCACCGCCGCGGCCACGCCCATCGCGTTCTGCACGGCGTACTTCGCCCTGGTCGACCTCGCCGAGGTCAAGCCGGGGGAGAAGGTCCTGATCCACGCCGCCGCCGGCGGTGTCGGCATGGCCGCCGTCCGCCTCGCCCGCCACCTCGGGGCCGAGGTGTTCGCCACCGCCAGCCCCGGCAAGTGGGACGCCCTGCGCGCCATGGGCCTCGACGACGACCACATCGCCAACTCCCGCACGCTCGACTTCGAGCAGCAGTTCCAGGGCATCGACGTGGTCATCGACTCGCTGGCCAAGGAGTTCGTGGACGCCTCGCTGAGGCTCCTGCGCCCCGGCGGCCGGTTCGTCGAGATGGGCAAGACCGACGTCCGCGACCCCGAGAAGGTCGCCCAGGACCACCCCGGCGTGGCCTACCAGGCGTTCGACCTGCTCGCCATCGACCCCGACCGGGTCAGCGCGATCCTGCACGACGTCCTCAAACTGGTCGAGGCGGACAAGATCACCCCGCTGCCGATCAAGCCCTACGACATGCGCCGCGCGCCCGACGCGTTCCGGTTCATGTCCAAGGCGAAGCACGTCGGCAAGCTGGTGCTCACCGTGCCGCCCCGCCGCGACCCGAACGGCACCGTCCTCATCACCGGCGGCACCGGCACCCTCGGCGGCCTCCTGGCCAAGCACCTGGTCACCAACCACGGCGTGAAGTACCTGCTCCTGACTTCCCGCCGAGGCCTCCAGGCCGAGGGCGCACCCGAACTGGCCGCCGAACTGACCGGCCTGGGCGCGGAAGTCACCATCGCGGCGGCCGACGCGGCGAACCGGCAGGAGCTCGAAGCAGCCCTCGCCCTGGTCCCCGCCGAGCACCCGCTGACCTCCGTCATCCACACGGCGGGCGTGCTGGACGACGGCGTGGTCACCGCGCTCACCGAGGACCAGGTGGAAAACGTCCTGCGGCCCAAGGTCGACGCCGTGGTCAACCTGCACGAACTGACCCACGACCTGGCCGAGTTCACCGTGTTCTCCGCCGCCGCCGGCACCCTCGGCGGCCCGGGACAGGGCAACTACGCCGCCGCCAACGTCTTCCTGGACACCCTCGTCGCCCAACGCCGCGCGGCCGGGCTCCCGGCGCAGGCGCTGGCGTGGGGCTTGTGGGGCGAGGCGAGCGGCATGACCGCCCACCTCGACGCCAACGACCGCGCCCGCATGGCCCGCGGCGGCCTGCTGGAGCTGTCCGTGGCCCAGGGCATGGCCCTGTACGACGTGGCCCAACGCATCGACGAACCGCTGCTGGTGCCCATGCCGGTGGACCCGACGGCCCTGCGCGAACTGGGCCGGGTGGACATGCTGCCCACCCTCCTGCGCGGCCTGGTGCGCGGTCCGGCTCGCCGCACGCTGGAGGCCACCCAGTCCGCGGGCGCGTTCAAGGACGAACTGGCCCGCCAAAGCGGCCCCCAGCGCCGCCACACCGCGCTGGAGATGGTCAAGGCACAGGCCGCCACCGTCCTCGGACACGCCAGCGCCAACGCCGTCGAACCCAACAAACCGTTCACCGAACTGGGTTTCGACTCGTTGACCGCCGTCGAGTTCCGCAACCGCCTCAAGGCGGCCACGGGTCTCAAACTGCCCGCCACCATGGTGTTCGACTACCCGACCGCCAACGCCCTGACCGACTTCCTGCTGGCCGAACTCGCTCCCGCCGAGGTCGACCCGGCCGAAGCGCTGCTGGGCGAACTGGCCGGCTTCGAGCGGTCGCTGGCCGGCGCCGGAGACCTCGACGAGGCGGTCAAGGCGCGGATTACCGAGCGGTTGCAGGCGGTGCTGTCGAATTGGCGTGAGAAGTCCGACGCGGGCGCCGACGCGGCCGGACCGGACGTGGACACGGTGCTGAAGACCGCTTCGGCCGACGAGCTGTTGCGGTTCATCGACGACGAACTCGGCGCCGCCTGAAGAAGGTCGCGCTGAGGAGGGCAACTGATGGCCAACGAAGAGCAGCTTGTCGAGTACCTCCGACGCGTGACGGCAGACCTCCAGAAGACCAAGCAGAAGCTGAAGGAGGCCACCGAGCGGGAGCCGATCGCCATCGTGGGCATCGGCTGCCGCTTCCCGGGCGGGGTGCGGTCCGCCGAGGGGCTGTGGGAGGTGGTGCGGTCCGGCGCGGACTGCACCACCGACTTCCCCACCGACCGCGGCTGGGACCTCGACGCCCTGTTCGACCCGAACAGCCCGAGCGGTACCAGCTACGTCCGGCGCGGCGGGTTCATCCCCGAGGCGACCGGGTTCGACGCCGGGTTCTTCGGCATCTCGCCGCGCGAGGCGCTGGCCATGGACCCGCAGCAGCGGATGATGCTGGAGGCGTCCTGGGAGGCGTTCGAGCACGCCGGCATCGACCCGGACTCGTTGCGGGGCAGCAAGACCGGCGTGTTCGTCGGGGCCAACAGCGCCGAGTACCTGACCGCGATGCAGCGCAACATGGACGCGTTGATCGGCTACACCATGACCGGTGTGGCGGGCAGTGTCGTGTCCGGCCGCGTGTCCTACACGCTGGGTCTCGAAGGCCCGGCGGTCACCGTGGACACCGCGTGTTCGTCTTCGCTGGTTGCGGTGCACGTGGCCGCGCACGCCCTGCGCAACGGCGACTGCTCGTTGGCGCTCGCGGGCGGGGTGTGCGTGATCTCCACGCCGGGGACGTTCGTCGAGTTCTCCAGCCAGCGCGGGCTCGCGCCGGACGGCCGGGTGAAGGCCTTCGCCTCCGCCGCCGACGGCACCGCGTTCGGTGAGGGCGTCGGCGTGCTGGTGCTGGAGAAGCTGTCCGACGCGCGGCGCAACGGCCACCACGTGCTCGCGGTCGTGCGCGGGTCGGCGGTGAACCAGGACGGGGCGTCCAACGGCCTCACCGCGCCCAACGGTCCCTCGCAGCAACGGGTCATCCGTGCGGCACTGGCCAACGCCGGCCTCGCACCGTCCGATGTGGACGCCGTCGAAGCGCACGGCACCGGCACCACCCTCGGCGACCCGGTCGAGGCACAGGCCCTGCTGGCCACCTACGGCAAGGACCGGGACCGGCCGCTGTGGCTCGGTTCGGTGAAGTCCAACCTCGGGCACACGCAGGCCGCCGCCGGCGTCGCGGGCGTCATCAAGATGGTCATGGCGCTGCGCAACAACGAGCTGCCGCCCACCCTCAACGTGGACACCCCGTCCCACCACGTCGACTGGGGCGATGGCGCGGTCAAGCTGGTCACCGAATCTGTCGCGTGGACGCCGGGGGACAAGCCGCGCCGCGCGGGCGTGTCGTCGTTCGGCATCTCCGGCACCAACGCCCACGTCGTGATCGAGGAAGCTCCCCCAGAGGAAGCTCACACCGCCGAGTCGCCCGAAGTGACCGTCGCGGACGGCCCGGCGCTGTGGGTGTTGTCCGCCAAGACCGAGGCCGCGCTCCGCGACCAGGCCGCCCGCCTGCGCGACCACGTCGAAGGCCTGGACACCCACGGGATCGCGCACACCCTGGCCACCACCCGCGCCCGCTTCGAGCACCGGGCCGTGCTGGTCGGCTCCCGCGACGAACTCGACTCCGCTCTCCAAGCGCTGGCCGAGGGCGGGGCAGCCCCGAACATGGTCACCGGCACGGCCGAGGTCGGCGACCGGACCGCGTTCCTGTTCCCCGGCCAGGGGTCCCAGTGGCTCGGGATGGCCGCCGAACTCCTGGAGACCTCCCCGGTCTTCGCCCAGCGCATGGCCGAGTGCGCGGAGGCCGTCGACCGGCACACCGACTGGTCCCTGCTCGACGTGCTGCGCGGCGTGCCCGGCGCGGCCTCGCTGGACCGCGTGGACGTCGTCCAGCCCGCCCTGTTCGCGATGATGGTGTCGCTGGCGGCCCTGTGGCGCTCGCACGGCGTGGAGCCGGCCGCCGTGGTCGGCCACTCCCAGGGCGAGATCGCCGCGGCCTGCGTCGCGGGCGCGTTGTCGCTGGAGGACGCGGCGCTCGTGGTGACCCTGCGCAGCCAGGCCATCGCCGTGGACCTCGCCGGGCGCGGCGGCATGGTGTCGGTGTCCGCGCCGATCGCCGAGGTCGCCAAGCGGCTGCCCCAGGGCGTCTCGGTCGCCGCCGTCAACGGCCCGTCCACCGTCGTCGTGTCCGGCGACAACGAAGGCCTCGACCAGCTGATGGCCGAGTGCGAGCGCGACGGCGTCCGCGCCCGGCGCATCGACGTGGACTACGCCTCGCACTCCGCGCACGTCGAGTCGATGCGCGACGAGTTGCTGCGCGTGCTGGCGCCGATCAGGCCGCGCACGTCGGAGATCCCGTTCTGCTCCACGGTCGTCGGCGAGCCGATCGACACCGCCGAGCTGACCGCCGAGTACTGGTACCGCAACCTGCGGCAGACCGTCGAGTTCGAGGACACCGTGCGCGGCCTGGTCGCGGCGGGCGTCGACTCGTTCATCGAGGTCAGCCCGCACCCGGTGCTGGTGCCGGCGGTGGGTGACCTGCTGGCGGACGGCGGTTCCGTCGTGGGCACGCTGCGCCGCGACGACGGTGGCGTGCGGCGGTTCCTGCTGTCCCTGGGCCAGGCCCACGCCCGTGGCGTCCAGCCGGACTTCTCGACCCTGGTCAGCGGCCGGCCGGTCGCCCTGCCGACCTACGCGTTCCAGCACCAGACGTACTGGCCCAAGGAGGTGGGCGCGCCCGCCGACGCCGCCGGCCTGGGCCTGGGCTCCACCGGCCACCCGTTGCTCGGGGCGACCGTGGCGCTGGCGGGCGCGGACGGCGTGCTGCTGACCGGGCGGCTGTCGGTGTCCGCGCACCCGTGGCTGGCCGACCACCGGGTCGCCGGCCGGATCTTCCTGCCCGGCACGGCGTTCGTCGAGCTGGCCGTGCGCGCCGGCGACGAGGTCGGCGCCACCGCGGTGGAGGAACTGACCCTCGAAGCGCCGCTGATCGTGCCGGAGAAGGGGTCCGTGCAGGTCCAGCTGCGGGTCGGCGAGCCGGACGCGGCCGGCGCGCGGCGGCTGACCGTCCACTCGCGACTCGAAGAAGACGGGGCCTGGGTGCGGCACGCCACCGGCACCCTGACCAGCGGCGCTGTGCCCACGGTCGCGGCGAGGGAGTGGCCGCCGGCCGGGGCGGAGGCCGTGGAGATCGGCGAGCTGTACGACCGGTTCGCGGCCCTGGGCATCACCTACGGTCCGGCGTTCCACGGGCTGCGGTCGGTGTGGCGGCGCGGGGACGAGGTGTTCGCCGAGGTCGCCGCGCCCGAGCAGGCCGACGTGGCCGGGTTCGGGCTGCACCCCGCGGTGCTGGACGCGGCGCTGCACCCGTTGGCGCTGGGCGTGTTCACCGCCGACGCCGAAGGCCCGTGGCTGCCGTTCGCCTGGCACGGCGTGACCCTGCACGCGACCGGCGCCACCGCCCTGCGGGTGTCCCTGCGAACGGCCGGGGCGAACGCGGTCGCGGTGTCCGCGGCCGACCACACCGGCGCGCCCGTCGTCTCGGTCGACGCGCTGGCCGTGCGCCCGCTGCCCGCGAACGCGCTGGCGGAGCTGGGCAACCCGCGTCACGAGGCCATGCACGTCCTGGACTGGGCACCCGTCCCGGTCGCGGACGGCGAGGTATCCCTGGTCGAGGCCACCGACCTCGACTCCCTCACCGACGTCCCCGACTTCGTGGTGCTCCGCGTGTCGGCCGAGGGCTCGCTGATCGACGCCACCTACACAGCCGTCAACCAGGTCCTCACCGCAGCCCAGACGTGGCTGGCCGACGAGCGCTTCGAGAACTCCCGCCTGGTCGTCCTCACCCCGGGGGCCGCCAACCCGGCGCTGGCCGCCGTGTGGGGCCTGATCCGGTCCGCCCAGTCGGAGAACCCGGGCCGGTTCGTGCTGGTGGACGCCGACGACACCACCCACCTCGCCGCCGCCCTGCGGACCGGCGAACCCCAGCTCGCCCTGCGCGACGGCCAGGTCCTCGCGCCCCGCCTGGCCAAGGCCCCCGGCGAGCCGGGCTCGCTCAAGCTCACCGGAACCGTGCTGATCACGGGCGCTTCCGGCGTCCTGGGCGGCCTGGTCGCCCGCCACCTCGCCACCCACCACGACGTCGAGCACCTGGTCCTCGCCGGCCGCCGCGGCCTGACCGACGAACTGGCTCTTTTGCGCGACGAGCTGACCGGCGTCCGAGTCACGGTCGCCGCCTGCGACGCCGCCGACCGAGACGCCTTGGCCGCGCTGATCGCCGAACACCCGCCCACGGCGGTCGTGCACACGGCGGGCGTGCTGGACGACGGCGTTCTGTCCTCGCTCACCCCCGAGCGCATTGCGACCACGTTGCGGCCCAAGGTCGACGCCGTGGTCAACCTGCACGAACTGGTCGGTGACGTCGAGGCCTTCGTGGTGTTCTCGTCGGCCGCCGGCGTGTTCGGCGGACCCGGCCAGGCGAACTACGCCGCAGCAAACGCTTTCGTGGACGCCTTCGCCGCCCACCGCCGCGCGCAGGGCAAGCCCGCCGTCGCACTGGCCTGGGGCATGTGGGAGCAGCGCACCGGCCTGACCGGGGCGCTGGACGACGCCGACCTGGCCCGGATGCGCCGCTCCGGCGTCCGACCGCTGTCCACCGAGGACGGTCTGGAGCTGTTCGACCAGGCCCTCACCGCGCCCGAGGCCGCGCTGGTGCCGATCCGGCTCGACCTGGCCGCCTTGCGCGAGCAGGGACCGGCCCTGGCTTCCGTGCTGCGCGGCCTGGTCCGCACCCCGAACCGCCGCCAGGTCGAAGCCGGCGCCGCCGCCGCGTCCGACCTCGTCTCCCGGCTGGCCGGCCGGGGCGTCGAGGAGCGGCGCAAGGAACTGCTCGACATCGTCCGCACCCAGGTAGCGGTCGTGTTGGGGCACAGCGACGGCAGTGCGGTCGGCGCGGCGAAGGCGTTCAAGGAACTGGGTTTCGACTCGCTGACCGCCGTCGAGTTCCGCAACCGCCTCAACGCCGTGGTCGGCCTGCGCCTGCCCGCGACCCTGATCTTCGACTACCCCAACCCGACCGCGCTCGCCGAGCACCTGGACGCCGAGCTGTTCGACGGCGCCGCCGCGGCGGCCGTGGTGACCGTGTCGCGGGAGACCGACGAGCCGATCGCGATCGTCGGCATGGGCTGCCGGTTCCCCGGCGGCGTCACCTCGCCCGAGCAGCTGTGGGACCTGGTGGCGTCGGGCGTGGACGCGGTGTCGGGCTTCCCGACCGACCGCGGCTGGGACCTGGACAACCTGGTCGACCCCGACCCGGAGAAGCCCGGCCGCACGTACTGCGGCGAGGGCGCGTTCCTGTACGACGCGGCCTGGTTCGACGCCGGGTTCTTCGGCATCTCGCGGCGCGAGGCGCTGGCGATGGACCCGCAGCAGCGGCTGTTCCTGGAGACGTCGTGGGAGGCCGTGGAGCGGGCGGGCATCGACCCGACCACGTTGCGCGGCAGCCGGACCGGCGTGTTCGCGGGCCTGATGTACCACGACTACACCGCCCACCTCCAGCACCTGCCCGACGAGCTGGACGGGTTCATCGGCACCGGCATCGCGGGCGGTGTGGTGTCCGGCCGGGTGTCCTACGTGCTGGGCCTGGAGGGTCCGGCGGTCACCGTCGACACCGCGTGCTCGTCCTCGCTGGTCACCATGCACCTCGCGGCCCAGGCGCTGCGGCGCGGCGAGTGCACGCTGGCGTTGGCCGGCGGTGTGACGGTGCTGGCCACGCCCAACGCGTTCATCGACTTCAGCCGGCAGCGGGCGCTCGCACCGGACGGCCGCTGCAAGTCGTTCGCGGCGGCGGCCGACGGCACCGGCTGGGGCGAGGGCGTCGGCGTCCTGGTGCTGGAACGCCTGTCCGACGCCCGCCGCAACGGCCACCCCGTGCTGGCGGTCGTGCGCGGCACGGCGGTGAACCAGGACGGCGCGTCCAACGGCATGACCGCGCCCAACGGCCCGTCCCAGCAACGCCTGATCCACCAGGCGCTCGCCGACGCCGGTCTCCGACCATCCGAAGTGGACGCCGTCGAGGCGCACGGCACCGGCACCACGTTGGGCGACCCGATCGAAGCGCAGTCCCTCCTCGCCACCTACGGCAAGGACCGGGACCAGCCGCTGTGGCTGGGCTCGATCAAGTCCAACATCGGCCACACCCAGGCCGCCGCCGGCGTGGCGGGCGTGATCAAGATGGTCGAGGCGATCCGCCACGGCGTGCTGCCCGCGACCCTCCACGTCGACGCGCCGTCACCCCACGTGGACTGGGCCGATGGCGCCGTCCAGCTGCTCGCCGAGTCGATGCCGTGGCCGGAGACCGGCCGTCCGCGCCGGGCGGGCGTGTCGTCGTTCGGCATCTCCGGCACCAACGCCCACGCCATCATCGAACAGGCCCCGGACACCGTCGAGGTCAACACTTCGGTCGACCTCCCGGTGGTGCCCTTGGTCCTGTCCGGCCGCGACCGGGACGCCCTGCGCGACCAGGCCTCCCGCCTGCTGACCCACCTCGCCGACAGCCCCGCCGACACCGGCTTCTCCCTGGCCACGACCCGGACGGCGTTCCGACACCGCGCGGTCGTCGTGGGCACGCCCGACGAACTCCGCGACCGCTTGGCCGCGCTGTCCCGGGGCGAGTCCGTGCCCGGTGTGGTGGAGGGCGTGGCGGAGGACTCCGGCACGGCGTTCCTGTTCACCGGCCAGGGCGCACAACGCCTGGGGATGGGCCGTGAACTGCGGGTGTACCCCGCGTTCGCTTCGGCCTTCGACGCCGTGTGCGCCGAGCTGGACCAGCACCTGGACCGGCCGTTGGCCGAGGTCATCGACACCGAGGACGTGCACCGGACCGGCTACACCCAGCCCGCGCTGTTCGCCTTCGAGGTGGCCCTGTTCCGGTTGCTGGAGTCCTGGGGCGTCCGGCCGGACTTCGTGGCGGGTCACTCCATCGGCGAGCTGGCGGCGGCCCACGTCGCCGGCGTCTTCTCCCTGCCCGACGCGGCCCGTCTGGTGACCGCCCGCGGTCGCCTCATGCAGGCGTTGCCAACCGGCGGCGCGATGGTCGCCGTGCAGGCGACGGAGGCCGAGGTGACGCCGCTCATTGGTGACAAGGTCGCCATCGCCGCCATCAACGGCCCGTCGTCGATCGTCCTGTCGGGTGATGAGGCCGAAACCCTCGCCGTGGCCGCCGAACTGGCCTCGCGAGGCCGCAAGACCAAGCGCCTCACGGTGTCGCACGCGTTCCACTCGCCCTTGATGGACCCGATGCTGGCCGAGTTCCGCGCGGTCGCCGAGACGATCACCTACCACGCGCCCACGATCCCGATGGTGTCGACCGCCGGCCTCCGGCCCCCGTCTCCATCGTCCCACGAGGGTCTGACAGTTCCAGGCGTCGAGGGTGCGGAAGTTCCGGGCGTCGAGGTGCCGGTGGAGTTCGGCGCGGAGTACTGGGTGCGGCAGGTCCGGGGCGCTGTGCGGTTCGCCGAGGCCGTCGAGGTTCTGTCCGACCGGGGTGTGCGGACGTTCCTCGAACTGGGGCCGGACGCCGTACTCACCGCGATGGGTCAGGAGAGCGCGGCCGACGCCGCCTTCGTCCCCACCCAGCGCAAGGACCGCACCGGACCGGCCGTGCTGACCGAAGCCCTAGCGCGCCTGCACAGCCGGGGCGTCACCGTCGACTGGGCGGCGTTCTTCGCCGGTGCGCGCCGGGTCGACCTGCCCACTTACGCGTTCCAGCGCATCCGCCTGTGGCCGGACGCCCCCGCCGAGAAACCCGTCACCGACGACTTCTGGGCCGCCGTCGACCGCGCCGACCTGGGCGCGCTGCTCGGCCTGGACGACTCGGCGTCGCTCAAGGACGTCGTCGCGGCCCTGGCCGCCTACCGACGCGGCCCCGCACCCGGTCACCAGGTGCGCTGGCGCCCGGTGCCCACCTTGCCGACCCCGTCCCTGCGCGGGATCTGGCTGGTCCCGGCCGACGAACAGCCCATCGCCGACGCCCTCACCCGCGCCGGGGCCGACGTCCGCACCTACACCCACGCCACCGCCGACGCCCTGCTCATCCTGGCCCCGGACCGGATCGTCTCCGGCGTCCTGGCCACCTCGGGCACCCCGGCCGCCCTCCTCGCCGAACTCGACAAGGCGCGCCTGGACACCCCGGTCTGGTACCTGACGCGCGGCGCGGTCGCCGTCACCCCGACCGACCGGATCACCGACCTGACCGGTGCCGCCGTGTGGGGCCACGCCCGTTCGGCCGCCGTCACCTCACCCCGCGCCTGGGGTGGTGTGGTCGACCTGCCCGAAGTCCCGGACGACCGCACCTTCACGACCCTGACCGCCGTGCTCACCAAGGACGCGGGGGAGGACCAGGTCGCCGTGCGCCCGGCCGGCGTGTTCGCCCGCCGCCTGCTCACCGCGCCCGCCACGCCACCGTGGACCCCCACGGGACCGGTGGCCGTGCACGGCGGCCCACTGGCCGACAAGATCGCCGCACTCCTCAACGACGCCGACGTGAAGGTCACCACCGGCGCCGCCGAGACCCTGATCGTCACCAGCGACGCCGACGACCCCATCGCCACCGCCCAGGTGTCCGACGCGACCCGGCTCATCCTGGTGTCCACAGTGGACGAACTCTTCGGCCTCGGCGGCTCACCGGAAACCGCCGCAACCTTCGACGCCCTGGCCCACCAGCGCGAAGGGGCGCTGTCGGTCACCGTCGACCAGACCGCCGAGGGGTTCCTCACCGCGATCGGGGACGGCCGGGTCGCCGGCACCCCCGACTGGGCCGCGTTCGTGCCCGGCTACACCGAGTTCCGGCCCAGCCCGCTGCTGCGGGAGCTGCCGGACGCCCTGCGGCACGCCGCCGAGGCCGACGACGGCGGGGGAGCCGACGTCGACAGCCCCGACGCGCTGCGCCGACTGCTCGACGGCGCCGACGAGGAGCAGGCCCGTGCCGTGCTCTCCCACGTCGTGCGGACGCAGACCGCGTTCACCCTCGGTCTGCTGTCGGCCGCGAAGGTCGACGACCACGAGGAGTTCCTGGAGATCGGGTTCTCCTCGCTCACCGCGGTCGAACTGCGCCGCCGGCTCGAAGCCCTGACCGGCCTCGAACTGTCCGCCGCGCTCGTGTACGACCACCCCACACCCGCCGAGGTCGTGGAGCACCTGCTGGGGGACCGCGCGCTCGTCGCGGAGTTGCAGACCCGCGACCGGCAAGCCGCCTGACCGCCCCAGGAAGGATCGATCCCCCATGGCCAAGTCCGCCCAGCTCCGCACGTTGCTCAAGCCGCCGAAGATGGCGTGGAACCCCACCGACCGCAAGCTGCTGCGCGCGGCCGGCATCGACGACCTGCGCAAGCTCGCCCGGCGCCGGGTGCCGCGGATGGTGTTCGACTACACCGACGGCGCGGCGGACAGCGAACGCAGCCTCAGCCGTGCCCGGCAGACGTTCGCCGACATCGAGTTCCAGCCGTCGGTGCTGCGGGACGTGTCCGAGATCGACACCACCCGCACGGTCCTGGGCAAGGTGCAGAAACTCCCGTTCTGCCTGGCCCCGGTCGGTTTCACCCGGGTCATGCACCCGGAAGGCGAGTCGGCGGTGGCGTCCGTCGCGGCACAGTTCGGCATCCCCTACTCGGTGTCCACGCTGGCCACCACGTCCCTGGCCGACATCGCCGCCGCCGCGCCCGGTGGCCGGCACTGGTTCCAGCTGTACTTCGCCGAGGACCGGGCGATGGTCAAGGAACTCCTGGGCCTGGCCGAGGAGGCGGGCTTCGACACGATCCTGCTCACCCTGGACACCCCGATCTCCGTCCCCCGCCGCCGGGACATCCGCAACGGCCTCACCATCCCGCCGTCCATGAGCATCGGCACCTTCGCCGAAGCATGGCTGCACCCCGGTTGGTGGCTGAGCCAGATCCGCGGCGGCGCCCCCTCCCCGAAAGTCCTGGCCGCGACCAGCAACGGCTCCGCGTCCGACCTGATCAAAAAGGTCTTCAACCCGACGCTCTCCATCGAAGACCTCGAATGGCTGCGCGGCGCCTGGTCCGGCAAGCTGGTCGCCAAGGGCGTCCAAAGCGTCGCCGACTCCATCCGAGTGGCCGACGCCGGCGTGGACGCGGTCTGGCTGTCCACCCACGGCGGTCGCAAACTGGACCGCGCCCCCGTCCCCGTCGAACTCGTCCCCGACGTGGTCGACGCGGTGGGCGAACGCATCGAGGTCATGGTCGACACCGGCATCACCTCAGGTGCCGACATCGTCGCCGCCATCGCCCTGGGCGCCACCGCCGCCTGCGTGGGCCGCTGCTACCAGTACGGCCTCATGGCCGGCGGTCGGCGCGGCGTGGTCAAGGCGATGGAGATCCTGACCCGCGAGATCGAGGTCACCATGAAGCTCCTGGGCGTGACCAGCGTGTCCCAGCTAGACCGCTCGCACGTCAGGTTCCGCTGACCCTGCGGGCTTCTCTCACGGAGGTGTGTGGACTTTGGCGGAGATGATCGGCAACGGCCTGTGCCACTCGTTCAACGGTGACGGCAGGCTCGACATCCTCGCGCGCAGCGAGAGCACCGGCGACCTGTACCTGGTGCCCCACAGCGGCCAGTTCCGCGGCACCGCCACGTACGGCGACCCGGTGAAGATCGCAGAGAACTTCCACCACCTCCGCAACCACTACATGGTGCGCACCATCGACATCGACGGCAGCGGCCGAGCCCACGTCCTGGCCCTGAGCACTCTCAAGTACAACCCCACCGAGGGCGTCTTCCTCTACCCCAACAAGGGCCTGAACGGCCTCAACACCTTGGGCGACCCCATCAAGATCTCCGGTCGCCGCGCGGACCGCCGCTGGGAAACCATGTCCATCGGCAACCTGGGCACCGGCCCGGACGTGATGTTCGGCCGAGAGCAGGACAAGGGCGGCGTGCACGCCTTCTTCAGCCAGGGCGAAGTCGTCGAATCGGAAACCTACGACCGAACCCCCCACCCGATGGTCACGGTCGCCGTCGACGACTTCCCCTGGACCCTGGCCGACATCACCCGAACCACCCGCCCCGACCTCCTGGTGATCAGGTCCAACGGCGACCTCGACATCTACGAGTTCGGCCCTGGAGAACTAACCAACGGCCAAGCCTTCGCCTCCGAGGGCCGGTGGCACACCATCCGCCGAAACTGGACGGCAAAGATCTTCGCCGTAACCGACGTAGATTTGGACGGCACCCCAGACCTCCTGGCCCTCACGGACGACGGCACCCTCCTGGCCTACCTCCACAACGGCAAGTTCGCCCCGGACAACCCGGAAGCCACCTACGCCTCCGAGCCCGAGGTAGTCGCCACGGGCTGGACCGACTTCAACTCCATCAGCTAGCCACCCACACACCCGCCCTCCGGCCCGCAGCGCCCGTTTCCGGCCCGCAGCGCCCTGCTCTTTGGCGCGCAGCGCCTTCGGGCGTGCCGCCGGGGCACACACCTCAACTCGGGCTTCTTGCTTGTGTCATCCCCGTATGGCCCGCCCGAAGGGCTACCACATTTTTGGCCGGGTGCAGCCGAAAATTTTGCGAGGAACGAGCAAAATTTTTAGCGGCACCCGGCCAAAAATGTGGTCGGCTTTGCCGGGTCATGCGGGGATGGCACAAGCAAGAAGCCCCCGCAGTTGTAGTTGTGTCATCCTTGGCGGCTCGCCCGCCGGCGAGGCTCTTTTGATCTCTAAACCGGCACTTGACCGCCCAAGTCCACGCTTCGCGGGTCAAAACAGGACACGCTCCGCCCGCTGGAGGAGGAACGGGCGTCGCGCTCTAGAAGCCGCGCTCCGCGCTCCCAAACACGACGCCCTTCCTGTGGCCTGGCAACCTGGCGAGCGCCTGCGGGCACCGAACCCGAGCCCGCAGCCCCGCCCGCCGGCCGGCCCGCCAGCCCGCCGGCCAGCCCGCCGGCCGGCCCGCCAGCCCGCCGGCCAGCCCGCCGGCCAGCCCGCCAGCCCGCCGGCCAGCCAGCCCGCCAGTCAGCCGCCGGCCCGCTTACCCAACCGCACCGGCAACGACCGCATCACCCGCACGAAGTACGACGGCGCCCACACCAACTCCTCCTCCGCCACCGCCAACTCCAGATCCGGGTACCGCGTGAACAAGTGCTCCACCGCCACCTGGATCTCCGTCCGCGCCAACTCCGACCCCGGGCAGAAGTGCGGCCCTCGCCCGAACGCCAAGTGGTGGTTGTCCTCCCGGTGGAAATCCATCACGTCCGGGTCCTCGAACCGCAGCGGATCCCGCCCCGCCGCCGCGATCCCCAGGATCACCGTGTCACCCTTCGCGATCCTCGTCCCACCGATCTCCAAGTCCTCCGCCGCGAACCGCCGGAACCCGGTGTGCACCGACCCGTCCCGCCGCGACAGCTCCTCCACCGCCCGCGCGATCAACCCCGGGTCGGTCCGCAGCTCCGCCGCCTTGTCCGGGTGCTTCAACAACGACAGCACCGCGTTCGCGATCCCCGCCACCGTCGTGTGAAAACCACCCAGCAGCAACAACAGCGCCAACCCCACCATCTCGTCGTGACGAAGCTTGCTCCCGCCCTCGTCCGGCATGGTCGCCCAACGCGAGATCAAATCCTCCCCGGGATTCTCCCGCTTGGTCGCCACCACTCCATTGAGCCACGCGTACAACTCGCCGAACGCCGCCGCACTCCGCTCCGGGTGCTCGGTGAACAGCTCCTTGCTCCAGTTCCGAAAAGACTCGTGGTGCTCCTCCGGCACCCCCATGATGTGGCACACCGCCAAGATCGGCAGCGGCACGATGAGTTCGTCCATCAGGTCAACCGTGTCGTCATCCCGGACGGCATCGACCATCTCCGACATCCAGCGCTCGATCAACGGGCGCATGGCTTCGATGCGGTCCCGGCGGAAGGCCAGGTTGATGAAGCGGCGCAGCCTGGTGTGCTCCGGCGGGTCGGCCAGGACCAGGTTCGCGGACGGGATGCGTTCGATGATCAGCTGTTCGCGGTAGTCGGGTCCGGCCGCCTCGGGCGCGCGAACGAGGCGGGGGTCGCGCAACGCCTCCGCCACCTCGGCGTACCTGGTCACGTACCACGCCGGCACGCCGTTGATCAGGCTCACCCGGTGCACGGGGCCCTCTTCCAGCATCCGGTCGAACAGGGTGTGCGGGTCGCGGAGGTAGCTCTCGTCGAACGGCATGAGGTAGCTCTCGTCGAACGGCATCTTGTGCACGGGGCAAGTCGCCACAGCGCGTTCTCCTCACTTGGTCCTGGTGGCACGGGCGGACAGTCGGGGTTTGGAGGCGGTCAGCGGGTCCCAGTCGGGGCCGCCGGCCGTCAGCCGGCTCGGGTCGCCGAAGACCCGGCCCGCCCGGATCTCCGCGAGCAGGTCACGGCCCAGCACGGCGCTCGCCGTGCCGACGCCGCTGTTCATCACGTTGACGACGCCGTGGCAGAACACGGTCCCGGCGCCCGTCAGGTAGAGCCCGCCGATCCCGGTGACCGGGCCGGGTCGGTTGCGCCCCAGCTGGTCGATCGCGATCTCCAGGCCGTAGCTGGAACCGTGCGACGACAGCGTGAACCGCTCCTGGGTCAACGGGGTCGCTGCCTCCCGCCACACGATGTGGTCCTCGATGCCGGGGATCAGCTCGGCCGTCCGGGCGATGATCCGGTCGGTGATCTGCTCCTTGAGATCGGAGTAACCGGCCTCACCGCGATAGCTCCCGTCCGCGGCTTCCGCGAAGCTCCACAGTGGACTACCCTGTGGGACGACGGCCATGATCTCCATCGTCGAGTGGCCGGACGGGGCGCTGCGCGGGTTCCCGGGGTCCTTGACCGTGGCCGAGGTGATGAACAGCGGCAGCTCGTCGGGGAGTTCGCCGCGGTAGAGGGCCTCGTAGTAGCCGTCCACATCCGTGTCCGGGAACGTGTAGAAGTTCGTGTTCGGCATCCGGTCGGCCAGGTCGACGTCCAGCCCCAGGTACACGGTCAGCAGGGGCAGCGCCATCCGGTAGTTCGACACGCGCTCGGCCTGCCGCTCCGACAGGTGCTCGCGGCCGACCAGGTCGAGGAACGTGCGCCGGACGTCGGCGTTGGAGATGACGGTGTCGGCGCGGACGACGGCGCCGGACGCGAGCCGCACGCCGGTGGTCCGGCCGTGCTCGACGAGGATGCGCTCGACCTTGGTGTGCGTGCGCACGACACCGCCGTGCGCCTGGATCACGTCGAGCAGGTGGGCGGCGAGGACCTGACCCCCACCCCGCGGGTAGTAGGCGCCGCCTCGGATGTACTGGTCCATCGCCGCCGCGTGGACCACGGCGCTGACCCGGTTCGGCGGGGCCGCGTAGGTGGCGCTCTCGCCGGAGATGACGGCCCGGGCACGTTCACTCAGGCCGCATAATCGGTACAAAGTGGACAGGGGCCGCATGCCGAGCGTGGTGAGCACGGGCGCCCGCAAGGGGAACAGCAGAGCTTGGCGCGGCGTCGTCGGCAGACCCCGGCGCAGTTCCGCGCTCATCCGCCGCAACAGCCGCACGCATAATCGCAGCCCGCGCTCCTCGTCCGGGAACGTCTCGACCAGCCGCTCCAGGTAGCGGTCCCACCCCCGCGGCACCCGGAAGGTGAAGTCCGGGAACACCAGCGTGGTGAACCCGTCCGGGTCCATCTCCGCGAACTCGACCCGGTCGGCCAGCCCGACGCCCCGCAGGATGCCGGTCAGCAGGCCGTCCTCCTGGCAGGCGCCGATGTAGTGCACGCCCACGTCGAACTCGAACCGGCGCTGCCGGCGGAACACCTGGCTGCACCCGCCGGCCACGCGACCCTGCTCCAGGACCAGCGGCCGGACGCCGTTGGTCGCGAGGTAGGCCGCGGTGGTGAGGCCGCCGAGCCCGGAGCCCACCACCACCGCGTCCCATGCTTCACCGCGTAAATCGTCCCCCAGGACCGTCATCAATCACCTTTCGCCGACGGGGCCGGCGCCGCGCTCCCCAGCACGTGCCCGCCCTCGGGTCGGAGTTCCCGCGACCGCCGGAAGTCGCGGTGCACGAAGATCCTTTGCAGCCAACGGTCACGCCCGTCGTAGCGCGGGGTGAACTCGGTGCGGCCGTGCAGGGCCAGCCGGTTGTCCACGAACGCCAGGTCGCCGGGTTCCAGGACGAACGTGCGGCGGGCCGAGCGCAGCGCGTCGCCGAGCACCGCCATCGCCTGCTCCGCCTCGCCGTCCAGCGGGAAGGAGCTCTCGAAGTCGATGCGGATGTCCGGGTCGTCGAAGCTGCCGCCCAGGATGCCGTGCGGCTCGGGCGCGCTGCGCAGGTCGCCGAACGAGGCCGGCGGCTCGGTGAAGAACCGCGGCTCGTGCAGCACCTTGCGCACCGCCTCGGGCAGCATCGGCAGGGCGTTGCGGATGGACGCCACCTGCAGCCCGGCCACGTTGTCGTGGTCGTTGCGCAGGCAGTGCAGGCCGACGTAGTCCGGCCGGTACATGTGGAAGGCGTTCTCCACGTGCATGGACAGCATCACCGAGCCCGCGTTGCCCTGGAAGGCCTCCATGCCGGGCACGGGCACGACGTCCTGCACGAGCGCGCCGCTCTTCTCCTCCCGGAACGCGATCAGCTCGCCGAGCTGGAGCCCGATGAGCACCTGCGCGGCGGCGGGCACGGTCGACTCGCGCTGCACGGACCCCGCCACGCTCGGCGTGTCCGGCAGGTCGTCGGGCTCCACCGGCAGGTTGCGCACGAGCAGGACGCCGTCCAGGCCCGCGTCCCAGGTGAAGCGGCGGAGCATCTGCCGCAGCCGCACGGGCAGGTTGCTGGACAGCTCGCGCGCGGTCGCGAGCCACGCGGTCGAGTCCAGCTGCCGCGGCGGTCGTCCCGCGAGGTAGCGGGCGATGGTGTCGACCTCGATGTTCTCCTCACGGGTCAGGGTGATCACGCGGTCTGTGCCGTGCGTGGGCTGGACGTCGACGGTCACGCCGAGCCTCCTCTGCTCAAAGACTCTCTGGCGGCTAGCGATCGGATCGGTCAGTCGTCTTCTTCTCGGTCAGTCGTCTTCGTCGTCGGTCAGTCGTCGTCTTCGTCGTCGTCGTCGAACTCGTCGTCGTCGAAGAACGCGGAGTCGAGGTGCTCCGCGAGCTGCCTCGGCGTCGGGTTGGCGAACAGGTCGGCTAGCTGGGCGGGCAGGCCCAGCCGCTTCTTGACCTGCTGCACCAGCTGGGCGCCGAGCAGTGAGTGGCCGCCGCTCGTGAAGAAGTTCGAGTCGGCGTGCAGACCGGGCCGGTCGAGCAGCTCGGTCCAGATGGCGACGAGCGCGGCGGTCGTCTCGTCCGGGGGTTCGGCGGCGGCGGCGACGGCCGTGGACCCGGCCAGCTCCGCGAGCACCACGCGGTCCACAGTGGACGCTACGGTACGCGGGATCTTCTTCACCACCACCGGTTCGACCGTGAACGGCAGCACGGCCTTCGCGTGCTCGCGCAACCGGTCGGTCACGTCCGACTCGACGAACACGAACACAGTTCCGTCCGCGTGCGCGGCGGCGACCGGTGCGACAGCGGACAACGCCCGCTCCACGTCCGCCAGGTGAATGCGCTGCCCGGCCACCGTGACGTGGTCGGCCAACCGCCCGATGACCTCGACCGCCCCGTCCGCGTGCCGAACCGCGAGGTCCCCGGTGCGGTGGAACCGGCCGTGCAGCGGGTGCTCCCCGAACCGCACGGCGTCCAGTTCCGGCCTGCCGAGGTAGCGACCAGGCAGCGCAGGCCCGGTCGCACACAGCTCGCCGCGCACCCCAACGCCCAGCTCATAACCCGTCCCGGGCTCGGCGACGAACCCGATCGGCGGCTGCACGGCCGGCGCGGTGTCGGGGGAGACCACGACCCGACCGCCCGAGGTGAGCGCGCCCAGCACGTCGACCAGCCCGGCGGTGGTGGCCGAACTGCTCTGCCACAACGCCTTGACCTGCTCGGTCACCGCGCTCGCCAACGCCCGGTGGTTGTACTCGACACCGACCGCCTCACCACTCAGCGGGTACTCCACGTAAGCCGGGGCGTCCAGCGCGACCGAGGGCGCATCGTCCCTGGTCCCGCCACCAACGGCCGGGATGCGCACCGCACCCGGCACCGTCACCCCTTCGGCGGCCAGCACCAGACCCGCGCCGGAGTCGGCGAGCCGCGCCGCCAGGTCGGGGACCGGCTGCATCGGGTCCAGCAGCACGACCTTCGCACCCGCCGCCCACACGCCCAGCCACGCCGCCACCAGGTCCGCGCCACGCGGGGCCAACACCGCCACGGTGTCGGTCCCGACCAGGTCACGGGTGTCCAGCGCGGCGGACCACAGTTCGCCGTAGGTCACCGAGTCCGGCCCGTCCTCCACCGCGACCAGGTCCGGCTGCGCGGAGACCGTGGCATACACGGCGTCGAGCACGTGCCGCCCAACGCCCCGCCGAACCACCGGCTCGACACGGTCCGAAGCACTCAGCCGGGACAGCTCCGCCACCGGCCGCTCGACCGCCTCACCCAGCTCGACCAGCAGGGCGTCGTACCGCTCCACCAGCCGCACCACATCGGCCTCGTCGAACGCGTCCACGCAGAACGCGGCCCGGATCGTGGTCGCCTCCGGCCCCGGCATGATGAAGAACTCCAGGTCGAACCGGCTGAACCCGTTCTCCGCCATGACGTGCCGCACGGGCATCCCGGTCAGCTCGGGCGCGGCCTCGACGGTGCCCGGGACGTAGTTGAACAGGTGCCGGAAGAACGAGCTGCGCCACGACGACGGCGTGTCGCCGAGCACGGCGGGGGAGACCTGCTCCTGCGGCACGTCGGCGTGGCTGATCGCCTCCAGGAACGTGGACCGGGTCTTCTTGACCACGGCCCGGAAGTCCGCCTCGAGGTCGAGCTGGACCCGCAGCGGCAACAGGTTCGCGTGGTAGCCGATGGCGTTCATGCTCTGCTGGTCGCGAGTGTTCACCGGCGTCCCGATGACGACGTCCGAGCCCGCGCCGTGCTGGTTCAGCAGCACGTAGTAGGCGGCCAGCAGCACCACCGCCTCGGACGCCCGCAGCTCCTTCTGGAACCGCCGCGCGACCTCCCGTGCCTGGTCCGACAGTCCATGGTGGATGGTCGAAGCCCGCAGCGAAGACCCCGCGCCCGGCGGCTTGGCACACCACAGCCCGGACTCGCCGGCCCGCAACCCGTCCAGGCTCTTCCGCCAGTACGCGATGCTGCGCTCGTCGGGCTCCACCTCGGCGCGCGGCGCCACGACCTCCACCGCCGGCGTCCGACCGGCCGCGACCTCCTCGTACGCGGTCAGCAGCTCGCGCAGCAGGATCGTGGTGGACATGGCGTCGAACACCAGGTGGTGCACGACCACGCAGCACACGTCCTTGTCCCCGCTCCGCACACCGGCCCGCACCAACGGGCTGCCGTCCAGCGCGAACGGCGCCGCGATGAACGTGGTCAGGTCGGCGTCGAGACCGGCGTCCGTCACGGCGATGTCCTGCACCGGCACGTCGACGGCGGCCAGGACTTCCTTGTCCAGCGCCACGTCGTCCGCCCGGAACACGGTCCGCAGCACGTCGTGCCGTGCCACCACCGCGCCCAGCGCCCGCTCAAGGACCGCACGGTCGAACCGGCCACCGACCTCGAACGCGACGGTGACGTTGTTGACCCCGGTGCCCGGCACGAGCCGTTCCAGGAGCCACATCGCGGTTTCTTTCCGGCTGACGGTCATTCGTCCCCCTCGACGTCCGAGCACACCTCGGCGATCCGCGCCACGGTCCGGTTCTCCAGCACGTCCCGCAGCGACAGCGCGAGCCCGAGCTTGCGCGCCTCGTTGACCAGTTGGGCGGCCCCGACACTGGTGCCGCCCCGCACGAAGAAGTCGTCGTCCACACCGACCGCGGACACCCCGGAGAACCGTGCGAACAGCCCGCACAACAGCGCTTCCAACTCGTTCACCGGAGCCCGTCCCGACACCCCACCGACAGGCGCCGGCAACGCGGCCGTGTCGAGCTTCCCGTTCACCGTCAGCGGCAACTCCTCCAGCGCCACCACGGCACTGGGCACCATGTACTCGGGCAGGTTCTCCGCGAGGTCCTTGCGCACCTGCTGCACGTCGAGATCCGCCGGCACCACGTACGCCACGAGCTGCTTGACCTCGGGCACGTCCTCGCGCACAACAGCCGCCGCGTGCCGCACCTCCGGCACCCGCAGCAAAGCCGCCTCGACCTCGCCCAGCTCGATCCGGTAGCCGCGGATCTTGGTCTGGTTGTCCACCCGGCCGCAGAACTCGTACTCGCCGTCCGCGGTCGGCCGCACCCGATCACCCGACCGGTACATGCGGGTCCCGGGCGGCCCGAACGGGTCGGCCACGAACCGGCTCGCGGTCAAGGCGGGCCGGTTGAGGTAGCCGCGGGCGAGCTGGGTGCCGGAGATGTACAGCTCGCCGATCTCGCCGGGCGCGACCGGCTGGAGGTCGTCGTCCAGCACGTGGAAACCCACGCCGGGCATGGGCTGTCCGATGGGCAGCGGCCCCGGCGGGACGACGTCGTCCGGCTCGATGACGACCGTGCTGCACCCGACCGTCGTCTCGGTCGGCCCGTACTCGTTGACCACCCGCGCGCCTGGGTGCCTGCGCCGCCACGCGTCGACCGTCTCGCCGAGCAGCAGTTCGCCGCCCGCCATCAGCTCGCCGGTCGGGGACGCCTCCGCGGGCAGTGCGGTGAGCAGCGGGATGTGCGACGGCGTCACCTTGACGAACGCGGGCCGCTCCCGGCCCAGCGGTCCGGCGGCGGGCGTGCCCATCTCCTCCAACGCGCCGACGTGCACGCAGCCGCCGGTGACCAGCGGCGCGTACAGGGCGGTGACGGTGAGGTCGAACGCGAACGACGAGTGCAGCAGCGCCCGGCCGCGCACACCGGGGTAGGAGCGCACGACGTGGTCCAGGTACGTGCTGAGCTGCCGGTGCTCGATCACCACACCCTTGGGCTTGCCCGTGGACCCGGACGTGTAGATCACGTAGGCCGCGTTCCCAGGCCTCAAACCAACGGAGAACGGCTCGTCCGAGCCCTCGTCGACCAGCACTTCCCGCGCCTCCGAGGCAGGGACGGCGTGCCGGTCCTCAGGGGTCGTGAGCAGCAGCAACGGCTTCGCGTCGCCCAGCATGTGCGTCAGGCGCTGCGTCGGGTAGTCGAGGTCCAGCGGCAGGTAGGCGGCACCGGTCTTCAGGACGGCGAGGGCCGCGGTGACCACGTCGGCCGACCGGATCCCGATGGCCACCAGCCGCTCCGGCCCCGCGCCCAGCGCGGCCAGCCGGCGGGCGAGCCGGGACGACCGGGCGTCCAGCTCCGCGTAGGTCAGGGTGTGCTCGCCCCACGCCACCGCGACCGCGTCGGGGGTGCGGCGCACCTGCGCGGCGAACAGGTCGGGGAACAGGTCGCGGAACACTTGGGCTACCCCGCCATCCGCAGCGCGCCGGTCATCAGCTCGGACACGGCCGCGGCCACGTCGGGGTGGCGCAGCATCTGGTCGTGGTCGACGTCCAGCCGGATGTCCCGGGCGAACTCCGCGCCGCGCTGGGTCGAGTGCGACGAGGTGATGGCGGTCGCCCCGGCCCACAGCGGCACCGGGTCCAGCTCGGTGGCGGCGCGCAGGTAGCCGACGAAGGACGCGAAGCTGCCGCCCAGCTCGCCCCGGACGTCCTCGTCCAGGCCCAGCCGCTGCCCGGCCACGTCGATGGCGTCGCGGAAGATCCCGGCCAGCGCCGGACCGATCAGCGACAGGTCCTCGAACCCGTGCCGCTCCTGGACCGCCTGCCCGTCCGCGTGGAACTTGGTGATCTCGTCGGGGGACAGGATCGTCTTGAGCGCGTCGGCGGCGGCGTGGAAGTCCCGGTACAGCCCCACGATGTTGGGCAGCTCCGGGTCCAGCAGGATCAGCTGCGGCGCGGTGTCCTGGAACTCCGCGAGCCGGGTCGCCAGCGGTGCGGCGAACACCGCGCCCGCGCAGTAGCCGATGACGGTGTCCACGGTCCGCTCGCGCTTGCGCACGGCCTTGGCCCAGCGCTCGACGTAGTCCGCGCCGGTCATGGAGTCCTCGGCGCCCGCGGCCGGCGCGACGGTCTCCCAGATCTCGCCGGGCGCGCTCAACAAGGGGACGAGGTCGCGGAAGCACGCCTGGGTGCGGCCGGTGCTGGTGAAGTCGACGGTCAGCGTGAGCCCACCCTGCCCGCCCTTGCGCAGAATCTGCCAGGAGTTCTTCTTCACGTGGGATTCCCTTGTCGTAGCAGTGGAAGACGTCAGACGCGGGCGCTGTCCCGCACGTACCGCATGACGACCGCGGCGCCGAGCACCACGGTCCAGCCGGCCAGCACGACGGCCGCCGTGGCGCCCTTGGCGGGTTCGCCCACGGCCGCGTGGCCGATCTCGGCGAGCCAGCGGCTGGGCAGGACCGTGGACACCGCCTGCATCCACCCGGGGAACGCGACCGACGGGAACAGCGCCCCGCCGAGGATCCCCAGCAGCATGTGCGACATCGAGGTGAGCAGCTGCACGCTCTCCGCCGTCGCGATCTGCCCGATGAACACGCCCAGCAGCGCGAACGGCAGCGTTCCCGCCCAGATCCCCAGCACCAGGTGCAGCCAGCCGCCCAGCGGCAGCCGCACGCCCTCCACCAGCGCGCCGACCGCCGCCACCGCGGCGATCGCGGGCAGCGCCACCACCATCGCGGCGGAGAGCTTCGCGACCAGGTAGGACGGCGCGGACAAGGGCGTGATGCGCAACTGCCGCTGCCAGCCCGTGGACCGCTCGATCGCCACCCGCGTGCCGACGTTGAGCGCCACGAAGAACGCCCCGAACGCGGCCAGGTTGCCCATCAGGTGCTCGCGGAAGTCCACCCCGCCGCGGTCGGCGAACAGGTCGCTGAACAGGTTGGCCTGGATCAGGTACATCAGGGTGGGGAAGAGGAAAGCCATGATCCAGAACCGGCGGGCCCGCACCACCCGGCGCACCTCGAACAGCAGGAAACCGGCGTTCATCAGGCAGCCTCGTCTTCCGTCGCGGTGAGGGCCAGGAACGCCTGCTCCAGGCCGATGGAGCCGATCTCCACGTCGCGCGCCTGCGGGTGGCGGGCGAACAGCTCCCGCGCGGCGGCGTCGGAGTCGGCGCACACGAGTTCGACCCGCTTGCCGCGCGCCTCGGCGGCCATCACCCCGGGCAGCAGCCGAAGCTGCTCCAGCGTCACCCCCGGCACCTCTGCGGACAGCGACCGGCCCGCCACGACCGAGCGGATCTGCGCGACCGAGCCGTCCGCGACGACCTTGCCCCGGCGCACCAGGACCACCCGGTCGGCGAACTCCTCGGCCTCCTCCAGGTAGTGCGAGGCGAACACGACGGTGCGGCCGGTGGCGGTGAACTCGTGGATCGACGCCCAGAACACGTTGCGGGACTCGACGTCCATCGCCACGGTCGGCTCGTCCAGCACCAGCAGGCGCGGGTCGGACACCAGCGTCATGGCCAGCCGCAGGCGTTGCCGCTGGCCGCCGGACAGCGGGCCGCGGCGGTCGGCGAGGTCGGTCAGACCGGTGCGGGCCAGCACGTCGTCCACGGGGAGCGCGTGCCGGTACAGGCCCGCGGTCATGGTCAGCAGCTCGCGGATCGACACGTCGTCCAGCAGCGCGCCCTCCTGGAGCATCGCGCCCACGACGCCGCGGGTGACGGCTTCGCGCGGGGTGTGGCCGAACACGCGGATCTCGCCCGCGTCCGGGGTGGCGAGCCCGAGGACCAGGTCGACCAGGGTGGACTTGCCCGCGCCGTTGGGGCCGAGCAGCGCGACGACCTCGCCGGGCGCGATCTCCAGGTCCAGGCCGTTGACCGCGCGCACGTCGCCGTGCCGCTTGTGCAGGCCCGACACGCGGATCGCCGGCGCCGGCGGAGCCACCACGGCGAGCGCGGGCGGGGTCGCGGTGTGCCCGATTCCTTTGTCCATGTGGATTTTCCCCATTTGGGTCGGCGCGGGTGTGCGCCTATTGTTAGCAGCACCTCCCCGGTGGACGGCCGGAAATAGTGGGCGCGGGCGCGGGATGTGTGGTCGGGGTGGGTTTTTTGTGGGGTGCCAGGGGTTGCGGTAGGGGTACCCCCGGGCCGTTCGCACCGGTCATGATCAGGCCTGTTGTGGCGGTTGGGTGCGCGTTCAGGCCGCGCCCGCTCGGGGAGGTGCTGCGTGGCACGCATGAAGGGGAACGGGCACTGTCACTCGTTCAACGGTGATGGTCGAATGGACGTGATGGTCCGCGACGACGTCACCGGGGAATTGTTCGTCTTCCCGCACGGGGGCAGTTTCCAGGGCACCGGGACGTTCGGTGAGCCGGTGCTCATCGGCACCGGTTTCGACCCGCGGCGCGACCACTACCTGGTGCGCACCATCGACATCAACGGCAACGGCTACGCCGACGTCCTCGGCCTGAGCATGCGGCCGATGAACGAGCACCACGGGATCTTCCTGTACCCCAACAAGGGCGGGCTCAACGGCCTGGACACCCTGGCCGACCCGATCCGCATCTCCGGCGCCCGCGACGACAAGAAGTGGGAGACGCTGGGCATCTACGACGTGGACCTCGACGGCTGCGACGACATGTTCGGCCGGGAGCAGGACGCGGGCCACGTGGACGCGTTCTTCAACCGCCGCGAGGTCAAGGAGAACGAGACCTACGACAAGTCCGCGCACCGGCTGGTCACCGTGGACGTGGACGACTTCCCGTTCGCCATGGCCGACATCACCGGCACCGGCCGCCCGGACCTGTTGGTGCGGCGCAAGAACGGCGACCTGGACGTGTACGAGTTCGCCTTCGACGAGTCCGGCGACGGGCCGTGGTGGCGGGGCGAGGGCCGGTGGTTCACCCTCAGCCGGGGCTGGCAGCAGTACGAGATCATCACCGTCACGGACCTCGACCTCAACGGCCGCCCCGACCTGATGGGCCTGCGCGGCGACGGCACCCTGGTCGCGCACCTGAACAACGGCTGGGACCCGGCGCACCCCCAGGACACGTTCGGCGCGCCCGAGGTCGTCGCGACCGGGTGGCAGAAGTTCTCGGTGGTGAGCTGACGTGGACTCCCTGGGCACTTTCCTGCACCGCTTCCCGGAGGCTCCATCCGATGTGGACGGTCCGCTGGCCGGCGTCCGGGTGGGCGTCAAGGACATCATCGCCGTGGCCGGCGCGCCGAGCACCGCGCAGAGCGCCGTCCACGACCCGACGTGGTGGGAGGACCGGGACGCCCCGGTGGTCGCGCGGCTGCGGGCCGCCGGCGCCACCGTCGTCGGCAAGACCACCATGGCCGAGCACGCGTTGTCCCGGCCCGACCCGGACGCCGCGTTCCCGGTGCCGCGCAACCCGTGGGACCCGAACCGGTGGACCGGCGGGTCGAGCTGCGGCAGCGCGAACGGCATCCCCCTCGGGTTGTTCGACGCGGGCCTGGGCACCGACAGCAACGGCAGCATCCGCATCCCGGCCGCGCTGTGCGGGGTGACCGGCCTGAAGCCGACCCAGGGGTTGCTGCCCGCGGCGGGCATCCGGCCGTTGACCCGGTCGATGGAGACCGCCGGCCCGTTGGCGCGCACCGCCCGCGAGTGCGCCCGGCTGCTCGCCGTGATGGCCGACCGGCCCTACGAACTCTCCCGCACCCACCTCGACGACCTGTCCGGTGTGCGCGTGGGCGTGCCGTTCGACCTGGTGAAATACGCCGCCGCGCTGACCGGGGACACGTCCGCCGCCTTCGAGGCCGCGCTGGACGAGCTGCGCGCGGCGGGCGCTGACGTGGTGGACGTGCCGGCGCACGAAGGCTTCCCGCTGGTCGCCGCGCAACTGGTGACGTTGCTGGTGGAGGCGTTCGAGGTGCACGGGACGCACCTGCGGTCCCGGTGGACCGACTACGGGCGGCCGTTCCGGTGGAACGTCGCGCTGGGCGGCGTGCTGACCGCCGAGACCTACCTGCGGGCGCAGCGCGTGCGCCGGTGGGGTGCCGACGCCCTGCGCTCGCGGTTCGGCGAGGTGGACGTGATCGCCACCCCGACGTGGCCCGCCGGCGCGCCGCGCTACGACGACGCCGCCGGCCTCCAGACGATCTCGTGGCTGCCCAGCGTGTGGAGCGCGGTCGGTTTCCCCGCTCTGGCAATGCCCATGGGCTTCGACGCCGCCGGGATGCCGCTGTCCCTGCAACTGGCCGCCGCGCCGGGCCAGGACTTCGAGCTGGCCGCGATCGCCGACGTCTACCAGCGCCGGACCGACTGGCACGACCGCCCGGTGCCTTCGTTCCCGGCGGGGGAGTGGGCTCCCGTCGCCGCCCCCGAAGCGCCCACCGACACCGTGGACCCCAACGCCCGCAAGTGGCTGGCCGACGCGTTCGGCGAGCTGGAACTCCCCGTCGGCGACGCCGACCTCGACCAGATCGCGATGACGTGGTCCAAGGTCACCGCACTCACGGCCGTGCTGCCGGAACCACCGGTGGACGTCGAGCCGTTCCACGCCGATTTCAGGAGAAACCGATGAGCGCCATACCCGGGCCGGCCGGCCACCCGTTGCTGGGCGTGGTGCCCGCGTTCGTCGCGGACCTGCTGGGCACGTTGGAGAGCACGTTCGCCGAGCACGGCGACCTCGTGGCGTACCGGTTCGGGCCGTCGTGGGCCGGGCGGACGGTGTACGGGGCGTTCCACCCGGACGACGTAACCCGCGCCATGACCGACCCGGAGGTGTTCGGCCGCGACACGGCCGGGTTCAAGGTGATCCGGGAGAGCATCGGCGACGGCCTGCTCACGCTCGACGGCGAAACGTGGAAGCGCCACCGCAAGCTCGTGCAGCAGCTCTTCACGCACCGCCGAGTCATGGGCTACACGACGTTGATGGCCGAGGAAGCGGCCAAGATCGTGGACGACCCGTCACTCCGCTCCGGCACGGTGGACCTGCACGACCTGATGCAGCGCTACACCCTCCGGGTCGTCGGCCGCGCCCTGTTCGGCGACGCCATCGACGACGTGGTCGAGGAACTCCAGGAACTGGTGCAGCAACTGGGCGAGACCTCCACCGCCCGGCGCCTGCAACTGTTCACCCTGCCGCTGTCCCTGCCGACCCCGCGCAACCGCAAGCTCCGCGACATCCGCCGCAGGCTGTTCGCGATCACCGACCGCGTCCTGGCCCTGCCGGCCCGTCCGGACGCCGACGACCTCCTGACCCGCCTGCGCACCGCCCGTGACGCGGACACCGGTATCGGCTTGTCGGAGCAGGAGATCCGCGACGAGGTCCTGGGCTTCCTGTTGGCAGGCCACGAAACCACCGCCGGCGCCCTCACGTTCACCCTGCACGAGCTGGGCCGCCGCCCCGACATCCAGTCGGACATCGCCCTGTCCCTGGACGACACCCTGGTCCGGGCGACCATCCAGGAAGGCATGCGCCTGTACCCGCCGGCGCACAGCACCGAGCGGATCACCTTGGTGGACACCACCATCGCGGGTCACCGGGTGCCCGCGGGCTCGCAGATCCTGATCTCCCCGTGGGTCACCCACCGCCACCCGGACTTCTGGTCGAACCCCACCACGTTCGACCCGTACCGGTTCATGAACGGCGGCCCGACCCACCGCTACGCGTACATCCCGTTCGGCGGGGGCGCGAGGGCGTGCATCGGCATGCAGTTCGCCATGATGGAGTCGACGATCCTCCTGAAAACACTCCTCAACTCTTTCCGCTTCGACACCACAGCCCACACCCTGTCGGTGAACCCGTTGCTGACCCTCCGCCCGAACGGACCCGTCCGGGCCACAGCCAACTCCCTCCAACCCGTGTAAGCCGCCCCCCTCGGCGTGCACGGCCGGTGGCCCTCGGGAACCCCCTCCCGAGGGCCACCGCTCGTTGTCAGGGCCTCAACGCCAACTTCCCCACAGTCCGCCCCGCCGCCAACTCGCTCAACACAGTCGGCCCCTCACTCAGGTCATAAACGGCGGGCTCACCCGGCAGATACACCCCCGCGTCCCGCAAGGTCTCCAGCTCCCGCATCACCTCGGCATAAACCTCCGGCGCCTCCTGCGCCATGCTGCCGATGTGCAGCCCCATCACCTGCACCTGGTGCTTGAACACCAACTCCCAGTTGCTGATTGCGGCCTCGCCACCCGCGGCCCCGAACACCACCACCCGCCCGGTAACCCGCCGAGCCGCCGCCAGACTCCGCCGGAACGCGTCCCCACCCACAGACTCAAGCACCAGATCAACGCCCCTCACCCCCTCGACCTCGCCGTACTCAAGCACCCGATCCGCCCCCGCCGCCATCACCACGTCGTGCTTCTGCTCGGAGGCCGTCCCGATCACCTCTGCCCCGTAGTACTTGGCGATCTTCACCGCGGCCTGCCCGACCCCACCCGCCGCGGCCTGCACCAACACCGTCTCCCCACTGCGAAGCCGCCCCAGGGCCCGCAGCGCCGCCAACGCGGTCCCCCAGTTCAACACCAACCCCAACGCCTGCTCCGCCCGCCACCCCTCAGGCACCGGAGCCACCCCGGCAGCCGGCATCACCACAAACTCGGCAAACGCCCCACTCCCAGCCCCCACGACCAAGTCCCCAACCCCAACCCCCCGAACCCCGTCCCCGACCTCCACCACTTCACCCGCAGCCTCAAACCCGGCCAGGTAGGGCGCGGCCGGCCCGCCGTCATACACCCCCCGCGACTGCATGACATCAGCGAAGTTGACCCCAGCCGCGCCGACCCGAACCAGCACCTCCCCACCCCCGGGGGAAGGCACGTCCACCTCGACCAGCCTCAGATCCGAAGGCCCGTCCCAAGACTCCTGCCGCAACGCCCGCATGGTCTTCCGCTCGCTCATGCGACCGACGCTAAAACCCTCACGCAAGCGTCATGGTCAAGCCTTCAAGCCGACCTGCGCACCGCGGCGTCCAAGTACGCGTTCAACGCATCCCGATTCCGCGTGAGACACCGAATCCGCCGCTCCAGCGCATCCCGATGCGCGGCGACCTCGTCCAACATGTGCTCGCACGGCACCTCAGGCATCAGTTCCCCAGGTCCGTCGAGGTAGGGCAGCACGTCCCGGATGATCCGCGTGGGCAACCCGGCCTCGATCAACCCCCGGATCTGCCGAACCACCTCGACATCCCGTTCCTCGAAGCACCGGTACCCGTTCTCCGCCCGAGAGGGCCGAACCAGCCCTTCCTCCTCGTAGTACCGCAACGCCCGCACACTGACCCCGGCAACCCGAGCAAGATCCCCAATCCGCACGCTCACAAGCTAACCCGCTGCTTCATGCGGACTTCATCGCACCACCATGCACGGTCCAGTTCGACCCGATGGCACTGGGCATGGTCGGCGAGGCGAGCAACACGACCGCACGGGCGATCTCGTCCGGGTCGATCAGGTCGCCGGTCACCATGCCGACCTGCTGGGGCAGGGTCGCGACCAGGTCGCTGAACTCGAGGCCCATCTGCGCGGCGACGTGTGCGACGTACCCGTCCTCACCCAGCAGGAGTTCGGTCCGCGTGGCGCTGGGGGAGACGGCGTTGACCCGAACCCCCATCCGCCCCGCCGCCTCGGCGAGCCCACGCGTGAAGGCGTTGAGCGCAGCCTTGGCCGCCGCGTAGGGCAGCGGCGCGGTGTGCGGGTCGCGGGCGCTGCTGGAGCTGATGTTGATGACGGCCCCTCGTGCCTCGGCCAGTGCGGGTAGTGCGGCCCGCGTAGTGCGCACGGCCGCGTTGAGGTTCAGGTCGAACACCTCCCTCCAAGCGTCATCGTCACCACTGAATGGATCCCCCAGCATCCCGTCCGCCCGGTTACCTCCACCCGCGTTGTTGACCAACACATCAAGCCGCGCGTCCAGCGCCAGCACGGCCTCCAACACCCGCCCCGGCCCGTCCACCGTCGACAGATCAGCCGGGATGAACACGGCACCCGTGCTCTCCAACTCAGCCGTAGAGCGACGCGCCGTGGCAACAACCGACGCCCCCTCCGCCAAGAACGACCTGACGATCGCCAGCCCGATCCCCTTGCTGGCCCCCGTGACCAACACCCGCTTGCCGTCCAGCCCCAGATCCATGACACCCTCCTAGGTCCCCCTAACTGATACACACCTGTCGCACTTACCGCAACAAGTGAGACTGCGGTGTATCATTTGTGTCGGGTTGGAGGGAGGCCCCGATTGACCACGCCCGCCGCGCGCCGACTACGAGCAGACGCGGAGCACAACACCGCCCGCATCCTCGCCGCCGCCGAGGAGGTGCTGGCCGCGGATCCGGCCGCGTCCCTGGAACGCATCGGCGAGGCAGCCGGCCTGACCCGAGCCACCGTCCACCGCCGCTTCGCCTCCCGCCAGGCGCTGCTGGACGCGCTCACCGAGCAACTCAACCAGCGCTACCTCAGCGCCCTGGCCCAGTCGAAGGTCGGCAACCCACCCCCACTGGTGGCCTTCCGCCGCCTAACCGAAATCGTCTTCGACCTGAAGGTCAGCCACCGCTACGCGATGGACCTGGTAAGCGCCCAAGACAACTGCCGCTCCGCCCTGAGCCCCGAGGTAGCGGCAGGCCTGGAGGAGATCTTCGCCCAACTCCGCGAGTCCGGCGAAATCACCGCCACCAGCCCGGCTTGGTGCCGCCAGGTCTACCTGGCCCTCCTGAACGAGGTCCACGAACTCCCGGACGACACCACAGACCTAGTCGAGGCCGGAAGGTCCAGGGCCGAACTGGTGGTCCGGGCCGTGGTGGGAGCACTGGGCGGTCCACGCCGGCATCCCTGAGGCCGGTCTCAAGCCACAGCAGGTTGCGGAAACCCCTGGACAAAGGCTGGGCCGATCTTGGTGGAGATCGGCACCCAGCGGTACTACCAGCGCAAGAGCGCCCCCGGCAGGATTCGAACCTGCGACCTCGGGATTAGAAGTCCCTCGCTCTCTCCACTGAGCTACGGAGGCTTGAGGGCAGCGACCACACGCAGTAGCAGGGTAGCTGCCCCATCGGACACATCGTCCGGAAGGCGCGGACCGTTTCGTCCAGGCACCAGAAGAGTGATCAAGACGGCCTAAAAGTGAGGTGGATCACTCCGGTGGGGCTGTCGAGTCGCGCTCCACGAGCGAGACCGGCAGTCTGGACGGCTCGCCTGGTCTACCGCCGTCCAGCAGCCGCAGGGCCAACTCACCCGCGCGCCGCCCCTTCTCCGTCAAGGGTTGACGGACAGTAGTCAGCGGTGGGTCCGAGTACTGCGCGAACGGGACGTCGTCGAAGCCCACCAGGGACACGTCCTGCGGCACCCGCAACCCCAGCTCGTGCGCGGCCTGGAGGGCGCCGAAGGCCAGCTCGTCCGACGCGCACAACAACGCAGTCGGGCGCACGGCAGAACGCAGCAGTGAACGGGCCGCCGTCCGGCCCAGGTCGCGGCGGCTGCCGGGCACCTCGAACACCGGGCACGGCCCGACCACCGAGAGGTAGCCCGCCACCCGGTCCCGGCTCACCCGGAACACCCCCGACGCCTGCCGGGACGGGCTCGCCAAGCCGGTGAAGCCGTCCGGCTGCAGCCCGAACGTGATCACGCCGAACCGGGTGTGCCCCAGCCCACGCAGATGCGCAGCCGCCATCCGAGCGCCACCCTCGTCGTCCACTTCGACCCGAGCGGTGTTGCTCAGCACAGGCTGGTCGATCACCACCAGCGGCAGGCCGCGGGCGCGGACGGCGTCCAGAGCCGGCGCGTTGTCGGGCAGGGAGTAGGCGACGACCACGTCCGCGGCGGCCCGCGCGACGGTCGACGGACGAGGTCCGCCGGTCTCGTTGCCGGGCATCAGCACCAGGCAGTGGTCGTGGCCATCCACGGTCGAAGCCAAGCCGTCCAGCACGATGGACGCCGCCGGGTCGGAGAACGCCGCCGACAGCTGCTGCCCGAGCATGAACCCCACGGCCGCACTGTGCCGGGTGGCCAGGCTCCGCGCGACCGGATCAGGCCCGGCGTAACCGAGGGACGCCGCCGTCTCCAAGATCCGTTCCCGCAACGCCGCGGACAGCTGGTCCGGCCGGTTGTAAGCGTTGGAGACCGTCGCACGGGACACCCCCACCGCACTGGCGACGGTGTCGAGGGTCGGCTTCCGGGGACGGTCCACGTGCTGAGGTTAACCGGGTAATCGGTTGGACGTTCTGAAGCGCTTCAGCCACACTCGAACGCGTGTCCCGCGCAGCCGTCTTCGCCGTCTTCCTGTTCAACGGCGCCCTCTTCCTGTCCTGGGCTGCCCGGATGCCCGCGCTCGCGGCCCAGGTCGGCGCGACGGAGGGCACCCTGGGCCTCGCCCTCCTCGGCGCGAGCATCGGCCTCGCCCTGACCGCGCCCTTCGCCGCCAAGGCCTGCGCCACGCTCGGCGCGCGCAAGCTGGTGATCGCCGGCGTCGCGGTCACGGTCGTCGCCGTGCCCGCCCTCACCCTCGCCGCCACCCCGCTCCACCTGGGCCTGATCCTGTTCGTCCTGGGCTCCTGCGGCGCGACCCTCGACGTCGGCATGAACGTGGCCGCCGTCGCCGTCACCCGCGCGCTCGACCGGCCGCTGATGCCCCAGTTCCACGCGGGCTTCAGCATCGGCGGACTCCTCGGCTCGCTCGGCGCGGCCGCCGCCGCCAGCGCGGGCTGGGGCCTCGAACGCCACCTCCTCACCGCCGCCGCCATCGGCGCGGTGACGATGGCCCTGCTCATCAAGCACATCCCGGGCGCGACGGGGGAGACCGCCGAAACCGCCGAGGACCGCCGACCCGTGCTGCGCCGCCCGGTCCTGTGGCTGCTGGCCGGCATCACGCTGTTCTCCGCCATCGCCGAAGGCGCCACCTCCGACTGGTCCGCCCTGTTCTTCGTCCAGGAACGCCAGGTCAGCGAGGCCGCCGGCGCGGCGGCCTACGCCGGGTTCTCCATCGCCATGGCCATCGCCCGACTGGGTGGCGAACCCGCTCAGCGCCGCCTCGGCCCGTACCGGCTGCTCGCGGGTGGCGCGATCGTCGCCGCGACCGGCCTGGCGCTGGCCGTCGCGGTGCCCGTCCCCGCCGCCGGGTACGCGGGCTTCGCGCTGGTCGGCCTGGGTCTCGCGTTCTGCTTCCCGGTGGTCATGGACCTCGCCGGCGACGCGGGCAAGCGCGCCGACGGCACCGGCGGCGAACGCGAGATCGGCCTGGTGACGACCGTCGCCTACACCGGCTTCCTGGTCGGACCGCCGCTGGTCGGCGGCATCGCGCACGCCACCGACCTGAGCGTGTCGCTGGGCTGCGTGGCGGTGATCATCGCCCTGATCGTGCCCACGGTGTTCGCCGCGCGCGCCGCCCGGACCAGGGAACTCAACCCGCGGGGAGCCGGTTCACCGCGGCCTTGATCATGGGCTGGAGGACCGCGACCATCTGGTCCTCCTTGCCGCCGTTGAGCGACATGGCGACCAGGACGCTGCGGTTCGGGTTCACCGCCGTGGTGGTCGTGCACACGGTGGCGTTGCCGTCCCGCTCGCACAGCACCCAGGACGAGTGACCTTCCACGACCACTTCGCGGCCCTTCGGCTGCCGGTCTCGCACGTGCTCGTACTTCTGGTACAGCGCGGCCACGACGCTGCCGTCGGGCAGCACGTACTGGCACGACTCCTGGATCAGGTCGTCCTTGCGCGCCGGGTCCTTGACCAGGGACCCGACCGGCTTGAGGTCGTCGGCGCTGAGCAGCTTGCACGGGTCCACCCCGGACACCGACCGCTGCTTGGCGATCTTCGGCGCGCCGCCCGGCGACCCGGACGAGGTGGACGGCGGCGTGGACGAGGGTGTGAAACCGGCCTCGGGGAGCGCGTCGCCGTTGATGGTGTAGCTGCACCCCGAGAGGACGAGCGCGGACAGGGCCACCAGGAGCAACGTGCGGGTGCTGGTCACGACAGGCAACGGTAGCCGGTGTGATCGCCGCACGTCCGGCGGTTGGTGGTCGTGCCACCGCTCCGCCTACGCTCGGACACGTGCCCATCGACGCGCCCACCCGAACGCAGCGCACCGGTCTGATCCCCCTGCTGGTCGTCGGCACGGCCATAGCCGCGGTGGTGGCGGCGGGTCTCGCGACGCTCACCGGCGCGGACCGGGTCGGCCTGCTCGTGGTGCGGGTGCTGACCGAGTCCGCCGCGGCCGTGACGATCGGCTCACTGCTGCTGGCCGCGTTCCTCGTCCCGCCCCAGGAGAACGGCACCCTGGCCGCCGACGGCTACGCGGCGCTGCGCACGGCGGCCTGGACGGCTCTGCTGTGGACGTTGGGCGCGGTGGCGTCCGTGCCGTTCACCGTGGCCGACGCGCTGGGCCAGCCGGTGGGCGCGGTCATCGAGCCGTCCGTCCTGTTCCAGCTGGCCGGGTTCATGGAACAGGCCAAGGCGTGGATGATCACCGCCGTCGTGGTGGCGCTGCTCGCGCTGGGCTGCCGGCTGGTGCTGTCGTGGAACTGGACGGTGGTGCTGTTCCTGCTGTCCGTGTTCGCCCTGATGCCGGTGGCGGTGACCGGGCACTCCTCCGGCGGAGGCGCGCACGACGTGGCCACCAACAGCCTGCTGTACCACCTGGTGGCGGCGGCGCTGTGGGTCGGCGGGCTCATCGCGCTGCTCGCGCACGGCCGGCGCGGCGGCGCCCACCTGGGGCTCGCCACCGAGCGGTTCTCCAAGCTCGCGCTGGTGTGCTGGCTGATCATGGCGGTCTCCGGCGTCATCAACGCCAAGGTCCGGCTGCCCTGGAGCGTGCTGTTCACCAGCGAGTACGGCCTGCTCGTGCTGGGCAAGGTCGCGGCGCTGATCGTCCTGGGCGTCTTCGGCTACCTGCACCGCACCAAGAGCGTGAAGGAGGTGCAGGCGACCGGCACCGGGCGCGCGCTGCTCAAGCTCGCGGGCGTCGAGGTCCTGCTGATGTTCCTCACCCTGGGGCTGGCCGGCGCGCTGAGCCGGACGCCTCCGCCGCCCGAGGGCCGGGTGTTCCCCAGCACGGTCGAGATCCGCATCGGCTACGACCTCGCGGGCGCGCCCACGATCACCCGGCTGCTGTTCGACTGGCGGTTCGACCTGATCTTCGGCGCGGGCGCGATCGCGTTGGCAGTCGTGTACCTGCTGGGCGTGCGGCGGCTGCGCAGGCGCGGTGACGCGTGGCCGGTGGGGCGCACGATCGCGTGGGTCGCGGGCTGCCTGACCGTGCTGGTGGCAACCTCGTCCGGGATCGGCCGGTACTCGCCCGCGATGTTCAGCATCCACATGGAGAGCCACATGCTGCTCTCCATGCTCGCCCCGATCCTGCTCGTTCTGGGCGGCCCGGTGACGTTGGCGCTGCGAGCGCTGCCGGTCGCGGGCAAGGGCAACCCGCCCGGTCCGCGCGAGTGGATCCTGGCCCTGGTGCACTCCCCGGTGGCGCGGGTGCTGACCAACCCGTTCGTGGCGCTGGCGCTGTTCGTCGGGTCGTTCTACGGGCTGTACTTCTCCGGCCTGTTCGACTGGGCGCTGGACTTCCACTGGGCCCACCTGCTGATGAACCTGCACTTCATCCTGGTCGGGTACGTCTTCTACTGGCCGGTCATCGGCATCGACCCGGCGCCCAAGCGGTTGCCGCCGCTGGGCCGGCTGGGGCTGCTGTTCGCGTCCATCCCGTTCCACGCGTTCTTCGGCATCGTGCTGATGAGTTCGCAGAACGTGATCGGCGAGAACTTCTACCGCGCGCTGGCGCTGCCGTGGGTGAGTTCGCAGTTGGAGGACCAGCGGCTGGGCGGCGGCATCGCGTGGGCGGCGGGCGAGGTGCCGCTGATCGTGGTGATGGTGGCGCTGCTGGTGCAGTGGGCGCGCTCGGACGACCGGGACGCTCGGCGCGCCGACCGCAAGGCCGACGCCGACGGTGACGCGGACCTCGCCGCCTACAACGCGATGCTGCGCAAGCTGTCCGAACGGGAGTAGCGCCGGTATTCGCCGGGCGCGACAGCCCCGGGTGGGACGCGACGCCGAGCGGCTGCGCGGGCTGGGACCGTTCGAGGTGGCGACCCTGGACGATTGGGACCGCCTGACCGATGTCCTGCGGGGCTGCGACGTGGTGGTGAACTGCGTGGCCCCGTTCGAGCTGCACGGAGAGCCAGTGATTCGGGCCGCCATCGCGCCCGGTCCGCACGTCGTCCTTCTTGTTCCCCGGCGACCCAGAACCCTTCTCCGGTCGGGAAGTTCGCCCTACCGGAGATAGCCACCATTTCCCGCCACGGCTTTGGCCGAGGCGGCACGCAGGCTCACCGCTGGTGTGGCGAAACCCGGCGTGCTCGCCCCGGCCCAGGCGTTCGACGCGGTGGGCGTCCTGAACACCCTGGACATCACCTGGTCGGTCTCCTAAAGCGGCTTGCGGAAGCCCCGGACCGCGAAGATCCACCCGACCACCGCGAGCCCCGCACTAGTCACCAGCGCACCCGCCACGCCGCTCACCGGCTGCGCCAGGGCCAGCCCACGCGCCGCGTCGACGGCGTGGGTCAACGGGTTGACGTTCGCCACCGCCTGCAACCAGCCCGGCAGACCCGACACCGGCACGTAGGCGCTGGAGGCGAACATCAACGGGAACATCGCCAGGAAGCCCACGGTCTGCATCAACTCGGCGTTGCGCACCCAGGTCGCGACGGCGAGGAAGATCCAGCCCAGTCCCCACCCGACGGCCAGTGACAGGCCCAGCGCCACGGTCACGCCCGCGACCCCGCCGGCGGGGGAGAAGCCGAAGATGGTCACCGCGAACAGCAGCATCAGCACCAGCTGCGCGGCCGTGCGGACCAGGTCGGACAGGCTGCGCGCGACCAGCACCGAACCCAGTCGGATCGGCAGGGACCGGAACCGGGCCAGCACGCCGTTCTTCATGTCCGTCACCAGCCCGACGCCCGCCTGGAGCGCCGACTGCATGGCGGTGTTCACCAGGATCGCGGGCATCAGGTAGTCGATGTAGGAGACGCCGGCGGGGAAGCCCGGGGTGTTGGCGATGCCGGCAAAGATCTGGCTGAACAGGGTCAGCATGATCAGCGGTTGCAGGACGCTGAAGACGATCATCCGGGGGTCGCTGACGAGGGTGCGCAGCGACCGATGGGTCAGCACCAGGACCTGGGTGCCGAAGTCCGTGCCACGCCAGCGCGTGGCCGTGAGGGCGGTCATGGGTCTCCTCCGGTCAGGCCGCGTGCGCCGCGAGGGTCAGGTAGACGTCGTCCAGGGTCGGTTCGGCCAGGGCCAGCTCGGTGGCCTCCAGGCCCACCTCGTCCAGCGCGCGGACCACCACGGCCAGCTCGCGGGACGAGGTCACGGGCGCGGTGAGCGTGTTGAGCGCGGGCACCGGCTGCATCCCGGCGCGTTCCAGGGCGTCCTGCGCCTTGGGCACGTCCGAGACGTCGGCCAGGGTGACGGTGACGGTGCGCCGGCCGACCTGCGCCTTGAGCTCGGCGCTGGTGCCCGCGGCGACGACCTTGCCCTGGGCCAGCACGGTGATCCGGTCGGCCAGGCGGTCCGCCTCGTCCAGGTACTGGGTGGTCAGCAGGACCGTGGTCCCGTCGTCGACCAGGCGTTCCACGATCTCCCACAGGCCCAGGCGGCTGGCCGGGTCGAGGCCGGTGGTCGGTTCGTCCAGGAAGACCACCTCGGGGTGGCCGACGAGGCCCGCGGCGAGGTCGAGCCGGCGCCGCATGCCGCCCGAGTAGGTCCGGGAGGGTCGCTTGGCGGCCTCGGTGAGGTCGAAAAGCTCCAGCAGCTCGCCCGCCCGGGACTTGGCCTCCTTGGTGGACGCGCCCAGGAGGCGGGCGATGAGGACCAGGTTGTCCAGCCCGGACAGGCCCTCGTCGACGGAGGCGAACTGGCCGGTGAGCCCGATCCGGCTGCGGACCTGGTGGGCCTGGCGGACCACGTCGAAGCCGGCCACCCGGGCGGTGCCCGCGTCCGGCGGGAGCATGGTGGTGAGGACGTTGACCAGGGTGGTCTTGCCCGCGCCGTTGTGGCCGAGCAGGCCCAGGACGGTGCCCTTCGGGACGGAGACGCTCACCCCCTCCAGCGCCTTGTGCGCGCCGAACGCCTTGCCGACGTCCCTCGCCTCGATCATCAGGTCGTTCACCGGTCTCCCCTCAGTACGCCGTGCAGGAAAAGCTCCACGAGCTGGTCGGTGTCGGCGGCGGAGTCCCCGAACCCGTCGCCTTGCATGCGGTTGGTGAACACGAGGCCGAGCAGGAGCCGGGCGGCCAGGGACGCGTCGATGCGCAGGTCGTCGGCGTCCGGGCCGAACAGCCGCGCCACGCCCTCGGAGATGCGCTGCATCTCGACCGGCGGCCCTTTCTGCTTCTCGTGGTCGGGGTGGTAGCCGGAGTCGCGCAGGACGCTCATCAGCTTCCACATCCGGTCGAGGTAGCCCGAGACGGCGCTGATGGCCCATGAGAGCCGCTCCGGGAGGGTGGCCGCCTGGCGGGCGTCTTCGAGGAACCGCAGCTCGGCGTCCACGGCGAGGACGGACTTCACGCAGGTGGCGAGCAGTTCCTGCTTGTCCTTGAAGGCGCGGAAGACGGTGCCCTCCGCGATGCCCGCGGCCTTGGCGATCTGGCTTGTCGTGACGTTCGCGCCGTGGTCGTACAGCAGCGGCACGGTGGCCGCGACGATCGCCTCCCGACGGTCCTCGGGGCTCATCGCTGGGGCGCGCCTGCGCTTTTGCGTCGTGTCCTCGGCCATGCGGCCACTGTATGAGTGAGTCCTCACTCATGTCAACGAGTGAGGACTCACTCATTCAAAGTTGTCCACAGGCCCTGAGTTGTCCACAGATCCGGGTTCGACCCTTTCCGCCCTCATCAGGACTGGGGAACCTGGACTCACGAAGATCACTGGTTCCGGGAGGAAGTCATGGCTTACAACGAGACGCGCGTCACGCTGGCCGGGTCGGTGGCCAGTGAGGTCACGTGCACCAAGGTGGGCCCGGGGTACAGCCGCGCCAACTTCCGCATGCTGACCCGGGAGCGCCGTTGGGACGCCGACAACCGGGAGTGGGTCGACGGGAACCACATGTTCCTGTCGGTCACCTGCTGGCGCGACCTGGCCGACAACGTCAAGGCATCGCTGGCCAAGGACGACCCGGTCGTGGTCGCGGGCAAGCTGACGGTCAAGGAACTGCCGGAGGGCAGTCGGTACCGCCAGTTCATCGACGTCGAGGCCTACGCCGTCGGCATCGACCTGACGAAGTGCGCGGCAGCGATCACGAAGCCCCAAGCCACACCCGCCACGCCGGCACGCGGCAAGCGCCCCGCAAAACCCCCCGAACCCGACAACCCCGCCACCCCGACCCCACCCGCCCCGACCCCACCCGCCGCCGGCCCACCCACCGCCGGCCCACCCACCGCCGGCCCACCCACCGTCGCCACCCAGCGCAAGGAAGGAGAGGTCTCCCGCGCCCGCCGCAAACGCGGGTCGCCCATCGAGTCACCCCTCGAATCGCCCGCCAAGGAGGTGGACAAGGTGCCGTTCTGATCCCGAGCCGTCCCAGCCGTCCCCGAGTCGTCCCACCACCTGGACGGGGCGCGAATCCGCCGCTTGTGGAGCAGTCGGCGGCCGGTTGGCGGTGACGCTCGGCAGCGGGCCGGCGCAACCGAAGTCGTGGCCTGAGCCGTTCGGGGCATGAACGCCCGAAACGGGTCCGACCACCGGCCCAGGTTGCACAATGCCCGTCGAGTGTCGCCGTCACCGAGCTGTCGAGGAGGGAGGTCGTGGGGTCGGCGTCCGTCGGCGGGTCCCGTGCAGGCATCAGGGCTTGACACCGCACCGAGTTCGCGCATCAGGCCGGATCCGCTGGTCACAGCGCCCCACCTGAGCGGTCATCGCACGCTGTTACAGGTGTGGGTGACCCACGTTCGCGTTAACTCTGCGTTGTCGCATCCTTCGTTGCCGGCGTCCGAGGTACTTGCCCGATCGGCACCGCTCTACGATCGCGGGCATGGCCGAGTTCATCTACACCATGAAGAAGGTGCGCAAGGCGCACGGGGACAAGGTCATCCTCGATGACGTCACGATCATGTTCTACCCCGGTGCGAAGATCGGCGTGGTCGGCCCGAACGGGGCCGGCAAGTCGAGCGTGCTGAAGATCATGGCCGGCCTGGACACACCGGGCAACGGTGAGGCGTACCTCTCACCGGGCTACACGGTGGGCATCCTCCAGCAGGAGCCGCCGCTCAACGAGGAGAAGACCGTGCTCGGCAACGTCCAGGAAGGCCTGGGCGAGATCAAGGTGAAGCTGGACCGCTTCAACGAGATCGCCGAGAAGATGGCCGTCGACTACTCCGACGAGCTGATGGAGGAGATGGGTGCCCTCCAGGAGGAGTTGGACCACGCGAACGCGTGGGACCTCGACTCCCAGCTGGAGCAGGCGATGGACGCCCTGCGCTGCCCGCCGCCCGACGCCGACGTCAAGAACCTCTCCGGCGGTGAGCGCCGCCGGGTCGCCCTGTGCAAGCTGCTGTTGAGCAAGCCCGACCTGCTGCTGCTCGACGAGCCCACCAACCACCTGGACGCGGAGAGCGTCCTGTGGCTGGAGCAGCACCTCGCCCAGTACTCCGGTGCCGTCCTGGCGGTCACCCACGACCGGTACTTCCTGGACAACCTCGCCGAGTGGATCCTGGAGCTGGACCGGGGCAAGGCACACCCCTACGAAGGCAACTACTCCACCTACCTGGAGAAGAAGGCCGAGCGCCTCGCCGTCCAGGGCAAGAAGGACCAGAAGCTCCAGAAGCGCCTGAAGGACGAGCTGGAGTGGGTCCGGTCCGGCGCCAAGGCGCGCCAGGCCAAGTCCAAGGCCCGTCTCGGCCGCTACGAGGAGATGGCGGCGGAGGCGGAGAAGACCCGCAAGCTCGACTTCGAGGAGATCCAGATCCCGCCGGGCCCGCGCCTGGGCAACGTCGTGGTCGAGGTCGACAACCTCAAGAAGGGCTTCGGCGACCGCGTCCTGATCGACGGCCTGTCGTTCAGCCTGCCGCGCAACGGCATCGTCGGCGTGATCGGTCCGAACGGCGTCGGCAAGACGACGCTGTTCAAGACCATCGTCGGGCTGGAGGAGCCGGACTCCGGCACCGTCAAGATCGGCGAGACGGTCAAGCTGTCCTACGTCGACCAGAACCGCGCGGGCATCGACCCGAAGAAGAACGTGTGGGAGGTCGTCTCCGGCGGCCTGGACTACATCCACGTCGGCAACGTCGAGATGCCGTCGCGGGCGTACGTCAGCGCGTTCGGCTTCAAGGGCCCGGACCAGCAGAAGCCCGCGGGCGTGCTGTCCGGCGGCGAGCGCAACCGGCTCAACCTGGCGCTCACCCTCAAGCAGGGCGGCAACCTGATCCTGCTGGACGAGCCGACGAACGACCTGGACGTGGAGACCCTCGGCTCGCTGGAGAACGCCCTAGAGCAGTTCCCCGGCTGCGCCGTGGTCATCTCCCACGACCGCTGGTTCCTCGACCGCGTCGCCACCCACATCCTGGCGTGGGAGGGCACGGACGAGGACCCGGCCCAGTGGTACTGGTTCGAGGGCAACTTCGAGGGCTACGAGAAGAACAAGGTGGAGCGCCTGGGCGCGGAGGCGGCCCGACCGCACCGCGTCACCTACCGCAAGCTCACACGAGACTGAGCCGAGGTAGGGACATCGTGGCGGCGAGGGGCGAAGCGCAGGCGGACGTCGAGGTGAGCACGCTGGTCGTGCCCGCCTGGCGGCTGCGTTGGCGGGCACCGGAGCTGGCTCTGGTGCTGGGCGAGCGCGCGCTGGCGCTCGCCTCCGCTCGCCGCGACGAGGTCGACCGGTTGCGCGCGGAGTCGTTGGTGGTCTTCGCGAGCAACCGGATGGGCCGGGGCGTGCGGGTCGCCGACCGGGCGCTGGACGCCCTCAAGGCGGCCGAGTCGGAGGCCGAGCACGAGACGGCGTGGCGCCTGCGGGTCGAGCTGGCGGACATCGCCCGAGCCGTGGGCGCGCCGCTGACCGGGTTCGCCGCCGTCCGACCGGTGCTGGAGGCCGAGGGCGTTCCGGACGCCCTGCGGGCTTCGGCGCTGGTCCAGGCGAGCGAGTGCCTGGTGTCGGTGGGGCGGGGTTCCGCGCTGACCCAGGCGCTGGAGGAAGCCGACCAGCTCTACACCTCGGACCCGGTACTCGACCACGACACCACCCTGCTGCTGCGAGGCTTGCTCCGCGCCGCAGCGGCCGGCCAACACCGCCGCTGGGGTGACCTGGAGGCGGCGATCGCGGCGGCCCACGAGGGTGTGGAGCTGATCGACCAACTCACCGACCCCGAGTCCGACAGCGGCCAGGTGCGCGGTGCCCTGACCGTCGAGCTGGTCTGCGCCCTGATGGACGCGGACAAGCACGCCGAGGCGTCCGAGGCCGGCACCCCGTTCCTGGAACGCCCTGTCCGAGCCCCATCCGCAACAGCGTCCGGTTGGCTGCGCTTGGCGTTGGCGAGCCGAGTCCACCTCCCCGCAGGTCGCGTCGACCAGTCCCGCGATCTCCTCCGCGAGGCCGCCGAAAGCGCCGAACGGCACCAACTGGACACCTTGCAAGCCGAGAGCCTGCTGGCTTTGGCGCACGTGCACGAGGTATCCGGCGACCTGACCGAGGCCCTGGCCAACCTCCGCTCCGCCCACGCCGCCGAACGCCGGCGAGCCAGGGCTGTTTACGCCGTGCGCGCCCGCTTGGCCGCCGAGTTCTCCGGCGTGCACCGCCGGCCATCAGGCCTGCACGACCAGTTGGCCGCACTACTCCGCCAGACAACCTCGCCACATGCCCGCCCAGAGCCCGGCCTGACCCCGGAAACCAAGCAACAATTGCGCCAGTGGCGCCCAGTACAGGTCCACCGCACGGACGGCCTACGCGTGAAACGAGCCCGCCGAGCGGCCGAGGACATGACGGTGGAAGGCATCTCCGCCGCCAGGGCCCACGCCGCCGACCGCTGGCGCCTGGTCCACCCCTTCGGCGACCCCGCCAACTCGGGCACCCCAACCGGCTCAGCCGGCCCAGCGAGCCCAGCCAGCTCAGCCACCCCAGCCGGCTCGGCGAGCCCAGCCGACCCATCCCCCACCCGCTCCGGCCGCCGCCGCGCCCCGGAACCCACCCTTCCCGCCGACCCAACCTCCACCCAGGCAACCCCAGGCCAGGTGACTCCCACCCGGGCAACCCCAAACCCGGCACCCCCGGCCGCAGCGACCGCACCCCCGGCGACTTCAGCGTCGCCGACCTCGACTCCGGCCCAGCCAACTCCAGACCTGGCAACGCCGGACCCCGAAACCACCCGGGGCCGCCCCCAACACACCAGCACCGCCGAAGCCCGCCCCCGCCCCCGCGCCGGCACGTACCTGGAACAGGTCTTCGCCCCCCACGACCCTCCCTCCCCGCCCCTCTTCCCACCCCTACCGCCCGCCCTGCGACCCCAACCCCCGGCACCCACCGCCACCCAGCCGACGCCCCCCACCCCACCGACGGCTCACCCGACCCCACCCGCGCCACCGGCGGCTCAGCCGACGCCATCCGCACTGCCGACGCCATCCGCACCCCCGGTGACGTCGCAGCCCGCCATGCCGACGCCATCCGCTCCGCCCGTGACGTCGCAGCCCGCTACGCCGGCACCGCCGGTGACATCGCAGCCCGCTACGCCGGTGCCGCCCGGACTCCCGGTGACGTCGCAGCCCGCCGCGCAGGCGCCATTCGCTGTGCCCACGCCGCCCGAGGTGCCGGTGACGTCGCAGCCTGCCGCGCCGACGCCGCCCACCCCCCAACCGGCAGCCCCCCAACCACAGCCGGCAGCCGCGACGCCCGACCCGTCGCCGCAGCTCCCGCCCCCCGCGCCACGCTTCCCGGGAACCTCCTTCCCGGCGACGCCCTTCGTGTCGACCCCGATCACGTCGGCCGCCTTCGCCGCCTCGGACACGCTGTTCCCACCATCCACACCCGAGCCGACGCCCCCTCAGGTGACGCCGCCCGCTGAGCCCATGCAGCCGATCGAGCCCGCGTCAGAGGTCCCGTCTAGTGTGGCCATCCCGCCGGCCCAGCCTGCGACTCCGGAAATGCCGGTGAACCCGCCCGTCGTGCCACAGCCGGACGTTCCCCAGGCACCGGACGTTCCCCAGGCACCGGACGTTCCCCAAGTGCCCTCTGCGAGCGAGTCCGAAGCACCCGTCCTCCCCGCCCAGCCCGAAGCCGAGAAAGCAGCGGCGGCTCAGGAAGGTGCCGGGGAGCGGACGGTTTCCGCGGCTGGGCTCATCGCCGCGGCCGGCGCCGTGCGCAGTGGGCGGCGGCGGGCGGTTCGGGAGGCTGCTGAAGGGGAAGAGCAGGCCGTTGTTCCGCAGGGGTCGGACGGCGGGAGTGTGTTGGAGACCCTGAAGGCCGCCGGCCTGCTGGACTCCCAGCGGGCCGGTGGGCGGCGGCGGGCGCCGGAGGTGGAGGAGTCCGCTTCGGACGAGGTCGAGGTCCAGTGGCGGGTCGAGGCTCCCCAGCGGTTGCGGGAGGGTGCCGACGTGGACATGTTCGACTCGCCCGCCATGGTCAAGCCCTCCGAGCGGGACGAGGACCTGCCGCCGGTCGGGCTCGGGGCCGCGTTCATCAAGGGGCCGGTCATCCCCACCGCGCGGGTGCCCGAGCTGCCGGTCGAGTCGGACCTCGGGACGCCCACGGGGTTCCTCGGGTTCGGGGACGTCGAGCGCGACGAGCCCCCGGCAGCCCCGGCCCAGCCCACCCCGGCGCAACCGACTTCGGTCGATCCCGAAACCACCCCGATGTCCGAAACGTCTCCGACGTTCGAAGCCACACCGACGTTCGAAGCCACGCCGACGGCCGAACCCGCTCCGACCGCCGAAGTCACGCAGACGGCGGCCGAAACCCCGCTGTTGCCCGAAACCCCGGTGACGCCGGAGCCGGCGCCGGTGGAGGCGAAGGGCGAGGGTGAGGCGGAAGTGGAGACCGAAGGGGGTGAGCCGTTCGTGCGGACCGTGGTCGTCGGTGGGCGGACGGTGGACCTCACCGACGGCTCGCCCAGCGCCACCCGCGCCTCCCGCCGGCCCAAGAGCGACCTCAGCCTCGCCGAACTCCTCGCCGAAGCCCTCGTCGCCTACGAAGCCGGCCGCCGCGAGGACGAAGCCGCCCAAGCCCAGCAGCAGCACAGCCACGACGACAGCGCCGAGACCACGGTCCCGATCACCCCGGTGGCACCACCGCCGACCGACGTCGAGACCACGGCGCCCATCGCCCGGGTCACCGTCGAACCACCCCGGTGGACCCTGCCCGAAAGCTGACGAAAAGGAATTGAGGTTTTATTGAGGTTTCCCGCGGGTAACACAACCGGGGACGCCGAAAATAGTCCGTGCGGCCTGAATTTTCCACTTGACGGCAAGTGGCTCGATTCAGTGTCCAGGGTTGCTCCGACAGGGTGGAGCGAGTCTGGTTAAGTGGTGCGCGGACCCGGCACACAGAGGTGCCGGATAGCGTGGAGTCGCCTGAACATGACCTCGACTGGAGTCCCGTCCCGATCGGACCTCCCCACTCGCCACGACGCCGGTGCCGGCCGCACCCAGGCCAGTCCCGAACAAGCGCGTGACGAATTGATCGAACGGGCCGCCGCCGGCGCCCCCGAGCTCGCCGACCTGATCCGGTTGTACTACCGCCACGTGCCCGCCGAGGAAGTCAACGACGACGACCCGGTGGACCTGGTCGGCGCGGTGCGCTCGAACTACCAGCTCGCCGAGACCCGCGTGCCGGGTCGCCCGGTGGTGCGCATCCTCAACCCCACCCGCGCCCACGACGGCTGGACGTGCCCCGCGACCGTGGTGCAGGTCGTCACCGACGACATGCCCTACCTGGTCGACTCGGTGGCCTCCGAGCTGACCCGCGGCGGCGTCCAGGTGCAGCGGGTGGTCCACCCGATCGTGGTGGTCCGCCGCGACCCGGTGACCGGCGCGCTCAACGAGGTCCTGCCGACCGCCGACCCGGCCGACCCGCCGGGCGACGCGATGGCGGAGTCGTGGATGAACATCGAGGTCGACCTGCTCACCGACCCGGACCGGGCGCGCGAGCTGGAGACCAAGCTGCACACCGTCCTCAACGACGTCCGCGAGGTCGTCGAGGACACCAAGAAGATGACCGACACGGCCCTCCAGCTGGCCGACCAGCTCCAGGCCAGCCCTCCGCCCCTCAACCGCGAAGAGGTCGACGACGGCGCCCGCCTGCTGCGCTGGCTCGCCGCCGACCACTTCACCTTCCTCGGCTACCGCCAGTACGAACTGGTCCGCGACGACCCGGCGACCGGCGGCGAACCCGCCCTGCGCGCGGTCCTGGCCAGTGGGCTGGGCGTGCTCAGACAGGACAGCCTCGCGGCGCGCAGTCTCACCGCGGGCCCCGACGCGGGCGCGCAGGCACTCTCGCCCGAGCTGCTGGTGCTGACCCAGGCGAGCGCCCAGTCGAGCGTCCACCGGTCGGTGTACCCGTACTACGTCGGTGTGAAGACCTTCGACCCCGAGGGCAACGTCACCGGCGAGCACCGGTTCCTCGGCGTGTTCTCCACGACCGCCCTGCACGAAGACGTCCTGGACATCCCGGCCATCGAGCGCCGGGTCCGCGACGTCATCCACCGCGCCGGCTTCCCGCTGCACTCCTACTCGGGCCAGCGGATGCTGGAGGTGATCCAGAACTACCCGCGCACCGAGCTGTTCTCGGTCGACACGGACACCCTCTACCAGACCGTCACCGGCGTCATCGCGCTCGCCGAACGCCGCCGCCTGCGGCTGTTCCTGCGCCGCGACCCGTACGGCCGCTTCTACTCGTGCCTGGTCTACCTGCCGCGCGACCGGTACACCACGACCTCCCGCCTGGCCATGCAGGAGGTCCTGATCGCCGAACTCGGCGGCGTCAACCTGGAGTACAGCGCCCGCGTCGGCGAGTCCGCGCTGGCCCGCGTGCACTTCATGGTGCACACCGACCCGAACCGCCAGGTCGAGCCGGACACCGGCTACATCCAGAACCTGCTGGCCGAGGCGGTCCGCTCGTGGGACGACCGCATGGTCGAGGCGGTGCTGGAGGCGCAGGGCGACGGACTGGGCGCGGAATCGGCCTCCGAGCAGGGCCAGCGGTTCGCCGCGGCGTTCCCGGAGGCCTACAAGGAGGACTTCACCGCCGCCGAGGGCCTGGCGGACTTCCGGCGCATCGAGGCGCTGGGCCAGGGCGATCTGGACATGCAGTTCTACGTGCCGCGCGACGCGGAGCCGGGGGAGCGGCGGTTCAAGCTGTTCCTCGCGGGCGCCCGGATCACGCTGTCGGACGTGCTGCCGATGCTCCAGCGCATGGGCGTGGTGGTGGCCGACGAGCGCCCGTACGAGCTGGTCCGCGAGGACGGCACGGAGTGCTGGATCTACGACTTCGGCCTGCGCATCGACCAGGTGACCCTCGACCGGCTGTCCCAGGAGGACCTGGAGTCGGTCCGCACCCGCTTCCAGGACGCGTTCGCCGCCGCCTGGCGCGGTGAGGCGGAGGTCGACGGCTTCAACACCCTCGTCCTCAAGGGCGGCCTGACCTGGCAGCAGGCCGCGATGCTGCGCGCCTACGCCAAGTACCTGCGCCAGGCCGGCGTCGCCTACAGCCAGGACTACATCGAGGACGCCGTCCTGGGCCACACCGAGGTCGCCACGGCCCTGGTCCGGCTGTTCGAGGCCCGGTTCACGCCGGTCCTGGACGACGCCCACCGCGCGTCGCGCACCGAGGCGCTGGTCGCCGACATCACCGCGATGATCGACGACGTGACCAGCCTGGACGCGGACCGCATCCTGCGCAGCCTGCTCACCCTGGTGCAGGCCACGTTGCGCACCAACTACTTCGTGCGCGACGCCGACGGCAACCCCCGCCCGTACCTGGCGGTCAAGCTCGACCCGCGGGCCATCCCGGACCTGCCCCAGCCCCGGCCCCGGTTCGAGATCTTCGTGTACTCGCCGCGCGTCGAGGGCGTGCACCTGCGGTTCGGCCCGGTCGCGCGCGGCGGGCTGCGCTGGTCCGACCGGCGCGAGGACTTCCGCACCGAGATCCTGGGCCTGGTCAAGGCGCAGGCGGTGAAGAACTCCGTGATCGTGCCGGTCGGCGCGAAGGGCGGCTTCGTGGTCAAGCGCCCGCCGACCCCCACCGGCGACCCGGGCCTGGACCGCGAGGCGTTCCTGGCCGAGGGCATCGCGTGCTACCGCATGTTCATCTCCGGCCTGCTGGACCTGACCGACAACCTCAGCTCGGGCACCGTCATCCCGGCCCCGCAGGTGGTCCGGCACGACGGCGACGACACCTACCTGGTGGTCGCGGCGGACAAGGGCACGGCCTCGTTCTCCGACATCGCCAACGAGGTGTCCCAGTCCTACGGCTTCTGGCTCGGCGACGCGTTCGCCTCCGGCGGCTCGGTCGGCTACGACCACAAGGCCATGGGCATCACCGCCAAGGGCGCGTGGGAGAGCGTGAAGCGGCACTTCCGCGAGCTGGGCGTGAACACCCAGGCCGAGGACTTCACCGTGGTCGGCGTCGGCGACATGTCCGGCGACGTGTTCGGCAACGGCATGCTGCTGTCCGAGCACATCCGCCTGGTGGCCGCGTTCGACCACCGGCACATCTTCATCGACCCCAACCCGGGCGCGGCGACCAGCTACGTCGAGCGCAAGCGGCTGTTCAACCTCCCGCGCTCCTCGTGGGACGACTACGACCGCTCGCTGATCAGCCCCGGCGGCGGCGTGTGGCCGCGCACCGCGAAGTCCATCCCGATCAGCGAGCAGGCGCGCGAGGCGCTCGGCCTGCCCGAGGGCGTGGAGAAGCTGTCGCCGCAGGAGCTGATGAAGGCGATCCTGCTGGCCCCGGTGGACCTGCTGTGGAACGGCGGCATCGGCACCTACGTCAAGGCCGGCGCCGAGTCGCACGCCGAGGTCGGCGACAAGGCCAACGACGCCATCCGCGTCAACGGCGCCGACCTGCGGGTGAAGGTCGTCGGCGAGGGCGGCAACCTGGGCCTGACCCAGCGCGGCCGCATCGAGTTCGCCCGCGCCGGCGGCAAGGTCAACACCGACGCCCTGGACAACTCGGCCGGTGTCGACTGCTCCGACCACGAGGTCAACATCAAGATCCTGCTCGACGAACTGGTCCGCGAGGGCAAGCTCGACCGGCAGCAGCGCGACGAGCTGCTCGGCCAGATGACCGACGAGGTCGGCGAGCTGGTGCTGGCCGACAACTACTCGCAGAACCAGGTCCTGGGCGTGTCCCGGGCGCACGCGTCGCCGATGCTGTCGGTGCACGCCCGCCTGGTGGCCGACCTGGAGCAGCGCGGTCACCTCGACCGGGCGCTGGAGGCGCTGCCGTCGCCCGCGGAGTTCCGGGCGCTGGAGAAGGCCGGCGACGGCCTGACCTCGCCGGAGCTGGCGACGCTGCTCGCGCACGTCAAGCTCGCGCTGAAGGAGGAGGTGCTGGCCAGCGACCTGCCGACGATCGACGTGATCGCCCGCAAGCTGCCCGACTACTTCCCCAGCGAGCTGCGGCAGCGCTTCGCCGACGCGATCGGCAGCCACCCGCTGGCCCGCGAGATCATCACGACGGTGCTGGTCAACGAGGTCGTGGACGGCGGCGGCGTGTCGTACGCGTTCCGGCTGGCCGAGGAGATCAGCGCGTCCGCGACGGACGCCGTCCGGGCCTACACGGTCGTCACGGCGATCTACGACCTCCCGTCGCTGTGGCGGGACATCCGCGCCCTGGACACCAAGATCCCCACGGACGTCCAGGACGACATGGTCCTGGAGAGCCGCCGCCTGCTCGACCGCGCGTCGAGGTGGCTGCTCACCAACCGCCCGCAGCCGCTGGCCGTCGGCTCGACCATCGCCCGGTTCGCCGGCGTGGTGGGCGAACTGGCGCCGCGCACGCTGGACATGTTGCAGGGCCGGGAGAAGGAGTCCGTCCTCGCGCACGTCGCCCGCCTCACGGGCGAAGGCGTGCCGGAGGACCTGGCCCGCCGGGTCGCGGTGCTGCTGTTCACCTACGGCCTGCTGGACGTGACCGAGGTGGCGGAACTGGCCGAACGCGAGGGCGAGGGCCACGGCGTCGGACCGGAGCGCTCGCACCTGGAGACGGCGGAGCTGTACTTCGCGCTGTCCGACCACCTGGACGTGGACCGGATGCTCAGCTCGGTGAGCGGCCTGGAACGCGTCAACCGCTGGCACGCCTTGGCGCGCCTGGCCCTGCGTGACGACTTCTACTCGTCGCTGCGGTCGATCACCATCGACGTGCTGCGGTCGAGCGAGCCGGGCGACACCCCGGCCGAGAAGATCGCCACCTGGGAACAGGCCAACGCGTCGAGGCTGGGCCGCGCCCGCGCCGCCCTGGAGGAGATCAACCGGGCCAGCCGCCTGGACCTGGCCACCCTCTCGGTGGCCGCCCGCCAGGTGCGCAGCATGATCCGGTAGCACCGGTCGGGGCCGGGGTTCCGCAGGAGCCCCGGCCCCCTGCGCCCAGCTCGGGGTGTTCAGGTAGGCGTACCGGTCGATCTCGTCGATGGCTGTGCCCGCGTCGCTCGCCCGGTTCTCGTCGTTCAGCGTCCCGCCGAACGCATCGGTCTTCATCGGCAGCCCGCCGCCCTGGTGCAGGGTGTGGGAGACGAAGTTGGCGCAGTTGTCCTCGAACCGGTCGGCGGCGAGATCGCCGGCGGCGTCCTTCCGGCTGTCGTCCAACGCGGAGCTGCCCCGCCGGTGGATGTCGGCCGCCGACTGCTCGCAGTGCCGCGCCAGGCTCACCCAGTCGTCGGCGGCGGACTTCCAGGCGGTCGGGTCGGCGTCGCGGAGCGCGGCGAAGCTCACCATGCACCCACGAAAGCACCGCGGCCGGAAGCCGTGCGCACCGCGACAGCTTCCGGCCACGCGGTCCTCAGTCGCGCCAGGTGTCGTTCAGCGTCGCGGGTGCGGTGGCGGTGCGGTTCGAGCCGCTCTCCCAGGTCACCGCACCTGATGAGTCCTTGCGGATGTACTTGTACTGGAACGAAGTCCCGGCCGGCAGCGCCACCGAACCCCGCCACACCGGGTAGGACGCCGACGACAGCGCCACCGCGTTCGCCGTGTTCCACCCGCCCAGCGACGGGTGGTCGCCGACCACGAAGATGTTCTGCCCGAACGACGTCGTGGCCTGAACCGCGAACGACGTGGCCGAAACGGACGACGTGGCACCGACGTGCAACGCCAACGCCTCACCCGCGCCCACGGTCGCGGTGAAACGGCCTGCCGAGTCCACCGTCACCGGCGCACACCCGGACCGCTGCACATCGCAGTAAGTCCCGGCCGGCAGCGATGTCTGGAAGGTCCGCGTCAACGCCGAAGTCTCCCGGTTCACCACCACGAACCCGCGCGTCCCCCGCCCGAACGCGATCGCGTCACCGCCGTTGTCCCACCAGTTCACCACCGACGTCCCGGCCACGGTGTTGCGGAACTTCACCATGCCCGCGATCTGCGTCCACCGGTGCTGGCACTTCCACCCCACGTAGCACTCGGAGCCGGCGGGCGGCCCGGCGTCGTGGTCGGTGAACTCGTAGCCGGAGTACACGTTCGGGGCACCGTAGGGCCACGCCAGCATGAACACGTTCGCCAGCGTGTACGTCGACCCGTCGCGGTACGACAGCGTCGACCCGTTCCGCTCGGTGTCCCAGTTGTCCACGAAGGACCGCGCCTGACCCGAGGGCAGATACCCCCACGCCTGCCCGAAGTTGCTCAGGTAAGCCAGGTTCTCGTTCTGGAACACCCGCTTCAGGTCGTAGGCGTAGCGGAACTCGTCCACGTCACCCGACCCGGTGTACTCGCCGGGCTGCACGGCCTCGCCCGCCCCGTAGATCACCTCGTGCACCCAGAAGATCCCGGGGTTGGTCAGCTTGGCCTTGATCGCGGACAGGTCGGCCGCGGACATGTGCTTCGCCGCGTCCACCCGGAACCCGTCCACGCCCATCGCGATCAGCCGGTTCAGGTAGGCCGCGATGGTCGACCGCACGTACTCGCTGCCCGTGTCCAGGTCGGACAGCCCGACCAGTTCGCAGTTCTGGACGTTGTCGCGGTTGCGGTAGTCGGTGATGTTCGACCGGCAGGAGTGGAAGTCCCAGTCGCTGTAGTAGCCCGGGTAGTTGTACTTCGAGTAGGACGACCCGCCGGTCCCGACCCCGGACCCGGCGCTCATGTGGTTGATCACCGCGTCCGCGATGACCTTCACACCGGCCGCGTGACAAGTGTTGACCATGTTCCGGAACGCGGTCTCGTCACCGAGCCGCCCCGCGATCCGGTAGCTGACGGGCTGGTAGGACGTCCACCACTGGCTGCCCTGGATGTGCTCGGTGGCGGGAGAGACCTCGACGTACCCGTACCCCGCAGGCCCCAGGGTGGACGCGCACTCGGCCGCCACCCGGTCGAACGGCCACTGGAAGAGGGTCGCCGTGACGTCCTTCGGACCAGGGGGTGTTGCAAAACTTTGCGGAACGGTCAGCAGGCTGAACACCAGGGTCGCGCACAGCAGGAAGGCGCGCTTGGCTGAGGAAACCACGATGTCTCCTTCGGCAGGGATGTGCTCTAGGTCATACCACCTGCTGGACTTGCTGAAAACCTTTGCAAAGTATTTCATCGGTGCCGCCACTCCCGGAGGAAGGACGGAACACCATGAGCCAGGACTGGTGGCGCGAGGCCGTGATCTACCAGGTCTACGTGCGCAGCTTCGCCGACTCGAACGGCGACGGCGTCGGTGACCTGCCGGGCATCCGGTCCCGCCTCCCGTACCTCGCCGACCTGGGCGTGGACGCGGTGTGGATCACCCCGTTCTACTCGTCGCCGCAGGCCGACGGCGGCTACGACGTCGCCGACTACCGCGCGGTGGACCCGATGTTCGGCGACCTGGAGGACGCCCGCGCGCTCATCGCGGACGCCCACGACCTGGGCATCCGGATCATCGTCGACCTCGTCCCGAACCACACCAGCAGCGAGCACGAGTGGTTCAAGCAGGCCCTGGCAGCCGCCCCCGGCTCCCCGGAACGCGCCCGCTACCACTTCTGCGACGGCAACGGCGACCAGCCGCCCAACGACTGGGAGTCGATCTTCGGCGGCCCGGCCTGGACCCGCGTCCCCGACGGCCAGTGGTACCTGCACCTGTTCGCCCCCGAGCAGCCCGACCTGAACTGGGAGCGCCCGGAGGTCCGCGAGGAGTTCCTGGACGTCCTGCGCTTCTGGCTCGACCTGGGCGTGGACGGCTTCCGCATCGACGTGGCGCACGGCCTGGTCAAGGCGGACGGTCTGCCCGACGTGGGCCGCACCGAGCAGCTCAAGCTGCTGGGCACCGAGGCGCTGCCGTTCTTCGACCAGGACGGCGTCCACGAGATCTACCGCGACTGGCGCAAGGTCCTCGACTCCTACCCGGGCGTCCGGGTGGGCGTCGCCGAGGCGTGGACCCCGAGCCCCGAGCGCACCGCCCGCTACCTGCGCGCGGACGAACTGCACCAGGCCTTCAACTTCCACTACCTGACCGCCGAGTGGGACGCCGAAGCCCTCAAGACGGTCATCGACGACTCCCTGGCCGCGATGGCCCCGGTGCAGGCCCCGACCACCTGGGTGCTGTCCAACCACGACGTGCAGCGCCACGTCACCCGCTACGGCAGCCTGGCCCGCGCCCGCGCCGCCGCGCTGCTCATGCTGGCCCTGCCCGGCTCGGCCTACGTCTACCAGGGCGAGGAACTGGGCCTGCCCGAGGTCCTGGACCTGCCCGAGGAGGTCCTGCAGGACCCGGTGTGGGAGCGCTCGGGCCACACCGACCGGGGTCGCGACGGCTGCCGCGTGCCGATCCCGTGGACGCCGGACGGCCCGTCCTACGGCTTCGGCGACGGCGGCTCCTGGCTGCCGCAGCCCGCCACCTGGGGCGACCTCAGCGTCGCCGCCCAACAGGCGGACCGGTCGTCGACCTTCCACCTGTACCGCGACGCCCTGCGCATCCGCCGCAACCACCCGGCGCTCGGGCAGGGCGCGCACGTCGACTGGCTGGACACCCCCGCGAACGTCCTGGCCTTCACCCGTCGTGACTTCACCTGCGTGGTGAACCTGGGCGCCGAGGACGTCGAGGTCCCGTTCGACGGCGAGGTCCTGCTCGCCTCGGGCGACTGCACCGCCGAGAACGGCGCGCTGGTGGTGCCGTCTGACACGACGGTGTGGTGGCACCGGCCGTAGAGTCACCCGGTGTGACAGCGCGGCTCAGTGACATCGCGACCCAGGCAGGCGTGAGCGAGGCGACGGTCAGCCGGGTGGTCAACGGCAAGCCGGGCGTCTCGCCCGCCACCCGCCAGGCCGTCGTCGCCGCGATGGACGTCCTGGGCTACGAGCGCCCACCCCGCCTCCGGCAGCGCAGCGCCGGGTTGATCGGGCTCATCACCCCCGAGCTGAACAACCCGATCTTCCCGGCGTTCGCGCAGGTCATCGAGCAGGTGCTGAGCCGGGACGGGTTCACCCCGGTGCTGTGCACGCAGACCCCGGGCGGCTCCACCGAGGACCAGTTGACCGAGATGCTGGTCGACCGGGGCGTCAACGGCATCGTGTTCGTGTCCGGCCTGCACGCCGACACGACCGCCGACACCGACCGCTACGTCAAGCTGGCCGGCCGCGGCGTGCCGTTCGTGATGGTCAACGGCTACACCGACCGCATCAAGGCCCCGTTCGTCTCGGTGGACCACCGCGCCGCCGTCCGCCTGGCCGTCACCCACCTCCAAAACCTGGGCCACGACCGCATCGGCCTGGCCGTCGGCCCGTCCCGGTTCGTGCCGGCGCAGCGCATGGTCGAGGAGTTCATCGATCTGGACCGCGACCCGGAGCTGGTCGAGCACTCCCTGTTCACCGTCGAAGGCGGCCAGGCGGCGGCGGACACCCTCTACGACCGCGGCTGCACGGCCGTCGTCTGCGGCAGCGACCTGATGGCGTTCGGCGCGATCCGGGCGGCCCGCCGCCGGGGCCTGCACGTGCCCCGCGACATCTCCGTGGTCGGCTTCGACGACTCCCCGCTCATCGTCTTCGCCGACCCGCCGCTGACCACGATCCGCCAGCCCGTGGAAGCCATGGGCCAGGCCGCCGTGCACGCCCTGCTGGAGGAGATCGGCGGCACCCCGGCCCCGCACGCGGAGTTCGTCTTCCAGCCGGAACTGGTGGTCAGGGGCTCCACCGGAGCCAACCGGTGACCGTCCTCGCGCAACGGATGCGCGCCCAACGCCTCTCCGACCGGGCCGCGACCACCGAGGAACTCCTCGACTCGGTCCTGGCCCTGCAAGCCCAGGACGTCAACGCCCTCAGGCTCGCCGCCCGAGCCCGGGGCGTGCAGTCGCTGACCGGCCCGATCGTCCGCACGTGGGCCATGCGGGGAACCCTGCACCTGATGCTGTTGGACGATCTGTGGGTTTTGGGTCCCCTTTCCACACTCATCGTCCAGCGCGGCAAACGCAGGCGCCTGGAACTCGGCCTGACCGACGACCTCTGCGCCCGCGCCCTGCCCGCCCTGCGCGAGATCCTCACGGAGCCGCTGACCCGGTCGGCGGTCGTCACCCGCCTGGCCGTGGTCGGTATCGCGCTCGACCCCAAGTCCCAGGCCCCGGCGCACCTGATGGCCTACGCGGCGGCCAACGGCGTCCTGTACCGCACGCTCGACGACGAGTACGCGCTCCTCCCGGACCTCCCCGAGCCCGGCACCGTCGAACAGCTCTGGCGTCGCTACCGGCGCGCGTACGGCCCGGCCACCGTGGACGACTTCGTCGCGTGGAGCGGCCTGCCGAAGTCCCAGGCGCGCGACCTGCCCGAGCTGGCCGACGAACCGGCCCCGCCCACCGGCGGCACCACCCGGATGCTGGGCCACTTCGACACCTACCTGCTGGGCTACAAGGACCGCAGCCTGGCGCTGGATCCGGCGCACGCACGGCTCATCCAGACCGGCGGCGGCTTCCTGACCCCGCACGTCGTGGTGGACGGCCGCGTCGTGGCGACGTGGCGGCGGACCGCGACCGGCTTCGCGGTTCACCCCTTCGGTGACCGCCCGGACGTCGCGGCGGAGGTCGCCGACCTCGCGCGGTTCCTCGGCGTCGACGGGGAACTAACCTGGGACGGGGGCCTGGTGCCTGCGAGATAAGGTCTCGTGGATCCACACAGGGTCCCGACAGTGGGAGGCGCGTTCAAGTTGGGTGTGTTCGTCACGGGAGTGCGTCCGAGGTGGTCGGACATGGACGCGTACGGCCACGTCAACCACGCCAACACGGTGACCCTGCTGGAAGAGGCCCGGATAGACCTCCTGTTCACCGAGGCGGCGCGGCACGGCGTGCCGGACATGGCGGGCGGCATGGTGGTGGCCCGCCTGGTGGTCGACTACCTGACGCCGCTGGTGTTCACCGGTGACGAGATCGTGGTGGAGGTGTCGGTCCGGGAATTGAAGTCGGCCTCCTTCACGTTGGACTACCTCGTACGCAACGGGCGCCGCGAGGGGAGCCCGGTGGTCGCGACCGCCGAGACCCTGATGGTGCCCTACAACCTCACGGCCGGACGTCCGCGCCGTCTACTCGAAGCCGAACGCGACTTCCTCGCGGGCTGGCGTGCCGGAGGCAACGGTGCCTGAACTGGTCCTGGCCGACCCGTCCGAGCGCGACGACCTCGGTGCCTTCGTGGCCCGAGCGGTCCGCCTGGACGCGAACACCGTCGTCCGGCTGCGCAACCGCCCGTCCGGCGGCCTGCTGGACGCGTGGGTGGCGACCCCCTTCGACACCCTGGCGACCCGCACCGTGGCCGGCCAGGTGAGCCCCGGGGACGTCACGGTCTCCGGCACCGACCTGCTGACCGGCTTGGCGGTGGTCCGCAGCGAGACCATCGACCCGGGCGCACCCAAGGACCTGATGTGGCGCTCGGCGCTGCCGCCGGCGGAGGGCTGGCAGCAGGTGGACCGCCTGCCGGGGAACGTGGTCTCGGAGTTGGCGGAGCAGGGCGTCGCGGTGGCCCGCGAGAACACCGGTCCCCACGGCACCCCGCCGGCGTCGCTGCTGGACCAGACGGTGCTGACGGTGAGCGGGTCGGGCTTGGACGTGAAGGTCCCGCTGCGCTGCCTGTTCGCGTTGTCCGGCATGGGCTTCCTGGGCGGCGACGACGTCCGCGTGACCGCGACGGACTCCTGGCTCCGCATCGACGCCCGCTTCGGCGCCGTCGTCCGCCGCCGCCACTCCATGCTGCCGCTGCTGGTCTGACTCTTATCCGGGGTTGTCGCAGGACATCCTGCGACAACCCCGGGATGGTGTGCTCAGACCAGCCACACCGCGGTGTCAGGCGGCAGTTGAGGACCGTCCATCGGCCCACTGGCCAACAAGATCTCCCCGGGCGGCAGCGGCACCGGCCCACCGGACGTGTTCAGCGCGCAGATCAACCCACCGCCCTTGCGCCGAAAAGCGAAGCACCCCGCCGGAGCCCCGTACCACTCGACCTCGTCCCCGCCGATCGCCGGGTGCGACTTCCGCAGCTCCAGCGCGTGCCGGTACAGCGACAGCATCGACTCCGGGTCTTCCAGCTGCGACTCGGCCGTCAGCGAGCCCCACTCGTTCGGCTGGGGCAGCCAAGTCCCCGCCCCGGTCGTGAAGCCGAACGGAGGGACGGCGCCCTCCCACGGCAGGGGCACCCGGCAGCCGTCGCGGCCACGCTCCGCGTGCCCCGAGCGGAGCCAGGTCGGGTCCTGGAGGGCCCAGTCGGGCAGCTCCACGTTGGGCAGGCCCAGCTCCTCGCCGTTGTACAGGTAGACCACCCCGGGCAGGGCCAGCTCCACCAGCGCCATCGCCCGCGCCCGCTTGGTCCCCAGCGCCCCGCCGCCGTAGCGGGTCACGTGCCGGACGACGTCGTGGTTCGACAGGGTCCACGTCGGAGGCGTGTCGTAGGGCTGCACGGCGGCCAGGGAGTGCTCGATCGCCGAACGCACCGCGTCCGCGTCGAAGGGGGCCTCGACCAACCGGAAGTTGAAGCCCAGGTGCAGCTCGTCGGGCCGGATGTAGCGGGCGAAGCGCTCGTCGTCCTTGACCCAGATCTCGCCGACCGCCATCCGGCCCGGGTACTCGTCCAGCACCTTCCGGATCATCCGGTGCACGTCGTGGACGGCGTCGTTGTCGAACCGCGGGTCCAGGACGTTGTCGTGCATCACGCCCGAGCCCTGGGCCGCGCGCGGGTCCATGTTCGGCAGGCCGTAGGGCTTGGCCATGCCGTGGGCGACGTCGATCCGGAACCCGTCCACACCGCGGTCCAGCCAGAACCGCAGGGTCCGGGCCAGGTCCGCGGGGACGTCCGGGTTCTCCCAGTTCAGGTCGGGCTGCTCGGGGGCGAACAGGTGCAGGTACCACTGGCCGTCCGCGACCCGGGTCCACGCCGAGCCGCCGAAGACGCTGGTCCAGTTGTTCGGCGGCTGGGAGCCGTCGTAGCCCTGCCCGTCCCGGAAGAAGTACCGATCCCGCTCGGCGCTCCCCGGACCGGCCCGCAGCGCCGCCTGGAACCACTCGTGGCGGTCGCTGGTGTGGTTCGGGACGAGGTCGACGGTGACCCGGATGTTGTGCTCGTGCGCTTCGGCGACCAGGCGGTCGAAGGCGGCCAGGTCGCCGAACAGCGGGTCGACGTCGCGCGGGTCGGCCACGTCGTAGCCGTGGTCGGCCATCGGGGACGTGTAGAACGGCGTGAGCCACAGGGCGTCGACGCCGAGCAGTTCCAGGTAACCCAGCCGGGAGCGGATGCCCTCCAGGTCGCCCACGCCGTCGCCGTCGGAGTCGGCGAAGGAACGCACGTAGACCTGGTAGAAGACGGCGTCACGCCACCAGGCGGACTCGTCGGCGATCTCTGGTTGGAGGTCGGAGGATCGTCGCACGAGGTGTCATCCTGCCACCCGACGAGCCGTCACCCGTCCCCGTTCGGGTGATCACGGTGGGGGTCGACGATCACACCCAGGCGTTCATGAGGCTGTTCGCGGCCATCTCCAGGTACGCCCACAGCTGGTCGCGGTGCTCCGGCGACAGGTCGGCCTCGTCCACCGCGACGCGCATGCAGCGCAGCCAGGCGTCCCGCTCCACGGGACCGATCACGAACGGGGCGTGCCGCATCCGCAGCCGCGGGTGGCCGCGCTGGTCGGAGTAGGTGTGCGGGCCGCCCCAGTACTGCATGAGGAACAGGCGGAAGCGCTCCTCGGCGGGGCCGAGGTCCTCCTCCGGGTAGAGCGGGCGCAGCACGGGGTCGTCGGCGACCAGCTCGTAGAAGCGCGCGACGATCTTGTGGAACGTCTCGTACCCGCCCACCGCTTCGTAGAAGTTCTCGGTACTGGTCACGCTTCCATCCTGCCTCAAGTCCCGGGGGCGCTCACGCCTCGGGCGGGATGCCGCCTCCCGGGGGCGCTCACGCTTTGAGCGAGATGCCGGCGTCCTCCAGCGCGGGCATCAGCTTGGCCCGCAGCGCCCGCTGCACCGCCCACTGCCGACCCGGCCGCACCTTGACCGTCACCCGCATGGTGATGCCCTCGGGCGTCACCTTCTCCACGCCCAGCACCTGCGGCTTGTCGATGGTGTCCTTCTCCAGCGACTCCTCCGCCACGGCCGCCAGCGCCGCCGACGTCAGCACCTCGGTCGCCGACGCCAGGTTCGCCCCGTACGCCAGCGGCAGGTCCACCACGGCCACCGCGAAGCCCTGCGAGGAGTTGCCGACCCGCAGGATCTCGCCGTTGCGGACGTACCACACCGTGCCGTTGGTGTCGCGAATCGTGGTGATGCGCAGGCCCACCGACTCGACCGTGCCGGTCGCCGGGCCCAGGTCGACCACGTCACCGACCCCGTACTGGTCCTCCAGCATCATGAACATGCCGGACAGGAAGTCCTTGACCAGGTTCTGCGCGCCGAAACCGATGGCGACGCCGAGGATGCCGGCGGAGGTCAGGATCGGCGCCACGTTCATGCCCAGTTCGGTGAGGACCTGGATGAACGCGATGCCGAACACCACGATCGTGGTGACCGACTTGAGGACCGAGCCGATGGTCTTGGCGCGCTGCTCCCGCCGCTCGGACACCAGCCCGTTGAGGGCCTGGGGGGCGCGTTCGCGCAGGGGCTTGAGCAGCTTGGGCTTGCGGCCCTCCGACGAGCCCCTGGTCAGCCGATCGATCAGTCGCCGCAGCACGAACCGGACGACGACCGCGATGAGCACCGTGAGCGCGATCCGCAGCGCCCCTTCGGCGATCTTCGGGCCGTTCTCCACCCACCAATCGACTGCCAGCGTCGACTCGACGTCCACCGACAGAACCACCGGCTCATTCCTCCTCGATCTACCTCAGGCGAACTCCAACCCGGTCGCACCGGCCAGGAAGGTCAACTGGTCCACGGCGAGGCCGAGCGACCGGCTCACCGATCGGCCCGCGTGCCCCACCTCGGTCTCCCGGCGCAGGAGCACGGGGTGCTTGGTCGGATCGCTCGCCGTCGCGTGCTGGAGCGCGGCGCACATCTTCCGGGCGTGGTTGGGGTCCACGCGGCTGTCCGACTCGAACACCGTGAACAGCACCGAAGGGTACTCAACGCCGGGCCGGACCCGGTGGTACGGGGAGTAGGACAGCAGCCACGCCAGCTCCTCGGGGACCGCCGCGCTGCCGTACTCCTCCGCCCACAGCCGCCCGAGCAGGAAGTTCTCGTACCGCACCATGTCCAGCAGTGGCGCTGAGCACACCACGGCCGCGTACAGCTCCGGCCGCTGGGTCAGGGCCGCGCCCACGAGCAGACCGCCGTTCGAGCCGCCCATGATCGCGAGCTGCTGCGGCGAGGTCCACCCGTCGGCGATCAGCTTCTCCGCCGCCGCGTGGAAGTCGTCGAACACGTTCTGCTTGCGCTCGCGCATCCCGGCCCGGTGCCACTCCTCGCCCTCCTCGTCGCCGCCGCGCAGCGAAGGCAGCGCCCACACGCCGCCCGCCTCGACCCATGCCAGCGCCGTGGCGCGGTAGCCGGGCCCCTGGCCGACCGCGAAGCCGCCGTAGCCGGTCAGCAGGGCGGGCCGGGGCAGGTCGGGCGTGGCGCGGCCGGACACCACGAACATCCGCACGGTCGTGCCGTCCGCGGAGGTGTACTCGACCTGCTGCGTGGTCAGCTCCGGCAGCTGGACCGCGCCCGGCGCGGCGGCGTGCAGGACCGTCTCGCCGCTCGACTTCGAGAACTTGTAGACCGACAGCGGCGTCACGAAGTCCGACCAGCCGAACCACAGCACGTCCCGGGCGACCTCGGTGCGATCGTCCACAGTGGACCAGCCGTGCAGTGAACCGGTGCCGGGCAGGGGGATCTCGCCCAGCCACTTGCCGTCGGGCGCGTGCAGGTGCAGTTCGGACACCGCGTGCCGGGTGCGCAGCAGGACCAGCGACCCGTCCAGCCAGGTCACGCCGTCCAGCACCGAGTCCGGCTGCTCGGGCACCAGCTCGGTCCACTCGGTCGGCCGCGCCGGGTCGGCCGCGCACAGCCGGAACCGGGGCGCGTCGAGGCTCGTGCGCAGGTAGAGCCGGTCGCCCTCGACCCACGCCGAGCACTGGGCGCCCGCCTCGGCGGAGATCACCTCGCGCAGCTCGCCGTCGCCGTGCAGGTCGGCGATCCACACCGAGTCCCGCCGGACCGTGCCGGGCGCGCCGTTGACGACCAGCCACCGGCCGTCGTCGGTGAGCGACAGCCCGTAGTAGTAGGTGTGGTCGAGGCCGTCGCCGTGGACGTTCACGTCCTGCGCCGGGTCGGTGCCCACGCGGTGCCGCCAGACCCGCCGGTGGAACTGCCGCTCGTCCTCGGGCACCAGCTCCGGGTCGACGCGGCGCACGTAGAAGAACTCCTCGCCGCCGGGCAGCCAGCCGACGGGGGAGTAGCGGCACCGGTCGATCGGGCCCTCGACCAGCTCGCCGGTCGCCACGTCCAGGACGTGCAGCAACGAGTGCTCGTCGCCGCCCACCGACACCTGGTAGGCCAGCCGCGTGCCTTCCAGGGACGGGGACCAGCGGTCCAGCGTGGTGCGGCCGGACGGGTCGAGCGCGGTGACGTCCAGCAGCACGCGCTCCTCCCCGTTCTCCAGCACGTAGAGGACGGGGAAGTCCTGCTCCGGCCCGCGCCGGGTGTAGAACGCCCGCCCGGCCCGCCACACCGGCGTGCCCACTGAACCGGTACGCATCAGCTCGGCCAGGCGTTCACCGAGGGCGTCCCGGCCGGGTTGGGCGTCCAGCCAGGCGCGGGTGAGCACGTCCTGGGCGGCCGACCACTCGGCCGTGCGGGGGTCGGCGGGGTCCTCCAGCCAGCGGTAGGGGTCGGGCACCGGGTGCCCGTGCAGCCGTTCGACCAGGTCGAGGCGTGCCGCGGCGGGGTAGGCGATCGTCGCGGGCGGGGCCGCGGGTGAGGGGTGCGTCACCTCGCCGAGGTTAGCGCGGGATGAAAACCATGTGCGTTAGGGCTGCGCCTCGACCACCGCGCGAGTCGTCCTGGACGCCCGGGTTCACCGAAGTTTTGATCTCGGCTCCATGACGCGTCACGTATCACACGTGATTTTTGGGGGTGAAGTGTGGTCTGCTATGGCTGAACCGGTGGAGGTGGTCGCGTGCCAGACCGACAACCCACCCCGATCGGCGCCCTGGCGAACGCCGGGATCGCGTCGTTGGCCCCGTCCGGCCAAAAACAGGCTGTCGTGCACGCCGTGGTGGACGGGGGAGGGGCCGGTCCGGCGCCCAAGGCCTTCCCCTGGGGAAGACGGAAGGTCCTGCTGCTCAACGCCACGTTCGAGCCCCTCACCGCGCTGCCGCTGCGGCGCGCGGTGGTGCTCGTGGTGTGCGGCAAGGCGGAGGTGGTGCACGGCGACCCGGCGGGCGCCGTCGTCCATTCCTCCACGTCCGAGGTCGTCGTACCGTCAGTGATCAGGTTGAGCAACTACGTGCGCGTGCCGTACCGGGGGCGGGTGCCGCTGACGCGGGCCGGTCTGATGCACCGGGACCGGTACCGCTGCGCGTACTGCGGCGGACGTGCCGAGACGATCGACCACGTGGTGCCCCGGAGTCGGGGTGGGGCGCACTCGTGGACCAACTGCGTGGCCTGCTGCGCCAAGTGCAACCACCGCAAGGCCGACAAGCTGCTGTCCGAACTGGGCTGGCGGCTGCGGGTCGTGCCGGCCGCGCCGCGCGGGCCGCACTGGCGGCTGCTGGCGGGCGTGACCGAGGCCGATCCGCTGTGGCTGCCCTACCTGGGCGAGCCGGCGGCGTAGGGCGGGCGGGGGCGGGTCAGGCGGCGAGCGCGAGGTCGTCCTGGGTCGCGGTGATCCGCACGCTGTCTCGTGCGGTGATGCGGACGCTGTCTCGTGCGGTGATGCGGACGCTGTCCCGTGCGGTGATGCGGACGCTGTCCCGGGCCGTGATGCGGACGGAGTCGCGGGCCGTGATGCGGACGGAGTCGCGGGCGGTGATGCGGACCGAGTCGCGCGCCGTGATGCGCACGCTGTCCCGCGCGGTGATGCGGACCGAGTCGCGGGCGGTGATGCGGACCGACGCCGTGATGCGGACCGAGTCCCGGGCCGTGATGCGCACCGAGTCCCGGGCCGTGATGCGCACCGAGTCCCGGGCCGTGATCCGGACCGAGTCCCGGGCCGTGATCCGGACCGAGTCCCGGGCCGTGATCCGGACCGAGTCCCGGGCCGTGATCCGGACCGAGTCCCGCGCGGTGATGCGCACGCTGTCCCGGGCCGTGATGCGGACCGAGTCGAGCAGACCGGTGATGCGGACGGAGTCCCGGCCGGTGATGCGCACCGACTCGGAGGTAACCGTGGGCAGCTGAACAGGCGTAACCGGCTCGTCCATTCGGGTGTACGACGAAAGGGTGAGGGAGGCAGCCTGGGCGCGGTTCGCGGTGTACATGTCGTGTCCTCCGAGACTCATCGGGCGGGAATTAGTATCCGGAAACGGATGCGCAAGACCCGTACAGGTGAAAAGCTAGAAGCCGAGTGGGCGGAGGACAAGACGCCAAACCGGCCGCCATTCGCCTCCTTCCGGGGGAAGTCCGGACGGGTGTACTCACTGCGACAGTAGAACCGTTCGGTTGCTACTTTCCGCCACTGTGGACACCGTGCGTAACGTGACGTCTGCTTGAGAGTCGTTCAGATCACAGACGGGTCTTCAGACGTGGAGCGGTCGATCGGCATCCAGGGCGTCCACACGCCGGCGTTCCGGCTGCTGACGGGCGCGTGGATCACGTCACTGGTCGGCGACGGGGTTCGCACCGTGGCCCTCCCGCTCTACACGGCCGTCAGCACGCGCAGTCCGCTCGCCGCGTCCGCCGTGGCCGTCGCCGTCGTGCTCCCGTGGCTGGTGGTGGCGCTCCCGGCGGGCGTCCTGGTCGACCGGTGGCGGCCCCGGCTGGTCGTCGCCGTCGCGCACGTCTTCCGGGCTCTGGTAACGGGACTGCTCGCGTGGGCCGTGTTCACAGACAGCGCCGGGGTCGCGCTGCTGTGCGCGCTGGGGTTCCTCCTCACCAGTGCGGAGACCTTCGCCGACAGCGCGTCGCAGGTGCTGCTGGTGGCGCTGGCCGGTCCGACCGACCTGGAGGCCGCCAACAGCCGGTTCGTGACCGCGGAGACGGTCGGCATGGACCTGGTCGGCCCGCTCGCGGCCAGCCTGCTGTTCTGGTGGCACCCGGCCGCGTGCTTCGCCCTGGACGCGCTGACGTTCGTGGTGGCGGCGGCGTTCGTGGCGCGGCTGCCCGAGGTGGCGGGACAGGGCCGGTCGGGGACGTTGCGCGGGCAGTTCACCGAGGGCCTGGGGTACCTGTTCCGCAACCCGGGGCTGCGGGTGCTGGTGCTCGCGGTCGGGATCTCGGCGGTGTGCGCGGCGGCGGTCAACGCGATGCTGGCGCTGTACTCGATCACCGTGCTGGGGCTGCCCGAGGAGTGGGTGCCGTGGCTGGTGGTCGTGATGTCGCTGGGGGCGCTGTCGGGGGCGCGGCTGAGCCCGGTGCTCGCGGCCCGGCTGGGCGGCGCGCCGGTGATGGTGGGGGCGCTGGCGCTGCTCGGGGTGGCGTTCGCGGTGTTCGGCGGGGTGCCGTGGGTGCCGGTGGCGGTCGTGGCGGCGTTCTGCTTCGGGTTGGCGTCGGCGGGCTGGAACGTGCTGTCGGCGACCCGGCGGCAGCGGTTGACGCCGGTGCCGATGATGGGCCGGGTGACCAGCGCGTACCGGGTGCTGGCGTGGGGGCTGTCGCCGATCGGGGCCGGTCTGGCCGGTCCGCTGGCCGCCGCGACGACGTTGGGCGCGGTGTACCTGGTGGCGGGCGGGGTGGTCGTGCTGACGGCGGTGGTGCTCGCACGCCCCCTCGCCCGGACGTGACCGGGTGGATCGGTTACCGTAACCGCCGTGACCATCGTGGAGACCGTGCTCGTCTTCGCGCTGATCCCGCTGGCCATCTACGGCGTGATCACGCTATTGACGCTGAGGCCGAAGGCCACCCGCATCCCGCGGTACCGCCCGGGCCAGGAGTGGAACTACGCGCCCGTGTGGTGGAGCGCGAACCCCGCGGGGCTGAACGCAGACCACCACGCCGAGTCGAGCCCCGTGCCGGGCCCGACCGCAAGGGGAGGTGCCCGTGGCAACTGGTAGTCACGTCGCCAAGGTCGACCCGGCCACCCTCCCGGTGGGCGCGGTCGTGACCAACAGCGGCCGGGTCTCCGCCGCGAAGATGTACGAGCCGCAGGCGCCCAGCCTGCCGTTCACGCCGGTGCAGCTGGCGAGCCTGGACGAGGCGCTGACCCTGGCCAGCCGGACCACCGGCCTGGACTTCAGCGTGTACCTGGGCGAACTGGGCTCGGACACCCGCGCCCGGGCCGAGGAGCTGCACGCTTCCACCCCGCGCCCGTCGCACGCGGTCCTGGTGGCCGTGTCCCCGGGCGAGCGCGCGGTCGAGATCGTGACCGGCGAGGAGTCCCACCGCCGGCTCGCGGACCGCGGCGCCAAGCTCGCGGTGATGAGCATGGTGGCGTCCTTCAAGGAGGGCGACATCGCCGGCGGCCTGCTCAGCGGCCTCCGCATGCTGACCGACCAGGCCGGCAGCGCTCCGCGCTCCTGACCCCTCTGCACGCCGAAGGCCGCGCCCCACTCCGGGACGCGGCCTTCGTTTCGTCTAGAGGTCGAGCGTGCAGGGCGGCATCCACCTCGGCCACAGGACGCGGGTGGCGGCGAGCTGTGCCACCCGCGTCCTGCGCACCACGTCAGGACCGGTCGAACTCCTGGGCGGCCAACGCGCGGACGATGCCCGCGCGGCCCTCGGACACCAAGCGGCGCAAGGCCGGGGGGCGTTCCTCGGCCAGCCACGTGTCCGCCGCCGCCACCGTGTCCTGGGCGATGGACCACGACGGGAACAGGCCGATCACCATCGACTGCGCCCGCTCCGAAGACCGCCGCTCCCACACGTCCGCCACGTCCTCGAAGTACCGCGCCACGAACGGCTGCAGCAGCTCCTTCTGGCCCGGGTGCTGGATGCCCGCCACGATCGCCTCGCTGACCGCGTTCGGCAGCTCGTCGTCGTTCACCGCCCGGTCCCAGGCCTCTTCCTTCGCCTCGACCGTCGGCCGCAGGGCCCGAGCGGACTCGGCGCGCCGGCGGCCGGTGGCGGTGGGGTCGCGTTCCTCCTCGGCGGTGATCTCCGGGAGGTCCGCGGCACCGTGCGCCACGAGAGCCTGGAGCAGGCGCCAGCGAAGATCGGTGTCGACGTCCAGGCCGGGCAGCACGTCGGTGCCGTCGTACCAGCCGCGCACGACCTCAAGATCAGCGGCCTCCAGCACCGAACCCGCCAGCGCGTTGACGAACGCCAACTGGTGGTCCGACCCCGGCTCCGCCGCCCGCGCCAGTTCCAGCATCTTCGCGGTGAACCGCCGCCAGCCCTCGTCCCGCCACGACGCGTCCGCGTACGACGACAACGCCGTCTGCGCCTGGAGCAGCAGCCGCTGCACGACGCCGACCTCGGTCTCCGCGTGCAGCCCGCCCAGCACCAGGTTCACGAAGTCCCGGGCCTTCAGCTCGGCCTCGCGGGTCATCTCCCACGCCGCCGACCAGCACAGCGTCCGCGGCAGCGGCTCGGCGATGTCGGAGATGTGGTCGATCAGGGACGCCAGCGAGTCGCTGTCCAGCCGCATGGTGCAGTACGTCAGGTCGTCGTCGTTGACCAGCACCAGCTTGCCGCGCGGCACGCCGACCAGCTCGGGCACCTCGGTGCGCTCGCCGTCCACGTCCAGCTCGACCCGGTGGGTGCGGACCAGCTTGCCCGACGCGTCGGAGTCGTAGATGCCGATCGCCAAGCGGTGCGTGCGCAGTTCACCGGCGCCCGGCCGGGCGCCGCCCTGCAGCACCGCGAACTCGGTGAACTTGCCGGAAGCGTCCACGGTGAACTTGGGGCGCAGCAGGTTCAGGCCGGTGGTCTCCAGCCACTGCGCGCTCCACCACGACAGGTCGCGGCCGGACGCCTCCTCCAGCGCGGACAGCAGGTCCGCCAGGGTCGCGTTGCTCCACGCGTGCTTGGCGAAGTACACCCGCAGGCCCGCCAGGAAGTTCTCCAGCCCCACGTAAGCCACGAGCTGCTTCAACACGGAAGCGCCCTTGGCGTAGGTGATGCCGTCGAAGTTGACCTCGACCGCCTGGAGGTCCGGGATGTCCGAGGCCACCGGGTGCGTCGACGGGAGCTGGTCCTGCCGGTACGCCCACGACTTCTCGATCTTGGCGAACGTCGTCCACGCCTGCCGGTACTCGGTGGCCTCGGCCTGCGCCAGCACCGACGCCCACGTGGCGAACGACTCGTTCAGCCACAGGTCGTCCCACCACCGCATGGTGACCAGGTCGCCGAACCACATGTGCGCCATCTCGTGCAGCACGGTCTCCGCGCGCCGCTCGTACAGGTACCGGGTGACGCGGCTGCGGAAGACGTAGTCCTCCAGGAACGTGACGCAGCCCGCGTTCTCCATCGCGCCCGCGTTGAACTCCGGCACGAAGCACTGGTCGTACTTGCCGAACGGGTACTTGACCCCGAACGCCTGGTGGTAGAACCCGAAACCCTGCTTGGTCTCGGTGAACAGCCGGTCGGCGTCCATGTGCTCGGCCAGCGACGCCCGGCAGTAGATGCCCAGCGGGATCGTGGTGTCGCCGTCGGTGTACTCGTCGCGCCACTCCGCGTAGGGGCCGGCGACCAGTGCGACCAGGTAGGTCGACATCGGCTTGGTGGTCTCGAACACGTGCTTGTCCGCGCCGCCGACACCGTCCACAGTGGACTCGACCGGGGCGTTGGAGATGACCTTCCAGTCCGCCGGCGCGGTGACGGTCATGGTGTAGACGGACTTCAGGTCCGGCTGGTCGAAGCAGGCGAACATGCGCTTGGCGTCGGCCGTCTCGAACTGCGAGTACAGGTACACGCCGCCGTCGACCGGGTCCACGAACCGGTGCAGGCCCTCACCGGTGTTCATGTACCGGCAGTCGGCCTCGACGGTCAGCTCGTTGACGTCGCGGAGGTCGGGCAGCGCGATGCCGTCCTCCTCGCGGTAGCCGGACACGTCCAGCTCGACCCCGTTGAGGACGGCGCGGTGCACGGTGGCGGCCACGACGTCGACCCACGTCGACGCGCCCGGCGTCCGGCTGCGGAAGTTGACCGTCGTGGTCGAGCGGAACACCTCCGAGCCGGGCTTGCCGCCGCCGTCGGTCAGGTCCAGCTCGATCCGGTAGGAGTCGACTTCCAGCAGCGCAGCCCTCTGCTGCGCCTGGTCGCGGGTCAGGTTGGGTGCCGCCACTGGTCACCTCGTCTGCCGACGCCCACGTTGCCCGGGCGCCGACGTCGTCGGAACGGGGAGAAGTGTCGTGTCGGTGAACACGACAGTCGCATCCAATCACGTGGGACGGGGAGAAGTGGACTGGCGTCCGAGGGAAGACTCCGTCAGGTCCACGGGTTGCACTCAGACGACGCCGCCGCGGCGGACCGCCGCACGAGCAACCCAGAGGAGACACCCAACATGTCGGCACCCACCAAGGTCGACTTCTACTTCGACCCGGTCTGCCCGTTCGCGTGGATCTCGTCCCGGTGGATCCTGGAGGTCGAGAAGCACCGCGACCTGGACCTGAACTTCCGGGTGATGAGCCTTTCGGTGCTGAACGCCGGTCGCGACCTCGACCCCGGCTACCGCGAGCTGCTGGACCGGGCGTGGGGCCCGGTGCGGGTGGCGATCGCCGCCGCCAAGCACCACGGCGACGGCGTCCTGCGCGACCTCTACAACGCCCTCGGCACCCGCATCCACAACGAGGGCGTCAAGGACTACGACGTGGCCATCAAGCAGGCGCTGGAGGAGGTCGGCCTGCCCGCCGAGCTGGCCGAGGCCGCCCACTCGACCGACTACGACGAGGACCTGAAGGCCAGCCACCACCGCGGCATGGACCCGGTGGGCGAGGACGTCGGCACCCCGACTATCCACATCGACGGCGTGGCCTTCTTCGGCCCGGTGCTGACCGCGATCCCGCGCGGCGAGGACGCGCTGAAGGTGTTCGACGGCGCGGTGGCGCTGGCGAGCTACCCGAAGTTCTTCGAGCTGAAGCGCACCCGGACCGGGGGCCTGGACTTCTCCTGACCCGGCCGATGTGACACTCTGGGGCAAAAATCGCCTCAGAGTGTCACAGGAGCGTCATGATCGAGGTCGTGAACCCGGCCACCGAAGAGGTCGTCGGTACCGTCCGCGCGGGCACCCCGCAGGACGTGGACAACGCCGTGACCAGGGCTTCCGCCGCCTTCGACGGGTGGTCGGCGACCCCGGTCGAGGAGCGCGCGAAGATCGTCCGGCGGATCGCCGACGAGCTGGAGGCCCGGGCCGAGGACCTGGCCTCGACCATGACCACGGAGATGGGCACGCCCATCACGTTCGCCCGGAAGGTGCAGGTCCCGAACCCGGTCGGCATCGCCCGGGGCGTGGCCGACGCGCTGGACGACGGGTACTTCGCGGGCGAGGAGATCGGCAACTCGCTGGTGCTGCGCGAGCCGGTCGGCGTGGTCGGCGCGATCACGCCGTGGAACTTCCCGCTCCAGCAGATGGTGGCCAAGGTGGTGCCGGCGCTCGCGGCGGGCAGCGTGGTCGTGCTCAAGCCCAGCGAACTGGCGCCGTTCACCGCGGACCTGCTGGCCGAGGTGCTGCGCGCGGCGGGCGTGCCGGACGGGGCGTTCTCGCTGGTCCACGGCACGGGGCCGGTCGTCGGCGAGGCGCTGGCCGCGCACCCGCTGGTGGACATGGTGTCGTTCACCGGGTCCACGCGGGCGGGCCGGCGAGTGGCGGCGCTGGCCGCCGAGACGGTCAAGCGGGTCGCGCTGGAACTGGGCGGCAAGTCGGCCAACGTCGTGCTGGACGACGCCGACCTGACGCGCGCGGTGAAGATCGGCGTGGCCAACGCGTTCATGAACAACGGCCAGGCGTGCAGCGCGTGGACCCGGCTGCTGGTGCCCGCCGAGCGGCACGACGAGGCCCTGGAGATCGCCGCCGCGGCCGCAGCCAAGTACGAGCCGGGCGACCCGGCGCTGGCCACCACCCGCCTCGGCCCGGCCGTGTCCGCCGCGCAGCGGGACCGCGTCGTCGGCTACATCCGGCGCGGTGTCGAGGAGGGCGCCACGCTCGCCCAGGGCGGGCCGGGCGCGCCCGCTGAACGCGGCTTCTACGTCACGCCGACCGTCTTCGGCTCGGTGACGCCGGACATGGCGATCGCGCAGGAGGAGATCTTCGGGCCGGTGCTGTCGGTCATGCCGTACACCGACGAGGGCGATGCCGTGCGGATCGCCAACAGCACCGTCTACGGGTTGGGCGGCGCGGTGTTCTCCGCCGACACCGACCGGGCGCTGGCCGTCGCCAAGCGCTTGCGCACCGGGCAGGTGGACGTCAACGGGGCGGCGTTCAACACCAGCGCGCCGTTCGGCGGGTACCGGCAGTCCGGCAACGGCCGCGAGTTCGGGCGGTTCGGGCTGGACGAGTTCACCGAGGTCAAGTCCGTCCAGAGGTGACGGCGCGCCGTCGGTTCGAGCCGGCGGTGACGTGTCGATCGGGGTCTCAGCGGGTTGGGACGGCCCGCGAGACCCCGATCACAGCCCCCCGCGGTCGGCCACCGGGAGAGCGCTAGGGGAGAGCAGTCCGGATGGCACGACCGTGCGTTGTCCTCGGGAGAGGAACGCGGCCCACTCTCCCGCGACCGCCGCGCGGCCGGTACCCGGGAACTCCGCAGTCCCGCGAACCGGGGGTCCCCTAAGCTTCGGCGTCGGCCTCCTGGGAGGCGGTGGGGGGACGATGACGACAGGACGGACGCGGACCGGACTGCCCGCACCCGTGACCGAGCTGGTCGGCCGGGACGCGCTGGTCGCCGAGACCACCGGCCACGTGCTCGGGCCGGACCGGGTGGTGACGCTCGCCGGCCCCGGCGGCGTCGGCAAGACGGTGCTCGCGCTGGAGGTCGCCCGGCAGTGCCGCGACCGGCGCCCCTGGACCGTCGCGGTGGCCCGACTGGGTGACGCGACCCGCGCGGAGGAGCTGCACCGGGCGGTCGTGCACGCGGTGGGCATCACCGACCAGTCCAGCGCCGACCCGGTGGACGTGCTGGTCGACCAGTTGCGGGACCGCGAGCTGCTGCTGGTGCTGGACAACTGCGAGCACCTGGCCGAGGCGGCGGGCGACCTGTGCGCGGTGCTGCTGGAGGAGGCCCCGGGCGTGCGGGTGCTGGCCACCAGCCGGCACCACCTGGGCATCGCGGGCGAGCGGACGGTCGTCGTGCCACCGCTGTCGCTGGACGGCGGTTCCGACGAGATCTCCGACGCCATGCGCCTGCTGCTGCGCCGCGCCGAGTCCGCCGGCCGCCACATCACCCCCTCGACCCCCGCCACCCGGGACGCGCTGGCCGAACTCGTCGAGTGGTCCAGCGGTCTGCCCCTGGTGCTGGAGCTGATCGCGGTCCGACTCGGCGGCGGCATGGCGCCCCGGGACGTCCTCGACCGCCTGGACGGTGGCCGCCTCCTGGCCACCCGCACCCGCCGCGTCCGCAGCCACCACCGGACGCTGGAGCAGACCCTGGACTGGTCCTACGCCCTGTGCTCGCCCGAGCAGCAGCGGCTGCTGGCACGGGTCTCGGTGTTCGCGGGCGGGTTCACGCTGCACGCCGCCGAACAGGTCTGCGCCGGCGACGGGATCGCGGAGCACGAGGTCATGGACCTGCTCGCGGACCTGGTGGCGCGGTCCCTGGTCGACACCGGCCACGACGGCCGCTACCACCAGCTCCAACCGATCCGCGAACACGGCCGCCGCCGGCTGGCCGCCCTGGGCGAGCAGGACCGGGTCCGCGACGCCCACCTCGGCTACTTCCGCGCCCTCGCCGCCCGCTACGCCGCCGACTGGTACTCGCCCGACGAGGTGACCCTGCTCCGCGCCGCCCACGCCGAGCTGCCCAACTTCCGCGCCGCCCTGAACCACTGCGCCACCGCCCCCGACCGCGCCGAACTCGGCTTGGGCCTCCTCACCGACCTCGGCCGCCTCCGCGCCCAGTTCTTCCACGCCCTGTTGGGCGAGTTCCGCACCTGGCTGTCGACGCTTTTGGACCTGGCCCCGGTCCGGCCGTCCCCGGAACGCGTGGGCGCGACCGCGACCCTGGGCTGGATCGCCCTGTGCCAGGGCTCGCAGGACACCGCCCGAGCCGCCCTGGACCACTGCCGGGAACTGGTCGGCCCGGCGGAGGTCGCGCCCGTGGTCTTCCTCGAAGGCGCGTGGGCGATGCTCGTGGACGACGACCCGCGCGGCACAGCCCTGCTGACCCGGGCCGTCGACCTCGCCGACGCCCCGGGCGACCGCGGCCAGTTCAAGCTGATCCGAGCCCTGGCCGCCGGTTTCCACGGCGACGAACCCACCGGCACCGCCGCCACCGAGGACTGCCTGGCCGACGCCCAGGCCGCAGGTGCGGCGTGGGCCACGAGTTGGGCCCGGTGGGCGTGTGGCCTGGTCCCGCTGCGCCACGGTGATCCGTCGAAGGCTGTCGCGTGGTTCCGCGAGAGCCTGGAGACCCAGGTCGGACTGCGCGAGCAGTGGGGGAGCACGTGGTCCACCGAGGCGATCGCCTGGGCGTTGGCGGCCGTGGCCGAACGCGACACGTCGGCGGCGGGTGTGCTGGAGTCGATCGCGGAGCTGCTGGGCGCGGCCGTGGGCTTGCAGGAGGCGACCGGTGTCGCGATCGGCGGCCTGGTGCCGTTCCGCGGGCAACGCGAAAAGGCCCGCGAAACCGTGGTGGCGAAACTCGGCGAAACCCGTTTCCAGCAGGCATTCGAACGCGGCACCGCCATGGACGACAGAGACGAGGTCTACGCCCTCGCCCTACGCCCACAAATCCGCCGAGCCGCCTTACCGAACCTCACCACCAGGCAGCGGGAAATCGCATCACTGGTCGCGGCCGGCCACCCCAACCACGTCATCGCGACCCGGCTGCACCTGTCGGTGTCGACCGTGGAGAACCACCTGACCGCCATCTTCACCAGGACGGGCGTCGCCAATCGAGTGGAATTGGCTGCCTGGATAGCCCGCAACACCTGATTTCAGGCCCGCAGCACACCGTCCACCAAACGCGGCACGGCGGTGCTCACGTTCACCTGCGACGCCAGCTCCACATCCCCCGCGTGCCCCGCCGCGACCAGCTCACGCCCGGACACGCACCCCGCCACGATGTCCTCGACCGGCGCCCGCGCGAACACCTCCGCCGCCACGCACGCCTCGACCGACGCGGACCCGTAGCCGAGCAGTGTGGCCATCACCGCACCCGCGCCGACCAGGTCCTCGATCGCAGGCCGCAGCGGTCCGCGGTGGGCGGTCTTCGGGCTGTTGATGTCCACACCCCATCGTTCCCCGGCCGGGATGACCCCGATCGGGCCGCCCTGGGCCAGCTCGCGGGCGGCCAGGGCGACCGCGCGGGCGTTGCGCAGGCAGCCGGCCAGGACCACCGAACCGGTGGACACGGCCAGGTCGCACAGCGTGGCCCCGTTGGGCGACGGCAGCTCCAACAGCGTGCCCGCGGGCATGTCCACCAGCGACGACGGGCGCAGTGACCAGCTCGGGTCCGCGGGTCGCGCGGCCTGTTCGCGGTCGGTCCAGCGCACCGGGCGCAGTGCGGCGCCCCGGCTCACCACGATGTCGGCGGCGGTGCTGAACGACAGGACGTCGACGATCACCAGCACGGCGCAAAGCCCGCCGAGCGCCGTGACGCCCTCGTCACCCCACTCCAGCCTGAGCTGGGAACCCTCTTGTCCGAACACTCGAACAAGGATGGCAGACTCCCGGGACGTGCGTGTTTACCTGGGATCCGACCATGCGGGCTTCGAGCTGAAGGCCCACCTCGCGAAGCACCTGGCCGCCGCCGGCCACGACGTGGTGGACGTCGGCCCCGACGAGTACGACGCCGAGGACGACTACCCGCCGTTCTGCATCGACGCGGCCCGCCGCGTGGTGGCCGACGAGGGCAGCCTGGGCGTCGTGATCGGCGGCTCCGGCAACGGCGAGCAGATCGCGGCCAACAAGGTGCCCGGCGCCCGGGCCGCGCTGGCCTACAGCGTGGAGACCGCGAAGCTCGCCCGCGAGCACAACGACGCCCAGCTCATCGGCCTCGGCGCGCGGATGCACAGCACCGAGGAGGCGGTGGAGATCGTCGAGGCGTTCCTCGCCACCCCGTTCTCCGGCCAGCCCCGCCACGCTCGCCGCATCGCGATCATGAGCGAGTACGAGCGCACCCGCGAGGCCCCGCCGCTGCCCTGAGCCGACGACACCGATGATCCGAGACCTGCTGTTCACCGATCTCGACGGCGCGCGGTTGGCGGACCCCGAGACGGTCATCGAGGCGGCGGCCGACGAGCCCCGGTACCTGGAACGGGTGCCGGGGCTGCGGTCGGTGCTGGTGGACGACGCCGCCGGCCGCTACCACCGCTACCTGGCCCTGCTGGCGCTCACGTCGTGGGGCCACGCCCCGGTGTACCCGGTGGTCGCGGCGACGGTCGAGCAGGGCCGGAACTCCCCGTGGCACGGGATGCTCACCGACAACGAGGGTCGCGACCGCACGTTCCCGGCGCTGGCCGGCGCGGTCGCCGACGGCGCGCGGTTCGTGGCCGAGGCCGGCGAGCCGGACCGCCGGCGCGTGCTGCGGGCCATGCTCGGCCGGGCGGACGAGGTCTACTTCGGCTGGCAGCTCGGCCATGCGGTGGACGCCCCCGAGTGGACGCGGGATCTCGTCGAGGCGATCGAGCGCGGCCTGGCGCGCCCGGCCGACGCCTGGGCCTTGCCGGCTGCGCGCAAGCCCGTCTGCACCGTCGTGTCCCCGCCGTCCACCATCCCGGTCGCGCTTCGGCGCATGAAGACCTTCCGCGCCCCGGCCGTCCCCCGGTTCGGCGACCACGGCTTCGACCTCGCGTTGCAACTCGCCGACCTGTGCGCCGTGCTGGCCAAGCACGACCGCGCGCGGGCGGTGGACCTCGCCGAACGCCTGCTGCGCCGCGACTCCCGGACGGTCGTGCGCACCCACCTGTGTTCGGTGGTGCCGTTCCGTGCCTGAAGGCCACACCCTCCACCGACTCGCCCGCCTGCACCACCGCCGCTACGCCGGTCGCGCCGTCGAGGTCACCAGCCCGCAGGGCCGGTTCCTCGCGTCTACTGTGGACGGTCAGGTGCTGAAGAAGGCCGAGGCGCACGGCAAGCACCTGTTCCACGTCTACGGCCCCGACGCCACCGTGCACGTACACCTGGGCCTGTACGGGACTTTCACCGAATTCGCGCACCCGGTGGTCGACCCGGTCGGCCAGGTCCGGATGCGCCTGGTCGGCGAGACCCACTGGACCGACCTGCGCGGCCCGACCCGCTGCGAGGTGCTGACCGACGCCGAGGTGAAGGCGTTGCGCGGCCGGCTGGGCCCGGACCCGTTGCGCCGCGACGCCGATCCGGACCGCGCGTTCGCCAAGATCACCAAGTCCCGTCAGCCCATCGGCGTGCTCCTGATGGACCAAGCCGTTCTGGCCGGCGTGGGCAACGTGTACCGGGCGGAAGTCCTGTTCCGCCACGGGGTTCACCCGCTCACGCCGGGCAGCGAGGTCGACCGCGCGCTGTGGGGCGTCCTGTGGGCCGACCTCGTCGTGCTCATGCGCGCCGGCGTGAAGGTCGGCCGCATCGACACCGTCCGCCCCGAGCACCTGCCGGAGGTCACCGGCCGCGCGCCGCGCAAGGACCGGCACGGCGGCGAGGTCTACGTCTACCGGCGCGCCGGCCTGCCGTGCCTGGTGTGCGGCACACCGGTGGCGATGGCGGACCTGGTGGGGCGCAACCTGTTCTGGTGCCCGGGCTGCCAGCCGTCCTAGCCTGCTAACGCGAGCCGGACCCGGAACGATCACCGGTGCAGGAGAGGGGGCCCGTGGTGACCGAACCCGTGTTCGGCGGCGACGAGGTGCGCACGGAGCAGGAGATCGCCCGGTGGGCGGCCGGCGTCGCGGCCAAGGCGGAGAAGTACCAGCAGGTGAGCGCGCAGGTGGCCGAGGTCGCCGTGCACGAGGTGTCCCGCGACGGGCTGGTGCGGCTCAGCGTCGGCGCTTCGGGGGCGTTGCAGCACCTGGAGATCTCCGACAAGGCCCGCGAGGTCTCCGGCGCCACGCTCGCCGCCTCGATCATGGCCACCATCCGCCGCGCCCAGTCGAGGATCGCGAACGAGGTGTCCGCGATCGTCACGTCGGTCGGCGTCGACGACCCGGGAACCGCGGACGCCCTGGTGTCGTCGTACCGGCAGCGTTTCCCGGAGCCTGCGCCCGACACCCCGCCCTGGGCGGACCAGGTGCGGCCGTCGGCGCCTCCGCCGCCCGCGCGGCGGCCCGTCCAGGACGACGAGGACTGGGATGGTCCCGCCGTCACCGAGTAGGGGGTGTGCGTGAGCGGCTACGAGGTCGTCGCCGACGAGTTACGGGGCCACGCCGACCGGTTGCGCGGCGTGGAGGACCAGTTGAACCAGGCGGTGGACGCGGCGCGGCAGGTCAGCCTGTCGGCAAGTGCCTACGGCAAGACCTGCTCGATGCTGCCGCCGATGATGATGTTCATCGCCAACGCCGGCGTCGCCTCGTTGACCGAGGTCGCCGGGTCGGTGGGCGAGACCATCGCGGGCGTCCGGCGCACCGCCGCCGACTACGACGCCGTCGAGCAGACCAACACCCGTCCGTTCCGGGACGGGACCCGATGAACAACCCGCTGGTCGCGCCGCGCCAGGACTCGACGCAGTCCTACACCGGCATCGGCATCGTCGAATCCGCCGTGGACCTGTACAACGGCGTCCGCAACGGCTCCTGGGTGGAGGCCGGGCTCGGTCTCGCCGGCACCGGCCTGGAGGCCCTGTCGTTCGTGCTCGACCCGCTGGGCTCGATCGTGGCCTCCGCGGTGTCGTGGCTGATCGAGCACGTCGGCCCGCTGCGCCAGGCGCTGAACTGGCTGGCCGGCGACAGCGACCAGATCGCGGCCTACGCGCGGACGTGGCAGAACGTGTCCCAGGCGGTGAACCGGGCGGGCGGCGACCTGACCGCCGAGGCGACCCGCGGCACGGCCGGCTGGACCGGCCCCGCCGCCGACGCCTACCGGGCCTCGGTGACCAACCAGTCCCACCACATCACCGCCGCCGCCAACTGCGCGGGGATCGTCAGCGCGGTGGTGGAGGTCAGCGGCGTGCTGGTCGGCACGGTCCGCGGCCTGGTCCGGGACCTGATCGCCGAGTGCGTGGCCACCCTGCTCGCCCGCATCCCGCAGTGGCTGGCCGAGGAGGCGGTGACCCTGGGCTTCGCGACGCCGCACGTGGTGGCGGCGGCGACGTCGATCATCGCCAAGTGGGTCGCGAAGATCGCCGACAAGATCACGTTGCTGATGCGGTCGATCGCGAAGCTGCGCCCGCTGCTGTCCCGGCTGGACGAGCTGTGGGACCTGATCAAGCGCGGCCTCAAGGCCCTGCGCAAGGCCCCCGACGGCCCCGGCGCGCCGCGCACGCCGGACCCGGTGAAGAAGCCCGGCAACACCGACGTGAAGCCCCAGGGCACGGACGGGACCCCGACCGGCGGCAACACCAACACGTCCGGTGCCCCCGTGTCCCAGCCGCCGCAGGTCAACGGCGGCACCACGAACACCTCCGGCGTGGACGCGCCGACCTCGGGCAGCAACCCGCCGCCGTCGTCGGGCAACCCGCCCACCTCGGGCAACCCGCCGACCGACGGCAGCGGGAGCGGCAGCGGCGGGGGCTCGGGCAAGCCCCCCGGCGACAACAACCCGCCGCCCCCGACGCCGGGCGGCGACCCGCACCCGGCCCTGCCCCGCAGGCCCACGGACCTGTCCCAGCCCCACCCGGAGCTGACGCCCGCCGAGAAGGCGGCACTCGACCGGCACCTCAGGGAGCTGGAGGCGAAGAACTCGGAGCGCTTCGCCGACGTCGCCCGCGACCCCGACCACAACGGCAAGGTCCGCCCCGGTTCGCAGGACGAGGCCCGGGTCATGCTGGACCTGGAGGAACGCGGCTTCGGCCCGTTCGACCGGCCGAAGGACGCGGACGGCAAGCTGATCCCCGACCGGGGCGACTTCGTGGACGCCAATGGCCAGAAGTGGGACATGAAGGGCGCCCACTCCGACTGGCCCCCCGGCGTCCCGGACAAGGTCCGCAACAGCGGCCCGTTCCCCAACGCCTACACCGAGCAGTGGTTCCGCGAGACCGTCCAGGGCCAGTTCAACGATGGGCGTAACGTCATCATGGACACGCGGAACGCCAGCGCCGCCGACATCGAGAACATGAAGGCCGTCGTCGCGAAGGAGGGCTGGGGTGACCGCATCATCTGGTACCCGTGACCAGTGGCAGCCGCCGCGCTGGCCCACCTCCGCCGAGGGCGCCGAGGCGTTCCGCGACTGGCTGGGCGACCCGTCCCAGCCGCTGTACGCCCTGGACCTCGACCTGCGCGGCGCGGACCTGTCCGGCGGCCCGTTCGTGGAGTCGTGGTTCAGCCGGTCCAACCTGGCCGACACCACGCTGCGCGGCATCGAGCTGTGGGCCGCCCACTGCGAGGGGACCCGCTTCATCCGCGCCGACCTCACCGACGCGGACCTGGTGCGCGCGGTGGTGCGGGGCGCGAGCTTCGTCCGGGCCACCCTGGTCGGCGCGAACCTGAGGAAGGCCGACGCGACCGACGCCAGGTTCACCGAAGCCGACCTGACCCGCGCCACCCTGGCCGGCGCCACGTTCCTGCGCGCCGACTTCAGCCGCGCCAACCTGTCCGACGCGGTGGTGGAGTCCACGTCGTTGCTGGACGCGGTGCTGGTGGACGCGACGGTGACGGGGATGCGGGGGACCGTGCGGGGGCCGGTGGAGGTCGTGCCGGGAGTGAAGTTGGACGGGTCGGAGCTGGAGCAGTGGTTCGGCGCGCGCGGAGCCGCCGTCTCCGTCCTGCGCACCCAGTCCGTCTAGTCGCGCTTTGAACGAACGCCCCGCTGCCGGTGTGTCGGCAGCGGGGCGTTCGGCTGGATCGGGCTAGATGTCGAAGCCGCCGAAGTCCATGCCGCCGCCGAAGTCGCCACCCATGTCCCCGCCCACGTCGCCACCGGCGTCCCCGCCGTCCGCGGCCATGCCGTCGGCGTACCCGTCCGAGTAGGCGTCCGCCATGGCGACCCCAGCCATGCCCGTGAACATGGCGTCGAACAGCAGGAACGTGCCCACGCCCCACACACCCGCGACCAGCGCGGGCTTCCACCACGGCTCGCTGTACCAGCCCTGCGGCACCGGCCGGCCGGCGACCATCCCGCCCGGGTAGTAGTGCGGCGTGCCCGCGCCGGGGTGGGGAGAAGCCGCGTAGTTGTGGCCCTGCACGGTGACCTGCCGGTCCTCGGAGACCTTGCCCGCGCGGCCCTGGCCGTTGAGGTCCGGGAGTTCGGGGCCGGGGTCCATGCCCATGGCGGTCCGGGCGGCGCGGACGTAGTACAGGCCCTCCATCGCGGTCTGGGTGACCAGGCGGCACTGCTCCAGGGTCTTCGCCTGCTCCATCTGCGAACCGGCGGCGGTGAAGCGCTCCGAGGCGTCGGCCAGGGCCTGGGTGGAGGCAACGTCGGTGCCGGTCAGGCTCATCACCTGGCCGCCCAGGCGCTCCACCCACCGCCGCGCCTCGGCCTGGGCGTCTTCCAGTTCCCGCTGGCGCGCGGCGGCCCGGGTCTTCGCGAGGTACCAACCGCCGCCCACGACCAGGACGATCAGCACGAGCACCACGATGGTGGCGTCCACAGGGGCCTCCCGGGGGAGCGACGGCGTTACGACCCTGTCAACGAACCCACCGCCGCTCCGGGTTCCCGGCCCGGGTCAGAACACCTCCGGGCAGTGCGGCTCGCGGTCGCCCAGGAAGGCGTGCGACAGGGCGTTGAGGGCGCCCGGTGTGAGTTCCCGCACCCGCTGCGCGCGGGCCAGGGTCGCCAGGCGGGTGCCGCCGAGGAAGGCCGCGCCCAGGGCCTGCACGTCCAGCTCGACGTCCGGTTCGTCGTCCACCCGGCGCACCGACGCGTCGCCGTCCTTCACGGTCAGCCGCCAGCGGCCGGCGTTCCACGGGCAGAACGCGTCGCGCACGTCCAGCACCGCGTCCACGTCCGACAGGTAGCGGCGCAGCGGCAGCGCGCGGTCGACGTCGACCAGCCGCACCCACAGCGAGTCCGTGCGCGACCGCAGCGCCAGCCGCTGGTCGGCCAGCAGGTGCACCACCGGGTCGTCGGAGGCGGTGAAGAACTTCAGCTCGCCGACCATGTCGAGGTCGAGCAGGTAGCGGTAGAGCGCGGCGTAGGCCTCGTCGGTCTCGGCGGCGATCTCGCGGACGTGCAGCTCGTTGCGCGGGCCGCGGTCCTGCCAGTCGCCCTTGATCCGGTAGACCGCGTAGCCCTGCGGGTGCAGCGCGTACCGGTACGCGGTGAGGCCGCCGCGGTCGTGCTCCTCGTCGGCGAGGTGGGCGTTCCACATGCCGTCGGTGCGGCTGAGCCAGCCCGTCCGGGTCGGCCGGATGCGGTCGTGGCAGGCCTTGATCAGCGGCATCGCCTCGGCGGCGGGCGCCTCGCGGACCCTCACGTCCCCGGTGACCACGTCCGGCCGGAACGCCGCGCCCCGGGGCACCGACAGCCGGGCGAACTCGGCCGCCGGGCCGTAGCCGAACCGGTCGTAGATGCCCGCCTCCGACGCCCACAGCGCGGCGATCGCCTCGCGGCCGTCCTCGTGCAGGCCGTGCAGCTGGGCGGTCATCAGCCGGGTCAGCAGCCCGCGCCGGCGGTGGCCCGGCCGCACGCACACCCCGGTCACCGCCGCTACGGGCCGCGGTCCGCCGCCGGGGACGGTGATCTCCCGGGTCTGGATGCCCGCGCCGGCGAGCATCTCGCCGTCCTCGAAGACGCCGTGGTGCCGGTCGGGTTCGAAGATGTCCCGCCAGCGCTCCATGAAGCCTTCGCGGTCGTCGGACAGGAACGCCTGGTTGAAGACGTGCTGGTAGGTGGCCAGCTCGTCGTGCCGGAGCGTGCGGAGGGTGAGCGCCATGACCGTTCTTCATACGCCGACCCGTCCGTCCGCGCGAACGGGTTTCTTTCAGGGGTCGCGTCGGGAGGACGGGCTCGGACATGCTGCACGGGTGGACCCGCACGCGCTGGGCGGCGCACTCCGGACCGAGGCGGCGGCGCTCGCGGTGGCGGCGGACCTCGTGCCGTGGGACCGGCCGGTGCCGGGGTGCCCCGGGATGACCGTGGACGACCTGGTCCGGCACGTCGGCTCGGTGCACCGCCTGGTGACCCGGTGGGTGACGCGGGGGAGCCGGCCGAGGGAGTGGCCGCGGGACCCGAACGGCGCCGACCCCGTGGACTGGTACCGGATCGGGGCGGCCTCCCTGATCGCCGTGCTCGACCCGGCCCGCGCTTCGGAACCCGCCGCGACGTGGTGTCCCTGGGACCGCACGCTCGGGTTCTGGCTGCGGCGCATGGCGCACGAGACGGCCGTGCACCGCGTGGACGCCCAGGCGGCGGCAGGACTGGCCGCGCCGCTGGACCACGCCCTGGCCGTGGACGGCATCGAGGAGGTCCTGCGCCTGTGGCTCGGCTGCCACTTACCGCCCGCGGCGCACCGCGACGGCCTGGCCATCACGCTTCGCGTGCCGGGCCGTGAGTGGACCGTCGCCCTGCACGAACACGTCGTGGACTTCTGCGCCACGGCCGATCCCGCGGCGGTGGTGTCCGGTTCGGCGTCGGCGGTGGACCTGTGGCTGTGGGGGAGGGTGCCGGAGTCGGAGCTGTCCGTCGAGGGCGACCTGTCCGTGGTCCGCGCCCTGCGGACCGCCGTAGCCGCCGCGACGGGCTGACCCTTCGGTCACCCCGGCTTGGTCACCCCGGCGGCCAGTTCAACTGGCGACCACCCAACACGTGGCAATGCACGTGGAAGACCGTCTGCCCACCGTTGCGCCCGGTGTTGAACACCAGCCGGTACCCGTCCTCGGCCACCCCTTCCGCCTTGGCCACCAGGTGCGCCACCCGCAGCACTTCGCCGGCGGTCGCCGGGTCCATGTCGCCCGCGGCCGGGAAGTGCTCCTTGGGGATCACCAGGACGTGCGTGGGGGCTTGGGGGTTGATGTCGTGGAACGCCAACACCGTGTCGGTTTCGAGGACCGGTTTCGCAGGCACCTCGCCCGCGACGATGCGGCAGAACAGGCAATCCGCGGTCACGGCGACATCGTAGGGCGCACACTGTGCCGATGACGCGCGGAAAGCTGCGACTGATCGTGAGATGCCTGGTGACGTTCGGGATCGGGTTCCTCATGGTGCTGCTGGCCATCCGCTTCGGCGAGGCCCTGTGGCGCGCCGTCACCACCTAAGGGTGGACGAAGCAGAACTCGTTCCCCTCGGGGTCCTGCAACACCTGGAAACTCCCCTGCTCGTCCGTCACCACGCCCCCCACCGCTCGCGCCCCCAACCCCTCCGCCTTGGCCACGGCCGCCGGAATGTCGTCCACCAGGATGTCCAGGTGCAGCCGGTTCTTCACGGCCTTCCCCTCCGGCACCGGCTGAAACGAGATCCGCGGCCACCCGGGTGGTTGGACATGCGCCCACCCCTGCCCCCGCAGCACCGGTTCGCCACCCGACAACCCCGCCCAGAACCGGACGAGCCTGGCAGGTTCAAGGCAGTCCACGACAAACTGGTCGAGTCTCATGGCTCACATCATCGGCGGCGCCACCGGCGTCTTCACCAACTGAGCGTCCTTACCCGCCACGAACCACCCGATGCTGCCAAGGAGCGGGAACCCGAAGATCACCACGATCCACAGGAACTTGCCCCCGCCCGTCAACCGGGGATGCCGCAACACAGACACCACGGCCGCCACCCACAACACGAACAACGCCACCGCAAGCCCGACGAGGAACAACAACACCCCAATCCCAAGGGCGTCGTCAGCGGTCTCTTGCGCAACCCATGTCACCATGCCACCCCACGCTACGACCCCCACCCCATTCCGCCCGCCAAGCCACCCACCCGAGTGAAGGCGATCCCAACCGGACGGCCCCATCCCTCCAGACCGGCCACCGAACCACCCCGGCGCTGGCACTCGGCGCCCTTGGCCTGATCGACGAGCGGCGCGACCCCGAGCTCCTGCCCAACTCCCCACCGACCGGACTCGGGAAAGCGGGGGTCGGGACAAGCAAAAGACCGTCCACAAAGGACGGTCTACGAGGTGACTACCAGCGGTGACGAGACAGAGCGGGTGACGGGAATCGAACCCGCATGACCAGCTTGGAAGTGCGGCGTCAACCCCAGCCCACGGCCGCTCACCTGCGTTCAAGCGGGTTGTGGTTGACCGCCAATGACCCTGTTCGACCTGGGCCTATCGCACGCTAATCGCATGATTGGCGGGCGGGCACTGTTGGCAGGCCTGACATCCAGGGTGGGTAGCTGCTCAGACGTCGTGGGACTGTCAGCGGTCGAAGCGCCCTGCGGTTGGAGCCGTCGCGCGCCCTCGTCTGTTGGCGGGCTGGGCAGATGTGTGGCTGCATTCGTTCCCAAGGTCGCCGTGTCACGCCTCGGTTCGGAATCTTCTGTTGTAGATTGAGGGCATGAACGTAGAAAAGCTTCAACAAGATGTGAAAAAACTTGTGAAGACGGGAGTGCGACTAGAGATCGCGCTTCTTGTTGAAATTCACCCGGAGAAAGTGAAAGAGGTTCGTGAACATTTGAACCTCAAGGACAAGGTTGAGTTCAGTAGGGGCTATCAATCGTGGTATTCGGAGGCGCTGGTAACGCTGATGCAGCTTCTGCCGTCCAGGGTCGAGGACTTCATCGACTACTACAAGCCTCGTCGAGCAAGAAAGGAAGTAAATTACGAAAACTACACTGTAAGTGACTACCTGCAGCGGTTGCAAGTCCGTCGTCTGGGCGAGGTGGTTGTGGGGCTCGATGCCGCGTTCGGAAAGTTCCAACAACAGGTGCGCATTGTCGAGTCGCTTGTGAATAGGTTCGACAGTTCGTTGTATGACCTAAAGACAGTGCTTCAGGCTGATCTGTTCGATAATGAAATCGATGCGGCCGGGGAGCTGTTGAAGCGCGGATTCGTCCGCGCTGCAGGGGCCTTGGCCGGAGTCGTTCTTGAGTCCCATTTGAAGGTTGTTGTTCAACGTCATGATCTCAAGCCTTCCAAGAAAAATCCCACTATTGCGGACTACAATGATGCGCTTAAGTCGGCAGATGTGATCAGTGTTGCACATTGGCGCAAAGTTCAATATTTGGCAGATGTTCGTAATGCGTGCAGTCACAGTAAAGATGTGGAGCCTAAGGGGGAGGACGTTAAGGAGCTCCTCGAAGGTGTGAGGGCTTTGACGAAGAACTTGTTTTAGCTGCTGTTCGCGCTCTCGGCTGGATTGGGCCGGTATGAGCACGGCCCGTTGGCAAGATGGCGAAGCCGTCGCGGCAGCCGATCGCCGTGCCCAGCGCTGGAAGCTGTGTGACCGCGCGATCGTCCGGAGCCTGGTGGCTGGAAGTAGCCTGGGGGCAGTTCGGGTCTGTGTGGCGCGTCGCCTTCCCGGCCACGTGCACCGACTCCGCGCGCGGCCGACGGGCGGAGCGGAGCGGGAGCCCGGCGTGCCGCGATGCGGGAGTCGGTGCAGACGTGGGGCGGGACTGGCTGCGCGTTGCCGCAGGCGGCGCGCCTTGATCCCGTAGAGCGGAATTCGGCAACGCAGCAGGTTGGGTGCCGTCGTAGTGTTGCAGCGCGAACGGTCTGCCTAGGGTGTGGGTGTGGATCTGGTCGCGCGGGCCTCCTCGGTGGCTGAAGGTCGGCTTGCCTTGTCGTTGCCTCGGCGGTGGGCGCATGTGCAGGGGGTTGCTAAGCGGGCTGGGGTGGCGGCTGGGATCGTTCCGGAAGCGGAACGGGAGCTGTTGACGGCTGCGGCTGTTCTTCACGATATGGGGTACGCGCCGGAGATCGCAGAGACTGGATTTCATCCGCTTGATGGGGCGCGGTACCTCGAAGACCAGGGGTTTCCTGAGCGGTTGTGTGCGCTTGTGGCTCATCACTCCTGTGCCTATCGGGAGGCAGAGTTGAGAGGGTGCTCGGCTGAGCTGGCGCGTTGGGTGGACGAGCAGACACCGCTGCGGGATGCGCTGTGGTGGGCGGACATGACCACCGGGCCAGACGGGGACACGACCGGGGTGCGTGAGCGTATCGCGGAGATTCAGGCGCGGTATGGGCCGGAAGACCTGGTGACGTTCTTCATTCGCCAGGCGGAGCCTGAGTTGGTGGCGGCGGTGGAGCGTACGGAGGCTCGGTTGCGGGCCGCTGGGATTGAGGTCAGGTGAAGTAGGGCTCGGTGTGGTTGCTTAGGCCGTGTTCGATGCGTAGGCGGATCGACGGGTGGATGTCTAGGTCGGGTAGGCGGTCGGGTTCGACCCAGAGGACTTCCTTGGACTCGTTGCTTGTGCGCAGCTCGCCCCCGGTGGGTTGAGCGCGGAAGCAGATGGAGAACTCCTGGCGGACCTCTCCGTCGTCGTAGGCGATGACGTGGTTGGGGTTGGAGTACAGGCCGACCAGGCCGGTGACCTCTACGTGGATGCCGGTTTCCTCCTCGACCTCGCGCACGACAGCTTGGGCGAGGGTTTCGCCCACGTCCTGGCCGCCACCGGGGATGGCGTACTTGCCGTTGTCGGTGCGGCGGATCATCAGGAGGCGGCCGGTGGGGTCCTGGACGATGGCGCTGACGGCTACCCGGATGCTGTTGGGCTTCGGGGCGTTCGGGTCGTTGAGGTAGTCGGTCCGGCTCATGGTTCGACCTTGTCAGAAGGTGGCGCGCTTCGCGCCGGCCCAGACGGTCTCCAGGCTCTCGGAGTAGGTCTCGAAGAGGTCGCCGGCAGACAGTCGGCGCAGGTGTAGGGCCGGGGCGTGGGCACCGGGGAAACCGTAGACGTGGGTGTTGACGATCATCTCGTCGTCAAAGCGGAAGACGGAGTTGTAGAGGGTCGTCTTGTGTAGGCGGACCTCGATGCCTGGGACCTCGGCCAGCGGGCGTACGAACGCCAGGGCGTTGCGGATGCGGGCGGCGACGGTGCCCTTGCCTAGCTGCTCCTCCTCGCTGCGGCGGGCTGCTTCGCGTGCGGCGGGGTCGCCGAAGAGGAGGCGGACGCGGGTGCCGTTCTCGGCTTTGGTGCGTAGCTCCTTGGCGAAGGTGGGCCTTTCGACCAGGAACAGGGCCGCTAGGGACAGGACCTCGATGTGCTCGGTGGCGTCGTTGAGGAGGCGGTCCCAGAGGTCCGCGGGAACGTTGTTGCGGTGGGGGTAGACCTTGACGACCTCGGATTCGGCGATCTCGGCCTTGCGTTCGGTGGCGACTGCGTCGGGCCAGAGGTAGTTCTCGGTCTCGCGGACCATCGAGGCGATGGTGTGGCGGTGGCGCGGGTAGGGGATGCGGCCTTTGGTGATCCAGCGCTCGACGGTCTTGGGGTCTACGCCGGTTGCGCGGGCGACGTGGTCGAGGTCCAGGCCGTTGCGGAGGAGGGCTTCGCGTAGACGTTCGTTGGCCATGTAGACCCCCAGGTGGAGACGAGTAGGGACGTCTTCAACGTACCTCAGACGTCCTTGGAAGTCCCGCTATGCGGTGCTTGCGTCCCGCTGATTTGCGGAGAGTGGTCGTTGTCGAGATGCCGGGCAGACGGCCCGGCCGACGCCGTTGAAGAGGAGTACGACGGTGGCGATCACGGGTGGGAGCAGGCTCCCCACGACGCATGACTTCGTCTTCCCGCGTGGTGCGCTGGTGATGGGTGTTGAGCCGGTGCTGAAGTTCCAGTCCGCCGAGGAGCGGGCGAAGGGGATGCCGGTGCAGCAGGAGACGGACAAGGAGTCCGGGCTGTTGGTGTGGTCGGTGTTGGTGATCGACCAGGCGGCGGAGCGCAAGGCCGACGCGGTGGTGACGGTGAAGATCGCGGCTCCGCACCAGCCGGTTCCGCCGGAGGCGATTCCGGGGACGGACGTGCGGCCGGTGGTGTTCGAGGGGCTGACGGTGACGCCCTGGATCGATGACAAGGCTTGCCGGGGCAGCCACGGGGGTGAGCGGCACCGGTGCCGGGCGAAGCTCGGGTACAGCCTGCGGGCGTCGGCCATGAAGCCAGTCGTCGTCAAGACTTCGACCAAGGCCGCGTGACCGCGTGGTGGCGGACATGGTGCGGTTGCACGTGACGGCTGACCTGCCGATTCGGCCGGTGCCGCTGAAGTACGCGGACCGGGTGGAGATCCGCTTCGGCAAGGCATTCCCGGCCGTGTTGGTCATCGACTTGGCGGCGTTGGGGCGGTTGCGGCTCGCGCTGGACCAGGCGGCGGCTGCGCTGGCTGAAGGTGGTGACCAGGCATGAGCGTGAACATGGTCGCCACGCCGGGGCACGCGGCGGCGGCTTCCCTCGTCATGGCGAACGGACTGCCGACGCTGATGATCTACCTGGACCCGGTGAACCTGACGGTGCAGGTTCCGCCGTTCCCTGGCGGTCGGGAAGTTCTGGCCCGGTTCTGTCGGGAGCTGTCGCGCGAGGCTTGGAAGGTCGCTGAGCGGCTGGAGGCGGCTGGTGGGCGTCACGCGCTGGCGGAGGGGGCGGGTGATGGCGCAGCGGAAGAGGTCTGACGCCTGGGAGGCTGCCTTGGCGGCGCGGACGCTCAAGGAAGCGCATGAGGCGTTGGGGAAGGTCATGCCCGCGCCGGATGCCGCGCTGTCGCGTTGGCGGACCTTCTACCTGCGGTCGGCGGAGGTGTACCGCCAGGTCGCGGAGATCGACCGGGGGCATCACCACGAGGCGTTGTACTGGGCGAAGCGTGAGCGTGAGAAGGGGGAAGCGCTCAAGGCTGAGTGACGTCCTCTAGTCCTTTTTAGACAAAGCGCGTGATCTTGCTAGGTCACGTGGCGATGCCGCACGTCTTGTTGCGGCGCAATGGTTTCGTGAGGCGCAGGAGCGGACACCGGCTACCAACCTTGCCGCTCCTGCGTTGTCCACACCGACTCGGAGTGAACAGCGATGACGGTAAAGCATGGGCGCGAGCGTGCACCAGAGTGGGTCACCCGGACGCGCTGTGCGAAGTGCAAGAGGTTCGCGCGGTTGCTGGTGGGGCAGATGGAGTGTGACCGCTGTGTCGGGGCGCTGGAGCTGGACTTCGGCGGTGCTCGATGAACGGTGGGAAGTGGGTTGATCCGGCTCCGTTCGAGGGTGTTCGGCCTCGGGTGCCGTGGTGGATGTTGTTGCCGGGCAAGGTGAAGTGGCTCGCGGGCGTGCTGGCGCTGGTGTGGCTGGCCGTGGTGTTGGTCGTGCGCCTGGCGCTGCTTGTCGTCCGATATCCGGTGGTGACGTTGGTGCCGGCGTTGGCGGCATGGTGCTGGTTGCGGTTCGGGCTATCGCCGCTGGTATTGGCGGTGTTGTCGCTGGTCTGCGCGTTGACGGTTTGGTACGGGCTGGCGCGGGAGTCGTTCCTGCGGCACTGCTGGTACCGGCTGATTACCGAGTGGCGGCGGGCGACCGTGTACGTGCCTCGGTGGCGGACCGTGGTGCGGCTGGCTGAGCTGACCAAGGACAGCCGGGGCCGTGAGCACCGCCCCATGTTGCGGCGCGTGCGGTCGGAAGGTTGGCGGGACCGGGTTCGGGTGCGGATGATCCCGGCCCAGTCGCCGGAAGCGTGGGAGCTGCGGCGGGACGGGTTGGCGCACTCGTTCGGGGCTCGGTCGTGTCGGGTGCGGGTGCTGCGTCCGAGAGTCGTTGAGCTGGACTTCGTGCACCGTGACCCGCTGCTGCGGCCCTTGCCGGTGCCCGTGCTGTCCGAGTCGGCTGAGGTGGACCTGCGGCGAGTGACGGTCGGGCGGACGGAGAACGGCAAGCCGTGGCGGCTGCGGCTGCTGGGCTCGCAGGTACTTGTGGTCGGTGTGCCCGGTGCGGGTAAGGGCTCGGTGTTGTGGTCGCTGGTGTGGCAGCTCGCGCCGGCGGTCCGGGCGGGCCTGGTGCGGCTGGTGGGCATCGATCCCAAGGGCGGGATGGAACTGGGCCAGTGCCCGGACGCCTTCGACCGGGTCGTCTACGACAACGGCCCGGACGCCGTCGCGCTGCTGGAGGAGATCGCTGCTGAGGTCAAGGAGCGGGCTACCCGGTACCGGGGCATTCGCCGGTTGTGGGCGCGTTCGACCGGTGAGCCGTTCACGGTGCTGGTGGTGGACGAGCTGGCGGACCTGATCGCCTACCAGCCGGACAAGCAGCTCCGGGAACGCGCGGCGCGGGCTATCCAGACGATCACCTCACAGGGCCGCGCACCCGGCTATGCCGTCGTGGGGCTGGTCCAGGACCCGCGCAAGGAGGTCGTGGGCTTCCGGCACCTGTTCACGACGCGGGTGGCGCTGAGGCTGGATGAGCCACAGCAGGTGGACATGGTTCTTGGCGACGGTGTTCGGCAGCGTGGGGCGGCGGCGCACGAGATCAGCGAGAACACGCCTGGTGTGGCGTGGGTGAAGGTGGACGGGCAGCGGGAGCCGGATCGGGCTCGGGCCTTCCACGTCACGGACGCGGACCTGGTCGAGCTGGGTGTGTTCCTCGCCCCGGCCACGGTCCATGACTTCCCGACTCGGCCGGACGGCGCGGGGGAGGCGGCGGCATGAGTGAGTACCTGACTCGTGCGGACCGCATGAAGCAGCCGGCCGCGCTGGACGTGGCTCGGGCCGTGGCTGAGGAGCACGGCGTGTGCGTCCGGCCGCTGGCCAAGGAGAGGGTTGACCTGGACACCGGGCGGGTGGACATCGTGCCGGTTGCTTGCGGTTCGACGGTGGCCAGTGTGTGCCCGACGTGCGCGGAGAAGAACCGGCGGCTGCGGATGGCGCAGTGTCGGGAGGGGTGGCACCTCACCGAGGAGCCCGACTTCACACCCCAAGCTCCTAGCGAGGATCAGCGGGCGTTGGCGGCTTACCGGGCCGACTTGGTCCAGGCGTACCGCCAGGCCGTCGAGGAGGACGACGAAGTTGGGGCGGAGGAGGTTCGGGAGGAGGTTGCCGGGGTTGATGCTGAGCTGCGGTTGATGGGAGTCCGCGGGAAGCTTCCGGCGCTGGATGCTCGGCCTCGGCCTGTTCGGAAGCGGTCTACCCGGCGGCGGCAGGATGCGCCGAACCTGCCTCGGCGGCCGGTGCAGAAGCGCACGGTCGGGCGGGTGTTCGGGGGCAAGTACCAGCCCTCGACCTTCCTGACGCTGACGCTGGACAGCTACGGCAAGGTGCGCAGCGATGGCACGCCGGTTGACCCGACGACCTACGACTACCGGCGGGCGGCTCGGGACGCGGTGCACTTCGCCGCGCTGCTGGACCGGTTCGTGCAGAACCTGCGGCGGTGTGTCGGGTGGGACGTGCAGTACTTCTCCACCGTCGAGCCCCAGCGTCGGCTGGCGCCGCACTGGCACGCGGCTATCCGAGGGTCCATCTCGCGGGCGGAGCTGGGGGCGGTCGCGGAGGCCACGTACCACCAGGTGTGGTGGCCCAGTCATGACGAGATGAAGTACGGCGGGGACCGGCTGCCGGTGTGGGATGCGCGGGTCAAGGGGTTCGTGGACCCGGCCACGCGGGAGGCGTTGCCTACCTGGGAGCAGGCGTTGGATCAGGTGGACGCTCCCGCGCACGTTGCCCGGTTCGGGGTGCAGGTGCACTCCAAGGGCATCCTCGGCGGGACCGAAGAGGCTGGCCGGCACATCGGGTACTTGACCAAGTACCTCACCAAGTCGATTGGCGAGTGCTTCGACGCTCAGACGGCCCGGCAGGAGGAGCACGCCGAGAGGCTGTGTGCGGAGCTGGCTGTCACGCCCTGCTCGCCGCAGTGCGCGGTGTGGCTGCTCTATGGCGTTCAGCCGCGTGGGGCTCGCGTCTCGATGGAGCCTGGGAAGTGCAAGGGGAAGGCGCACAAGCGGTCCACGCTCGGGGTCGCTGGGCGTCGGGTGTTGGTGTCGCGGAAGTGGTCCGGGAAGTCGCTGGCGGACCACAAGCACGACCGCAAGGAATTCGTTCGGCAACTGCTTGCCGACGTGGGGATCACCGGCGACGACCAGCCCAAACGGGTCGTCTGGAACAACGTGCAGCCCGGTGACCCGAACGTGCCCCCAAGGCCACACCTGCTGTTGCGGGCGGTCGCGGAGAGGCGTCGATGGAAGGCCGAATACACGGCGGCGCTGCTCGCCTCGGCCAGTCCTCCCAACCATTCGGCAACTCCGCAAGCTGCGTAAACAGGGGGACAGGGCATGACTGAGCACTTCACTGTGCCGGAGGCGGCGCAGTACATGAACACGACCGTGCGGTTCGTCCGGCGGCTCATCGCTGAGCGGAGGATCGCGTTCCACCACCTTGGGCGACACGTTCGGCTGAAGCGCGAAGACGTGGACGCGTTCATCGACGCGGGCCGCGTCGAGGCTGTGCGGGGTGCTGCCTGATGGCCAACAAGAAGAACCACAGGCAGTTCGGGCACGTCCGCAAGTTGCCGTCCAAGCGGTTCCAGGCGAGCTACCTCGGGCCGGATGGGCAGCGGCGGAACGCTCCGGAGACCTTCCCGACCAAGGCTGACGCCACCGCTTGGCTGTCCACCGTGGAAGCGGATCTCCTGCGCGGGGAGTGGGTTGACCCGTTGCTCGGCAAGATTGCGCTCAAGGAGTACGGCGAGCGGTGGATCAAGGAACGGGATCTCGGGGTTCGGACTCGGGAGGAGTACGCGCGGCTGTTCCGGCTCCACGTCGCGCCGTTCCTCGGGTCGAGGCTCTTGACCGACATCTCGCCGGCGGCCGTACGCACCTGGCGCTCCAACCTCCTCGACAACGGCCGATCGGAGACCACGACCGCCAAGGCGTACCGGCTGCTGCGGGCGATCATGAACACCGCCCTGGACGACCACCGCATCAAGCGCAACCCGTGCCGCATCAAGGGCGCGGATCAGGAGAAGGCTCCTGAGCGTCCCGTGGCGTCCATCGAGCAGGTGTTCACGCTCTCCGACGCGGTCCCGCCTCGGTTCCGGGTGTTGATTCTCGCGGCGGCCTTCACGGGTCTGCGGTGGGGTGAGCTGATCGCGCTGCGGCGGTGTGACGTCGACCTCGACGGTCCGACGGTGCGAGTGCCAAGGCGGCTGGCTCAGCTCACCTCCGGGCAACTCGTGGAAGGGCCGCCGAAGTCTGCGGCCGGCTTCCGGACGGTGGCGCTCCCGGACATCCTCGTGGACGACTTCCGGCGTCACCTGATGGCGTTCGTCAAGTCTGGACCCGAGGAGCTGATCTTCACCGGCGAGAAGGGCGCGGCGCTCAAGCGGGGCAACTGGCACCGAAGTGTGAAGTGGATCAAGACCGTGGGCAAGGTCGGGCTCCCGAAGGGCTTCCACTTCCACGACCTGCGGCACACGGGGAACAACCTCGCCGCTGCGGCCGGGGCCAGCACGCGGGAGCTGATGCACCGCATGGGGCACGGCAGCATGAGGGCCGCGCTGATCTACCAGCACGCGACCAGCGAGCGTGACCGGGAGATCGCTGGGAAGCTCAGCAAGCGGGTCAAGGCGGCCAGGAAGCGGAAGCGGTCCTAATCGCACGCCAATCGCACGACGGGTCCTAGAGACACGGCAGCGGTGCTACCCCGAGACGGGTGGCACCGCTGTTGACCTGCGAGGGAGCAAGAGAGCGGGTGACGGGAATCGAACCCGCATGACCAGCTTGGAAGGCTGGGGCTCTACCATTGAGCTACACCCGCATCGCGTCCACGGGGGTGGGCGCGGGATCAGCTTAGCCTGTCGCGATAGGGTGTCGGTGACCGGGGCGTGGCGCAGTTTGGTAGCGCACCCGCTTTGGGAGCGGGGGGTCGCAGGTTCAAATCCTGTCGCCCCGACGGTTGCCCTGGCCGGCCCACCGTGGTTGGTCAGGGCTTTTCCACGCCAGTGCCGTTCTTGAGCACACCCGCGCCTGGGCGCTCAAGAACGGCCGGTTCCCCAGTGGTCGTGCGGTCAGGCGGGGGTGGCCACCTGTTCACTCACCACCTGCGCCGCCGCGGACACCAGTGCCGTCACGGACGGGTTGGTGGAGTTGTCCTGCCGCCACGCGAACTGCGTGTACACCCGGAACGGGGGCACCCACGGCAGGCGGCGCAGCCGCCCGTCCGCCAGTTCGGCCGCCACGGTCACCTCGGGCATCAACGAGATCCCCAGTCCCGAGGCCACCGCGCGCTTCGCGGCGTCGATCGAATCCAGAGCCAGCACCGGTGAGCGGGACTCCGCGTCCTGCAACCCCAGCGCCTGCTCGAACTGCTCGTAGTAGCTCGCGCCGTTCTCCGCCCGGATGAGCGTGCTGCCGCGCAGCTCGTCCTCGGTGATCACCGACCGCCTGGTCAGGGCGTGGGTCGGACCCGCGACCATGACGAGCGGCTCCGGGCACAGCACGGTCGTCTCCAGACCCTCGCGGGACTCGACCGGGCCGATGAAGAACGCGCAGTCCAGCCTCCCCTCGCGGACCGACGCCAGGTTCGTGGCGGTGTTCCGGGAGTGCAGGGAGATCTGGACGCTCGGGTACCTCCAGCACATGTACTCGATCAGAGGTAACAGCCGGTAGTCGGTCAGACTCTGTGCGCTGCCGATGACGAGCTTGCCGTGCGGCTCGCCGTTCATCGTGATCGCTTTCCGCGCCTTGTCCGTCAACGTGATGATGTTGCGCGCGAAAGGCAGCAGCTCGACGCCCGCGGAGGTCATCTGTATGCCGCGCGGGAGTCTGCGGAACAGGGGCACCCCAAGGGTCTCTTCGAGGGCCTTGATCCGCGTGGTGATGGTGGGTTGCGAGCAATTCAGTGTGGCGGCTGCCTTGGTGAAGCTGCCCGTTTGAACCACAGTTGTGAACGCCAAAAGCTGACGCGTCTCCATGGAGCTCCCCAACGGTGCGTGAAAGTGAGCCGCGGGTGGGCGGAGGGACGACCCGACCGCGGGTTTCGGTGCATGGCGGCAGTTGACCCACTACTCGACGATCAACATCGCCGCTCTGCCGTGAGGGGGTGCACCCGATGGACTCGTGTGGTCACCAGAACCTGTCGGAAGCCGACGCGATGGTGTGCACAGCCGGCGCCCGGACCACGTCCTGGGTTACTGTTCGGCAGCGGCGGAATGGCTCTCATCGGGTCATCGGCACCTTGTCTGGTAGGTGGTTAAGAAGCTCGATGACATTGTCTCGCTCGTTCCTCGGTCCCGGTTGCCGGTGGCGTCCGCTGCTGGCCCCCCAGAACGTCCGGCAACGTGAATTATTTCGTGGTCCAGCGACATGCGGGTCCGGGCGTCACGCTACCTGAAACCCACACTAATGGACTACGGCGAGTGGAGTCATCTCGACAAGTGAAACTTTTCTGTCGAGCGCTACTCCGAACGGCCTCAATTCACCCCTTGTGGCGAACCCCCTCCCCGTGGTCGTTGCCGACTGTTAGTCGGCGTTACGGCATCCGTGTTACACCATGGTCTGCCGACTTCGCTGGGTGATGAGGCGTATCGCTCCGTCAACAACGATCACCATCACTCGAACGGCCTAATACGGAAGACGGGGGCTGGTCCGTTCGTGGGAATGGGTGCGGCCGGACCGGGGCACTCCCGGCCCCGCTCGATGCGGTTCCGCCCGCCGCGACTTCTCCGCACGGTTGCGGAGAGCGCACGCGGGGGGCAAGATCGACAATGCGCCTCGGGTGCATACCCGCCGCCGGGGGTCGCCGAATGCATTCCGAGTGTCCGGAAATGGGAAAGCGGGTAACCGTCCCGCAAATCGTATTGAGCTGAACGCCAGAACGGGCTGGTCCGTCCGCCGAGGGGTCGGGGGAGCGGTTGGAAAAGCGCAGGACGGACAGTCTGGGGATGGACACCGTGCGTGACCGTGAACGGGTGGGAGCCGGGTGGTGAACGGTCACCGCGCAGGACACCGTGCTGTGCCGAACGCCGCCACCGGCCGCCGCGCCGCCACCGCTACCACCACGCCCCACCGGCGCGCCCCACCACCACCACGCCCCACCGCCGCCGGCCCGCCTCGCGCGTGTGCGCGCGCGTCGAGCGACGACATCCGGGGTCCGGGGACCCGTGCCCCGGCGCACCGCATAGACTCGGGTCTCCACTCCGGCGCCCCGAGGGCGTTCCCGGGGTGTTCCGCACGTCCTGCCCGTTACGAGGAGACCACGTTGAAGAGCACCGTCGAGCACCTGAGCCCGACGCGGGTCCGGATCAACGTCGAGGTGCCGTTCGACGAGCTCAAGTCGGACTTCGACCGCGCCTACCGCAAGCTGGCCAAGCAGGTCCGCATCCCCGGCTTCCGCCCCGGCAAGGCCCCCGCCCGCGTGCTGGAGAGCCGCATCGGCCGCGCGCCCGTCCTGGACGAGGTCGTGCAGGAGGCCATCCCCGCGAAGTACCTGGAGGCCGTCAGCTCCGGCGAGCTGCGCACGCTGGGCCGCCCCGACTTCGAGGTGACGAAGATCGAGGACGGCGAGTCGCTGGCGTTCACCGCCGAGGTCGACGTCCGGCCCGAGATCACCGTGCCCGCGTTCGGCGAGCTGTCGGTGACCGTGGACGAGCAGGAGGTCACCGACGAGGACGTGGCGACCCAGCTCGACGAGCTGCGCGCCCGCTTCGGCACCCTCGCCGGCGTCCAGCGCCCGGCCCAGCTCGGCGACTTCGTGTCCGTCGACCTGGCCGCGACCGTGGACGGCGAGGAGGTCGAGGAGGCCAAGACCACCGGCCTGTCCTACGAGATCGGCTCCGGCCAGCTCGTCGAGGGCATCGACGACGCCCTGATCGGCGCCTCCGAGGGCGAGTCCAAGACCTTCACCACCACGCTGGTGGCCGGCGAGCACTCGGGCCGTGAGGCCGAGGTCACCGTCGTGCTGAACTCCGTCAAGGAGCGCCAGCTGCCCGAGCTGGACGACGAGTTCGCCCAGCTGGCCAGCGAGTTCGACACCCTGGACGAGCTGAAGGAGGACCTGCGGGTCCGCCTGGGCCGGGTGAAGAAGATGCAGCAGGGCGTCCAGGCCCGCGACAAGGTCCTGGAGGCCCTGCTCGCGGCCGTCGAGGTCCCGCTGCCCGAGGCCGTCGTGCAGGGCGAGGTCGAGGCCCGCGAGCACGACGCCGTCCACGCGTTCGACCACGACGAGGCGCGCTTCGCCGAGTGGCTGTCCGAGCAGGGGCAGACCAAGGAGGAGTTCGACGCCGAGGTGCGCACCGCCGCCGAGCAGGCGGTCAAGACGCAGCTGGTGCTCGACGCCATCGCCGACGCCGAGGAGCTGGGCGTGTCCGACGCCGAGCTGACCGAGCGGATCGTCTACCAGTCGCAGCGCTTCGGCATCAGCCCGGAGGAGTACGTCAAGCGGGCCCAGCAGTCCGGCCAGCTCGGCGCGATCTTCGCCGACGTGCGCCGCGGCAAGGCGCTGGCCTCGGTGGTGCGCCAGGCCACCGTGACCGACAGCTCCGGCAACGCCCTGGACCTGGACGAGCTTTTCGGCGAGCCCAAGGCGGCCGAGCCGAAGGCGGAGTCCACTGAGGAATCCGCGGTTGCGCCGAACGCCTGATCGGGCAGAGCGAGAAATCACCCTGGAGTGAAGCCCTGAGCGAACGCGGGCGGTGTCGGGAAGGCGACGCCGCCCGCCTTCGTTAAGGTCGTTGTCACGAGACTCTTTTCGGCAAAAAGTTAGGCAGGCAGACGTGACGCAGCACTTCTTCCCGACGCCCGAGATGCGGTCGGCCACGGGGATGAACCTCAACGACTCGGTCTACGAGCGCCTGCTCCGCGAGCGGATCATCGTGCTGGGGTCGCAGGTCGAAGAGGGCATCGCCAACCAGATCAC
>NZ_JAPSLK010000122.1 GCF_031180885.1 Saccharothrix sp.
ACCTGCACATCGGCCGCAACCCGACCGCCCTGTCACTGGAGCGCTACCGCAACATCCCACCCGGCGGCGGCCGCTTCGACCTCCCCGAACACCTCCTGCCCCGCTGCTGGCGCGAGAAGAAGACGGGGACCACGGACGTCATGGGCCGGATGCGCTGGGACGAACCGTCCCTCACCATCCGCACGGAGTTCTACAAGCCCGAGAAGGGCCGCTACCTGCACCCCGAACACGACCGCCCGATCACCCACCTGGAAGCCGCGCGCCTGCAGTCCTTCCCCGACGACTTCGAGTGGTGCGGCACGAAGATCGAGGTCGCCCGCCAGATCGGCAACGCCGTCCCCCCCACCCTCGCCCGCGCCATCGCCAACCACCTAAAACCCTTCTTGACCAGCGACTTCTGTTCTTCCGACGACTGCCCACTCTGCTGACCCGCGTGGACTGTCGTACCCCCGTCGTAGCTTGATCAGCATGACGACGACCACGTACGAAACCCAGACCCGCATCGGCACCACCACCTACCTCCTTCGCGCGGCGGCCGACCCGGACCTGTCCATGGAGCTGACCGGGATCGACACGTCCGGAGCGACGGTGGCCGAGGGCACCCTCAGACTGCCCGCGGACGCCAGTGCGACGGTCGGCCGCCTGTTGGCCCAAGTCCTGGAAGCCCTGGGCAAGCTGGGCGCCCCGCCACCGCGCTCTCCCCGCTCCCGCCCCGCCAACGCCAACCACCCCTGGACCGACGACCTCGACGCCCACCTCCGCGCCACCTGGCTCTCCGCCTCACCACTCACCCCGACCACCGACCTGATCCGCACCCTCGCCCGCGACCACCAACGTTCTGCCACCTCCATCCGAGCCCGCCTGGCCAAGGTGGGTTGCGACCCCGACATCCCCGGCCGGCTCCTGTCCCCGGAGGCGGCCGACGTCCTGGGAGTTCAGGGTCGGACTCAGGGCGTTCTCAGGGCTGAACCCGATTCGCCCGGGGGAGGTGTCGAGTGATGCTCGAGGTGACGGCGCACCATCGAGGAGGGGACCCCACGTGGAGATCACCGGCATCATCTCGGCCTTGTTCATCGGCATCGCGATCGGCGGCCTGGGCCGCCTGGTCGTTCCGGGCAGGCAACGCATCTCCCTGCTGATGACGATGCTGGTCGGCATCGCGGCGGCCCTGCTGGGCACCTTCGCGGCGTCGATCATCGGCGTGGACCACACCAGCGGCATCGACTGGATCGAACTGGCCCTCCAGGTAGGCCTGGCCGGTGCCGGCGTAACCGTCCTCTCCAACCGCACCAAAACCCACGCCTGACAACCCTCGGGTACCCGCGCGCTGGGCCGACCCACATCGGCCCAGCGCACCTCCGGGGGACAACCGTCAGACCCGGCGCGGCTCAGGGACGGCGCACGTCGAGGTCTGCCCGGTTCGCCGCCGCACGCCCGGCATTCCACCCAGCCTCACTCCTGATCGGGGTGGACTTGGCGACCGTGCGAGCGAACAGGGTCGTGAAAAGCTGATCGACCGCCCGCTTCCGCTCCGCCAGCACGGGCAACAGCCGGTCGTCATCTGCCGGAGGTTCGTTCGCCGCCTTCAACCGCTCACCCACCCGGTGCGCGTACGACAGCAGGAACGACTTCCGGTACGCCAACGACCGGGCCTCGTCGCCCTTGCGCGCGCCCTCGCCCGCGGCCACCATCGCGCGGGTTGCCTGCACCAACAGGGAGGCCGACAGCAACTCGACGATCTCCAGATCCAGTTCCTCGCCGACCAACGCCACGAAACCCAGGTCGTACACCACAGCCCGGCACCGGTTCGCCTCCGCCACCACGTGCACGATCTGCGCCTTGCCGTCGAAGTACCGCTTGTCCAGCCACACCCGCCGGGACGCGGTGGTCGCCGCCTCGGTCGGCATCCGTTCCAGCGCGTGCCGCGTCACCAACTCCTGCGCCTTGGCCGACAGCGCCTCCGCCTCCTCCGGGTACGCCGTCGACTCGGCCTTCGCCAGCAACCCCCGCACCCGCTTGAGCACCTTGGGGTCCACGTGGTGGTGCGTCACATCGGCCAAGAGCGTCCCCGGTGGCGGCACGATCTGCGGCAGCACCGGCAGCGAAACCAACGCCGACAATGCCGCCACCACCACCGCCACGGCCTCGTCCAACACCTCGATGTGCCGAGCCGCCCACTGCGACAGGTAAGGCTCCGACGACTCCCACCACACGACCGCACCGACCGTCGCCGCCTGCTCCACCCACTCCGGGTGCAACGACCGGTACCCCGCCAACGTCCGCGCGATCGCGTCCACCACCACCGACTCGGCCCGCGGGTCCGCACCCCGCCGCACGACCTCGACCACGTCGACCGGCAGCCACCCGTGCTCCCACAGCCCACCGAGCACCCGGTCCAAAACGTCCCGCGCCGCACCGTCCACATCGGCCGCCGCCAGCCCGCCGGTGCGCGGCAGCGGGGCACGCCGGTTGGTCGCCGCCCGGAGGATCGCGTCGCGCAGGGTGTCCACGATCGGTGATTCTCCTCCCGCCGCGCGGTGTCGCTGCGCCCGGTGCGGCCGGGGACGTGCCAGCCTCGCGCGGTGAGCCGGAAGACACGCACCCGGCGGCCCATCGTGGTCGTCCATCGTCCACAGGGGACACCGCTGACCCCGGCCCAACGCCGCTTCATGGACCGCTGCCGCGCCCTGCCCCAACTCGACGACCCGCTCGACGCCGAGTTGACGGTCAGCACCGCCGTGTCCGACATCACCGCCGACGAGGAGTTCTGGGCCGGCGTCATCCACCACGCCACCACCCGCCCGACCCGCCGCAACGACCGCCTGCTCCGCCTCCTGGCCGCGATGCTCACCGGCCGACCCCGCGAATGGGCCGCCAACGCCGTCCCCGCCGCCGGCCCACCCCTGTCCGCCGCCGGTTCCTGGATCTGCGACCGCTCGCTGGACGCCGGCTACCTGGCCCTGCTCTGCACGTACCGCTTCACCGACGAACACGCCATGGTCTTCCTCATCGACGAACTGGCCGGCGGCGTGGTCCGCAAAGCCTTCGTCACCCGCAACGTCACCACCGCCCGCGCCCGCCTGGCCGACCAGGGCACCCTCCACCAGATCGGCCCCGAAGCCGCCCACTGGCTCCTCGCCAAGTCCTTCCACCGCCTGGACCGCAACCCGACCATCGAGGTGGACGAGGAAGTCCGCCGAACCCGCCTCCTGTCCGGCCGCCGCATAGCCCTGGCCTTCGGCTGACCGAGGCGGAAAAGAATGTGACCCGAACCACGAAAAAGGAAAACCGACAAAACGAGAAAGCCGGGTCCGCATTTAGCGAACCCGGCTCCCATGAAGTGCGCCGCCAGGGACTCGAACCCCGAACCCGCTGATTA
>NZ_JAPSLK010000083.1 GCF_031180885.1 Saccharothrix sp.
GCCACGGGCTCACCAACCGCGTCCTCCACGTCATACCGAGTGAAGTTCCGCCGCCCCAGAAAAGACCCCGAAACGTCCACAGTGGACCAGACTCGCCCGACCCCAAAAGCGGCCAAGGAACTCACGAACCGACGCCCTTCCTCCCCCATTGGTGGTTCTCCAGGCCCGCTTTTGATCTTAAGAGCGCGACAGCGCGTTCGAGCTTGAGAGCGAAGCGACCGCTTGAACAGCGAAGCGAAGCGAGCCTACTGAAGGGGAGCGGCCCCACGTTCAGTCAGAAGCTGTTTCATGTACTCGCTCTCGCTGGACTGCGACTTCAGCATGTTGTCCGCGAGCGTCCGCACGACATTCTGCCCGGCATGCGTAGCCGCGTACTCGGCCATCGGCGCCCCACCCTGGTGGTGCCGAAGCATCAACTGCAAGAAATAAACGTCGAACTCGGTCCCCGACAACGACCGCAGCCGAGCCAATTCCTCCGAACTGGCCATACCGGGCATCAACCCGCGACTCCCGGCCGCACTGGTCGTCCCCGCCGAGTGATGGGTGGCCGTGGCCATCCACTTCATGTGGGTGCCGTCCGGGGACTGCTCCGGCATCCCCCACAGCGTCAACCAGCCCTTCATCCGCCCCACCTGCTCCAACTGCGTCGACTCGATGTCGAAGGCCAGCTGGCGGATCGCCTGGTTGGTCGTCTTGTCCCGGGCCGTGTTGGCCATGCTGATGCCCTGCACGTGGTGCACGGCCATGTCCTGCGAGAACCCGACGTCCACCGAGTCCTTCGCCGGCACGGACGCGTTGTCCGACCCCGGCAACCGGATGAGCAGGCCCACGGCGGCCCCCAGCAGAAGCACCGCCAGCACCGCCACCGCGGCTACCAGAGCGCGGGTGGCGGTGCTGGGACGGTGTTCCGAAGAACTCGAAGTGGTCAACGTCAGCTACTCGGCTGGGTCGTGGGAGTAGGCGCCGCCGAGGGGTTCTCGGTCGGGTCGGTGGTGCCGCCATCCATCGGGACCGCGTCGGCGCCCGGCTTCTCCGCCACGAACGGCGGCGGGTTGTCGATGTCGAAGGTCGGCGAGTCGCACGTGGCGCCGATCTCCGGGTAGGTGTACTGGTTGCGGCGCAGGGACTTGATGAACTGGTCGATGCGCTCGTCGTCGACGCTCTCGACCTTCAGCTGGTGGCCCCACGACTGCAGCGACACCGGCTTGTCCAGGCCCGGGTACGGCGACAGCATCGTGTACTGCTGCCCGTCGGCCTTCGCCTTCAACTTGTCCAGCGCCTCACCGGTGATCTGGTCCGGGTTGTAGGCGATCCAGACCGCACCGTGCTCCAGCGAGTGGACCATGTTCTCCGTGCGCACCGGCTTGGCGTAGACGACACCGGTGCAGTTCGCCCACGCGCCGTCGTGCGGGCCGCCGAAGGGCGGTGACTGGTCGTAGGCGACGCGCTGCGTCGGCTGCACGTGCTTGCCGGCCGGGTACTCCTTCTTCACCACGCCCTGGATCTGGTCGGACGGGTCCTTGTTCTCCTCCGAGGGCTGCCACTTGGCCAGCGCGGCTTCCTGCCGGTTCTTCTCGGAGATCTGCGCGTAGGCATACCCGAACACGGTGCCCGCCAGCGCCAGCACGGCGATCACCGCGATGATGGTGCCCCACGGCTTAGGCTTCTTCGCCACCACCGAGGACCGCGCCGCCGCCACGCTGGAGCGCGCGGCCTTAGTCTTCTTGCCGCTGGTCATGTCCGCCTCAGGTCCGTCGTCATACGCCCATGCCGCGGGTCAGTGTAGGGACACCGTGTCGGATCACCGTCAACTGCCGGTCACCACGGGTGTTCACCAACACTTGCGCGAGGTGCGTCACTCCCACTCCTCGGGACGCGTAACCCGGTCGAGACCTGCGCGAACGTTTCCCTAGACTTGACGGGTGACTCCCGCTGCGCTCGCTGATCTGGTCCGTGCGACGGCCGTGGACGTGCTGTCCACCCGCGGCCTCGACCCCGCCGTCCTCCCCGCCGCGGTGACCATCGAGCGACCCCGCAACCCCGAGCACGGCGACTACGCCACCAACCTGGCCCTGGTGATCGGCAAGAAGGCCGGGGTGCAGTCCCGTGACCTGGCCGGATGGCTCGCCGAAGCGCTCGTCGGGACGGACGCCATCGCGTCCGCGGAGGTCGCCGGCCCCGGCTTCCTGAACCTCCGCCTGGCCGCCGACGCCCAGGGCGCCATCGTGCGCACGGTCCTCGACGCCGGCGACGCGTACGGCCGGGGTGACCAGCTGACCGGTGTCAAGATCAACCTGGAGTTCGTGTCCGCGAACCCCACCGGCCCGATCCACCTGGGCGGCACCCGGTGGGCGGCGGTCGGCGACGCGCTGGGCCGCATCCTCGCGGCCAACGGCGGCGACGTGACCCGCGAGTACTACTTCAACGACGCCGGCGCCCAGATCGACCGGTTCGTGCGGTCCCTGATCGCCGCCGCCAAGGGCGAGCCCGCCCCCGAGGACGGGTACGCGGGCGGCTACATCTCCGACATCGCCGCCGAGGTGCTCAAGCGGGAGCCGACCGCGCTCACCGCCGAGGACTCGCACGAGATCTTCCGGCGGGTCGGCGTCAACCTGATGTTCGACGAGATCAAGCGCGACCTGCACGACTTCGGCACCGACTTCGACGTGTACTTCCACGAGAACTCGCTGCACGAGTCTGGCGCGGTCGCCAAGGCGATCGAGCAGCTCAAAACCTCCGGCGGCCTCTACCACGAGAACGGCGCGTGGTGGCTGCGGACCACCGAATACGGCGACGACAAGGACAGGGTGGTCATCAAGAGCGACGGCGAACCGGCCTACATCGCGGGCGACATCGCCTACTTCCTGGACAAGCGGTCGCGCGGCTTCGACCTGTGCATCTACATGCTGGGCGCGGACCACCACGGCTACATCGGCCGGCTCAAGGCCGCCGCCGCCGCGCTGGGCGACGACCCGAAGACCGTCGAGGTCCTCATCGGCCAGATGGTGAACCTGGTCAGCGACGGCAAGCCGGTCCGGATGAGCAAGCGCGCCGGCACCGTCATCACCATGCAGGACCTGGTGGACGCGGTCGGCGTGGACGCGGCCCGGTACGCCATGTCCCGGTCCTCGGTGGACTCCACCCTCGACATCGACCTCGACCTCCTGCGCAAGCGGACGAACGAGAACCCGGTCTTCTACGTCCAGTACGCGCACGCCCGGCTGTCCTCGCTCCTGCGCAACGCCGCCGACCTCGGTGTCACCCAGAGTGACCAGTTCGAGCTGCTCCAGCACGACCGCGAGGGCGACCTGATCCGCACGATCGGCGAGTTCCCCCGGGTCGTGGCCACCGCCGGCGAGCTGCGCGAGCCGCACCGGGTCGCGCGCTACCTGGAGGAGTTGGCGGGCACCTACCACCGGTTCTACGAGCACTGCCGGGTGCTGCCGCGCGGCGACGAGGAGACCACCGACCTGCACCGGACCCGGCTGTCGCTGTGCGCGGCGACCCGCCAGGTGTTCCGCAACGGCCTCGGCCTGCTGGGCGTGGGCGCCCCGGAGCAGATGTGATGAGGGCGCACCCCGCCGGTCCCCGGCACGCGGACGTCCTCGTCCCCTCCAACACCGCGGGCAACCGGCCGTCCACTTCGGAGGAACTGGACCAGCTCCACCCGCACGTGTGGCCGCGCAACGCCGAGCGCGGCGAGGACGGCGCGGTCCGCTTCGGCGGGGTCGACGTGCGCGCCCTGGCGCAGGAGCACGGCACCCCGCTGTTCGTCATGGACGAGCAGGACTTCCGGTCCCGCTGCCGCGACCACGCCGAGGCGTTCGGCGACCCGACGCAGGTGCACTACGCGTCCAAGGCGTTCCTGTCCGTCGCGGTGGCCCGGTGGGTCGCCGAGGAGGGCCTGAGCATCGACGTGTGCAGCGGCGGCGAGCTGGCCATCGCGCTGCGCGCGGACTTCCCGGCCGAGCGGATCGCGTTGCACGGCAACAACAAGTCCGTCGCCGAGCTGACCACGGCCGTCGAGGCGGGCGTGGGCGCGGTGGTGCTGGACTCGTTCTACGAGATCGCCCGCCTGGACCAGATCGCCCGCGAGCGCGGTGTGGTCCAGCCGGTGATGATCCGGGTGACGGTCGGCGTCGAGGCGCACACCCACGAGTTCATCGCGACCGCCCACGAGGACCAGAAGTTCGGCTTCTCGCTGTCCTCCGGCGACGCGGCCGAGGCGGCGCGGCGGGTGCTCAAGGCCGAAGGGCTCAAGCTCATCGGCCTGCACAGCCACATCGGCTCGCAGATCTTCGACGCCAGCGGGTTCGAGGTCGCGGCCCGCCGGGTGATCGGCCTGCTCGCGGAACTGCGCGACGAGCACGGCGACGGCGTCCTCGACCAGTTGTCCACGGTGGACCTCGGCGGCGGACTGGGCATCGCCTACACGCCGGACGACGACCCGCCGCCGCCCGCCGAACTGGCCCGCCAGCTGCAGAACATCGTGGCCAAGGAGTGCGAGCACGCGGACCTGCCCGCGCCCAAGATCGCCGTCGAACCCGGCCGCGCGATCGTCGGCCCCGGCACGGTCACCGTGTACGAGGTCGGCACCGTCAAGGACGTCCAGCTCGACGCCGGCGCGATCCGCCGGTACGTCAGCGTCGACGGCGGCATGAGCGACAACATCCGCACCGCCCTGTACGACGCCGTCTACGACTGCAAGCTGGTGTCGCGCAAGGCGGAGCCGGACTCGAAGGCCGTGCTGTGCCGCGTCGTCGGCAAGCACTGCGAGTCCGGCGACGTCGTGGTGCGCGACTGCTGGCTGCCCGACGACCTGGCGCCCGGTGACCTCATCGCGGTCGCGGCGACCGGGGCCTACTGCTACTCGATGGCCAGCGGCTACAACCGCCTGCCCCGGCCCGCGCTGGTCGCGGTGACCGGCGGCGCCTCGCGGCTGCTGCTGCGCCGGGAGACCGAGGAAGACCTGTTCCGCCTGGAGGTATGACGTGCCTGGCCAGAAACCGATCAAAGTCGCGCTGCTGGGCTGCGGCACGGTCGGCACCGAGGTGGTCCGGCTCCTGACCGACCACGCGGCGGACCTGACCGCGCGGGTCGGCGCGCCGGTCGAACTCGCGGGCATCGCGGTGCGCCGGCCGAACAAGCACCGCGAGGTGCCCGCCGAGCTGCTGACCACCGACGCCCAGGCGCTGGTCTCCTCGCCGGACGTGGACGTGGTGGTCGAGGTCATCGGCGGCATCGAGCCGACCCGGACCCTGCTGCTCGACGCGCTGCGGTCGGGCAAGTCCGTGGTCACCGCGAACAAGGCGCTGCTCGCGGAGCACTCCGGCGAGCTGTTCGAGGCCGCCGACTCCACCGGGGCGGACCTGTACTTCGAGGCGGCCGTGGCGGGCGCGATCCCGCTCATCCGGCCGCTGCGCGAGTCGCTGGCCGGCGACCGCATCACGCGCGTGATGGGGATCGTCAACGGCACCACGAACTTCATCCTGTCGGGCATGGACTCCACCGGGGCGAGCTACGCCGAGACCCTGGAGGAGGCCACCCGCCTCGGCTACGCGGAGGCCGACCCGACCGCGGACGTGGACGGCTTCGACGCCGCGTCCAAGGCCGCGATCCTGGCGTCCCTGGCCTTCCACACCCGGGTCACCGCCGCCGACGTGCACCGCGAGGGCATCGCGCAGGTCAGCGCGGCCGACATCGCCGCCGCCAAGGGCCTGGGCCGGACGGTCAAGCTGCTGGCGATCTGCGAGCGGGTGACCGAGAACGGGTCCGAGAGCGTCTCGGTGCGCGTGCACCCGGCCATGATCCCCAGGACCCACCCGCTCGCCGGCGTGAACGGCGCGTTCAACGCGGTCTTCGTGGAGGCCGACGCGGCGGGCGAGATGATGTTCTACGGCAAGGGCGCGGGCGGCGCGCCCACGGCCAGCGCGGTGCTCGGCGACCTGGTCGCGGTGGCCCGCAACCGCGTGGTCAGCGGGCGCGGCCCGCGCGAGTCGGCGTACGCGGCGCTGCCCGTGCGGCCGATGGGCCAGACGCCCACCAGGTACCACATCAGCCTCGACGTGGCCGACCGGCCAGGTGTGTTGTCGCAGGTGGCGGCGGTGTTCGCGGAGCACGACGTGAGCATCGCGGCGGTGCGGCAGGAGGGGCGGGTCGACGACGCCAGCCTGGTGATCGTGACCCACGCCGCGACCGACGCGGCACTGCGGTCGACCGTGGACAAAATCGGCGGACTGCCCGTGGTCAGGGAAGTTGTGAGCGTGATGCGGGTGGAAGGCGAAGAGACATGACGATCCATGCAGGCGTTCGGCCCGGGTGGCCGGGGATCATCCACGCCTACGCGGACCGGATCCAGCTCCCGGAGGGCGCCAAGGTCGTCACCCTCCACGAAGGCGGCACGCCGCTGGTGCACTCCGAGTACCTCTCGGAGGTCACCGGCTGCGAGGTCCACATCAAGGTCGAGGGCGCGAACCCGACCGGCTCGTTCAAGGACCGCGGCATGACCGTGGCCATGACGTACGCACTCGCGAGCGGCACCAAGGCCGTGATCTGCGCGTCGACCGGCAACACCTCCGCCAGCGCCGCCGCCTACGCCGCCAAGGCCGGGCTCACCGCGGCCGTCCTGGTGCCGCGCGGCAAGATCGCGCTGGGCAAGCTCGCCCAGGCGGTCGCGCACGGCGCGCGCATCCTCCAGATCGACGGCAACTTCGACGACTGCCTCGAACTGGCCTCCAAGACCTCGATCGAGTACCCGATCACCCTGGTCAACTCGGTCAACCCGGTCCGGCTGATCGGCCAGAAGACCGCCGCCTGGGAGATCTGCGACGTGCTGGGCCGCGCCCCGGACGTGCACTGCCTGCCGGTCGGCAACGCCGGCAACATCACCGCGTACTGGCGCGGCTACTCCGACTACGCGGCCGACGGCGTGGTGGGCTCGACCCCGCGCATGTTCGGCTTCCAGGCCGCCGGCGCCGCCCCGCTGGTGCTGGGGCAGCCGGTCGCGAACCCGGAGACCATCGCCACCGCCATCCGGGTGGGCAGCCCGGCGTCGTGGACCGGCGCGGTGACCGCCAAGGAGGAGTCCGGCGGCCTGTTCGAGGCCGTGACGGACGAGAAGATCCTGGAGGCCTACCGGCTGCTGGCCGCCCGGGACGGCATCTTCGTCGAGCCCGCGTCGGCGACCAGCGTGGCGGGCCTGCTGGCCACCGCCGCCGACGGCCGCCTGCCGCGCGGCTCGGTGGTCGTCTGCACGGTCACCGGCCACGGTCTGAAGGACCCGGACACGGCGCTGCTCGGCATGGCCGAGGTGGAGCCCGTCCCGGTCGACCCCGGCGCGGTCGCCACCGCGCTGGAACTGTCGTGACCGGCGTCCGCGTCACGGTCCCCGCGTCCACCGCGAACCTCGGGTCCGGGTTCGACGCGCTCGGCATGGCCCTCGGCCTCCACGACGAGGTGGAGTTCGAGGTCGTGCCGTCCGGTCTGGTGATCGAGGTGACCGGCGAGGGCGCGGGCAGCGTCCCCGCCGACGAGTCGCACCTGGTGGTCCGGGCCTTCCGGGCGGCCTGTTCACTGCGGTCGGTGAACGTTCCGGGGTTGGTGCTGCGGTGCCGGAACGCCATCCCCCACGCCCGCGGCCTGGGCTCGTCCTCGGCGGCGGTGGTGGCGGGCATCGCGGCCGGATACGCGTTGGCCGGGCACGAGTTGGACACAACCGCGTTGCAACTCGCCGCGGAGTTCGAGGGCCACGCGGACAACGCGGCGGCGGCGATGTTCGGCGGCGTCGCGGTGGCGTGGACGCAGGGTGACCGGTTCCGCGCGGTGCGTCTCGAAGCGCACCCCGCGCTGCGGCCGGTGGTGCTGGTGCCGGCGGTCGAGTCGTCCACCAAGACGGCCCGCGGTCTGCTGCCCGCCTCGGTGCCGCACGCGGACGCCGCGTTCGCCGCCGGGCGGTCCGCGCTGGCCGTCCACGCCCTCACCGCGGACCCCTCGCTGCTGCTCGACGCGCTGGACGACCGGCTGCACGAGCCGTACCGCGAACCGGCCTGGCCGGCCACGTTCGCGCTGGTCAAGGCGCTGCGGGCGGCAGGGGTGCCGGCCGCGGTGTCCGGCGCCGGGCCGACCGTGCTGGCCCTCCCGGAGGACGGCAAACTGCCCGACGCGGTGGACGTGACGGGTTTCACGCCGCACCACGTTCCCGTGGACGGCGGGGGAGCGCGCGTTGCGCCACTCGGTTGAGTGATGCGACGCGCCGCGCCCCGGTTGTTGCACCTGGCCGGAGCGCCGTCTACCCTCGGGGCCATCAGTCACCGCGCGCACGGGCGCCGGTGTGGTGCCCGGACACTCGCTCCGGATCGCATTCCTCCAGTGACTTGGCCCTGTGCCGTACGGGCGGGGTTGGCGCTGGAAGGCACCCGCTCGCCGTGTGACCGAGAACGTCTCGTGCCGGTGGACTCCGCATTCGTGCGCGATGTGCTTCGCGCCGTCGAGGTCCGCCTGTACGCAGGCGTTACTGTCGATCCGCATTCCGTCGGACGGCAGGTCCGCTGGGCCGCGTAGGAGGCGCGGTCCGGTCAGGAAGGACATGTGTGAGCAACACTGATGTGCTGAGCAGCGAAGCTCCTGCTGCTCCCAACGCCGCTGCCAGTTCCGGAGCCGAGGAGAACGCTCTGACCACCCCTTCGAACGGCAGCACCCCGCCGCGCAAGCGGGCGGGCCTTTCCGGCATGGTGCTCGCCGAGCTTCGCGAACTCGCCGGTCAGCTCGGCATCACCGGGACCGCCGGACTCCGCAAGGGCGACCTCATCGCGGCCATCAAGGAGCGTCAGGGCGGCACCTCCGGTCGGGGCAGTGCCGCGACGCCGCCGAAGGCCGAGAAGAAGGCCGCCCCGAAGGCCGCGCCCGCCGCCGAGAAGCCGGCCGCCGCCGAGAAGCCCGCCGCCGAAGCGCCGGTGGACCGGCCGACGCAAGCGCAGCTCGACGTCGTCGACCGCCCGGCCGAGGAGGAGGGCGGCCGCCGCGGCAACCGTCGCCGCCGCTCCGCGAACCGCCCGGCCGGCAGCCCGGACGCCCAGCAGCAGGCACCTGCCGCCGCGCCCGCCGCCGAGGCCCCGGCGCAGACCCAGGAGCGTCCGCAGGCCGACCAGCGCCCGCAGCAGGACCAGCGCCCGGACCGCGCCGAGCAGCCCCGTGAGCAGCGCCAGGACCGCGGCGACCGCCAGGACCGGGGTGACCGCGGCGAGCGCGGTGACCGCGGCGAGCGCGGCGACCGCGGCAACCGCCGTGACCGGGACCGGGATCGCGACCGGGGCGACAACCGCGACCGCAACCGCCAGGGCGGCGGCAACAACGTGGTCGAGGACGACGGCGACGAGGAAGGCGGCCGTCGTGGCCGGCGCTTCCGCGACCGCCGCCGTCGCGGTGGCCGCGGCGACGGCGCCGGCGGCGGCACCGACACCGAGGTGCGCGAGGACGACGTCCTGCTGCCCGTCGCGGGCATCCTGGACGTGCTGGAGAACTACGCGTTCGTCCGCACGTCGGGCTACCTGGCCGGGCCGAACGACGTCTACGTGTCGCTGTCGCTGGTGCGCAAGTACGGCCTGCGCCGCGGTGACGCGATCATCGGCGCGGTCCGCCAGCCCCGCGAGGGCGAGCAGCAGCGGCAGAAGTTCAACCCGCTGGTGCGCGTGGACAAGATCAACGGCTTGGACCCGGAGGAGTCGCGCAACCGACCCGACTTCACCAAGCTCACGCCGCTGTACCCGAACGAGCGCCTGCGGCTGGAGACCGAGCCGCACGTCCTGACGACCCGCGTCATCGACCTGGTGATGCCGATCGGCAAGGGCCAGCGCGCGCTCATCGTGTCCCCGCCGAAGGCCGGCAAGACCTCGGTGCTCCAGGCGGTCGCCAACGCGATCACCAAGAACAACCCCGAGTGCCACCTGATGGTGGTCCTCGTGGACGAGCGCCCGGAAGAGGTCACCGACATGCAGCGGTCGGTGAAGGGCGAGGTCATCGCCTCCACCTTCGACCGCCCGCCGTCGGACCACACGACCATCTCGGAGCTGGCCATCGAGCGGGCCAAGCGCCTGGTCGAGATGGGCCACGACGTGGTCGTGCTGCTCGACTCGATCACCCGCCTGGGCCGCGCCTACAACCTGGCGGCCCCGGCGAGCGGCCGGATCCTGTCCGGTGGTGTCGACTCGACGGCGCTGTACCCGCCGAAGCGCTTCCTCGGCGCGGCCCGCAACATCGAGGGCGGCGGCTCGCTGACCGTCATCGCGACCGCGCTGGTGGAGACCGGTTCGGCCGGTGACAGCGTGATCTTCGAGGAGTTCAAGGGCACCGGCAACGCCGAGCTGAAGCTGGACCGGAAGATCGCCGACAAGCGGACCTTCCCGGCCGTGGACGTCGACGCCTCCGGCACCCGCAAGGAGGAGCTGCTGCTGTCGCCGGACGAGATGGCGGTCATGCACAAGCTCCGCCGGGTCCTGCACGCCCTCGACGGCCAGCAGGCCATCGACCTCCTGCTCGACCGGCTCCGCAAGAGCCGGACGAACATCGAGTTCCTGATGCAGGTCGCCAAGACGACACCGGGCGCGGACAACGACTGACCGAACCCGACCGCGAACGGCCCGCCCTTCACCCGAGGGGCGGGCCGTTCGCTTTCAAGCCGCACACCACTCGCTTTTCGCCGCGCGGCGGCTGCTTTGGGCCGCGCTCCGCGCGGCGGGCTGCTCCCAGCCACGGCGGGGCTTCGGTTCCCCACCGTATGGCCTGCCCGAAGGGCTACCACGGATTCCCCGGGTGTCGCCAAAAAGTTTTGCGAGGAACGAGCAAGAGTTTTTAGCGGCACCCGGGGAATCCGTGGTTGGCTCCGCCAGGCCATGCGGCAATGCCGCTAACTTAAGGTTTCGGCTGGTCAGAGCCCGCTTCTTGGGTACTCCGGGCCCTGTGCGGGCCCGTGGCAGTGTCCACTTAGGACTTATGGGGCGACGCTGGCGCAAAGCCCCTGGTCGAGTCTCGCGCCGACTGGCATCACCCTCAGGAAGTTGATCAATCTGAACTTGATCTGAATCAGCGCTGACCTGCGAAGATCATCCTTAAGTTAGCGGCATTGGGCCATGCGGTGGGGAACCGCCCTTCCCTCTCCCCCATTGGCGGCCTCCAGGCCGCCCTTGATCTTGAGAGCGCGCCAGCGCGACCGCTTGAGAGCGCGTCAGCGCAAACCCCGAGGGCGAAGCGCGCAGGTCAGCAGCCGTAACCAGAGGAAGCGAAACGCTCGTCGGCGTCTGCGGAGGCCCGGCGACGCTCCACCACGTACTGCGCCACCAGCAGCAACAGCACCGGCACACCCACGGCGACCACCGCCACCACGGGCACCCGCACGCCGTCCAGGACGATCCCCAGCCCGAGCACCCCGGCCGGGTAGGTCCACCGCAGCCCAACCCGCTGCCACCGCGCACGCCACGTGACCATCCCGCCACCCGCCAGGCCGACCGCCGCCGCCGCGCCGAACAGCGCCACCGACAGCCCCATGTCGCGCGGCGCGCCCACGACAAGACCCGCCACGCCTGTCAGGCCCAGCACCGCGCTGACGAACAGGAACGGCATGGCCATCCAAGTGGTCACACGCATGGGGCGTCCGGTTGCGCACAGCACGCGAACAGTTTGATGCTCGCAACATGGCCGATGATGCCGTGAGTAGTCCAGCGGTTACCTCCTGCGCCGAATGGTCGACCCGGGTCGGCGAGCGGTAGTGACGTCGGACACGGGAACATCCGGGTGTCGGAACGCGTTGCAACGTCCGCAGGCGGCATCTGGCAGACTGTCAGGTCGAGTCCGGCTCCGGTTCACCTCGCCCGGCACACCAGCGAGGACCCGGCGGCCACCGAAGAGAGGGACAAGACGTTGAAGACCGGCATCCACCCCGAGTACGTGACGACCGAGGTCACCTGCGGCTGTGGGAACACGTTCACCACGCGCAGCACCAAGACCTCCGGTGCCATCCACGTCGAGGTCTGCTCGAACTGCCACCCGTTCTACACCGGCAAGCAGAAGATCCTCGACACCGGTGGCCGGGTCGCGCGCTTCGAGGCCCGCTACGGCAAGCGCGCCAAGTAGCACCCGCAACGGCGTCCACCCGAGCCCCGGGTGGGCGCCGTTGTCGTCTCCGCACCCCGGAGGCCGTCGTCGTCTCCGCACCCCGGAGGCCGTCGTCGTCTCCACACCCACCCCGCCGAAGGACGCTCCGTGACCCTGGAAGCCCTGCTCGCCGAGCACGCCGAGCTGGAGGCGAAGCTCGCCGACCCCTCGGTGCACGCCGACCAGGCCGGCGCCCGCAAGCTCGGCAAGCGCTACGCCGAGCTGACTCCGATCGTGCGCACCGCCCGCGAGCTGGAGCAGGTCAGGTCCGACCTGGAAGCGGCGAAGGAACTCGCCGCCGAGGACCCGGCGTTCGCCGCCGAGGTGGACGAGCTGACCGCGCGCGTCCCCGAGCTCGAAGAACGCCTCACCGAACTGCTGCTCCCGCGCGACCCGCACGACTCCGCCGACGTGGTCATGGAGATCAAGTCCGGCGAGGGCGGCGAGGAGTCCGCGCTGTTCGCGGGCGACCTGCTGCGCATGTACCTGCGCTACGCCGAGCGCCACGGCTGGAAGGCCGAGGTGCTCGACGGCACCGACTCCGACCTGGGCGGCTTCAAGGACGTCACGGTCGCCATCAAGTCGCGGGGCGACTCGCCGGACGGCGTGTGGTCGCGGCTGAAGTACGAGGGCGGCGTGCACCGCGTGCAGCGCGTGCCGGTCACCGAGAGCCAGGGCCGCATCCACACCAGCGCGGCCGGTGTCCTGGTGTTCCCGGAGACCGAGGACGTCGAGATCGAGATCGACGAGAACGACCTGCGCGTGGACGTGTTCCGCTCGTCCGGCAAGGGTGGGCAGAGCGTCAACACCACCGACTCGGCGGTGCGGATCACCCACCTGCCCACCGGCATCGTCGTCTCCTGCCAGAACGAGCGCAGCCAGCTGCAGAACAAGGCGCGCGCGATGCAGGTCCTCCAGGCCCGCCTGCAGGCGCTGGCGGAGGAGAAGGCCCAGCAGGAGGCCTCGGACTCCCGCCGCGCCCAGATCCGCACGGTGGACCGCTCCGAACGGGTGCGGACCTACAACTTCCCGGAATCCCGCATCTCCGACCACCGGGTTGGGTACAAAGCGCATAACCTGGATCAAGTGCTCGACGGCGACCTGGACGCGGTGCTGGACGCGCTCGCGGCGGCCGATCGGGCGGAACGGCTCGCCGGCGGGTGACGCGACGGGAGGCGCACGATGGCGGAAATCCTGGTGACCCCGCAGAGCGCCCCCCTCGACACGACGCTCGACATCAAGGTCGTCGGCCTGGAGCCCGACGCCGAGACGACCGTGCGCGCGACCACCGGCGACCGGTCGTCGGAGGCGGTGTTCCGGGCGGACGAGCGCGGCGTGGTCGACCTGACCCGGCACGCGCCGATCGAGGGCAGCTACGACGGCGTGGACCCGATGGGGTTGTTCTGGTCCATGACCCCGACGGGTGACGAGCCCGGCCCCACGCTGGTCGAGGTCGACGGCGTCGGCAAGGTCGAGGTGGAGCGGCTGCGCGTCCCGCAGGGCCTGCGGCGCACCGAGGTCACCGAGAACGGCCTGGTCGGCGTGCTGTACGAGCCCGACGACGGCGAGGTCCACCCCGGCGTGATCATCCTCGGCGGCTCCGAGGGCGGAATGCACGAGGACGACGCGGCGCTGCTGGCCCGCCACGGCTTCGCGGCCCTGGCCCTGGCCTACTTCGGCGTGGACGGCCTGCCGGAGGACCTGGTCGACATCCCGCTGGAGTACGTCGGCACCGCCATCACCTACCTGGGCGACCGTCGGATCGGTGTCGTGGGCGGGTCGCGCGGTGGTGAGCTGGCGTTGCTCGTCGGCGCGACGTACCCGCGGGTCAAGGCGGTGGTCAGCGTCGTGGGCAGCGGCGTGGTGACCCAGTGCATCGGCCCCGGGACGAGGCTGCTGGAGAAGCTGGGCCTGGAGGCCGCGTCCTGGACCCACGAGGGCCGCCCGCTGCCGTACCTGCCCTACTCCGTCCCGGACGAGTTGCGCCGTCGGATCGTGGACGGCGACCCGGTCCCGCTGAAGCTCGCCTTCGACCTCACCGACGGCATCCCGGAGGACACCGAGATCCCCGTGGAGCGCATCAACGGCGGTGTGTTGCTCCTCTCATCCGGGCGCGACCAGAGCTGGCCGTGCGTGGCGCTGAGCGCGGTCGCCGAGCGCCGCCTGGCCGAGCACGACCACCCGTTCCCGTACGAGCACGTGGTGTACCCCGAGGCAGGACACCTGATCGCGGCCCCGCCGCACCGGCCGACCACCGACGTGCTGCTGCCCGGCCCCGGGGTGGTGTTCGAGATGGGCGGCTCGCCGGGCGCCACGGCCGCCGCCCGCGCGGACGCGTGGCGTCGCACCATCGAGTTCTTGTCGGACCAACTGGGCACCTAATGTGTCGCCTATGAGCGCACACTTTGACGTCGTGGTCCTCGGTGCTGGGCCAGGCGGGTACGTCGCCGCGATCCGCGCGGCCCAGCTCGGGTTGAAGACCGCGGTCATCGAGGAGCGTTACTGGGGCGGGGTCTGCCTGAACGTGGGCTGCATCCCGTCGAAGGCGCTGCTGCGCAACGCCGAGCTGGCGCACCTGTTCACGCACGAGCAGAAGACCTACGGCATCCAGGTCGACGGCACCGTGAAGTTCGACTACGGCGCCGCGTTCGACCGCTCCCGCAAGGTCGCGGACGGACGCGTCAAGGGCGTGCACTTCCTGATGAAGAAGAACGGCATCACGGAGTACAACGGCCGTGGCACGTTCGTGGACGCCAACACCATCAAGGTGGGTGACGAGACGGTCACGTTCAACCACGTGATCATCGCCGCCGGCGCGCAGACCCGCCTGCTGCCGGGCACCAAGCTGTCCGAGCGCGTGGTGACCTACGAAGAGCAGATCCTGTCGTCGGACCTGCCGGAGAGCATCATCATCGCGGGTGCCGGCGCCATCGGCGTCGAGTTCGCGTACGTGCTGCACAACTACGGTGTCAAGGTCACGATCGTGGAGTTCCTCGACCGGGTCGTGCCGCTGGAGGACGTGGAGGTGTCCACGGAGCTGGCCAAGCGGTACAAGCGGCTGGGCATCGACGTCCGCGTCGGCACCCGCGTGGAGGGCATCGACGACTCCGGCGCGAAGGTGAAGGTCACCGTCTCCAAGAACGGCGCCACCGAGGTGCTGGAGGCCGACAAGGTCCTCCAGGCGATCGGGTTCCAGCCGCGCACCGAGGGCTACGGCCTGGAGAACACCGGCGTCCAGCTGACCGAGCGCGGCGCGATCGCCGTGGACGGTCGCGGTAGGACGAACGTGCCGCACATCTACGCCATCGGCGACGTGACCGCGAAGCTGATGCTGGCGCACGCGGCCGAGTCCATGGGCATCATCGCCGCGGAGACCATCGCCGGCGTTGAGACGCAGGAACTGGACTTCGTGATGATCCCGCGCGCGACCTACTGCCAGCCGCAGATCGCGAGCTTCGGCTACACCGAGGCGCAGGCCCGCGAGAAGGGCTTCGACGTGCAGGTGGCGAAGTTCCCGTTCACCGCGAACGGCAAGGCGCACGGCATCGGCGACTCGGCGGGCTTCGTGAAGCTGATCAGCGACGCCAAGTACGGCGAGCTGCTCGGCGGTCACCTGATCGGGCCGGACGTGACGGAGCTGCTGCCGGAGCTGACCCTGGCCCAGCAGTGGGACCTGACCGTGCACGAGGTCGCCCGCAACGTCCACGCGCACCCGACGCTGGGCGAGGCGGTCAAGGAAGCGATCCACGGCCTGGCCGGCCACATGATCAACTTCTAGTCCTAGGCTCTGCACCCATGACCCGACACCCGCTGCGGCTGGCCGTGCTGGAAGCAGAACGAATGCTGGCCGCGGCGGGCGTCGACAGCCCCCGCGCGGACGCCGAACTCCTCGCGGCCCACGTCCTGGGCGTGGACCGGTCGAGGCTGCCGCTGATCCCGCTGGTCGACCCGCCGGTGGTGGAGGCGCTGCACCAGTTGGTGCGCAAGCGGGTGAAGCGCGTCCCGTTGCAGCACCTGACGGGGTGGGCGCACCTGGGCGGCATCGACCTCGACGTCGGTCCGGGCGTGTTCATCCCGCGCCCGGAGACCGAGCTGATGCTGGTCTGGTGCCTGTCCAAAGTGGACAGGACGCCGGTGGTCGTGGACCTGTGCACCGGTTCCGGCGCCCTGGCGTTGGCCCTGGCCCACCACCTGCCGGGCGCTGTGGTGCACGCGGTCGAACGCGACCCGGCCGCCCTCGCTTGGGCACGCCGCAACGCCGACGCCCGACGGGAGGCCGGCGACACCCCGATCGTGCTGCACGCCGGCGACGTCACCGCGCCGGACATCCTGTCCGATTTGGACGGCACGGTGGACTTGGTGGTCTGCAACCCGCCTTACGTCCCCGAGGGCACGCCTGTGCAGCCGGAGGTCTCCGACCACGACCCGCACGCGGCGGTGTTCGGGGGCGACGACGGCCTGGACGTGATCCGCCCGGTGGTGGCCCTGGCCGCCCGCCTGCTCAAGCCCGGCGGCCACGTGGCCATCGAACACGACGACACCCACGGCGAGTCGGTACCCGCCCTCTTGTCGGCCCGCCGCGTCCTGACCGACGTGGAAGACCACAAGGACCTGGCCGGCCGCCCCCGCTTCGCCACCGCCCGCCGCGCCTGACCGCCGCGCCCGCTGCGCCGCGCCCACCCGCTCCGGGCCGTGGTCGTCAGGCGGTTCGCGTGCACGACCGGGGACAGTGCGTGACACCCGAAGGCGTTGTGCCAGGATCACACCGTGAGCACGCTCTACGACTGCGGCGTCCAGACCGACCGCGCCGCCGGCCTCGCCGCCGCCGCGGGCGCGGTGCGCTCCGGGCGGCTGGTGGTGCTGCCCACCGACACCGTCTACGGGATCGGCTGCGACGCCTTCGACGCGAAGGCCGTCCGGTACCTGCTCGAAGCCAAGGGGCGCGGCCCGGACATGCCGGTGCCCGTCCTCGTCGGGTCCTGGACGACGGTCGACGGGCTCGTGCTGTCCGTGCCGCGGCAGGCCCGTGCGCTCATCGAGGCGTTCTGGCCCGGCGGTCTGAGCCTCGTCCTCCAGCACGCGCCCTCGCTGTCCTGGGACCTCGGGCGCACGCGCGGCACGGTGATGCTGCGCATGCCGCTGCACCCGGTTGCCCTCGAACTGCTGCGGGACGTCGGCCCGATGGCCGTGTCCAGCGCGAACAAATCCGGCTTCCCGCCCGCCACCACCGCGCAGGAGGCGTGGGACCAGCTCGGCGAGGACGTCGGCGTGTACCTCGACGGCGGGCCGGCGCAGGACAACACCGCCTCCACCATCGTGGACCTGACCGGGCCGGACCCGGTCGTGCTGCGCGAAGGGGCCGTTCCGGTCAGCGAGCTGCGCGAGGTGCTCGGTGTCGAAGTCGAGGTCGCCCGCTAGTGGATCTTCCCGATCGGAGTAGCGTAGGCACCCTCCCCACCGTGTCCGCATCCCCGAGGGGCTAGCACCACGTGCCCGAAGCCTCGAACGTCCTCCCCGCGCGGGAGTACCTGCTCGTCGCGCTGACCTCCGCCGTCGTGACCTTCCTGCTCGTCGGCCTGGTCCGCAAGCTCGCCTTCCGCATCGGCGCGGTCGCCTACCCGCGACAGCGGGACGTGCACACCAAGCCCATGCCCCGCATGGGCGGCCTCGCCATGTACGGCGGTGTCCTGGGCGGGATGCTGCTGGCCCACCAGCTCCCGGTCCTGCGCGCCGCGTTCGACTTCTCCGACGACCCGTGGGCGGTGATCGTCGGCGGCGGCGTGATCGTCCTGGTAGGCGTCCTCGACGACCGCTTCGAGTTGGACTCCCTGACGAAACTGGCCGGCCAGGTCACCTCGGCCGGAATCCTGGTGCTGTTCGGCCTCCAGTGGCTGCTGTTCTGGGTGCCGTGGGGCGACGACGGCGCCGGCACCGGCTCGCTGCTGGTCCTCGACCAGAACCAGGGCGCGCTGCTCACGGTGCTGCTGGCGGTCACCATGGTCAACGCGATGAACTTCGTCGACGGCCTGGACGGCCTGGCGGCGGGCATCGGCTTGATCGCGGCGGCCGCGACCTGCACGTTCAGCATCGGCGTTCTAGCCCGGAACGGCGGCGACGTGGGCTCCTACCCGCCGGCCCTGATCGCCGCCACCCTCGCCGGCGCGTGCCTGGGCTTCCTGCCGCACAACTTCAACCCGGCCCGCATCTTCATGGGCGACTCGGGCTCCATGCTCATCGGCCTGATGCTCGCCGCGGCCACGACCAGCGCGTCCGGCAAGCTGAACTACTCGTCGACGGTCGTGACGAAGGACCTGCTCGGTCTGCTGTCGCCGCTGGTGGTCGTCGCGGCGGTGCTGTTCGTGCCGTTGCTGGACCTGCTCATGGCGGTGGTGCGGCGGACCAGGCGGGGTGAGAGCCCGTTCTCGGCGGACAAGATGCACCTGCACCACCGGTTGCTGGAGATCGGGCACTCGCAGCGGCGGGCGGTGTTGTTGATCTACCTGTGGGCGGGTGTGCTGGCGTTCGGCGCGGTGGCGCTGACGTTGTTCGACGTGGCGGTGGTCGCGTGGTGCCTGGCCATCGGCCTGCTGCTCGCACTCCTGGTGTCGGCGATCCCGAGGCTCCGCGAGCTGAAACGCTCCTGAACTCTTCGTTAACGCGCAGTGCCTACGACTGTCGTACCCCGCTGGGACAATGGTGACCGGGGGCCGGAGGCCGCGACTACCCTCGCCGAGCCACCGGCCGATCAACCCGAGCCGCCGAGCCCAGCCGCCCAACCTGCCTGCCGAGCCGCCCAACCCGTCCAGCCGCCCAACCCGTCCAGCCCGCCGAGCCGCCCAACCCGTCCAGCCCGCCGAGCCGCCCAGCCCGCCCAGCCGGTCGAGCCGCCGAGCCGGCCAGCCGGCCGAGCCCGCCCAGCCCGCCAAATCCGAGCTGCCCGAGCCGCCCCGCGCGCCGAGCCCAGCCACCAGAGTCCGCCGGCCAACCCAGCCCCCACCCGTGACACAGCGAAGTCAAGGCTTCTCGACCCCCGCCGGTCAGGTGACCCGACCACCCCACTTACACTCGGTCCCGACCAGTGGGAAGGGGTGACACATGAGCCAGGAGTGGACTCACGAGAAGGTCGTCCAGAAGCTGGCCGGGGAGATGTTCCGCGGTGCGATCTGGGCCGCTCTCGCCACCGTCGCGATCGGGGCGGTCGTCTGGACCGTCGTGGCCGGTGTCCCCGGTCTGGTCTCGGCGCTCATCGGCGGCGCGCTCGCCATCGCGTGCTCCCTGATCACGCTGTGGCTGATGCACCGCACCGCCAACCTGCCCGTGCAGTTCATCATGATCGCCGCGTTCGGCGGTTTCCTCGGCAAGCTGATCCTGCTGGTCGTGGTGATGGTCCTGCTGCGCAAGGTGCCGGCGCTCGCGGAGAGCACGCACGAGAACGCCCTCGCGCTGACGATGGCCGCGACGATCGTCGTGGCGACCTTCATGGAGGTCCGCGCTTCCAAGCGCAGTCGCAGTCAGGTGATCATCCCCACCCCCGACAACCCCTGAGCTACCGGCTGGTACGGTGCGCGCAGACGGGACGCCCTGGCTGGTAGGGGTGCCCCTCAAGGGCGCGTGCGGTGCATACGGTACGTTTGTCCCGATCGTGACGATTCCCCCGGCGGAGTGAACGCCGGCCGGGAGAACCGGAAGGAACACAGTGACCACGTTGGTGCTGGCCTCGGGTGACGAGTTCGTCGCACCCGGTGTGAAGGACTTCTTCCCCCCGGCGATCTTCGGCTCGGTCGACAAGCCGATGGTGCTGTTGGTCCTGTCGGTCCTCATCATCGGGGCGTTCTTCATCGCGGCGACCCGCAACATGAAGCTCGTCCCGGGCAAGTTCCAGTTCCTCGCCGAGTCGGCCTACGACATCGGCCGCAACTCGATCGCGCGCGAGCAGATCGGCGGCAAGGACTTCAAGCCCTTCGTCCCGCTGATCCTGACCGTCTTCACGTTCATCCTGGTGAACAACCTGTTCGGGCTCGTCCCGTTCATCCAGTTCCCCACGATGGCGCACATCGGTTTCCCGCTCGCCATCTCGGTCCTGGTCATCTACCCGGTCTACCACTTCGTGGGGTTCAAGCGCCACGGTTTCGTCGGCTACCTGAAGCACGCCACCATGCCGCCCGGCGCGCCCTGGTTCGTGCTCATCCTGCTGATCCCGATCGAGTTCTTCCAGAAGTTCGTCCTGAACCCGCTCACGCTCGCCATCCGAGTCTTCGCGGCGATGTTCGCGGGTCACCTCCTGCTGCTGGTCTTCACCCTCGCGGGTGAGTTCCTGCTGCTCAACGGCGGCATCACGGTCGTGGTGGCCCCGATCGCCTTCATCTTCGCCATCGCGCTGACGTTCCTGGAAGCGCTGATCATGGTCCTTCAGGCCTACATCTTCGCCCTGCTGAGCGCCAACTACATCGGCGCCGCGCTGGCGGAAGAGCACTGAAAAACACTCAAGCCTCCGATCCGCGAAGCCTTTCGCGGACCGAGTTGGAAAGGGAACAGCACAAGTGAGCGCATCCATCGTTCTTGCTCAGGAAGCCGCCTCCGGTGTGACCAACGCGGGTCTCGCCGCGATCGGCTACGGCCTCGCGGCCATCGGCCCGGGCATCGGCGTGGGTCTGATCTTCTCCTCGGTCATCAGCGGCACCGCCCGCCAGCCCGAGGCCCGCGGCGTGCTGCTGAGCCTCGCCTGGACGACCTTCGCCATCGTCGAGGTCCTCGCGCTGCTCGGCTTCGTCGTGTACTTCCTCGCGTCGGCAGCCTGAGCACCCGTTCATCGCATAAGAAAGGTTTGTGATGAAAACCCTCATCGTGGCGGCGGCGGAGGGGGAGCCGATCAACCCGGTTCTCCCGCACACCTCCGAGATCATCATCGGCCTGATCGCGTTCCTGCTGCTCTTCTTCGTCATCAAGAAGTTCGTCTCGCCGAAGTTCGAGGCGGTCTACGCGGAACGTGCCGCCAAGATCGAGGGCGGGATCGAGAAGGCCGAGCAGGCGCAGGCCGAAGCCCAGCGCCTGCTTGAGCAGTACAAGGCGCAGCTCGCCGAGGCGCGGGCGGAAGCCGCTCGCATCCGGGACGACGCCCGCATCGAGGGCGAGCAGATCATCAGCGAGCTGCGCGCCAAGGCGCAGGAGGAGTCCGCGCGGATCGTCGCGGCGGGCCAGACCCAGCTGGAGACCCAGCGGGCGCAGATCGTCGCGGAGCTGCGCGGCGAGCTGGGCCGCCTCGCCGTCGACCTGGCCGACCGGGTCGTGGGCGAGTCGCTGGAGGACGAGGTGCGCCGCCGGGGCACCGTCGACCGCTTCCTCGACGAGCTGGACAACACCTCGGCTCCGGCCGTCAAGTGAGGGAACGCCGATGACGCTGCACGCCGCCAGCCGCGACGCGCTGGCCGCCGCCGAACTCCGGCTGCTGGAGATCGTCGACAGCGCCAAGGACAGCGCGGCCCTCGGCAAGCTGGGCGAGGAGCTGTTCGCGGTCGTCGGCCTGCTGTCCGGGCAGCCCTCGCTGCGCCGGGCCCTGGCCGACGCCTCGACCGACCCCGCCGGCCGCGAGGGCCTGCTCCGGGGCCTGCTCGCGGGCAAGGTCTCCGACGAGGCGCTCCAGGTGCTGGCCACGGTCGTCACGGTCCGCTGGTCCAACCCGCGTGAGCTGGTCGACGGCGTCGAGTCGCTGGCCCGCACCACGCTGCTGGTGCGGGCCGAGCGGGACGGCCGGCTCGACGCGGTCGAGGACGAGCTGTTCCGGCTCGGCCGCATCATCGCGGGCAACCACGAGCTGGAGCTGGCGCTGTCCGACCCGGCGGGCGACCCCGCGGGCAAGGTCGCGCTGGTGGACAGCCTCGTGGCGGGCAAGGTGGACGAGACCACCAAGACCCTGGTCGACCAGCTGGTCCGCGAGCCCCGCGGGCTGGGCGTCGTCAGCGGCCTGTCGGACCTGGCGGCCCTCGCGGCCAAGCGCCGGGAACGCTCCGTCGCCTACGTCCGTTCCGCGGTCGAGCTGGACGCGGCGCAGCAGGACCGCCTCGAAGCCACGCTGACCCGGATCTACTCGCGGCCCATCGCGCTGCACGTGGAGGTCGACCCCTCGCTGCGCGGCGGACTGCTGATCAAGATCGGCGACGAGATCATCGACGGAAGCGTGGCGGGTCGGCTCGCGGCTCTGCGCCGCGACCTCGCGAGCTGACCGAACACCGGAACCGCGGCCCACAAGCCCCTTTCCTTTAACGAAGTGAGAGCAGGAACGACATGGCGGAGCTGACGATCTCGTCGGACGAGATCCGCAGTGCGATCGAGAAGTACGTCTCGACCTACTCCCCGGAAGTCAGCCGGGAAGAGGTCGGCGTCGTCGCGGAGACCTACGACGGCATCGCCATCGTCGAGGGTCTGCCCGGCACCATGACCAACGAGCTGCTGGAGTTCCCCGGCGGCGTGCTCGGTGTCGCCCTGAACCTGGACGTGCGCGAGATCGGCGCCGTCATCCTGGGTGACTTCGACAAGATCGAAGAGGGCCAGGAGGTCAAGCGGACCGGCCAGGTGCTCTCCGTGCCGGTCGGCGACGGCTTCCTCGGCCGCGTGGTCAACCCCCTCGGCCAGCCGATCGACGGCCTCGGCGACATCGTCGCCGACGACACCCGCGCCCTGGAGCTCCAGGCCGCGTCGGTGCTCCAGCGCCAGCCGGTGAACGAGCCGATGCAGACCGGCATCAAGGCCATCGACTCGATGACCCCGATCGGCCGCGGCCAGCGCCAGCTGATCATCGGCGACCGCAAGACCGGCAAGACCGCGGTCTGCATCGACACGATCATCAACCAGAAGAAGGCCTGGGAGTCGGGCGACCCGAAGCAGCAGGTCCGCTGCGTCTACGTCGCCATCGGCCAGAAGGGCTCCACCATCGCGGGCGTCAAGGCCGCGCTGGAGGAGGCCGGCGCGCTGGAGTACACCACGATCGTGGCGGCCCCGGCGTCCGACTCGGCCGGCTTCAAGTGGCTGGCCCCGTACACCGGCTCGGCCATCGGCCAGCACTGGATGTACCAGGGCAAGCACGTCCTGATCATCTTCGACGACCTGACCAAGCAGGCCGAGGCGTACCGCGCCATCTCGCTGCTGCTGCGCCGCCCGCCGGGCCGCGAGGC
>NZ_JAPSLK010000019.1 GCF_031180885.1 Saccharothrix sp.
TCCTGGGCGAGCATCTCCCCGTCGGGGTACGAGTCCCCCACCCTGTCCTGGGGGTTCCCGGCGTCGCGCCCCCTGGGGGGGGGGGGGGTGGCGGCCCTGCGGCGCCACCCCCGCCGGCGGGGCACCTAGAGTGCACAGGATGAACGGACCCGCGGAGATGCTCGCCAAGGACGCCGCGTCCACCGCGCTCGGGATCAGAGCCCTGGAGCTGGCGGACGGTTCCGCCACGCTCGCCATGACCGTCACCGACCGCATGATCAACGGCCACGGCATCGCGCACGGCGGGTACGTCTTCCTGCTCGCCGACACCGCGTTCGCCTGCGCCTGCAACCGCCCCGGTTCGGTGACGGTCGCGGCGCAGGCGGAGATCGACTTCCTGGCCCCGGTCCAGTTGGGCGACGAGCTGGTCGCCACCGCCGTGGAGCGGGTCCGGCGCGGCCGCAGCGGCATCTACGACATCACCGTTCGTCGCGGGGACGAGGTCGTGGCGGAGTTCCGGGGCCGCAGCCGGACGCTGACGCAGTGAAGGCGCGCGGCCCGTGAGCCGCGCGCCTTGGGTCTACTCGGACGTCACGCCGAGCGGCGCAGGCCGATCACCTGGAGGGTGATGAAGCCGAGCACCGCGACCGCCTGGGCCACGATCAGGAAAACACCCAGCCCGGTCACCGGGTACCACCCGGCGAAAGCGGTCAGGAAGCTGTCCACCACCCACACGAAATTGCCGACCACCACCACGCCGACGAGTGCCCGGACGGGGCGCGTGCCCAAGAAGAAAACACCCACGCCGTAAGCGACGAGGAATGCGCCCAGCCCGAGCACGAGACCGCGGGGCAGGCCCAGCGGCAGGTCGATCAGCAGGGCCATGAGGCCGAGCCCGCCCGAGGCGACACCGTCGAGCTTGAGGGCGAAGCGGAGGAAACCGTCGTTGCGAACGCGAGTCGTCGTCATGGCCGGAGAAGTTAGGGCCGCGAGCACTGCCGGCACGACGTCAAACGCTGCCAACGGCTGCCAGTTCTCAGCCCGCGACCTGGGCGGACAGGTCGGCGGCCACCAACTTGGCCCCCGCGTTCTGCCAGTTGTGGAGGGTCCGCTCGGGCACCTGGTTGACGAACCACGCGAGCGCCTTGCGGGCGTCCGCGTCGAGGTCCTCCCGTTTCGTCCGGCGTGAATACGGCCGGATTCCCACCACGTAGTAGAAGTACAGCGCGTTGTAATGCCGCCATTCGTCGCTGGTGCCGAAGTCGCCGTCCTTGGGCTTGAGCCGCTGGATGCTCTCCAACAACAACGACTTCAATTCGGCGGCGCGTTCCAGCGGTTGGTCGGGCGCACCCCGGGCGGCCAGTCGCGCGGAGATCACCGGCAGTTCCGTCAACGGGCTGGCCACCAGTCTCCCGAGGTCGCCGTAACTGCTCAACGCCCGCCGGGTCAGTTTCACGAAATCGGCGTCGGCGTCCAGCGGCGCGCGGCGCGGCAGGGCGTCGGCGGCCTCCCGCAACTCCGCCCGTTCCTCGGCGACCTCGGGCACGGCGACCCGGTCCACGACCGCCGCGAGCGGGTTGGCGAGCACCTGCAAAGCGACCGCCGCCGCGACCGTCCCGTAGAGCAGGGGCGTGAGCCGGTCGTCGAGGAACAGCGCCACCTGCCCGCCGAACACCGCCGCCATGCCCGCCGACACCAGCAGCGACCGCACCATGTCCGCGCGGATCGCCTCGCCCTCGTCGAACGCGTCCCGCACCGCTACGAGCACGCCGAACAGCATGAGGTCCACGCCGATCGCGCCCACCAGCCACACCGTCGGCACGAAGTTCAGCAGCACCGCGCCCGACCCGAGCAGGAACATCAGCGTCGCCGCGCCCACCAGGGTCCGGTGCTCGCGCAGGTAAAGCACCAGGGCGGCGACCAGCGGCACGAGCACGACGGGCGGGAAGAACCACGCCACCGCCACCAGCGGCACCGCGGACAGCCGCCACCACCGGTCGTAGCGCTCGGGCAGCCAGCACGCGATGGCCCCCGTCCACGCGACCGCGGGCAGCGCCAGGACCACCGGCGGCACGGGCAGCGCGAGCGCCGCCGCGTAGGCCAGCAGACCGGCCGCGGCGCGTTGCAGGAGCGGCTTGCGCGGGTCGCGGAGCAGCAGGTACAGACCCAGCCACCAGGCCAGGCCGAAGGCGACGACGGACACCCCGATCACCCGCCGATCCTACGGTTGCGTCGGCTGGGAACATGAGCGTCATGCCGGTGGAGCTGACGCTGCGCAAGGCCGCCGAGGAGCTGCGGCGCGGTGATCTGGCCAGCGTGCTGCGCGCCAGGCAGCGCCTCGTCGGGCTGGTCACCACCTACCCCGACCGGCTGGACCTGAGGGAGCGGCTGGCGGCGGTGTACCGGGTGCTCGGCGACCCGGTACAGGCGGGCCGGTGGAGTTACCTGTCCGAGGAGCGGGTCGAGGCGGAGGTGGCGGCCTTCGAACGCGCCTACCGCACGCCGCAGGCCCGGCTGGCCGCGTTGAACTGGGTCAGCGGCGAGCACACCACCGAGACCGCGCGGGTGCGGCTGGCGGCGTTGCAGAGCGCGGTGTCGGAGTCGCTGCGGGCGCGGCTGGCGGTGGCCGACGACCGGGACTCGTCGTGGGTCGCCAACGTGCTGGTCCTGCTCGGGCTCGTGGTCGTCCTGCTGTGCTTCGTGATCGGCGCGGTGACCGTGGTGGTGTGGGTGTACCGGTGGTTCGCCGGCTGAGTGGGCGCATCCTGGAGGCATGGACGTCACCGCAGCAGCCGACCGCATCCGCCCCCACGTCCGCCGCACCCCGTTGTGGCGCGTCTCCGTCGACGGCCGCCCGCTCGTGCTCAAGCTCGAACACCTCCAGCTCACCGGCTCGTTCAAGCTGCGCGGGGCGGTGAACACGCTCCTGCTGGCGGACGTCCCCGACCGGGTCGTCACCGCGTCCGGCGGCAACCACGGCCTCGGCGTCGCGATGGCCGCCCGGTTGTTGGGCACGCAGGCGACCGTTTATGTGCCCGTGGGCGCACCGGAGGGCAAGGTGCGGCGGATCGAGGCGGCGGGCGCGAAGCTGATCCGGGCCGGAGACACCTACGCGGAGGCCGTGGTCGCCGCGCGGTCGGCCTCGGGCTTCTACGTGGAGGCCTACAACGACCCGGCCGTCATCGCCGGGCAGGGCACCGTGGCGCTGGAGGTGGTGGAGGAGGCGCCGGACGTGGACGTCATCGCGGTGGCCGCCGGGGGTGGCGGGTTGGCGGCGGGGACGGCGTTGTCCGGCCGGCACGTGGTCACGTGCGAGCCGGAGGGGTGTTGCTGCGTGCACAACGCTTTGATGGCCGGTGAGCCTGTGGATTCGCCGGTCGACTCGGTGGCCGCGTCCGCGTTGGGTGCCACCCGGGTGGGTGATGTGCCGTTCTCGGTGCTGCGGTCGTCGTCGGTGACGTCGACGTTGGTGAGCGAGGCCGAACTGGTGTCCGCCCGGGACCGGTTGTGGGAGGAGTTCCGGCTGGCGGTCGAGCCGGCGGCGGCGGTTCCCTTCGCGGCGTGGCTGCACGGGCGGGTGCCGGGTACGGCGTGCGTGGTGCTGTGCGGGGCGAACACGGACTGGACGCCGTAGCCGTACGCCTCTCGACGTACGTAACTGAGACGCCTGGCGGGGGACGCCGCCACGCGATCGGATGACCACCATCAGGTGCCATGACTACGCGCGTGGCGTACCGGGTGTCGGCGCTGCTGTTCCTGTCGGGGTTGGCGCACCTGGTGGTGTTCTTCGTCGACGGCGGGCCTTGGGAGGGTCCGGTGTCGTGGCGCAAGGCCGTGACGTTCGGGCTGTCGTTCGGCCTGACGCTGGCGTCCTACACGTGGGTGGCGGGGTTCGTACGCCTGCGGGCGGGGTGGCCGGCGGTGTTCACGGCCGCGTCGGTGGTGGAGGTGGCGCTGATCAGCGTCCAGGCTTGGCGGAAGGTGCCTTCGCACTTCAACGAGTCGACGCCCTTCGACACTGTGGTGACGCGGGCGTTGACGGTGGGCGGCGTCACGCTGGTCGTGTGCGTGCTGGCGCTCGGGGTGGCCGCACTGCGGACGCGCGACCTGACGCCCGCGATGCGTCTAGCGGTTCGGGCGGGAGCGGGGACCCTGGTGGTGGCAATGGCCTTCGGTGGGCTCATGATCGCCGAACGGGGCGGTTCGTGGAAGCTCGCTCACGGCGTCGCCATGCACGGCGTCCTGCTGCTGCCTCTTTTGGCTTGGCTGCTGGACTTCACCACATGGAACGACAGCCGCAAGGTTCGGACCGCGGCATTGGCCTCCGGTGCTTATGCGGCCCTGATCGCGGGTGCCGCGCTGGTCAACGCTCTCGCGTGAGTCAGCGGGTGGCGTCGATGGTGGCGCTGGCCAGGACCAGGTCGCCCGCGGGGTCCGGCCGGTACACCGCCACCGCCTGGCCCGGGGCGACGCCGCTCAGCGGCTCGCGCAGGTGCACGCGCAGCTCGCCGTCCACCAGCTCGGCCACCGCCGGGGCCAGGCCGCCGTGCGCCCGGACCTGGGCGACGCACTCCACCGGACCGGCGAAGGGCACCCGGGTGACCGGCCGCTGGGCCACGATCTCGGTCACCGCCAGCTTCTCCGCCGAACCGACCCGCACGGTGCCGGTCACCGGCTCCAGGGACAGCACGTACCGGGGGCGGCCGTCCGCGGCGGGGGCGTCGATGCCCAGGCCGCGGCGCTGCCCCACGGTGAACTCGTGGACGCCCACGTGCCGGCCGAGGACCGCGCCGGTCTCGTCGTCGACCAGCAGGCCCGGCTGCTCGCCGAGCTTGCGGGTCAGGAAGCCGCGGGTGTCGCCGTCCGGGATGAAGCAGATGTCGTGGCTGTCCGGCTTCTCGGCCACCTGGAGGCCGCGCTCGGCCGCCTCGACCCGGACGTCGGCCTTGGTCGAGTCGCCCAGCGGGAACATGGCGTGCGACAGCTGCTCGTCGGTCAGCGAGGACAGCACGTAGGACTGGTCCTTGCCGTCGTCGGCCGAGCGGCGCAGCTCCAGCCGTCCGTCCACAGTGGACAGTCGAGCGTAGTGGCCGGTGCACACGGCGTCGAAGCCCAGGCCGATGGCCTTGTCCAGCAACGCCTCGAACTTGATCCGCTCGTTGCAGCGCAGGCACGGGTTGGGCGTGCGGCCGGCGGCGTACTCGGCCACGAAGTCCTCGACCACGTCCTCGGTGAAGCGCTCCGCGAAGTCCCAGACGTAGAACGGGATGCCCAGGACGTCGGCGGCCCGGCGGGCGTCACGCGCGTCCTCGATCGTGCAGCACCCGCGTGCCCCGGTGCGCAGCGTGCCCGGCTTGGCCGACAGCGCCAGGTGCACACCCGTCACGTCGTGCCCCGCCGCCACGGCCCGCGCCGCGGCCACGGCGGAGTCCACGCCGCCGCTCATCGCCGCCAGCACCCGCATCCCGGTCACACCCCCGCCTTCGTCCGCTTCATCCCCGCGATGCCCGCCGTGCGGGCGCGTTCCACCACCGGTCCGATCGCCTCGGCCAGCTCCCGCACGTCGTCCAACGTGGAGGTGTGGCCCAGGGAGAACCGCAGCGACCCGCGTGCCAGCACCGGGTTCACGTCCATCGCCAGCAGCACGTGGCTCGGCTGGGCCACGCCCGCGGTGCACGCGGAGCCGGTCGAGCACTCGATCCCCTTGGCGTCCAACAGCATCAGCAGGCTGTCGCCCTCGCAGCCGGGGAACGTCAGGTGCGCGTTGCCAGGCAGCCGGTGCACGGGGTCGCCGTTGAGCACCACGTCCGGCACGGCCCGCCGCACCGCCGCCACCAGCTCGTCGCGCAGCGCCGCCAGCTCCGCCGCCTCGGCCAGCTGCTCGGTCACCGCGTGGCGCACCGCCGCGGCCAGGCCGACGATCGCCGGCACGTCGAGGGTGCCCGAGCGCACGTCCCGCTCCTGGCCACCGCCGTGCAGCACCGGCGTGGTCGACACGTCCCGGCCCAGCAGCAGCACGCCCACACCGTAGGGGCCGCCCAGCTTGTGGCCGGTGAGGGTGAGCGCGCTCGCGCCGGACTCCGTGAAGTCCACCGGCACGGCCCCGACCGCCTGGACGGCGTCGGTGTGGAACGGCACCCCGGCCTCGGCGGCCAGCTCGGCCAGCTCGCGCACCGGGTTGATGGTGCCGACCTCGTTGTTCGCCCACATCACGGTGGCCAGCGCCACGTCGTCGTCGAGCGCCTCGGCCAGCGCGTCGGGGTGGATGCGGCCGTGCCGGTCCGGCTCCAGCCAGGTGACCTCGGCGCCCTCGTGGTCGGCCAGCCACTGCACGGTGTCCAGCACGGCGTGGTGCTCGACGCTGGAGGCCACCACCCGGCGGCGGCGGTCCGTGCGGCGCGCCCAGTAGACGCCCTTGACGGCCAGGTTGTCGCTCTCCGTGCCACCGCTGGTGAAGATCACCTCGGACGGGCGGGTGCCGAGCGCGTCGGCGATGTCCTCCCGGGCCTCTTCGACCACGCGCCGCGCCTTGCGGCCGGAGGTGTGCAGCGACGAGGCGTTGCCCGTGGTGGACAACGCCTTGGTCATCGCCTCGATCGCCTCGGGGAGCATGGGCGTCGTGGCGGCATGGTCGAAGTAGGCCATCAGTCTTCCAGGGTAGCCCGGCCCAGCCGCCGGGTGAGCACGGCACCGAGCACCGCGATCCCGGCCATCAGCAGGTCGAACGGCACCACGGCGGCGGTCGGCGCGGCGGTCGAGGCGAGCGCCGACACCAGCACCCCGCCCAGGCCGACCAGCAGCGCCGAGCCCAGCATGTCGCTGATCTGCAGCGCCGACGAGTTGAAACCCCGGTCGACGTCGCTGGACGCGCCCAGCGTGAGCACGCTCAGGCTCGACATCGCGATCCCCATCCCCGCGCCGGCGACCGCCCACAGGACGGGCGTCAGCCACGCCGGACCCCACGAAGGTGCGATGAGCGTCACTCCCGCGATGCCCGTGGCGTTGAGCACGAAACCCCAGCGGACCAGCTTCTCGCGCGGGATGTGCGGGTTGCGGCCCTGCCACCAGGCGGCCGACGACCACCCCAGGGCGCTGAGCGTGAGCGGGATGCCCGCCCAGATCGCGGAGTACCCGTGCACGGAGGTGAGGGTCAACGGGATGAACGCCTCGGCCGCGAAGAACGAGCCCGCGAGCAGCCCGCGGGAGAGGATCGTCGCGGGGAGTCCGGCCTTGGCCCGCAGCGTCCCCTTCGGCAGCAGGATGCGCAGGGCGGGGACGAGGATCGCGAGCCCCGCCGCGCCGATGAGCAGGTTGACCCCGCTCGGGTGCTGAGCCGCCCAACTGAGCCCCACAACCCCGACGCCGGCCGCCACGGCCGCCAACGGCAGTCCCTTGCGGGTCCCCTGGTCAGGCGTGTGCGGCGGCAGGTTCTTGAGTACCGGGACCAGCAGCAACACCCCGATGAGCACGAACGGCGCCAACCCCAGGAACACCCACCGCCACGACAGCGTCTCGGTCAGCCACCCCGAGAGCGCCGGACCGACCAGCGACGGCACCACCCAGGCGCTGGCGAGCAGGCCGAACACGGCGGGCCGGGAGCGCTCGGGGTAGACCAACGCGATGAGCACGTACACCGCGACCACCTGCGCACCGCCGCCGAGCCCTTGGAGGACGCGGCCGAGGATGAGTTGCCCCATCTCCTGCGCGGTGCCCGCGACCAGCAGACCGACCAGGAAGAGCGCGGGCCCGATGAGCAGGCTGGGCCGGGGTCCGCGGAGGTCGCTCAGCCTGCCGGAGAGGACGGTGGCGATGACGCTCGCGGCGAGGAAGGACAGGAAGGGCCAGGCGTAGAGGTCGTTGCCGTCCAGTTCGGCGACCATGCTGGGCATCGCGGTGCTGACGCCCATGTTCTCGAACGCCAGGAGGGTGACGAGGAGGATGATCCCGATCGTCGGGCCGCGCCGGTCGGCGGTCCAGAGGTCGCCCTTCGGCGATTCGCGCTGCTCAGTCGTGGTCACGGGTCAATGGTTCAACCTCCAGCGGGGTCGAGGTCAAGGCCTTATGACACAAATCTGGCACGCCCGTACCGCCCGACTCCACCTGACCGCTCCGACCACCCACCCCAGCCCCACCCACGCCGCACCCCACCGGCACACTCGCACGCCCCGCACTCCAACGACCGCCGCCCGCCAACCGCCGCCGCCCGCACACCAGCCACCACCGCCTGCGCCAACGGGCACGGGCCGCACCCGGGCCACCGCCACCCGCCCACCAGCCACCCCGCCCACCAACGGCCGCCGGCCGCACCCCAGCCACCACCACCCGCACGCCAACCGGCACGGGCCGCACCCGGGCCACCGCCGCCCACCAGCCACCCCGCCCACCAACGGCCGCCGGCCGCACCCCAGCCACCACCACCCGCACGCCAACCGGCACGGGCCGCCCGCTCGCCAAGCCGATCGGCACCCGCCGGCGACGAAGTCGCTCGCGGCGAAGCCGCGTGGCGGCGGCAGCGCCGCCGGGCTTGTGCCCACTCCGACTTGCCGACCGACCACCCAGCGAAACGGCCCTGAACAGCCGGAAATGCACGGCGGCGTGGCCTCCGGCCCCCGAGTCGATCATCTCACGGGATACCGACAACCCAGGCGGACCGACAGAGGGAAGCGCACCGAGGAGGCACAAAACCGCAGGCAGACCGGCGCGAGAGTGGAGCAGCGGCGAGGGGTGGCTCGGCGAGGTGGAGCGGCGAGGTGGAGCGGCGAGGGGCGGAGCGGCGAGGCAGCAGAAGCGGAGTGGCCGAGGCCGCGGGAACTGGCAGGGCGGGGGTGCGTAGGCGACCGCACCCCCGCCGTGGTCTCTAGACGGCCTCAAACGACCTAACGGCCTCGGACGGCCTGCCGCCGCACCCCCCACGGCACGTGCACCCGCTGCGCCGGCACCTGCACATCCCCGTACAAAGCCCGCTCCGACTCCTGCTGCACCAACTCCGCCAGCTCCCGCCGCCCCGCCGCACGCCCCGGAGCCACCTCGTCCAGGACGTGCACCTCGACCACCAACCCGCGCAACCGCAGCACCCGCCGCATCGAGTCGACCAACGTGTCCGACCCGATGAACGCCGCCCCCGTGGTCGTCCGCCCGTCCTGCACGTACCGCAGCACCACCGGCCGAACCGGCACACCGGCATCCAAAGCCGCCTGGAACAACGCCGGCCGGTACCGCCCCGACGCCATCCCGCACCAAGTGGTCCCCTCCGCATGGATGCCGACCGCAGCACCCGACCGCAAAGCACCCGCCAGCTCGGCCACCGTCCCCGGCAGCAACGACAACCGCTCCCGGTCCAGGTACACCGTCCGCGCAGCCGTGATGAGCCACCCCAACACCGGCCACGACCGGATGTCCCGCTTGGCCACCATGCGGATCGGCTGAACGGCATCGATAGCCAACTCGTCCAACCACGACACGTGGTTGCTCACCACGAGCACCCCGCGCCCCGGCGTCGCCTGGAACACCGGCCCACCAACCACCCGCAGCCGAGCACCGAACGCCCGCAGCAAAGCCCGGAACCACGAGCGCAGCAGCACCGAACGCACCCGCCCCCGCGACACCAGCACCGCCGGCACCACCAGGACCCCGGTCAACAGCACGACGAGCGCGGCGACCACCCGCAGCACCACGCGGACGACACCGACCCGCGCCGACGAGTGGTCCACGCACCCGTCACCGCACGGCGACACCGGCATCCACGGGTGGGCGCTCACGCCGTCTCCCCCAGGAAGAACTTCAGGTACCGCTGGTCCACGTGCTCCATGCCCAGCAGCACGAACAGGTCCGCCACGCCGAAGTCCGAGTCCAGCGCCGGCCGCCCGCACACCCAGGCCCCCAGCCGCAGATAACCCTTCAGCAGCGGCGGCAGGACGGTCCGAGCAGGGCGCGCAACAGCGTCCACGTCCCACGGGCGCAGCGGCGTCACCCGGTACTCCTCGGGCGCGTAGTGCTTGGCGTGCACCGTGTCCCACACGCCCGCCGCGTACGAGCCGCCGTCGTGCAGCGGCACGGAGGCGCAGCCCACCAGCCACGAGTGGCCGGACAGCAGCATGTACCGGGCGATGCCCGCCCACACCAGCGACACGACGGCGCCGTTGCGGTGGTCGGGATGCACGCAGGAGCGGCCCGTCTCGACCACGCTCGGGCGCAGCCCGGCCAGGTTGGTCAGGTCGAACTCCGTGTCGGAGTACAGCCGGCCCGCGTCGGCGGCCCGCTCCGGCGGGAGCATCCGGTAGGTGCCGACGATCTCGCCGGTCCGGTCGTCGCGGACCACGAGGTGGTCGCAGTGCTCGTCGAACTCGTCGACGTCGTGGCCCGCCACGGGCGAGTGGAGGGTGGCGCCCATCTCGCCGGCGAAGACCTGGTGGCGCAGCTTCTGCGCGGCCACCACCTCGGCGCTGTCGCGTGCGACGAGCAGCGAGTAGCGCGGTCCGGTGGCTTCCCCGGTGCTGACAAGCAGTTGAGGCTGCGTCATGGGGTCTGGTCTACCGACCGGATGGCGTCCTACAGCAGGTCGTTCCGATGACGCATTAGTGGCAGGTCGGTTAAACCCTGGTGTGGGCGAATAGTCCGAGGGCCGCCCCCAAGATCGGGGACGGCCCTCGGACCAAAAGCGCTGGTGATCAGCCCTTGCGCTTGTCGACCTCTTCGGTCAGCTGCGGGGCGACGTTGAACAGGTCGCCCACGACGCCGAAGTCGGCGATCTCGAAGATCGGCGCCTCCGGGTCCTTGTTGACCGCGACGATCGTCTTGGACGTCTGCATGCCGGCGCGGTGCTGGATCGCGCCCGAGATGCCCAGCGCGATGTAGAGCTGCGGCGACACGGTCTTGCCGGTCTGGCCGACCTGGAACTGGTGCGGGTAGTAGCCGGAGTCCACCGCGGCGCGCGACGCGCCGACGGCCGCGCCCAGGCTGTCCGCCAGCTTCTCGACCACGGCGAAGCTCTCCGCCGAGCCGACGCCGCGGCCACCGGAGACGACGACCGACGCCTCGGTCAGCTCCGGGCGGTCGCCGCCCACGACGGCCTCGCGGCCGGTGACCCGGGTCGCCTTGGCCGCGTCGGTGGCGGGCAGCTCCACGGCCTCCTCGACGGCGTCGCCTGGGGCCTCCTCGGCCTCCACGCCGCCGGGGCGCACCGCGACGACCGGCGTGCCGTTGGTGACCTTGGACTTCACGACGTACGCGCCACCGAAGACGGACTGCGTGCCGACACCCTCGCCGTCCAGGTCGACCACGTCGTAGAGCAGACCGGAGCCCAGGCGCACGGCGAGGCGGCCCGCGACCTCCTTGCCCTCCAGCGTGGCGGACACCAGCACGGCGGCCGGGGACTTGGCGCCCGCGATCGTCGCCAGGGCGTCGACCTTCGGGGTGACCAGGAAGTTGGCGGCGTCGTCGGACTCGACCGCGTAGACCTTGGCCGCGCCGTAGCGCGCCAGGGACTCCCTCACCTTGCCCGCGGTGCCGGGCGATCCGACCACCACCGCGGACGGCTCGCCGAGACGGCGCGCGGCGGATAGAAGCTCAAAGGTGACCTTCTTGACCTCGCCGTCGACGTGGTCGACGAGGACCAGGACCTCAGACATTTGTTCCCTCCTCGCCTTCAGATGAGCTTCTGGCCGACCAGGTACTCGGCGATCTTCCGACCGCCGTCACCCGAGTCCTCGACGCGCTGACCGGCGCTGCGCGGCGGCTTCGGGGCCGCCTCCAGCACCTTGGACCACGCGGCGGAAAGACCGACCTCGCCCGCGTCCAGCCCGAGGTCGCTCACGGTGAGCGTGGTCACGGGCTTCTTCTTCGCCGCCATGATGCCCTTGAAGGACGGGTACCGCGGCTCGTTGATCTTCTCGGTCACCGAGACGACGGCGGGCAGGCTCGCCTCCAGGTGCGCCACGCCCTCGTCGGTCTCGCGCTCGGCCTTGATGGTGCCGCCCTCGACCGTCAGCTTGCGGACCTGGGTGACCTGCGGCAGGCCCAGCAGCTCGGCCAGGATGGCGGGCACGGCGCCCGCGCGGCCGTCGGTGGCCTCGTTGCCCGCGATGACCAGGTCGAAGCCCTCGACCGTGCCGATGGCCTTGGCCAGCACCTTGGCGGTGGTCAGCACGTCGGAGCCGTGCAGGGCCTCGTCGGAGACGTGGACGGCTTTGTCCGCACCCATCGACAGCGCCTTGCGGATCGCGTCGGTGGCCCGGTCGGGACCCATCGCCACGACGGTCACCTCGCCGCCGTGCGCCTCCTGGAGCAGCAGCGCTTCCTCCACCGCGCGCTCGTTGATCTCGTCGAGCACGGCGTCCGCGGACTCGCGGTCGAGGGTGTGGTCGGCGTCGGTGAGCTTGCGCTCGGACCAGGTGTCGGGCACCTGCTTGACCAGGACGACAATGTTCATGGGTCCTCTTCGACCTCCTGCGGACGGGGCGGCGACGGATCAGGCGACGCTTTTCGCGTGCGATCCGGGTGTTACCAGATGTGGTGACCCTGCCATGTCCTCGCCGCGTTGGCATGGTGGTGTCGGCCACCCGTATGTTACCCACCAGTAGCAGGGGTGCAAACGACAGCAAGCGCCTGTGCCGCGTGACGATGGACACAAGGGCCTTTGGGCCCAATCGGTTGGCATCGTACGGCCTGGTGGCGGCGTTACAGCCCCTCCCCCTACTGGGCTAGGGTCGGAACAATGATCCGCCGGGTAGCGATCGTCACGGACTCCACCGCGTGCCTCCCGCCGCAGTTGACCGAGAAGCTCGGCATCACCGTCGCACAGATCCAGGTCCGCATCGGCGACTGGGTGGACGACGAGGCGCGCGTGCCCGTGCCCAAGCTGGTGGACGCCCTGCGCGACTCGGTCGAGGTGGCGACCTCCCCGCCCGACCCGGGCGCGTTCTTCTGGGCCTACGCCGACGCCGCGGCCGCCGGGGTGGAGGCGATCGTGTCGCTGCACGTCTCCACCGGGCTGTCGCAGACCGTGGAGATGGCGCGGCAGGCGGCCGGGCAGGTGGCGGTGCCGGTGCACGTCGTGGACACCCGGACGTGCGGCATGTCGCTGGGGTACGCGGTCGTGGCGGCGGCCACCGTGGCGTCGGCCGGCGGTGACGTGCAGCGGGTGCTCTCAGCGGCGCAGCACAGCTTCCACCGCAGCACCGAGCTGATCTACGTGGACACCCTGGAGTACCTGCGGCGCGGCGGCCGGATCGGCGCGGCGGCGGCCCTGCTCGGGTCGGCGCTGTCCATGAAGCCGCTGCTGACCATGGTGGACGGTCGGATCGCGCCGCTGGACAAGGTGCTCGGGACGGAACGGGCGGTGCGCAAGCTGGTGGACCTCGCGGTCAAGCGGGCCGGTGACGCGCCGGTGGACATCGCCGTGGAGCACTTCGACGCGCGGGAACGGGCCGAGTCGGTGCTGGAGCAGTTGCGGACGAAGCTGCCGAACCTGCGGCGGTTCCTGGTGACCCAGGTCAGCTCGGCCATCGGGGCGCACGTGGGTCCGGGGGCCCTGGGCGTGACCGTTTCGCCGGTCTAGGAACCCGCGGCTGCGTTTGCCCGTTGGCTGGACAGGGAAGGTGATGGTCATGGCATCGCTGTTCAGCAAGATCAGTGCGTTCGCCCGCAGCCCGCAGGGGCGGCGGCTCACCGAGCAGATCAAGCACGCGGCCCGCGACCCGCGCACCAAGGCCAAGGCGCAGGAACTGCTCCGCAAGTTCCGCGGCAAGCGGCCCGGGCACCACTAGCCCGGGGTGCGGGACTAGGTGCTCGTGCGCTTGCGGACTTCCTCGAAGCTGCGCAGGTAGCGCTGCCGGAACTCGCTGGGATCCGGCAGGTGGACCGGCTGGGCGGGCACGTCGGCGACCGGCTCCGGTTCCACCTGTTCGGGTAGCTCGACCACCACGGGTTCCGGCTGCGCGGGCACTTCCGCTACGCGCTCGGGCTCCGGGCACTCGACCACGACCGGTTCCGGCTGCGCGGGCACCTCGACCACGACCGGCTCCGGCGCGACTTCGGGCTCCGCGGCCCCGGGCTCGGGCGCGATCTCCGGCTCAGCGGCCTCGGGTTCGGGCTCAGCGGCCTCGGGTTCGGGGTCGTCCAGGGTCGGTTCGAGTTCGGGGACCAGGGTGAGCGCCGGGCGCGACGGCTCGGCCGGGCGCTCGGTCACCGGCAGGCCCATCACCGGGTTGCGGTGGATGGGTTTGGTCGCGTAGTCCTCCGGCGGCCACACCACGTCGAGCTTCAACTCGACCGGCGGCGCCTCCGGAGCCGGTGCGGGCGGTCGCTCCGGCTCCGGCTCGCGTCTGAGCATGTACGCCGTCAGCACGCAGCCCGCCGCGAACGACAAGGCGCACAACCCGAACACCAACGCGACCGCACCGGACATATCGCTCCTACCCGACGAGCACGTCGACTTGCGGACCAGCCTCGGACGGCGGCCCCCACACCGGGTCCACCACGACCTGCGTGCTGATCGCCTCCGCCGGCACCCCGCGGGCGACCAGGTAGTCCCGCACGAGCAGCGCCCGCCGCATCGCGAGCACGTCGCAGCGGTGCGAGGTGGTCTCGCCGTTCCACGCGTGCGCCACCAACGTCACGACCGCGCCGGGCACGCCGCCCAGCAGGTTGCCCACCCCGGTCTGCACGGCCTCGCCGCGTCCGATGTGGTCGGTGGTGCCGGGCGCGAACGTGATGCCCTTGACCGCGTTGCTCGCGAACAGGCTCGCCACGTTCTGGCGCGCCACCTCCGGAGAAGGCGGCGGTGCGACGACCTCGGGCGTGGCCGTCGGCCGGGACGGGATGGGCAGCTTCGAGGGCGGTCTGACCAGGTGGCTCGACGGCACGGCCGAGGAGGTGAACGGCAGCGCGCCGGTGATCTCGTCGCCGTACACGGTGAACCCGAACGCGGTGACGGCCGTCGGGACGAGCACCCCGGCGACCACCAGCGGCAGGACCGGGCGACGGGCCATCAGGCACCCAGCCGTTCCTCGTCGGAGACCACCTGCTCGACGTCGGAGACCACCTGCTCGACGCGGTCCTGCTCGGGGATCAGCCCGGGCACGCGGTCGGCGGCGGCGGCCAGGGCCGCGCGGGCGGCGTTGAGCTGGGCGACGACGGTGCGGCGCAGGTCGTGCAGCTCCTCGGTGCGCTCCTGGACCTCGGCGATCCGGCGCTGCGCCTCCCGGCACGCCATCTTGATCACGAACGCGGCCCGCGCCTTGGACAGCTCCTCCTGCTCGGTGAAGTGCAGGGCGGCCTCGTTGCGCCGGCGGGTCATCTGGAGTTCGAAGTAGTTCTGCGCCTTGACCCGCTTGGCCTCGGACTCGGCCTCCAGCTGGTTGCACTGCTCGGCGGTCTCGCGCAGCAGGCGGTCGGCGTCCTCCTGGGCCCGGGCCACCGCAGCGGCGCACTCGGCCTCCACCTCGGCGATCCGCGCCCGCAGGTGGTGCTCGTTCTCCGCCCGGCGGCGCTCCACGTCGACCTCGCGCTGGTCCAGCTCGGCGGCGCGGCGGGCGGCGGTCTCGCGCAGCTGGCGGGCGTGCGCCTGCGCCTCGGCGCGCAGCGCGGCGACCTCCTCCTCGGCGGCCCGGCGCTGCTCGGCCAGCTCCACGTCGGTGCGGGCGCGCAGCGACTCGACCTCGCGCTCGGCGCGCAGCCGCAGGTCGGCCGCCTCGTCCTCGGCGAGCACCAGCATCCGGTGCAGCCGCTCGGCCGCGCCGGTGGTGGTGTTCGGCGACATCTCCAGGCGTTCCACGCGGGCCCGCGCCTCGTCGAGGTCCCGGCGCGTGATCTCCAGGAGTTTGCGCAGGTCCGCGGCCTGGGCCAGGGCTTCCTCGCGGTCCATGCTGGTGTAGCGCAACTGCTCTTCGAGGTGTTCGAGCTGCTCGATCACCTGACGGCGGTGGAAACCGCGGTACACGACGTCGAAAGCCGCGTGCAGCGGAACAATCTCCGGCTCTTTCGCACTCATAGCCGCCCCACTCGCTTGAAGATTCACCAGAGGATACCCAGCGCGTGAGTGCCCAACCAGCGCGTTAGCGGGCCAGTCGAGAGCGGCCGGCGCAGTGTTGTGCGCACACCACGCAGCGCAAATATTCCAGTCAAAGATCAACAGATCGCGGCCTCGCGTCACCCGATGGTGTCATTTCGGGTTTGAAGCGCAACTTTTCGACAATGCGCGCACGACACGGCATCCGGTAATCAGATCCCGAGTGCTTAACCCGAAATAGTGACACTCGAACGGCGAGCCGATGGCTACCCGCCAGTAACCAGCGACTACGCTGGCCGGGTGACCGTCGAGCCGCTGCCCCTCACCGGTGAGCGCACCGTGCCCGGGATCGCCGAGGAGAACTACTGGTTCCGCCGCCACGAGGCCGCCTACCTCGACCTCGTGCACCACTGCGCGGGCGCGGTGGTGCTGGAGGCCGGTTGCGGCGAGGGCTACGGCGCCGCGCTGATCGCCCGGCACGCCGCGCGGGTGGTGGCGCTGGACTACGACCAGCTCACCGCCGAGCACGCGGCCCGCGCCTACCCGGAGCTGGCCGTGCTGCGCGGCAACCTGGCGTCCCTGCCGTTGCGCGACGCGAGCGTCGACGTGGTGGCGAACCTCCAGGTCATCGAGCACCTGTGGGACCAGGCGGGCTTCCTCGCCGAGTGCGCGCGGGTGCTGCGGCCCGGCGGGCGGCTCATCGTCACCACGCCGAACCGGATCACGTTCTCCCCCGGCCGCGACACCCCGCTCAACCCGTTCCACACCCGCGAGCTGAACCCGGCCGAGCTGGCCGAACTGGTGGTCGGCGCCGGGCTGGAGCTGGAGCTGCTGGCCGGGCTGCGGCACGGCCCCCGGCTGCGCGAGCTGGACGCCCGGTTCGGCGGGTCGATCATCGACGCGCAGGTCGCGGTGGTGGTCCAGGGGGACGAGTGGCCGCCGGACCTGCTCGCGGCCGTCGCGGACGTGCGCAGCGAGGACTTCGAGATCACCACCGACGACCTGGACGCGAGCCTCGACCTGGTCGCCGTGGCGGTGCGGACATGATCTCCCCGAACCCTTCGCGCGCCGAGGGGACGTTCTGCCTGGTGCTGCACAGCCACCTGCCCTGGCTCGCGCACCACGGGGCGTGGCCGGTGGGCGAGGAGTGGCTGTACCAGGCGTGGGCGCACTCGTACCTGCCCGTGGTGGACCTGCTGGAGCGGTTCGCCGCCGAGGGCCGCGAGGACGTGCTGACGCTCGGCGTCACGCCGATCCTGGCCGCGCAGCTGGACGACCCGTACTGCCTGCGCGGCGTCCACGACTGGCTGGGCAACTGGCAGCTCCGCGCGCACAGCGCCAGCCCGCGCCTGCCGGACCTGGCCGCACGCGAGCACCGGGCGTCGAAGTGGGCGCTGGAGACCTTCGAGACCAAGTGGCGGCACGGGTTCTCGCCGCTCCTGCGGTCCCTTGTGGACAGTCGGGTGATCGAGCTGCTGGGCGGCCCGGCCGCGCACCCGTTCCAGCCGCTGCTCGACCCCGGGCTGCGGGCGTTCTCGCTGCGCACCGGACTGGCCGACACGCGGCACCGCATCGGCTCCGCGCCCGAGGGCATCTGGGCCCCGGAGTGCGCCTACGCGCCGGGCCTGGAGGACGGCTACGCGGCGGCGGGCGTGCGGCGGTTCCTGGTGGACGGCCCGTCCCTGCACGGCGACACCGCCGCGGCGCGCCCGGTCGGCGGCTCGGACGTGCTGGCGTTCGGGCGGGACCTGGAGGTGTCCTACCGGGTGTGGTCGCCCAAGGTCGGCTACCCCGGCGACCCGGCCTACCGGGACTTCCACACCTACGACCACCCCAGCGGGCTCAAGCCGTCCCGGGTGACCGGCAAGGGCGTCGCGCCCGAGGACAAGAAGCCCTACGACCCGGAGGCCGCCGCGGACGCCGTGCGCCGGCACGCCGCGGACTTCGTCGACCACGTGGTCAAGCGGCTGCGGGAGTTGAAGGAGCGGCACGGGAAGCCGTCGCTGGTGGTGGCCGCGTACGACACCGAGCTGTACGGGCACTGGTGGCACGAGGGTCCGCAGTGGCTGGAGGCCGTGCTTCGGGCGCTGCCGGAGGCGGGCGTGCGGGTGACCACGCTGCGCGGCGCGGTGGAGGCCGGGCACGTGGGCGCGCCGGTCGAGATCCCGCCGTCGTCGTGGGGCGCGGGCAAGGACTGGCACGTGTGGAACGGCCCGCAGGTCTCCGACATCGTCGACCTCAACGCCCGCGTGCAGGAGGAGTTGCCGGGGCTGGACCTGGGCGGGACGACCCGCAACCCGGTCGCCGACCAGGCGGTGCGCGAGGCGCTGCTGGCGCTGTCCAGCGACTGGGCGTTCATGGTCACCAAGGACTCCGCCGCCGACTACGCCCGCTACCGCGCCAAGGTCCACGCGGACCGCTTCGCCGAACTGGCCGCCGCCCTGCGCCACGGCCGGGGGCGGGCGCGGGCGGCCGAACTGCGCCGGGTCGACGGTCCGTTCGGCCACCTCGACGCGCGGGACCTGGTCTGATGCCGCATTGCCCATGGGCGACAATCAGCCCTCAACAGACACCGGAGGATGACGACCCATGCGCGTGCTGATGTTGTCGTGGGAGTACCCGCCGGTCGTCGTGGGCGGCCTCGGCCGCCACGTGCACGCGCTGGCCACGCAGCTCGCCGCGCAGGGCCACGACGTCGTCGTGCTGTGCCGCCAGCCCGCGGGCACCGACGCCGTCACCCACCCCACCACCGACACCGTCGTGGAGGGCGTGCGGCTGGTCCGGGTCGCCGAGGACCCCGCGCACCTGGTGTTCGAGCGCGACCTGGTGGCGTGGACGCTGGCCATGGGCCACGCCATGACCCGCGCCGGCCTGGCGCTGCTGCGCGGGTGGCGGCCGGACGTGGTGCACGCCCACGACTGGCTCGTCACGCACCCCGCGATCGCCCTGGCCGAGGCGTCCGGCGCGCCCCTGGTGGCGACCGTGCACGCGACCGAGGCGGGCCGGCACAGCGGGTGGCTGTCCCAGACGCTCAACCAGCAGGTGCACTCGGTGGAGTGGTGGCTGGCCAACCGCGCCGACTCGCTGATCACGTGCTCGTCGGCGATGCGCACCGAGGTGGCGCACCTGTTCGAAGTGGACGCCGACCAGGTCACCGTGCTGCACAACGGGATCGAGCCGCGCCGGTGGCGGGTGCGGTCCGACGACGTGGCGGCGGCGCGGGCCAAGTACAGCCCGGACGGCGCGCCGCTGCTGCTGTTCTTCGGCCGGCTGGAGTGGGAGAAGGGCGTGCAGGACCTGATCGCCGCCCTGCCCCGCATCCGGCGCGCGCACCGGGGCGCCCGGCTGGTCGTGGCCGGCGAGGGCACCCACGGGCAGTGGCTGGTCGAGCAGGCGCGCAAGCACAAGGTCCGGCGCGCGGTGGACTTCGTCGGCCACCTGTCCGACCGGGAGCTGGCGGGCGTGCTGGCCGCCGCCGACGCGGTCGTCCTGCCCAGCCGGTACGAGCCGTTCGGGATCGTCGCCCTGGAGGCCGCCGCCGCCGGGACGCCGCTGGTGGCGTCCACGGCCGGCGGGCTGGGCGAGGTCGTGCTGGACGGGGTCACCGGCCTGTCGTTCGCGCCCGGTGACGTGGAGGCGCTGGCCCGGGCCGTGCGGTCGGTGCTGGCCGACCGGCCGTCGGCGGTGCGCCGGGCGAAGGCCGCGAAGGCCCGGCTGGCCACCGACTTCGACTGGACCCGCATCGCCGGCGACACCGCGGCGGTCTACGAACGGGCCGTGGTGCGCGAGCACGGGCCGTTGGGCCGGCCGAAGATCGCCACCGGCAACGCGTTCCTGTAGCTGTTCTCGGACGGTGTGGCCGCTTCAGACGGTCAGGACGACCTTGCCGGTGGTGCGGCCGGCCTCGCCGAGTTCGTGGGCCTTGCCGACGTCCTCCAGCGGGAACGTCTCGGCCACGACCACCCGCAGCTCGCCCTTGTCGACCAGGGCGGCCACGTGTTCCAGGACGGCGTGGTCGGCGGTCACCATGACGGTCTCGACGCGCACGCCGAACGGCTCCGCCCTGGGGCGGACCTCGTCGAGGACGAACGGGTTCACCACGGACACGTACGTGCCGCCGCGCTTGAGCACGCGCAGCGACCGCTCCACGTAGTCGTCGCCGCCGATGAGGTCCAGCACCACGTCCACGGGCTCGACGGTGGTGAAGTCCTCGGTCCGGTAGTCGATCAGCTCGTCCGCGCCCAGGTCGCGCAACAGCTCGTGCTTGCCCGCGCCGGCGGTCCCGACGACGTGCGCCCCGAGCGACTTGGCCAGCTGCACCGCGAGGTGCCCGACCCCGCCCGCGGCGGCGTGCACCAGGACCCGCTGCCCCGCCCGGAGGTTTCCGGCCTCGACCAGGGACTGCCAGGCGGTCAGCACGGCCAGCGGCAGCGCGGCGGCCCCGACGTGGTCGAGCCGGGCGGGCTTGCGGGCGGAGCGCGCCGGTCTGGTGCACCGGGACCTGTACCCGAGCGTGCCGCCGAAGGTCGAGTACAGCCTGACGCCGTTGGGGCAGGACGTGGGCGTGCTGATGGACGCGATCAGGGTGTGGGCGGAGGACCACATCGAGGACATCCGCAGCGCCCAAATCGCTTACGACGCCAAGGCCGGCGAAGAACTCCAGCCGGTCTGAGTCAGGCGTTCTGGGACTTTTCGAGGGCCTCGCGGGCTTTGCGGGCCATGTCGGCCACGGCCGCGCGGCGGACCGCGTCCGCCTCGTAGTCCTCGCGGCGGTCCTTCACGACCCTGGCCGGGATGCCGACCGCGATCTTGAAGTCCGGCACGTCCCCCCGCACCACCGCGTGCGCGCCCAGCACGCAACCCCGGCCGATCCGCGTGCCCCTGGTCACCGTGACCTTCGTGCCCAGCCAGCAGTCCGGGCCGATGCGGACCGGGGACTTCACGATGCCCTGGTCCTTGATGGGCAGGTTGATGTCCGAGGTCACGTGGTCGAAGTCGCAGATGTACACCCAGTCGGCGATCAGCGTGGCCGCGCCGATCTCGACGTCCAGGTAGCAGTTGACCGTGTTGTCCTTGCCGAACACGACCTTGTCGCCGATGCGCAGCGAACCCTCGTGGCAGCGGATGGCGTTGCCGTCGCCGATGTGCACCCAGCGGCCGATCTCCAGGCGGCCGTAACCGGGGCGGCAGTGCAGTTCCACGTTCTTGCCGAGGAACACCATGCCCCGCAGCACCACGTGCGGGTTGGCCAGGCGGAAGCGGAGCAGGCGCCAGTAGCGGACCAGGTACCACGGGGTGTAGGCCCGGTGGCGCAGGACCCACTTCAGGGAGGCCACCGTGAGGAACCGCGCCTGCGCCGGGTCACGCCGGTTCCGACGCCACCTCGTCCACATCGGCGCACCCCACATGCTCGTCACGCCCGCACTGTAACCCGCGGGGCAGGATGGGTGGCGTGACGATCCCCCTGATCATCGACACCGACCCGGGCGTGGACGACGCCCTCGCGCTCGCCGTGGCCGTGGCGAGCCCGGAGGTGGACCTGCTCGGCGTGACGACCGTGTTCGGCAACGTCGGGCTGGACAAGACCACGCGCAACGCCCTGCGCCTGATGACCCTGCTCGGCCGCGACGACGTCCCGGTGGCGGTGGGCGCGGAACGGCCGTTGGTGCACCCCCAGCCGCACGTCTCCCGCGCGCACGGCGCGGACGGGCTGTCCGGGTTCGCCGACACCCTGCCCGAAGCGACCGTCGAGCCGGACCCGAGGGACGCGGTGACGTTGCTGAAGGACCTGCTGGAGGCGTCCGAGGAGCCGGTGACCATCGTCCCCATCGGACCCTTGACGAACATCGCGTTGCTCTTGGCCGCGCACCCGCGTCTTAAAGACCGCATTGCGCGTCTGGTGGTCATGGGAGGCGGCATCAGAGGCGGCAACATCACCGCTGCGGCCGAGTTCAACCTGTGGTGCGACCCCGAGGCGGCGCGGCGGGTGCTGGTCGAGGAACGGGTCCCGACCACGCTGGTCACCATGGACCTGACCAAGCGGTGCGCGGTGAGCGCCGAGTGGCTCCAGCGGGTCGGCGAGTCGTCGGAGATCGGGGCCCGGCTGGTCGGGCTCACCCCGGACTACCTGGCGACCTACCGCCAGTTCCTGGGCTGGGACGGCATGGCCGTGCACGACGCGGTCGCCGTGGCGGAGGCGGTCCGGCCGGGAATCCTGACCACGCAACGGTTCCCGGTCGAGGTGGAGTGCGCGTTCGGGCCGGGTCGCGGTGGGCTGCTGGTCGACGAACGGCTGGAGACGCCCAAGGAGGACGGGGTCGACATCGCCGTGGACACCGATCTCGACGTTCTGCGCGGGTTCCTCTTCGAGCGCCTAAGTGCGTTCGGCGTGCGCCAGTAGGTACACCGGACGGCGGCCGATGCGGGTCAGCACGACCGTCATCGAGCCGCCACCGGACAGCTTCAGGCGCGGCCGCAGGGCGTTCGGGTCGATGTCCAAGCCCCGCACCAGGATCTCCAGCTTGCCCACGTCGTGCGCGCGCAGCACGGCCCGCAGCGTCTTCTCGCTGTAGTGACCGTGCTCGACGACCCGGAACGCGCGGATGCCGGGCGGCGGAGTGGGTCCGGTGAGGTAGGCGATCCGCTCGTCGAGCTGCGCCAGGCCGTGCTGGTGCGCGTACTGCCGCACCAGACCTGCCCGCACGACCGCGCCGTCCGGGTCGACCAGCCACTCCCGCGGCTCGGTGACGGGGCAGTCGTCGGGTTCGGCGTCGGTGATCGTCCAGTGCTCGCCGGTGGAGCGCAGCACGGACGCCCGTCGAGTCACGCCCGGGGTGGCCAGGCCCCGGGTCCACAGGCACGCCTCGCGCACGTGCCCGTCCAGCGACACCAGTTCGACCTCGTCGGCCCACGGCGCGACCGCGAAGTCCACGCCCGGCGCGCACTTCACCGCCAGGTCCCGGTCGGCGTAGGCGGCGGCCAGTTCGTCCAGCGACGGGGCGAAGTCCGAGGGTCGCCACGTCCGGCGCCCGCTGGAGTCCCGGCGCGCCGGGTCGGCCACCACGGGGACGTCCCGCGAGACCGGTTCGAGCGCGTCGGCGCGCAGCACCGCGTGCGATCCGGCCAGGTTGTGCCGGGCCATGGCCACCCGAACGGGGTCCAGGTCGGAGCCGAACGACCCCTCGGGCAGCGCGGCGAGGTCCGCCCCGATCGAGCACGTCACGTCGTGCGCGACCCGCCCGGCGAACCGCCGCGCCCGGTGCGCGGCGACCTCGCGCGGGGTGGCCTGCTGGAGCGCGTCGTCGGTGAACAACCCCTCCGAAAAGTCCACTTTGGACACAGCTTTGCGGCGCAGCAGCACCGTTTCCAGCACCGCCCCCGAGTGGTCCGGGGACACCTGCCTGGCCCGCCGCACGTCGTCCAGCCGGGACGCGGGCGTCAGCGGCAGGTCCGCCAACGCCGACAACGCGGCGCACCCGGCGTCGGAACGCAGGTACGCCACGTCGTCCAGGCTGAACGCGTAGCCCATGTCAGGAGACCGGTTTGCGGCCCGTCACCGACACGTTGTAGAAGACCTCCCGCGGCAGGACCTTCGCCAGCACGTTCTCGTCCACCCACGACAGCCGCTGCCAGGTCCGGTAGGCGAACATCGCCCAGCCGAAGCCCAGCTTCTCGCGCGGCACGGCCGCCTCGAACGTGCGCACCGGCCACCCGAACAGCGCCGCCGACAGCTCCTCGGTGACCGCCTTGACGTGCACCGCGCCCGCGCCGCGCGCCACCCGCTCCAGGTCGGACGGGTCGAACGTGTGCAGGTCCACGACGGCTTCCAGGGCCGCCGCGCGGGACGACTCGTCCAGCTCCTCCTGCGGGCGCCGCCAGTCGTTGAGCGGGGCGAGCTTGGTGACGTTGGTGGTCAGCCACCAGGTCAGCCGGCCCAGCTTGCGGGCGTAGAAGTTGCCGATGTTGGTCGGGTCGCCCGCGAACACGAACTTCCCGCCCGGCTTGAGCACGCGCAGCACCTCGCGCATGGCGGCCGGCACGTCCGGGATGTGGTGCAGCACGGCGTGGCCCACCACCAGGTCGAACGTGTTGTCGTCGTACGGGATGCGCTCGGCGTCGGCGACCCGGCCGTCCACGTCCAGGTCCAGGTTCTTGGCGTTGCGCAGCGCCACCTCGACCATGCCCGGCGACAGGTCGGTCACCGAGCCCTTGCGGATCACGTCACCCTGCATCAGGTTGAGCAGGAAGAACCCCGTGCCGCAGCCCAGTTCCAGGGCGTGCTCGTAGGGGCCGACCTCGCCCGCGACGGCCCGGAACCGGTCCTTGGCGTAGGTGATGCAGCGCTCGTCGTAGGAGATCGACCACTTCTCGTCGTACGTGCCGGCTTCCCAGTCGTGGTAGAGCACGTTGGCGAGCTTGGGGTCCTGGTACGCCGCCTCGACCTCTTCAACGGTGGCGTGCGGGTTCGGCTTGGGATCAACGGCCACTGAACTTCGCCTTCCCCGGGCCGTTCTCGATGAACGACGCCATGCCGGTCTTCTGGTCCTCGGTCGCGAACATCGCGGCGAACAGCTGGCTCTCCAGCTTCAGGCCGTTGCCGAGGTCGGTGTCCAGCCCGCCGTCGATCGCGGCCTTGGCGGCGGCGTAGGCGACCACCGGACCGTTGACGAACTGGCCGGCCCACCGCTTGGCCGCCTCGTACACGTCGTCCGGCGCGACGACCTCGTCCACCATGCCGATCCGCAGGGCCTCCTCGGCGCCCACGAACCGACCGGTGTAGATCAGGTCCTTGGCCTTCGACGGGCCGATCAGCCGGGGCAGGCGCTGCGTGCCGCCCATGCCCGGGATGACGCCGAGCAGGATCTCCGGCTGGCCCACCTTGGCGTTGTCGCCCGCGATGCGCCGGTCCGCGCACAGCGCCAGCTCGAACCCGCCGCCCAGCGCGTACCCGGTGATCGCGGCCACGGTCGGCTTCGGGATCTCCTCGACCGCGCGCAGCGACGACTGGAAGGCGCTGACCTTGGCCGCCATCTCGACGTAGGACTGGTCGGCCATCTCCTTGATGTCCGCGCCGGCCGCGAACACCTTCGGCCCGCCGTAGACGATCACCGAGTAGACGTCGGCCCGCCGCGCGGCCTCCTGCGCGGCGGCCCGGATCTCCTCCTGGACCTGCCGGTTCAGCGCGTTCATCGGCGGGCGGTCCAGCCGGATGGTGCCGATGCCGTCCTCGACATCGAGCCTCACGAACTCAGCCACGAAACACCCTCCGTGTCTTTGGCCGCGACTCCGTCGCGGCGGCTCGGCCGCCTGAAAGTCGGCTCATCGCGCCGGTTCCCGACGATCGGAAGAGCTGATCGTCGGGAAACCGGCGCGACAAGCCGACGCGGCCTCGCGGGTGGTCGGTCACCAGAGGAGGTTACCCCTGGGTAGCTTTGCGGCGCGCGAAGTACCGGTCGCCCGCCTTCTGCAGCTCCAGGGGCTGGTCGAACGTCTTGGACAGGTTCTCCTCGGTCAGGACGTCCTCCAGCAGGCCCTGCGCCACGATCGCACCCTCGCGCAGCAGCAGCACGTGCGTGAAGCCCGGCGGGATCTCCTCCACGTGGTGCGTGACCAGCACCGTCGCCGGCGCGTCCGGGTCCAGGGCCAGCTCGGACAGCCGCGCCACCAGGTCCTCCCGGCCACCCAGGTCCAGACCCGCGGCCGGCTCGTCGAGCAGCAGCATCTCCGGGTCGGTCATCAGGGCCCGCGCGATCAGCGTGCGCTTGCGCTCGCCCTCGGAGAGTGTGCCGAACGTGCGGTCGGCCAGGTGGTCGATGCCGAACTGCGCCAGCAGCTCCTTCGCGCGGCCCGTGTCGAGCTGGTCGTACTCCTCGCGCCAGCGGCCCAGCACCGCGTACCCGGCGCTCACGACCAGGTCGGACACCTTCTCGTCGGCCGGGATGCGCCCGTTGAGCGCCGCCGACGACAGGCCGATGCGCGGGCGCAGCTCGAACACGTCGGTCTTGCCGATGCGCTCGCCCAGCAGGCGCACCTTGCCCTTGGTGGGGTGCAGTTCGGCGGCGGCCAGCCGGAGCAGGGTCGTCTTGCCCGCGCCGTTCGGCCCGAGCACCACCCACCGCTCGTCCAGCTCCACGCTCCAGTCGACGTCCCCCACCAGCGTGGTCTTGCCCCGTCGAACCGAAACACCCTGCATGTGGATGACCAGATCTTCGTTTTCCACGCTACCCTCGCCGCTCTGTCCGATCGCCGCTCCTTCGTCGCGGCGGCGAGGTCGCCTGGCAGTCGGCGGGTCGCGCCTGATTCCGCGGTGATCGAAAAGCGTGATCACCGCGACATGAGCCCCGACCCACCGACGCGACCTCGCGCGCGGACAGTCTTCCATTGCCGCCCTCCGCGGCAGGACGAGAGGTCCGGTCCGGGTCGCCATCCCCACTTTGTCGGTGGTCCCTGGGAAGATCGGGGGCATGGCACTCGACTCGTCCCCGCTCGCCGGCCGGCCGTTCCCGCTGGGCGCGCACCCCGAAGCCGGTGGTGTGCGGTTCGCGGTGTCCGCGCCGCCCGCCGACGCCGTCGAGGTGTGCCTGATCAGCGAGGACGGCACCGAGCGGCGGGTGCAGCTCACCGAGCGCACGTTCGGCGTGTGGCACGGCCTGGTGGCGGGCGTCACACCCGGCCAGCGCTACGGCTACCGCGTCCACGGCCCGTACGACCCGGCGCGCGGGCTGCGGTGCAACCCGGCCAAGCTGCTGGTCGACCCGTACGCGACGAGGATCACCGGGGCGTTCACCGACCTGGAGGCGGCGCTGGGGTACGCGGTCGACCCGATGCACGGGCCGCCGTCGTCGGTCGACTCGCTGGGCAGCGTGCCGCTGTCGGTGGTGACCTCGCCGGGCGGGCCGGACACGGGCGTGAAGCCGGAGGTGCCGTTCGAGGAGGCGGTGGTCTACGAGCTGCACGTGCGGGGGTTCACCAAGCGCCACCCGGCCGTGCCGGCGCACCTGCGCGGCACGTACCTGGGGCTGGCCCACCCCGCGGTGGTCGAGCACCTGGTCCGGCTGGGCGTCACCACGGTGGAGCTGCTGCCGGTCCACGCGTTCGTCGACGAACCGGCCCTGATCCGCAACGGCCGGCACAACTACTGGGGCTACTCGCCGCTGAGCTACTTCGCGCCGCACCCCGGTTACGCCAGCGAGCCCGGGAGGGAGATCGAGGAGTTCCGGACCATGGTCGCCGCCCTGCACGCGGCGGGCATCGAGGTCGTGATCGACGTGGTGTTCAACCACACGTGCGAGGGCGGTCCGGAAGGTCCCACGCTGTCGTACCGGGGCTTCGACGCGCCCGGGTACTACCTGCACATCGAGGGCGGCGGCAGCACCCTGGACATCACCGGCTGCGGCAACACCCTGGAGGCCGGCTCCCCCCAGGTGGTCCGCCTGGTGACCGACAGCCTTCGCTACTGGACCACCGAACTGGGCGTGGACGGCTTCCGCTTCGACCTGGCGTCCACCCTCGGTCGCCCCCACGGCGGCCGCTTCGACCGCGCGTCGGCCATGCTGACCGCGATCACCACCGACCCGATCCTGTCCCGCTGCAAGCTGATCGCCGAACCGTGGGACGCGACCGGCGACGGTTACCGGGTGGGCGATTTCGGCGTGCAGTGGGCGGAGTGGAACGGCCGCTACCGCGACACGGTTCGGGACTTCTGGCGCGGTCACACCGGCGTGCGCGACCTGGCGTACCGCCTGTCGGGTTCGTCCGACCTCTACGCCGACGACCTGCGCCGGCCGTGGCAGTCGATCAACTTCATCACCGCGCACGACGGCTTCACGTTGCGGGACTTGGTGTCGTACAACGAGAAGCACAACGAGGCCAACGGCGAGGACAACCGCGACGGCACCAACGACAACCGTTCGTGGAACTGCGGCGCGGAAGGCGAAACCACCGACCCCGCCATCCTCACCCTGCGTTCGCGCCAGGCCCGAAACCTTCTGGCAACCCTGCTGTTCTCGACAGGCACACCCATGCTCACCGCCGGCGACGAACTGTGGCGAACCCAAGGCGGCAACAACAACGCTTATTGCCTGGACGACGAGACGTCATGGGTGGAGTGGAAGCTGTCGACCGAGGCAGAGTCGATGCTCGCCTTCGCCCGCCGGGTCATCGCCCTACGCGCCCACAGCCCCGCCCTACGCCAGCCGGAGTTCTTCGACGGCCGCACAACCCCGTCCGGCGCCCCGGACCTGGTGTGGTTCCGGGCGGACGGCGAGGAGATGGCCGAAACCGACTGGTTCGACGACAGCCGCCGGTTCCTGGGCATGTGGATCGACGGCTCGACGTCACTCTCCCGCACCCGCGAGGGCGAGCTGGTCCGCGACAACTCCTGGCTCCTACTCCTCAACGCCAGCCCAACCCGCCAGGACGTAACCCTCCCCGGCCCCGAATACGGCACCCACTACATCCCCGCTCTGGACACCACCACCCCGGACGGCACCCCGAAATCCCCCACTCCCCGCGCCCCCACCACCCACCTAACCCTCTCCGCCCGGTCCCTGCTACTCCTGAAGATCCCCAACCACACCCCCTGACCAGCTAAAACGGGTGGGCGCGGCAATCACCCGATCGAGCGACATACAGAATCCGCGACCAACCCACCCCCCACACGTCCCGAGATATGGAGGAACCCGCGGGCCGGCCCCACACCCACAGCCCCCACCACCCACCCACCCGCCGCCCCCGCCAACCGCCCCAGCCCCGGCTCCCGGCCACCCGCCACGCCTCCGGGCCACCCGCCCGCCGCAGCCGCAGGCCCGCCGCAGCCGCACCGCGCGCCCTAAACCCACCTTCGCGCACCCCCTGCCGCATGCCGGCACCGCAGCCCGCCGCCTGCCCACCCGCCACCGCACACCCGCCAGCCGCCGCATGCCCGCCGCCACGCGCAAGCCGCACGCCGCACGCCGCCGCTAAGCGCCCGTCACCGCACGACCACGGCCGCACGCAAGCCCCGCCGCGTGCCTGTCACCGCCCCACCCCCCGCCACACACCCACCACCACACGCGAGCCGCCACACGCCCGCTGCCGTGCCGAGCGCCCCCGTTGCGGGCGGTGATCGGCAACTGCCCGCGAGTGAGGGCCGGGGGCGCAGCGGTGTGTCTGGAGCCGAGGGAATCTTGGCTGGTGGGAGCGGGTGCGGCCATCCATGCGGTCGTGGCACCATGCGGGCGTGGACCGTCCGTTGCTCACCTGGTGTGACCGCACGATCGACCTCCTCCTGGTCGCGTCGTGCGCGTGTAGCCGGACGCGGCGTGGTGGCCCGTCTCCCGACACCCCGGTGGGTTGATCCCCGCTCCGCCACGTCGCGTCGTGATCGCTACCCAAGCCCGACCGTAGCCATCAGGAGCGACACCCCGTGACTTCCGCACTCGCACGTGCCGACCTGCACCCAGCGCTCGACGTCCCCCTCCTGCGCGACCTCATCCACCCCGACCGCGCCCTCTGGACCCCGCGCGAACTGCGCGAACTGACCTCCGTCGTGGCCGGCGAACTGACCACCCCACTCCTGTCGATCCTCGAGTACGACCCCGCCCGCCGCTGGTGGGCACGCCTCGGCCTCACCGAAGGCGTCGAACTGTGGCTCCTCTCCTGGCTCCCCAACCAGGGCACCGAACCGCACGACCACGGCGGCGCGGCCGGCTCGTTCACCGTCCTCACCGGCCGGCTCGCCGAGGACTACCGCTACCCCGGCGGCCCGATCCGCTCCGTCACCCGCGAAGTCGGGGACGCCATCGGGTTCGGGGCCGGACGGGCGCACCAGGTCAAGAACCTCGGTACCGTCGGCGCGGCCAGCGTGCACGCCTACTCGCCGCCGCTCGTCCCCACCCGCGAATACCCGAGCCTGCTCGACATCCCACCCGAGATCCCGCCGCTGCCCGCGCACCGCCTGCCGCTGGAACGGCTGCGGGAACTGGCCGACCAGGAGGGCCCGTGAGCGCCGAAGCGCTGCTCGACGAAGCGAGGCGCAGCCTGCGCCGGGTCACACCGACCGAACTCGTCCACCTCGACAACGCGCTCGTCATCGACATCCGCCCCCGCCACAACCGGGCGGCCGAGGGCGAGATCCCGGGATCCATCCCGGTCGAGCGGATCGTGCTGGAGTGGCGGCTGGACCCCAACGGCGACCACCGCATCCCCGGGTTCGACGCCGACACCACGGTCGTCGTGCTGTGCAACGAGGGTTACGCCTCCAGCCTCGCCGCCCGCGACCTCCAGCGCGTCGGACTGCCCAACGCGACCGACCTCGTCGGCGGGTTCCGCGCGTACGCCGCCGCCGGGTTGCCGGTTCGCGAAGGGGCGAGCGAAGCCGTTACCTGACCACGGAACCGGCGGCGGGGCGGTAGCGTCTTCAGGCTTGTGTGGAAGGTGCTGACGGCGGTCGTCGTCCTCGTCCTGGTGGTCTGGGACTACCGCGCTGCCCCGGTCGGCCTCGCGGGTGCCGCGTGCGGTGCGCTCGCCGCGATGGCGTTGCTGGAGATCGGGCTGCTGCTCGGGGCGCTGGTGTGGCGGACGCGCGTGACGGCGGTGGTGATCGGCGTCGGCGGCGAGGTCCGCACGTGGAACCGGCCGGGGCTGCGGGTCGTGCTGCGGAACGTCCCCGTGCTCATGTCGGTCGGCATCACCGCCGGACGCGCGCCCGTTCGACGACGGCTCTGGCTGACGTCCTGCACCTCGGTGCTCCTGACCGCCGCGGTCGTCGCCGCAAGTTGGCTCCTCGACGGTCCCTTCGCCCGTGGTCTGGCCGTGGCCGGGACAGCCGTGCTGGTCAAGGCCCTGGTGCCACGCCGGGGCGCCGGTGGGACGTCCGCGGGCTGGTTCCTCTTCACCCTGCCGCGCCTGAAGGGCCGGGTCGTCGCCGAACTGGAGGCCGCACCGCTGGTGACCGCCGCGTCGGACGCGCTGGAAGCCGGTGACTTGGAACGCGCCGAGGAGGTCGCGGAGCGCCTGATGGCCGCGCACCCGACATTGCTGTCAGCGATCGGGACGAAGGTCTCCGTGCTGACGATGCGGACCCGGTACGCCGAGGCGCTGCACATGGTGAGCAACCTGGTCGGGCGGACCGATCTGGACCAGCGGGACATGGCGTTCGTGATGGCGCAGATGGCCAGTTCGACCGCGAACGCCATGGAGGCCGGTCAGTTGCCGCTGGAGGTCGGGCTGGGTGCGGCGAAGCGGGCGTCGGACGGGGCGGTGCAGCTCGGGTACCCGCGGTACCGGGCGACGGCGACGCTGGCACAGCTCGCGCTGCTGGAGGACGACCTGCCGCGGGCGATCGCGCTGGCCGGGCAGGCGCGGCAGACCGCGGAGACGTCCCTGAGCCGAGCCGACGCACTGGCGACCCTGGCCCGGGCGCAGATGGCCTCCGGCGACAACGCGGCGGCCCGGCGGACCTTGGAGGAGGCCCGCGCACTGGCGGGCTGGATGCCGCGGGTGGCCGAGGTCAGCGCCCGCCTCGACATCACCTGACCCAACCCGCACGACCTGACGCCACACCACCGCACCGCGCTGGGCCTCACCGGACGGGGCCGCGCAGCCCCGCCAGCGGCACGAAGCCAGGCGACACCACGCCGAGCCACACCACGCCGGACCGAGTCGCGGGGACTGCATCGAGTCGCGCCCCGCCAAGCCGGCCACGCCGAGGCCGGGCTGGCCGGGCCGTGGCGCGCCGAGCCACGCCGGGGCGCGCCGAGCCAGGTCAAGCCGCGTCGAGCCAGGTCAGGCCGCGCCACGCCACGCGGGGCGGGCCGGGCCAAGCCGGGTCCGCGCCACGCCACGCCACGCCGCGCCACGCCACGCCGCGCCACGCCACGCCGCGCCACGCCGCGCCGGGCCAGCCGCGCCACGCCGCGCCGCGCCGGGCATGCCGGGCCGCGCGTCGCCGAGCCGAGCCGGGCCGGGGCCGGGGCCGGGGCCGGGGCCGGGGCCGGGGCCGACCGTGCGGCACCAAGCCTCACCGGCCATGGGGCCGGCCACAGGGGCCGGCCTCCGGCCCCCGGTTTCCATTCTCCCACCCGGGTACGACAATTTCCGGCGTGCGGGGAATGGGGAATGCGAATGGGGATGGGCCGGGGACGGCGCGTGTCCCCGGCCCCCGCGCCCCGGTCCTGCACAAGCCGACCGGTCCACCTGACATTACTCACAAATTGCGGGTACGGGGTGAACTATCGCCCGGAGGAGTGGCGCGCAAAGGTTCCGCTCACATATCGCGAGCGGTGTACGAGCGCTCCGTCCGCATTGGCCGCCGATGCGCGGTGATCATCGGGTGACGCCGGCCGCGGGACGATCACGAGATGTGATCGTGCGGAGTGGCACCAGCGGCGGTGCCACTCCGCACCCTGATCCGGCTACACGGGCAGGCTGGGGACGGTTGGCAGGCCGCCGGCGGGCTCCGGCAGGCCGCAGTTCTTCAAAGCCTCACCCAGGTTCTTCAGCAGCGCGCCCACCTGCTTGAGCAACGCCGGGACGTCCGCCACCGCAGGGGCACCGGGCACCACAGCGGCAAGCGTCCCGAACACGGCCGCGAACACGTTCATCGTGTTGGACAAGCACTGCTCCGACGCCCGGTGCGCGATCGGCACGGCCGCCGCCGAACCGACCGACGGGGTCGGCAGGCACTTCGCGCCCTGCAACGCCGTCAGCAGACCCAGGGCCTCACCCAGCGGCACGACGGTCGCGGACGGAGCCGGCGGGACGCCTGTCAGTGCGCTGACGACTTTCTTCAGGGTGTCCGACAACTGCTGCACCAGGCCCGCGCACGCGACTGGTGGCGCCGGCGCGGCGGACTCTTCGGCCGTCGCGGCCGGAACGACCGCCGCGGCGACCAGGACTACGAGCAACGAGGCGGTTGACGCGAATTTCTTCACCGGGCCCACGCTTCCTCTCGCGGTTCTGCACTGCACCGGGGGACCAGGGCTGCACCGGGAGGGGAACAAAGTGCTATTCCACGCGAAAAAAGCGTAAGCCCGTGCACGTCGTCCCGGCTCCCGCACCACCGCGAGTTCACCGGATGGCATAACGCGGCACCGACGGATGAAACCGAGGACGGCTCGGATGACCGCCGGTCACCACCGGCGGTCATCCGACCAGGTGACTCAGCCCGCGAGCACGACCCGGCCCAGCTCAGCCGGTGACGCGAGCAGGTCGTGGCGCGGCAGCACGCGCACGGTGTAGCCCACCGCACCCGCGTGCGGCAGCGGCACCTCGATGTCGTAGTTGCCGTTGCCCGAGTAGTGCATGGTGTGCGTGACCACGTCGTACAGCTCGTCCGAGTCGCCGACCTTGCCGAGCACCACCTGCACGTCCACCTCGGACGGCTCCAGCCCGGCCAGCTCGATCCGCGCCCGCACCCCGACCGGCGTGCCCAGCAACGGCGCGGCGGACCCGTTCAGCGTCAGGTCCGAGTCCAGCACGCGCACCCGGGTCCACGACGCCCTCAGCCGCTGCCGGTAGGCCGCCAACTCCTTCGCACCCCGGAACCCCTCGCCCACCACGGACGCGGCGGACGACGCGGCGGGCGCGTACAGGTTCTCCACGTACTCCCGCACCATCCGCGACGCCTGCACCGCCGGCCCCAGCGACGCCAGCGTGTGCCGCACCATGGACAGCCACCGCGTCGGCACCCCGTTGTCGGACCGGTCGTAGAACAGCGGCGCGACCTGGTTGCCCAGCAGGTCGTAGAGGGCCGCCGCCTCCAGGTCGTCGCGGCGGGTCGGGTCGGTGACGCCGTCCGCGGTCGGGATGGCCCAGCCGTTGCTGCCGTCGTACAGCTCGTCCCACCACCCGTCCCGGATCGACAGGTTGAGACCGCCGTTCAACGCGGACTTCATGCCGGACGTGCCGCACGCCTCCAGCGGGCGCATCGGGTTGTTCAGCCACACGTCGCAGCCCCAGTACAGGTACCGCGCCATGGACATGTCGTAGTCGGGCAGGAAGACGATCCGGTGCCGCACGCCCGCGTCGTCGGCGAACCGCACGATCTGCTGGATCAGGGCCTTGCCGCCGTCGTCGGCCGGGTGCGACTTGCCCGCCACGACCAGCTGAACCGGCCGCTCCGGGTGCAGCAGCAGGGTCCGCAGCCGCTCCGGGTCGCGCAGCATCAGCGTCAGGCGCTTGTAGGTGGGGACGCGGCGGGCGAAGCCGACGGTGAGCACGTCCGGGTCGAACACGGAGTCCGTCCAGCCCAGCTCCAACGCCGACGCGCCGCGCTGGAGCCACGACGCGCGGGTCCGCCGACGCACCTCGTCCACCAGCTTGCCGCGCAGGTCGTTGCGCAGCTCCCACAACCGCTGGTCGGTGACCGGTTCGAAGCCGCGCAGGCCCGCGCCCGCGTCGTCGGACTCGCCGAGCAGCCGGCTCATCTCGGTGGCCGCCCACGTCGGCCCGTGGACGCCGTTGGTGACCGACCCGATCGGCACCTCGGTGACGTCGAAGCCCGGCCACAGGCCGCGGAACATGTCCCGGCTGACCTTGCCGTGCAGCTTGGACACGCCGTTGGCGCGCTGGGCGAGCCGCAGGCCCATGTGCGCCATGTTGAACAGGCCCGGGTTCTCCTCGGCGCCGAGCGCCAGGATGCGCTGGGTGTTCACGCCGGGCAGCAGGGTCTCGGAGCCGAAGTAGTGCTGCACGAGGTCCACGGGGAACCGGTCGATGCCCGCCGGAACCGGGGTGTGCGTGGTGAACACGGTGCCGGCGCGGACCGCGGCGAGCGCCTGGTCGAAGTCGAGGCCTTCACCGGTGACCAGCTCGCGGATGCGCTCCAGGCCGAGGAACCCGGCGTGGCCCTCGTTGGTGTGGAACACCTCGGGGCTCTGGTGCCCGGTGAGGTCGCAGAACGTCCGCACCGCGCGCACGCCGCCGATGCCGGCCAGGATCTCCTGGCGGATGCGGTGGTCCTGGTCGCCGCCGTAGAGCCGGTCGGTGACGCCGCGCAGGTCCTCGTCGTTCTCCTCGACGTCGGAGTCGAGCAGGAGCAGCGGGATGCGGCCGACCTGGGCCTTCCAGATCTTGGCGCGCAGGACCCGGTCGCCGGGCATGGCCACGTGGACCAGGATCGGCGCGCCGGACGGCTCGGTGAGCAGCTCCAGCGGCAGGCCGCGCGGGTCGAGCACCGGGTAGTGCTCGATCTGCCAGCCGTCCAGCGACAGCGCCTGGCGGAAGTAGCCGGACCGGTAGAGCAGGCCGACCGCGATCAGCGGGACGCCGAGGTCCGAGGCCGCCTTGAGGTGGTCGCCCGCGAGCACGCCGAGACCGCCGGAGTAGTTGGGCAGGGCCTCGGTGACGCCGAACTCCATCGAGAAGTAGGCGATGGCCGACGGCAGCGGGCTCAGGTCGTAGTTGCCGTGCTCACGCCGCTGCTGCACCTCGTCCTGCCGCCGCTGGAACCACCGGGGCCCGGTGAGGTAGCGGTGCAGGTCGTCGGCGAGCGCGCGGGTGTGCGCGAGGAACTGCTCGTCCCGCGCCAACCCCTCCAGCCGCTCCGGGTCGACCGTGGACAGCAGCCGCAGCGGGTCGGCGCTGTCCGACCACCGGTCGGGGTCGATCGAGGCGAACAGGTCCTGCGTCGGCTGGTGCCAGGTCCAGCGCAGGTTCAGGGCGAGCGTGCCCAGTGCGGACAGCGGCTCTGGCAGGCTGGCTCGGACGGTGAACCGGCGGAGTGCTCGCATGGCGTCGGACCTTATCCCCCATCCAGCGGTGTCGAGCAACGGTCACCCGAACCGATGCAGGTACCGATCCAGCTCTACCAGCACAGAAGGCCCCGCGCGTGTTCTTTCGTACACAGTTGGCGGCCGACCGGGCAACCCTCACCCGTTCCGCCGATCGACGGCCGGCACGATCGTCTCGTCCGCCGGCTCGTCCCCGGACGCCCGCCGCTCCAGCAACGTGATCCCGGCCGCCATCCGCCAGTACCGGAGCGAGTCGTCCGACCCGTGGAACTCCACGGCCAACATCGCCGCACCCACCCGGATGGCCGTGGCCAGCTTCGGAGCAACCGCCTGCCGCCCACTGAAAACCGGCTCCGCGACCGCCCGCAGGCGCTCGGGCAATCCGATGTCCCAGGCGACGGTCTTGTCCGGGGTCCGGCGCGCGTCGTCGACCAGCGTCGAGGGCCGCAGTTCGAGGACCGCGGGGATGCCGACGAGGGTCGCGGCGAACCCGACGCGCTCCATGATCGACCTGTGCAGCGAGCGCCCGACCGGCGACTCCTCGAACGGTGTGCCCCGACTCCCGCCGGCGGGCAAACGCTCGGCACCGGTGAGTTCGCGGGTCAACCCCAGCACCGCCACGACCGGCTCGTCCGAGCGCCACCGGCCCACCAGCAGCCGCGCGCGGTGGAGGGCGAACTGGAGTTCTTCGGCCGCCCGGAGGGCGGTGCGCGGTGACACGGCCACGGCGAGCGCGCCGAGTGCGGTGCCCACCCCGGTCAACTCCAAGTTCGGCGGAAGGTGGTCGAGGGCTCGCCGGAACACCGCCGCGACCGGCCGCGGGGCACCGACCGCGACCTGATGACCGCGCAAGGTCGCGACATGGGACGAGGCCACCGTCTCCAGGTAGAGCATGACCAGGAGGTGCTGCCACTCGGCGGAGGCCAGGTCGTCCCGCAGGTGTTGTGCCACGACCGCGCCCGGGTACTTCGAGGGGAACGCCGGCTCGCGCTCACCCGAGTCGAGCCAGAACCGGTGCCCCGCACCGCCGACCACCCGCCGCACCGCCGGGTGCCCCACTTCGGTCTTCGCGGGCAGCCGGTACCGGGTCGAGCCGCCCACCACCTCGGTCGCCCACCGGACGAAGTCCTCCGCCTCGGTGGCCCACACGCCGCGCACGGGCGCGTCCGGGTCCAGCCCGTCCGGCACCGGGCGGTCGTGGTCGAGCAGGTAGAGGCGGTGGAGGGCGTCGGGGACCGGGCGGGCGCACACCGCCACCCCGTCGCCCACGACGACCCGCTCCCGCATGAGCCTGGTCAACGCGATACCCGCGGCCAGTCGGCGCTTCTCCGGGTCGTCGGTGTTCGCGATGCCGTCCAGTCGGTCCCTCAGTTCCGGGGACAGTTCCGAGCACACCTCGGCGCACTCGAACGCCAGGGACAGCGCCGCCACCGTCCCCGACTCCAGGCACGCCTGCACCACCGGGTCGGCGAACGTCCGGGCCACCGCCAGCACCGTCGTCTCGCGCCACCAGTCGTCGTCCACCACCGCCGCCAACGACAACAAATCAGCCGACCGCACGTGGACCGAAGCCAGGTACTCCTGGAAGGTCTGGTGGGCGAACGAGAACGTCCCGCTCTCCCGCTCCACCAGCAACCCGTTCGAACTCACGTCCTCCAGCAGCAGCTCCTCCGTCATCGACGTCGACATCCGCCGCAACACCGGCCTGAACACCGCGAGCACGTCATCCCGAGGCAGGTCACGCACCCGCCGGCTCATCATCGTGAAAGCCAAGGTCTGCAACACCACCTCCTTCCGGTGGCCGTCCAATCGCACCGGCAGGTCCTTGGCCTCGTGCCGCCGCCACAGCACGACCTCGCAGATCTCCCGGTACAACTCCGCCCGGCTGTCGGGCAGCTTGCTGCCGAACCGGTGCACGTTGGCCACCATGGTCAACAGCAACGGGTTCGCGGAGAGGTCGTACAGGGTCGGGGTGGCGTGGAGCTTGTCCAGGAGTTCGTCGGCGGCCTTGTCCGCGCGCAGGCGCACGGCCTCGTCGTCGTCGCGGGTGCTGAGCCGTTCCATCGCCCCGTACCAACCTCGCACGAACCGAACCACCTGCTCGTCGGTGAAGTCCCGCACCTGGAGGACCGTGGCCCCGGACACCGGTGCGCTGCGGTAGCCCTGCGGGCGGGAGGTGAGGACGAAGTCGTTGCGCGGGTACTGCCTGGTCTGGCGTTCGACCCACGCCGACACCCGCCGGCGGTCCTCGGGCAGGGCCACCTCGTCCAAGCCGTCCAGCAGGACCACGCAGTCGCCGGCGCGCAGCCGCTGCTCGAACCACCCGGGCGGCTCCTGCTCGGGGAACCGGACGAGCGAGGCGCGGACCAGGTCGGGCAGGGCGGTGTCGGCGACGATGGCGGGCACGTGGTCCCGCAGGTACAGCACAAGGGGGATGCGCCGCCGAACCCGTCGAGAGCCGGCGACGGCGAGGGCGACGTGGCGCAGCAGGGTCGTCTTGCCGCTCCCCGGGACCCCGATCACGGCCAGCACCACCGGCTCCGGGTGGCCCAGGAGATCCGTCAGGGCGTGCCGGTCGCCCCCGGGTAATCGGGCCAGCAGGGACGTCGGCGCGTTGTGCGGGGTCTGGAGGGCCAGGCCGACGTCCACGAAGACCTCGTCGAACCTCGGCGTGTGGAACCCGACCACGAACAGTCCCTTGAGGTCGACGTACCTGAACGAGGTCAACATGTACCGCCGGTAATGGCGACCGAAACGGCTCACTCCACGGCGAAGCCCGGAATCCACCCGTTCGACAACCCGGTCACGCCACCGCCGCCACAGCGCGCGGCACGAACAGCAGTGCGGCGACAACGGGGGTGATCAGCGCGGCGGACCAGCCGAGGTTGGTGAGCACCCGGGAAGTCAAGTGGAGCCCGGGTTGACGTTCACTCCCCCGGCCGTGTGACACACGATCCGGTATGTGGGACGGGTGTCTGCATCGCGGGAATCGATCAAGTCCCCAAGTGTGCGATCCAACCAGAGGGGGTAGGAACTGCAGGTGGGAGTCCCCGGTGACAGCGCGCGCGACCGAGCCGGGCAAACTTGACCGTGCAAGCGTCACACCAGGTGAGAGGGGCGCTGCCGATGAGCGGACGACTCGGCATCGACGACGTGACCCCGACCGTGAGCGCGGGCCGGTACCCGGCCAAAGCGGTGGTCGGCGAGCACGTCCCGGTCGAGGCGACGGTGTGGCGCGAGGGCCACGACGCCGTCGCCGCCACGGTGGCGTGGCGGGGGCCGGGTGACCGGGTCGCCAGACAGACCCGCATGGCGCCGCTGGGCGTCGGGCTGGACCGCTGGGTCGCCACGATCGTCCCGGACGCCGAGGGGTCGTGGACGTTCCGCGTCGACGCCTGGTCGGACCCGTGGGCCACGTGGCTGCACGCGGTGGAGGTCAAGATGGCCGCCGGCCAGGGCGCGGGCGAGCTGGAGAACGACCTGGAGACCGGCGCCCGGCTGCTGGACCGCGTCGCCCGCCGGCCCGACCGCCGCAAGGACAAGCCGCTGCTGCTCAACGCCGCCGCCGCGCTGCGCGACGAGGACCGGCCGCTGCCCGAACGGGTCGCGCCCGCCCTCGCCCAGGACGTCCGGCAGGTCATGCACGACCACCCGGTGCGCGAGCTGATCACCAAGGGCAAGACCCAGAAGGTCTGGGTGGACCGCAAGCGGGCCGCGTTCGGCTCCTGGTACGAGTTCTTCCCCCGCTCCACCGGCGGCGTGGACGAGTCCGGCGTCCCGGTGCACGGCACCTTCACCACCGCCGCGAAAGAGCTGGACCGCATCGCCGCGATGGGCTTCGACGTGGCGTACCTGCCCCCGATCCACCCGATCGGCCGGGTCAACCGCAAGGGCCCCAACAACACCCTCACCGCCACCGAGGACGACCCCGGCTCGACGTGGGCGATCGGCGCGGACGAGGGCGGCCACGACGCGATCCACCCCGAGCTGGGCACCATCGAGGACTTCGACGCCTTCGTGGCCCGCGCGAACGAACTTGGCCTGGAGGTCGCGCTCGACCTCGCCCTCCAGTGCGCGCCGGACCACCCGTGGGTGCTCAAGCACCCGGAGTGGTTCACCACGCGCCCCGACGGGACCATCGCCTACGCGGAGAACCCGCCCAAGAAGTACCAGGACATCTACCCGGTCAACTTCGACAACGACCCCCAGGGCATCTACAACGAGGTGCTGCGGGTCGTGCTGCACTGGGTGGACCACGGGGTGCGGATCTTCCGGGTCGACAACCCGCACACCAAGCCGCCGGACTTCTGGCAGTGGCTGATCTGGACGGTCAAGGACGCCCACCCGGACGTGCTGTTCCTGTCCGAGGCGTTCACCCGGCCCGCCCGCCTCTACGGGCTGGCCAAGCTCGGCTTCACGCAGAGCTACACCTACTTCACCTGGCGGACCACCAAGGAGGAGCTGACCGAATTCGGCGTCGAACTCGTCGAGCACTGGGACGAGGCCCGGCCCAACCTCTTCGTCAACACCCCGGACATCCTGCACGCGTCCCTCCAGCACGGCGGCCCCGGCATGTTCGCGCTGCGCGCCGCGCTGGCCGCGACGATGTCGCCCACCTGGGGCGTGTACTCGGGCTACGAGCTGTTCGAGCACCAGGCGGTGCGGGAGGGCAGCGAGGAGTACCTCAACTCGGAGAAGTACCAGCTGCGGCCCCGCGACTACGCCAGGGCCGTGGCCGAGGGCCGCTCCCTGGAACCCTGGCTGCGCAAGCTGAACACCATCCGCCGCGCGCACCCGGCGTTGCAGCAGATGCGAACACTCCGCTTCCACCACGTCGACAACCCCGCGCTCATCGCCTACTCCAAGCAGGACCCGGGCAGCGGCGACACCGTGGTCGTGGTGGTGAACCTGGACCCGCACAACGCGCAGGACGGCACCGTGTGGCTGGACCTGCCCTCGCTCGGCTTCGACTGGCCGGAACGGCTGATCGCGCACGACGAGGTCTCCGGGGAGACCTGGGACTGGGGGCAGGCCAACTACGTCCGGCTCGAACCGTGGCGTGCACCGGCGCACGTCGTGGCCGTGCAGCGCAGGTTCAGCAGCTAGCAGGGCAAGCCCGGCTACTCACGTCCCCCGCGGCCGCACGCGGGGGACGGTCGAACGCACCCCCGACGAGGTGGGACGAGGTGGAGCACATGGCAGAAGACCCCCGACCCGACGCCGCGCTGACCGGACTGGAGGGCGTGCCGCACACCGGCGAGGCCATCGGCGCCGACGGCCTGCTGGTCGAGCCCCAGGCGGAGGACTTCCGCTCGGCCCGGCTCGCGCCGCGCGAACCGGGCTGGTTCAAGGGCGCGGTGTTCTACGAGGTGCTGGTGCGCGCGTTCACCGACTCCAACGGCGACGGCACCGGTGACCTGCGGGGGTTGGCCTCCAGGCTGGACTACCTGGAGTGGCTCGGCGTGGACTGCCTGTGGCTGCCGCCGTTCTACGCCTCGCCGCTGCGCGACGGCGGCTACGACATCTCCGACTTCCGCTCGGTGCTGCCCGAGTTCGGCACCGTCGAGGACTTCGTCTACCTGCTCGACGAGGCGCACCGGCGCGGCATCCGGGTGATCACCGACCTGGTCCTCAACCACACCTCCGACGCCCACCCGTGGTTCCAGCAGTCCCGCTCCGACCCGGACGGCCCGTACGGCGACTACTACGTGTGGAGCGACGACGATTCGAAGTACCCCGACGCCCGGATCATCTTCGTCGACACCGAGACGTCGAACTGGACCTACGACCCGGTCCGCGGCCAGTTCTTCTGGCACCGGTTCTTCTCCCACCAGCCGGACCTGAACTACGAGAACCCCGACGTCCAGGAGGCGATGCTGGACACCCTGCGGTTCTGGCTGGACCTGGGCATCGACGGGTTCCGCCTGGACGCCGTGCCGTACCTGTTCGAGCAGGAGGGCACCAACTGCGAGAACCTGCCGCGCACGCACGACTTCCTCAAGCGCTGCCGCAAGGTCGTGGACGACGAGTACCCCGGCCGGGTGCTGCTGGCGGAGGCCAACCAGTGGCCGTCGGACGTGGTCGAGTACTTCGGCAACGCCGAGGTCGGCGGCGACGAGTGCCACATGGCGTTCCACTTCCCGCTGATGCCGCGCATCTTCATGGCGGTGCGCCGCGAGTCCCGGTTCCCGATCTCGGAGATCCTGGCCCAGACGCCGCAGATCCCCGACGGCTGCCAGTGGGGCATCTTCCTGCGCAACCACGACGAGTTGACGCTGGAGATGGTCACCGACGAAGAGCGCGACTACATGTACGCCGAGTACGCGAAAGACCCGCGGATGAAGGCGAACATCGGCATCCGGCGGCGCCTGGCGCCACTGCTGGAGAACGACCGCAACCAGCAGGAGCTGTTCACCGCGATGCTGCTGTCGCTGCCCGGGTCGCCGGTGCTCTACTACGGCGACGAGATCGGCATGGGCGACAACATCTGGCTGGGCGACCGGGACGCGGTGCGCACCCCGATGCAGTGGACCCCGGACCGTAACGCAGGTTTTTCCTCGTGCGACCCAGGCCGGATCTACCTGCCGGTGATCATGGACCCCGTGTACGGCTACCAGGGCCTCAACGTGGAGGCGCAGCTGAACAACCAGTCGTCGCTGCTGAACTGGACCCGGCGGATGATCGAGGTGCGCAAGCAGCACCACGCGTTCGCCGAGGGCGACTTCACCGACCTGGGCGGCTCCAACCCCAGCGTGCTGGCCTACCGCAGGCGGTGGTGCCGGCCGGACGGGCAAGAGGACATCGTGGTGTGCGTGAACAACCTGTCCCGGTTCCCCCAGCCGGTGGAGCTGGACCTGTCCGAGCACATCGGGTCCCGGCCGGTGGAGCTGACCGGCGGGGTGCGCTTCCCGACCGTGGGCGAGCTGCCCTACCTGCTGACCTTGCCGGGCCACGGCTTCTACTGGTTCCAGCTGGCCGAGGTGGGCGACGAAGGGGAGGCGAGGTGAGCACCGAGATGAACCCGCGGACGAACACCGACCCCCGCGCGCTGGTGGACGAGGTGGTGGCCGAACTGCCCGGGTGGCTGCCCGCCCAGCGCTGGTTCGGCGGCAAGGACCGGCCGGTCACCGGCGTCCGCGCACTCCGGACCACCGTGCTGAGCGAGGCCGACCCGGTGCTGGTGCACCTGGTGGTCGAGGTCTCTCAGCCCGACCGCCGCGAGCCATACCAGCTGCTGGTCAGCGACACCGTGGACAACCACGACGCGACCGGCGACCCGGAGCTGGCCGGGCGGCTGCTGGACCTGCTGGCCGACGGCGCGACCGTGGACGGGCTGGCGTTCGAGCACGAGCCGGACGTGGAGCTGAACAAGGGCCTGCGCGCCCGGCCGATCACCGCCGAGCAGTCCAACACGTCGCTGGTGTTCGGCAGCCAGTACATCCTCAAGCTGTTCCGCAAGCTGACCCTGGGCGAGAACCCGGACCTGGTCCTGCAACGCGCCCTGCACCGGGTGGGCTGCGACCACATCGCCCGGCCGCTGGGCTCCATCACCGGCCGGTTGAACGGGGAGGTCACCACGGTCGGGATGCTCCAGCAGTTCCTGCCCGACGCGGTGGACGGCTGGGCCATGGCCACCACGAGCGTGCGGGACCTGATGGCCGAGGGCGACCTGCACGCCGACGAGGTCGGCGGCGACTTCGCGGGCGAGGCGCAGCGGCTGGGCCAGGCCGTGGCGACCGTGCACGCCGACCTGGAGCGCGCCCTGGGCACGCAGCACGCCGACGCCGACGACATCGACAAGACCGTGCGGGCGATGACCGCGCGGCTGGACTCGGTGGTGGCGGCGGTGCCGGAGCTGCGGCCGTACGTGCCGGCGCTGCGCGAGGCGTTCGAGGCGGCCCGGGACACGCCCGGCGCGATCGCGATCCAGCACATCCACGGCGACCTGCACCTGGGCCAGGTGCTGCGGACCGTCCACGGCTGGCTGCTGATCGACTTCGAGGGCGAGCCGGGCGCCCCGATCGCCGAGCGGACGGCGTTGCGCTCGCCGTTGCGGGACGTGGCGGGCATGCTGCGGTCGTTCGACTACGCGGCCCACCAGCTGCTGGTCGGGCAGCCGGAGGACCACCAGCTCGCGGTGCGCGCGCTGGAGTGGTCGCGGCGCAACCGGGCGGCCTTCACCGAGGGCTACGCGGAGGCCGCCGCGTCCTCGGTGGGCGACCCGCGCGAGCGGGGCTACCTGCTGCGGGCCTTCGAGCTGGACAAGGCGGTGTACGAGGTGTCCTACGAGCACGCGAACCGGCCGGAGTGGTTGACGGTGCCGCTGTCGTCGATCGCGCGGATCACGGGAGAGGGAAAGCGATGAACCCACAGGACATCGACCGGCTGCTCGCGGGCGCGCACCACGACCCCCACTCGGTGCTCGGCGTGCACCACCTGGCCTCCGGCGAGGTGGTGGCGCGGGCGTTCCGGCCCGGGGCGACGGCGGTGTCCCTGGTGGCCGGGGACAAGACGTGGGAGCTGGACCGCGTCACCGACGGCCTGTTCGAGGGCGGCCTGCCCGAGCACCCGGGCGACTACCGGCTGGAGGTCGCCTACCCCGGCGCGACGGTCGAGGTCGACGACCCCTACCGGTGGCTGCCCACGGTCGGCGAGCTGGACCTCCACCTGATCGGCGAAGGCCGGCACGAGCGGCTGTGGGACGTGCTCGGCGCGCACGTCCGGACGTACGAGACCGCGTCCGGGTCGGTGAGCGGCGTGTCGTTCGCCGTGTGGGCGCCGACGGCTCGTGGCGTGCGGGTGTGCGGTGACTTCGACGGCTGGGACGGGCGGGCGAACCCGTTGCGGTCGCTGGGGTCTTCGGGGGTGTGGGAGATCTTCATCCCCGGCATCCCGGCTGGGACGCGGTACAAGTTCCGGATCCTGGGGCGGGACGGGGCTTGGCACGAGAAGGCCGACCCGATGGCGTTCGCCACCGAGACGCCACCCCAGACCGCGTCCGTGGTGACCCGCTCGACGTACGAGTGGGGCGATGGCGAGTGGACGGCCCGGCGTGACGCCACGGCGTGGATCAACGCGCCGATGAGCGTCTACGAGGTGCACCTGGGGTCGTGGAAGCCGGGGTTGGGGTATCGGGAGCTGGCGGACGAGCTGGCGTCGTACGTGGTGGAGAACGGGTTCACGCACGTCGAGCTGATGCCCATCGCCGAGCACCCGTTCGGCGGCTCGTGGGGCTACCAGGTGACGTCGTACTACGCGCCGACGTCGAGGTTCGGGTCACCGGACGACTTCCGGTACTTCGTCGACGTGCTGCACAGCCATGGGATCGGCGTGATCATGGACTGGGTGCCGGCGCACTTCCCGAGGGATTCGTGGGCGTTGGCCCGGTTCGACGGCACCGCGCTGTACGAGCACGAGGACCCGAGGCGGGGCGAGCACCCCGACTGGGGCACGCTGGTGTTCGACTTCGGGCGCAACGAGGTGCGGAACTTCCTGGTCGCGAACGCCCTGTACTGGATCGAGGAGTTCCACATCGACGGCCTGCGGGTCGACGCCGTGGCCTCGATGCTGTACCTGGACTACTCGCGGCAGGAAGGGCAGTGGCTGCCCAACCAGTACGGCGGGCGGGAGAACCTGGACGCCGTGCGGTTCCTGCAGGAGCTGAACGCGACCGTCTACAAGCGACACCCCGGTGTCGTGATGGTCGCGGAGGAGTCGACGGCGTGGCCCGGCGTCACGCGGCCCACGCACTTGGGTGGGTTGGGCTTCGGGTTCAAGTGGAACATGGGCTGGATGCACGACACCCTGCACTACTTGTCGCGTGAGCCCGTGCACCGGTCGTACCACCACAACGAGATCACGTTCTCGCTGGTGTACGCGTGGAGCGAGAACTTCGTCCTGCCGCTGTCGCACGACGAGGTGGTGCACGGGAAGGGGTCGTTGTGGGCCCGGATGCCCGGGGACGACTGGAACAAGGCGGCCGGGCTGCGGTCGTTGCTGGCGTTCATGTGGGCGCACCCGGGCAAGCAGTTGTTGTTCATGGGTGGCGAGTTCGGGCAGCAGGGTGAGTGGTCCGAGTCGCGGTCGTTGGACTGGCACTTGTTGGAGAGCCCGTACCACGCCGGGATTCGGGCGTTGGTGGCGGATTTGAACGGGGTGTATCGCGAGTCGCCTGCCTTGTACAGCCAGGACAACCGGCCCGAGGGGTTCTCGTGGATCGACGCGAACGACTCGGCCGGGAACGTGCTGAGTTTCGTCCGGGTGGGTGAGGACGGGTCGCTGCTCGCGTGCATCGCCAACTTCGCCGGGATGCCGCACCACGACTACCGGGTGGGGTTGCCGGTGGCGGGTCGGTGGCGTGAGGTCGTGAACACGGATTCGACGGTGTACGGCGGGTCGGGTGTGGGGAACCTGGGCGGGGTGGAGGCCGAGAAGAAGCCTTGGCACGGGCGACCGGCTTCGGCGGTGCTGCAACTGCCTCCGGCGGGGGTGTTGTGGTTGGTGCCGGAGGCGGAAGCTGTCGAGGACTTGGAGCCGGAGGACGCCGAGCAGCTCTGACCAGCGGGTCAGCTCGGGGTCGGGGTGCCGGTGCCGTTGGCCGGGGTTTGCCACGTTTGGCCGTTCAGGCTGTAGGTGACTGTGTCGTTGGTGATCCAGGCGGCTTGGTCGTCCACGCTCCGGGTTTCCGCCAGTGGTGTCTCCGCCATCGTGTTGAGGTCCAGGGCGTGCAATTGCCATGGGCCGGGGGCTACTCGCTTCTTGAACACCAGGCGGGTGTTGTCGGGGGATAGTGAGGGGCACTCCACGTTTTCTCGCAGGGCTGTTGCTTCCCACGTCGTGTATGCGGCTCGGATCAGGTGCGTTTGTTCTGGCTGGCGGCGGTGGCGTAGAAGGTGGTGTCGTCGGAGGCGAAGGTGACGCCCCAGAAGTTGAGGTCAGGGGCGTAGTAGCGGGAGCCGTTGATGGTGAGCGGGATGTCTTCGACGGACTTTCTGACCTCGTTCGTGGTGGTGTCCAGGATGCCGGTTCGGGTGGAGAAGCCTGCTGTGTTGTAGGAGTCGCCGGAGACGAAGACGGTCCAGGACACCATTCGGCCGCTGCGGGACACCTGTAGACGGCTGGGGATGCCGGGGATTTGGTGGGTCTGCGCTTGACCGTTGGTCGTTACTTTCAGTTCTGCCATGGGAGGTAGGCCTGGGAGGGCGGTCAGGCGGGGCTGTCGTGGTGGCTGCGGACGAGTGGCGGGCGCAGGGGTGGGCTCGCCTGTTCTTCCGCGTGCGTGGAGGACGTAGCCGACGGCGCAGGCGGTCAGGAGGACGGCGACTGCTGCAACGGCCGCAACACGCACGCGCCCGCGAGCACCAGGCCGAGGGCCGTCAGCGAGGCCAGGACTGCTGTTGGCATTCCCCAGATCGTCCACAACGCTCCAAACAGGACGGATGACACCAATTTGGCCAGCGCTTGGCCGGTTTGCAGCACGGCCAGGCCGCGGTTACGGCGATGTTGTCGGTGGACGGGGACCAGGTGAGGGACGCGCTGTTGGCGGTGGTGCCGGTCACCTGGAGGCCGGTGGGGGCGCTTGGCGGAGTGGTGTCGTTGCTGTTCCGGACGCCGAAGACCTCCAGTTCCCAGATCGAGTAGCCCCACTCGGTGGCCCGCTGGGTGCCGAGGATGCGCAGGTAGCGGCCGGTGGCGTTGAGGCCGCCGTGCGTGTCGGTGTCACCGTCGCCGCTGGTCCGGCCGCTGATGTCGGTCCACGACGTGCCGTCGGTGGAGAGTTGGACCTTGTACTGGCTCGCGTACGCGGCCTCCCAGTGGACGAGCACCTGGTGCACCTCGGCCGCGCCGCCGAGGTCGACGGTGAGCCACTGGGGGTCGAGACCGGGCGCGCCGGCCCAGCGGGTGTCGGAACGGCCGTCGACGGCGAACTGGCCGGCCAGTGTCGGGTCCTCGGTCGAGGACGTGGTGGTGGGCCTGCCCTGGGGAGAGCAGGACGTCGGCGGGTGCGCTGGCGGCCGTCAGCGGGACGACCAGGAGCAGCGCTGCCGCCGCGGCGAAGGGTGCGACTCGGCGCGCGGGTTCTCCTCGCGGTCCGGGGCGGCGGTCCGAAAGGGTAATCGTAAAGATTGTTTACGATCGGCAGGTTAACGGGCGCTGAACAGGGGTGTCAACGGGGCGACCGGGAAGTGCCGTAACCGGCCCCTTAGGGGTGCGGAGGCGGCACAATGGGCAGATGCGGCTCGCATCGGCTCGGCTGGTCCTGCTCGTGGCGGTGGCCCTGGTGGCCTCCGGGTGCGCCCAACTGGTCGACGGACGCCCGGTCGCGGGCAAGGTCGTGACCAAGGACGGGGTGGACACCGGGTTCATCCGGGGCACCGACGGCGGACCCATCGACCAGCTCGCGGCCACCGCGATCACCGACGTGGACGCGTTCTGGCAGGAGACCTTCCCGGCCACGTTCGGCGAGAAGTGGCAGCCGATCGAGGGCGGCATCTACTCGGTCGACACCGCCGACCCGGCCGCCAAGCCGCCGCCGTGCACCGAGAAGGCCAGCGACGTCGAGGGCAACGCGTTCTACTGCCCGAGCGCGGACGCCATCGCCTGGGACCGGGCGGCGCTGCTGCCCGTGCTCAAGGACCGGTTCGGCGACGCGGCCGTGGTGATCGTGCTGGCCCACGAGATGGGGCACGCGGTGCAGCGGCGCATGGGCATCACGCCCGAGGCCGAGCGGCGCGACCCGGACAGGTACCCGACCATCCTCACCGAGGCGATGGCCGACTGCTTCGCCGGCGCGTTCGTCAAGTGGGTCAACGACGGCAAGTCCGAGCACCTGGACATCGGCACCGACACCCTGGACTCGGCGCTGGGCGCGCTGATCACGTTCAAAGACCCGGTGGGCACGTCCCCCGACGACAACTCCGCGCACGGCAACGCGTTCGACCGGGTGTCGGCCTTCCAGGACGGCTACCTGAAGGACGCGAAGTTCTGCGCGGCGATGACCGTGCAGAACCGGCCGTTCACCCAGCAGGCGTTCACCAGCCTCGACGACAAGGAACGGGGCGGCAACCTGCCGTTCGACGAGATGCTCGACGCCATCGCGCCGGACCTGAACAACTACTACAAGGCACTGGTGGCCACCAAGGGCAAGACGTGGACCGAGCCGAAGGCCACCGCGGTCCGCGAGGAGCCCGCGTGCTCGGGCGACCAGGGGCCGGTGGCGTTCTGCCCGGCGGACAAGTCGGTCGAGGTGGACGTGGCAGAGGACCTGCCCGAACTGCACGCCAAGATCGGCGACTACGCGACCGGTGTGCTGTTGGCGAGCCGGTACGGGTTGGCGGCGCGCGCGGCGGCGGGGTTGAAGGTCGAGGGGTCCGAGGCGGCGGAGGGCGCGTTGTGCCTGGCGGGGGCTTACACGCGCGAGGTGTTCACGCGGCAGCAGGGGTTCGGGTTGTCGCCGGGTGACTTGGACGAGGCCGTTCAGGTGTTGTTGGCCTACGACTTCGCGGCGCGGGACGCGTCGGGCGAGAACGCGGTGGACCCGGGGTTCAAGCGGGTGGACCTGTTCCGCAACGGTGTCTTCACGGGTGTCTCGGCCTGCGGGTTCTGAGACGCGCGTGCGCTGAGCGCTTTCAAGATCAAAAGCTTGAAAGATCAAAGATCAAAAGCTACAAACGGCGCTCGCCGCGCGGCAGGCCCCCGGGGGTGGAAGGGCGTCGGTTCGTCCCCCGTACGGCCTGCCGGAGGCAACCACCCTTTTGGTCTTCTCCGCCAGCGGTGAAGCGTGCTTGCGGAGAAGACCAAAGCGTGGTTGGGCTGCGCCCAGGCCGTACGGGGGACGAACCGAGGCCCTTCCTGTGGCTTGGCAGCCCTGGGCGCGCCTGCGGCGCGGAATGCGGCGGCTGTGGGGTGGTGGTTGGTGTGGTTCCGCCACGGTGGAGTGGGGTCGTTAAGTAGGGTTCGGGCGGACGGCTCGGTGGTTCGGCTCGGTGGATGGGGCGTGGCATGGCTCGACGGGTGGTGGGGGTTGCGGCGCTCGTCCTGGTCTCGGCGTTGACCAGCGCGTGCACGCAGGCGGTGGACGGGCTCGCCAAGGCGGTGCAGCCCGACGTCACCAAGGTCTCCGGGCTGGAGATCACCACCGGGGAGAGCGGCCCCAAGCCCGGCGTGCCCGACGCCGACCTCCGGGTCGAGAACGCCGACGGCGGCGAGATGGACCGGCTCGCGATCAACACCCTCGCCGACGTCTCGGAGTACTGGACCGAGAAGATGCCCGAGCACTTCGACGGCAAGAAGTTCGAGCCGGTGAAGCGCCTGGTGTCCTACGACTCGACCGGCGCGGGCGTGGAGATCTGCCGGACCAACACCGCCGGTGTCGCGAACGCGTTCTACTGCTCGCTGGACGACAGCATCGCCTGGGACCGCGGCGACCTGCTGCCCATGCTGGACGACGCGTTCGGCCCGATGTCCGTGGTGACCGTGCTGGCGCACGAGATGGGCCACGCCGTGCAGTACAAGCTCGGCGCGCAGGGCGGGGTCAACCAGGCCACCCCGTCGATCATCAAGGAGCAGCAGGCGGACTGCTACGCGGGCAACTTCTTCCGCTGGGTCGCGGAGGGCAAGTCCAAGCACTTCCGCATCTCCACCGGTCCCGGCCTGAACCAGGTCCTCGCGACCATGTTCTTCATCCGCGACGCGGCGGGCACGTCCGCCGAGAAGCAGGGTGCGCACGGCAGCGCGTTCGACCGGGTGGCGGCCTTCCAGTTCGGTTTCGCGGGCGACCCGAAGCGGTGCGCGGAGATCGACGAGCAGGAGATCAAGGACCGCATCACCCAGCAGAAGTTCGACGCCCAGGACGTGGACACCGGCCAGGGCAAGGGCAACCTGAAGGTCGACGACCGCAAGTACCTGCAACTGCTGGAGGAAAGCCTCCGCGAGGCCTTCAAGCAGAGCGGCGCGACCCCGCCGACCTTCAAGCAGGGCGACGTCGCCTGCACCGACGCCAAGGTGACCTCGCCGGCCACCTACTGCCCGGCCACCAACACCGTCGGCATCGACCTGCAGGACCTGGTCAAGATCGGCACCCCGCCCAAGCGCGGCCAGAAGGGCGGGATCGGCGACTTCGCGGCCTTCGCCGAGATCGCCTCGCGCTTCGCGCTGTCCATCCAGAAGGCCACCGGCTACCCGTTGGAGGGCCCGGCGGCGGGGCTGCGCACGGCGTGCCTGACCGGGGCGTGGGCGGGCACGACCACGGACCAGAAGGCCAAGCTCCGGCTGTCCTCGGGCGATCTGGACGAGGCGGTGGCGGAGCTGCTGGCCGACCGGAGCCTGATCGCCGCCGACGTCAACGGCACCGTGGTGCCCTCCGGTTTCGCCCGCGTCGAGGCGTTCCGGGACGGCTTCTTCGACGGCAGCGGGCTCTGCACCCGGAAGTACTCCGGGTGACCCCGTAGGCGCTCCGGGTGGGAGCGCCTACGGCCCCAGGCGTCAGTAGAGGGCGCTGGCGAGGGAGCGGCGAGCCGCGGAAACGCGCTGGTCGTCGGCGGGGAACAGCTCGAACAGGCCCACCAGGTGCTCGCGGACCCGGTCCCGGTCGTCGCCGTAGACGCGCCGGACGGTGTCGATGAGCCGCTTGAACGCGGCCTCGACGTCCTGGGTGGCCAGTTCGACGTCGGCCGCGGCCAGTTGGGCGTCGAGGTCGTCCGGGTTGGCGTCGGCCTTGGCCACCGCGTCCGGGCTCAGGCTCTCCGCGCGGGCGGTGAAGCGGACCTGGGCGAGGGCGGCCTTGGCGTCGGCGTTGCCGGGTTCGGTCGCCAGGATCGCCTCGTACGCGGCCTCGGCGGCGGCGAAGTCGCCCCGTTCGAACGCGTCCTCGGCGGCGGTGAACCGCTCGTCCTCGGGCTCCGCGACCGGCTCACCCGCCGCGCCCCGGTTGGCCTCGGCGGCGCGGATGCCGGGCAGGCGGTCGCGCAGGGCGTCCAGCAGGCGGTTGATCCACTTGGTGAACTCGGCTTCGGGCAGCGGACCGGCGAACGCGTCCACCGGCTGCCCGGCGGCGACGGCGACCACGGTCGGCACCGACTGCACGCCGAACACCTGGCCGACGCGCGGGCTCACGTCGAGGTCGACCCGGGCGAGCAGCCACGCGCCACCGGCCGCGCGGGCGGCCTTCTCCAAGATCGGCGACAGCTGACCCGCCTCGGGGCTCCAGGACGCGGTCAGCTCGACCACGACCGGGACCTCCAGCGAGCGCTCCACGACCGACTGGAACGTCGCCTCGGTGACGTCGAGCACCCACGGGCTGGGCCCCTCGGCGGCCGGACCACCGGCGGCGGGGGGCGGTGTGGCGGCGCGCTGGCGGGCGGCGTCGGCCCGGGCCTTCAGCGCGCCGAGGTCGACCGCCCCGGAGAGCGCGGCGGACAGTGCAGCGGACTTGCGAGGGTCTGGCCTTGTCACGCTCCCATCCTGGCACGGCACCGGCCGGTCGCGACGGCAGCCCGGCCGGACGCGCCCGGGCGTCCCTCGTCACCCCGCGATCTGGGCGACCGGGTCGATCGCCATCGGGTTGGTCCGCATGGCGTCGTTCTGCCGGCCCAGCGCCAGCGCGAGTGGTGTCATCAGCTCCAGGAACCGGGCCGTGCCCTCCTCGCCGAGCGCCTGCCACGGGTGCCGGGCGGCCGCGTCGGTCCGGCGCTCGACTTCCTCCCGGAGGGTGCGCCCGGCCGGCGTGAGCCCGCGGTCGAAGAGCCCGCGCTCGGTCAGGGACCGCTCCGCCTGTGCCCACTCCTCCTCGGACCATCCGCGCGCCTGCCGCAGGTAGGAGCCCTCCAATCCCTTGTCCGCGCCGAACAGCACGAGCGTTTCGCACGGGGTGAGGTCGGCCGCCACCAGGGCCGCGACGTGCCCGTCCCCGCGTGACTCGCGCAAGGTCGTGCACGCCTGCCACAACTTCAGGTGCGGCTCGTCGGGCACCGGGAGCGCCGCGTTGGCCGCTCCCAGCACCCGCCCGGCCACCGGCGCGGCAGCCGCCGCCCGGACCGCGAGGTCGGCCGCCTCCGCCACGTCCAGGGTCGGCAGCATCCGCCGCAACGCCCCGTCCACGCCCTCCAGCCGTGCCGCCAGGAAGCGCTCCGGCGGGGCGACCTCCCACGCGTCGGGCAGCGCACGCGCCACCATCCGCGGGTGGAAGCTGTAGAACGCGGCCGTCACGGTCTGCGGCGCCGCGGCGCCGAGCGGTGCCGCGCGCATGGCGAAGTAGCCCATCCAGCCGCCCTTGCAGCCCAGCGCGTCGGTCACCGCGCGGGACTCCGGCGTGAAGTACGTGACGTCGTGGTACGGCTCGAAGCGCAGCCACAGGGCGCGAGGGTCCATGCCGACAAATTAGTAGGACGTCCGACTATTCGGAAGGGTTGAGGTGCTGCTCGATCCGGTCGACCTTGGCGGTCAGCTGCCCGGTGTACCCCGGTCGGATGTCGGCCTTGAGCACGAGGCCGACCCGCGGCGCCGTGGCCTGCACGACCTCGGTCGCCTTCTTCACCACCGCCATCACCTCGTCCCACTCGCCCTCGACCAGCGTGAACATCGCGTTGGTCTGGTTGGGCAGCCCGGACTCCCGGACCACCCGCACCGCCTCCGCGACGGCCGCGGCCACGCTGTCGGACTCCCCGCCGAGCGGGCTGACGCTGAACGCGACGAGCACAGTTCCCTCCTCTTGGTCGGGTACCCACTGGTAGCTTCGGCGCATGACGTCCCAACCGCTGCCGTTCGACCCCATCGCGCGCGCCGCCGAGCTGTGGGAGAAGCGGATCGGACCGTCGACGGCGATGGCGGCGGTCACGAGCGTCATGCGAGTACAGCAGATCATCCAGTCCTCGGTGGACTCCGCCCTCAAACCGCACGGTCTGACCTTCGCCCGGTTCGAGGCGCTGGTGCTGCTGACGTTCTCGCGCACCGGCAGCCTGCCCATGCGGGTGATGGGCGAGCGGCTCCAGCTGCACCCGACCAGCGTGACCAACATCGTGGACCGCCTGGAGGCCGACGGCCTGGTCCGCCGCAACCCGCACCCGACCGACCGGCGGACGACCCTGGTGGAGATCACCGAGGCCGGTCACGCGCGGCGGGAGGCGGCGACGGAGGCGGTGACCGAGGTCGAGTTCGGCCTGCGCGGGCTGACCGACCGGCAGACCGAGCAGCTGACCGACCTGCTCGCCAAGGTCCGCCGCGCGGTCGGCGACTTCAAGGACTGATCCGCTCGACGCGGTGTTCGAGGGCTAATCCGCTCGACCGGAACCTGGCCAGTCGGCCACGCTGTGCGCCGTGCGAACCGTAGTCGCCTTGGTGACCGTGGGTGGCCGGCACGTGGGGACCCTGCCGGAGTTCACCGTGGCGAGCCCGTGGTGGAACGACGTCGAGCCGGTGACCGCGCACCTCGACCGGGTGCTGGGCGTGCCGACGAGCGTGCTGCGGCTGGTGTCCGCGAGGGGTTCGGGGATGCGCGGCGGGACGGTGAGCTACCAGGTCGAGGCGTCCGAGCCGGTCGCTTTGTCCACTGTGGACCCGGTGGAGTTCCCGGATGACTTGTTGCGGATGCCGTGGGCGCGACCGGGTGGGCCGGCGGCGCTGGTGGAGTGGGCGGACGGGCACGTGCGGCGGGTCGAGCCGGCGGTGCAGGTGAAGACGTGGAACCTGTCGTGCCTGTACCGGTTGCGCACCAGGGCGGGGGTGGTGTGGGCGAAGGAGGTCCCGCCGTTCCCGGCGCCCGAGGGGCCGGTGATCGAACTGGTGCGGTCGGTCGACCCGTCGCTGGTGCCGGGCGTGCCGGCGGCCGAGGGCAGGAGGATCCTGCTGGAGGACGTGCCCGGGACGGACTGCTGGTCACCGAGTGCGGAGATGATCGAACACATGGTCCCCCGCTGGGTCGCCGTGCAACACGCCCTGGCGGGATTTTTCCCGCCGGTCCGGTTGCGGCGTCGCGGGGTGACGGTGCCGTCGTTCGGCCTGCCGGACTCGTTGCTGCACGGTGACTTCCACCCGGGCAACTGGCGGTCGAGCGGGGTCGTGCTGGACTGGGGCGAGGCGCACTGGGGTCACCCGGCACTGGACGCGGCCAAGCTGGTCGACTTCGTCGGCCCGGACCTGGGGCCGCTGGTCGAGCGCGTCTGGTGCGAGGCGTGGCTGAGGCACTGCCCGGACAGCGACCCGTGGAGCGCCCTGAGGCAGGGTCGACCGGCGGCACACCTGCTGGGGGCGGAGGTGTACCAGGAGTTCCTCGACAACATCGAGGAGAGCGAGCGCGTGTACCACCGGGGTGACCCGGAGGAGCAGTTGGCGCTGGCTCAGTCTTTCGCGGTCTGAACCTCGGTCTGAACGTCGTCGTCGAGCTTCCCGTTCTTCGCGGCCCAGCGCTCGAAGATCACGGTGCCGAACGGCGGGATGCCGGCGACGAGGGCCCAGATGGTGGTGGCCTTGTTCCAGCGGTGGGCGAGCATGAGGGTGACGAGCACGTAGCCGACGAAGACGACCCCGTGGATCGGGCCGAAGATCTTCACGCCGACTTCGTTCTCGACGACGACGTACTTGAAGAACATGCCGATCAGCAGACCGGCCCAGGACACGGCCTCGGCGAGCGCGAAGAGGCGGAAACGGCCAACGGGGCTGCTAAGCATGTCACCCATTGTGGTGAGTGATCCCGGTCACCTGTCCGTTGGGTCCGTTTTTGTCGGTGGTCGCTGGGAAAATGGTGATCGGGGGCCGGCGGCCGGCGCTCGGTGGTTCGCGGTTCTCGGCGGGCGGCGGGCGGTTTGCCGGCGGACGGCCGGGGGCGGGCAACGACGGCGGGCAGTGGCGCGGGCGGCCGGGCGGCGGCAGGCAGCAGCGGCGGGGCAGCCGGCAGCGGCGACAACTGCGGCGGGTGGCACCGATCGGCGGCGGCGCGCGGCGAGTGAGTGGTGGCGGCGGGTTTGCCCAGGTGAGACGTGTGTGTGGTTGGCCTCCGGCCCCCGTCTCCATTGTCCCATGAGCCACCGACAATTCGGGGTGAGCACGGCGCTCCACCCGCCAGGTAGCGGGTGGAGCGACCCACCCGGCTCAATCCTCCCAGCGGAACACGCGGGCGGCGATGAAGCCGACGACCAGGGTAAAAGCGATCAGCACCGCCGAAGGCAGCAGCAGCGCCTCCACGCCCTTCCCCCGCACCAGCACGTCCAGCATCCCGTCGTTCATGTGCCGCAACGGGAAAGCGTTCGACACCGCCTGCAACCACCCGGGCGCCTTCTCCAGCGGGAAGAACGTCCCGGACAGGAACGCCATCGGCATGATCACGATGTTCGCCGCCCCGCTCGCCGCCTCCTCCGTCTTGCAGAACGCCCCCACCAGCATCCCGATCGCGAAGAACGCCGTCGTCCCCAGCACCAGCAACGGCAGCGCCAGCCACCACGACCCGGTCAGCTCCAGCCCGAACAGCGGGGTCAGGGCCACCGCGACGAAAACCACGCCCTGCGCCACGGCCGTCCCGATGCTGACCAGGATTCGCGACGACAGCACCACCGTCGGCCCCACCGGCGCCAGCCGGATCCGCCGCAGCACCTGCTTCTTGCGCCATGACACCAACGTCAGCGCCGCCCCGAACACCCCCGAGATCGACACCGCCCACGACAGGATCCCCGGCGTCAGGTACTGGATCGGCTTCAGCGAAGCGTCCTCGACCGGCTGCGCCTTGAACGAGAACGCAGGCACAACGCCAGTCGCCGCCAGGTTCACCTTGTCCACGGTCCCCGACACGACGCCCAGCACGGTTTGCGCCTGCGTCTGGTCGCCGGCCGCGAACGTCAGCTCCACCGCCCCACCGCGCGCGACGATCACCGCCGGCAGGTCGCCGTCGTCCACCTTGCGCCGCGCCGCCTCGAAGTCGTCGTGCTTCTCCAGCTCCAGCGCGCCCGACTCGGCCAGCGCGCTCACCACCGGGCCGTCGCCGACGACCGCGACCTTGGTCTTCTCCGCGCCGGAATCCCGGAACAGCAAGCCGAACACGACCAGGAACATCAGCGGGAACACGAAGACGAAGAACAGGGTCAGCCGGTCGCGCAGGAAACCCTTCACCATCGCGGCGGACAGGCTCTTGAACGCGGTCATGCGCGGTACTCCCGTCCGGTCAGGCTGAGGAACACGTCCTCGAGCGTCGCCGTGCGGACCTGGAGGCCGTCGAGCGTGCCGCGCTCGGCCAGGGCGGACAGCACGGGTGCCGGACGGCGGGTCGCGATGGTCAGGGACACCTCGTCCTCCTGCACCTGCTCGACGCCGGTGATCGCGCGGGCGTCGTCGACGGTCATCGCACCGCGTTGGAGCACGACGTGCGTGGGCGCGTCCAAGCCCCGGACCAACGTCGCCGGGGCGTCCATGGCCAGGATCCGCCCCTTGTCCATGATCGCCACGCGATCACACAGGATCTCGGCCTCGTCCAGGTAGTGCGTGGTGTAGACGATGGTCTTGCCGCGCTGCTGGATCGCGCGCAGCACGTCCCACAGGTTGCGCCGGGCCTGCGGGTCCAGCGCGGCGGTCGGCTCGTCGAGGAACACCACGTCCGGGTCGTGCACGAGCGCGCACGCGATGGACAGCCGCTGCCGCTGGCCGCCGGACAACTTGTTCTCCCGCACGTCGGCCTTGTCGGTGAGCCCGACCAGCTCCAGCATCTCCGCCGCACGGGACGCCGGCACGCCGTAGAGCGAGCCGAACGTCTCCAACTGCTCCTTGGCGGTGAGCTTCTCGAAGAAGCTGGACGCCTGGAGCTGCACGCCGATCCGGGGCAGCAGCGCGGGGTTGCGCGGCCACGGGTCCTCGTCGAGCAGGCGCACGCGGCCGGAGTCGGCCTTGCGCAGCCCTTCCACGATCTCCAGCGTGGTGGTCTTGCCCGCCCCGTTCGGGCCGAGGATGCCGAAGAACTCGCCTTCGGCGACGGTGAACGAGACGCCGTCCACCGCCTTGAGGTCGCCGTAGTGCTTGCGGATGTCGCTGACCACGACCGCCGCTCTCTCCCCAGTCATGGGGAGACCGTAGGGCCGTGCACAGAGGCCCACGACGGTTTCCGGCGCGGTCACCACCAAAGTAGATCTGTCCGCAATGCTTTCGTAGGACGTCGATCGCTGTGCGGTCAGCCGTCCGCGCACGGTGACGGCGGCGGGGTGCCCCAATCGGTCGGGTCGTCGGCGAGCGTCACTCCCACGTCTGCGCCGGCGACGAGGCGGTCGTAGTCGATCCACGTGTCGTCATGGGTGACGCCGTTCAGCTCAACCGCACTGATGTACTGGAGCTTGGCCGGCGTCGCGCCCGGCGCGGTGATCTTGATGGACCGGCCGTTGGCCAGGTGGATGGTCGACTCGGGGTAGCGCGGCGCGTGCAGGAGGAACCGGCCGGTGCCGGGCGTCGCCGGGTACAGGCCCAAGGCGCTGAACACGTACCAGGCGGACATGGTGCCGAGGTCGTCGTTGCCGGTGACCCCGTTGGGGGCGTTGACGAACAGGGTCTGCGCGGCGCGGTTGACCGCCGAGGTCTTCCACGGCTGGCCGATCAGCACGTACATCCAGGGCGCGTGCAGGTCGGGTTCGTTGTTGGGGTTGTAGCGGAACTGGTTGTAGTAGTTGTACGGGCCGACCACCCACTTCTCGCGGACCGTGCGCGCCGGGTCGGCGACCAGGTCGGCGTAGGCGAAGAAGTCGTCCAGCCGCGCGGCGGCCTGCTCCTTGCCGCCCAACGACTCCACCAGGCCCGGCACGTCCTGCTGGACCAGCCACTGGTACTGCCACGCCGTGCCCTCGTGGAACCCGTCCTGCCCCTGGGGCGTGAACTCGGCCAGCCACCGGCCGTCCGCGGTCTTGGGCCTCGGGAACCCGGTGAACCCGCGATCGGTGACCGTCCCGTCCCACAACGTCCGGTAGTTGCGTCCACGTCGGCGCAGGACTTCCGCGTCTTCCTTGTGCCCCAACGCTTCCGCCATGATCGACAACGAGGCGTCGGCCAGCGCGTACTCGAAGGTCGCGGACGCCCCGTGGTGCGGGTCGACGTCCTGCCCCTTCTTGCGGTGGTGCGGGTCGAACTGCACGAACCCGCTGTCCAGGTACGACCGGACACCCGCCCGCCCCTCGAACGGAGACTCCGCCGGCGGCAGTTGCGTGGCGTTCTGCAGTAGCGCGCGATACGCCTGCTCCTCCAGCCCTTCGAGCGCGCCGAACCGCCACAGGTCCACCAGGAACGGGGTGACCGGGTCGCCGGTCATCGTGTTGGTCTCCTGGTTGGCGTAGGCCCAGCGGGGCAACCAGCCGCCCTGTTCGTGGATCGCGAGCAGGGACCGGGCCACGTCACGGGCGCGGTCGGGGCGCAGGAGGGCGAGGAGTTGGTTGTGGGCGCGGTAGGTGTCCCACAGCGAGAAGTACTCGTAGTAGGTCCACCCTTCGGCCGTGTGAACGCGGTCGTCGAACCCCCGGTACCGGCCGTCGATGTCGTTGCCCGTCAAGGGTTGCAGCAGCACGTGGTAGAGCGCGGTGCAGAAGACCGTCTCGTCGTCCGCCGACGCCGGCGCGATCTCCACCGACGACAACTCCGCCCGCCACACGTCCTGCGCAGCTTCCCGCAGGCCGTCGAACGACTTCCCGCGCGCCTCCGCCAGGTTCCGCAGGGCACCCTCGGCATCGACGTGGGACAACGCGGTCGCCACCGTCACCGGCCCGTCCGCGAACGCCACCCACTGCCCCCGCAACCCCGCCCCACCCGACGCGCCACCCCAGTTCCCGGTCCGGGTGAAGGGCCGGTCGAAGGTCGTGGCGAAGTAGGTCGTGTAGGGCTTGCCGCCGCAGAACGCCTGGGACGTCACCGATCCCGCGAGCGTGCGGTCGTCCACCACCCGGATGGAACTCGCGAACACCGGCTCCTTGTCGTTGGCCTGCCCCACGTTCACCAACACGTGCGGGGTCACCCCGGCGGGGAACGTGAACCTCTCGACCCCCGTGCGCAGCGTGGCCGTGCTCTCGACGGTGATACCCCCGTCGAGCCGAACCCGGTAGTACCCCGCCTCCCCGACCTCGCCGTCATGGCTGTACCGCGCCCCGTACCGCCGGTGGTCGAACACACGCGGCAACCCGGCCACCGGCAACACCGACACCAGCCCGCCCTGCTCCCAGCACCCCGCGCCGGACAGGAAGAAGTGGCCGAAACCCCGGATCACCTGGTCGTCGTACCGGTACCCGGCGTAGTGCGACCCGATGGGACTCGAATGCGCCATACCGAACGGCATGGACGCGCCGGGGAACGTGTTGCCGTCGTCCTTGGTCCCGATGAACGTGTTCACAGCCCGCACCGGATCAGTCGTCACCCTCCCCACCCTAGGGCCGCGGCCCGCCTGCACCACCCGACGAGCGCACCTATCCTGGGGCCGGTGTCGACCGGCTCGGACTTCCTGCTCCTCGACGCCGCCGACGCGCCCGCTCGCGGCCTCGCCGACTGGCTGGCCGCGCGGCTGCGCGCGGCCATCGCCGATCGCCGCCTGTCCGTGGGCGAACGCCTGCCCGCGACCCGCGTCCTGGCCGCCGAGTTGGGGGTCTCGCGCGGCGTCGTGACCGAGGCGTACCGGCGGCTGGCCGAAGAGGGCCACGTCGCAGGCCGGGGTCGGGCGGGCACCGTGGTCGTCGCCGTCCCCGCGCTCCCGATCCCAGGCCGCCACACCTCGACCACCAAAGCGATCTTCCCCCGAACGCCCGGCGCCGACGTGTTCGACGTGCTGCGCGAAGCCCCCGCCCGGATCGACCTGTCACCCGGCGTGCCGGACCTCACCGCGTTCCCCCGCGCCGCCTGGCTGCGCGCCGAACGCGCCGTCCTGACCCGCCTGTCCTCCCCCGACTTCGGCTACGGCGACCCACGCGGCGCGCCCGCCCTCCGCACCGCCATCACCCGCTGGCTGGCCCGCACCCGCGGGATCGTCGCCGAACCCACCGACGTCGTCGTGGTGACCGGGGTCGCCCAGGCACTGGCCCTGCTCGCCGAAGCCCTCCAAGCGCACGACATCCACGAGATCGCCGTCGAAGACCCCGGTTCCCTGGGCGTGCGCCGGCACCTCAACCACCACGGCATGGCCACCCCACCCGTACCGGTCGACGACCTGGGGCTCCAAGTCGCCGAACTCCGCACCGACGCCGTCCTGGTGACCCCCGCGCACCAGTTCCCGACCGGCGTCGTGCTGGCCCCCGAACGTCGGCGCGAGCTGGCCACGTGGGGCGGCCTGATCGTCGAAGACGACTACGACGCCGAGCACCGCTACGACCGCCCACCCGTCCCCGCGTTGAAAGCGACCCTGCCCGACCAGGTCTGCTACGCGGGCAGCGTGTCGAAACTGCTGGCACCCGCCCTCCGCACGGGCTGGCTGGTCGTCCCCGAGCGGTACCGGGAGGCCGTGGTGGTCGCCAAGAGGTTCGCCGACCTGGGCAGCACCGCCCTCCCCCAACTGGTCCTCGCCGAACTGATGGACTCCGGCGAGCTGGAACGGCACCTGCGGCTCCTTCGCCGCCGCCACGTCCGCCGCCGCGACGCCATGACCCGCGCCATCGCCGACCACCTGCCCGGCGCACGCGTGCACGGCGTGGCGGCCGGCCTCTACCTCACCGTCACGTTCGACACCGACGTGCCCGACACCGCCCTCGCCGCCGCAGCCCTCGACCTCGGGGTCAAGGCCCAACCCCTCTCCTGGCACGCCCAACGCCCCACCCGCCCCGGCCTGGTGCTGGGCTACGCCGCCAACCCCGCCACCGTGCTGGCCGAGGGCATCGCGGCGATCGCCAAGGCACTACACCAGCTCGGCTAGCCGCCGGAGTTCCTCGTGCGCGCCGAACGCCCCCGCGCGCGGCCGAGCCGTGCGGAGGTCCACCAGGTGCGCCAACTCCGCCACCACCACGCTCAACGGCGGACCGCTCGCCGTGACGTCCTGCTCCGCCCCCGCCTGCGCCTCCAGGAACGGCTTCACCAGCCGCCCGTGGTGCAGCGCGTATGCCGCGCCATGCGCTCGGCACACGTCGAGGAACAGCCCGGCGTACAAAGGCTCCCGCAGGAACCGGTGCAGGAGCGGCTCAACCAGCACGGCTTGGTGCAGGCGGGTCTGGTGGTCCGGAGGCACATAAGGCAGCTTCTCCGCCACAATCCGCTGGTAGAACGGGTCGTCCGCACGACACAGCCCCAACAGCAGGTCGATCTCGTTCACAGCCGCGAAATCGCCGGCGTTCACGCCCCGGTACACCTGCGTACCCACCCGGTGCGACCGGAAGTACGGCCGGATGCCCAGATAGAACCGTTGCGGGTCAACGGTTTCCGCCAACACCCGGTTGAACGACAGGACGTCCTCCAGCGCCCTCCGAGCCTCCCCCAGCAAGTGCTCCACCACCGGGCTGTCCACACCCGTCGTCGCGACCAGCCGCAGCGCGTGCGCCGCACGCTCGTAAGCGACCACCGCCAACCCGTTGAGCCGCACGAAAGCCTGCTCGTCGGGCAACGACGTGAACGTCCGGAACCCGTACAGGCTCTGGTGCGCGAACACGTACCGCGGCGCGACCCCCAGCGACGTGCCCAGCCGCGTCGCCAGTGCCCACGCCGGGGCCAGCACCTCCTCGTCCTCCACCCGGTGCCGCGCGCACGCCGCCAGGTACAGCCCGACCGACCCCAGCAGCCGGTACCGGTCCCCCTCCAGGCTGTGTTCCCGCTCCAGGCCGGGCAGCCGCTTGGCCCCCTCGTGCAGGACCTCCTCCTGCCCCAGGTCGGGCGCGTACTCCTGCCCGGCCGCGAAGTAGGCCTCCTCGAACACCGTGTTGAGCTGGACGAACCCCTCACCCAGCCACCGCTCGAACTCCGTCATGACCGCCATGCTGCTCGGCGGCCACGACGGGGTTCCAGGTCCATTCCACGCGTGTCGAACAGGTCCAATCAGGCAAGGCCGATCGCGAACACGTGGAACGTGCCGCCGGTGACCGACGCGGGCAGCGTCACCGACCGGATCGGCTTGTCCTCCACCGTGATCGGCGCGGTCGCGAACACGAACACCTTGAGCTGCTGCGCCTCGCCGCTGGTGTTGTTGCGGTACGGCGTGGTCACCACGATGCGGTTGTCGAACGACGGGGGCGTGGACGGGTTGCCGCCCAACGCCCAGTCGGAGAACCCGACGTCCGCGGTCTGCGTGGTGCCGTCGGCGTAGGTCACGGTGAGCCGCCCGGACGACCGGCCGCCCGCGCCGCTGCCCAGCAGGCCGAGCTTCGTGCCGGTCGCGTTGACGGTCACGGTCTGGCCGGTGGTGTTGACGTTGTCCGGCTCCCCGACCGGCGAGGTCGGCCAGGTGTAGGTGATGCCGTCCGAGGTGAGCACCGCACCGGGTGTGACACCCTGCTCCGCCAACGCCTTGCGCGAGTAGCTCCACCCGCCGCCGTCGAAGTTGCCGATGGCCTGGTCGTCGTCCGGTGACGTGCCGACGTTGTTGAACGCCGCCCGCAGGCTGCCCGGTTCGGCGACCAGCACGGAGATGGTGCTGCGCTGGCCGTTCCCGAACAGCACCGGCACGCGGTGGGTCTGCTCGGCGGCGTTCGCGGCCACCGCCACGGTCACCGACTGCCCGGCCTTCTCCCCCGGCGACACGGTGACCTCGCCGCTCACCGGGGTCATGGTGATCCCCGGCGGCGGCTGGGCCGTCCAGGTCACCTTGCCGCCGCGTCCGGAGAAGTCTTGCGCGCCAACGGTCACCGTGCCGCTGCCGCCGGCGGGCAGCACGAGCCGGCCGGGCTCGACGTAGGACTGCTGGGCGATCTCGCCGTCCCGGAACGACGGCGGTGCGTCATTTTCACCGGTTCCCCAGGCCGTCGGGGTGGCGGACAGGCCGAACTCCAGCGTGCCGCCGTTGGCCACGAACGACTCCGGCAGCCAGGTCCGGGTCTGCGCACGGCCGTTCAACGCCAACCCCGACACGTACTTCCCCTCACCCGAGGCCTTGATCACGATCGGCGCCCCGTTCGGCCGGGTGATGGCGACCTCGGGGAACAGCGGGCTGTTGACGACCAGTTCGGCCCGGCCGGGGATCACCGGGTACAGGCCCAGCGCCGCCCACACGTACCAGGACGACATCTGGCCGAGGTCGTCGTTGCCCATCAACCCGTTCGGACCCGGCCCGAACAGCTCGTCCACCGCCTTGCGCACCACCGCTTGGGTCTTGTCGGGCGCACCGGCCCAGTTGTAGAGCCACAGGGTGTGCATGATCGGCTCGTTGCCCAGGAACGCGTGCGGCTCGTGCGGTCCGGCGTTGAGCTTGGTGAAGAAGAAGTCCAGCCGGTCGCGGACCTTCGCGTCGCCGCCCATCGCGGTGAACAGGCCGCGCGCGTTGTACGGGACCATCCACGTGTACTGGGCGGCGTTGCCCTCGACCCACGTGTCCGGGTTGCCGGGCGAGAACGGTTCGACGAACGAGCCGTCCCGGTTGCGCGCTTGGAGGTAGCCGGTGGCGGGGTTGAAGAGGTTCTGCCAGTACTGGGCGCGTTTCATGAACGTCTGCCAGGTCGCGCCGTCGCCGAGGCGGCGGGCCAGTTCGGCGATGGAGAAGTCCGCGGTGGTGTACTCCAGCGTCGTGGCGGGCGGTCCCCACACGTTGCGCGCGCCGATCGGGACGTAGCCGAGAGTCCGGTAGTCGGTCAGGCCGGGCCGTTCTTCGTAGCCCTGCGTGGGTTGGGTCGCGCCCCGGAGCATCAGCAAGAGCGCTTTGGAAGCGTCGAAGTCCTTGGCCCCGAACGCATACGCGCTCGACACCATCACGTGGTACGGGTCGCCGACCATGACCCCGGTGTAGCCGTTGGCCACGGTCCACCGGTCCCAACTGCCGCCCTGCTCGGCGAACAGCATCATGGACCGGACCATGTCCGAAGATTCCTTGGGCGCCAGCAGGGACAGCAGTTGCATCTCCGAGCGGTAGACGTCCCAGCCGGAGAAGTTGGTGTAGACGGCGTGGCCCCGGTCGGCGGTGTGGATGCGGCCGTCGAAGCCCGGGTAGCGGCCGTCCACGTCGGAGAACACGTTGGGCTGCAACAGGGAGTGGTAGAGCGCGGTGTAGAACGTGGTGCGCTGCGCATCCGTGCCGCCGGTGACCTTGACCTGGTTGAGCCGGTCGTTCCAGGCCTTGCGGGCGGCGGTGTGGACGGCGTCGAAGGACTTGCCGACGTTCTCGGCGCGCAGGTTCCGCTTGGCACCGTCGATCGAGACGAACGACAGGCCGACGCGCATGGTGACGTCCGGGTCGTCGAAGGTCACGTAAGCGCCCGAACCGGGGCCGGAAACGGTGGTGTCCTGCGCGACGACCGTGCGCTTCTGCTCGACGGTCTTCGGCGCGTCGCCGGTGTCGCGGACGCCGGAGCCGCCGCGTTCCTGCGTCCGGCCCGGGGTGACCGCGCCGTTCTTCCACGTGCCGTGCGTGGCGAAGGGCTGGTCGAACCGGGCGTGGAAGTACACCCGGTAGCGGTGGTCCGCGCCGCAGAACCGGCCGCTGGTGGCCCAGCCGCTGATGGTGTTGGTGCCGATGGTGACCTCGGCGTCGTCCGTGCCCGCGATCGAGCCGGACGTGTTGACCAGCAGCGTCGAGGTCGCCCCACCGGGGTAGGCCAGGCGGCCAACGCCGGTGCGCTGGGTGACGGTCAGCTCGACCTTCGCGCCGCTGTCGAGGGTGACGCCGTAGTAGCCCGGGGTCGCGGACTCGTTGGCGTGGGAGAACGTCGAGACGTACCGGGCCGGGTCGGTCGCCGGGGAGGTGGTGACCTCACCGACGAACGGCATGATCGGGATGTCCTGGTAGGTCGAGCAGCCCGCGCCGGACAGGTGCGTGAGGCTGAACCCCTTGATCCGGTTGTCCTGGTAGTAGTAGCCGCCGTGCTGGCGGGTGACGGTGTCCGGGCTCCACTGGACCATCCCGAAGGGCACGTCCGCGCCCGGGAAGTTGTTGCCCGCGCCGCCGCCCGTGCCGTGGTCGGGTCCACCCGGCTGGGTGCCGACGAACGGGTTCACCCACCGGGCCAGGTCCTCTGATTGAGCCTGGGCTTGGACCGGGTGGAGCACCGCGAGCGCTGTGGCCGCCGCCGCGACCAGTGCCGTCTTCACGAGACCTCCTCGGTTGACAACGCTGTCCAAGGCATCCAGTAGTCGAATCCTTGCGGAGCGTGGCAGGTCCGCGTCAAGGCTGCTCGCAGGTGTTGTCCCGTTCAAGACAGTGCTGGACGGCCGCGACTGGCGTCGCGGCGGCTCGGCCGCCTCGTAGTCGGCTCATCGCGTCGCCTTTCGCTCCGGCCGGAAGAGCCGACCGGAGCGAAAGGCGACGCGACAAGCCGACGCGGCCTCGCGTTCGCATCATTGACATCGGCCGGTCCCGGGTGTGTGATTCGCGCACTATGACAACGTTGTCCGCAGCCGCCGGCCGCAAGGTGCGCCGCGCCACCATGAACGACGTGGCGCGGTTGGCCGGCGTCAGCATCAAGACGGTCTCGCGCGTGGTGAACGACGAGGCGGGTGTGCACCCGGCCACCGCCGAGCGGGTCCTCGCCGCGATCGACCAGCTCGGCTTCCGGCGCAACCTGAGCGCGCGCAACCTGCGCCGGGGGTCGTCGACCGGGACGGTCGGGCTGGTGCTGGAGGACGTGGGCAACCCGTTCTACTCGGGCGTGACGCGGGCGGTCGAGGAGGTGTCCCGGCTGCGCGGGCGGCAGGTCATCACCGGCTCGTCGGACGAGGACCCGGTGCGGGAGCGGGAGCTGGCGCTGGAGTTCTGCTCGCGCCGGGTGGACGGCCTGCTGATCGTGCCCGCCGGGTTGCAGCACGGGTACCTGGTGCCGGAGATGCGGGCGGGGACGCCCGTGGTGTTCCTGGACCGGCCGGCGGGGGACGTCGTGGCGGACACCGTGCTGGTGGACAACGTCGGCGGGACCACGGAGGCGGTGCGGCACCTGGCGTCGTTCGGGCACCGGCGGATCGCGTTCCTGGGCGACGCGCCGGACATCTTCACCGCCAACGAGCGCTTGCGCGGGTACCGCGAGGGGTGCGTGCGGGCGGGTATCGGGTTCCACGAGTCGCTGGTCGTGATGGGTCCGCACGACGAGACGTCGGTGCGGAAGGCGTTGCACGGCTTGACTTCGGGCGCCGACCCGGCGACCGCCGTGGTCACCGGCAACAACCGGATCACTGTGCACGCACTGCGCGCCCTGGCCGGTGCTGCCCGGCGGCCGGCCCTGGTGGGCTTCGACGACTTCGAGCTGGCGGACCTGCTGTCGCCGCCGGTGAGCGTGATCGCGCACGACGCGAGCGCGCTGGGCAAGGCGGCGGCGGACCTGCTGTACGCCCGTTTGGACGGCGACGGGTCACCACCTCGTCGTGTCGTGCTGCCGGTGCGCCTGGTGGCCCGAGGATCAGGGGAGGTCCGCGCGTGAGCGAGCGACCGATCGCGCTGCCCGCCAACCAGCCCCGGCAGTTCTACCGGGGCGGAGCGGCCATCGCGGAGTTGCGGGGCGAGCCCGGGGCGGACTTCGGTCCGGAGGACTGGGTGGCGTCCACGACGACCCTGTTCGGCCGGGAGCCGGATGGGCTGACCCGGCTGCCCGACGGCCGTTGGCTGCGCGACGCTGTTCGCCTCGACCCTGTTTCCTGGTTGGGTCCCGAACACGTGGCGGAGTTCGGCGCGGACACCGCGTTGCTGGTGAAGCTGCTCGACGCCGGGCAGCGGCTGCCGGTGCACTGCCACCCGTCCAACTCGTTCGCTTCGCGGCACTTGGACTGCCGGCACGGGAAGACCGAGGCGTGGATCGTGGTGGGCACTTCCGGGCCTTCGCCGACGGTGCACATCGGGTTCCGGGAGGACGTGCCGGCGTCGGTGGTGGCGGAGTGGGTGTCCACTCAGGACTCTTCGGCGATGCTGGGTTCGTTGAACGCGGTGGGGGTGCGGCCCGGTGACACGGTGTTCGTGCCCGCGGGGGTGCCGCACGCGATCGGCGAGGGTGTGTTCATCGTCGAGTTGCAGCAGCCGACGGACTTCTCGGTGACGTTGGAGTGGCGCGGTTTCCTGGACGATCCCGAGGCTTGGCACCTCGGGATGGGGCAGGAGACGGCGCTGGGGTGCGTGGAGCGCTCGGCCCAGCGGGTCGAGGACTTGGTGCTGCGGACCGGTACGTCGGCGTCGGCTGAGCTGTTGGGGGCGCAGGCCGATCCTTTCTTCCGGGCGGACCGGCTGCACGTGTCGGGGAAGGTGGTGCTGGAGGAGTCCTTCGCCGTGCTGGTGGTACTGGAAGGCGAGGGGACGCTGGACGCCCTGCCCTTGCGACGGGGCAGCACGGTAGTCGTCCCTCACGCCGCCGGCCCATGCGAACTGTCCGGCAACTTGGTAACCATCCGCTGCCGCCCTCCCCTCCTGCCATGACTCCGACGCCACTGCCCTCGGGACGTGCCCCGGCCGCCGCAACACCCACCGCCGCCGACCAGACCCCACCGCCGCCAACCAGACACCCGCCCCCGCTGCCGTGACTCTCGCCCCACCTTCGAGCCGCCCGTCCCGCTGCCCTCATTCACCCGTTCTCGCGATTCCCACCGCACCACTGAAATATTTAGTCCACTGAACTAAAATTTTCCGCCGTTTGGAACCACCGCCGGAACCACCAACCGGACCCACCGCCCAGAACGGAACACCGTCGGAACGCCGTCGGGAGGCGCCATGGCCCAACCCCTGCTGGACGCCCGCAACCTCGTCAAGCACTACGGCAGCGTGGAAGCCCTACGAGGCGCGTCCTTCACCGCGCACGCGGGCGAAGTCGTGGCCCTCATCGGGGACAACGGCGCCGGCAAGTCCACCCTGGTCAAGTGCCTCTCCGGAGCCGAACAACCCGACTCCGGCACCATCACGTTCGACGGCACCGAAATCTCCCTCCCCTCACCCACCGCAGCACGCTCGCTCGGCATCGAGACCGTCTACCAAGACCTCGCCGTGGCACCGGACCTCGACCCCGCCGCCAACCTCTACCTCGGCCGCGAACTGGTGAAACCCGGCCCCCTCGGCTGGTTCGGCGTCCTGGACAAGAAAGAGATGCGGCGGCGCGCCACCGAGTCGTTCCGCGACCTCGGCGTGTCGCTGCAGAGCGTGGACGTCCCGATCGGCGCGCTCTCCGGCGGTCAACGGCAAAGCGTCGCGGTAGCGCGCAGCGTGGTGTGGGCGAGCCGACTCGTGTTCATGGACGAGCCGACCGCCGCCCTGGGCGTCGTACAACGCGAGCGCGTCCTGGACGTCGTCAAAAGGGTCCGCGACCAGGGCATGGCGGTCGTACTCATCAGCCACAACATGCCCGAGGTCCTGGCCGTGTCGGACCGGGTCGAGGTGCTGCGCCTCGGCCGCCGGGTCGCCCGGTTCCGGGCGGCGGACACGACCGTCGAAGAACTGGTCGGCGCGATGACCGGAGCCCTGTCCCAGGAGGACTCATGAACGCGGCCACCGACGTCCGACAACGCTCGATCAGGCAGCGGCTGTTCGGCGCGAACACCCTGTGGATCGGCCTCGTGCTGCTGGTGCTGATCGCCGTGTTCGGCGCGATCCGCCCGGACGCCGTGCTGACCACGTTCACCCTCCAGACCACCCTCGTCGAGACGTCCGTCCTCCTCGTCCTGAGCGTCGGCATGACGTACGTGATCATCACGTCCGGCATCGACCTGTCCGTCGGCTCGGTCCTCGTCTTCTCGGGCGTCACGTCCGCCATGACCATGAACGCCCTGAACGACGGCAACGCCACCACCGCCGGCTGGGGAACGGTCTTCGTCGGCCTCCTCGTCGCCCTGGTCTCCGGCGCCGCCTGGGGCCTGCTCAACGGCGTCCTGATCGCCAAGACCGGCATCCCGCCGCTGATCGTCACCCTGGGGTCCTTCGGCGCGGCGCTCGGCGCGGGACAGCTGATCTCCAACGGCTCGAACGTGTCCGGCGTGCCGAACGTGCTCTCCAACAGCCTCGGCACCGGGACCTGGTTCGGCATCCCCAACCTGGTCCTGCTGGCCGCCGTGGTCACCGCGATCGGCGCGCTGGTCCTGGCCACCACCCGCTTCGGCCGCTACACCTACGCCATCGGCTCCAACGAGGAGGCCGCGCGGCGGGTCGGCATCGGCGTCACCGGCCACCTGGTCAAGGTGTACCTGCTCGCGGGCACCCTGGCGGGCCTGGCCGGGTTCATGGCGCTCGCGTACTTCCGGGTCGCGTCCATCACCGGGCACGACACGGACAACCTCAACGCCATCGCGGGTGTCGTCCTCGGCGGCACCAGCCTGTTCGGTGGTTCGGGCTCGGTCGTCGGCACGGTGCTGGGCGTGTTCATCCCGGCCGTGCTGCGCAAGGGGTTCGTGATCGTCGGCGTGAACGTGTACTGGCAGCCCGTCGCCGTGGCCATCGTGCTGGTCGCGGCGGTGTGGTTCGACCAGTCACGACGAAGGGCGCGCAATCAACGCTAGGCGAAAGGTGCGGGAGACATGTCAACGAGGACAGCCGCCCTGCTCGGGGCGACCCTGCTGCTCACCGCGTGCGGCGGTGGCGGCCAGATCGGCGACTCGGGAAGCTCCGGGAACACCAAGAGGATGGTCCTGATCCCCGGTGTGGCCGCCGAACCCTTCTACATCTCCATGGAGTGCGGCTTCCGGGAGGCCGCCAAGGCCAAGGGCTACGAGGTCGACGTCCAGGCCCCGGCCAAGTTCGACTCCACCCTGCAAACCCCGATCGTGACCGGTGTCCTGGCGAACAAGCCGGGCGCGGTCCTCATCGCCCCGACCGACGACAAGGCGATGGCCGGCCCGATGAAGCAGTTGAAGGACGCCGGCATCAAGGTCGTGGAGGTCGACACCAAGCTGGAGGACACGTCCATCGCCGTGTCGACGATCTCGTCCAACAACGAGCAGGGCGGCCAGCTCGCCGCGCAGACCCTGGCCAAGCTGGTGGCCGGCAAGTCCGGGTCGGTGCTGGTCCTGAACACCAAGGCGGGCACGTCGACCACCGACGCGCGGGCCAAGGGCTTCGAGGACGAGATCAAGAAGTACCCGAACCTGAAGTACGTGGGCCAGCAGTACACCGACAACGAGCCCGACCAGGCGGCCTCGAAGGTGACCGCGACCCTGGCCGCGAACCCGGACCTGGTGGGTGTCTTCGCCACCAACCTCAACACGGGTGAGGGCGCGGCGACGGGGTTGCGCAACGCCGGCAAGACCGGGGCGGTGAACCTGGTCGGCTTCGACGCCAGCCCGAAGCAGGTGGAGGACCTCCGCGGCGGCGCGGTGCAGGCCCTGATCGCGCAGGACCCGGCCACCATCGGCCGGACCGGTGTCGAACAGGCGATCGCGGCGTTGGAGGGCGGCACGGTCAAGCGGGACATCGAAACCGACCTGGTCGCGTTGACCAAGGCCGACATGGACGCCAATCAGAAGTACTTCTACAAGCAGAAGTGCTGACCTGAGTCCGCTGCGCGCGCTCCACGTGAGCGCGCGCAGCGCCTGTTCTCCGGCGCGCAGCGCCGGCGGGAAGGGCCGCCGAGGAGGGCACAACCCGAGCCGGGCTTCTTGCTTGTGTCATCCCCGTATGGCCCGCCCGAAGGGCTACCACAGATTTCCCGGGTGCGGCCGAAATTTTTTGTGAGGAACGAGCAAAAAATTTCAGCGGCACCCGGGAAATCTGTGGTTGGCTTTGCCGGGTCATGCGGGGATGACACAAGCAAGAAAGCCCCGCAGTTGTAGTTGTGTCATCCTTGGCGGCTCGCCCGCCGGCGAGGCGCTTTTATCTTTAGACCGGTTCTTTCGCTCTCAAATCCCCGCTTCGCGGGTGGTCACGCAACGCGCTCCGCGCTCGCAAGCTCGGACGCGCTTCGCGCTCTTGAACGCACTGGCGCACCCTTGAACGCGCTGACGCGCTCTCAAGATCAAAAGCGCCTCGCCGGCGGGCAGACCACCGATGGGGAAAAGGGCGTCGGTTCCCCCCGCCGTGGCTGATAGCCAGCCCGCCGCGCGGAGCGCGGCGAAAACGAAAAGCAGCCGCTGCGCGGCGAAGAACCCACCTTGGCGCACGAGCTAGGCGTCGAGGTACTTGTTGGCCAGCTCGGAGTACTCCTTCTCCAAGTCGTCGGCCAGGTAAGCCACGTACGACCACGGCACGTCGTGCACGTGGTCCCGCATCCCCAGCAGGTGCTTCTTCGCCCGGGGCGCGTCGTCGGCCAGTGCGAAGGCCGCCGCGAACAGGTTGTGCGCCTGCAACGACCTCGGGTGGGCCTTGCCGGGCCGGGCCTCCCATTTGTCCGCCGCCTCGGCGATCTCGTCGCGCACCCGGCTGAAGTACCGCATCTTCAAGGTCGCGATCTTGAACGCGCTCCGCGCCTGCACCGCGTCCTCGAACTGCTCCAGGAAGATCTCGAAGTGCGCCAGGGGCAGCATGGCCACCACCGGATCGCCCAGCGGGGCCGCGTCGACGCTGCCGTGGGCGAAGGCCATCATCTCCTCCGCCGAACCGCCCCACTTCGAGGCGAGGATCTGCAACCGGGTCCAGTGCGCGGGGTAGAGGGACGGGCAGCGGGCGACGATCTCGCGCCACACCTCGTCCTTCTGGTCCCGGTCGACCTGGAGGCCCAGGCCCGCCGTCTGCAGCTGGGACCACGGCACGGCGTCCCCCGGCAGCAGTTTCGCGGCCTCGTGGAGGGGGCCGACCGCCTTGCGGAGGGTGCCGAAGAAGACCTTGAACCGGTCCTTGCCCACCGTGTCGGCCCGGCCCGAGCCGCGGATCGCCCAGGCCTCCCGGATGAACGCGGTGCCGGCCAGCAGCCACAGGTCCGGGTCGGAGTTGGCCTTGGCCAACTCCAGCAGTTCGTCGGCGTGGCCGATGGCGTGCTCGCCCAGCACCTCCGCGCGCAGGGCCCGGACCTCGGGCTCGTCGCGGCACTCGGCGAGCACGGTCGTGGCCGCCCGCAGGTGGCCCGCGTCCATCTCCTCGGCCGCGATGTCCAGGATCGCGTCGTCGTACGTGTGGTCCCGCACGACCTCACGGGCCACCGCGGCGGGCCGCTTCCTCCGGAAAATCCCCACCCCGACAACCCTACTTTCCCTCGACTCCGACCGGCGTAGTTCTTTCGTAGACCCGAACGCAAGCCTTTCCGCCGTTGTTTCCCACCCCACCACACCGATGAGGTGGATGGCACGAACACCGGAGGGGGAACCATGCGAAGACTGGCAGTGACGGTGTCCGCCGCCCTGCTCACGGCCGCGGGCCTGCCCGCCGTGGCGCAGGCGCAGGCCGACCCGTTCCGCGACCAGGCGATCACCTGGGGTGCGTGCACGGACCTGGACGTGCCGGTGCTGGAGTGCGCGACCTACACCGCGCCGCGGGACTGGCGGGCGCCGGGCAACGGCAAGACCATCACCATCGCGATCAGCCGGCTCAAGGCGCGCAGCGGCCAGGCCAAGGCCAGCGTGCTGACCAACCCGGGCGGTCCGGGCGGCCCGGGGCGGACGCTGCCCGCGCTCTACGTGGACCGGGCCAAGCTCGTCCAGGACCACGACATCATCGGCATCGACCCGCGCGGCACCGGGGCGAGCACCAACGTCACGTGCGGCGGGTTCGACTTCCTCGCGCTGACCGACCCGCGCGACCGCAGCCGCGAGAACGTCGACCTGCTCTACGACGCCGCCGAACTCCAGGCCACCGCGTGCCAGGCGAAGTCCGGCGAGTTCGGCAAGGTGGTCAACACCGAGCAGACCGTGAAGGACCTGGACCTGCTGCGGCACCTGCTGGGCCGGGACAAGATCAGCTGGATCGGCTACTCCGGCGGCACGTGGATGGGCGCGTACTACGCCACCTACTTCCCGAACCGGGTCGACAAGTTCGTGCTCGACTCGAACACCGAGTTCACCACGACGTTCCAGGAGATCTTCGACGAGTTCGGGCGCGGCTTCCAGCGCCGGTTCGAGGTGGACTTCCTGCCGTGGGTGGCCAAGTACGACAGCCGCTTCCACCTGGGCACGACCGCCGAGGAGGTCCGGGCGGTCTACGAGAAGACGCGAGCGCGCTTGGCCGCCAACCCGATCCCGCTGCCCGACGGGCGGATGCTGGACGGCGTGCTGCTGGACCTGGTCCTGGTGCAGGCGCAGTACAGCAAGTGGGCGTTCGCGGACGCGGCGTCACTGCTGTCGCAGCTCAACCAGCAGACGCTGGCGGCGGTCGACGTCCGCTACCCGGACGCGGCGAACGCCACCCTGTTCGCCATCACGTGCAACGACACCCGCTTCCGCGGCGGCCGTGAGTTCCTGGACCGCGAGGCCCGGGAGCTGGGCGCGAAGTACCCGCTCGCCGGCTACTACCAGATCCTCGCCCCGTGCGCGTTCTGGAACCGCCCGCCGTTGCAGCTCAGGACGCCGACCGGCAAGGGCGTGCCGCCGATCCTGATGGTGCAGTCGGTGCGCGACCCGGCCACGCCCGTCGAAGGCGCGCAGCGGGCGCACGACCGGTTCGCCGGCTCGCGGATGATCACCGTTGTGGACGAGGGCGACCACGGCATCTACGGCTTCGGCAACGCCTGCGTGAACGACCTGGTGGAGTCGTTCATCGTGGACGGCAAGGTCCCGCCGCGCGACACCACGTGCCCCGGCGAGCCGCTGCCCGACCCGACCGCGATGCTCGCGGCCAAGAAGCCGTCCTTGGCGCACGGCTGGCTGTGACGACCGGTTGATGGGGTCGGGGGTTCCCCTCCGGCCCCATTGCCGTTCGCGGCATGGAGTGGCACCACTGCGCCGCCGCCCACACCCGCCCCAGTCCGCGGTTGGCTCTGCTCGGACGCCTTGAACGACCGCCTGGCCGACCTCGGCGACGTGGACACCCTGATCGCCATCGCCGAGATGGACCGCTCGCTCTAGTACCACCGCGCCCCTGACTGCCGGCGCTTCGCCGCGTACACCCCAGCCTCGGTACGCCGGTCGAACCCCAGCTTGTGCAGCAGTGACGACACGTAGTTCTTGACCGTCTTCTCCGCCAGGTACAGCCGCTGCGCGATCTGCCGGTTGGTCAGGCCCTCCGCGATCAGGTCCAGGATGCGCCGCTCCTGCGGGCTCAGCGACGCGTACCGCGGGTCCTCCACCGGGCCACCACGCAACCGCTGCAACACGGTCGCCGTCACCCCCGAGTGCAGCAGCGACCCACCCGCGGCCAACGTCCGAATCGCGGACACCAGGTCGTTGCCGGACACCTGTTTCAGCATGTACCCCGCCGCGCCCGCCATGATCGCCCCGAACAGCGCCTCGTCGTCCGAGTACGACGTCAGCATCAGGCACGCCGGCGGCGGCTGGACGGTCGAGCGGATCTCGCGGCACACCGTCACCCCGTCGCCGTCGGGCAGCCGTACGTCGATGACGGCCACGTCGGGCCGGTGTTCGGCCGCCGCCGCGATGGCCGCCGCCGCGCTCTCCGCCTCGCCGACCACCTCGATGTCGGGCTCCACGTCGAGCAGTTGGTGCAGGCCGCGGCGCACGATCTCGTGGTCGTCCACGAGCAGTACCGAGATGGACATGGCTGGCCTCCCTACCCAGTTGTCAACGGCACCGACCACGTCACCGTTACGCCCTTTCCCACTTCCGACTGAACCTCGCACGACCCGCCCCACCGCGCCGCCCGGGCCGCCATGTTCACCAAACCACCGGTGTGCCGGGCGCGGCCGTCCGGCAGGCCGTCGCCGTCGTCGCGCACGACCAGCACCAGGTGCGTCCCTTCCCTATCCAGGGTGATGTCCACGTCCACCCGGCGCGCGGAGGCGTGGCGGGCCGCGTTGGCCAGGGCCTCGCGCAGGGTGGCCAGCAGGTCGGGCCGGACCGGGTCGGGCACCAGCGAGTCGACCGGGCCGTCGGTGGACAGCGCCGGTTCGAAGCCCAGCAGCCGGCTGGAGTCCTGCACGACCCGCATGAGCTGCATGCGCAGGCTGGCCTGGCCGGTGGGCGGCTCCTGGAGCGAGAAGATGGTGCGCCGGATCTCCCGAATGGTCTGGTCGACCTCGTTGACGAAGTCCGCGAGCCGCTGCGCCACCAGCGGCTGCTCGACCAGCCCGTTGAGGCCCTGCAACCCCAGGCCCAGGCCGAACAGCCGCTGCACGACCAGGTCGTGCAGGTCGCGCGCGATCCGGTCGCGGTCCTCCAGCACGGCCAGCCGCTTCCCCGCGCCGGTGGCCCGGGTGAACTCCAGGATCAGCGCCGCCTGCCGCGCGAACGACTCCACCAGCGCCACGTCCGAGGCGTCGAACGCCCGGTGGTCCCGCGCGCGGGCCACCATGAGCACGCCCAGGACCCGGTCCCCCGCCGCCAGCGGCACCACGACGACCGGTCCGATGCGGTCGAAGTGGCCGGGCAGGCCGTCGAGGACCTTGGTCTTGCCGGTGGCGTACACCTCGCGGCTGGCACTGCCCTCGCGGGACACGGTGAAGCCGCGCAGCTCGCCGTCCATGACCCGCACGGCCAGCTCGCCGTGGGCGTCGGGCAGTGCCAGCGCCGCGCACACGGCGTCGGCGGCCAGCCGGGCGCGCACCGCGACCAGGCGCAGCGCGTCCCGGTCCGGTGTACCGGTGAGCAGGGCGTTGGTGACCTCGTTGGACGCGCGCAGCCACACCTCGCGCTGCTTGGACCGCTCGTAGAGGCGCGCGTTCTCGATGGCGATGCCGGCCGCCGCGGCGATCGCCTCCACGACCTCGTGGTCGGCGCGGGTGAAGTCGGCGCCGCCGACCTTGTCGGTGAGGTACAGGTTGCCGAACACCTCGCCGCGCACGTGCACGGGCACGCCCAGGAACCGGGCCGAGGCGGGGTCGAACGCGGTGCCGTCGAACTCGGCGTGGTGCGGCTCGTCGCCGTGGGTGAACTCCAGCAGCTGCCGGTTCGGCCCGACCACGGCCAGCGCCCCGTAGCGCGCGTCGACCAGGCTGCACGACGACTCCACGATCCGGCGCAGGACGTCGGGCAGCGACAGGTCGCTGGCCAGCGACACCACCGCGTCCAGGAGCCGGTGCATGCGCTCCTGGGAGACGATCACCTCGGCGGTCCGGTCGGTCAGCTGGCGCAGCAGGCCGTCCAGGCGCGCGGCGTTCGCGTCCGGGGACGTTCCAGGCAAGGCGAACCCACCCCTCAAGCAGGGAGGATTCCGAGGTTAGCGCCTCCGGTCAGGGGATGCGACGGCCCGACACGACCTCCAGCTCGACCTCCAGGTAGTGGTCGCGGGTGCCGTGCCCGCGGGAGGCCAGCGGGAGCTGGCGGACCCGCGCCAGGCGCTGCTCGTCGAGCACCTCGCTGAGGTGGCCGACGGCCATCACGGTCCAGCCCTTGGAGAGGTCGGGCTCCACCTCGTCGATCTCGAAGGCCACGATGGTGTCCCTGGCGACCAGGGTCGCGCTGCCCTCGGGGACGCGCAGCACCACCGCCTCGCCGTCCAGCACGTAGACCACCGGGTGGACGACCGGCAGCGCCCGGTCGGTGTAGACGAGCCTCCCGATCGACGCGGTGCTCAACAGCCGCAGGCACTCCTCCCGGGGGAGCACCTGGAGCCCAGCGGAGTCGTACATCGCACCTCTTCATCCCCCAGTTGCCGGAGTAAATCGTTCTTCCTCGTGATCGTCGTTGCCTAGAGTCGGAAGTCCCGGCTTTGACGTCCCACCCGGATGGGGGATTTTCCATGCGTGCGCCCGACGTATCCGCCCTGCTCCGCCGCATCGGCGCCGAGCCCGAGCCGCCGAGCCCGGCCGCGCTGGCCCGGCTGCACCGGGCGTTCGTGGAGCACGTGCCCTACGAGGACGTGGAGGTGCAGCTCGGCCGGGTGACGTCGCTGGACGCGGTGGACTCGCTGGACCGCATCCTCGCCGGCCGGGGCGGCTACTGCTTCCACCTCAACGGGGCGTTCGCCGTGCTCCTCGAAGCGCTCGGGTACCGCGTGACCAGGCACAAGGCGGGCGTGCAGATGCGGCCGGAGGACGAGCCGTCGATCAACCGCAACCACGTCGGGCTGTTCGTGCACGACCTGGGCGAGGACCTGTGGCTGGTCGACGTGGGCCTGGGCGACGGCCTGCACGCCCCGCTGCCGCTGCGCACCGGCACCTACGCCCAGGGTCCCTTCACCATCGGGCTGCGGCCGTCCGAGGTCGCGCCCGGCGGCTGGCGGCTGGACCACGACCCGCGCGGCAGCCTCCACGGCGTGGACTTCGACCCGGAGGCGGTGGAGCTGTCGGTGTTCGCCGACCGGCACGAGCACCTGTCCACGTCGCCGGAGTCGGGGTTCGTGAAGACGTTCTGCGCGCAGCGCACCGACGGCTCGGGCTGGGACTCGATGCGCGCGTTGACCCTGTCCCGGGTCGAGGAGACGACGAAGAAGACCGTGCTGGAGACGCCCCGCGACTGGTTCGGGGCGCTGGCGGACGTGTTCGGGCTGGTGTTCACCGCCGAGGAGCGGGACGTGCTGTGGACCAAGGCGCTGGCCCAGCACGAGGCGCACGTCAGCTCAAGCCGACCGTGAACCCCTCGTCCTGGACGCCCCGGTACAGCTGGGGCGCGAAGGTCGTCATCGCCCGTTCGATGACCGGGATCAGGTTGGCCGCGTCGCCCAGCGGCAGCCGGTAGGTGCCGTCCGGCCTGGCCAGGGGCGCCAGGCCGGGGTGGCGCGCGGCGAAGGCCCGCGGGTGGGCGGGGACGAGGTCGAGGCGGACCATGGTGCGGCGGGTCAGGGCGTCGGACAGCTGCACGGCCCGTTCCCGGGTGCGGGAGATGCGCACCGCGCCCAGGTCCGGCCACGGCACCGCCCACGGCGAGCCCTGCGGGTCGTCCCACCGCACGCCGGGGGCCTCGAAGACGAGCTTGCGGGGCCGCGAGACCTTCTTCCAGTTCACGATCGCGGCCACCGCGACGAAGGTGAACAGCAGGCCGATGACCAGCGCGATCGTGCCGCCGACGGGTTCGCCGTCGGCGTAGGCGGACACCGCGCCGAACAGCGCGAGCAGGCCCAGGACGCCGGCCACGGTGCCACCGACCAGCACCCGCCGGGTGTCCCGCGTGCCGATGTCGATGACGACCGGAGTCACCCACCCACCCCCTCGACCAAGCGGTCAGCCGCAGCGTAGGGGTCCAGCTCACCCGCCACGACCCGTTTGGCCAACGTGGTGAGGGCGCTGCCGCCGTGCAGGTCGCCGATGCGGGAGCGCAGGCTCTCCAGGGCGATGGCCTCGATCTCGGCCTCGGCCCGCTGCGCGCGCCGCCGGTCCAGCTCGCCCTTCTCCTGGAGCCAGGCGCGGTGGGCGTCGATGGCGTCCACGACGTCCTGCACGCCCTCGCACCGGGCCGCCACCGTCTTGACCACGGGAGGCCGCCACAGCGCCTCGGCGCGTTCCCGGCGGCCCAGGGAGATCATGTGCTTGAGGTCGCGGGCGGTCTGGTCGGCGCCGTCGCGGTCGGCCTTGTTGACCACGAACACGTCGGCGATCTCCAGGATGCCCGCCTTGGCGGCCTGGATGCCGTCGCCCATGCCGGGCGCGAGCAGCACGACCGTGGTGTCGGCCAGCGACACCACCTCGACCTCGGACTGGCCCACGCCGACCGTCTCGACCAGGACGACGTCGCAGCCGGCGGCGTCCAGGACGCGCAGGGCCTGCGGGGTGGCCCAGGACAGCCCGCCCAGGTGGCCGCGGGTGGCCATCGAGCGGATGAAAACACCCGGGTCGGTGGCGTGTTCACCCATCCGGACCCGGTCGCCGAGCAGCGCGCCGCCGGAGAACGGGGACGACGGGTCCACCGCGAGCACCCCGACCCGCGCGCCGCGCTCCCGGTAGGCCCGGATCAGCGCGGACGTGGACGTCGACTTGCCCACGCCCGGCGCGCCGGTCAGGCCGATGACCTGGGCGTTCCCGGTGAACGGGGACAGCGCGGCAGCGACCTCCCGCAGCTGCGGACTGGCGTCCTCGACCAGCGAGATCAGCCTGGCGACCGCGCGCGGTTGGCCCGCACGCGCGCGGTCGACCAGCTCTGCCACGTCAACGGTGCGGGTCACACCCCTAGACCTTAGGCACGCGCACGATCAGGGCGTCACCCTGACCGCCGCCGCCGCACAGGGCCGCCGCGCCGACGCCGCCGCCGCGGCGCTTCAGCTCCAGCGCGAGGTGCAGCGCGATCCGGGCGCCCGACATGCCGATCGGGTGGCCCAGCGCGATGGCGCCGCCGTTGACGTTGACCTTGTCCTCGGAGATCCCGAGCTGCCGCGTGGAGACGACGCCGACCGCGGCGAACGCCTCGTTGATCTCGACCAGGTCCAGGTCGGCCGGGTCGATGCCCTCCTTGGCGCACGCGGCCTTGATGGCGTTCGCGGGCTGCTCGTGCAGGCTCGCGTCCGGGCCCGCGACCACGCCGTGCGCGCCGATCTCGGCCAGCCAGGTCAGGCCCAGCTCCTCGGCCTTGGCCTTGCTCATCACGACCACGGCCGCCGCGCCGTCGGAGATCTGCGACGCCGAGCCCGCGGTGATGGTGCCGTCGGAGGCGAACGCCGGGCGCAGCTTGGCCAGGGTCTCCACGGTGGTGTCGCCGCGCACGCCCTCGTCGGTGCTGAACAGGACCGGGTCGCCCTTGCGCTGCGGGATCGCCACCGGGGCGATCTCCTCGGCGAACACGCCGTTCTCGGCGGCCTTGGCGGCGAGCTGGTGCGACCGCGCGGAGAACGCGTCCTGCTCCTCGCGGGTCAGGCCGTAGCGGGAGTTGTACTTCTCGGTCGAGGCGCCCATCGCGACCTGGTCGAACGCGCAGAACAGGCCGTCGAAGGCCATGTGGTCCTGCAGGGTGACGTCGCCGTACTTGTACCCGCCGCGGGACTTGGGCAGCAGGTGCGGGGCCTGGGTCATGGACTCCTGGCCGCCGGCCACGACGATGTCGAACTCGCCGGCGCGGATGAGCTGGTCGGCCAGCGCGATGGCGTCGATGCCGGACAGGCACACCTTGTTGATGGTGAGCGCCGGGACCGACATCGGGATGCCGGCGTGGACCGCGGCCTGCCGGGCGGGGATCTGGCCGGCGCCCGCGGTGAGCACCTGGCCCATGATCACGTACTGGACCTGCTCGGGCGCGACGCCGGCCCGCTCCAGCGCCGCCTTGATCGCGACGCCGCCGAGCTGGGCGCCGGAGAAGTCCTTCAACGATCCGAGCAGTCGCCCCATCGGGGTACGGGCCCCGGCGACGATGACGGAACCGGACACATCGGCCTCCACGAGCATGTGTAAGCGGTTGTTAACTCGCAACGATACCCAGGGTTACCCGAGGGTAAGTCTGTGAGACGACGCACAACCCCCGCTGCACCGATTCCGGTCCTACCCTCGTTGTCATGCAAGAACAACTCCGCGGTTTCGTCACCGCCATCGACCACGTCGGGATCGCCGTGCCGGACCTCGACGCCGCGATCGCGTTCCACCGCGACAACTTCGGGCTGGAGGTGGCGCACGAGGAGGTCAACGAGGAGCAGGGCGTGCGCGAGGCCATGCTCCGCGCTCCCGGCGACACCGGTTCCGGGACCGCGATCCAGCTGCTCGCGCCCCTCACCCCGGAGTCCACGATCGCGAAGTTCATCGGCCGCTCGGGTCCCGGTCTCCAGCAGCTCGCCTACCGGGTGTCCGATGTGGACGCGGCCGCCGACGCCCTGCGGGCGAACGGCTTGCGCCTCCTGTACGACGCCGCCAAGCGCGGTACCTCCAACTCCCGGGTGAACTTCGTGCACCCCAAGGACGCCGGCGGCGTTCTGGTGGAACTGGTCGAGCCGGCTGTGTAGGACTGCCTCGGCTCCGCCGAGGCGGCGGGCCGCCTGGAAGTCGATCGTCCGAGGGTCTCTTCGCGCCGATCGAAGAGCATGATCGTCACGAAGAGACCCTCGGGCGATCGACGCGGCCTCGCATCTCACTGAAGCGCGGTGGCCACGAAGGCGAGTTCCTGGTCCATGCGGTCGTCGTCGGGCGTGTGCCGGGCGACCGAGTGGCGGTAGCTGACCGCCAACGCGACCAGCGCGGACGCGCTGTCCACGTCCTTCTTGGCCACCGCCGCCCCACCGGCGGCGAGGATCACCTGCCGGATCTGCGCGGCGACCAACTGGTACCGCGCGTGCAGCGCGTCCCGCACGTCCTGGTGCGTGTCCGCCTCGCGCCACAACAGGTGGCTGAGCAGCGGAGACGCGTTCAACCGGGCGTCCAGCGCGGCGACGAGCCTGCGCAGGCTCTCCGCGATGTCACCCACGACCACGACCCGCCGTTGGTCCACGGCGCCGTCGGGCAGTCGCTGCACGAGCGCGGCCAGCAGGTCTTTCTTGCGGCGGAAGTAGTAGTGCACGAGGCCCTTGGGAACCCCGGCGCGTTCGGCGATGCGGGAGGTCGGCGTGGCGTCGAAGCCCGACTCGGCGAACAACTCCTCGGCCGCGTTCAAGATCCGTTCCCTGGCCGACGAGTCCTCTGCCAACGCGTGCCGCCTTTCACGGGATCGAGCGTGCGAGGCCGCCCTGGGCGGACGACCTCGCGCGTTTCCAACCTAGTGCGAACCCGCCAGGCCGCTGTGGGCCGCGTTCGCCGCGGGCATGGCCATCGCACCCATCGCGACGGTCAGCACACCACCGACCCACGACACCCACGAGGCCGCCATGAGGTCGCTGTAGCCCATCACCCACGGGGAGATGAACAGCAGCGCACCGAGCAGCATCTGGAACCACTCGCCGTACACCATGGCGGGCATCGCGAGCGACGCGAGGCCGTCGATGGCGATGAGCGCGCCGAGCACGATCATCGTCCACATGGCCGCCGTGGACGTCTCCACCACGAGCGGCGACAGCAGCACCAGCACGCCGATTGCGACTTCGGCCCAGTCCTGCCACCTGGTCCACGCCTTGGTCATGACCTGCACCTCCGTCCTGTGAAGCGGACACCACCGATGCTCCGCTTGGTTGGCCGCCCGGTCAAGATGGACCGATCGGGTGCAACCCCAGTGCAATGCCTCACAGGTCGGGTTCTGAATCGGTTACCGATGGGTAACCTCCGGCAACCTGCGTGGACCAGCGTCCAACGCCACAATCCCGGAGCATCACCCATTGGGAGGCACACGCCGTGCAGAAGATCCTCGACGCGATCCTCGCCGACGAACTGGACGCGGTCGGATCGCTTGACGTACCGGAGACCTACCGCGGCGTTACCGTGCACGCCGACGAGGTCGACATGTTCCAGGGCCTGGCGACCAAGGACAAGGACCCGCGCAAGTCGCTCCACGTCGACGAGGTCCCGGTGCCCGAGCTGGGCCCGGGCGAGGCGCTGGTCGCCGTGATGGCGTCCGCCATCAACTACAACACGGTGTGGACCTCGATCTTCGAGCCGATGTCGACGTTCGGGTTCCTCAAGCGCTACGGCAAGAGCTCGCCCGAGGCCGCCAAGCACGACCTGCCCTACCACGTGGTCGGCTCCGACCTGGCGGGTGTCGTGCTGCGCACCGGTCCGGGCGTCAACGCGTGGAAGCCCGGCGACCGGGTCGTCGCGCACTGCCTGGACGTCCAGCTGGAGCACCCGGACGGCCACAGCGACACCATGCTCGACCCGGAGCAGCGGATCTGGGGCTTCGAGACCAACTTCGGCGGCCTCGCCGAGATCGCCCTGGTCAAGGCCAACCAGCTGATGCCGATGCCCGACCACCTGTCCTGGGAGGAGGCCGCCTCCCCCGGTCTGGTCAACTCCACCGCGTACCGGCAGCTGGTGTCGGTCAACGGCGCGAACATGAAGCAGGGCGACACGGTGCTGATCTGGGGCGCCTCCGGCGGCCTCGGCTCCTACGCCACCCAGTTCGCGCTCAACGGCGGCGCGACCCCGATCTGCGTGGTGTCCTCGCCGGAGAAGGCGGAGATCTGCCGCAAGATGGGCGCGGAGCTGATCATCGACCGGTCCGCCGAGGGCTTCAAGTTCTGGAAGGACGAGCACGAGCAGGACCCGAAGGAGTGGAAGCGCCTCGGCGCGAAGATCCGCGAGCTGACCGGCGGTGAGGACCCGGACATCGTGTTCGAGCACCCGGGCCGCGAGACGTTCGGCGCGTCGGTGTTCGTGGCCAAGAAGGGCGGCACGATCGTCACCTGCGCGTCCACCAGCGGGTACATGCACCAGTACGACAACCGCTACCTGTGGATGAACCTGAAGCGGATCATCGGCTCGCACTTCGCGAACTACCGCGAGGCGTGGGAGGCCAACCGCTTGATCGCCAAGGGGAAGATCCACCCGACACTGTCCAAGGTGTACTCGTTGGACCAGGTCGGCCAGGCGGCCCACGACGTCCACCGCAACGCCCACCAGGGCAAGGTCGGCGTGCTGACGCTCGCACCCGAGGAGGGCCTGGGTGTGCGCAATCACGAGAAGCGCGCCCAGCACCTGGACGCGATCAACCGTTTCCGGGGCGTCTAAAGGGAAGTGACCGGCCGTGCGGGTGGCGGGGTGCCCCTCGCACGGCCGGAACGGGTAGCGTGCACGTCATGGGCCTCGCCGACGACCGTGACCTCGTCCCCCTGGGATCCGGCTTCGACATCGTCAAACGCGGCTACGACCGCGCGCAGGTCGAGGACCACCTGGAGCGCCTCGACGCGGACCTGCGGCTGCTCGCGGCCGACCGGGACGCGGCGGTGTCGCAGACCAACGACCTGTCCCGCCAGCTCGAAGCGGCCCGTTCGGAGATCGCCGAACTGCGCGGGCAGGTCGAACGCCTGTCCCTGCCACCCACCACGCTGGAAGGCCTGAGCGAGCGGTTGCAGCGGATGCTGCGCCTCGCGCAGGACGAGGCGAACGAGATCAAGGCGCGCGCCGAGGCCGAGGGCGGGCACATCCGGGCCAAGGCCGAGGCCGACGCGGCCGTGCTGCGGACCCGGTACGAGAAGCTGATCGCCGAGCTGGACCAGCGGCGCACCGAGATGGAGGCCGAGCACCGGGGCGTGCTGGAGAAGGCGCGCGCCGAGGCCGAGCGGATCGTGGGCGAGGCGCGGGACGCGGCGGCGAAGCTGGACGAGGAGTCGCTCCAGCGGCGGACCACCGTCGAGGAGGACTTCGAGATCGCGATGGCGGCCCGTCGCGTGGAGTCGATGAAGCTGCTCGCCGAGCAGGAGGCGGCGTCGAAGGCCGAGGCGGACCGGCGGGTGCGCGAGGCCGCCGAGGAGGCCGCGCGGGTGCGTGCGCAGATCGCGCAGGAGCAGGCCGCGTCCAACGCGGAGGCCCAGCGCCTGGTCCGCGAGGCGACCGAGGAGGCGAACCGCCGCCGGCACGACTCGATCAGCGAGGCGACCGCGCGCGTGCAGGAGGCGACGGACGAGGCCAACCGCCGGGTGCGGGAGGCGACGGAGGAGTCCAACCGCCGGGTCACGCAGGCCACGCAGAAGGTCGAGGCCCTGCGCCAGCTCCGCAACCGGTTGTCGCAGCAGCTGCACTCGGTGCGGACGGCCCTGCACGAGGTCGTCCCCCTGCTGGACCCGCTGGAGGAGGAGAAGCCCCAGCCCCCGGCTGCCCAGGCCACTCCCGCAGCGCCGGCCACCCCCGCCGCCACACCCGTGCCGCCGGCCGCCACGCCGGAGGCTCCCCAGCCTGCCCAGGACGGCCAGCAGCCCCCCGCGGCCCAACCTCCGGCCGCTCAGCCGCCTGCCGTCCAGCAGTCCGCTCAGCAGCCCGACCAGCCGAAGCCCCCGCAGGCCGGCGGCCCGGACGGCCCGACCCAGAAGATCGCCCGCCCGAACCCACCCAAGGCCCGCTCCGGCAAGCGCTGATCTTCAGAGCCCAACCCTCCCCCGCCAGTCGTCCACGGCCGCCGCAAACGCTTGCGGCACCTCGACCGGCGTCAAGTGCCCGGCCCCGGGCAGCTCCACGTACGAGGCCCGGGGCAGCACGTCGGCCAACTCCCGGGCGGCGGTCGGCGGCGTCAGCGTGTCCTGGGCCCCCACCAGCACCAACGCCGGCACGTCCACCCCCGCGAGCACCTCCCGCGAGTCCGGCCGCGCCGCCATGGCCCGCTGCGCCCACGCCACGTCGGCCGGGTCCTGCGCCAGGATCAGCTCCCGCACGCGCTCGACCACCCCGTCCACCGGCGCGGCCCCGAGGAGCCCGCCCAGGACGACGTCCGGCACCCACTCCACGCCCTCCGCCAGCACCCGGTCCGCCATCACCAGCCGGTTGGCGCGAGCCTCGTCCCCGTCCGCCGTGAACCGCGTGTCCGCGAAGACCAGCCCGGCCACCCGCGACGGGTCGCGCCGAAGCAGCGCCATCGCGACGTAGCCGCCCATCGAGCACCCGCCGAGCACCACCCGATCGAGCCCGCGGGCGTCCAACTCCCTGAGCATGTCGTCCGCGAAGACCCCCAGATCGGGTTCCCGGTCGCGCCCGCGCAGGTCCGGTGTGACCGGGTCGAGCACGTCGCGCACCCCGTCCCACATGCGGGAATCCAGCGGGAACGCGTGCAGCAGAAAAAGCGGCAAGTGATCCATGCCCGAAATTGTCGGTCCCCCTCGCTACCTTCGTCCCATGACCTCGAACCCGGAAGAGATCCGCACCGACCGCCTGGTCCTCAGGCGCGTCGGCCCGGGTGACCTGCGTGCCGCGATCGCCATCCTGTCCGACCCGGAGACGAACCGCCACAACCCAGCAGGGCCGCCGTCCGCCGCGGAGACGGCCGACCTGCTGGCGCAGTGGCAGGCGCACTGGGCGCACGAGGGCATCGGGTACTGGGCGGTGGTGCTGCCGGAGACCGGGGAGGTCATCGGCTTCGGCGGGCTGCGCCACCACGAGCTGGACGGTGAGCGGACGCTCAACCTGTTCTACCGCTTCCGGCCCCGCCACTGGGGCCGGGGCTACGCGCCCGAGATGGCACGCGCGGCCGTCGAGTGGGCGCGGCGCGAGCGTCCGCACCGTCCGGTGGTGATCATCACCGACCCCGGTGACAAGCCCTCCCAGCGCGTCGCGGAGAAGCTGGGCTTCGCGCACGTGGGCGACGCCGTCACGGCCGAGGGGCCGGTGCTGGTCTACCGGCGTCAGGAGGTGGTGGTGATGGCCTGACGCTTCTCGCAGGGGCCGGACCAGGTGCGCGGCAGCGGTGTGGGCACCTCGGGCAGGGCCGCGGACACGATCGCGTCGAGCACTTCGTCGGACTGCCCGACGAAGAGGTGCTTGGCGCCGGGGAAGTCGATCACGTCCGCGGTCGGGAGGTCCGCACCGAACCGCCGCCTGGCCTCGGTCGGGGGCAGGTGGGAGTCGTGCTCCGGTACCAGGCACACCACCCGCTTGTCCGCCCAGCGCACGAGATGTTCCGGCGTGCTCCAACGCAGAGGAGGTGAGATCAGGATCGCCCCGACAACGCGCGGGTCACACCCGTGCATCAACGCGAGATCCGTGCCGAAGGACCACCCGACCAGCCAGACGTCGGGCAGTCCCCGGTCGGCGACGAACGCCAGCGCGGCGGCGACATCCAGTCGCTCGCCCCTGGCGTTGTCGAAGCTGCCCTCACTACGCCCAGCCGCACTGGCCGTCCCCCGTGTGTTGAACCGCAACACCGCCGCACCCGCCAACGCGGGCAACCGCCAAGCCGCCTTCCGCAACAGGTGGGAATCCATCATCCCGCCGTGCGTGGGCAACGGATGCAACATCACCAACGTCGCCACGGGCTCCCGCCCTTCCGGCAACGCCAACTCCCCAACCAGCCGCAACCCGTCCTCGGTCACCAACGTGACCGCCTCCCGACGAGCCGGCAACAGGGTGTTCCCGGTGATCCGCACACCCTCACCCACAGCCAGAACCCCAATCACCCGTTCGTGCGACATGCAGAATCCGAAACCAACCCCGACCTCAAACGTCCCGTAAACAAGGAGCGCGGGAAGACGGCACCCCCTCACCCGGCCCACCCCTTCGCCACCGACCCACCACACCAACACCGACCAGCTTCCCCGCCCCTCACCAACCCCGAGCGGTTCCACCCTCCACCCGGTTCGGTCACCAACGACGAGTGGTCGGCCCCCGCCTCCCCCGAGAGGCCCAACACCCCTGGTGCCAGTGCCTCCGGTCCTCGATCGACCCGTAGTCCCCCGCCGGCCAAGCCACGAGGTGCGGCGTCCCCGGCCGGATCTCGTGGTCGCACCCCGGACACCGGTAGGTCTTCGTGGTCGCCGCCCCGGACACGTCGCGAACCAGCCACTCCCCGTCCGCCCCGCTCTCCGCCCGCGGCCAAGCACCCCCACCGGGCGGACTCGGCTCGGCGGGACGCTGGGAACGGTTGCGACGCGGCACGAGGTCCCAGGGTAATGAAGGTGGTGACCTTGATCCCTTACGGTCCACGGCGTGAACAAGTGGCAGCAGGGTGCCGTGAGCACCGTCCTACTCGCCGAGATGGCGGTCCTGGCGATCCCCGCCATCCGCGCCGGCGCGGGCGTCGGCGGCGGCGACGGCCTCGGCACCGGCCCGGGTCACGGCCTGGCCTCCCTGGGCAACCGGCCCGGCATGCTCTTGGCCGCCAGCACGATCCTCCTGGTCACCTCCGGCTCCGCCCTGGTCACCGCCTGGCTCCGTCCTCGGTCCCGCACCTGGCTCGCGACCTTCTCCGGCGCCCACGCCGCCGCAGCCGGCCTGGGCTGGGCCCACGGCCTGCCGATCCTGACCCTCCTCGCGAGCCTCGCCGCGGCCCTGGTGCCCGCGCTGGTGCTGCTACCCGCGAAGCAGCCACAATAGGCACGTGCCGACCTACGAGTTCCGCTGCAAGGCGTGTGGAGCCACCTTCGACGTCAAGCGCCCCATGACCGAAGCCTCCACCCCCGCCCCGTGCCCCCAGGGCCACGACGACACCGTGAAACTCCTCTCCATGGCAGGCCTCTCCGGCAAAGCCACCCAGTCCGCCCCGCAAGCCGGCGGTGGAGGCTGCTGCGGCGGCGGCTGCTGCAGCTGACCGCCAACCCTGCCAATCCTGCCAATTCGGGCAAATCGCCCAAACCGCCCGAACCACGCACTCGGCCTAACCGGAACAAGTCGGAACATTCCGGGCAACCAACGCAAACCGCAGCCGCCCAGGCAAAGCCCGCCGGACACCGCAACCGTCCCCGCCCCAAGCAGGCCCAGCCCGATCTGGCCCAGCCCCGAGCCGGCCCGACCTGGCCGAGCCTTCCCGACCTGGTCCGGCCCAGCCGACCTGGCCCCAGCCGACCCAACGTGGTCCGCCCCAGCCGACCTGGCGCGGCTCTGCGACCTGGCGCGGTTGTGCGACCTGGCGCGGTTGTGCGACCTGGCGCGGTTGTGCGATCTGGCGCGGTTGTGCGACCTGGCGCGGTTGTGCGACTTGCGTGGATCTGCGGCCAAGGCGCGGACTTACAGCCCTTCCGGCGGGCGTGCTGGTGGCGTGCGCATGCGGGTCAGCCCTTGGGTTCCTTGGACAGCAGCACTTCCGCGACCTTCTTGCCTTGGTCGCAGATCGCCCCGAACCGGGCCGAACCGTCGATCACGATGATCCCGATTCCCCCGCCCGCGTAGTCCATCACCAGCACGCACGACGGCTGCACCGACGTGTCCGTCGTCCGGTCGAAGTACGTCAGCTTCCGGCCGCCCACGTCGAACGAGCCGTTGCTGGTGTCCAGGGAGATCGGCCGACCACCGCGGAAGCGCAGGGTCACACCGACGTCCAGCTTGTCGACGGAGGTCTGCCACTTGCACGACTGGTCGAACGACGGGTCGTAGTCGGTTTCCGTCGGCGGTGCGGACTTGTCCCGCACGTCGTACGGAAGATCGCGCCAAGTCAACAGCTTGCAGATGTCGCCGACGTTCCGGTCCGGCTTCGGTGTGCCCGACGCCGACGTCGAACCCGACGTCGGCGTCGGCGGAGCGGACGAGAAAGGTGGGTCGACGTCCAGCACGCCGGCCACCGGCGTGCCGTTCACCTTGTAGGCGCAACCGGATACGCCAAGTGCCGCCACCAAGAGCGAGAGAACCACACGCCGCATGGTCACCACGATGCCAAACGCGCGCAACGGCCCGTGACTCAGGTGTAGTCCCGGAACCCCTTGCCCGTCTTGCGACCCAGTCGACCGGCCGTCACCAGGTGCTCCAGCAGCGGCGCGGGGGCGAAGCCGGCCTCGCGGAACTCCAGGTACAGGGTGCGTTCGATCGCCAGCGACACGTCCAGGCCCACGACGTCCAGCAGTTCGAACGGGCCCATCGGCAGCGAGCAGCCGACCTTCATCGCCTTGTCGATGTCGTCGGCGTCCGCGTAGTGCGCCTCCAGCATCTTCACCGCGTCGTTGAGGTACGGGAACAGCAGTGCGTTGACGATGAAGCCGGCCCGGTCGCCGCAGTGCACCGGAACCTTGCCCAGGTCCAGGCAGATCCGGCGGGCCGTGGCGACGACGTCGGCGGAGGTGGCGATTGTCTCCACGATCTCCACCAGCTTCATCACCTGCGCCGGGTTGAAGAAGTGCAGGCCCACCACGTCACCGGGTCGCGAGGTCGCCGCCGCGCACTCGATCACCGGGAGCGAGGACGTCGTGGTCGCGAGCACGGCGCCCGGCTTGCAGACCTCGTCCAGCGCCTGGAAGACGGCCTTCTTGATCTCCAACTCCTCCGCGACCGCTTCGACGACGAGGTCGCAGTCGGCGAGGTGCTCGAACTCGACAGCCGGGGTGATGCGGGCCAGCGTGGCGTCGCGGTCGGCCTCGGACAGCTTCCCGCGCGACACCGCCTTGTCCAGCGACTTGCGCACCTTGCCGACCGCGCCCTCGGCCTTGTCCTGCGACCGGGCGCGCAACACGACGTCGTAGCCGCGCTTGGCAAACACCTCGACGATGCCGGTGGCCATGGTGCCGGTGCCGATGACGCCGACCCGCTGGACCTCGCGCGTCGGCGCGTCCGAGGACGCGGCGGCCGGTGTGAGCGCGTCGGGCACGACGTTCGGCGAGTCGGGACCGTCGTAGGTGTAGAAGCCGCGCCCGCTCTTGCGGCCCAGCAGACCGGCGGTGATCATCTGCTTGAGCAGCGGCGCCGGGGCGTGCAGGCGGTTGCGGGACTGGTGGTACATCGTGTCGAGGATCTCGTACGCGGTGTCCAGGCCGATCAGGTCGAGCAGTGCCAGCGGACCCATCGGGTAGCCGCAGCCGTAGCGCATCGCCGCGTCGAGGTCTTCCCTTGTGGCGTAACGGGATTCGTACATGCGCACGGCGTGGTTCAGGTAGCCGAACAGCAGCGCGTTGGCGATGAACCCGGCGCGGTCGCCGATGACGACCGGGGACTTGCCCAGGCTCTCGGCGAACGCGACGGCGTCGGTGACCACGTCGGGCTCGGTGACGACCGTGCGCACCACCTCGACCAGCTTGAGCACCGGCGCCGGGTTGAAGAAGTGCATGCCGACGACCTTGCCGGGGCGTCCGGTGTGGACGCCGATCTCGGTGATCGACAGCGACGACGTGTTGGACGCGAACACCACCTCGGGGCGGCAGATGCGGTCCAGGTCGGCGAACACCTGCGCCTTGAGGTCCATGCGCTCGGGGACGGCCTCGATGACGAGGTCGACGTCGGCGAGCGCGTCCAGGGACGTGGCGTAGCTGATGCGGCCGAGGAGTTCGGCGCGGGCGGCATCGTCGAGCTTGCCCTTGGCGACCGCGCGGCTGGTGGAGTGGTCGAGGTGACCGCGGCCGCGGGTCAGGCCCTCCTCGTCGACGTCCACCGCGACGACAGTGAGGCCGGTCCGGGCGAGTACTTCGGCGATGCCGGCGCCCATCGTGCCGAGGCCGACGACTCCCACCTTGGTGAACTGGCGCGTCACTGCGATACCTCCCACTCTGCGGAGTGGCTACCGGACGGTAACTTGCGCCCGACTATCCCACGGCGGTCACCCGTCGTTCGCGTGAGCTTCACCATCGGTATCGAGCAAGAAACCGGTCAAGACCCGTCTCAACAGCTCATTCGTCGAAGTTGCGGGCAGCGAGGTCCTCCACCCTCCGCACCGCCTCGGCCGCGTCGGCCCCGGACGCGACCACCTCGACCCGACCCCCACCGGGCGCACCGAGCCCCATGAGCGCGAGCACGCTGGTGGCATCGGCTTCTTGATCACCAAACCGCACCGCGACCCGCGCATCCAGCCCCGCCAGCGACCGCACGACGAGCGCGGCAGGCCGAGCGTGCAACCCGACGTCATTGGTCAACACGACCTGCGCTCGAACCTCGCCGGCCACATCGGCGCGGCCTCCGGCCCCCGTCTCCATTGTCCCACCGACCACCGACAAAACGGCGCTGGCGCCCCGGGAAGCGCTGTCGCCCCGGGAAGCGCTGTCGCCCCGGGAAGCGCTATCGCCCTGGGAAGCGCTATCGCCCTGGGAAGCGCTATCGCCCTGGGAAGCGCTGTCACCCTGGGAAGCGCTGTCGTCCTCGGAGGTGCTGGCGATCCCGGAAGCGCCGCCGCCCCCGGCAGCGCCATGGCCCCCGGAAGCGCTGTCGCTCGCCGAAGCGCTGTCGCTCGCCGAAGCGCTGTCGGCCTGGGGAGCGTTGTCCGCAGCGATGTCGCCGCCGCCTTCACCGCCTGGAATTGTCGGTGCCCCGTGGGACAATGGAGACGGGGGCCGGAGGCCAGAGTCGGGGCGCGCCCAGCCTGCTTCCTCGACGGCGCGGGCGGCCGCGCCGGCTACCGCTTCCAGAGGTGCGTTTCCTTGTGCGGCAACGGCTGCGGCTACTGTGCCCTCCACCAGCGGGGCGTCGACTACGCGGACCTCTACCGACGACTCCTCCGCCGCCATGTCGGCGACCATCCGTGCACTGCCCAGGTCGTACAGCACCACCACACCATCAGGGCCGGCTTGGGTGATCGCCTCCGACACCGCCAGGAAATCCGTGCCCAGACCGCCCGCACCATCCCCACCGGACGGCACGATCGTCACGTCCGGCGCCATCTGGCCCGCCAGCTCCGCCACCCCCTCGGCCAAGCGGCGGCTGTGGGACACCACCACCACGCCGATCACCGGGCGCTCCCGGCGAACGTCCGCAGCAACAGCGCCGTCGACCGCGCGCCTGGATCCAAGTGCCCGGCGCTGCGCTCCCCCAAATAAGACGCCCGGCCCTTGCGCGCGACCAGCGGCACGGTGGATTCCGCTCCCTGTTCGGCTGCCTCGGCTGCCGCTGCCAGGACCGAGGCCACATCGCCGCCGGTCACGGCTACCGACTCCGCCGCAGCGACGGCCGGAGTGAGAGCGTCCACCATCGTCTTGTCGCCGACGGCTGCCTTGCCGCGGGCGACCACACCCTCCAAAGCGGCCTGCAAAGCCTTTGCCAGCAAAGGAGGATCCAACTCCGCAGCATCACCCACGGCGGCGGCTGCGCGGAGGAAAGCCGTGCCGTACAAAGGTCCGGCTGCGCCGCCTACCGTCGAGATCAGTGTCGAAGCGGCTAGCTTCAGGACAGCGGCGGGGGAAGCCGGCTCCGAAGTGTCCAGTTTGGACACCATAGCTGTGAAGCCGCGGTTCATGTTCTCGCCGTGGTCGCCGTCGCCGATCGCTCGGTCGAGGCGGATCAGTTCGTCGCGGTGTTCGGAGATGACCCTCGCCGCGGCGCGGAGGGCGTCGGCCAGGCCCTCGGTGGTGCACCCGGCCGCCATCACAGGCCCCACCGCAGGGCGGGCGTGTGCACGGGGGCGTCCCACAGGTCGATCAGCTCGTCGTCCAGCTTCAGCAGCGTCAGGCTCATGCCCTGCATCTCCAGGCTGGTGATGTACGGGCCGACCAACCGCCGCTCCACCACGATCCCGCGCTCGGCCAGCAGCCGCTCCGCGATCCCGTGCGCCAGGTACAGCTCGATCAGCGGCGTGCCGCCCATGCCGTTGGTGAACAGCAGGACCCGGTCACCCTCGGCGAACGGCAGGTCCTCCACGATCGGGTCCAGCAGCGCCGGTACCAGCTCGGACGCCGGTCCCACGGGCACCCGTTGCCGGCCCGGTTCGCCGTGGATGCCGATGCCCAGCTCCATCTCGTCGTCGGCCAGCGTGAAGCTCGGCTCCCCCGCGTGCGGGACCGTGCACGCCGACAGCGCCAGGCCCATCGAGCGCACCTGCCCGATCACCTTGCGCGCCAACGCCTCGCAGCCGTCCAGGTCCACCCCGCGCTCGGCCGCCGCGCCGACGATCTTCTCCAGCAACACCGTCCCGCCGACGCCCCGCCGACCGGCCGTGTACAGGGAGTCCTTCACGGCCACGTCGTCGTCGATCACCACCGAGCGGACCTCGACCCCGTCGACCGCGGCCAGCTCGGCGGCGGTCTCGAAGTTCAGGACGTCGCCGGTGTAGTTCTTGACGATCAGCAGCGCGCCCGCGCCGCCGTCGGTGCGCGCGATGGCCGCCCGCACCTGGTCCGGGGTGGGTGAGGTGAACACCGCGCCGGGGCAGGCCGCGTCGAGCATCCCCCGCCCGACGAACCCGCCGTGCAGCGGCTCGTGGCCGGACCCGCCGCCGGAGATGACGGCGACCTTGCGCGAGACCGGCGCGTCCGCCCGGACGACCACGGCGGGGTCGTACTGGACGTCGAGCAGGTCCGGGTGCGCGGCGGCCATGCCGCGCAGCGCGTCCGCCACCACGGTCGCCGGATCGTTGATGATCTTCTTCATGGTGACCTCCCTCGCCGATGGTCACCACATTCCTACCCCACCCGAGGGCGAACGGCCCGGCCGAAACCCCTCAGCGCCGAAATCCCTCAGCGCCGAATCCTCAGCGCCGAATCCTCAGCGCCGAATCCTCAGCGCCCGTAGAGGAGCCGTACCAACCGCAGCACGTGCCGCATGGTGCGCGAGCTGCGCTCGTAGGTCATCGGGTTGAGCAGCCCGCCGAACTTCTTGCGGGTCACCGAGTGCGCGTAGGTGAACTCGCGCAGCCCGTCCTCGCCGTGGATGCGGCCGAACCCGGACTCCCCGACCCCGCCGAACGGCAGCCCCGGCACGGACGCGTACGCCAGCACCGAGTTGATCGACACCATCCCGCAGCGCAGCCTCGCCGCGATCTCCTCGCCCCGGTTGCGCGAGAACACCGTCGCGCCCAGCCCGTAGGGCAGCGAGTTCGACTTGCGCACGGCCTCGTCGGCGTCGGCCACGCGGGTCACCACCAGGGTCGGCCCGAAGGTCTCGTCGGTCACCGCCGTCGAGTCGTCCGGCACGTCCACCAGCACCACGGGCTCGACGTACGGCGGCCGGATCGACTCCAGCCCGCCCACGAGCGCCTTCCCGCCCTTGTCCAGCGCGTCGGCGACGTGCGACTGGATGACGTCCACCTGCTTGGGCATGGTGATCGGCCCGAAGTCCGCGTCCGGCTCGCCGCCGGGCCGCAGCTTCTTCACCTTCTCCACCACCAGCTTGACGAACTCGTCGTACACCGCGTCGGCCACGTACACCCGCTCGACCCCGGCGCACGTCTGCCCGGAGTTGAAGATCCCGCCCCACACCGCGCCCTCGGCGGCGGCGGCCACGTCCGCGTCCTCGGCGACGATCAGCGGGTCCTTGCCGCCGCACTCGACCAGCACCGGGGTCAACGACGACGCGCACGCCGCCATGACCTTCTTCCCGGTCGGCGTGGACCCGGTGAACGCGAGCTTGTCCACCCCGGCCGCGCACAGCGCCGCGCCGGTCTCCCCGTACCCGGTCACCACCTGCAGCACCGGGTACTCCGGCACCACCTCGGCGAGCGTGTCCTCCAGGAACACCCCGACGCCGGGCGTGAACTCGCTGGGCTTGAACACCACCGCGTTGCCCGCCGCGAGCGCGTACGCGATCGACCCCATCGGCGTGAACGCCGGGTAGTTCCACGGCCCGATCACGCCGACCACGCCCAGCGGCCGGTACTCCAGCGTCGCGGCGTGGTTGTACATCAACATCCCCGGCGACACCCGCCGCCTGCCCAGCACCTTGGGCGCATGCTTCGCCGCCCAGTGCAGGTGGTCGATCACCAGGGCGAGTTCGGTGCGCGCGTCGTCGGCGGACTTGCCGGTCTCCGCGCAGATCAGCGCCTGGAACTCGTCCAGCCGCTTGACCAGCACCTTCCGCCACGCGTCCAGCCGGGCCTTGCGCCCGTCGAACCCGAGGTCGTCCCAGAAGGCCGCCGCCACCCGGGCGCGCTCCACGGCCGCCCGCACGTCGGACTCGCCGTGCACGGGGTGGTGCGCGATGACCTCCCCGGTGCGCGGGTCGAGCGAGGCGAACCGCTTCTGCTCGTCGTCGACCCGCAACGGCGTGGTGGGAGCGGTCTGCGTCATGGGAGGCCCTCCAAGGTGCGCGAGGTGTTACTGGAGAGTAACGGGTAACAAGCGCTCCCGTCAGCCCCCGTTCAGCCTCGCACCCTCACGCCTTGGGCAGCTTCGGCAGGACCCCCTTCGCGAAGGCCACGGCCGTCGCGCAGCGGTCGAACTCCGACTTCTTCGCCCCCGCCGACTTGATCTCCACGACCTCGCCTTCCTGGTCCGCGTCCATCCGGTGCACCCACTTGACCGTGCACGACGGGTACGCGCCCGTGCTGGCAAGCTGGTACCCCTTGACCCCGCCGCCGAGGTCCACTTCGACCTGCTTGTCGTCGAACTTCCGATCGTCCGGCACGAACGTCGAGCGCAGGTCGAACACCAGGTCGCGGCCGTCGGCGACCCACGTGCAGCTGTGCAGGCCGTACGGGTACTGCCGGTTGGACGCCGTCGCCGCCGCGTCGACCACCGCCTTGTCCGGCAGCACGCACGGGTCGAGGGTGACCAGGGAGCCCTTCGCCGGGGAGCGCGTGGCACCCCGTTCGCGGATGGTCTTCAACGCGCCTTCCATGACCTTCCGGCCGGGGGCGCAGGCGTCGCCGTCCTTGTAGCCGATCTGCACGGTCATGCCCAGCGCGGGCCGCTCCTGGGTGATGACCGAGACGAAGCACGCGTCGTTGTCGAGGGTCTGCTCGTAGCTCTTCAGCCCGGACAGCGTCTTGTCGGCGTTCTTGACCTCGGTGGTCATGGTCTGCCCGACCTCGATGGTCACCGCCAGGTCCTTGCCCGCCGCGTCCGCCATGAAGTTGGAGCAGCGGCTGAACCCGGTCGGCGACACCTCGCCGGGCTTGCCGACCTGCTCCAGCAGCTTGCGGTCGAGCAGCTCGCACGGGTCGATCAGGCGCAGCTTGTCCGGGGCGAACGCGGCGTCCACCGGCTGCCCCTCGGCCGACGTGGTGGGCTGGGTGCCCGACTCGGACACGGCCTCCGCGTTCGCCTTCACGGTCGAGCGCGGGTACGGCTTGTGCTTGGCGAGGTCGGAACCGGCGGCGCAGCCGGTGACGACGAGGAGCGCGCACAGGACGGCGACGAGTCGATGCACGGAGTGCACGGTAGCGATCGACTGCGCCATCCGTGGCGAGAACCCTGTGTTGGGCCTCACCACCGCGTTCGGAAACGATCCAGAAGATCGACTCGCTGTAACAGGTGGAACCCACGAAGAGAGGAGCACCGAGTGCGCGAGCGCATCCGACGCGCGGTCCGCTGGTTCGACGCCTGGACGGTGGAGGCCTTCAACCCCGTCTACCCCCGGCGCTGACTACACCTGGTCCCCCGCCTTGAGGTCACCGTCGACCTCGTCGGGGACCACCACCGGCCGCAGGAACGCCCACAACGCGAACAGCGCGGCCAGCACCAGCATCCCGACCCCGGTCCACAGGTTGATGTTGAGCCCGTCCGCGCGGGCCAGGTCGGCCTCGTCGGTGAAGCCCAACCCGACCACCACCAGGACCACCCCGTAGACCGCGAACAGCATCGCGATCACCAGCCGCAGGTCGAACAGACCGGCCTTGCGCACCATGACGAACCCTCCCGGTCGGTTCGATCAGCCGAAGACGATGTTGAGGACGACGGTCAGCACCAGCACCCCGATGCCCAGCAGCGCCGGCGACCGGTACCAGCCGGCGTCCTCGCCGGTCGTGGAGTGCCGGCGGTTCTCCTTCGGGGTCATGCTCCACACCAGCCCGACCAGCCTTTCCTCCGGCACCGGCCGCGTCCACATGGTCACCGCGACGCTCACCACGATGTCCACGACGAACGCCGCGCCCGCGCCGACGAAGCTCGCGCCCTGGCCGGGCAGGTCCACCGCGCCGGTCTCGGCGAGCACGAACACCACCACGGCGGCCAAGGTGCCCGCGACCAGGCCGGTCCAACCCGCCGCCGCCGACATCCGCTTCCAGAACATGCCCAGGATGAACGTGGCGAACAGCGGCGCGTTGAAGAACGAGAACAGCGCCTGGATGTAGTCCATGATGTTGCCGTAGCCGGCGGCCAGGAACGCGGTGCCGATGGCGACCAGCGTGCCGCCGATCGTGGCCAGCCGGCCGACGCGCAGGTAGTACTCGTCGGGCCGGTCCTTGCGGACGTAGTCCTGCCACAGGTCGTACGTGAAGACCGTGTTGAACGAGGACACGTTCGCCGCGACACCGGCCATGAACGACGCCAGCAGACCCGTGATGGCGATGCCGAGCATGCCGTTGGGCAGCAGTTCGCCGATCAGCGCGGGCAGCGCGTTGTTGTAGACGACGCCGGCGCTGCCGTCACCGGCCTTGAGCGCGGCGAGTTCGGGCACCACGACGGCCGCGATGATGCCCGGGATGATGATCACGAACGGGATCAGCGCCTTGGGGTAGGCGCCGATGATCGGCGTGCGCCGGGCGGCGGACATGCTCTTGGCCGACAGCGCGCGCTGCACCTCGGCGAAGTTCGTCGTCCAATAGCCGAACGAGAGCACGAAGCCCAGGCCGAACACGATGCCGATGACGCTGAGCACCGGGTTCTGGATGCCGGTCAGCTCGGTCGCGGGCCACGCCGACAGCTGCTCCGCCCCGCCCGGCCCGGCGGTCACCTTGTCCACCAGGCCCTGCCAGCCGCCGACCTTGTGCAGGCCGACGATGGTCAGCGGCAGCAGGGCGGCGACGATGACGAAGAACTGGAGCACCTCGTTGTAGATCGCCGCGGACAGGCCGCCGAGGGCGGTGTAGGTGAGCACGATCGCCGCCGCGATGACCACCGAGAACGGGATCGGCCAGCCGAGCATCAGGTTGAGCAGGAACGCCAGCGCGTAGAGGTTGACGCCCGCGATCAGCACCTGGGCGGCGGCGAAGCTGAGGGCGTTGACCAGGTGCGCGCCCGTGCCGAAGCGGCGGCGCAGGAACTCGGGGACGCTGCGGACCTTCGAGCCGTAGTAGAAGGGCATCATCACCAGGCCGAGGAACACCATGGCCGGGATCGCGCCGATCCAGTAGTAGTGCACGGTCGCCATGCCGTACTGCGCGCCGTTCGCCGCCATGCCGAGCAGTTCGATCGCGCCGAGGTTGGCGGAGATGAAGGCCAGACCGGTGACCCACGCGGGCAGGGAGCGGCCGGAGAGCAGGAAGTCCAGGCTCGACGACACCGAGCGGCGGGCGAGGAACCCGATGCCCAGGACGAACACGAAGTAGACCGCCAGCAGCGCGTAGTCGAGCGGCCCGGCGTCGAGCCGGAGGTCTGCCTGCGCGAGCACGGGCACCGTCGCCCACCTCCACATTCAACAAGCTCAAACAACATCGGACACTAACGCACACCCGATCAGCCGACCGTAGTGCGCACGAGTGGATCTCGCCGATCTGAACTACCCGGGCTTAAACCCCGTAGTCCCGGGCGTGACCCCAACAGGTGAAGCGACTGCGTACGGCGTCGACTACACGGCGCGCGAGCTGATGCCGTGGGAACTGGCCGAGTACACCCGGACCGGCGGCTACGACCTGCGGTTCCTGTTCCGGCCCATCGGCTACCCGACGAACCCGCGCTGCGTCAGCCACCACAAGGGCGCGCTCGCCCGGCACCGCGCCGCCGGGCGGCTGGTCCTGCTCTACCACCGGCTCGGTGACGCCGACGGGCGCGGCGGGCGGGACGCCGGGTACGGGCACGCGCTCGCCGCGGTGACCGACGCGGCGGCCGAGGACTACCCCGACCACCTGCCGCTGGTGTTCGTGCTCGCGACGGTGCCGGGCGTGCCGTGGTCTTTGGCTCTTGAGTACCTGGAGGGCGCGGCGTCCGTCGCCGGGTTCGAGCGCACGTGGTGCGCCGGCCCGCCGGACCTGGTGCACGCGTTGCAGGAACGGTCGGCGGCGGGCGGCTACGTGCTGCACGGCCCGGCCGGCGCCATGCGCGAGGGCATCGCGTTCCGCCAATGGACCGACCGCCGCGTGTACCCGGGCCGCATCGACGCGGGACTCGTCACCGCGCACGTGGAACTGGCCGAGTTCGAACGCTACCGGGTGAGCACGAACGGCGTTTCGGCGTAGAACGGACCCGCGGTGGCGCCGATGACGAATTGCGCGCCGGGCGTGGAACCGTCGAATGATTCGGGCACCTTCACCGCGACGTCGACGAAGCGCCCGGCGCCGTCCGTGGTGGCGTCACCGACGCGTTGCCCGTGGAACGTGAAGACGACTCGGGTGTGCGCGGGATACCCCTCGCCGCTGAGCCGAACCTCGCCCCCCGCCTTGCCGGACAACGGTTGTGCCGCGAGGTGGGCGGGCGCTACGGCGACCGAACTCGGCGTCTGGACGAGCGGCGGCAAGGTGTCCTCGGCGGCACAACCCGATCCGAGGAGAACTCCGGAAAAGATCAACGCGAGCCGACCGGATCTTCGTCTTCGTCTTCGCACGGCGGACGCTCCAGGGGATTTTCACGGGGGCGTAAAGCGTATATCGCGAATTTCCCGGTGCCACGCGCCCGAACGGCCGATGTCTACGGCAGCATCGCCGCGAGCGGCTGACCCAATTCGCCGAAAGACCCGACGAGTGCGGACAACGCCGTCACCAGGCCGCCGCCCGCACCGGCCAGCGCGCCCGCCGACCGGAGCAGCCCGATGACCCGACCGACCCGGCCGACCGCCTGCTGGTCCGTCGACGTGCCCACGGCGTCGAGTTCGGCGTTCACCTCGGCTTGCACGGCCGGCGGCAACGGCACGTTGCGCAGCTCCGCGCGGACCCGGTCGACCAGGGTGGTGTAGGTGGCGTTGCCGATGTAGACGTTCTGGTCGCCTTCGGCGTTGTTGATCACGCCGGCGTGCTGGCTGCCGATGTTGATGGCCATTGCTGCCTCCTCAGGGTTGGCGGACGGGGAAACGCGCGTCGACCTTGCGCTTGCGCGCGGTCGCGACGACGTGGAGGACGATGCCCGCGATCAGCAGCACGTTGCCGATCCCGCAGACCGCCCAGCCGATGAGCCCGATCGGGATGCCGCCGATCCGCGGCCCCATGAAGTCGAAATCCGGCATGACCCCGGGCTCCTGCGGGAACGTCGGGAGGCTCAGGTCGCTCATGAACTTGAGCACCATGCCCGCGAACACCGCGCCACCACCGACGATCAGGACCGCGCCCAGCCAGATGAGCCGGGTGGCGCGGGTGCGGGTCGCGGCGATCTCCCGCAGGAACCCGTCCCGCTGGTGCAGGACGTATTGGTCACGCCCGACGTTGTTGATCACCTCGGCGCGCTGCTCGGGGATCTCGAAGTTCACGCCCCGGTCGACCGGCTCGAACAACCCGGTGGCGCTGCCGTCGTACGCCTCCTCGAACCGCAACTCGACGCCGCCGAACCCGATGACGTCACCGTTGTTCAGGGGCCGGGCTGTGGAGACGGTGGTGCCGTTCACGGCCGTGCCGTTCGTCGACCCCAGGTCCTCGACGACCACCCGACCACCCCGCCGCACGATCGCCGCGTGGCACGAGCTGACGGACCGGTCGGGAATCCGGATGTCCACCCCGCCCGCCCGGCCGACCACAGCCCGGTCGGCGGCCACGACGAACGCCGAACCCCGCAACGAGGCAGGTCTCACCACCACGAGCCGAGCCGCCATGACGCCCTCCGCCGGTCAGCACAATCCGCTGAACCACAAGGGGCAGCGACGGGCGCCCGGATACACGCCGGCCGGCGTTGTCCTCCCTTCGGGTGACCCGTCAGAAGAGGCGGAACTCGTCCGGTTCGATGCCGCGCAGTTCGTCGTAGTCCAGGACCACGCAGCGGATGCCGCGGTCCTCGGCCAGGGTCCGCGCCTGGGGCTTGATCTGCTGCGCCGCGAACACGCCGCGCACCGGGGCCAGCAACGGGTCGCGGTTGAGGAGTTCGAGGTAGCGGGTCAGTTGCTCGACGCCGTCGATCTCGCCTCGGCGTTTGATCTCGACCGCGACCGAGGCGCCGGTTTCGTCGCGGCACATCAGGTCGACCGGGCCGATCGGGGTGGGGAACTCGCGGCGGACCAGGGTCCAGCCCTCGCCGAGAGTCGTCACGTGTTCGGCCAGGAGCTTCTGGAGGTCGGCCTCGACGCCGTCCTTGACCAGGCCGGGCTCGGGGCCGAGTTCGTGCTTGGAGTCGTGGAGGACCTCGGCGAGGGTGATGATCAGCTTCTCGCCCGCCTTGTTCTGCACGACCCACATGTCCGGGTCCTCGATGAGCCAGCACGGGGGGCTCATCCAGTTCAGCGGCTTGAACGCGCGGTCGTCGGAGTGGATCGACACCGAGCCGTCGGCCTTGATCAGCAGCAGGCGCTGGGCCATCGGGAGGTGGGCCGTGAGGCGTCCGACGTAGTCGACCTGGCAGCGAGCGATGACGAGGCGCACGGTCGGACAGGCTACGGGGTGCGAGGGGCGGAGCACCGGCAGGTACCGTCGGTCGTCGTGTCACTGCTTCGCACCAAACCCGTCGAACGCACCCCCGAGACCGGTCTGCGCCGCACCATGGGGCTGGTCCCGCTGGTCGCGCTGTCGGTCGGCGCGACCCTGGGCACCGGCATCTTCGTGGTGCTCGGGCAGGCCGCGCCGGTCGCGGGGCCGGCGGTCGCGGTGTCGTTCGTCGTGGCGGCGTTGGCCGCTTTGTTCTCCGCGCTGTCCTACGCCGAACTGGCCGGGGCGGTGCCGTTGTCGGGGTCGGCGTACTCGTACGCGTACGCCACGCTGGGCGAGCTGGTGGCGTGGGTCTGCGGGTGGTGCCTGCTGCTGGAGTACGGCGTGTCGGTGGCGGCGGTCGCGGTGGGGTGGAGCGGGTACCTCAACGCGTTCCTCCAGGCGACGGTGGGGGTTGAGCTGCCGGCGGCCTTGTCCGGCGAAGTGGTGAACCTGCCGGCGGCTGTCGTGGTGTTGCTGGCTACGGCGGTGTTGCTGGGTGGCGCGAAGGAAAGTGCGCTGGTCACGACGGTGACTACCGTGTTGAAGGTCGCCGTGTTGTTGTTCTTTGTCGTGGTGGCGGTATTCGGGTTCCAGCAGGAGAACCTGGCGCCGTTCGCGCCTGCGGGGATCGCGGGGGTGACGGGGGCCGCCTCGCTGGTGTTCTTCTCGTTCATCGGGTTCGACGCCGCCTCGACCGCTGGTGAGGAGGCCCGGAATCCGCAGCGGGACCTGCCGCGGGCCATCGTGATCTCGTTGGCGATCGTGACCGTCGTGTACGTGCTGGTCGCGCTGACCGCCGTGGGTGCGGTGGGCGTCGGCGTGCTGGAGGGGTCGGACGCGTCGCTGGCGACGGTGCTCCAGCACGTGACCGGGGCGTCGTGGCCGTCGGTGGTGCTCTCGGCGGGTGCGGTGGTGGCGATCGCGTCCGTCGTGTTGACCGTCCTCTATGGACAGACCCGGGTGCTGGTGGCGATGTCGCGGGACGGCCTGGTGCCGCGGGTGTTCGCCCGCATCGGAGCGCGTCGGGTGCCCGCGGCGAACACGCTCATCGTCGGCGGCGTGGTCGCGGTGCTCGCCGCGCTGGTGCCGCTCGGGCAGCTCGCGGAGGCCACCAGCATCGGCACGCTCGTGGCGTTCGGGCTGGTCAACGTGGGTGTGATCGTGCTGCGGCGGACCCGGCCGGACCTGCCGCGCGGGTTCCGGACGCCGTGGGTGCCGGTGGTGCCGCTGCTGGGCGTGGCGCTGTGCGTGCTGCTGGTCGCGGGACTCGCGCCGGTGACCTGGTTGGCGTTCGGGATCTGGTCCGTGGTGGGCTTGGTGGTGTACTTCGCCTACGGGCGCAGGCGCTCGCAGCTGGCACAGGGAGAGTGATCGTGGAAACCCTCGGATCGCGCGAGGTGTACGCGAACCCGTGGATGACGGTCCGCGAGGACCCGATCCGGCGGGCCGACGGCACGACCGGGATCTACGGCGTGGTGGACAAGCCGGACTACGCGCTGGTCATCCCGCTGGACGGGGAGCGGTTGCGGCTGGTCGAGCAGTTCCGCTACCCGCTGGGGATGCGGCGCTGGGAGTTCCCCCAGGGCACCGCGCCGGACGGCACCGAACCGACCCCCCGCGCGCTGGCCGAGCGCGAGCTGCGCGAGGAGACCGGGCTGCGCGCCGGGAAGCTGGTGGAGCTGGGTGTGCTGGACGTCGCGCCGGGCATGTCCAGCCAGCGCGGCCGGGTGTTCCTGGCCACCGAGCTGACCGAGGGCTTCCACGAGCGCGAGCACGAGGAGCAGGACATGCGCTCGGCGTGGTTCCCGCGGGCGGAGTTCGAGGCGATGGTGGCGCGCGGTGACATCACCGACGCCCAGTCGATCGCCGCCTACACCCTGCTCCTGCTGCACGAGCACGCCCAGCCGTGACCGGGGTCGAGGAGCTGCTGTCGGCCGACGTCCTGGCCTGCGCCGACGAGCTGGCGGACGTGCTGCGCGACGCCGTCGAGGGTGGCGCGTCGGTCGGTTTCCTGGCGCCGCTGCCGCACGCGCAGGCCGCGGCGTGGTGGAAGTCCCGGGCGGCGGGCGTGGCGAACGGGGTGCTCGTGGTGTGGGTGGCCCGGGTGGACGGCCGGATCGCCGGCACCGTCCAGGTCGCGCTCACCACCACACCGAACGGGACGCACCGCGCCGAGGTCCTGAAACTGCTGGTGCACCGGGACTTCCGGGGCCGCGGCCTGGGCCGTGAGCTGCTGGCGACGGCGGAGAAGGGCGCGGCGGCGCGCGGCGCGTCCCTGCTGGTGCTGGACACCCAGACCGGCTCCGCCGCCGAGCGCCTGTACCGGGCGGCGGGCTGGACCGAGGCGGGCGTGATCCCGGACTACGCGGCCGACCCGGGCGGGGTGCTGCGGCCGACCACGTTGTTCTACAAGAGGGTCTGACCACCCGCCGACGAACAGCGCGAAGGTGGGCTTCGCGGACGGCACGCCCACGCCCGAGGCGTGCCTCGAAGCCGCCAACACCCGGCCGGTGAGCAGCGAGGAACCGGTCGGCACGGCGTCCAGGATCGTGGCGGGCACCAAGTTGTGCGTGCTCACCGACGAACAGGCCGTGGCTCTGGTGGAGGCCATCGGGCTGCGGCCGCAGACGTCGTCGGGGAGCCCCAGCGTCGACCTCCGGGTCACGCTGTGGCGGAAGTGAGTCAGTCCGTCCAGTTCGCCGGGCGCTTCTCCAGGAACGACGACATGCCCTCCTTGGCCGCCGGGGTCTGGGACGCCGCCGCCATCACCTCCAGGGCGATCGCGTAGGCGTCGGCCTCCGGCCGGTCGAGCTGGGCGTAGATGGTCTGCTTGCCCAACGCCTTGCTCGCCCGACTGCCCCGCGTGGCCCGCCGCATCAGGTCGTCCACCGCCTCGTCCAGCTCCGCCGCCGGGACCACCCGGTTGACCAGGCCCCACTCCGAGGCGGTCCGGGCGTCGACCACGTCACCGGTCAGCGCCATCTCCATCAGGCGCTTGCGGCCGATCGCACGGGCCACCGGCACGGCGGGCGTGTGGCAGAACCAGCCGCCCTTGCCGCCGGGCAGCGCGAACCCGGCCTCCTCGGCGGCCACCGCGAGGTCGCAGGACGCCACCAGCTGGCAGCCGGCCGCCGTCGCCAGGCCGTGCACGCGGGCGATCACCACCTGCGGGATCGATTCGATCGTCGTCATCAGGTCCGTGCACAGGGTCAGCAGCTCGCGCACGCCCTCCAGGTCGCGGGACGCCACGTCGGCGAAGTCGTGGCCCGCCGAGAACACCGGGCCTTCGGCGGCCAGCACCACGCCCACGGCGTCGGTGCCGGCGACCGCGCGGAACGCCGCCAGCAGTTCGGCGAGGTGGTCGTGGGACAGCGAGTTGCGCTTGCTCGCGCGGTCCATCGTGATCCGGACGACGCGGTCCGCCTCTTCGACGCGAATGTGCTGGTACTCGGCCATGTTCCGACCGTAGTCCGCCGTGCAACCACCTGCGCGCGGCGCTCCGTCCTGCAGTCATGAGACGACTGCCCGTGCTCGCGCTGGCCGCGGTCCTGACCGGGTGCGCCGCCGGTCACGACGCGGCCTCCCCCGCCCAGTTGCCCACCGGCGCCGCGCCGGTCGACTTCCCGGTCACCGCGAAGCCCCGGCCGATCGTGCTGCTCGGGTCGCGGGTGGAGGTCGTGGACGGGTACCGGTCCGGCGAGGAGAAGCTGGGCGCGTCCGAGAGCGGCTTCGAGTTCGTCGGCACGCCGCCCGCCACGCCGGAGCCCGCCACCGTCACCCTGCCCGACGGGCCGACCCGACTCGCGTTCCTGCCGGCCGCCGACGCGTTGCAGGCGGTCGCCGCGCCGCCGCGCGGCAAGGGGCAGCAGAACGCGCCCGTGCGGCTGGTGAGCGCCGAGTTCGGCACGGCGGAGTTCACCACGGACCGGGGCCGGTGGCCGTTGCCCGCGTGGCGGTTCACCACCGAGGCGGGCAGCGTCGTGGCCACGCCCGCGCTGTCGCCGGACCTGTTCTGGCGGCTGGGCGAGGTGCAGCCGGCCGTGACGGCCAACGCGAGCGGCGACGGCACGGACCTGACCGTGTCGATGCCCGCGCCGCCCGACCCGTGCCCCGGCGACGAGCCCGCGCGCAACGAGCCCGTGGTGAGCGAGTCGGAGACGTCGGTGACGGTGACCGTGCGGACCATCGGCGAGGTCGGCGACTGCCCGCGCACGCTCGCGCTGAAGCTCGACCCCTACCCGGTGAAGCTGGCCAAACCGCTGGGCAACCGGCTGCTGGTGGACGGGCAGGGCGGGGTCGTGGCGGTCACGACGCGGTAGGGACGCGGAACGTGCGGCGGTAGGCGTCGGGCGCGACCCCGAGTTCGGCGCGCAGCCGCCGCCGCAGGTTCGCGGCCGTGCCCAGCCCGGACCGTTCGGCGACGCGGTCCACCGGCAGGTCCGTGGTCTCCAGGAGGCGTTGGGCGAGCAGGACCCGCTGCTTCTGGAGCCACCGGCCGGGCGTGCTGCCGGTGGCGGCGAGGAACACGCGGTGGAACGTGCGTTCGCTCAGGCCCGCGTGGTCGGCGAGGTCGGCGACGCCGATGTGTTCGGTGAGCCGGTCCACCGCCCAGTCCACCGTGGACGCGATGCCGGCGCGGTCCGGCTGGTGCGGCAGGGGCGGGTCGACGTACTGGCGTTGCCCGCCCTCGCGGGTCGGGGGCATGACGAGGCGGCGGGCGAGGGCGGCGGCGACGTCCGCGCCGTGCGCCCGGCGGACCAGGTGCAGGCACAGGTCCAGCCCGCCGACGACGCCGGCGGAGGTGAGCACGCGGCCTTCGTCGGTGAACAGGACGTCCCGCAGGACGGTGGCGTGCGGCGCGGCGGTTTCGAGGGCGTCGAGCAGGCGCCAGTGGGTGGTCGCCTCGCGACCGTCCAGCAGGCCCGCGGCGGCCAGGGTGAACGCTCCCGAGCACAGCGCGGCGACCGCGCCGTCGAACGCCCCCAGCGCTTTGACAACCGACCGAGGCACCTCCGCGAACGGGTCCACCCGCCCCGGCACCACGACCAGGTCGCAGTCCGCGAGCCCGGACAGCCCGTGCGTGGCCCGGACGTGGCCCACCGGGTGCAGTGCGGTGGGCTTGCGCCCCGGCGCGCACAGGCGCAGCTCGAACGGCCCGATCCCGGCGTCGGACCGGTCCACGCCCCACACCTCGCCGACCACCGAGACGTCGAACGACCGGCTGCCCGGCAGCACCAGCACTCCCACCGTGCGCATGGCAGGAAAGTACCGGATCGCGCCAGTTCTGCCGCTCGTATCTCATCCCGCCGGCGGCGAACACTGAGGGCCATGACGAACACCGCGCTCATCATCGTGGACGTGCAGCAGGGCTTCGACGACCCGGCGTGGGGCCGCCGCAACAACCCGGACGCCGAGGCCAACATCGCCGCCCTGCTGGACGCCTGGGACGGCCCGCTGGTCCTCGTGCGGCACGACTCCACCAAGCCCGGCTCGACCCTGCACCCCGACTCGCCCGGCAACCGCTTCAAGCCCGAACTCGACCGCGCCCAGCCGGACCTGGTGTTCGGCAAGAAGGTCAACTCGGCGTTCCACGGCGAGGTCGACCTGCACGCGTGGCTGACCAACCGGGGCATCACCGACATCGTGCTGGCCGGCATCCAGACCAACATGTGCGTCGAGACCACCGCCCGGGTCGGCGGCAACCTGGGCTACCGGGTGAAGCTGGTCCTGGACGCGACCTTCACGTTCGACCTCGAAGACCTGACCGCGGAACAGCTCTACGAGACGACCGCGACCAACCTGCGCGGCGGCGGTTTCGCCGAGATCGTGTCCACGAAGGACATCACCGGCCGGTGACCCTCGGCGGGCGGCTCCCGGGGGGAACCGCCCGCCGAGTCGTCCGCGCAAGTCGCGGTGAACGCTCGAACTCCGGCCGAAACTACAGGCCGCGGGCCTTGCGGACGACCGAGACGATCTCGTCCATGATCTGGGTCAGCTCGTAGTCCTTGGGCGTGAACACCCGCGCGATGCCGCGGTCGATGAGCTTCGCCGCGTCGTCCGGTGGCACGATGCCGCCCACGATCACCGGCACGTCACCCGCCCCGGCCGCGCGCAGGCCGTCGACCACCGCGGGCACGACCTCCAGGTGCGAACCCGACAGGATCGACAGGCCCACCACGTGCACGTCCTCCTGCACCGCGGCGGCCACGATCTGCGCCGGGGTCAGGCGGATGCCCTGGTAGACCACCTCGAAACCGACGTCACGCGCCCGCACGGCCACCTGCTCGGCACCGTTCGAGTGCCCGTCCAAACCAGGCTTCCCGACGAGGATGCGCAGCCGCTCGCCCAGTTCCTCACCGGTCGCCCGCACCCGATCGCGCACGCGGGCGATCTCCGCACCGGCCTCGCCAGAAGCCGAAGCGGCCGAAACCCCGGTGGGAGCACGGTATTCGCCGAACGTCTCGCGCAGCGCGGACGCCCACTCGCCCGTCGTCACCCCGGCCTTGGCGCACGCGATGGTGGCCTCGACCAGGTTCCGGTCCGTCTTCGCCGCCGCCCGCAGGGCGTCCAAAGTGGACACGACCAGGGCGTTGTCCCGAGAAGCGCGCCAGGCGCGCACCGCCTCCACGGCGTGCTGCTCGACGATCGGGTCGATGGTCTCGATCGCCTGCGCGCCCTCGGCCTGCAACGGGGACGGCTCGGTGGTGGCGAACTTGTTCACGCCCACCACGACGTCCTCGCCCGCCTCGATCCGCCGCCGCCGCTCGGCCAGCGACGACACCAGCTGCGACTTCATGTACCCGGACTCGACGGCCGCGACGGCACCGCCCATCGCCTGGACGCGGTCGATCTCCTCGCGCGCCCCGGCCACGATCTCCGCCACCTTGGCCTCGATCACGTGCGACCCGGCGAAGATGTCCTCGTACTCCAGCAGGTCCGTCTCGTACGCCAGCACCTGCTGCATGCGCAGCGCCCACTGCTGGTCCCACGGCCGCGGCAGGCCCAGGGCCTCGTTCCACGCGGGCAACTGGATCGCGCGGGCGCGGGCGTCGCGGGACAGGGTCACCGCGAGCATCTCCAGCACGATCCGCTGGACGTTGTTCTCCGGCTGCGCCTCGGTCAGCCCCAGCGAGTTGACCTGCACGCCGTAGCGGAACCGGCGGTGCTTGGGGTTCTCGATGCCGTACCGGTCGCGGGTGATCTCGTCCCACAGCTGGACGAACGCCCGCATCTTGGCCATCTCCTCGATGAACCGCACACCGGCGTTCACGAAGAACGAGATGCGCGCGACGACCTCGCCGCGCCGCTCCTCGGGCACCTGGCCGGAGTCGAACACCGAGTCCAGCACGGCGATCGCGGTCGACATCGAGTACGCGATCTCCTGCGCCGGCGTCGCGCCGACCTCTTGGAGGTGGTACGAGCAGATGTTGATCGGGTTCCACTTCGGCACGTTCGCCACGGTCCACGCGACCATGTCGGTGATCAGCCGCAGGCTCGGCCCGGGCGGGAACACGTACGTGCCGCGGGACAGGTACTCCTTGATGATGTCGTTCTGCGTCGTGCCGGCCAGGGCCGCGCGGTCCGCGCCCTGCTCCTCGGCGACGCTGACGTACAGCGCGAGCAGCCACATGGCGGTCGCGTTGATGGTCATCGAGGTGTTGGCCTCGCCCAGCGGGATCTGGTCGAACAGCGCCCGCATGTCCCCGATGTGGCTGATCGGCACGCCGACCTTGCCGACCTCGCCCTTGGCGAGTTCGTCGTCGGGGTCGTAACCGGTCTGGGTGGGCAGGTCGAAGGCCACGGACAGACCGGTCTGCCCCTTGGCCAGGTTGCGGCGGTAGAGCGCGTTGGACGCGGTCGCGCTGGAGTGCCCCGCGTAAGTCCGCATCACCCACGGGCGGTCGCGCTCACGGTCGGCCGGATACGGCACGGCAACCTCCTACGACGTTGTTCTCCGTAGCGTACTGACGAGTAACCCCCGCCGCGCGTGGCGTTGCCCACTGAATCGAGCACGGAGGACCATGGGCACCGTGACCGCGCTCACCCAGACGTTGTTGCTGCTCGTGGTCTTCGCGGCGCTCGCCCTGCTGCTGCGGTGGGCGTTCGGGAACGACCGGCGCGGCGTGCCCGACCACACCGGCGACGACTTCGGGCTCCTGGTGGAGGTGGCGGTCCTGCCGACCGCCGAGGCGGCCGAGGTGCTGGCCAACCGGTTGCGCGGCGCGGGGATCAGGGTGACCGTGGTGCTCCGGAACGCCGGACACCGCCTGCTGGTCTTCCCCGCCGACGTGCCCGACGCCAAGCTGCTGCTGAAGGGGTCGCCATGACGATCGGCCTGTCCCGCGTCGCAGGCGTCGACGAGGACATCTCGCTCGACGAACTCCGGCTCGCCGCCCGCAACCACGGGCTGCCCCTGGAAGCGCTGCGCTACGACGTGACCCCGGAGGGCTTGCACTACCTGCTGATCCACTACGACATCCCGTTCGTCGACGCGGACACGTGGCGCTTGGACGTCCTGGGCCGGCAGTACTCGCTCGACGACCTGAAAGCGCTGCCCGCCGTGACCGCCCGAGTAACCCTGGAGTGCGCCGGCAACGGCCGGGCGAAACTGTTCCCGCGCCCGGTGAGCCAGCCGTGGCTGGACGAGGCGGTCGGCTGCGCAGAGTGGACCGGGACACCCCTCGCGCCGCTGCTCGCCGACCTGCCCCCGGACACCGTGGACGTCGTGTTCACCGGCGCGGACCACGGCCTGGACCGGGGCGTCGAGCAGGACTACCAGCGGGCGCTGCCGGTCGCGGAGGCGCTGCGCGAGGACGTCCTGCTGGTCTACGCGATGAACGGCCGCCCGCTGCTGCCCCAGCACGGCTTCCCCGTGCGGCTGCTGGTCCCCGGCTGGTACGGCATGGCCCACGTGAAGTGGCTGTGCTCGGTGACCGCGCTGAACACCCCGTTCCAGGGCTTCCAGCAGGCCGTGGCGTACCGGGTCAAGCAGGACGCCGACGAGGACGGCGTGCCGGTGACCCGCATCCTGCCCAAGGCCCTGCTCGCCCCGCCGGGCTTCCCCGACTTCATGACCCGCCGCCGGTTCGTCGAGACCGGTCCGGTCCGGCTGCACGGCCGCGCGTGGTGCGGGTTCGCGCCCGTCGCCCGCGTCGAGGTCGGCATCGACGGCGTGTGGCACGAGGCGAAGCTGGACCCGCCCACCGACCCCTACGCGTGGCGGCGGTTCGAGCACCTGTGGGAGGCGACCCCGGGCGAGCACGAGCTGAGCGTCCGCGCCACCGACGCCGAGGGCCGCACCCAGCCCGTCGAGCAGCCGTGGAACCGCCAGGGCATGGCCAACAACATGGCCCAGCGCCTGGCGGTGACGGTCAGGCCGTGACCCGCTCCACGGTCGCGCCGAGCTTGCGCAGGTTCTCCACGAAGCCGGGGTAGCCGCGCTCGATGTGGAAGATCTCGTACACCTCGGTCACGCCGTCCGCGCACAGCCCGGCCAGCACCAGCCCCGCGCCCGCGCGGATGTCGGAGGCCCACACCGGCGCGCTGGACAGCTTCTCCACCCCGCGCACGACCGCGTGGTGGCCGTCCGTGCGCGCGTCGGCCCCGAGCCGAACCATCTCCTCGATGAACCGGAACCGGGCCTCGAACAGGTTCTCGGTGATCATCGACGTGCCCTCGGACACCGACGACAGCGCGATCGCGAACGGCTGGAGGTCGGTCGCGAACCCGGGGTAGGGCAGCGTCACGAAGTCCACCGACTGCGGCCGGTCCTGCTGCACCACGCGGAACCCGTCGGAGTCGAACGTGGTGACCTCCGCGCCCGCCATCCGCAGCTTCTCCAGCACCAGGTCCAGGTGGTGCGGGTTCACGCCGCGCACGGTGATGTCACCCCGGGTCATCGCGGCGGCGAACGCCCAGGTCGCGCCGACGATCCGGTCACCGATGACGCGGTGCTCGGTCGGCTGGAGCGACTCCACGCCGTGCACGGTCAGCGTCGAGGTCCCGGCGCCCTCGATCTTGGCGCCCATCTGCTGGAGCATCACGCAGATGTCGACGATCTCCGGCTCGCGGGCCGCGTTGTCGATGACCGTGGTGCCGTTCGCCAGCACCGCCGCCATCAGGATGTTCTCGGTGGCGCCGACGCTGGGGAAGTCCAGCCAGATCTGCGCCCCGTGCAGGCCCTCGGCCTCGGCGACCACGCACCCGTGCTCGATCTCGCTGTGCGCCCCGAGCTTGCGCAGCCCGCTCTGGTGCATGTCCAGCGGCCGCGACCCGATCGCGTCCCCACCGGGCAGCGCGACCACCGCGCGCTTGCACCGGCCGACCAGCGGCCCGAGCACGCACACGGAGGCGCGGAGCTTGCCCATCGCCTCGGAGTCGGCCCGGTGGTTGAGCTCCTTGGGCGTGGTGATGGTGGCGACGTCGCCGGACAGCGTCACCTCGCAGCCGAGGCTGCGCAGGACGTCGGCCATCAGCGGCACGTCCAGGATCTCGGGGCAGTTGGTGATGGTGGTCGTGCCCTCGGCCAGCAGCGCCGCCGCCATCAGCTTCAGCACGCTGTTCTTGGCACCGACGACGTCGACCTCGCCGACCAGCCGCGCACCGCCCTGGACCCGGAAGTGTTCGCTCACCAAGGAAACTCCTCATCCGGTTGTCGTTGCGCCGCAATCGTACGGATGCACTGAATCAAGCCAGTGCCCGGAGCCCCTTACAGTGCAGGGCATGGCGGTTCACCTCACCAGGATCTACACCCGCGTGGGCGACGACGGCACCACGGGCCTCGGCGACTTCTCCCGGGTGCCGAAGACCTCGCCCCGCATCACCGCGTACGCGGACTGCGACGAGACCAACGCGGCTTTGGGCGTGGCCCTGGCCCTGGGCTCCCTCGCGGAGGACGTCGCGGGGGTGGTGCGGAAGGTCCAGAACGACCTGTTCGACGTGGGCGCGGACCTGTGCACCCCGATCGTCGAGAACCCGAAGTACCCGCCGTTGCGGATCACCCAGGCTTATGTGGACCGACTGGAGGGCTGGTGTGACGAGTACAACAGCCGGGTGGGCAAGCTGGAGTCGTTCATCCTGAACGGCGGCACTCCGGGGGCGGCGCTGCTGCACCAGGCGCGGACCATCGCGCGGCGGGCGGAACGGTCGACTTGGGCGCTGATCGAGGTCGAGCCGGAGGTGACGAACGTCCTGGCGGCCAAGTACCTGAACCGGCTGTCCGACCTGCTGTTCATCCTGGCCCGGGTCGCCAACCCGGACGGCGACGTCCTCTGGCAGCCCGGCGGCAACGCGTAGCGCGCTTCCCCCTGGGCCTCCAGACGCTCTCAGGAGGCCCAGGGGATGGAGCGGCCGGGAGGGGCGGACTCCAGCCACGACAGGAAACCCGTGAGGGCGTCCGGCCCCATGGCGATCTCCACCGCCTCGCCCTTCGCCCCGCTGCAACGCAACACGACCGCGCCCTGAGGCATCGCATATGCCTCGGACGCGGTCGGTTCACGTCGGTCGTCGATCTCGAACCCGGCCCGGTAGATGACCCGGTCCGGACCCGTGCGCAGGCTCAGCGCACGGGACCACACGAACTCGTCGCCCCGGTAGTGCCCCACACCCAGGTGCCAGCCCCGGCCCCCGCCGTCCAGACGGGTCCTCAGGGCCACGTGCACGCCACCGGCGCGCAGCAGGCGGACGCGGCGCCACGCGAGGTACGCGAGGACCACCACCGCGACGAACAGGACCACCCCGACGACTTCGGCGATCCCCACGGCGCTCGTCCGCTCGTCCGCGTCAGGCCGAGTGACCCGCGGCGCGCAGCCGCGCGAGTGCCCTGGCCCGCTCCACCTCGTCCGCGTTCCCGAGCGCCGACCGGGCCTCTTCCACGTCGATCTCGTGGGCCAGCTCGGCGGCCTCGGCGAGGATGCTCACGCCGGCGCCGGTCACGGACAGGAAGCCGCCGTGCACGGCCGCGGTCACCAGTTCGCCCTCGACGGTCCGGATCCGCACCACGCCGCCCTCGACCAGCTGGCCCAGCACGGGCTCGTGGCCGGGCAGGATGCCGATCTCGCCCTCGGTCGTCTGCGCGACCACCGAGGTGGCCGTCCCGGACCACAGGCGGCGTTCCACGGCGACCAACTGGACGGTCATCTCGGCCACGGGCATCTCCCTTGTCTGGCACTGGAGTCGTGTGCAGTCTAAACGGTCGCCCGAACGGCCCGCCGCCCCAGCCACCCTCAGCGCTGCTCTGCGTGTGGTACCACCCGCCTGGCGGTCACCCCGACGGCGGTCACCGCGATTGCGCCCAGGGCCGCGACCAAGGCGAACACGTAGAAACCCCACGGGTGGGCGACACCGGCAGTGAGCATCGCGCCACCCACCAGTGGACCGCAGATGGCCCCGATCCGACCAACGCCGGCCGTCCACCCCAGACCGGTGGCCCGGTTCGCGTCCGAGTACGTCCGGCCCACGTACGCGTACACCAGCACCTGAGCGCTGAACACGAAGCACCCCGCCACCAGCACCACCGCGTACACGCCCACGCCGGGCAGCTTCACGCTCAGCAGCGCCAGCGCCACCGCGGACGCCCCGAACCACACCAGGACCGCCGGCCGCACCCCGATCCGGTCCGCGACCGACCCCGCCACCACCAGCCCGACGACCGCGCCCACGTTCAACGTCAACAACAGCCCCAGCGCCGTGCCCAGCGGGTAGCCGGCCGCGCGCATGATCTGCGGCAGCCACGTGTTCAGCCCGTACACCAGCAGCAGCCCCATGAAGGACGCCACCCAGAACGCCACCGTGGACCGCGCCAACCCGCCCCGGAACAGCGACCCGACCACGTCCTTCACCGACGCGCCCCGGTCCACCCGCGAGTCCGCGGCCCGCACGGCCACGAACACCCGCGACTCGGGCAGGCGGCGGACCATCAGCGGCACCAGCACCAGCGCGGGCGCCGCGCCGATCACGAACAGCGCCCGCCACCCCCACCCCGGGATGACCACGATGCCCAGCAGCGCCGTCGCCACCGCGCCCACGTGGTAGCCGGTCATGATCCACGTCGTGGCCCGGCCCCGCCGGTCGGCCGGCGCGAACTCGTCGACCAGGGCGATCGCGGTCGGCAGGCACCCGCCGAGCCCCAGCCCGGCCAGGAACCGCAACAACCCGAACACGAACGCCGAGGGCGCGAACGCGCACAGCAGCGTGCACAGCGAGAAGCTCGCCACGGCCAGGATGAGCGCCTTGCGGCGGCCGATCACGTCCGTGACCGTCCCGATGGCCAGCGCGCCCACCATCATCCCGACGAGCCCGACCGTCGAGACCACGCTCGCGCTGCCCGGGGTCAACCCCCACACCCCGTCCTGCAGCAGCACCGGCAGCACCGTGCCCAGCACGACCAGGTCGAACCCGTCCAGCAGCACCGCCGACCAGCTCAGCGGGAGCACCCAGCGCCCAGCAGACATGACACCTCCGCGTGTCCCGAGTGGACCCCGGCGGCCCGAACTCGTGGGCGACAGCGTGAGGTCTGTCACCGAACACGGCCCAGGTCCGTTTCCGGTGAGTGGAAGACTGGGATCGTGTCGGTTCCCGTCTCCCTCCTCGGCCGGGCGTTCACGCTGCTGGCCGTGTTCACCGCCGACCGGCCCTGCGCGACGCTGTCCGAGCTGAGCCGCCACTCCGGCCTGCCGCTGAGCACGACCCACCGCCTGGTCAAGGACCTGCTCGCGCACCGGGCGCTGGAACGGGACGCCGATGGTCGCTTCTGGATCGGGCTGCGGCTGTACGAGCTGGGTGCCCTGTCCCCGGGTGCGCTGGACCTGCGGGAGCGCGCGCTGCCGTACCTGGAGGACCTGTTCGAGGTCACCCGGCACAACGTGCAACTGGCCGTGCGGGACGGACTGGAGGTCGTCTACGTGGAACGGCTGTCCGCTGTGGACGCCGTGAGCATCCTGACCCGCATGGGCTCGCGGATGCCGCTGCACGCCACCGGCGTCGGCCTGGTCCTGCTGGCCTTCGCCCCGCACGAGGTCCAGGAGGAAGCCCTGGCCGCGCCGCTGAAGCGGTTCACCACGCACACCATCAGCACGCCGAAGGCCCTGCGCTCGGCACTGGCCACCGTCCGCCGCGACGGCTACGCCATCTCCGACCGCCAGATCGAGCCCATCACGTACTCGGTCGCGGCCCCGGTCCGGAACTCCTCCGGCGACGTGGTGGCCGCGGTCTCAGTCGTGGTCCCCGTGGAGACCCGCACGGACACCGTTCTCCCGGCCGTACGGGCTTGTGGCCGCGCCATCTCCCGCGCGATGGGCTGGCGCTCCTGAGCGGCGCTCCTAAGCGGCCACCGGAGGCTTCCTACGCGCCAGCAGGGCCGTGAACTCGGCCAACTGCTCAGGGTTCATCGCGCTCTTGGGCACGGCCGTCGCCTGGATCTTGCCGAGCATCAGCATCCACGCGTCGGGCGTCTCCACGACCTTCTCCATCGCCTCCCACCGGATGCGCGACTGGAAGGCCGGGTAGGAGAACGACACCCACTCCTCGTCCGCGTCCAACCGGAAGTCGGCCTTGATCCCGGACCACTGCTGCTTGATGGTCGAGCCGACCATCATCGGCTTGACCACGAACGCGCAGAACACCCCGGCCACGACCATGGGCGCCCACAGCACGTACCGCGACACGTCCAGCGCCGCCATCAGCACGCCCAGCACCACCAGCGCGATCCCCACCGGCCGGAACCGCTTCACGTGCGGCTGGAGGATGTACTCGACGGTCCGTCGCAGCAGGGTTTCGTCGTAGGGCACGAGGACGTGCGAATTCATGGTGAAGATCTTACGAACCACCCGACAAGGCGGAGAGGCCCGCCCCACAACGGGACGGGCCTCTCCGAACGAACAGCCGGACTTACTTGCCGGCCAGCTTCTTCGCGTTCTCCTCGACGTCGTTCAAGCCACCGCAGGAGAAGAAGGCCTGCTCCGGGTAGTGGTCGAACTCGCCCTTGCAGACGCGGTCGAAGGCCTCGACGGTCTCCTTGATCGGCACGAAGGAGCCCGGCTGGGAGGTGAACTTCTCCGCGACGAAGAAGTTCTGGCCCAGGAAGCGCTCCAGGCGACGGGCGCGGCCGACGAGGACCTTGTCCTCTTCGGACAGCTCGTCCATGCCGAGGATGGCGATGATGTCCTGCAGTTCCTTGTACTTCTGCAGGATCCGCTTGACCTCCTGCGCGACCCGGTAGTGCTCCTCGCCGACGATCGACGGCTCGAGGATCCGGGACGAGGACGACAGCGGGTCCACCGCCGGGTAGATGCCCTTCTGGGAGATCGGACGGGAAAGCTCCGTCGTCGCGTCCAGGTGGGCGAAGGTGGTCGCCGGGGCGGGGTCGGTGTAGTCGTCCGCGGGCACGTAGATGGCCTGCAGCGAGGTGATCGACTTGCCGCGGGTCGAGGTGATGCGCTCCTGCAGCTCACCCATCTCGTCGGCCAGCGTCGGCTGGTAACCCACGGCCGAAGGCATGCGGCCCAGCAGGGTCGACACCTCGGAACCGGCCTGGGTGAACCGGAAGATGTTGTCGATGAACAGCAGCACGTCCTGGTTCTGGACGTCGCGGAAGTACTCGGCCATGGTCAGCGCCGACAGGGCCACGCGCATACGCGTGCCCGGCGGCTCGTCCATCTGACCGAACACCAGCGCGGTGTCCCCGAGGACCTCCATCTCCTCCATCTCCAGGAGGAGGTCGGTGCCCTCACGGGTGCGCTCGCCGACGCCGGCGAACACCGACGTGCCGGAGAACTCGCGGGCGATACGGGTGATCATCTCCTGGATGAGCACCGTCTTGCCCACGCCCGCGCCGCCGAACAGGCCGATCTTGCCGCCCTTGACGTACGGGGTCAGCAGGTCGATGACCTTGATGCCCGTCTCCAGGATCTCGGTCTTGCCCTCGAGCTGGTCGAAGGACGGCGCCTTGCGGTGGATCTCCCACTGCTCGCCGTCGCGACCCAGGCCCGGCTGGTCGAGGCAGTCGCCCAGCGCGTTGAACACGTGGCCCTTGACGACGTCGCCGACCGGCACCCTGATGGCCTTGCCGGTGTCGGTCACGGTCGCGCCGCGGACCAGGCCGTCGGTGGGCTGCATCGAGATGCAGCGGACCAGGTTGTCGCCCAGGTGCTGGGCGACCTCCAGGGTCAGCGTCTTGGCCACGGCTTCGTAGGTGATCTCCACGTGCAGGGCGTTGAACAGCTCCGGCACCGCGTCGCGCGGGAACTCCACGTCGACGACGGCACCGATCACCCGGACCACACGGCCGGTGCGGGTGGTGGTGGCAGTAGCACTCATGTCACTCATCACTTCCTGCGCCACCGGTAAGCGCGGAGGCGCCACCGACGATCTCGCTGATCTCCTGGGTGATCTGGGCCTGGCGGGCCGCGTTGGCCTGGCGGCTCAGGTTGCGCACCAGCTCGGTGGCGTTGTCCGTCGCCGCCTTCATCGCGGTCCGCCGGGCCGCCGACTCGGACGCCGCCGCGTCGAGCAGTGCCGAGAACAGCCGGGTCTTCACGTACTTGGGGAGCAGCGCGCCGAGCAGCGTCTCCGCGTTCGGCTCGAACGAGTACACCGACTGCAGCTTCGCGGGGGTGGGGTCGTACTCGACCTCCATCGGCGCGATGCGCTTGGCGACCGGCTGCTGGCTCAGCATCGACTTGAACTCGGTGTAGACGACGTGCAGCTCGTCCACGCCGAGCACGCCGTCCGGGCCGGGCGTGTCGCCGTCGTCGTCACTGCCCGCGACGAACGCCTTGACCAGCACGTCGCCCGCCTCGGAGGCGTTCACGTAGTGCGGGAGCTGCGAGAACCCGGTCCACTCGTCGGCGATCTCCCGCCGGCGGAACCGGTAGTAGCCCACGCCCTTGCGCCCGATGACGTAGAGCACCGGCTCCTTGCCCTCGGACCGCAGCAGCGCGAACAGCTCCTCGGCCGCCTTGAGCACGTTGGCGTTGTAGCCGCCGCACATGCCCTTGTCGCTGGTCACGACCAGGACGCCGGCCCGCTTCGGGGCCTTGCGCTCGGTCAGCAGCGGGTGGTCGAGGTTGGCCGACGCGGTGGCCAGCGCGGACAGCACGCCGGTGATCTCCTCCGCGTACGGCCGCGACGCCGCCACCCGCGCCTGGGCCTTGGCCAGGCGCGAGGTGGCGATCAGCTCGTACGCCTTGGTGATCTTCTTGGTCGAGTTGACCGTGCGGATCCGCTGGCGCAGCTCTCGAATCTGTGCCGCCATGCCTACGTCACTTCTCGGCCGGGGCGGGTCGGTTCACCTTGACCGACTCGTGCCCGACCTTGTCGGCGTCCATCGCCTCAGCCGGGGCCTCGTTGACCACCGGGGCGCCGTTCGAGGCGGTGAACTGCTGCTTGAACGCGTTGACAGCGTCCACGATGCCCTTTTCGGTGTCCTCGGACAACGTCTTGGACTCGCGGATGCTGGAGAGGATCACGTCGTGGTTGCGGCGGACGTGCTCCAGGAACTCGCCCTCGAAGCGGCGGACGTCGCCCACCGGGACGGAGTCGAGGTGGCCCTTCGTGCCCAGGTAGATGGACACGACCTGCTCCTCGACCGGCACCGGCGAGTACTGGCCCTGCTTGAGCAGCTCGACCAGGCGCGCGCCGCGCTCCAGCTGGGCGCGGGAGGCCGCGTCCAGGTCGGAGGCGAACGCGGAGAACGCCTCCAGCTCGCGGTACTGCGAGAGGTCGAGGCGCAGGGAGCCGGACACCGTCTTCATGGCCTTGATCTGCGCCGCGCCACCGACGCGGGAGACCGAGATACCGACGTTGACGGCCGGGCGGACACCGGCGTTGAACAGGTCCGACTCCAGGAAGCACTGGCCGTCGGTGATCGAGATGACGTTGGTCGGGATGTACGCCGACACGTCGTTGGCCTTGGTCTCGATGATCGGCAGACCGGTCATCGAGCCGCCGCCCATGTCGTCGGACAGCTTCGCGCAGCGCTCGAGCAGGCGCGAGTGCAAGTAGAAGACGTCGCCCGGGTAGGCCTCGCGGCCCGGCGGGCGGCGCAGCAGCAGCGAGATGGCGCGGTACGCCTCGGCCTGCTTGGTCAGGTCGTCGAAGATGATCAGGACGTGCTTGCCCTGGTACATCCAGTGCTGGCCGATGGCCG
>NZ_JAPSLK010000084.1 GCF_031180885.1 Saccharothrix sp.
CACAGGCCGGAATATGACCTGCTTCAACAGTCAGTCGTCCAGTCAATCTCAAAGGAAACCTCTTGACGAGGTTCATAAATTTACTGGCTATTCGGCACGCTGTTGAGTTCTCAAAGAACACGCGCTCGACATCACTCACCGCTGGAAGGCGGCTCGATCCGAAGGCTTGTGCATTCAGTAAGCTTGTGTCTGAAACCGAACGCCCATGGCCACAGCGACTCGAAGAGTCCGGGCTGGGTCTTCCTGTTTCGCGGTCACCCACTCTACCACACGAGGTGGGAGCTTGGTTCGTGACCCCCGCCGCGCTCCGTTCCGGTTTTCCCGGCCCGTTCCGCGCTGGCAGAGAGAAAGTTACACGCACCCGAAGCGGAGGTCAAATCGGGGGCGCAGCGTGGCCACACGGACTGAAACCGCAGGTCAACAGCCCGTGCAGCACTCGCCACCACGCTATCCGACCGACTCTGCGCGCAACAGTGTGACCGCGATCACACGAGAACGCGCACGCCGGCCGTGTTCCGCTTACCCCGGCGCACCACCAGCCACGACCCGTGCAGCAGGTCGGCAGTGGTGGGCACCCACTCCTCGTCGGACACCTTCGCGTTGTTCACGTAGGCGCCGCCCTCCTTGACCGTCCGCCGCGCGGCGCCCTTGCTGTCCGCGAGGCCGGAGCCGACGAGGAGGTCGACGATCGTCGGGCTGTCGGCCAGGCGCACCTCGCCGGTCGGCGCCTCGGCCATCGCGGCCTCCAGCGTCGACAGGTCCAGCTCGCGCAGCTCGCCGCGACCGAACAGGGCCTGGCTCGCCGCGATCACCTGCTTGGTCTGGTGCTCGCCGTGGACCAGGTCGGTGAACTCCCGGGCCAACCGCTTCTGCGCGGCCCGCAGGTGCGGGGCGGACGCGGTCTGCTCCTCCAGCTCGGCGATCTCCTCCCGGGACAGGAAGGTGAACATCCGCAGGTACCGCAGCACGTCGGCGTCACCGACGTTCACGAAGTACTGGTACCAGGCGTACGGCGAGGTCATCGCCGGGTCGAGCCACACGTTGCCGCCGCCGGTGGACTTGCCGAACTTGCGGCCCTCGGTGTCGGTCACCAGCGGCGCGGTCAGGGCGTGCACGGACTTGCCGTCGACCTTCCGGACCAGGTCGACGCCGCCGATGATGTTGCCCCACTGGTCGGAGCCGCCGATCTGCAGCCGCGTGCCGTACTTCCGGTTGAGCTGGAGGTAGTCGTGCGACTGGAGGAGCAGGTAGCTGAACTCGGTGTAGGACATGCCGTCGCCGTCGAGGCGCCGCTTCACCGTCTCGCGCGCCAGCATGACGTTGATCGAGAAGTGCTTGCCGACGTCCCGCAGGAACTCCAGCACCGACAGCCCGCCGGTCCAGTCGAGGTTGTTGACGACGATCGCGCCGGTCGGCGAGTCGTCGAACTCCACGAACCGCTCCAGCTGGCCCCGGATGCGCTGCGCCCACTCGGCGACGGTGTCGAGCGTGTTCAGGGTCCGCTCGCCGGTGTCGCGCGGGTCGCCGATCATGCCGGTCGCGCCGCCCGCGAGGACGATCGGCCGGTGCCCGGCGCGCTGGAAGCGGCGCAGCATCAGCAGCGGGACGAGGTTGCCGGCGTGCAGGCTGGGCGCGGTCGGGTCGAAGCCGCCATAGAGGGTGAGCGGGCCCGAGTCGAGATCCTTGCGCAGGGCGTCGAGGTCGGTGGACTGCGCGATCAGGCCGCGCCAGGACAACTCGTCGAGGATGTGCTCACTCACGGGTAGCCATTCTCCCCTACCAGGTCAAAGCGGTTTGCGCAGGTACCCGTCGGGGTACGCGGGGCGTGAGCAGCGGGGGACACCTAGTTCGAGAGGACTCGGCCGATGACCTACCCCGATCGCGACCCACGTCCCGTCGACCGCCCCACCGAGGCGATGCGCCCGGTCGGTGAGCCCGTCCACCACGAGGAGGTCGTCGAGCGGGGTGACGACCGGGTCCGGACCGTGCGCGTGGTGTGCGCGGTGATCGACGTGGTGTGCTGGGTGTTCGCCATCGTGCTGGCCGTGCACATCTTCCTGGTGATCGCGGGCGCCAACCCGGCCAACGGCTTCGCGCAGGTGATCGAGTCGTGGTCGGCCGGTGTGTCGCTGGGGCTGCGCAACCTGTTCACGCCCGCCAACGACGCGTTGCGGACGCTGTTGAACGACGGTCTCGCCGCGATCCTGTGGCTGGTGATCGGCGCGCTGCTGACCCACCTGATCACCAGGCTGGCGCTGCCCGACGGCGAGCGGCGCGCCTGGTACCGCCGGACCGTCCGGTAGCACTACGTTCGGTCACCGGCGGCTTCACCCGGGTGAGGAAAAATCGCCCCGCTGGTCAATTGTCGTGCGGCCGCCCGGCGGCCAGGTTTGCTGAGTGGCCAGCGACTTGCAGAAGCGGAAGAGTTCCATCGTCTTCAACGCGATGGACGGCGACGACGACGGTTTCCTGGAGCGGGCGGACTTCGAGGCGCTCACCGACCGGTGGGTGGCGATCCGCGGCGACAGCGGCGAGGCGCGGTTGCGCGAGCTGATGATGGGCTGGTGGGAGACGCTGCAGTCGGCGTCCGACCAGGACCGCGACGACAAGGTCACGTTCGACGAGCTGATGGGCGTGGTGGACAACCTCGGCACCATGCTGGACCTGGTGGTGGCGACCGCGGAGTCCATGTTCGAGGCGGTGGACGAGGACGGCGACGGCCGGATCTCGGCCGAGGAGTACTCGTGGATGATCCGGGCGTGGACGGGTGCCGAGACGCCCACGGACGAGGCGTTCGCGCGGTTGGACCTCGACCGCGACGGGTGGCTGTCGAAGAACGAGTTCGCGCGGCACTGGGTGGAGTTCTGGGCGGGCGACGACCCCGACGCGCCGGGCACGCACGTGTTCGGGGCCGTCTGACCCGGCTCAGATCGTCACGGCGAGCTTGCCGACCGTGCCACGGGTGAAGTCCTCGACCGCGCGGGTGGTGTCGGCGAGGTCGTAGACGCCGGCCAGCGGGACCCGCAGGCGTCCGGCGACGACGTCGTCCGCGAGCGCCGCGAGGGTGGCCGGGTTCGGGTCGGCCATGATCGCGGTGGACGTGATGGCGGGGTCGTCGGGGACGTGGTGGACCGTGGTCGCGAACCGGCCGCCGGGGGTGACTCGGCGGGCCACGGTGGCGCCGTCGCCGGCGAGGTGGATGGCGGCGTGGACGGGCGCGAGGGTCTTCAGGTCGTCCGGGTGGACGGCGTGCGTCGCGCCCACGGCGGTGACGAACGCGGCTTCCGCGCCGGAGCGGGCGGTGGCGATAACCTCGGCTCCGCGGGTGGCGGCGAGTTGGACGGCGAACGCGCCCACGCCGCCGGTGGCGCCGGAGATCAGGACGGTCTCGCCCGGGGTCGGTTGGACGGCGTCGACGGCGTTGCGCGCGGCGGTCCCGGCGAGGCCGAGCGCGCCGGCGCGGGCGTGGTCGAGGCCGTCGGGGATGCGGGCGATGCCGTACTGGGCGTTGACGACGACGTACTCGGCGAAGCCGCCCTGGCCGAGGGTCGGGCGCATGACCACGCCGAACACGTCGTCACCGGGGTGGAAGTCGGCCCCGTCGCCGACGGACTCGACGTGGCCCGCGAAGTCCTTGCCGAGGACGACCGGGAACTCGTATTCGTAGGTGCCCTTCAGGTAGCCGCCGAGGACGCCCAGGTCGAACCCGTTGACCGAGGACGCCCGCACGCGGACCAGCACCTCGCCGGGGCCGGGCTGCGGGACGGGCAGGTCGGTGAGCGCGGGGGCCGCGCCGAACTCGGAGAACGCGACAGCGCGCATGGTCACACTTCCTCGGAGGTCGCCTGCTGCCAGGAGGCGCGCAGGACGTCGGTGGCGACGGCGAGTTCGGCTTCGTCGCGGGGGCTGTGGAGCATGACGATCGTTTGCGGCCACTCGGGGCGGCGGCTGATCGGGTGTGGTTCGGCCCAGTCGGTGTTGTGCAGGGGTTCGACCAGGGACTTCGGCACGGTGAGGTGGAGGGAGCCGGCGCGGTGGACGTGGCCGAACTCGTCGGTGCTGGGGTGCAGGAAGGCTTCCCGGGGGCCGGTTCTGGTTGGTAGGTCGATCACGGGGTACCGCACTTTCTGTGCGTTGGTTACTGGTTGTGCGGTTACCGATCCTGGTCGAGGATGCCCTCATGACGGAAGACGGCACATTGACCCGCCCTACGCACACCGATGTGCGTGTGACCGGTGAGCACCCGATGTGCGAGCTGCGCGACGTGCTCGACCGGGTGGGTGACAAGTGGAGCGTGCTGGTGATGAGCCTGCTGGGCGGCGGGTCGCGGCGGTACTCGGAGTTGCAGCACTCGATCGAGGGGATTTCGCAGCGGATGCTGACGTTGACGCTGCGGTCGTTGGAGCGGGACGGGTTGGTGTCCCGGAAAGTGACGCCGACTTCGCCGCCGCGGGTGGACTACGCGTTGACTCCAGTGGGGGCGACGTTGTCGGAGCAGGTGGCGGGGTTGATGCGGTGGGCGGAGGAGCACCGGGGGTACGTCGCGGAGTCACGCGTGCGGCACGACGCTGCGCAGCGAGCCTGACGGCCGACTTCGCGCTACCCGAGGTGGCCCGGTACGGCGTTGGGCAGGCTCGACGCGGCCAGGCTTCGGCTCAGTGCGGCGACTCGGCCCAGCAGCTCAGCTCGGCTTGGCTCCGCGCGGCGGCCCGGCGGCTCGACGGCGCGGCTCCGCGCGGCCAGGCCTCGGCTCAGTGCGGCGGCGCGGCTCGGCGGCGCGGCGCGGCTCGGCCCGGTTGGCGGCCGGCTCGGCCCGGTTGGCGGCCGGCGCGACCTGGCTCGGCGTCGATCTTGCTGCGGCCCGGCGGCCAAAGCGCTGCGGCGTGGCGTGGCCGGGTTTGGGCTGGTCAGCGGGCGTGCGGTGCGGCTTGGCGCGGCCTCCGGCCCCCGCTTCCATTGTCCCACGGGGGTACGACATCCGGCGTTGAGCGCCCCCTGGGGCTCATTGTCCCACCGGGGTACGACAATTCGGGTTCGAGCGCCCCTGGGGCCCATTGTCCCAGTCAGGTACGACAGTTGCCCCAGCCAGGCACGACAGAAATTAGTGGTCAGGTGACGCGGGTGCGGCGGGTGCCTCGGCGGTACGTGCTCACGGCCGGCGAGTCGATCCAGAAGCGCCACGGGACGTCCACCGCCACCGCGACACCCACGCGCGGGCCGGTGCGGATGTCGGTTGCCGGGTCGCCTGCCAAGAGGCGCACCGAGGCGTCGGAGGAGGTCAGGTCTACGCCGTTGTGCGCTCGGTCCAGGCCCAGGACGCCGGTCAGCCTTGCCGGACCCTTCGCGAGTTCGGCGTGGCTGCGGGCGGCGGGGCGGCGCATTTGGGCCAGGTCCTCGCCGTACACGACCTCGCCCGCCCGGAGCAGGACCGCGCCGGGGACGCCGTCGGTCAGCGACACCACGTTGGCGCAGAAGTGCATGCCGTAGACGAAGTACACGTACAAGCGACCCGCCGGGCCGAACATCACCTCGTTGCGCGCCGTCTTGCCCCGGTAGCAGTGGGACGCCGGGTCGTCGCCGCCCCGGTACGCCTCCACCTCCACGATGCGCACGCCGACGACACCCTCGGGCGTGGTGCTCTCGATGATCGACCCGAGCAGGAGCCGGGACGCGTCGACCGGGTCGACGGCCAGCTCCTGCTCGGTGAGCTGCCTAGGCGTGGCGAGCAAGGCGTGCCTTGTCCCGCAACCGCTTGAGCTGTTCGGCCACCCGGTCGGGCGCGGTGCCCCCGTGCGCGTCCCGCGACGCGATCGAACCTTCCACGGTCAACACGCTACGCACCTCGGGCGTGAGGTGTGGCGAGATCCCCGCGAACTCCTCGTCGGTCAGGTCCTCCAAGCCCACGCCGCGGGCCTCGGCGACGCGCACGCACTCCCCCGCCGCCTCGTGCGCCACGCGGAACGGGACGCCCTGCCGGACCAGCCACTCGGCGATGTCGGTCGCCAGGGTGAACCCGGCGGGCGCGACCTCGGCCATGCGGGCCGTGTCGAAGCGCATGGTGGCGATCATCCCGGCCAGGGCGGGCAGCAGGAGTTCCAGCTGCTCGACCGAGTCGAACAACGGCTCCTTGTCCTCCTGGAGGTCCCGGTTGTAGGCGAGCGGCTGGGCCTTGAGGGTCGCCAGCAGGCCGGTCAGGTTGCCGATCAGCCTTCCCGACTTGCCCCGGGTCAGTTCGGCGACGTCGGGGTTCTTCTTCTGCGGCATGATCGAGCTGCCGGTGGCCCAGGCGTCGTCCAGCACGGCGAAGTGGAACTCGGCCGTGGTCCAGATGATCACCTCTTCGGCGATCCGGGACAGGTTCACGCCGATCATGGCCAGCACGAACGCGATCTCGGCGGCGAAGTCGCGGGACGCGGTGCCGTCGATGGAGTTCTCCGCCGGCGCGTCGAACCCGAGGTCCGCAGCCACCGCCGCCGGGTCCAAGCCCAGCGACGAGCCCGCCAGCGCGCCCGAGCCGTACGGGGACACGGCGGCGCGCTTGTCCCAGTCGCGCAGCCGGTCGATGTCGCGCAGCAGGGCCTGGCCGTGCGCCAGGAGGTGGTGCGCAAGCAGCACGGGCTGGGCGGACTGGAGGTGCGTGCGGCCGGGCATGACGGCGGTCGGGTGCGCTTCGGCCTGGCCGGCCAGGGCGTCCACGACGTCCAGCACGCCCTCGGACACGCGGTGCGCGGCGTCGCGCAGCCACATCCGGAACAGGGTCGCCACCTGGTCGTTGCGGGACCGGCCGGCGCGCAGCTTGCCGCCCAGCTCGGGGCCGGCGCGTTCGATGAGGCCGCGCTCCAGAGCGGTGTGCACGTCCTCGTCGGCCAGCGTCGGGGTGAACGCGCCGGAGGCGACGTCGGCCTCCAGGGTGTCCAGCGCCGCGATCATCCGGTCGCGCTCGTCCTCGGTCAGCAGGCCCGCGCGGTGCAGCACGCGGGCGTGCGCGCGGGAGCCCTTGATGTCGTAGGGGGCGAGCCGCCAGTCGAAGTGCGTTGACGCCGACAGCAGTGCCATCGCGTCCGCCGGCCCGCTGGCGAACCGCCCACCCCACAGAGAAGTCACGACTACCTCTTCACCGTTTCCCAGCCGTCACGGCTGCGCGTATGCCTTCGTCGTGGCTCGGCCGCCGTGCAGCACGAGCCGGATCTCGCCGGACACGTCCCCCTGGGTGTGCTCGATGAAGGTGTCCAGCGCGTCCTTCAGGGGCGAGTACCACAGCCCGTCGTGCACCAGTTCACCCCAGCGCCGCTCCACCCGCCGCTTGAAGCGGACCAGGTCGCGCTCCAGGGTGATCTCCTCCAGGTCGCGGTGCGCGGTGATCAACGTGGCCGCGCCGTGCCCGCCGGAGCGCAGGTTGACCTCGCGCAGCGCCTGCATCGCGGTCACCGTCTCGCCGTCCAGCGCGACCGGCACACCCCGGTCGAAGGTGACCACGAGTTCCTGCGGCTCGTGCTCGTGCGGGACCGCGCTGCCCGACCACACCGTCCGCGACGACGCGGGCAGGTGGTCCAGCACGATCACCCGCAGGTCGGGGGCCAGCGCACGCAGGCAGGTGTCGAGGCGTTCGCCGCCGCTGTGCGCCACGGTCGTCGCACCGTGCTCGCGCGCGGCGGCCACCACGTGCTTGGCCACCAGCGGGTCGGCCAGCGCGGACGACGGCGCTTCGGCGGCGTTGGCCAGCAGCGCGGGCAGGCAGTAGGAGTCGGCGAACTCGTCCGCCGCGTCCACCAGCAGCTCGTCCACCCCGACCACGACGACCTCGGCGGCGGCCAGGGCGACGGCGAAGGTCTCGAACGTCTCCCGGCCGACCACGACGACCCGTTCAGCCACCGTCGGTTCCCTCGTCGCCCGCGGCCAGAGCCAGCACGCGCGCCGCGAGGTCCGCGCCGGTCATGGGCTCGCGGGCGACCACGATGATGGTGTCGTCGCCGGCGATCGTGCCCACGATCTCGGTGAGCGCGGCCCGGTCCAGGGCGCTGGCCAGGAACTGCGCCGCGCCCGGCGGGGTGCGCAGGACGGCCAGGTTGCCCGACGAGTCCGCCGAGACGAGCAGTTCGTTGAGCACGCGGACCAGCCGGGACGTGCCGCCCTGGACGCCGCGCACCGGGCTGCCGTCCTCGGGGATCACGTAGACGGGCGCGCCGCCGTCCGGGCCGCGCAGCTTGACCGCGCCCAGCTCGTCCAGGTCGCGGGACAGCGTGGCCTGGGTGACCTCGATGCCCTCCATGGCGAGGGTCTTGGCCAGCTCCGACTGGCTGCGAATGGCCCGTTGGCTGACCAGTTCGACGATGCGGGCCTGCCGCGCTGTTCGGGTCATCGGCTGTTCTCCAGCAGCCACACCAGCAGGGCCTTCTGGGCGTGCAGGCGGTTCTCCGCCTCGTCCCAGATCGCGCTGTCCGGCCCGTCGAGCACCTCGTCGGTGATCTCCCAGCCGCGGTGCGCGGGCAGGCAGTGCAGCACGGTCGTCTTCACGCCGGTGGACGCGACCAGCGCCGAGTTGACCTGGTACGGGCGGAACGGGCCGACCCGGTCGCGGCCGTCGTTCTCCTGGCCCATGGACGTCCAGGTGTCGGTGACCAGCACATCCGCGCCCTCGACGGCCTTGCGCGGGTCGATGACCACCTCGACCGACCCGCCGGTCTCCGCGGCGCGCTTGCGGGCGTCGTCCAGCGCCCACTGCTCGGGCTGGAACCCGACCGGGGCGGAGACCCGGACGTGCATGCCCGCGGTGGCGCCACCGAGCATGATCGAGTTGGACATGTTGTTGGCCCCGTCACCGAGGTAGGTGACGGTGAGGCCGGCGAGCCTGCCGTGCACGCGCCGGATGGTCTGCAAGTCCGCCAGAACCTGACACGGGTGGAACTCGTCGGTCAACGCGTTGATCACCGGGATGCGCGACACCGACGCCATGGCCTCGATGCGCTTCTGCGCGAACGTCCGCCACACCACGGCGTCCACGTAACCGGACAGGATGCGGGAGGTGTCCTCGATGGTCTCCTCGCGGCCGAGCTGCATGGAACGGCCGTCGATGATCACCGGGTTGCCGCCCAGCTGGGCGATGCCGACCTCGAACGACAGCCGGGTGCGGGTCGAGTTCTTCTCGAAGATCACCGCCACCGACTTGGGCCCGGCCAGCGGCTTCGCGCTCAGCCGGTCGGCCTTGTAGGTGTCGGCGAGGTCGAGGACCTCGGCCTGCTCGGCGGGACTGAGGTCGTCGTCGCGCAGGAAGTGCCGGACCATCAGGACTCCTCGTTCGACGGCAGGAAGGACGGGAGGTCGGCCACCAGGCGGTGCGCGTCGGCCTCGTCGAGCACCAGCGGCGGCGCGAGGCGGATCACGTCGGGCTGGATGGGGTTGATCAGATAGCCGGCCTGCTGCGCGGCCGCCGCGATCTTCGCCGAGACCGCCTCGCGCAGCGTGATCCCGAGCAGCAGGCCGGCTCCCCGCACACCGGAGATGAGCGGGTGGCCCAACGCCTCCACGCCGGCGGCGATCTCCTTGCCGACCGCGGCGGAGTGCTCCAGCAGGCCCTCGGCGGCGATGGTGTCCAGGACGGCCAGGGCCGCCGCGCAGCACACCGGGTTGCCGCCGAACGTGGTCCCGTGCTGGCCGGGCTGGAACAGGTCCTTGGCCGGGCCGAACGCGATGCACGCGCCCAGCGGCAGACCGCCGCCCAGGCCCTTGGCCAGCGTCATCACGTCCGGCACGATGCCGAAGCGCTGGAAGGCGAACCAGGAGCCGACGCGGCCGACGCCGGTCTGCACCTCGTCCAGCACCAGCAGCGCGCCGTGCTTCTGCGTCATGGCGCGCGCGGCCTGGAGGTAGCCCTCCGGCGGCACGACGACGCCCTGCTCACCCTGGATCGGCTCCACGAAGAACGCGGCGGTCTCGTCGTCGATCGCGGCTTCGAGCGCGGCCACGTCGCCGAACGGGACGTGCACCACACCCGGCACCAGCGGTTCGAACGGGCCGCGCTTGGCGGGCTGGCCGGTCAGGGCGAGCGCGCCCATGGTGCGGCCGTGGAAGCCGCCCTCGGTGGCGACGACCTTGGTGCGGCCGGTGCGGCGGGACAGCTTGAACGCGGCCTCGTTGGCCTCCGCACCCGAGTTGACGAACAGCACGCGGCCGTCGCCGTCCTGGCCGGTCAGGTCGAGCAGGCGCTCGGCGAGCTTGAGCGCGGGTTCGTTGATGTAGAGGTTCGAGGTGTGGCCGAGCTTGCCGATCTGCTCGGTGACCGCGGCGACGATCGCCGGGTGGGCGTGGCCCAGGGCGTTGACCGCGATGCCGGTGAGCAGGTCCAGGTAGCGGTTGCCGTCGGCGTCCCAGACGTAGGCGCCTTCGCCGCGTTCGAGGGTGAGACCAGGCGTGCCGTAGTTGTTCATCATGGTGGCCTGCCACCGCTGCTGGTCAGTCACTCTCGTCCCCCAACACCATCGTTCCCACACCTTCGGAGGTGAACACTTCAAGCAGCACGGAGTGCGCCAGCCGCCCGTCGATGACGTGCGCCTCGGGCACACCACCGCGCACCGCGCGCAGGCACGCCTCCATCTTGGGCACCATGCCGCTGTCCAGGTCCGGCAGCAGCTTCTCCAGCTCGGACGAGCGGATCTGGTGCAGCAAAGAGCTTTTGTCCGGCCAGTCCGCGTACAGGCCCTCGACGTCGGTGAGGACCACGAGCTTCTCGGCCTTGAGCGCCACGGCGACCGCGCCGGCGGCGGTGTCGGCGTTGACGTTGTGCACCACGCCGTCGGCGTCCGGGGCGACCGTGGAGACGACCGGGATGCGGCCCGCCTTCACGATGTCCAGCACGGCCTCCGGGTTGACCTCGACGATGTCGCCGACCAGGCCGATGTCCACCGGTTCGCCGTCCACGATCGCGGGCCTGCGCGCGGCGGTGAGCAGGTGGGCGTCCTCGCCGGACAGGCCCACCGCGTACGGGCCGTGCTCGTTGATCAGACCGACGAGTTCGCGCTGGACCTGGCCGACCAGGACCATGCGGACGACGTCCATCGCCTCGGGCGTGGTCACCCGCAGGCCGCCGCGGAACTCGCTCTCGATGCCCAGCCGGTTGAGCATGGCCGCGATCTGCGGGCCGCCGCCGTGCACCACCACCGGGTGCAGGCCGGCGAGCTTGAGGAACACCATGTCCTGCGCGAACGCCCGCTTCAGCTCGTCGTCCACCATGGCGTTGCCGCCGTACTTGATGACGACCGTCGCGCCCCGGAAGCGCTGGAGCCAGGGCAGCGCCTCGATCAGGACCTCAGCCTTCTCGCGTGGGTTCATGAGCTGTAGGCGCTGTTCTCTTCGACGTAGGCGTGGGACAGGTCCGTGGTGAGGACGGTGGCGGTGCCGTCGCCCAGGTTCAGGTCCACCACGATCTCGATGTCGCGGCCGGACAGGTCGGCCTCACTGCGGTCGGCGGCCTTGTGGCCATCGCTGAACAGGGTGACGCCGTTGATCGTGATGCCCAGTTTGTGCTGGTCCACGGTGGCCTGGGAGCGGCCGACGGCCATCGCGACGCGGCCCCAGTTCGGGTCCGAGCCGAACAGGGCGGTCTTGACCAGGTTGTCCTCGGCGACGGTCTTGGCGACCACGACCGCCTCGGCCTCGTCGACCGCGCCGTTGACGGTGATCGAGATCTCCTTGGTGACACCCTCGGCGTCGCCCTGGAGCTGCTTGACCAGGTCGCCCGCGACGACCGTGAGGAGCTGCTGGAAGTCCTCGGCGCTGGGCGTGATGCCGGACGCGCCGGAAGCCAGGACCAGGACGGTGTCGTTGGTGGACGTGCCGCCGTCGACGTCGAGCCGGTCGTAGGTCTTGGCGGTGGTGGCGCGCAGGGCCGCGTCGAGCGCGTCGCCGTCGATCACCGCGTCGGTGGTGATGACGCTGAGCATGGTGGCCATGTTCGGGGCGAGCATCCCGGCGCCCTTGACGAAGCCGCCGACCGACCAGCCGTCCGGGTGGGCCGCGAAGGACTGCTTGGGGCGGGTGTCGGTGGTCATCACGGCGGTGGCGGCGTGCAGGCCGGCCTCGGTGGTCGAGTCCAGCTCCTTGGCGGCGACCTCGATGCCCGCCTTGAGGTTGTCCATCGGCAGGCGCTCGCCGATCAGGCCGGTGGAGCAGACGGCCACCTCGATCGCGCCGACGCCGAGCACCTCGGCGACCTTCTCGGCGGTGGCGTGGGTGTCCTGGAAGCCCTCGGGGCCGGTGCACGCGTTCGCGCCGCCGGAGTTGAGGACGACGGCGTTGAGCTTGCGCTCCTTGAGCACCTGCTGCGACCACAGCACGGGCGCGGCCTTGACCTGGTTGGTGGTGAACACACCCGCCGCGGCCTGGCCCGGTCCCTCGTTGACCACCAGTGCGAGGTCCAGCGCGCCGGACTCCTTGATGCCCGCGGCGACACCCGCGGCCTTGAAGCCCTTGGGGCCGGTGACGCCCTTGTCACGGACGGGGTTGTTCACGGTGCCACTCCCACAGTGGACAGGCCGGTGGTCTCCGGCAGGCCGAGTGCCAGGTTCATGCACTGCACCGCGGCGCCCGCGGTGCCCTTCGCCAGGTTGTCGACGGCGGCGACCACGACCAGGCGGTTGAGGTCGGGGTCGACGGTGACCTGGAGCTGCACGGCGTTCGAACCGAGCACCGCGCCCGTGGTCGGCCAGTGGCCTTCCGGCAGCAGGTGCACGAACGGCTCGTCCGCGTAGGCCTTCTCGTAGACCGCGCGCACGTCCTCGTCGCTGGTCAGGGTGGCCGAGCAGGTGGCGAGGATGCCCCGTGGGAGCGGGGCGAGGACCGGGGTGAAGGAGACCTTCACGTCCCGCCCGGCGACCTTGGACAGGTTCTGGGTGATCTCGGGGGTGTGCCGGTGGGCGCCGCCGACGCCATACGCGGACAGCGACCCCATCACCTCGGAGCCGAGGAGGTTCGGCTTGAGCGACTTGCCCGCGCCGGACGTGCCGGACACGGCGACCACGGTGACCTCGGGTTCGATCAGGTGGACGGCCGGGGCGAGCGCCAGGGAGGACACGGTCGGGTAGCAGCCGGGGACGGCGACCCTGCGCGCGTTCTTGAGGACCTCGCGCTGACCGGGCAGTTCGGGCAGGCCGTAGGGCCAGGGGCCCGCGTGCGCGCCGCCGTACCAGCGGGTCCAGGCGGCTTCGTCGGTGAGGCGGTGGTCCGCGCCGCAGTCGATCACCAGGGTGTCGTCGCCCAGTTGCGCGGCGATCGCGGCGGAGTGACCGTGGGGCAGGGCGAGGAAGACGACGTCGTGGCCGGCGAGGTTCTCGGCGGTGGTCTCACCGAGCACGCGGTCACCGAGCGGCAACAGGTGCGGTTGATGGGCCAGCAGCGGGGTACCCGCGTTACCGCCGGCGGTGAGCGCGCCGATCTCCACGTCCGGGTGGCCGAGCAGGAGCCGCAACAACTCGCCACCGGCGTAGCCACTGGCCCCCGCGACCGCGATCCGTACCGTCATGCGGATAAGTATGCACGCTCGTGCAAAGTCACTCAAATACGCTTTCCCGATGGGTGGTCGCGACCTTCGTCACGACACGGCGACCGCGACGATCTCCGAACCGCCGTCGTGCGCCGGGCCGTCGCAGTCCCGTACCGCGCCACCGCCCGCAGCAGGCCCGCGCCACCAGCCTGACCAGTGCGTCGCGTTCGAGGAACCGCAGCGTGCTCCAACTCACCGCGCCCCGCGCCCATGCCACACCGGCCCCAGACCGGGCAGCTCTACCGGCCGGCGCCACACCGGGCAGCTCCGCCGGCCGGCGCCACACCGGGCAACTCCGCCGGCCGGCGCCACACCGGGCAACTCCGCCAGCCGGCGCCACACCGGGCAACTCCGCCAGCCGGCGCCACACCGGGCAACTCCGCCAGCCGGCGCCACACCGGGCGGCTCCGCAGGCCTCGGCGGTCGGTGTCGGCCAGCCGAACACGCGTGGCGAACACCTTCCAGCCGCTAGCTTGCCCCCATGAGGGCAGTGATCTTCGACTGGCGGGGCACCCTCGTGCTCACGCCCACCTTCCGCGGCTGGGCCACCGAGGCCCTGCGCCGCCTGGGCCGCGAACCTCCACCGCCGCCGACATCATCTCGGCCATCGACGTCGAACGACTCGACGCACCCGGCGTCGACGCCGACGCCACGCTCCACCGCGAGACCTACTACAGCGCCTTCACCGACGCCACCCTGGACCCCGACCTGGCCGACGCACTGTACGAAGTGGAAGCCGACGCCACCTTCAACCCCTTCGCCACCGACGCCGCCCCAACCCTGAAAACCTTGCACGACAACGGAATCCGCATCGGCATCCTGAGCGACATCCACTTCGACCTCCGACCCGCGTTCGACGGCCTGCCGGTCGACTCGTTCGTGCTCTCCTTCGAACACGGCGTGGCGAAGCCGGACCCGGCGATCTTCCGCATCGCACTCGCGGAACTGGGCACCTCCCCCGAGGAGACGCTCATGGTCGGCGATCGGGCCACGCACGACGGCGCGGCCGTGAACGTCGGCATGCCCACCCTCCTCGTGCCACCACTGCGGAGCGTCGACGACGCACGCCTCCACCTCGTCACTAATCTAATGGTTGCTAACGCTTCCAACCGTTAGATAGTGTGCGCGCCATGCTCCTGCCCAAGGTCTTCCACCGGCACGTCGAGGTCGACGGCGTCCGCGTCTTCTACCGGGAGACGGGTCCGGCGGACGCGCCCACACTCCTGTTGCTGCACGGCTTCCCGAGCGCGTCCCACCAGTTCCGCCGCCTGCTGGACGCCCTCGGGACCCGCTACCACCTGGTCGCACCCGACTACCCGGGCTTCGGCCACAGCGCCGACCTCGACCACCACACGTTCGAGCGACTGGCCGACGTGGTCGAGGGCTTCGTGCGGGCGGTGGGCCTGACCCGGTTCGCGCTGTACGCGTTCGACTTCGGCGGCCCGGTCGGCTTCCGCCTGGCCACCAGGCACCCGGAGTGGATCACCGGTTTGGTCGTGCAGAACGCCAACGCCTACGAGGAAGGGTTGTCCGAGGCCGCCCAGGCCTTCGTGGCCAACCGCGACCGCGAGGTCGCCCGCTCCCTGATGACCCTTGCCTTCACCAGGTCCCAGTACGAGGACGGCACCACCGACCGGACCCTCGTCGACCCCGACGCCTGGACCCTCGACCAGCACTTCCTCGACCAGCCGGGCCGCACGGAGATCCAGGTCGACCTGGCGCTCGACTACCACACGAACGTGGCCGAGTACCCGCGCTGGCAGCAGTGGCTGCGCACCCACCAGCCGCCGACCCTGGTCGTCTGGGGCCGAGGCGACGGCATCTTCACCGAGGACGGCGCGAAGGCCTACCTCCGGGACGTGCCGAACGCCGACCTGCACCTCGTCGCCACCGGCCACTTCGCCCTCGAAGAGCACGCCACCGAGATCGCCCCGCTGATCGCCACCTTCCTGGACCGCCTACCGACGACCTGACCCACACCCAGGACCCACTCGTTCGGCGGTTCAGACGAGCCAATCACACCCGCTCCGGTGAGCATGGGAGCCCTGTGTCAGGTGCCGAAGCGGTCCAGGGCGCGGATCTTGTTCGTCACGTCCAGGGCCGCCACCTTGTAGGCCTCGGACAGCGTCGGGTAGTTGAAGACCGTGTCCACCAGGTAGTCGACCGTGCCGCCGCACGCCATGACCGCCTGTCCGATGTGGACGAGGTCCGTCGCGCCCGTGCCGAACAGGTGCACACCGAGCAGCTTGCGGTCCGCAGTGGACACCAGCAGCTTCAACATGCCGTAGGCGTCGCCGACGATCTGGCCGCGCGCCAGTTCGCGGTAGCGGGCCAGGCCCACCTCGTACGGGGTCGCCGACGCGGTCAGCTCCGCCTCGGTCGCACCGCAGTACGAGATCTCCGGGATCGTGTAGATCCCGATCGGCTGCAACGCCGACAGCTCGTTCACCGTCTCGCCGAACGCGTGGTACGCCGCCAGCCGACCCTGGTCCATCGACGTCGCGGCCAGCGCCGGGAAGCCGATCACGTCGCCCACCGCGTAGACGTGCTCCACCGACGTGCGGTAGTGCTCGTCCACCGTCAACCGACCCCGGTGGTCGGCCTCCAGGCCGGCGGCGGCCAGGTTCAGCTCCTCGGTGGCGCCCTGGCGGCCCGCCGAGTACATGACGGCCGCCGCCGGGATGCGCTTGCCACTGGCAAGCGTGGTCACGGTGCCGTGGTCGGACACGGCGACGTTGACCACCTTCTCCCCGAACCGGAACGTGACCGCCAGGTCGCGCAGGTGGAACTTCAGCGACTCGACGATCTCCGGGTCGCAGAACTCCAGCATGCGCTCCCGCTGCTCGACCACCGTCACCCGGCAGCCCAGGGCGGCGAACATCGAGGCGTACTCGATGCCGATCACCCCGGCCCCGACCACGACCATCGAGGACGGGATCTCCTCCAACGCGAGCACCTCGTCCGAGTCGAGGACGCGCTCCTCGTCGAAGTCGACCTGCGCCGGACGGGCCGGACGCGTGCCGGTCGCGATGACGATCTTGTCCGCCGTGACCGTGTGGTGCTCGGCCCGGTGCACGCCCTCCACCGCCACGGTGTGCGGGTCGACGAACCGCGCCGTGCCGGTGAGCAGGTCGACCTGGTTGCGGTGCAGCTGGGCACGCACGACCTGGACCTCACGCCCGATCACGTGCTGGGTCCGGGCGAGGAGGTCCGAGATCGTGATGTCCTTCTTGACCCGGTAGTCCGCGCCGTACAGCTCGCGCTGACTCATGCCGGTCAGGTACATCACCGCTTCCCGCATGGTCTTCGACGGGATCGTGCCCGTGTTGGCGCACACGCCGCCGACCATGTCCGCCTTGTCCACGATCGCGACCCGCTTGCCGAGCTTCGCGCCCGCGATGGCCGCCTTCTGCCCGCCGGGACCCGATCCGATCACGAGCAGGTCGTAGTCGTACTCGCTCATGAGCGAAGCGTGTCACACCGAGCCGCTCTACGGTGGTGTCGTGAGCGGACTCGTCGCAGCGATCCACGAAGGACTGAAGTCGGCCGCCGACCCGGCGAAGGCGCCGGAGATGCAGCGGTACATGAAGTCCGAGATGCCGTTCCTCGGTGTGCCGAAGCCCGAGCGCGCCCGACTGGCGCGGTCGCTGTTCGGCGAGTTCCCATTCACCTCCCGGGACGAGTGGGTGGACACGGTGCTGGAGCTGTGGCGCGGTGCCACCTACCGCGAGGAGCGGTACCTGGCGCTGGACCTGGTGGGCCGCTACCCCAAGTGGCAGGACCCGACCCTGCTGCCGGTGTACGACGAACTGGTCGTGACCGGCGCGTGGTGGGACTTCGTGGACGAGATCGCGTCCCGCCGCATCGGCCCCCTGCTGCGCGCGCACCCCGCCGACGTCGAACCGGTGGTGCGCACCTGGATGACCGACCCGGACCGCTGGCGGCGGCGGGTGTCGGTGATCTGCCAACTGGGGTCGAAGGGCGAGACGGACCTCGACCTGCTCCAGGACGCGATCGAGGCGAACATCGCGGACCCGGACTTCTTCCTGCGCAAGGGCATCGGCTGGGCGTTGCGGCAACACGCCCGCGTCGACCCGGGGTGGGTGCGCGCGTTCGTCGAGGCGCACCCGGAACTGTCTCCTCTCTCGCGACGTGAAGCCATGAAGCACCTGTGACGCGGCAGGCGGCACGTGCGGGAGGCGGCGAGTGCGGGAGGCGGCCGGTGCCTACCGCGGGCCGTGTCCTACCGCGGGCCGTGCCTGGCCCGGGGTGCGAGCGCTGGGTGGTGTGGGCGGTGGTCACTCGAGTACCCCCAGGCTGTTTCGGCGGATGGAGGGTGTCGGGGGGTCGGCCGGCGGGTGAGCGCTGGGCGAGAGGGAGCTGGGCGAGAGGGAGCTGGGAGTGTGGGCATCGGGAGCGTGGCGGCCGGGAGCGTGGCCGCCGGGGGTGTAGCTGCCGAGGGTGTGGCCGCCCGGGGTGTAGGCGGTGCGGAGGTGGTCGGCTATCAGGGTGATCGCCTCTCGGGCCACCTCGATCGGCCTGGTGTGGGTGAAGCCGTGGTCTACGCCCTCGAACTCGCGGTAGGTCACGGGGACGGTCTCGGACTCCAGGATCTTCGCGAAGTCGTTCATCTCCTCTCGCAAGGTGTCGTGCTGCGCGGTCAGCACGAGGGTCGGTGGCAGGTCCGCGAGCCTCGGGTGGCGGATCGGCGAGGCGTGCGGGTGCTCGGGGTCCACGCCCGCGAAGTACGTGCGGCGGACCAGGGACATCAGGGGTCGGCGCACCACGGGTTTCTCCAGGACCGATGTGCGGCTGGAGTCGGGGCGGCACAGGTCGACGACACCGGACTCGACGGTCAGCGCCACCGGCACGGGTAGCCGGGCCTCCGCCGCGCGCAGCGCCACGTTCACCGCGAGCTTGCCGCCGGAACTGGCGCCGCCGACCGAGATGCGCTCGCCGTCCCACCCGTATGTCGCCAACCGCATCCAGCGGTACACGTCGAACATCTGGTCCTCGGCCACGGGGAACCGGACCTCGGGCGCGGTCGAGTAGTCGGGGACGACGACATAGGCGCCGACCTCGGAGGCCAGGAACCGCGCCACGTTGTCCTCCTGCTCGGGCACCCGCGCGATGAACGCACCGCCGTGGGCGATCAGGTGCGCGGGCGGCCGGTCGACGGGATCAGGTGGTGCGTACACCAGAGCGCGGATTTCGCCGTGGCGCGTGGGGATGCGGACCGTGGCCGGTCTGGCCACCCTCCTCGAGGCGAACTGGAGTTCGGGTGACGCGTACCGGAGCCGGTGCAGCAACGGGAACGCCGCCTGGAACGCGGCCGCGGCGAGCGCGGGACGCCAGGCGATCAACGGGTCCTTGCGGATCATGGCGAACCTTCCTTTCCAACTGGTTGGTTAGCAAGTTGCCGGCAAGATCGGAGTTTGTCAACTAACCGGTTGGAAGATAGTCTCGCGGGCGTGATCAGAGACGCGGACGCCACCCGCCAACGCCTGCTCGATGCCGCCCTCGCCGAGTTCGCCGAGCACGGCATCGCGGGCGCGCGGGTCGACCGGATCGCCGCCCAGGCGAACTCCAACAAGGCGCAGATCTACCACTACTTCGGCGGCAAGGCGCAGCTCTTCGACGCCGTCTACGGCTCGATCGTGCGGCGGCTCGTGGAGTCCACCCCGATCGACGTGCACGACCTGCCGGGGTACGCGGCGAAGCTCGCCCGCATGTACGACGTGCACCCCGAAGTCATGCGACTGGCCGTGTGGCACCGGCTGGAGCCGGGCGAACCCGAGGTCAACGCCCTGGCCGTCGAGGCGACCGGCCGGAAGGTCGACCTCATCGCGCAAGCCCAGGCGGACGGCCTGCTGCCCAAGCGCTTCCCGCCCGCGGTGCTGCTCGGGCTGGTGCTGCACCTGGCCGCGACCTGGACCGAGGCCAACCCGGAGTTCCCGGGCGAGTTGCCGGACGCGGAAGCGCGCTACGAGTACGTCGCCGAAGCGGTGCGGAGGTTGATCGACCTCCCCTAGCCGCGGGTAGCGCGGCCGGAGTAGGTGAGCGGGAAGACGGAGTCCTTGCACGCTTCGGGCACGTCCGGGGAGATCTGCACGACCATCTCGACCTCGACGACCCCCGCGGGCGGGATGGTGACCGGCTCGGCCATCGGCCGCACGCTCAGCACGCCGGACGGGCAGTCCACCACCCGGTTGTGCGCCTCGTCCAACGGCTGCCCCGGCACGGCCTGGAGCGTCATCACGACGATGTCGACGCTGTTCGGGTTGGACAGCCGCACCAGCCGCGACCCGACCCCGCCGGGCGTCAGCTCCACCGGGGCACCGGACACGTCGTTGATCTCGAACGGCTTGAGGTCGGCGACGCCGGGCTCGCCGTTGCTCACCGCGTACGCCATCGCGGGCAGTTCGGGCTCGGGCCAGGTCAGGTGCATGGCGGCCACCACGGCGGCGCCGACACCCAGGATGGTCATGGCGACGGCGACTTCCATCCGTGGTCCCAAGCTGCGCATGAGGCAACCTCACTAGATTGCTGCATCAGGCGGTGGGTTCGCCGCTAGCTCCCCGTCGGACCGGCGACCAGACTCGCCCGGCGGTTCATCGCTTCGCCCCTCGGCCCAGCGGGCCGCGAAGCCAATCTTGGAGAACGTTCAACCTTGGCGCAAGAACCAAGCAGGCCCGGATATACAGGTCCAAAGACCTCTTGACACATCACGCTGTGTGGCCTGATCTGCACGTTCGCACTACCTCGGCAACCGACGGTTTCACACCGTCGGCGCAATCCTGGACCCGCAATGGTGCGGGTCCAGGAACTCTGCGTCAGCCTCTCAGCACCGCGCCGAAGCGCGCCGACGCTTCCGCCACCGCCGCGTCGCGGGCCGCCGTGGCCTCCTCGACGGTCAGCGTCCGGTCCGGCGCGCGGAACCGCAGCGCGTAGGCCAGCGACCGCTTGCCCTCGCCGACCTGGTCACCGGTGTACACGTCGAACAGGCGCAGGTCCTCCAGCAGCTCACCGCCGCCGGTGGTCAGCGCCCGGCCCACCTCGGCGGCCGGCACGGCCGCGTCCACGACCACCGCCACGTCCAGCAGGACCGGCGGGTACGGCGACACGACCGGCGCGGGACGGTGGTCCTCCACCGGCAGCGCGTCCAAGTCCAGCTCGAACGCCACGGTCCGCTTGGGCAGGCCCAGCGCTTCCAGCACCTTCGGGTGCAGCTCGCCCGCGTGACCCACCGGCCAGTCGCCGACGCGCAGCTCGGCGCACCGACCCGGGTGCCACGGCGCCAGCGAGGACGCCTTGACGGTCAGTTCGACGCCATAAGCCTCACCGACCAGCCGTGCGGCCTGCACCGCGTCCGCCCAGTCCGCCGGCCGGCCCTTGCCCCACCAGCCCGCGTGCTCGCGCAGCCCGGTCAGCACCGCCGCGACGTGCACCGGCTGCTGCGGCAGGGACGCCACCAGCGACGCCACCTGCTCGTCGGACGGCCGCGCGCCCACGCCCACCTCGGGCACCGGCACCGGCTGCGCGCGCGGCAGCGTGACCTGGGCGACCGTGTACAGGGCCACGTCCCGGGCGCCACGCGCCAGGTTGCGCTGCAACGCCTCCAGCAGGCCCGGCACCAGGGTGGTCGCCAGCGCGTGCTTGTCCGCTTCCAGCGGGTTCAGCGCGCTGACCGTGCGCCGCCGCACGTCGTCCTCGGCCAGCCCGAACGCGTCGAACACCGAGGGCGCGATGAACGGGAACGGCTTGACCTCGACGAACCCGTTCTCGGCCAGCGCGCGCGACACCGTCCGGCGCCGCCGCTGCTGCTCGGTCAGGCCGCGACCGGCCGGGGCGGGCGGCAGCGTGGACGGGATCGTGTCGTACCCCTCCAGCCGCAGCACCTCCTCCACCAGGTCGGCGGGCTGGGTGAGGTCGGAGCGCCAGGTCGGCGGCACCGCGGTCACCAGGGTCGCGCCGTCGTCGCCGGTCGAGACCTCGACCTGGCAGCCGATCTGCCCGAGCCGCCGCGCCGTGACGCCGCGCGCGTAGCGCACGCCGGCCACCCGGTCGGGCAGGTCGATCGGCATGGTCACCGGACCGGGCAGCACCGGGGCGCCCACGTCCGTGCGGCCCGGCTTGATGCTGCCCTCGGCGAACATGTGCAGCAGCCGTGCCGCGCGCTCCAAGGCCACCGGGGCCAACGCCGGGTCCACGGTCCGCTCGAACCGCTTGGCGGCCTCTGAAGGCAGCTTGTGCCGCCTTACAGTGCGCGCGATGGACGCCGGGTCCCAGTTCGCCGCCTCAAGGAGGATGTCCGTGCTGGTGTCGCGGACCTCGGTGGACGCGCCGCCCATGACACCGGCCAGCGACACCACGCCGCTGTCGTCGGCGATCACGACGTCGTCCGGGTCCAGCGCCCGGACCTGCTCGTCCAGCGTGGTGAGCTTCTCCCCCGCCACCGCGCGCCGCACGACCAGGCTGCCCTGGACGCTGGCGCCGTCGAACGCGTGCAGCGGCTGGCCCAGCTCCAGCATCACGTAGTTGGTGACGTCGACCGGCAGCGAGATGGACCGGATGCCGGCCAGCATCAGCCGCCGCCGCATCCACCACGGGGTCGGCGCGGTCGGGTCGACCCCGGTCACCCGCCGGGCCACGAACCGGGAGCACGCCGACGGGTCCTCGATCCGCACCGGCAGCACCTCGCCCTCGGCCTCGGGCACCTCGGCCAGGCCGGGGTCGCCGAACGCCACGTCGAACGCGCAGGCGATCTCGCGGGCCAGGCCGCGCACCGAGAACGCGTAGCCGCGGTCGGGCGTGGGCGCGACCTCGATGACCGTGTCGTTGAGGCCGAGCAGCTCGATGGCGTCGTCGCCGGGCTGCGCGGTGCCGGTGGGCAGCACCAGGATGCCCGAGTGGTCGTCGCCCAGGCCCAGCTCGCGGGCCGAGCAGATCATGCCCTCGCTGACGTGGCCGTAGGTCTTGCGCGGGGTGATCGCGAAGTCACCGGGCAGCACCGCGCCGGGCAGCGCCACCACGACCGAGTCGCCCTCGACGAAGTTCGACGCGCCGCACACGATGCCGTTGACCTGGTCGGGACCGACCTCGACCCGGCAGTACCGGATGGGCTTCTTGAACTCGGTGAGTTCCGTGATCTCCATGACCCGGCCCGCGACGAGCGGACCGGTCACGGGACCGAGCTTGTGGACGCCCTCCACCTCGAGCCCGATCCGCACGAACGCCTCGGCGAGCTGCTCGGGCGTCGGGGTCTCGGCGAACTCGAGGTTCTCGACCAGCCAGGTAACCGGGATACGCACCGGTCATGCCTCCGTTCCGAATGGCTGGGTGAAGCGGACATCGCCTTCGACCATGTCGCGCATGTCGGGCAGGCCGTTGCGGAACTGCAGCGTGCGCTCCAGGCCCATGCCGAACGCGAACCCGGAGTACACGT
>NZ_JAPSLK010000085.1 GCF_031180885.1 Saccharothrix sp.
CCTGCCGTGCTGCGACCAGACGACCACCCACGCCCTGGTCCACGCCGGCCTCCTCCGCGCCCGCCGCGCCGTGGGCCTGTACGAGCGCACGGACGCCGAACTGACCGACGCGGGACGAGCAGCCATCACATAACCCTCGAACACACGTTCGAGATGGGTTATGCTGCACCCGAGGCCGGCACGCAAGCGAGAGGAAGCGCTTGCGCGTCGGTCTCGCCTACGTCGGGGCTGTCGGTTTCCCGTCCGGGCTGCCGGGTTGCGAGCGGGCCTCGCATCTCGCGAAACACCTCCACCGCTGGTGACCCTGGGTTAGGACTACGCCCATGACCTCCAGGGAGAGTCGACGCGGTCTGCGCCGCGGTGACCGCGGCGTGCGCGGTGGCCGTGACGGTGAAGGTGTTCACGACGGGGTTGGCCGTCACCCAGCCACGAGTGTTCGACCACGAAGACCTGTCGGCGAGGTCGGTGCAGGCGGTCCTCGGCCGGGACGGCGTGACCGGGTTGAGCGGCGAACCGAAGTGCCCGTCGGGGTTGCTGGTCGAGGAAGGCGTGACCTTCACCTGCGAGATGAACCTCAGCGGCAGGACCGCCAACGGCTCGCGCCAGGTCCGCTTCCGGGTGACCAACGCGGACGGCGGCGGTTTCGAATACACCGAACTCCTTCCACCCCGGCAGTGAACTCGGCGGCACCCGGAGAACACGAGAAAGCCCCCGTGAGCCGTGCTCACGGAGGCTTTCTCGCAGATGTGGCGGGTAGAGGATTCGAACCTCTGTAGCTTTCGCGACGGATTTACAGTCCGCTCCCATTGGCCGCTCGGGCAACCCGCCCCGCCCCCGGTCTCCCGGGTGCGGTGCAGACAATACATAACCCCGTCGCGGCCGCTCAAACCGGGGCGGTCCCGGTAGGCTTCCGGGGTTCGCAGACACGCCTACGCGGAGGTATCGGGCACCGTGGCAGACCCGTCGTTCGACGTGGTGAGCAAGGTCGACCGGCAGGAGGTCGACAACGCGCTCAACCAGGCCGCCAAGGAGCTGAGCACCAGGTTCGACTTCCGGGGCACCGGCACGTCGGTGGCCTGGGCGGGCGAGGAGGCGATCGCCTTCGAGTCCGAGACCGAGGAGCGCTGCCGGGCCGCGATCGACGTCTTCCAGGAGAAGCTGGTCAAGCGCGGCATCTCGATGAAGGCCTTCGAGGTCGGCGACCCCGCGGTCTCCGGGAAGGTGTTCAAGGTCACAGGCAAGATCGTCCAGGGCATCTCGTCGGAGAAGGCCAAGGAGATCGCCAAGAAGGTCCGCGACGAGGGCCCGAAGGGCGTCCAGGCGCAGATCCAGGGCGACCAGCTGCGCATCTCCGGCAAGAAGAAGGACCACCTGCAGGACGTCATCGCCCTGCTGAAGAGCAGCGACTTCGGGATCGCCCTCCAGTTCACCAACTACCGATGAAGGGCATCATCCTGGCGGGCGGGAGCGGCACGCGGCTGCACCCGATCACGCAGGCGGTGTCCAAGCAGCTCCTCCCGGTCTACGACAAACCGATGGTGTACTACCCGCTGTCGGTGCTGATGCTCGCGGGCATCCGGGAGGTCCTGCTCATCTCGACGCCGACCGACCTGCCGCTGTTCCGGCGGCTGCTCGGGGACGGGTCCCAGTTCGGGATCACCGTCTCCTACGCCGAGCAGGCCCACCCGAACGGGCTGGCCGAGGCGTTCGTCATCGGCGCGGACTTCGTCGGCGACGACTCGGTGTCGCTGGTCCTGGGCGACAACATCTTCTACGGCCAGGGCTTCTCCAAGCTGCTCCAGCACCACGCGGCGACGCTCGAGGGCTGCGTGCTGTTCGGCTACCCGGTCCGGGACCCCGAGCGGTACGGCGTGGGCGAGGTGGACGCGGACGGGCGGCTGGTCTCCATCGAGGAGAAGCCGGCGGTGCCCAAGTCGAACAAGGCGATCACCGGCCTGTACTTCTACGACAACGACGTGGTCGAGATCGCCCGCAACCTGACGCCGTCGGCGCGCGGCGAGTTGGAGATCACCGACGTCAACCTGGAGTACCTGCGGCGCGGCAAGGCCCACCTGGTCGACCTGGGGCGCGGGTTCGCGTGGCTGGACACCGGGACGCACGACTCGCTGCTGGAGGCGGGCCAGTTCGTGCAGGTCCTGGAGCACCGGCAGGGCGTGCGCATCGCGTGCCCGGAGGAGATCGCGCTGCGGATGGGCTTCATCACCGCGGACGAGTGCTACGCGCTGGGAGAGAAGCTCGCCAAGTCCGGCTACGGGCAGTACCTGATGACCGTGGCCCGCGAAGTCCGCTGAGCGACGGCCTCAACCGCTGACGGAAGGCTTCAGGAGCGGCGGGCGAGTTCTTCCAGGCGGCGGACGCGGTCGGCGATCGGCGGGTGGGTGGAGAACCAGCGCGCCAGCTGCTCGCCGGGCCGGAACGGTGACGCGATCATCAGGTGCGACTGCGACACCACGGCGGGTTCCGGGGCCAGCGGCGCGGCGCGGGTGCCGAGTTCGAGCTTGCGCAGCGCCGAGGCCAGGGCCAGCGGGTCGCCGGTGAGTTCCGCGCCGGACGCGTCCGCCTGGTACTCGCGGGACCGGCTGACCGCCAGCTGCACGATGCTCGCCGCGATCGGCCCGAGGACGGCGATCAGCAGCACGGCGAACGGGTTGGGCCGGTCCTCGTCATCGCCGCCGAACAGGCTCGCGAACAGCGCGAGGTTGGCCAACGCGCTCACCAAGCTGGCCAGCGCCCCGGCCACGCACGAGATGAGGATGTCCCGGTTGTAGACGTGCGACAGCTCGTGCCCGAGGACGGCGCGCAGCTCGCGCTCGTCCAGGAGTTCGAGGATGCCGGTGGTGCAGCACACCGCGGCGTTGCGCGGGTTGCGGCCGGTCGCGAACGCGTTGGGCGCGGCGGTGGGGCTGATGTAGAGGCGGGGCATGGGCTGGCGCGCGGCCATCGCCAGTTCCCGCACGATCCGGTACATCGCGGGCTGCTCGACCTCCGACACGGGCCGGGCCCGCATCGCGCGCAGCGCGAGCTTGTCGGAGTTGAAGTACGCGTAGGCGTTGACGCCCAGTGCCAGCACAACGCCGATGACCAGCGCGGTTCGCCCGAAGAACGAGCTGATCCCGACGATCAGCGCGCTCATGGCGCCCAGCAGCAACGCGGTCTTCACCCCGTTGTAGTGCTTGTGCACGGTGTTCGCCTCCGGGTGACTACGTCCTCCCTCTCAACGCTCCGGGACGTCCCGGGGTTCCGGAACCCGCTCGTCCGGGGCGTGTGGCACCGGTCTCCGGCGCGGGTTCGGCCAGGTCGTCCAGGGCGGGCGGCGGCGGCACGTGCGCGACCCACGTGCCCAGGACGTCCCGTTCGTGGACCAGTTCGGCGACCGCGCCGGCGCCGTCGAGCGTGCCGGTGCCGGGGTAGGAGAAGTCGGGGGCCCAGTGCAGGGCGTCGAACGGGCACGCCTCCACGCAGATGCCGCAGTAGAGGCACTGGCCGTAGTCGATGGCGAACCGGTCGAGGACGTTGCGGGCGCGGGGGCGGGCCGAGCCGGGCTGCTGCTCGACCTCGGTGTGCGAGTCGATGTGGATGCACCAGTCGGGGCACTCGCGGGCGCAGATCATGCAGACCGTGCAGTTGGCCTCCAGCAGCGCGATCACGCCGCGGGTGCGCGGTGGCAGGTCGGGCATCGGCGCAGGCGTCGGCGTTGCGGGCGACCCGGACGTCGACTCGGACGTCGACTCGGGCATCGGGTCAGGCATCGGTGTCACCTTCGAGGCGTCGGGGTCCCCACGACGGGTCGGGCACGCCGGGCGGGGCGGCGCGGCGGCGGCTGGGCGCGGACGTGCCGTCCTCGCCGGGTTCCAGGCGGCCGGGCCACGGCCGCACGACGCGGGAGGCCAGCACGAAGTCCTTGCGCAGCGGGTGGCCCGCGAACGACTCGGGCAGCAGCAGGTGCGGCGCGGGTTCGGACAGGGTGATGCCGAACATCTCCACCGCCTCCCGCTCGTGCCACGCGGCGCCCGCCCACAGGCCGGCCACGCTGGGCAGCGGCTCGTCGCCGACCTCCGTGCGCAGGAGGAGGCCGAGCTTGGTGTCCGGGTTCAGGACGTGCAGGTAGACGGCGTGCCTCTGGCCGGACGCGCCGGGGCGGCCGGCGTCCTCGACGCCCAGCCAGTCGAAGGCGGTGCAGCCGAGGTCGTGGGCCTGGCGGGCGGCGGCCGTCCAGTGCTCGACGGGGACGTGCGCGGTGGTCTGCCCGAACGCGGTCTTGACCGCGGCGTGGTCGATGAGCGAGGCCAGTTCGGACGACGCGGCGGTCATGACACCAACCTGTGCAGCGCGGCGAGGCCTTCGAGCAGCGCCTCGGGACGGGGTGGGCAGCCGGGGACGGCGACGTGCACGGGCAGGACCTGGTCGATGCCCTTGGTGACGCTGTAGGAGTCCCAGTACGGGCCGCCGGTGTTGCTGCACGCCCCGACGGACAGGACGTAACGGGGTTCCGGCATCTCCTGGTATGTGGCGATCACTGCGGGCAACATGACATCGGTGACCGTCCCGGACACGACCAGTACGTGCGCCTCGCCCGCGGCGTGCGCCACGTCCACCCCCAGCGCGGCCAGGTCGTGCGGTCGGCCGCCCTCCAGGGCCGCCATGACCTCGACGCCGCAGCAGGCGAGTCCGAGGTCGAGCACGGTGACCTTGTACTTCGTGCCCCAGTCCAGGGTGGAAACCGTCACATCGGATGAGGTTAATACGTGGGGGCCCGCCCGGCGCACGCCCGGCGGGCCCCCAACCCCCCAAAACCCCCTTGATTGCTCCCACGTGAACTCGCACCTGGTTGCGGGGAGAAGTCTCTTACGAACCGTGTATACGTGTCCAGACAATGCAACCAAGTTCTTCGGATAATTTGACCCCATAGTGCGATCAAGTTCAGTACAACTGATCGGCAGAACAGTTCGCCCCCGACCCGAGAGGCCCCGATGTCCACGTCGGCACAGCTCCTGCTCCCCGCGGGCAACCGGCTCAGCAGGCTCCTGCACACCTCACCGCTGCTGCTGGACACCACGTTCGACCAGCTCAGGACGTTGATCGCGGTGTACGAGACGAAGTCGGCGCTGCGCGCGGCGCGGGTGCTCGGGCGGGAGCAGTCCAGCGTGCAGAAGCAGATCGACACGCTGAACCGGAACTTCAAGTCGCTGTGCGGTGAACCGCTGGTCGTCAAGCAGGGCCGCGGAAAAGACGTGCTGATCACACCCACCGGCGAGGCGTTGGTGGAATTGGCGCGGTCCACAATGACCGACTGGCTGGATTCGATTCACGAGTGCCGCCGCAAGCTCGGCACGACGCTCACCGTGGGCACCACCCGGTTCATGCTCGACTCGCTGGCGAAGGCGTGGCACCACGTGGCGGACGACTTCCGCCGGCGGGACGTGGAGCTGAAGGTCGTGCACATCCGGACTCGGGACATCTGGAACAAGCTGGAGAGCAAGGAGGTCGACATCGTCTGCGGCAGCGTCGTCACGCCCGCGGGCGACGGGTCGGACTTCGCGGACTTCGACGTGATCGAGTGGCGGCGCGGTGGGCTGGCGCTGCTGACGAACATCCCGGAGCACCGGTTGGGGACCAGCGTCGGCACCGGGGAGTTGCCGAAGCTGCCGCTGGTGGTGCCGGGTGACGGCTTGATCGCCGAGTTCCTGCGCGGGTGGTTCGGGCCGGACTACCGCAACGAGCTGGACATCGCGGCGGAGATCGACGAGATCCAGTACGGGATGTCGCTGCTGCGGTCGGGCCTGGTGGAGGGCTGCATGATCGTCACGTCCGGACTGGGCGTGGTGGCCGCGAACAACGAGCTGCGCGAGGGCTCGGGCCTGCGGGTGGTGGAGCTGAAGAACGACCGGAAGCCGGTCCTGGAACGCCTGGTCGGGGTCTTCGCCCGCAAGGAGGAGCGGGCGAAGTTCCCGGCCGACCACCCGTTGAACCTGCTGTGGGCGGCGTTCCAGCGGGAGGTGTCGGACTAACCCTCGCGCTGCCGCTGAACCTGCTTGACCAGCCACTCCAAGCCACTGAGCCGGCGCGGAACCTCAGGCTTCTCGCGTTCCACCCGTTCCTCCTCCGGCGGCTGTGGCATCGGCTCTGGCCGCTGGGCGTCGAGGTCGTTCATGGCGCGCTCCCTACCTTGGTCGACAGCGAGGTGCCGTCGATCGGAGCACTCCACACGGTTCCGTCGCTAGCCCGATCAGCCCTATGGGTGACGGTTGGCCGTCTTTATGCGGCGTGCTTGGCGGAGGGTCGCGGTATCGATCTGCGTCCGCTTCGGGGTGTCCGCTGGAACGGGGAGCGGGCCCGGTTCGACAGTGGTGTCATGGGGATGTCATGGGGTCGCGTCAGGAGCACAACCATTCCCGGGGCGGGCTGAAAGAATGTGGGCCGGGAAGCAGGCCTCACACCAGGCGACCGCGAAAGTTGCGCTGGTCAGCAATGGCAAACCCCGCTGACCAGCGCCGAAGACCTCACAGCGAACCCGATCAGTCGCGCAGCTCCATCGTGCAGCACTTGGGGCCGCCGCCGGACTTGCGGAGTTCGGAGATGTCCACGAAGACCGGGTCGAAGCCGCGCTTCGCGACCTCCTCCGCCAAGTGGGTCGCCTCGACCGGCAGCACCACGTGCCGGCCGTCCGAGACCGCGTTCAGGCCCAGGCACTCCGCATCTTCCGCCGTCGCGATGACCGCGTCCGGGAACAAGCGGCGCAGTACGCGCTGGGAGCCCGGCGAGAAGGCCTCGGGGTAGTACGCGACCAAGTCCTCAGTCAGCACGAACAGGGCCACGTCCAGGTGGTAGTACCGGGGGTCGACCAGTTGCAGTGAGATCACCGGGACGCCCAAGACCTCCTGGGCCTCGGAGTGGGCCAGCGGGTCGGTGCGGAAACCCGTGCCGGCGAGGAGGTACTTGCCCGTCCAGGTGAAGTCGCCCTCGGCCTCGTTGGTGCACTCCGGCATGACCACGTTGGTGTAGCCGTTCGCCAGGAACCAGCGGCGGAAGTGGTCGGCTTCGGGGACACGCTGCTCGGCCCGGAAGCGGGAGCCGAGGACCTGGCCGTCGATGACGGTGCCGGAATTCGCCGAGAAGACCATGTCGGGCAGGCCGGGCTGGGGCTCGATCAGGTCGACCTTGTGGCCCAGGCGCTCGTAGGTGTCCTTCAACTCCGTCCACTGCTGGACAGCCAGTTCGGTGCTGATCGGCTGGGTCGGGTCCATCCACGGGTTGATGGCGTACTCCACCGTGAAGTACTCCGGCGGGCACATGAGGTACCGACGGGTGGTCGGCACGCGCACGGGGGTGGCGGGCGTGGTGACGCCCAGCACGATCGGCTCGTCGCCGGGGCCCAGGAGGGAAACCGAGGTCATGGATCGAAGGGTAAATAACCCTCAGACCAGCGAACAACGCCGCAGTATTGCGTCTTCTGGTGCAGAATGTTGCGTGTGGACTCGATTGACCAGCGGATCATTTCGTGCCTGATGGCCAACGCCCGATCCAGCTACGCGGACATCGGCAAGGAGGTCGGGCTGTCGGCCCCGGCCGTGAAACGGCGGGTCGACCGGCTCCTGGACACCGGCGTGCTGCGCGGGTTCACCGCCGTCGTGGACCCCGAGCAGCTCGGGTGGGGCACGGAGGCCTTCGTCGAGGTGCACTGCCGGGGCAACGTGACACCGGGCGACATCCAGGCCCGGCTGGAGCCGATGGCCGAGGTCATGGCCGCTTACACGGTGTCCGGCGCGGCGGACGCGATCGTCCATCTGCGGGCCGCGAACATCCACCACTTGGAGACCGCGTTGGAACGGCTGCGGGCCGTCGAGATCATCGACCGGACCGTGTCGACTGTCGTGCTCTCCCGACTGCTGGACCGACCGCCGGCCCCCTAGAGTGCCGCCATGCCAGAGGTGCTCTTGGAGCTTGTGGACCGTGTGGCCGTCATCACCGTGCACGACCCGGACCGGCGCAACGCGTTGTCCCTCGACCTGTCCGACCAACTGGTCCAGGCCGTGCGGAGCGCCGAAGATGACGCCCACGCCGTCGTGGTGACCGGCGCTCCCCCGGCGTTCTGCGCGGGCGCGGACCTGACCGCGCTCGGGGAAGCCCGGGAGGAGGGGCTGCGGCGGATCTACGCCGGGTTCCTCGCGGTCGCGGACTGCGCGCTCCCCACGATCGCGGCGGTCGGCGGCGCGGCGGTGGGGGCGGGGCTGAACCTGGCGCTGGCGTGTGACGTTCGGCTCGCAGGTCCGAAGGCGCGGTTCGACGCCCGGTTCCTCCAGCTCGGCATCCACCCCGGCGGCGGCATGACGTGGATGCTCCAGCGGCACACCGGTCCGCAGGCGGCCACCGCCATGACGCTGTTCGGGCAGGTCCTGGACGCGGACGCGGCGGTGCGGCACGGGCTGGCGTGGGAGCGGGTCGACGGCGGGCACGAGGAGTTGGTCGCGCGGGCCGTCGAGCTGGCGCGGCCGGCGGCCGAAGCTCCCCGGGACCTCGTCCGAACCATCAAGGCGACGATGCGCCGGACGGCCGCGATGGTCGAGCACAGTGAAGCCGTGGACACCGAGATCGTCCCCCAGGTCGCCTCCATCGAGACGCCGGAGTTCGCCGCCAAGCTGGCCGCGATGAAGGCCCGCATCAGCGGGCACCCCTAGAGAGCGCTGTGGACAGACCCCGCGGCATACCTGTAACTTTCGGTAACAGTTACCGTCCGGTATACGCGAAAGTGCTGCGATTACCGCGGGGTTGCCCGGCAGTGCACCACTTGGGACGGATCGTCCCGCACAGTGGTACGGCGGAAACCGGCCCGAGCACGGGCACGACTACCCTCGATGGAGGGGGAGGGGCGACTTTGCCCCTAGCGGGCGTGAAGAGAGGGATCGGCGTAGGACATGACTACCGACGTTGGTAACGGCGCCGCGCCGGGTGGCTCCCCGGAGAAGACCGGCACGGAGAAGACCGGCACGGTCCGCAAGCTCGACCGGGTCGTCATCCGGTTCGCGGGCGACTCCGGTGACGGCATGCAGCTCACCGGTGACCGGTTCACCTCGGAAGCCGCCGCGTTCGGCAACGACCTCGCGACACTGCCGAACTTCCCGGCGGAGATCCGGGCGCCACAGGGCACGCTCCCGGGCGTGTCCAGCTTCCAGCTGCACTTCGCGGACTACGACATCCTCACGCCCGGCGACCGGCCCGACGTCCTGGTCGCGATGAACCCGGCCGCGCTCAAGGCCAACATCGGCGACCTGCCCCGCGGCGGCACGCTGATCGTCAACACCGACGAGTTCACCAAGCGCAACCTGGTCAAGGTCGGCTACGACAAGGACCCCCTGGAGGACAACTCCCTGGAGGGCTACCAGGTCCACAAAGTGGCGATGGCCACGCTGACCATCGGCGCGCTGGAGAACACCGGGCTGGGCAAGAAGGACGCCGAGCGGGCGAAGAACATGTTCGCCCTGGGCCTGCTGTCCTGGATGTACCACCGGCCGACCGAGGGCACCGAGCGGTTCCTGCGCGAGAAGTTCGCCAAGAAGCCCGACATCGCCGAGGCCAACGTGCTGGCGTTCCGGGCGGGCTGGAACTACGGCGAGACCACCGAGTCCTTCGCGGTCACCTACGAGGTCGCCCCGGCCAAGCTCAACCGGGGCACCTACCGGCAGATCACCGGCAACACCGCGCTCGCGTACGGCGTCGTGGCCGCCGGGCAGCAGGCGAAGCTGCCGGTCGTGCTGGGCACCTACCCGATCACCCCGGCCTCGGACATCCTGCACGAGCTGTCCAAGCACAAGAACTTCGGCATCACCACGCTGCAGGCCGAGGACGAGATCGCCGGCATCGGCGCGGCCCTGGGCGCCTCCTACGGCGGCGCGCTGGGCATCACCTCCACGTCCGGCCCGGGTGTGGCGCTGAAGTCCGAGACCATCGGCCTGGCCGTGATGACCGAGCTGCCGCTGGTGATCATCGACGTGCAGCGCGGCGGCCCGTCGACCGGTCTGCCGACCAAGACCGAGCAGGCCGACCTGCTCCAGGCGATGTTCGGCCGCAACGGCGAGTCGCCGGTGCCGGTCATCGCGCCCCAGTCCCCCGCGGACTGCTTCGACGCCGCCCTGGACGCGGTCCGGATCGCGCTGAAGTACCGCACCCCGGTGCTGCTGCTGTCCGACGGCGCGATCGCCAACGGCTCCGAGCCGTGGCTGATCCCGGACGTCGCCGACCTGCCGGACCTGTCGGTCGAGTTCGCCACCGCGCCCAACGGCCCGGACGGCGAGTTCTGGCCGTACCTGCGCGACCCGGAGACGCTGGCCCGCCCGTGGGCCGTGCCCGGCACGCCGGGTCTCCAGCACCGCATCGGCGGTCTGGAGAAGTCCGACGGCACCGGCAACATCTCCTACGACCCGGCCAACCACGACAAGATGGTGCGGCTGCGGCAGCAGAAGGTGGACGGCATCGAGGTGCCGGACGTGGTGGTCGACGACCCGTCCGGCGAGGCCCGGGTGCTGGTCGTGGGCTGGGGCTCGTCCTACGGCCCGATCGGCGCGGCGGCCCGCCGGGTGCGCAAGCTCGGGCTGCCCGTCGCGCACGCCCACCTGCGCCACCTCAACCCGTTCCCGAAGAACCTGGGTGACGTGCTGGCGCGCTACGACAAGGTCGTCGTGCCGGAGATGAACCTCGGCCAGCTCGCGCTGCTGCTGCGCGCCAAGTACCTGGTCGACGCCATCAGCTACACCAAGGTGCAGGGCCTGCCGTTCAAGGCCGAGGAGCTTCAGGACGTGCTGGCCGACGTGATCAAGGGAGTGTCCGAATGACCGCGATTGACCTGGGTCTTCCGGGCTTGGGGGGTCTCGACGGGGTTCCGACGTCGGACGAGCCGCAGAAGGCCAAGGACTACAAGTCGGACCAGGAGGTCCGCTGGTGCCCCGGCTGCGGCGACTACGTCGTGCTCAACGCCGTGCAGTCGTTCCTGCCCACGCTCGGCCTCAAGCGCGAGAACATCGTGTTCATCTCCGGGATCGGCTGCTCGTCGCGGTTCCCGTACTACATGAACACCTACGGCATGCACTCGATCCACGGCCGCGCGCCGGCGATCGCGACCGGCTTGGCCGTGGCCCGGCCGGACCTGTCGGTGTGGGTGGTGACCGGTGACGGCGACGCGCTGTCCATCGGCGGCAACCACCTGATCCACACGCTGCGCCGCAACGTCAACCTGAAGATCCTGCTGTTCAACAACCGGATCTACGGCCTGACCAAGGGCCAGTACTCGCCCACCTCCGAGGAGGGCAAGGTCACCAAGTCCACCCCGTACGGGTCGCTGGACCACCCGTTCAACCCGGTGTCGCTGGCGCTGGGCGCGGAGGCGTCGTTCGTGGGCCGGGCGGTGGACTCGGACCGGGCCGGGCTGACCGAGGTGCTGCGGCAGGCCGCCGAGCACCGCGGGTCGGCGCTGGTGGAGATCTACCAGAACTGCCCGATCTTCAACGACGGCGCGTTCGACGTGCTCAAGGACGCCGACGAGGCGTCCCGGCGGATCATCAACGTGGTCGACGGGCAGCCGATCGTGTTCGGTGGCGGCGAGTACGCCGTGGTGCGGGACGGCTTCGGCCTGACCGTGGCCAAGACGGCCGACGTCGAGGAGTCCGACATCGTCGTGCACGACGCCTCGGACCTGAACCTGTCGTTCGCCCTGTCCCGCCTGTCCACCCAGGACTTGCAGCACACCGTGACCGGCGTGTTCCGCAACGTCGCCCGCGCCACGTACGACGACGCGGCTCGCGCGCAGGTCGCGGAGGCGCAGGCCGCCAAGCCCGCCGACCTGGGCGCACTGCTGCGCGGCAAGGACACCTGGACCGTCGCCTAGGACTGCTGAGACACGGAAGGGCCCCTGCTCCGCCTCCCGGAGCAGGGGCCCTTCACGCGTTCCCTCCCCGGGGACGTCTACGGGGCCGGGCGGAAGCCAGCCTTCTCCGCGTCGGAGATGGTGCGGAACCACACGTCGGCGCGGGTCTCGGAGAAGTTGGCCGACTCGGTGGTGAAGTAGCGGCGGCCGGTGAGGGTGGCCTTGACCTGGAAGTCCGGGGCCGGGGCCTTGCCGTCGGACTTGGGCAGCACCGAGCCCGGACCGAACGGCGAGCGCGGGTTGAAGCCCTCCGGCTGCTGGTAGCGGGTGGTGGTGTTGGCCGGACGGCCGCCGGTGCTCGGGCTGAACCCGACCGGGCGCGGGCGGACCGGACGCGCCGGCGGCGGTGGGTTGATCGGCTGCGCGGGTGCGGGCGGCGGCGGGGGCGGCGGGGTGGTGCGGGAGCCGGCCGGGCGGACCGGGCGCTGCGGCAGGCCGCCGTTGCTGCCGGGCTCCAGGAGTTCGGGCGCGAGCTTGGGCACGAACGGCTGGTCGTTGCCGGGGGCGGCGGGCTTGGGCTTCGGCGGGGCCGGCGGCTCGTCCACGATCTCGTCCTCGGGGGTGAGGACGGGCTCGAACAGGGAGCGCGGACGAGCAGGCTCCTTGGTGGGCTGCGGCTCGGGCCGGGGCTCGGGCCGGGGCTCGGACTGCGGTTCCGGCCGGGCTTCGGGACGAGCTTCGGTCCGGGGTTCGGGGGCCGCTTCGGGCTGGAAGCGGGGGACGAACGGTTCCTCGGGCGCGGTCTCCGCCCGGGGCTCGACCGGCTCGGGCCGGGTCGGGGCACCGGGCAGGGCGTGCGCCTCGTCGTGGGCCTCGGGGCGAGGCTCGGGACGGGACTCGGGGCGCGCCTCGTGGCGGGGCTCGGGCGCGGATTCCGGCTGGCGCTCGAGGCGGGGCGCGGGCTCGGGGCGGCTCGGCTCGGGGGTCGGGGTGTGCGCGGCGGGGGTGTGCGCGGCGGGGGTGTGCGCGGCGATGTCGCGGGCGTCGAGGATCGTCGTCGCGTCGGGGGTGAACAGCTCGGCCGCGGGCGGCCCGGGGCGTTCGGGCTTGGGCAGGTCGGGGCGCACCGGCTCGGGGGTCGGCAGTTCCGCGCGGATGACCGGGTACTCGCCGGTCAGGTCGCGGTCCGGCCACACCTGCTGCGGCTCCGCGAGCCGGGACTGCTCGGCGACGGGCTCCTCGAACCGGGGCTCTTCGGCGCGGGACTCCTCGACGCGAGGCTCGTCGAAACGGGACTCCTCGGGACGGGTCTCCTCGAAGCGAGGCTCGTCGCGGGCGTCCTCGTTGCGGGCGTCGACCTCGGCGATCGCCTGGGCCAGGGCCGTGGCCGGGATCAGGGTGGTCTGCTCGGCGGGCCGCTCCGGCTCGTCCTCCTGCTCGGGGCCCTCTGCCGGGTCCTCGTCCTCGCCGTAGACGACCGGCTCCGGGGGCTCCTCCCGCCACACCTCGCGCGGCTGGAAGGCCTCGACCTCCGGCGGCGCGGTCGGCTCGGGCTGCCGCGGCACGGCCACCTCCGCCACCGGCTGCGCGGGCGGCAGGTGGTGGGTCTCCTCGGCGGGCAGCGAGGGCGGCTCGTCCGCATCCGCGGCGGACGACGTCGTGGTCACCGGCTCGGCGCTGGGGGACAGCCGCTCGAACAGGCTGCGTGGCCGGTCGTCCTCGTACTCGGGGAAGTCGTGCTGCTCCTCGAAGTCGGACAGCGGGCGGTGCTCGTCGTCCAGTTCCTCCAGCAGCCGGTCGCGCTCGTCGAGCTTCATGTTGGCGACGTCGTAGTGCGGCGGGTCGTCGTCCCGGAGGAGGTCCTCGACCGGGGAGGACGACCGGTGCCAGTCGTCGAACTCGTCGCGCGCCGGCTCGGCGGGGGCGGGCAGGGGTGCCGCGACCGGGGCGACGGGACGCGGGGACGCGCCCACCAGGCGCTCCTCCAGGTCCTGCACCTCCCTCTTCGCGGGCCGGACCAGCACCAGCCAGGTCAGCGCGACGCCTGCCACGAACGACAGCAGGCTCCACAGCCACACCTGTCCGAAGAGCGAACTCACGCCGGAACCCTCCCACTGCCCAGTCCTGACACTCCCCGACACGCTCCGCTGCCAGGCCTTCACCCGGTAGTGGAAGCGGTGCAAAACTACCCTGACCGCGAGGTCCGGCGCGTCCGACCACGCGGCCCTGCGCCCATAGTGGAACAGTAGCCCGTTCGGAGCAACTGACCAGGCAAAACGGCTCGCGTAGAGTGGCCCGTGTGCCGCCCTTGACGAACTCCACCGCCACTTCGGCAGATGTTCACCAGAGCAACAAGGGTATCGCTCTCGGAGCCGGCGCTTACGTCATCTGGGGCATGTTCCCCGCCTTCTGGCCGCTGCTCGCCCCGGCCGACTCGGACGAGATCCTGGCCCACCGGATCGCGTGGTCGCTGGCGGTCATGGCACTGCTGACCGCGGTGCTCGGCCGGTGGTCGAGCCTGCGCGCCCTGTCCGCCCGCGGCTGGCTCATGGTGGCCGCCGCGTCCGCGCTGATCGCGGTCAACTGGGGCGTCTACATCTACGCGGTCAACAGCGGGCACGTCGTGGAGGCGGCCCTGGGGTACTTCATCAACCCGCTGGTCAGCGTCGTGCTCGGGGTGCTGGTGCTGCGCGAGCGGCTGCGCGGGCTCCAGTACCTGGCGCTGGGCATCGCGGCGACGGCGGTGGTCGTGCTGGCCGTGGACTACGGGCGGCTGCCGTGGATCTCGCTGGTGCTGGCCTGCTCGTTCGGCGTGTACGGGCTGATCAAGAAGACCGTGCCGCTGGACGCCACCTCCAGCCTGACCGCGGAGAGCATGGTGCTCGGGCCGGTCGCCGTGGGCTACCTGCTGTGGCTGGGCGGTGCGGGCACGTTCCACGACCACGGCTGGGGCCACGCCCTGCTGCTCGCGGCCTCGGGCCTGGTGACCGCGGTGCCGTTGATGATGTTCGGCGCGGGCGCGCGGCGGGTGCCGTTGACGACGATGGGCATGCTCCAGTACCTCGCCCCGATCCTGCAGTTCGCGTGGGGCGTGTTCGTGGTGCACGAGCCCATGCCGGCGTCCCGCTGGTTCGGGTTCGGCCTGGTCTGGGCGGCGCTGGCGGTGTTCACGGCGGACGCACTGCGCTCCCGCCGCCGCTCCCGACTCCTGGTGGCCCCGATCGAGTGAGATGACTCAGTGGGTGCGGGTGACCACGTACTCGCTTACCGACTCCAACGCATCCCGAGCCACACCCGACGGCAGGTCCTTCAACGTCGCCCGCGCCCGCGCCGCGTAGTCGTCCAGCGTCGCCCGAGCCCGAGCCAACCCCGAAGACGACCGCAACAACTCCAAGGCCTCCTCGACCTCGGCGTCATCCGACAGCGGCTCAGCCAACAGGGCAGCCAACCGCGACTCGGGCTCGTCGGCCAGCGCGTACAGCATGGGCAGCGTCTTCACGCCCTCGCGCAAGTCGGTCCCCGGCGTCTTCCCCGACTCCGACGACGGCGACGCGATGTCGATGACGTCGTCCGAGATCTGGAACGCCGCCCCGATGATCTCCCCGTACTGCCGCAGCGCCTCGACCTGCGCCGGCGTCGTGTCCGAGAACATCGCACCGAACCGGGCCGCCGTCGCGATGAGCGAACCCGTCTTCTCCGCGATCGTGGTCAGGTAGTGCGCGATCGGGTCCTCCCCGTCCCGCGGCCCCATGGTCTCGCGCATCTGCCCGGTGACCAGCTCGGAGAACGTCTCCGCGATGATCCGCGCCGCCCGCGTGCCCAGGTCCGCGACCAGCGCGGACGCGTGGGCGAACAGGTAGTCGCCGGTCAGGATGGCGATGGAGTTGTCCCACTTCGCGTTGGCCGAGGCCGCGCCGCGGCGCATGGTGGCCTCGTCCATCACGTCGTCGTGGTACAGGGTCGCCAGGTGGGTCAGCTCGACCACGGCCGCCGCCTTGATGACGGCCTCCCGGTCCCAGGTCGACCCGAACTGGGCGGACAGGATGGTGAACAGCGGGCGGATGCGCTTCCCGCCCGCGTCCACCAAGTGGAGCGACGTCTCCATCACCGGGTGGAACTCGCTCTGCACGACCTTGTGCAGCAGCTCCTCCACCTCGGTGAGCCCCGCCTGAACCACCTCCGCGAGCACGGGGTCCGCAAACCGGAACCCCGTCCCCGCCCGCTCGCTACTGGTCACACCTGAAGCCTACGTACCACTTGAAGACGAATCCGCCGGCACCCGCCCTATCTAGAAGATGAACCCGCCGGCACCCGCCCAATCGAGCGCGAACGAGGGCCACACCCCCAGCACCAGCGTGATCGCCGCACCCATGGTGATGGCGATGGTGGTCATCGCGCCGGGCACGCTGACGGTCGGGCCGTCGGCCGCCGGCTCGCTGAAGTACATCAGCACGATGACCCGCAGGTAGAAGAACGCGGCCACCGCGGACGCCACCAGCGCGACCACCACCAGCGGCGCCATGCCGCTCTCCAGCGCCGCCGCGAACACCACGAACTTGCCGATGAAACCGCTGGTCAGCGGGATGCCGGCCAGCGCCAGCAGCAGGAACGTGAACACCGCCGCGGTCACCGGGGACCGCTTGGCCAGACCCGCCCACTGGGACAGGTGGGTGGCCTCGCCGTCCGCGTTGCGCACCAGCGACACCACGCCGAACGCGGCGATCGTGGTGAAGCCGTAGGCCATCAGGTAGAACATCGTCCCCGACAGGCCCTCCTGCGACAGCGAGATCGACCCGACGAGCAGGAAGCCCGCGTGCGCCACCGACGAGTAGGCGATCATGCGCTTCACGTCGGTCTGGGTGAGGCCGAGCACCGCGCCGATCACCATCGAGGCGATGGCCACCGCCCACAGGACGCCGTTCCACTCCCAGCTCGACCGCTCGAACGCCACGAACAGCACCCGCAGGATGCCGCCGAACGCGGCGACCTTCGTGCAGGCCGCCATGAACGCGGTGACCGGCGTCGGGGAGCCCTGGTAGACGTCCGGGGTCCACGCGTGGAACGGGCCGACCGAGGCCTTGAACAGCAGGCCCACCACCAGCAGGCCGAAGCCCGCGTACAGCAGCGTGTCGGACCGGTCGGTGCCGGAGGTGGCGGCGGCGATGTCGGCCAGCTTCACCGAGCCCGCGTAGCCGTAGAGCAGGGCCACGCCGTACAGGAAGAACGCCGACGCGAACGCGCCGAGCAGGAAGTACTTCACCGCGGCCTCCTGCGACAGCAGGCGGCGACGGCGGGCCAGGCCGCACATCAGGTACAGCGGCAGGGACAGCACTTCCAGCGCGATGAACATCGTCAGCAGGTCGTTCGCCGCGACGAACACCATCATCCCGCCGAGCGCGAACAGCGTGAGCGGGAACACCTCGGTCTGCATGCCGAACCGGTTGGCCTGCGCCCGGTCCTGCTTGGTGCCGGGCAGCACGGACGCCTCGGCCACGAACGCGCCGCCGGGCTCGACCGACCGGTCGGCGATGAGCAGCACCGAGCCGAACCCGAGGACGAGCAGGGTGGCCCACAGGAAGATCACCGGCTTGTCGACGGCGACCGTGCCCGCGAGGGTCACCTTGCCCTGGGGCAGGGCGTCGTTGGCGTAGGCGATGAGCGAGGCGCCCGCGGCGGCCAGGGTGAGCAGAGTCAGCACGACCTGGGTGCTCCACCGCTGGGCCTTGGGCAGGAACGCCTCCACCAGCACGCTGAGGCACGCCGCGCCGAGCACGACGAGGATCGGCGCGACCGCGAGGTAGTCGATCTCCGGGGCCGTCAACCGCTGGGCCTGGGCGAGGAGGTCCGTCACGTCACTTGCCTTCCTGCGCGACCGGGTCGGTCACGCCGACCTCGCTGAGCGTCGCCCCGACGGACGGGGTGATCACGTCCAACACCGGCTGCGGGTAGAACCCGAGCACCAGGATCAGCGCGACCAGCGGCGCGAGCACCGCCAGTTCCCGCTTGTTCAGGTCCGGCACCGAAGCCCGCTCCGGGTCCAGCGCCGCGCCCGGCCCGCCGACCGCGTCCACCAGCGCCGTGCCGCGCACCGGACCCTGGAACACCCGCTGGTACAGCCACAGGATGTACAGGGCGGCCAGCACCATGCCGATGGCGGCCAGGACGGTGAACACCGGCTGGTTCGGGAACGACCCGATGAGCACCAGGAACTCGCTGACGAACGAGTTGGTGCCGGGCAGCGCCAGAGACGAGAGACCCGCGACGAAGAACAGGCCGCCCAGCACCGGGGTCAGCTTGGCCATGCCGCCGTAGTCCTGGATGAGGCGCGACCCGCCGCGGGCCATCACCATGCCCACGACCAGGAACAACATGCCGGTCGAGATGCCGTGGTTGACCATGTACAGCACCGCGCCCGCGCCGGCCTGCGAGCTGAACGCGAAGATGCCCAGCGCGATGAAGCCGAAGTGCGCGATGGACGTGTAGGCGACGAACCGCTTCATGTCGGTCTGGCCGACCGCCAGCAGCGACCCGTACAGCACGCCCGCCACGGCGAGCACCAGCACCAGCGGCGCGAGTTCCTGGCTGGCCAGCGGGAACAGCGGCAGGCAGTAGCGCAGGAACCCGAACGTGCCGATCTTGTCCAGGATGCCGACCAGCAGCACGCCCGCCCCGACCGGGGCCTCGGCACCGGCGTCGGGCAGCCAGGTGTGCAGCGGCACCAGCGGCGCCTTGATCGCGAAGGCGATGAAGAAGCCGAGGAACAGCCAGATCTGCGTGGACAGCGGCAGGTCCTTGGTGACCGTGACCAGGGTGGCCCAGTCGAACGTGCCGGAACCCAGCTTGTCCCGCGCGGCCACGTACACGCCGATCACGGAGGCCAGCATGACCAGGCCGCCGAGCAGCGAGTACAGGAAGAACTTCATCGCCGCGTACTGCCGGTTCGGCCCGCCGAAGCGGCCGATCAGGAAGTACATGGGGACCAGCACGGCCTCGAAGAACACGTAGAACACGAACACGTCGGTGGCCGCGAAGACACCGACCATGCCGGTCTCCATGGCCAGCAGCAGGGCGAAGAACCCGCCCGCGCTGCGGCCCTCGGGCAGCTTGTCCGCCCAGGACCCGCCGATCACGACCGGCACCAGGAAGGCGATCAGGGCGATCATCACCAGGGCGATGCCGTCCACGCCGAAGGACAGGTGGATGCCGAACGCCGGGATCCACTCCACCGAGCTGGTCAGCTGGAGGCGGTCGCCGGCCGGGTCGTAGGCGACCCACGCCAGCACCGCGATCACCAGCTCGGCCAGCGCGAAGGCGAGCGCCACGAGCTTCGCGGTCCGGTCGTTGCCCCGCAGGAAGGCCACCACGAGGCTGCCCGCGAGGGGCAGCAGGAGCAGCGCGATCAGCGTCCAGCTCACGAGAACCTCACCATCAGCAGCGCGCCCAGGACGAAGATCGCACCCAGGAGCATGGAGAGCGCGTACGAGCGCACGAACCCGGTCTGCAAGCGGCGCAGCCGGCCCGAGCTACCGCCCAGCAGCGCGGCCGAGCCGTTGACCAGCCCGTCCACGCCCTTGTTGTCGACGAACACCAGCGCGCGGGTCAGCCAGGTGCCCGGCCGCGCGAACAGCGCCTCGTTGAGCGCGTTGCCGTACAGGTCGTTGCGCGCGGCGCGGACCACGAACGACACCCGCTCGGGCCGCTCGACCGGCTGGGCCCGGCGGCCGAAGAACAGCCACGCGACCAGCACGCCCAGCGCGGACAGGCCCAGCACCAGGAAGTTGACCACGTTGTGGTCCAGCACGCCGTGCTGCTCCTGCAACTCGCCCAGCGACGGCGAGAGCCAGTTCGCGAGGTTGTTGCCGGAGGCGAAGAACGCGCCCGCGCCGACCGAGCCGACGGCCAGCAGGATCATCGGGACGGTCATGGTCAGGCCGGACTCGTGCGGGTGGTACGCGCGGCCGTCCTCGCTCTTCAGGTCCTCCCAGCGCGGCTTGCCCAGGAACACCAGGAACAGCAGGCGGGTCATGTAGAACGCGGTGATGCCCGCGCCCAGCGCCGCCGCGCCGCCGAACACCCAGCCGCGCCAGCCGTGCTCGCTGAACGCCGCCGCGATGATGGCGTCCTTGGAGAAGTAGCCGGACAGGAACGGGAAGCCGATCAGCGCGAGGTAGCCCAGCGTCCAGGTGACGAACGTGACGGGCATCTTGCGCCACAGCCCGCCCATGCGGCGGATGTTGCCCTCGTCGTTCATGCCGTGCATGACCGAACCGGCGCCGAGGAACAGGCCGGCCTTGAAGAAGCCGTGCGTGAGCAGGTGCATGATGCCCAGCGCGTAGCCGACCGGACCGAGGCCGACCGCCAGGATCATGTAGCCGATCTGGCTGACCGTCGAGTACGCGAGGACCTTCTTGAAGTCGTCGTACGCGCAGCCGATGACGCACCCGATGATCAACGTGACCGCGCCGATGATCATCACGACCAGGCGGCCGTCGGCGGAGGCGTTGTAGATCGGGTTCGCGCGGGCGATCAGGTAGACGCCCGCGGTGACCATCGTCGCCGCGTGGATCAGCGCCGACACCGGGGTGGGGCCGGCCATGGCGTCCGGGAGCCACGCCTGGAGGGGGAACTGGCCGGACTTGCCGCACGCGCCCAGGAGCAGCAGCAGCGTCACCGCGGTGACCTCCGCCGCGGACAGCTCGCCGACGCGGGCGAACACGTCGGCGTACTGGGTGGTGCCCAGCTCCTTGAACAGGATGAAGATCGCGATCGCGAGACCCAGGTCGCCGACCCGGTTCATCAGGAACGCCTTCTTCGCGGCGCTGGCCGCCTCCGGCTTGTACTGGTACCAGCCGATCAGCAGGTAGGAGGCCAGACCCACGCCCTCCCAGCCGAAGTACAGGGTCACGAAGCCGTCGCCCAGCACCAGCAGCAGCATCGCGGCGACGAAGAGGTTCAGGTAGGCGAAGAACTTCCGCCGACCGGCCTCGTGCGCCATGTAGCCGATCGAGTAGATGTGGATCAGCGACCCGACACCGGTGATCAGCAGGACGAACGTCAGCGAGAGCGGGTCGAGCCGCAGCCCGAACTCGACGTTCAGCGCGTTGACCGGCACCCAGTCGAACAGGTGCAGCTCGCTGGTGCGCTCGCCGGTCTGCCCGATGGTCTCGAAGAACAGCGCCACGCCGTACGCGAACGCGCCGAGCACGGTCGCGCAGCCCAGCAGGTGGCCCCACTTGTCGGTGCGCCGCCCGCCGATCAGCAGGACGGTCGCGCCGAAGGCGGGCAGCGCGAGCAACAACCAGGCGAGACTGCCGATCCCGCTGGCGGCAACAGGTTCCGTCACCGGTGACCTCTCAGTACTTCAGCAGGTTGGAGTCGTCGACCGAGGCCGAGCGACGCGTCTTGAAGATCGCCATGATGATCGTCAGGCCGACCACGACCTCCGCCGCGGCCACGACCATCACGAAGAACGCCATCACCTGGCCGTCGAGCCCGCCGTTGATGCGGGCGAACGTGACCAGGCTGAGGTTCACCGCGTTGAGCATCAGCTCGATGCACATGAACACGACGATGGCGTTGCGCCGCACCAGCACGCCCACCGCGCCGAGGCTGAACAGCAGGGCGGACAGCAGCAGGTAGTAGGTGGGGGTCACGACTGGTCTCCCTTGAGCGCGTGCGCGTCGGGCTGGTGCGCCGTGCCGGAGACCTCCGCGACGTCGTCCTCCAGCCGTTCCTTCGCCGTCGTGTCGATCAGCTCGGACAGCGACTCCTTCGCGACCGAGCCGTCGGGCAGCAGCGCGGGCGTGGCGACCGAGTTGGCCGTGGCGAACACGCCGGGACCGGGCAGCGAACCCACCCGGTCGCCGCGGAAGCGCTCCTCGACCAGTTCCTTCTGGGTCTTCTTCGTGTCCTTGGACTTGGCGGTGAAGGCCAGCACCATCGCGCCGACCGCCGCCGTGATCAGCAGCGCGGAGGTCAGCTCGAACGGGAACAGGTAGTCGGTGAACAGCTCCTGGCCGAGGTTGGCGACGTTGCCGCCGTTCTGCGTGTTCTGCTGCGCGAGGCCGATCGCGTCGACGTCGGTCAGCGCGCGGGCCAGGGAGCCGACCACGAGGCCGGCGAACCCGATGCCGAGCACGGCCGCCGCGAGCCGCTGGCCGCGCAGCACCTCCACCACCGAGTCGGAGCTGTCCCGGCCGACCAGCATCAGCACGAACAGGAACAGCATCATGATCGCGCCGGTGTAGACGATGATCTGCACGAAGCCCAGGAAGGGCGCCTGCTGGACCATGTAGAGCACGCCGAGGCTGAGCATGGTGAGCACCAGCCACAGCGCGGAGTGCACGGCGTTGCGGGCGAACAGCATGCCCAGCGCGCCGGCCAGGGCCAGGGGTCCGAGGATCCAGAACGCGACCGCCTCGCCGGTGGTGACGGTGTCCACCACGCGCTCGACGGTGTCCGGCTGGAGCAGGAGGTTCACCGGCCCTCCTGCTTCGCCTTGATGTCCGCCTCGGCCTGCAGGCGCGGGCCGTTGACGTAGTAGTCCTGCTCGGTCTCGCCCAGCCGCATCGGGTGCGGCGGCTGCTCCATGCCGGGCAGCAGCGGGGCGAGCAGGTCCTCCTTGGTGAAGATCAGCTTCTGCCGGTCGTCGTCGGCCAGCTCGTACTCGTTGGTCATGGTGAGCGAGCGGGTCGGGCACGCCTCGATGCACAGGCCGCAGCCGATGCAGCGCAGGTAGTTGATCTGGTAGTCCTTGCCGTAGCGCTCACCGGGCGAGTAGCGCTCGTCCTCGGTGTTGTCGCCGCCCTCGACGAAGATCGCGTCCGCCGGGCAGGCCCACGCGCACAGCTCGCAGCCGACGCACTTCTCCAGCCCGTCCGGGTGCCGGTTGAGCTGGTGGCGGCCGTGGAACCGCGGCGCGGTGACCTTCTTGACCTCGGGGTACTCCTCGGTGACGACCTTCTTGAACATCGTC
>NZ_JAPSLK010000020.1 GCF_031180885.1 Saccharothrix sp.
GATGTAGATGCCGTTGCGCTCGGTGAAGATGTAGCGCTTCATCTTCGGGTTCCAGCGCCGGGTCTGGTGCCCGAAGTGCACGCCGCTGTCGAGCAGCTGCTTCATGGTGACGACGGCCATGGCCGGTTTCGCACCTCTTCGATCAGGCGCGCCGGGCGGGCCGGCACGCGTTCCGGTTGGTCGCGGCGTTCCGGGTCGGACCGCCGCCCTGGTGCCCCTGCCGCCGCCCGAACCGGAGTTTCACCTCAGGACCGCCGGACGCCGTGACTCGACCACGGGAGGTGGATCGGATCTGCAATGGCACGCGAAGTCGTCCCGCGCTCACACGGGCCGCGCAACGAGTGTACGCCGCTCCCCGCCGCGACCCGAACCGCCCCCGAGTTGTCCACAGCCCTCGAGTTGTCCACAGTTCGCCAGCTCACCCTGGCCCGCATCCGCCCAGGTGAGGACCGTCGAACACATGACCACCCCACGCCTGCCCACCACCCTGGCCCTGACCACCGCCCTGATCGCACTCCTGGCGGCTGCGCCAGGTCCGGCGACCGCCCGCCCACCCCGCTACGCCTGGCCCCTACCCCCGCCCCACGTGGTCCTGAGGACGTTCCACGCCCCCACCACCCCCTACGGCCCAGGTCACCGGGGCGTCGACCTGGCCGCGAGCCCCGGCACACCCGTCCTGGCCGCCGCCGACGGCGTGGTGACCTTCGCCGGCCGGGTGGGCGACCGCGAGGTCGTCTCCCTCGCCCACCCGGGCGGCATCCGCACCACCTACGAACCGGTGACTCCCACCGTCGAACGCGGCCAACACATCACCCGGGGAACCCGCATAGCCACCCTCACCAGCGGCCACGAGGGCTGCCCACAACCCTGCCTCCACTGGGGCGCGCACCGCCCGAACAAGAAGTGGGGCCGCGACTACCTGGACCCGCTGAAACTCCTGGCCACCGACCCGATCCGACTGCTCCCGCCCGAACCGCGAACCACGCGTTCCGAGGGCGTCGGACCGCCCGCGTCAGGAGTCGAGCTGTTCGTTCAGCTTCGTGCGCAGCCGCAGGACGGCCCGGGTGTGCAGTTGGCAGACCCGCGACTCGGTCACGCCCAGCACCTTGCCGATCTCCGCGAGGGTCAGGTTCTCGAAGTAGTAGAGCGTCACCACGACCCGGTCGCGCTCGGCGAGCTGGGCGATCGCGTCGGCGAGTTGCCGGCGGCTGTCCTGGTCGACCAGCGTCGCGATCGGGTCTTCCGCGCCTTCGTCGGGCAACGACTCGGCCAGCGACGCACCGGCGCCACCGGCGCTGCGCCCGGCGGCGATCAGTTCGTCCAGGGCCACCACGCTGGTGAGCTGGAGCTGGGCGTACAGCTCGCGCAGCTCGGCCAGGCCGATCTTGAGCTCGGCGGCGAGTTCGCGGTCGGTCGGCGTGCGCTGGAGCCGGGCGCCGAGCCGTTCGAGGGCGCGTTCCACGTCTCTGGCGCGGCTGCGCACCGACCTCGGGACCCAGTCCTGGGAGCGCAGGTCGTCGAGGATCGCGCCGCGGATGCGCTGCATCGCGTAGGTCTCGAACTTCAGCCCGCGTTCAGGTTCGAACTTCTCGATCGCGTCGACCAGGCCGAAGATGCCGGACTGGATGAGGTCGGCGACGTCCACGTGCGCGGGCAGGCCCGTGCCGACCCGGCCGGCGACGTACTTGACCAGCGGCGCGTAGTGCAGGACGAGGCGGTCGCGCAGGGTCTGGTCGTGGGACTCGCCGTAGGTGTGCCAGAGGGCGATGATCCCGGCTTCCACGTCGTCGGCGGTGCGCGACTCCGAGGCCGGGTGAGCGGGGCGTGCGGACGGTGGGAGCACCGGGTCGTCGTCGGCCATCAGGTCCGGAACTGACAGGTCGGGGGCGGCGGGATCGTCATCGGCAGGGATTTCGTCAGCTATGTCCGCTACGTCTTCGTCAACCACGTCGTCGGCCGCATCGTCCCCAGCCGCATCGTCGCCGGTCTCATCCGCGAAAACATCGTCGTCACCAGCGGCGTAGTCGCCGGCTGAGTCGTCATCACCGCCGTCCTCGTCGACGAACAGGTCAGCGGTCGCCGGGTCGTGGGTGCGGCCGTTGGGGCGGTAACCGGCGCGGGGTTGGTCGGTGGCTCCGTGGTGACCGTTCGTCCCGGTCGGCGCGGGCGCGGCTGGAGAGGGCGCCTCCGACGAAGCCCCGACGTGCGCGGCGGAAGGAGAGGTCACGGTTGCGGTCCGCGAACCTCCCCCTGCGACGTCAGGAGCGGGGGTGGGTTCGGTCATGGATCGCCTTCAACCGGTCGACGGTGACGTGTGTGTAGAGCTGAGTCGTTGCGAGCGTAGCGTGACCGAGCAGCTCTTGGACGGTGCGCAGGTCCGCTCCCCCTTCCAACAGGTGCGTGGCCGCCGAGTGCCGCAGACCGTGCGGGCCGATGTCGGCCGACTCCGGTACCGCACCCACTACATCGTGAACAACCCGCCTGGCGGTACGCGGGTCGAGCCGGCCGCCGCGCGCACCGACGAACAGCGCTCGCTGTGAACGGTCGCTGACCAGCGCCGATCGGCCCTGTTCCACCCAGCGCCGTACTGCCCGTTCAGCCGGAACGCCGAACGGCACGGTGCGTTCGCGCCTGCCCTTGCCCAGAACCCGGATCACCCTTTGGGAGTAGTCGATGTCGTCGAGGTCGAGGCCGCACAGCTCGGCGACCCGAACACCTGTGGCGTACAGCAACTCCACCACGGCTTGGTCACGCAGCGCAACCGGATCGCCCTGTTCCGCACCTACTTCCGCTGCTGTCATCGCCGCCTTCGCCTGCTCCGGACGGAGCACGGTGGGCAGCGTCCGGTGCGGTCGCGGCGCGGTCAAACGCGGGCCCGGGTCGGCCGCCAACGGGCCCTCGCGCGTCGCCCACGCGGTGAACGCACGGGCGGAGGCCGCGCGCCGGGCCAGCGTGGTGCGGCTCGCGCCCGACGCGTGCTGGGCGGCCAGCCACGAGCGGAGTCCGGCCAGGTCGACGGCCTCCACCGCGGCGTCGCCGGGCGTTCCGGACGCCAGGTGGACCAGGAGCGAGACGACGTCCGCCAGGTAAGCGCGGACCGTGTGCGGCGATAACGCGCGCTCGACTGCCAGGTGGCGTTCGTAGCGGTCGACCGCGGCCGCCACGTCCTCGGGCAGCTCACGGCGCAGGCCGACGAGGTCGACGCGGGGTGTCCGAGCGTGCGGCGGCGGGGACATAGACCCTGACGCTGCGCCCTCAGCCGGACTTGGTCAAGTATCGCCACGCGGACTCCCGTTCTGGGAGCGTTTCCAGCCCGCATCGACCCGTTCCGCCAAGTCGATCAGCTCCAATTCGGGCAGCAGCGCCCGGACCCGGGACAGCTCGACCCCCGACTCGACCGAGATCGCCTCGGCACTCGCGCCCGACCGCAGTCCCAGCGCCTCGTACACCCGCAGCGCCTCGCCCTGTGGAAGTCCGACTTCGGTGTTCCGCGTGGCTTCGACGAGATCGACACCGAGCCGCCCGGTCGACTCGATGATCTCGGCGACACTGCTCACCGGCTGCGCCTCGCCGGATCGCAGCAGCTCGTGGCAGCCGGACGAGGTCGAGGACGTGACCGGCCCCGGCACCGCCATCAACACCCGCCCCAGCGCCGACGTCGAGGCAGCGGTGTTCTTGGCCCCACTCCGCCGCCCCGCCTCCACGACCACCGTGCCCTCCCCGAGGGCCGCGATGAGCCGGTTGCGCGTGATGAACCTGTACCGAGCAGGCCGACAGCCCGGCGGGTACTCGCTCACCACGAGCCCGTGCTGCGGAATGCGCTCCAGCAGTCCCTGATGACCCGCCGGGTAGGCGATGTCCACCCCGCACGCCAACACCGCGATCGTCGGCCCACCCGCGGCCAACGCACCCCTATGAGCCGCACCATCGATGCCGTAGGCAGCCCCGGACACCACGGTCACGCCGGCCTCGGCGAGCCCGAACCCGAACTCCGCCGCGACGTGCTGCCCGTACCCGGTAGCCGACCGACTCCCCACCACCGCCACCGACCGCTCCGAGAGCGCCGCGAGGTTCCCACTCCCCCGCACCCAGACCGCGAGCGGAGCAAGACCGCAGCGCAACCCGTGTGCGGCAGCGATGGTGAGGGCGTTGAACGGCCACTCGGGCCACTCGTCGTCTTCGGGGATCACCAGCCGCCCACCAAGACCTTCGACCACCGAGAGGTCTTCTTCGGCCCGGTACTCGTCGCGGCGTGCGGAGGTCTGGTTGGCCACGGCGGGCGGAACATCGCCATTCCGGACCCGACGCGCCGCGTCCACCGGACCGTGCTCGGCGACGAACTCGCTCAACGCCGGCGCCGGCGGCTCAGCAACCCGCGAGAGATACGCCCGAGCAACCCGAACCTCATCACCCATCACAACCCACCCCCACCCCGACCACCAGCCGAACAGGAGCACCGCCCGGTGACATCGCCTCCGCCGCACGAGCAACCACCCACACTGCTGCGGCCGCACGAGCAGCCGCCGCCACGACGGCCACACCAGCAACCAGCGCCGCCGCCAACGCCGCCGCTGCGGTGACACCAGCACTCGCTGCCGCGATCACGGCCACACGAGCAGCCGCCGCTGCCGGCACGGCCACACCAGCACTCGCTGCGGCTCCGGCGGCGACACGGGCACCGGGTGGTGGGGTCGGGCGGATGTGGGTGTCTGGCCGCGTCTGTGGGGAGGGGCTGGTCGCTTTCGGCGTGGTGGGGTCGGGCGGGATCGGTCGAGGGTGGGGCCGCTGGGTTGGTGGGTGAGGGTGCGGGGTGCCTCTGGGAGATGGGTGGGGATGCGGAGGGCCTCTGAGCGGTGGGTGCGGATGCGGGGTGGCTGTGGGCGGTGGGTGGGGTTGCGGAGTGCTTGTGGCAGGTGGGTGGGGGCATGAGGCGGCAGGGGCAGGGTGGGCGGTTTTGGCTGGCGGGGATGGGTGGCGGCGGGGGTGGTGCGGGTGGGGTCGGGGGCGGGGGTTGGCGGGTCGGGTGGAGGTTTGAGGGGTGGTTGTGGGGGTGGGGGTGGTTGGGCGGGGTGCAGTTGGTGGTCATGGAGTGTCTGCCTTTCGGGGTGGGGTGGAGCGGGATTGGGTTCGGGCGTGGATTCGGGTGGTTGGGGGACCGAGGGTCCAGGTGCGGGTGGAGTGGGTGGTGGCTAGGCGGCGGAGGGTTGGGCGACCGCCGTAGGGGCCCTCGCGAGGGGTGTCGGGAGGGGGTGGGTGGAGGCGGGGTTTGGGGGTTACTTGGCGGAGGCGCCAGGTGTGGGTCATGGGGTTCTCCGTTCGCGGAATTCGAGGGCGGCTGCCACGTGGTCCTCGGTGGGGAGGTCGGTTTCGGCCAGGTCGGCCAAGGTCCAGGCGACGCGGAGGCAGCGGTCCGCGCCTCGGCCGGTCAGGGCACCTCGGGACAGGGCTCGGTCCAGTAGGGATGTGGTCTGTCTTGGGAGGCGGTACTCGCGGCGCAGGATTGGGCCGGGGACCTCTGCGTTGGTGTGCCAGCCGTGCCGAGACCAACGGGCGCTGGCTCGGGCGCGTGCGTTCGCCACGCGTTTTCGGACCGTTTCAGTGGATTCGGGGTCCGGGAGACCGGCATCCATCATCACGGTGAGCGGGCGCATCAGAACTCGTAGGTCTACGCGGTCCAGGAGTGGGCCGGATAGCTTGGCTTGATAGCGGCGTCTGACGCCGGGTAGGCAGGTGCAGTCGATGTCCTTCGCGGGAGCGCAAGGGCATGGATTTGTGGCCAATACGAGTTGGAAGCGGGCCGGATAGCGGGCAATGCCGTGCAGGCGTGCGATCCGCACTTCGCCTTCCTCGAGCACGGCACGCAACGCATCGAGTTTGTTGGGGCCGAATTCGGAAGCCTCATCGAGGAACAACACGCCCTTGTGCGCACGGCTCACGGCACCGGGTTTCGCGAAGCCCGGTCCGCCGCCCACCAGTGCCACGGTTGATGCAGAGGGGTGAAGAGAGACGAAGGGAGGGGTGGAAACCAGTGGGCTGCCTGGGGTGAGCAGGCCGGCGATGGAGTGGACTGCCGTGACGCCCAAAGCATCATCGGAAGTCAGGGGTGGTAGGAGGCTCACCAGGCGTTCGGCGAGCATCGTCTTGCCGGTGCCGGGCGGACCGGTGAGCAGGACGTGGTGTCCGCCGGCGGCGGCGACCTCAAGTGCCCATCTCGCCTCCGGTTGACCGACTACATCGGCCAAGTCGGGGCCGGGAGCAGGCGGTGCCGGGGTGAACGGTGGTGGGGCGTGCAAGGTGTCGTCGTTGCCGTCCAGCCAGTGGAGGACGTCGGACAAAGAGTCCGCGCCCCGAACCTCCAGGCCGTCCACCAGGGCGGCTTCGCATAGGGAGGCTGTGGGGACTACGGCTCGGGGGAGGCCGGCGCGGCGGGCGGCGAGTAGGGCTGGGAGTACTCCTCGTACGGAGCGGACGCGGCCGTCCAGGGCTAGTTCGCCCAGGAGGACCGTGCCCTCCAGGCGGTCGCTGGTGACGGCTTGCGAGGCGGCCAGAACCACGCAGGCCAGGGCCAGGTCGTAGCTGGAGCCGACCTTGGGCAGCGACGCTGGGGACAGGCCCAGGGTCACCCGTTGGGTGGGCCACTCGTGGCCGCTGTTGCGGACGGCTGCCCGGACTCTGTCCTTGGACTCCTGGAGCGCGGCGTCCGGGAGGCCTACCAGGCGGGTGAGGACGGCTCCTGCGCCCACGTCCGCCTCGATCTCGACCGGTACGCCGTCCACGCCGAAGAGGGCGACGCACCACGCGCGTGCGAGTGCCATCTCAGGCACCCCGCACGTGGTGCAGGCGGACCGGACCCGATGGGGGCCAGTGGATGCCGATCAGGTCGAAACGGATGCGCATCCAACCCAGACCGTGGGCCCTCAGCCAGCGGCGGGCCAGGTCGCCTATTCGACCGAGTTTCTCCGGGGTGACGGCTTCCAGGGGGTGGTCGTGGTCGGTTCCCGAGCGGCATTTGACTTCGCAGACGACCAACTGTTCGCGGTCGGTCGCCACTACGTCCAGTTCGCCTGCCTTGCAGCGCCAATTGCGGGACAGGACGACCAGGTTCTGCTCCTCCAAGTACCGGCATGCCAGGTCTTCACCGCGCCGGCCCAACTCTTGGTTGCTCATCGCTGCCTCCTGCTTGTCGAGTGGTGTTGTCTCGACTGTGGCGGAGGAATGGCGGGTGGGCCGGCAGTGGATTTGGAATTGTGGATAACTTCGGTCCTGTGGACAACTCCCGGACAAGCAGCAGGGGCCCACCCGTTCGGGTGAGCCCCTGCTGAAGCGGAGCGGTGGTCAGGAGTTGAACGGGCCGTCCTCGGGCAGGCGGAGTTCGGGCTTGTCCAGTTCTTCGACGTTGACGTCCTTGAACGTGATCACCCGGACGTTCTTCACGAACCTCGCAGGCCGGTACATGTCCCACACCCAGGCGTCGGACATCCGCACCTCGAAGTAGACCTCGCCATCCGCGTTGCGGACCTGCACGTCCACCGAGTTGGCCAGGTAGAACCGCCGCTCGGTCTCCACGACGAACGAGAACTGGCTGACGATGTCGCGGTACTCCTTGTACAGCGACAGCTCCATCTCGGTCTCGTACTTCTCGAGATCCTCTGCACTCATTACGCCTCCGCGCGGGTCGTGCTCATCGAGTCCGCGCCCCTCCTCGTCGCGAGCCTGCCACCGCTGGTCTGCGGCGATGTTCCATTCTGGACCACGGCGGCGGAAAGCACGTCGCGCGCCACCCGGTGCGGCGCGGTCAAGCCGTGGCGGGCCGCCGCCGACGCCACGTTCGCATACGACCAGCGGTGCTCCGCGCTCGGGCCGTGTTCCAGCAGCGCTGCCTGGTGCTCGGGGGTGCTGTAGCCCTTGTGCACGTCGAAGCCGTAGACCGGGTGTTCGGCGTGCAGCGTCGCCATGATGCGGTCCCTGGTGACCTTGGCCAGCACCGACGCCGCCGCCACGCACGCCGCCACCCGGTCGCCCTTGACCACCGGCATGTTCGGCGCGGTCAGGCCCGGTACCGGGAAGCCGTCGGTGAGGACGTAGCCGGGGTGCGAGGACAGTTGGGCCACGGCTCGGCGCATGCCCTCGATGTTGGCCACGTGCACGCCGATCAGGTCGACTTCCGCGGCAGGCACCACGATCACCGCGTAGTCCACGGCGCGCTTGAGGACCAGGTCGTACATGCGGTCGCGCGCGGCGGAGGTGAGCAGCTTGGAGTCCGTCAGGCCCTCGAACCGCCCGGCGTCACCGGGCTTGAGCACGCACGACGCGATGACCAGCGGCCCGGCGCACGCACCGCGCCCGGCCTCGTCCACCCCGGCCACCGGGCCGAGTCCACGCCGGTCCAACGCGGCCTGGAACGCCCAGATGCCCGCGGTCTGCCGTACCTGCGCGCGAGGCGGCTTGCGGATCACCACCCGACTTTATCCCAGCCGCCACGGCCGGGAACGCGCGCGCTCAGCCACGGCGGGCGCGGAACAGGCGGGCGCGGACGCGGCGGCTCAGCAACAGCACCGGCCACGCGCCCAGCAGGCCCATGCCCAGCGGCACCGCGGACTGCCAGGCAGGCGCGCCCAACGCCACGACCTGCGGGTTGTGGTCGCCCACCCCCTGCCAGCGCGACGGCGGCAGCACGATCACCCGCGCCTTGCCCACCACGTTCTCCACCGGCACCAGACCCGCCTGCGGCCCCTTGTCCCGCGCCTGGCACCGCGAGTCGCACGAGTCGTTGCGGTTGTCGCCCAGCACGAACAGGTAGCCCTCGGGGATCTTCACCTCGGCGAACGAGTCCTGCGACGTCCCGCGCCCCGGCTCCCAGTACAGGTACGGCTCGTCCAGCGGCTTGCCGTCGACCATCACCCGGTTCTGGTCGTCGCAGCACGACACGGTCTGCCCGCCGACCGCGATCACCCGCTTGACGAAGTCCTCCTTGTTCGCCGTCGGCACCCCGACCAGCGAACCCAGCCCCTGGAAGAACCCGACCACCGGGTTGCTCGGCTCCGCCGGCGCGAAGTCCTGGTTGATCCACGCGTCCGGGCCGTGGAACACCACCACGTCACCCGGCGCCGGGTCGGTGAAGATGCCGTAGGTGACCTTGTCCACCAACACCCGGTCGCCGAAGCACGGCGAGGTGCAGCCGTGCAGCGTCTGCTCCATCGACTCCGACGGGATCATGTACACCCGCGCCAGGAAGGTCTGGATCAGGAACGCGAGCCCGACCGCCACCACGATGAGGACCGGCAGCTCACGCCAGAAAGAGCCCTTCTTCTTCTCCTTCTTGCGCGCGCGCTGACGCCACGCCTCGATCTTCTCCTCGTCGGAGGCACGGGACGAGTCCTCGTCGGAGGAGCCGGGGGAAGGTGCGACGTCGACCACCCGCCCAGCGTACCGATCAACCCTGTGTGGACCTGGTCAACCGGCGCCGCAGCCGCTTGCCGAAGAACACCAGCGGGAACGCCCCCAGCAACCCCACGCCCAGCGGCACACCGGCCTGCCACGCGGGCGCGCCCAGGGCCACGACCTGCGGGTTGTGGTCGCCGATGCCCTGCCAGCGCGACGGCGGCAGCACGATGACGCGCGCCTTGCCGATCACGTTCTCCTCGGGCACGACACCGTTGACCCCGCCGCCGCCCTGGCGCCGCGAGTCGGTGGAGTTGGTGCGGTTGTCGCCCATCACCCAGAGGTGGCCCTCGGGCACCTTGACCGGCGCGAACGGCTCGTGGTCCTCGGGACCGGTGCCGGGCTGCCAGTAGACGTACGGCTCGTCCAGCGGCTTGCCGTCGACCTTTACGCGGTGCTGGTCGTCGCAGCACTCGACGGTCTGCCCGCCCACCGCGATGACGCGCTTGACGAAGTCGCGCTCGTCCGGCGGCGCGAGCCCGACCAGGGACATCAGGCCCTGGAAGCCGCGCACGACGGGGTTCTCGGAACGGGGCGACTGGAAGTCGTTCTGGCCCCACGCCTCGGGGCCGCGGAACACCACGACCTCACCCGGTTCGATCTCGCCGAAGTCGTAGACCAGCTTGTCGACCAGGACGCGGTCGCCGAAGCACGGGGAGGTGCAGCCGTGCAGCGTCCGCTCCATGGACGCCGACGGGATGACGTACACCCGCGCCAGGAAGGTCTGGATCAGGAATGTCAGCGCCAGGGCCGTCACCGCGAGCACGAGCAGTTCGCGCCACAGCGGGGGCTTCTTCTTCTGGGGTTTGTCCTGGGGCTGGTCGCCCGACGCCGAGCCCTCGGTGGGCTCGGCGTCGGGGTCCTGACCGTCTTCGCCGGCGGAGCGGTGCACGGGTTCTGCCACGTGGGGCAGGCTATCGGTTGCGCGTGAGTCCGGCGTCAGGAGGCCGGCTTGGCCTCGCGCTTCTCCTTGATCTTGGCGGCCTTGCCGCGCAGGTCGCGGAGGTAGTACAGCTTCGCGCGGCGCACGTCGCCGCGGGAGGCGACCTCGATCTCCGCGATGTTGGGGGAGTGCACCGGGAAGGTGCGCTCGACGCCCACGCCGAAGGAGACCTTGCGGACGGTGAAGGTCTCGCGGATGCCACCGCCCTGGCGGCGGATGACCACGCCCTGGAAGACCTGGACGCGCTCGCGGTTGCCCTCGATGACGCGGACGTGGACCTTCAGCGTGTCGCCCGGCCGGAAGCTCGGGATGTCGGAGCGCAGCGACTGGGCGTCAAGAGCGTCCAGGGTGTTCATGGTCCGTCCTCTACGTTTCATTCACTTCCCCAGAGGCGCGTGCCATCTCAACTTGCACACGTGCGTGGGGGCGGGCTCAAAGCGCACACCGGTCGACCCGGGTGCAGCAACCTGTCCAGTGTGCCAGACGGGGCTGCCGGCCACGAAATCGGGGCTCAGCCCAGTTCGTCGAGCAGCTTGCGGTCGTGCTTGTCCAGCGCGTCCTCGGGGAGCGCGGCGAGCAGGTCCGGGCGGCGCTCCCACGTGCGGCGCAGCGCCTGGTCGCGCCGCCAGCGGTCGATCGCCTTGTGGTTGCCCGAGCGCAGCACCTCGGGCACCGCCAGGTCGCGCCAGACCTCGGGCCGGGTGTAGGAGGGGCCTTCCAGCAGGCCGTCGGAGAACGAGTCCTGCGCGGCGGACGCCGGGTTGCCCAGCACGCCGGGCAGCAGCCGCACCACGGCCTCCACGATCACCAGCACGGCGACCTCGCCGCCTACGAGGACGTAGTCGCCGATGGACACCTCGTCCACACGCATCCGGCGGGACGCGTCGTCCACCACACGCTGGTCGATGCCCTCGTAACGGCCGCACGCGAACACCAAACGCTCTTCTGCGGCGTACTCATGCGCCAAAGCTTGCGTAAAAGGACGCCCCGCGGGCGTAGGGACGATGAGACGCGGTGGCGGCTCCCCCGCGCACACCTCATCGAGAGCGTCGCCCCACACCTGGGGCTTCATGACCATGCCCGGACCGCCGCCGTAAGGGCTGTCGTCGACCGCCTTGTGCACGTCGTGCGTCCACTTGCGCAGGTCGTGCACGTCGACGCTGATCAGGCCCTTGTCGATGGCCTTGCCGAGCAGAGCGGCGCGCAGCGGGTCGAGGTACTCCGGGAAGATCGTGACGACGTCAATCCGCATCGAGCAGGCCTTCGGGCGGGTCGAGCACGACGCGCCCTCCGGGCACGTCGACCGTGGGCACGATCTGCCGCACGAACGGGACCAGCGCCTCGCCGCTCTCCCGCTTGATCACCAGCAGTTCGCCGGCGGGACCGTGCACGACCTCCCCGACCGTGCCGACGACCGTGCCGTCGAGCAGTTCGGCGCGCAGGCCTTCCAGCTCGTGGTCGTAGAACTCGTCCGGGTCGCCGGTGGGCGGCAGGTCGTCGGTGCTGACGAACAGCAGCGTGCCGCGCAGCAGTTCCGCGACGTCCCTGGTCAGGACTTCCTCGAAACGCACCAGCAGCCGCCCGGAGTGGTTCCGGGCGGCTGCGACGGTGAGAGTGCGACGCGTGCCGTCGCGCAGCTTGCCGACCAGCGCCGAGCCCACGGCGAACCGCTGCTCGGGCGAGTCGGTGCGCACGTCCACGGCGAGTTCGCCGCGGATGCCGTGCGCCTTGGCCACGCGGCCGACGACGACGTCCATGCGCGTGCTCAGCGGTCGGTGTCGACCACGTCGACGCGCACGCCACGACCACCGATGCCGGCCATCACGGTGCGCAGGGCGGTCGCGGTGCGGCCGGAGCGGCCGATCACCTTGCCGAGGTCGTCCGGGTGGACGTGGACCTCGAGCGTGCGACCGCGCCGGGTCGTGACCAGGTTCACCCGGACGTCGTCCGGGTGGTCGACGATGCCCCGAACGAGGTGTTCGAGGGCGTCAGCCAACAAGCTCACGCCTCGTCCTTGGGAGCAGAGGCCTCTTCGGCCTTCGCTGCGTCATCCTTCTTCGGCGCCTTCTTCTTCGGCGTGGTGGCCTCGGTCGTCGGCGCGTCACCGGCCGCGGCGAGCGCGGCGGCGAACAGGTCGGCCTTGGACGGCTTGGGCTCCTTGACCTTGAGGGTGCCCTCGGCGCCCGGCAGGCCCTTGAACTTCTGCCAGTCGCCGGTGATCTCCAGCAGGCGCTGGACGGGCTCGGTCGGCAGCGCGCCGACGCCCAGCCAGTACTGGGCCCGGTCGGAGTTCACCTCGATGAACGAGGGCTCCTCCTTCGGGTGGTACTTGCCGATCGTCTCGATGGCCTTGCCGTTGCGGCGGGTGCGCGCGTCGGCGACGACGATCCGGTAGTACGGCTGACGGATCTTGCCAAGCCGCTGAAGCTTGATCTTGACGGCCACGGGTGTGGGTACTCCTCAGGCTCTCTCTTGCATCACGTGCGGGCGCTCCTCACCCGAGTGGGGCACGGGTGGGAAAACCCAGAGGTCTTGGCGCCAGGGCACGGTGAGAGGGACCGACCACGGCGAACAGCCAACCATTCTGCCAGACGCGGTCACTCGACCACGAATCGGGCCACTTCTACACCCGATCCGGTCAACGCCTTCCGCACCGCGCGGGCGTGCTCGACGGCCCCGGGGGTGTCCCCGTGCAGGCACAAGGAGTCCACGTCGACGGCCACGACCTCACCCGTTGCGGCGACGATTTCACCCTTCTCAGCGAGCCGCAGCACCTGCGCCAGCACGGCTTCGGTGCTGGTCAGCAACGCTCCCGGCTGCGTGCGCGGCACCAGCGTGCCCTCGGCGGTGTAAGCGCGGTCCGCGAAGGCCTCCCGCACCGGCCGCAGGCCCACCCGCGCCGCGTGATGAAGAAGACGCGAGCCGGGCAGTCCGAGCACCGGCAGATCCCCGAACGCCTTCACCCCGGCCACTACGGCAGCGGCTTGCGCATCGTGGTGCACGGTCGCGTTGTAGAGCGCGCCATGCGGCTTGACGTACGAGACTCGCGTCCCGGCCGCACGCGCACACGCCTCCAGCGCCCCGACCTGGTACAGCACCTCGTCCGCCAACTCGCCCGGATCGGCGTCGATGAACCGCCGCCCGAACCCGGCCAGGTCCCGGTACGACACCTGCGCGCCCACGGCGACCCCGCGCGCGGCGGCCTCCGCGCACACCCGGCGCATCGTGGACGGGTCCCCCGCGTGGAACCCGCACGCCACGTTCGCGCTGGTCACGACTTCCAGCAGGGCGGCGTCGTCGCCGAGCTTCCAGATGCCGAACCCCTCGCCGAGGTCGGAGTTGAGGTCGATCACGTGGGCATCACCCCGATGGAGACGAGCAGCAGCGTCAGGCCGGGCAGGAAGTTGTTGACCACGTGCGCCACGACGCTCGCGGTGAGCCGGCGGGTGATCAGCCGGGCGATGCCGATGGGCAGCGCGATCACGATCAGCAGGGACGTGCGCAGCGGCTCCAGGTGGCTCGCCGCGAAGATCAGGGTGGTCAGCACGAACGCGGCCCACTGGCTCCAGCCCTGCCGCTCGATCGCGCCCCACAGCAGCCCGCGGTAGATCAGCTCCTCGCAGATCGGCCCGACGAAGCACACGTACAGGAACATCGCGATGGCGGCGGCCAGCGGCAGCGCGGCGCCGTCGACCAGCTCGCCGATCGCCGAGGTGGCGTTTTGGTCGCCCACGACGCGCGACCAGACCAGCGCCGCCAGGTAGGTCAGGACCAGGCCGAGCGCGCCGAGCTTGAGCCCGACCTTGACGTCCGCCCAGTTCCAGCCCAGCCGCAGGTCCACCAGCGGCCCGTTGCCGCGCACCCGGGTGATGACGACCGCCACCGCGGCGGCCAGGACGGTCGGCACCATCGAGCCGACCAGGATGAACGCCACCGAGGACCCGATGTCGGTCCCGGACGTGCGGGCGACCGCGGTGATGAACACCGCCGAGAGCACGAACACCGCTTCGACCAGCAGGAACGCGCCAAAGCCCCAACGCTGCCCGGTGCGTTCGGGCACCGGCTCGCGGCCGACCGCGCGCACGCCCTCGATCAGGCCTGTCGGGGGTTCATCCGGAGGATTCACAGTCGATAACCCTAGCTAGGAGGCGCCTACGTACAGGTAGACGGCGGGGAGGAGGTTGTTGGCCGCGTGCGCCACGACGCTCGCCGCGACCCGCCCGGTGATCATCCGGGCGGCCCCGATGGCGAGGCCCTGGGCGAACAGGCTGATGGTGCGCCACGACTCCTCGTGGAGGAACGCGAAGATCAGCGCGGTGAGTCCCAGGATGGCGTACCTCGGGACTTTGTAGTGCTCGAGCGCGCTCCAGAGGGCACCTCTGGTGAGGAGTTCCTCCGTCAGGGGCGCACCCAGGAAGACGAACAGCGCCGCGCACGCCAGCCAAACGGACTGACCGCCGGACAGCGCCCCGATCCGCTCCAGCGAGGACCCGGTGTCGCGGTTGATGCGGAGCAGCACGACCCCGAGTACCCACGCGAACAACAGCGACAACCCGCCACAGGCCAAACCCACCTTGATGTCACGCGCCCGGGGGACGAGCCCGAAGTCCCGCTCCGGACCGTCACCACGCCACCGGGAGACGACGACGGGGCCGAGGCCGAGCAGGACGTTGGGCAGGAACACCAGGAGCAGCAGCGGGCCCAGCACGGGCGGGTCGGTGACGTCGACCTCGGCGAACCGGTCGGCGGTGACCGCGGTGAAGACCAGGGTCGCCAGGTGGTAGCCGCCGAGTCCGGCGAACAGCGCGAGGAAGCCCCAATGCGCCCGCCCGGTGTCCTGCCGTTCCGCCACTCGTCCGAACGTAGCGGCACCGGCTGAACGGACCCTGTGCAGGGCTCAAGATCACCCTGACGGCCGCACGCTCAGTGGATGCGACCCCGCAGCATCACGAGCTTCGGGTGCCGCAGGGCCTCCAGGTCGACCCGGGGGTCGGTCTCGTAGACGACCACGTCCGCCGCCGCGCCTTCCGTCAACGACGGGAAGCCCAGCCACTCGCGCGCGGCCCACGACGCCGACGCCAGGGCGTTCTCCCGGCTCAGGCCCACCGCGTGCAGCGCGGCGATCTCGTCCACGATCCGGCCGTGGCGGATGCCGCCGCCCGCGTCCGTGCCCGCGTACACCGGCACGCCGGCTTCGATCGCCGAAGCGATCGTGGCCTTGTTGCGCGCGTAGAGGTGCCGCATGTGGGCCGCGTACTTCGGGAACTTCGCCGCGCCCGAGTCGGCGATGCCGGGGAAGTTCTCGATGTTGATCAGGGTCGGCACCAGGGCGGTGCCGGCGGTGGCCATCGCGGCGATGGTGTCGTCGTCCAGGCCGGTGCCGTGCTCGATGCAGTCGATGCCCGCCGCGAGCAGGCCGGGCAGGGCCTCGCCGCCGAACACGTGGGCGGTCACCCGGGCCTTCGCCTCGTGCGCGACCTTGATGGCCTCGGCCAGCACGTCGTCCGACCACAGCGGGGCCAGGTCGCCGGTGGACCGGTCGATCCAGTCGCCGACCAGCTTCACCCAGCCGTCGCCCTGCGCCGCCTGCTCGGCCACGGCCGCGGGCAGGTCGCGCTCGTCCTCCAGCTCCACGCCGATGTACTTGATGTACCGCTTGGGGCGCGCGATGTGCCGGCCCGCGCGGATGATCCTCGGCAGGTCCAGGCGCTCCTGCAGCGGACGGGTGTCCAGCGGGGAGCCGCAGTCCCGGATCAGCAGGGTGCCGGCGTCGCGGTCGAGCAGCGCCTGGTCGACCGCTTCCGGGAGGTCGACGGCCCCGTGCGAGCCCAGGCCGACGTGGCAGTGCGCGTCGACCAGGCCCGGCACGAGGTAGCCGCCGTCCACGACGGTCCGCGCGCCGGGCACCGGGCGCGTGCGCACCCTCCCGTTGACCACCCACAGGTCGCGCGGCTCGTCCCCGTCGGGGAGGACGACGCCGCGCAGGTGCAGGCCGGTCACTTCGGGAACTTGAACTTGGTCGGGTCGAAGCCGGGCGGCAGGTCGTTGAGACCGCCGTCGAGACCGGGCGGGAGCTGGCCCATGCCGGGCGGCAGGCCGCCGGGGAGCATGCCGGGCATGCCCGGGAAGCCGCCGCGGACCTTCGGCTGCGTCGGCCCGCGCCCCTTCTTGCCCTTCTTCCCCTTCTTGCCCTTGCCGCCCTTGGGCCGCGACCCGGGCAGGCCGAACCGGCCGGCCATCTGCGACATCATCTTGCGGGCTTCGAAGAACCGGTTGACCAGGTCGTTCACGTCGCTGACCCGGACGCCCGACCCGTTGGCGATGCGCAGCCGGCGGGACGCGTTGATGATCTTCGGGTCCTCGCGCTCGGCCGGGGTCATGCCGCGGATGATCGCCTGCACGCGGTCCAGGTGCTTCTCGTCGAGGTTGGCGAGCTGGTCCTTCATCTGGCCCGCGCCGGGCAGCATGCCCAGCAGGTTCGCGATCGGGCCCATCTTGCGCAGGGTGAGCATCTGCTCCAGGAAGTCCTCCAGCGTGAGCTGGCCGGACCCCATCTTCACCGCGGCGGCCTCGGCCTGCTCCGCGTCGAACGCCTGCTCGGCCTGCTCGATCAGGGTGAGCATGTCGCCCATGCCCAGGATCCGCGACGCCATCCGGTCGGGGTGGAAGACGTCGAAGTCCTCCAGCTTCTCGCCGTTGGACGCGAACAGGATCGGCTGCCCGGTCACCTCGCGGACGCTCAGCGCGGCACCACCGCGGGCGTCGCCGTCGAGCTTGGTCAGCACCACGCCGGTGAAGCCGACGCCGTCGCGGAACGCGGTCGCGGTGTTCACCGCGTCCTGACCGATCATCGCGTCGACCACGAACAGCACCTCGTCGGGCTGCACGGCGGCGCGGATGTCGATCGCCTGGCGCATCATCTCCTCGTCCACACCGAGGCGACCCGCGGTGTCGACCAGCACGATGTCGTGCTGGGCCCGCTTGGCCTCCTCGATGCCGCGGCGCGCCACGTCCACCGGGTCGCCCACGCCGTTGCCCGGCTCGGGCGCGAACACCGGCACCCCGGCGCGCTCGCCGACGACCTGGAGCTGGGTCACCGCGTTGGGCCGCTGGAGGTCGCAGGCGACCAGCATCGGCGTGTGGCCCTGGCCACGCAGCCACTTGGCCAGCTTGCCCGCGAGCGTCGTCTTGCCGGCGCCCTGGAGACCGGCGAGCATGATCACCGACGGCGGGTTCTTGGCCAGGTTGAGCCGCCGGGTCTCGCCGCCGAGGATGTTGATCAGTTCCTCGTTGACGATCTTGACGACCTGCTGGGCCGGGTTGAGCGCCTGGGAGACCTCCGCGCCCTTGGCGCGCTCCTTGACCTTGGCGATGAAGGTCCGCACGACGGGCAGCGCGACGTCGGCCTCCAGCAACGCCACCCGGATCTCCCGCGCGGTGGCGTCGATGTCGGCGTCGGACAGCCGCCCCTTGCCGCGCAGGTTGTTCAGGACCGAGGTGAGCCGGTCGGAAAGGGTGTTGAACACGATGCCGTCAGACCTCGCACGTCGTCGGACCATATGACCACCCGCCAGGGTAGCCGGTCTCAGGTCACGGCCAGCCTCAGGCGGTCGCCGCGGGACAGCAGGGTCATCGCCTGCCAGCCCCGTGGGGCGCGCCCCTCGGCGAACCGGCGGCGCAGCCGGGCGGCCCGCTTGACGTGCCGGGTGAACGACCGCGAGCGGATCAGCCGGCCGCGGCGGACCTGCCCGGACAACGCCTGTTCGGCGGTCGCGTCGAGCCACAGGAAGTGCCGGGGTCGGGCGCTCACCAGGCCGACCGCAACCAGGCCGGCGCGGGTGGTGGGACGGGTGGAGGGTTCGTGGACCAGGAGCAGTCCGGAGGTGAACAGGGCGAACCAGAGGATGCGCAGGCGGTGCACCAAGTGCACCACCGGCCGGTAGAAGCGGTAGGGGACGGAGTCGGGGAGCACGCTGCGGAGGTAGCCGCGGACCTGGTCGGAGTCCAGCACGACGGCTGCCGCGCCTCCGGTGTCGACATCGGCGAGCATGGTCGTCTTGCCCGCCCCGGGCAGGCCCGCGAGCACGACCAGGGATCGGGGTGCCACGGCGACGGCGGTCATCGCTTCCATACTAAAGAGACGTTTCGGACGCCTCCGAGTTCCCGGCAGAACCCGGAGGCGGTCTGCACCCCTCGAACGGACCGCCCCCGGGCCTTTTCGCCGGTGACGCTCCTCACCGCCCGGTACCTGGCGGCCCCGCGTCACGGGTCAAAGCCTGCCGGGCGGCGACGGGCGCGGGCAGCGTGAGCACCCCCGATCGGTTGTGCGTAGACCTACGCATTCCCTCAGCGGGCAGCTACCAGGACGGCGCGTTCGATCTTCTTGCGCCGGCCCGCGTCCAGGACCCCGGAAGTGGTGATGGCGAAGGAATCCACGACCGTCGAGCCCAAAGTGGACACCCGCGCCCACACGACGTCCACACCGGACTGCTCCAGCGCGTCGGCCACGTGGTGCAGCAGGCCGATCCGGTCCGCCGCGCGCAGCTCCAGCACGACCGAGCCGGTGGACTCGTCGTCGAACCACAGCACCTTCGGCGGGGGCGGGTCCTGCGGCGGGCCGCCGTAGTCGCGTTCCTTGGCGGCCAGTTTGTCCGCCAGGGCAAGCGATCCGTCGACCGCACGCGTCAACTGCTCGCGCAACAGGGTCACGTCGGGCAGCGACCCGAACCTCGGGGACACGGTGAACACGTCCACCGCCGCACCCTCATGCGAACCGAGGACCGCCGAGTGGACCTCCAGCGAGTTCAACGCCAGCACGCCCGCCGCCCGCGACAACAGGCCGGGACGGTCCTTGGCCACCACGGTCACGGTGGCCGCGTGGTCGCCGGGATCGATGAGCACGTCCGGCTTCCCGGACTCCAGCACGGCCGCCGCCAGGTCCTGCTGGCGCTGGTCCAACGGCTCCGGCTTGGGCAGCGGGTCGCCCGCCATCGCCGCCCGGCAGCGCGCCACCAGGTCGCCGACCAGGGACGCCTTCCAGTCCGACCACACGCCCGGGCCGGTGGCGATCGCGTCGGACTCGGCCAGCGCGTGCAGCAGTTCCAGCAGCACCGGGTCGCCGCCGAGGGTGTCCACGACCCGGCGCACGGTGGCCTCGTCCTCCACGTCCCGGCGGGTCGCGGTGTGCGGCAGCAGCAGGTGGTGGCGGACCAGCGCGGTGAGCGTGGCGACGTCCTGCGGCCACAGGCCCAGGCGTTCGGCGACCTGGGTGGTCAGGGCCGCGCCGACCTCGGAGTGGTCCTGCTGGCGGCCCTTGCCGATGTCGTGCAGCAGCGCGCCGAGCAGCAGCAGGTCCGGGCGGGACACCGTGGTGACCAGGCGCGCGGCGTGCGCGGTCGCCTGCACCAGGTGCCGGTCCACGGTCCAGACGTGCGCGGCGTCGCGCGGCGGCAGGTCGCGGACCGCGCCCCACTCGGGGAAGAGCCGGCCCCACAACCCGGTGCGGTCCAGGGCCTCGACCACGTCGATCAGGCCGCTTCCGCTGCCCAGCAAGGCCAGCAACTCCTCCCGGGCTTCGCGCGGCCACGGCTGGCGCAGCTCGGGCGCGGAGTCGGCGAGCTTGGCCAGGGTGCCCGCCGCGATCGGGTGCTTGCTGCGGGCGGCGGCGGTGGCCACGCGCAGCAGCAGCGCCGGGTCCCGGCTGGGCACGGCGTCCCGGGCCAGCGCGACCTCGGTGCCGTGCAGCACGACCCCTTCGTCCAGCGGACGGCGGGCGGGTTGGCGGCGTAGCGGGGAGCGCGCGAACACGCCCAAGCCCCGCTTGGGCACGGCCGCGCGAGCCGTCCGCATGGCCACGTCCACCGCGTACACGATCGTGCGAGCCGCCGACGACATCGCCCGCGCCAGCTGGAACCGGTCCGCCAGGCCCAGCGCGGCGGCGACCTCGTCACCGTCCTGGGCGCGCAGCACGTCCCGCGGCTTGCGGGCCACCCGGCGCAGCTCGGTGCGCACGTCCAGCAGCAGCTTGCGGGCCTCGTTCACCTCCGCCGACGGCCGGTCGGTCAGCTGCGCGGCGGACAGCGCGTCCAGCAGCGTCACGTCCCGCAGCCCGCCCCGGCCGTGCTTGAGGTCCGGCTCCACGCGGTGCGCGATCTCGCCGCTGCGCGCCCACCGCCGTTGCGCCGACTCGGCCATCTCGTCCAGCCGGGTCCGCACGCCCGACCGCCACGCCTGGCGCGCGCTGTCCGCGAGCCGGGTGCTGATGTCGGCGTCCCCGGCGATGTGCCGGATGTCCAACAACCCCAACGCGGTGCGCAGGTCACCGGCGGCGACGCGCAGCGCCTCGCCGACCGTGCGCACCGAGTGGTCCAGCCCGATCCCCGAGTTCCACAGCGGGTACCAGAGCTTCTCCGCGACCTCGTCCACGCCCTTGTGCCCGTTGTGCACCAGGAGCAGGTCGAGGTCCGAGTAGGGCACCAGCTCGCGCCGGCCCAGTCCCCCCACGGCGACCAGGGCCAGCCCGCTGCCCGGTCCACCGACTCCAGCCTGCGAGGCGTGCGCGGTGAGCCAGAACTCGTGCAGGTCCACCAGCGCCTCGCGCAACGACTCCCCCGTCAGACGGCGCCGACCTGGCGCGAGCAGGCGGTCCCTCGCTCGCACCAGGTCGTCAGCCGTGACGACGGCCGCCTCGGCGTTGTCCATACGGCCGTCCCCCATCTCTACAGAGCGTCGGTACCGCGCTCCCCGGTCCGGACCCGGATGACCGTGTCGACCGGGGTCACCCAGACCTTCCCGTCGCCGATCTTGCCGGTGCGGGCGGCCTCGACCACCGCGTCCAGCACCTTGTCGACCGCGGCGTCGTCGATCAGCACCTCGACCCGCAGCTTGGGCACGAAGTCCACGGCGTACTCGGCGCCCCGGTAGACCTCGGTGTGGCCCTTCTGGCGGCCGTAGCCCTGGACCTCGCTGACGGTCATGCCCAGCACGCCCAGCTGCTCCAGCGACGCCTTCACGTCGTCCAGCGTGAACGGCTTGATGATGGCGGTGACCAGCTTCATGACTTGTTGCTCCCCTCAAGGACCGCGGTGGCGCCGGCGGCGACACTCGGCTTGGTGTTGCCACGCGAACCGAGGCCGCTGCCGAACTCGTACGCGGTCTCCGCGTGCTCGGCCTCGTCGATGCCGCCGACCTCGGACTCCTCGTCGGCGCGGAAGCCGACGGTCAGCTTCACCAGGTAGCCCAGGACGAGGCTCAGGACGAAGGAGTACGCGAGCACGGCCAGCGCGCCCACGGCCTGCCGCCAGAGCTGGTCGACACCGCCGCCGTAGAAGAGGCCGTTGATGCCCGCCGGGGCGGCGGAGCTGGCGAAGAAGCCGATCAGGATGGTGCCGGACAGGCCGCCCACCAGGTGCACGCCGACCACGTCGAGCGAGTCGTCGAAGCCGAAGCGGTACTTCAGGCTGACCGCCAGGGCGCACAGCGCGCCGGTGATCGCGCCGATCGCGATCGCGCCCAGCGGGGTGACCGCTGAGCAGGCCGGGGTGATCGCGACCAGGCCGGCGACGATGCCCGAGGCCGCGCCCAGCGTGGTGGCGTTGCCGTCGCGGACGCGCTCGACCACGAGCCAGGCCAGCATCGCGGCGGAGGTGGCGACCAGGGTGTTGACGAAGGTGACGCCCGCGGTGGTGTTCGCGGCCAGGGCGGAGCCCGCGTTGAACCCGAACCAGCCGAACCACAGCAGACCGGCGCCCAGCACGACCAGCGGCAGGCTGTGCGGCTTCATCCGGTCCTTGGGCCAGCCGACCCGCTTGCCCAGCACGATCGCCAGGGCCAGGCCCGCCGCGCCGGCGTTGATGTGGACGGCCGTGCCGCCCGCGAAGTCGATGGCGAGGAGCTTGTTGGCGATCCAGCCGCCCGGGTCGACGACGTTGCCGTTGGCGTCCTTGCCGTCGAAGTCGAACACCCAGTGCGCGACCGGGAAGTACACGACCAGCGCCCACAGGCCCGCGAACAGCAGCCACGGGCCGAACCGGGCGCGGTCCGCGATCGCGCCCGAGATCAGGGCGACGGTGATGATCGCGAACATCGCCTGGAAGGCGACGAAGACGGTGGCCGGCACGGTGCCCGACAGGGCCTCCTTGCCCAGCAGCCCGTCCAGGCCGAAGAACTCGAACGGCTTGCCCAGCAGGCCGGCGCCGACGTCGGTGCCGAACGCGGTGGAATAGCCGACCAGCACCCAGAGCACACCGACCACGCCGATCGCGCCCAGGCTCATCATCATCATGTTGAGCACACTCTTGGACCGGACCATGCCCCCGTAGAAGAAGGCAAGTCCGGGGGTCATCAACAGCACCAGGGCGGAGCTGGTGAGCAACCAGGCGGTGTCCCCTGTATCCACGTCGACCTCCACTGCACGTCGGTTGCGGAGGAGCATCGGTACGTCCTGTTTCGCGCGGACACGTGTCAGGTTTCACGCGGGTGAACTGTCCGGGGGCTGGTGTTACGGGCACGTTTCACACGCTTGAAGGAAGAGTTTTCGACGGCAACCAACACGGGCGGCGCGGCTGTGCGGCGTGACGGACCGTGGAGCCGCCGGTCACTCTTAGAGTGGTTGCGACGGAGGGGGTGGGAGCGAGTGGTGACGGACGGTGGGGTGGCCGCCGTGTTCGACAAGCGGGCGGAGAACTACGACAAGCACACCTGGCACGTGCGGTACGCCGAGCGGCTCGTGGCGTTGGCCGGGCTCGTCGAGGGGGCGCGGGTGCTGGACGCGGCTACCGGTACCGGGATGGCCGCGCGTGCCGCCGCCGACCGCGTCGGGCCGCGCGGGTCGGTGGTGGGGGTGGACGTTTCGGCGGGGATGCTCGCCAAAGCGCGGGGGGCGGCGAATGTGGAGTTCGTACAGGCCGACGCCACCGCGTTGACCGGGGTCGCGGACGGGTCGTTCGACGTCGTCCTGTGCTCCGCCGGGCTGCTCTACATGGCGGTCGCGCCGGCTCTGGAGGAGTGGCACCGGGTGCTGGCGCCGGGCGGGCTCGTCGGGTTCTCCACGATGCGGGAGGGCTTCCCGCTCGCCGCGGGGGTGTTCCGGGCGTTGGCGCGCGACTACGGGCTGGTCCTCGCGGACCCCGCCGCCCCGCTGGGCACGCCGGAGAAGTGCGCGCAGGCGTTGAGCGACGCCGGTTTCGAGCCCGCGGACGTAGTGGTGGAGACGGTGGCGTTCTCCGAGGACGACGTCGCGCACGCGTGGGAGGCGCACACGAACGGGCCGCACCACGACGAGGTCGCCGCGCTCACCGCCGAGCAGGTGCGGGACTTCCACGACCGGTACCGGACGGCTTTGGCGGGCGTCGACCGCGAGCGCCTGTTGAACCCCGAAGTGCTCTACGCCTTCGGCCGGAAGCGCTGAACGGGCCGCCCCTCCGACGAAGAAGGGCGGCCCGTTCGGATCAAGGAATCAGCCGAGCCAGCCGGGCAGGCCGGGCTTCGGGCCCGCCGGGCGCTTGCCCGGACCGGCCTCCGCCGTGGTCAGGGACGCCTGCGGTTCGACCGCCGCGCAGCGGGTGCCGTCGCGCGGGACCTTCAGGTCGATCAGGTACTTGTCCGTCGCACCCTGCGTGCAGGCGCTGCGGTCGTACACGCCGTGGCCCCAGCCCTCGTAGGTGAGCAGGACCGTGGTGTCGCGGCTCTGCCGGTGGGCGTTGACGGCCCACTCGTAGCCGGTCGCCGGGTCGTGCAGCGCGTTCATCATGAGGATCTTCGGCGCGTGCTTGATCCGCAGGCGGTGCTGCGGGTTGTTGACCTTCTCCGGCAGGCCGACGCAGCCGGCGATCGCGTAGTGCCCCAGGGAGGAACCGCGCATGTGCGGCGCCAACTGGTTCGCCCGGCGGTCCAGCGCCGCCATCTCGCGGTAGTCCTTCACGCGCATCGCCCAGTCCTGGCAGAACACCGCCGGGAACGGGTTGGCGGCCGTCTGCGGCTCGGCGGCGAACGCGGTCGTGGTCGCACCGCCCTCGGACAGGGCCAGCAGCCACTCCGCGAGCTGCGCCCAGTCCGGGCCGTAGAACGCGCCGAACGCGTTGCTGATGATCAGGTCGGCCGGGATCTTCCGGGTCGGGTCGCCGGGGGCGGTGATCTCGCCGCGGTCGGCGCGGGCCAGCAGGTCGTCCCAGAACTCGGCGACGTCACGGCCGTGCAGGGCGCAGGACGTGGTCCGCTCGCACCACTTCACGAACTCGGTGAACGCGTCCTCCGCCGCCACCGCCTCGGTCTCGTTGAACCGCCAGGTCCCCAGGCTGTGGTCCATGTTCGAGTCGATGACCATGGCGCGGATGTTGCGGCCGTAGCGCTCGGCGTACTGCTGGCCGATCAGCGTGCCGTACGAGACGCCGTAGTAGTTGATCTTGCGCTCGCCGAGCGCCCGGCGCAGGGCGTCGATGTCGTTGGTGACCGCGATGGTGTCCGCGTGGTCGTAGATCGGACCCGAGTGCTTGCGGCAGTCGGCGGCGAGGTCGCGGTTGTACTGGGCGAGCGCCTCGAACTCGGCCTGGTTCGCCGGGTAGTACGAGACCGGCTTCTCCAGCAGTTCCAGCGAGCACTTCACCGGCGCGCTGCGGGCCACACCGCGCGGGTCGAACCCGACGATGTCGAAGCGGTCCTGCACGTCCTTGCTGAAGTACCGGTCGGCGCCCAGCGCGAAGTTCACGCCGGACCCGCCGGGACCGCCCGGGTTGATCACCATGGCCCCGATCCGCTTGGCGGGGTCGAGGGCGTTGCGCCGCGCCACGGCGAGGTCGAACTTCTCGCCGCGCGGGTTCGCCCAGTCGATCGGCAGCTTGAGCGTGCCGCACTCCACCTCGGGCAGCTCGGCGCACGGTTTCCAGTCGATGGGCGCGGCGAGCGCCTGAAGGTCGGCGTCGAGCGGGGTCGCGTCCGCGGGGTCCGCGGACGCGACCGAAGCGGTGCCGGCGACGAGCGCCACCGCGGCACCGACACCGCCCAGCGCTCGGAAGATCGGTCGCACAGGTTCCTCCCTAGTTCCTGTCACCGTTCAGTCACCCTTTGGGGTGATCGCAGGCTTCCAGGGGCGTGAACTGGCGCACAACCGACTGAAGTCGCAGACGACGTCAGCCCGAAGGCTGACAACCGCGCACTACCGGGTGAGTTCGTCGTACCGGGCGGTGAGCTGGTCGAGGCCCGCGTCGGTGAGCGAGCCGAACAGCCGCATCCGGGCCATGCCGCCGTCCGGGTGGATGTCGAGGCGGGCGTGCGTGGCTTCCGGCCCCTCCACCCGGAAGCGGTGCCGGGTGTCGGGTTGCAGGCGGGTGTGCGGGACGAGGTCGAACCAGTCGTCGGGGTCCTTGCGGACGTCCCGGCCGCGCACGGACGCCCAGCCCGGGGCGTTGCCCTTGAAGTGGGTGGTGTCCAGCTCCGCCAGGTGGACGACGCCGGGCGCGGCCAGGGCGACCTCCACCCACTCGTTGCCCTCCTCGCGGCGGCGGGCGGTCTCCCAGCCCTCGCCCATCGAGGCGGCGTTGCCGGGTGAGATGAGGTTGCCGGGGCGGCCGAAGAAGTCGTTGCTGCACCCGGCGATCGCGGCCCCGTTCTCCAGCGCGGCCAGGTCGAGAGCGCCGGGGACGATCAGGTTCGGGTCGGGCACCGGGGTGCCGAAGACGCGGAGCCGGGCCACGCCGCCGTCGGGGTGGATGGTCAGGCGGACGTGGGTGTAGCGGCGCTCGACGTCCACGTCGAAGTAGTGCTTCTGGTCCCCGCCCAGCGGCGACTTGGGCACCAGCGGCTCCCAGTCGGTCAGCTCCTCCGGGCTGGGGTAGCCCACGGCGTGCGTGCCCTCGACGCTCGCGAACGGCGGGTAGTTGCCCTTGAACCACGCCGTGTCCACCACGATCCCGCGCACCACGCCGGGCATGCCGAGCCTGATCACCGCGCTGTCCGAACCCGGTTCCCGACGCCGCCGGGTCTCCCACCCGTCGTAGACCTGTCCCTTGTGGCCGAACGTGTGGGGCCGGTACTCGGCCTCCGCCGGGGTGATCAGGTTCTCCCGCTCGGCGAACAGCTCGTCGTTGGCCCACACCACGCTCCCGCCGACCGCGCGGGAAGCCAGGTCGGGCAGCCGGGTCCAGGTGGGTGTCATGCGTCTCCTCTGCTCAGCAGCCGGCCGGTCGGCCGGTCTCCGGTGATCCCGTTGCCACGCAACCAGGTCTGCCGCACGACGCCCGCCAGCGGGCGGCCGTGGTAGGGCGTCACGGGGTTGCGGTGGCGCAACTTCGCGCGGTCCACGACGAAGGCGTCGTCCGGCGCGAACACGGCGAAGTCGGCGTCCCGCCCGGGTTCGATCGCGCCCTTGCGGGTCAGGCCGACCAGTTCGGCCGGGGCGGAGGCCATCCAGCGGACCACGTCGGTCAGGGCGTGGCCGCGCTGCCGGGCCTGCGTCCACACCGCGGGCAGGCCCAGTTGGAGGCTCGCGATCCCGCCCCACGCGGTCGCGAAGTCGCCCTCCTTCAACTCCGGTGTGCACGGCGAGTGGTCGCTGACCACGAGGTCGACCAGACCGTCCGCGAGGCCCCGCCACAGCAGTTCGCGGTTGGCCGCGTCCCGGATCGGCGGGCAGCACTTGAAGTGCGTGGCCCGGTCGCCGATCTCCTCCGCGATGAACGTCAGGTAGTGCGGGCACGTCTCGGCCGTCAGGCGCACGCCCTCGGAACGCGCCGAGCGCAGTGCGGGCAGCGCTTCACCGCTGGACAGGTGCAGCACGTGCACGCGGGCGTCGGTCTCCCGGGCCGCCTCGATCAGGCCGCTGATCGCCTGCCCCTCGGCGTGGTGCGGCCGGGACGCCAGGAAGTCGCGGTAGCCGGGACCGGACTCGGTCACGTGGCCGGGGTGCTCGGCGTGCACGATCGTCAGCGCGTCCACGGTCCGCAGCTCGCGCAGCGCCGCCCGCAGCTCGTCGTCCTCGACGTGCGGGAACTCGTCCACGCCGGAGTGGATCAGGAAGCACTTGAACCCGAACACCCCCGCCTCGTGCAGCGGCACCAGATCGGCGCGGTTGCCCGGCACGATCCCGCCCCAGAAACCCACGTCCACGTGCACGTTCCCGTCGGCGGTCTTGCGCTTGACCTGCAACGCCTCCACCGACGTGGTCGGCGGGAGGCTGTTGAGCGGCATGTCGACGATGGTCGTCACGCCGCCGGCCGCCGCCGCGCGGGTCGCGGTCGGGAACCCCTCCCACTCGCTGCGCCCCGGGTCGTTGACGTGGACGTGCGTGTCGACCAGGCCGGGCAGCAGCACCTCGTCGTCGGCCAACTCCACCACCCGGTCGCCGGACAGCTCGTCCGGCCCGGTGACGGCCGCGATCCGGCCGCCCCGGACGCCGACGTCGGCCGCCCGCTCGCCCTGCGGCGTGATCACCCTGCTCGCGCGGAACACCAGGTCCATGCGGGTCACTCTCCCAGCCAGTCGGCGGCGATGCGACCGGCCAGCCGCTCCAGCAGCGGTTCCGGCTCGGCCAGGCAGCGGGTCAGGTCGGGCTCGACGTCCAGCAGGGCGTACGCGCCGCGCAGGCCCAGCTCGGCGGGGTCGACGGAGGTGCGGCCGGCGACGGCGACCGCGGGCACGGACCCGGCCGCCGCCGCCACCCCCGCAGGGGCCTTGCCGTGGCGGGTCTGGGCGTCCAGCGAGCCCTCGCCGGTGACCACCAACCGGGCGCCTTCGACGGCCTCGGCGAACCCCACCAGCTCCAGCACCACCTCGATGCCGGGTCGGCGGGTCGCGCCCAGCACGGCCAGCGCGGCGAACCCGATGCCGCCGGCCGCACCCGCGCCCGGGACGTCGACGAACTCGGGTCCGACCTCGCGCGCGAACGCCGCCAACCGCTCCTCCAGCACCTCGACCTGCTCGGGCGTGGCCCCCTTCTGCGGCCCGTACACCGCCGCCGCGCCGGACGGCCCCAGCAACGGGTTGTCCACGTCGCTGGCCAGCACCAACTCCACGTCGGCGAAGTCGCCGACCCGGTCGCCGATGGCGTCGAGCATCCCCCGTCCGCCGTCCGTGCACGCGCTGCCGCCGACCCCGAGCACGATCCGCCGCACACCCGAGTCCAGCGCGCTGACCAGCAGCTCCCCCACACCCCTGCTGGTCGCGGTCAACGGGGCCGGCTCGTCGAGCAGGGCCAGCCCCGACGCCGACGCCACCTCCACCACGGCGGTCGCGCCGCGCACGGCGAAGCTCGCCGCCACCGGCTTGCCCACCGGGCCGGTCACCCACCGACCGACCCGCAGGAAGCCGGCGGCGACGGCGGCGTCGACCGTGCCGTCACCGCCGTCGGCCACCGGCAGGCTGCGCACCGCCAAGCCCGGGACCGCCTCCCGCAGGCCGCGCTCGACCGCGGCGGCGACCCGCGGGGCGGACAGCGTTCCCTTGAACTTGTCGGGCGCGACGACCACGTGGCTCATCAGGGCAGCGGCTCGTACTCGCGCATCGCCGCGATGGACGTGCCGTTGGCGGTGTTGCCCTCGCGCTCGATCATGATCTCGACCAGGACCGGGCGGCTGGTGCGCTCGGCCTCCTTGCGGGCCCACTCCAGCGACTCCCGGATGCGGCCCGGCTCGGTGACCCGGGTGCCGGAGCAGCCGTAGGCCTCCATGATCTTGACGTTGTCCGAGCCGTTGGTGTCGTAGTGGATGTCCACCTCGTACTTCATGTCGTAGCCGCCGTGGTCCTCGGCCATCCGGATCAGGCCCAGGTACTCGTTGTTCAGCATGATCAGCACGAACGGGACGTCGTACTGCGCGCCCACGGCCAGCTCCTCGACCAGGAACTGGAACGAGTAGTCGCCGACGATGCCGACGACCTCCGCGTCCGGCTCGGTGGTCTTGAGCGCCTTCTTCACGCCGATCGCCGCGGGGATCTCCCAGCCGAGGGGACCTGCCTGGCCGCACACCTGGTAGTGCCGCGGCTTGTGCGCCTTCTGGTGCTGGCCCGACCAGATCTGGTAGAGCCCGATGGCGGTGACGAAGTACGTGTCCGGCCCGTAGAACTCGTTGATCTCCTTGAAGACCCGGGGCGCCTTCACGGGAACGGTGTCGAAGTCCTCGCGCCGCAACAACGTCCGCTTCAGCTCGGCGCACCGCTCGGTCCACGCGTTGGGCTCCGCCGCCGCACGCTCGCGAGCCAGCTTGAGCAGCGCTTGCAGGAACAGCTTCACGTCCGCGACGACACCCAGGTCCGGCCCGAACACCTTGCCGATCTGGGTCGGCTCGACGTCCACGTGGATGAACTTGCGGTCACCCCGGTAGGTGGCGAGGTCGCCGGTGTGCCGGTCGCCGAACCGCGCGCCCAGCGCCAGCACCAGGTCCGACTCCAGGAACGAGGCGTTGCCGTAGCGCTGGGAGGTCTGGATGCCGGTCATGCCCGCGTACAGCGGGTGGTCCTCGTCGATCGCGCCCTTGCCCATCAGCGTGGCCTGGACCGGGACCTGGAGGTGCTCGGCCAGCGCCCGCAGCTCCTCCCCCGCCTCGGCCAGGATCACGCCGCCGCCCGCGAGCAGCAGCGGGCGCTCGGCGGCCAGCAGCATGTCCAGCGCCCGCTCGACGCGCGCCGGGTGCGGTTCGGGCTTGGCGACCGGGAGCGGGGCGTCGATGGACGCGTCCCACTCGATGTCCTGCTTCTGCACGTCGATCGGCAGGTCGATGAGGACCGGGCCGGGCCGCCCGGAGCGGGCGATCCGGAAGGCCTCGCGGAAGATCCACGGCGCCTGCGCGGCCTCCTTGACCTGCACCGCCCACTTGGTGACCGGCGCGGCGATGGCCACGATGTCGACCGCCTGGAACGCCTCCTGGTGCAGCTTCGAGGTGGCCGCCTGGCCGGTGATGCACAGGATCGGGACGGAGTCGGCCTGCGCGGTGTACAGGCCGGTGATCATGTTCGTGCCGGCCGGGCCGGAGGTGCCGATGGCGACGCCGACGTTGCCGGTGGTGCGGGACCACCCGTCGGCCATGTGCGTGGCACCTTCTTCGTGGCGGACGATCAGGTGCTCGATCGTGCCGTCCGTCTCCAGCGCCTTGTACAGCGGCAGGATGGCCGCGCCGGGGCAGCCGAACACGGTGTCGATGCCCTCGGACTTGAGGACGTCGACGACCGCCTGCATGACGGGAACCTTGGCCATCAGGCCCTCCCTGCGAAGTTCTCGATGACCTTGAGCAGCGCCGAGTGGTCCAGGTCGCCGTAGCCCTGGGCGCGCGCGGACGCGATGAGCTGGGCGATGACGCCCGTGACGGGCAGCGCCACGTCGACCTGCCGGGCGGCGGCCAGCGCGATGCCCATGTCCTTGTGGTGCAGGTCGATCCGGAAGCCCGGCTGGAACTCGCGGGCGATCATGGTCTCCCGCTTGAGGTCCAGGATGCGGTTCGCGGCCAGGCCGCCGGCGAGCACGTCCAGACCGGCCTTGGCGTCCACACCGGACGCCTCCAGCAGCACGATCGCCTCCGCGACCAGCGCGTAGATGCCGCCGACCATGAGCTGGTTGGCCGCCTTCACCACCTGGCCCGCGCCGTGCGGACCCACGTGCACGACGGTCTTGCCCAGCGCGTCGAAGATCGGCCGGGCCGCGGTGAAGTCCGCCTCCTCACCGCCGACCATGATCGACAGCGTGGCCTGCTTGGCGCCGGTCTCGCCGCCGGACACCGGGGCGTCCAGCACCCGCACGCCCTTCTTCGCGGCGGCCTCGGCGATCGCGAGGGAGGTCTCGGGGCGGATGGTGCTCATGTCGATCAGGAGCGTGCCTTCGGCGACCACGTCCAGCACGGTGCCCAGGACGACGTCCTCCACCTGCGGGTGGTTGGGCAGCATGGTGATGACGACGTCCGCGCCGCGGGCCGCCGCGGTCACGTCGGAGGCCGCCGTGCCGCCGGCCGCGGTGAGCTTGGCCAGGGCGTCGGGGTTGAGGTCGAAGCCCGTCACGTCGTGGCCGGCGGCGACGAGGTGGCCGGCCATGGGCGTGCCCATGATGCCCAGCCCGATGAATCCGATCCTGCTCATGACACCGCCTCGCTGACGCTCGCCGGATCAAGAGCACAAAGCACTGTGTTCGATGATTCGCTCGCAAGCTCGCTCATGTGTTGTCCTTAGGTCCGAACAGCCAGTCGAAGTCGGGGACGCCGTCGCGGAAGACCGTCGCCTTGTACTCCAGGCCGACGAAGCCCTGGTAGCCGCCGGCTTCGAGCTTCGCGAGCAGCCCGGTCAGGTCGAGGTCCCCGGTGCCGGGCTCGCCGCGACCGGGCGCGTCGGCGATCTGCACGTGCCCGATGCGGTCGACGTGCGCGGTGAGGGCGTCGAGGTCGTCGCCGTTGACGGCGAGGTGGTAGAGGTCGGCGAGCAGCGCGAGGTTGTCGCGGCCCGCCGCGTCGAGCACGGCCAGCGCGTCGGCGGCCGTGCGCAGCGGGTAGTCCGGTGCGGCCGAGAGGGGTTCCACGACCACGGTCGCGCCGATCTCGGCGGCCACGTCGGCGGCGTAGCGGAGGTTCTCCAACGCCGCCGGTGTGGTCGGGAAGCTGCCGTGCAGCGCGTTGAACGTGCGGCAGCCGAGGCGGTCGGCGAGGCCCGCCGCGATCTCCACGTTCGCCCGGAACTCGGCCTCGCGGCCGGGCCACGCCACCAGGCCGCGGTCGCCTGCGGGCATGTCGCCCGCGAAGAAGTTCAGGCCCACCAGGCGCACGCCCGCGTCCCGGACCGCCGCCTCGAACGCCTCGACCTCGCCCGTCGCGGGCACGGCCTCGGCGAACGGCCACCAGAACTCGACCGCGTCGAACCCGGCCTTCTTCGCGACGGCGGGCCGCTCCAGCACCGGCAGTTCGGTGAACAGGATCGACAGGTTGACGTCGTACCGCATCTCTCGGCTTCCTTCCACAATGCGGAAGCTATCTTCCGTGCACCGAGAGAGTAGGCAGGGTTCGCGGACCGGCGCAAGACTGTTGACACGCTCGGAGGGCGCTCGTACCGTCCCTCATGGCGGAAATGCGTTTCCGCGATACAGAAAAAGGGAGCCCTGGTGACCGATCTGCAAGGGTTCAACTCCGCACCGGCCGAGCAGCTCCGTCCGCTGCTCACCGAATGCCTCGCCGTGCCGCGGTGGGTCGACGCCGTCCTCGCCGGCCGCCCGTACCCGAGCGACGAAGCGCTGCTCGCCGCCGCCGACGGGGCCGCGTCCCTCAGCGACGACGAGGTCCACGCGGCCATCGCCGGCCACCCGCGCATCGGCGAGCGGTCCACCCACGGCGGCGTGTCCGCCCGGTGGTCGGCCGCCGAGCAGTCCGGCGTGGCCGCGTCACTGGCGGACCGGCTCAAAGCGGCCAACGCGGCCTACGAGGAGCGGTTCGGGCACATCTACCTGGTGTGCGCCACCGGGTTGAGCGGCGAGCGGATGTTGGACGACCTGGCCGAGCGCATGGCCAACGACCCGCGCACCGAGCTGCGCGTGGTCAACCGCGAACTGCGCAAGATCGCCGCACTCCGCCTGCGCAAGGTGCTCCACCCCCACGACACGCAAGGGAGCTGACCCGATGGCCATCGTCTTGGGCCCCAACCAGTACGGCAAAGCGGAGAACCGGCTCGTCACCGTGACCCGCGACGGCGATGTGCACACCATCAAGGACCTCACGGTCAGCACCTCGCTGCGCGGCGACCTCGCCGACACCCACCTGACCGGCGACAACGCCGCCGTCCTGGCCACCGACACGCAGAAGAACACCGTCTACGCCTTCGCCAAGGAGGCCCCGGTGGGCGAGATCGAGGACTTCGCCCTCCGGCTCGGCCGGCACTTCGTGTCCTCGCAGGAGGCCATCACCGGGGCGCGGGTGCTGATCGACGAGCACTCGTGGAACCGGATCGAGGAGAACAACCACTCGTTCGTCGCGGGGTCGAACGAGAAGCGCACGACCGCCGTGACGGTGGAGGGTGACCAGGCCTGGGTGGTGTCGGGCCTGAAGGACCTGGTGGTGCTGAAGTCCACCGGCTCGGAGTTCCACGGCTACCCGCGCGACAAGTACACGACCCTGAAGGAGGTCACCGACCGCATCCTGGCCACGTCGGTGACGGCGCGGTGGCGCTACCAGGGTTCGGGGATCGACTGGGCGAAGAGCTTCGCGGAGATCCGGGGCATCCTGCTGCGGACCTTCGCGGCCAAGCACTCGCTGTCGTTGCAGCAGACCTTGTACGCGATGGGCGAGGCGGTGTTGGAGGAACGGTCGGAGGTGGCCGAGGTGCGGCTGTCCATGCCGAACAAGCACCACTTCGTCGTCGACCTGTCGCCCTTCGGGTTGGAGAACAACAACGAGGTGTTCTACGCGGCCGACCGGCCGTACGGGCTCATCGAGGGCACCGTGCTGCGGGACGACGCCGAAGACCCCGGCCAGGCCTGGTACTCGTTGCCCGCCTTCTAGACGCGCTCGCAAGCCCGAGAGGAGGCGGTCAGTGCGTCACCCGGTCGACCAGGTACCTCGTCCCTTACCGCTGGCGGCCGGTGCCGTCCAGCGCGTCGCCGCCATGTACGCCGGAGTCGTCGCGCCGCCGCTCGGTGTGGGGCTGGTGCCGATCGTCGCGCCGGACTTCCACCACGGTTTTCCGGGTGTCGTGCAGACGGTGATGGACTCGGGGATCAGCGCGGGGACCATCACGGCTGTGGTGCTGAATCTGCTTATGTCCGAGCGGAAGCGCACTACATTGCCGGTGTGATCGACTACGAGGCCGAAGTCGAGCAGTTGTTGGGCGGCGCACCGGACGCACTCGCGTTCCGCGCCCTGTGCGCCGCCGTCTCCCGGGTGGACGACCCGGATCTCGTTGCCCGGTGCGGAGAACGGCTCACGTCGTGGCCGGACGAGGTGCGCGAGGTGCCCTGGTCGTGGCTCGCGGCGCTGGAGTCCGGTCACACCAAGCCCGCTTGGCCGCTCGTCCGGGCGCTGCGGCTGAAGTCCGCGCGTTGCGGCATCGCCGACGTCGGGCTGCCGGACCCGCGCACCCGGCCGGAAGTGCGTGGGGTGACCCGGCTCCACCTGGGCTGGTTCGCCCACCGGCAGCTCGAAGAGCTGGTCGGCACCCTCGACCACTGGCCGGACCTGCGGGTGGTCGAGACCGGCCTGGTCACCGAGATGGACGAGGACGTGGTCACCAATCTCGCCGCGCACCCCGGTGTCGCGCGGCTGGAGTCGTTGGACCTCGTGACCGCCCACGAGGACATGTGGAACTTCACCCGGCCGCCGTTCCGCCCGCCCGCGGGCAGGCCGCTGCGGCTGCGGCACGTGGGTCTGCGTGCGCCCGACCTGGTTTACCTGTTGCGCTCAGGTCTGGTGCCGGACCTGAGGTCCGCGGACGTCCTCGTCTGCGACACCGAAGAGGCGCGCGAACTCGCGGAGTGCCCGGGACTCGCCCGGCTCGAACGCCTCGCGATCGGGTTCCGCTGCGGCAAGAACGGCAGGCAGCCGCTGTGGCAGCCGTTCTTCGGCAACGTCATCGACGCCGACGACGACGCGGCCGAGGTGTTCTTCGCCCGCGCCGACCTCACCGGACTGCGGGACCTCGCGGTCCGGGGCACGTGCATGGGGCTGGGCCGGGAAGGCCTCGGCGCACGCGGTGTCGAGGCGCTCGTCGCCAGTGGCGTGCCGGGCCGGCTCACCGCGCTCACCCTCGAACTGCTGCCCGTCGCCGACGACACCATCACCCACGTGGTGAACGCGGTCGACCGCGACCGCATCGAGGAGTTGGCGCTGCGCGACCTCGTCGCCACCGACCTGACGGCGGCGGCGTTCACCGGCACGTTCCCCCGCCTGCGCGAGCTCGACCTGAGCCGCAACCACCTCGGCGCGGAGGGCGCACGGCGGCTGGCGACGGAGGTCCGGTTACCCGCGTTGACCCACCTGCACCTGAACGGCAGCGGCAGCGGCTCGCCGTACTACGGGCGTCCCGACGTCCAGCCGCTCGGCGACGACGGCGCACGGGCGTGGGCCGACTCCGCGAACGCCGCGAACCTGCGGCACCTCGACCTGATGGCCACCGGCCTCGGCGTGGACGGGCTCGCCGCCCTCATGCGGTCGGACCGGTTGGGGGCGCTGGAAACCCTGGTCCTGTCGCACAACCCGGTGGGCCGCTGGCCGGACGTCCCGGTGTCGCTCCGGTTCCTCGACCTCACCGACTGCGGTCTGGGCGACGACGACGTCGAAGCCCTCACCGCCTCCGCCGCTCCCCTGCTGCGCGGCATCTCGTTGGCGTACAACAACATCGGGTCACGAGGTATGCGCGCCCTCGCCGCGTGGCCGGTGCTGCCGCAGCTGTGGGAGCTGGACCTGCACGACCACATCGCCGGGGACGACGGACTGGCCGCGCTGGCGGCGTCCCGCGCGGCACAGCGGTTGCTCGAACTCGACCTCGAACAGGACTGCTGGAACGCGCGGCACCGGAGGTTCGGCACGCCGCTGCCGGCCGAGGTCGTCGACCCCGCGTCCTTCCCCGGCCTGGACTCGATGTTCCTGGGCGTGGTGGACGAGTACCACGGCGCCCGGTACTCCAGCGGGTTCCCGCCCCGCGTCCGGGAGGAGTTGGCGGCGGCGCCGGGCACCCGGCCGGAACTGGTCGCGTTCCTCACCCACCTCGACGCCGAGGAGTTGGAGGACGCCGACCCCGAGCAGGAACCCGACCGCTCCGACCGGGACTTCCGCACCCGGTGGGCCGAGTCGCACGCCGAACTGGTCGAGGTGAGCCTGGACTTCGCCCGCCGCATGAAGGCCGGGGACATCGGCTGGCCCCCGTGATCAGGCCGTGCGGCGGGCCAAGGCTTGGAGGTGCGGCAAGGTCAGGCCGGTGAGCGAGCGGAGTTCGTCGGGCGCCACCGCTCCGCAGTCCAGGGCACGCAGGAAGGACGTCGACAGGGCTTGGGCGGTCGCGGGTTCGTCGAGGATCGTGGTGCCGGCTTTGTCGACATATGCCTTCAGGCGTCGGGCGTCCGCCGACAGGGTTTCCCGGTAGTACGCGTACACGGCGGCGTAGCGGGTCGCCAGTTGTGCCGGGTGGAGGTCCCAGCCCTGGTAGAAGCCGTGCGCCAGGGACCGTCGGACCAGTGTGTAGTGGGTGCGCCAGCCGTGTTCGACGTTGTCGCCGGTGGGCAGGACGTTCGTAGACCCGTCGGACAACTCCACGCCGTGGTTCGCCGCCGACACCTGCATGACGTTGCGGGCGAAGTCGCAGGCGCCGTGGGCGAGGTGCTGGTGCGCAGCGCCCAGGCCACAGCTCGCGGTGTAGTCGTACGTGCCGAAGTGCAGGGCTGTGACACGACCCCGACCGGCCTTGATGAGCTGCGGGACGGCCAAGCGGCCCTCGTCGTCCACTATGGACTGGGTGGTCTCGATCTGGATCTCGAAGCGGAGGTCCTGCGGGAACAGGTCCAGTACTTCGGCGAAGACCTCGACCTGGGCCACGGACGTCACCTTCGGGAAGGTGATGACGAAACCCGGCGGGACCTCGCCCAGCGCGGTGACGAAGATGTCCAGCGTGCGCAGGCCGCGGTCGACCAAGGCCTTGGTGTCGAAGGACTTCATGCGCAGGCCGAACCTGGCCGGAGCGCGACCATCGGCCACCCAGTCGCGGACGACCAGGGCGGTCCGCTCGGCGTCGTCGTCTTCACTCGGACGAGCACCGTAGCCGTCCTCGAAGTCGATCCGCAGGTCCTCCACCGGTTCGGTCAGGAGCTTGGCGCGAACCCGCTCGTACAGGTCTTCGGGGACGTCCAGCACGCGCGCGAAGTCCTCGGGCGAGTACTTCTCCAGCGCCGCAAGCGCTTGCGCGCCCCAGGTGGCGGGAGTGGCCTCGTCGACGCGGTCCGCCGGCACGTAACACGTGTGCACCGGTTGGCGGCCCGAGGGCGACCGAGGGGCCGCGGCGGGCAGTCGCGCGGTGAGCGCCGCGACCGCCGCCGGGTCCAGGGAAGTGCGCGGCACGTCAGATCCGCTCGTACGCGGGCAGGGTCAGGAAGTCCACGAACTCGTCCGCCAGCGCCACCTGCTCGAACAGCTCCACCGCCAGGTCGAGGTGGTCGCCGTCGAGCTTGGCCCGGGTGTCGGCCAGCACGGCGCGCACGAGGTCCGCGGTGACCGGCGTGCCGTCGTCCAGCACGACCCCGTTGTGCACCCACTGCCACAGCTGGGACCGGGAGATCTCGGCGGTGGCCGCGTCCTCCATGAGGTTGTGGATCGCCGCCGCGCCGTTGCCGGCCAGCCACGACAGCAGGTACCGCACGCCGACGTCCACGGCGCTCTCCAGGCCGGCCCGGGTGGCGTGGCCGCCGGTGGACTTGAAGTCCAGCAGGTCTTCGGCGCGCACCGAGACGTCCTCGCGGAGGTTGTCCAGCTGGTTGGGCTTGTCGCCCAGCTTGGCGTCGAAGATCTCCCGGCACACCGGGACGAGGTCGGGGTGGGCCACCCAGCTCCCGTCGAACCCGTCGTTGGACTCCCGGGTCTTGTCGTCGCGGACCTTCGCCAACGCCTGCTCGGTGACCTCGGGGTCCCGCCGGTTCGGGATGAACGCGGCCATGCCGCCGATCGCGAACGCGCCCCGCTTGTGGCACGTGCGCACCAGCAGTTCGGTGTAGGCGCGCATGAACGGGGCGGTCATGGTGATGCTGTTGCGGTCGGGCAGGACGTAGTCGACGCCCTTGTCGCGGAAGTACTTGATGACGCTGAACAGGTAGTCCCACCGGCCCGCGTTGAGCCCCGAGGCGTGGTCGCGGAGTTCGTAGAGGATCTCCTCCATCTCGAACGCGGCCGGGATCGTCTCGATCAGCACGGTGGCGCGGACGGTGCCGTGCGGGATGCCCAGTTCGGCCTGGGCGGCGGTGAAGACGTCGTTCCACAGCCGGGCTTCGAGGTGGCTCTCCATCTTCGGCAGGTAGTAGTACGGCCGGCCGAGGGCGGCGTTGTGGAAGAAGTGCAGGCCGAAGTCCACCAGCGCGCCGACGGCGGGCCGGCCGTCGACCTCGATGTGCCGCTCGGGCAGGTGCCAGCCGCGCGGGCGGACCACGATGGTGGGGTGGTCGCCTTCCTTGAGGGAGTAGTACTTGCCCTCCGGCGACTGGTGGTCGATGGTGCCGCGGGCCGCGTCGTAGAGGTTGACCTGGCCGGAGATCACGTTGTGCCAGTGGGGGGTGTTGGCGTCTTCGAGGTCGGCCAGCCACACCTTGGCGCCCGAGTTGAGGGCGTTGATGGTCATCTTGCGCTCGGTGGGTCCGGTGATCTCCACGCGCCGGTCGCGCAGCGGCTCGGGCGCCTCGGCGACCCGCCAGTCCGACTCGCGGACGTGCCTGGTCTCGTCGAGGAAGCCCAGCGGGCGGCGTTGCGCGCGGCGGGCGATCAGCTCGTCCCGGGTGGCGGCGAAGGCGCGGTGCAGGCCCGCGACGAACTCCAGCGCGTCCGGCGTGAGGATCTGCTCGCCGCGCTCGACCTCGCCCCCGAGGACGCGGATACCGGACATTGGTTCCCACCTTCCTGGCACGGATTTCTACTTCGCGGACTATAGTTATCGCATCGCGGAACGGCAACGGAGGGGTTGGTCGAGATGGCACGGGAGTCCTCGGGCGGGGTGCAGTCCCTACAGCGTGCCTTCGACCTGCTGGAACGGCTCGCCGACGCGGGCGGCGAGGCGAGCCTGTCGGAACTGGCGTCGGCGTCCGGCCTGCCGCTGCCCACGATCCACCGGCTGATCCGCACCCTGGTCACGCTGGGGTACGTGCGGCAGAACAGCAACCGCCGCTACACCCTGGGGTCCCGGCTGATCCGGCTCGGCGAGAGCGCGTCGCGGCAGTTCGGCACGTGGGCGCGACCGTTCCTGGCGGCGCTGGTCGACCAGGTGGAGGAGACCGCGAACCTTGCCGTGCTGGACGGGGACGAGGTCGTCTACGTGGCACAGGTCCCCTCCCGCCACTCCATGCGGATGTTCACCGAGGTGGGCCGGCGACTCCTGCCGCACGGGACCGGGGTCGGCAAGGCCATCCTGTCCCAGTTGCCGCGCGACGAGGTGCGCGCGCTGCTGGCGCGGACCGGGCTGCCGGCGTACACGCCGAACACGATCACCGACGCCGAGGAGTTGCTGGCCTCGCTGGACCGGATCGCCGAGCAGGGGTACGCGCTCGACGAGAGCGAGCAGGAGTTGGGCGTGCGGTGCATCGCCGTGCCACTGGTGGGCGCGCCGACGCTCGCCGCCGTGTCGGTGTCCGGACCCGAGGGGCGGCTGACCAAGGAAGCCGTGGACCGGATCCTGCCCGAGGTGCTGGAGATCGCCAAGCGCCTGTCCGCGCAGTCCGCGCTGGCCTGAACCGACGCGTGAGGAGTGACGGGCGCCCCCGTTGACCAAGTTATATTCATGCGCATACAGTTAATGCACATGCACTCGTTCACCTCGGAAGGTCGACCCATGCACTGGTTCCACCTCGCCATCGCCACCGTCTTCGAGATCGTCTTCGCCCTGGGTGCCCGAGCGGCCAACGGGTTCACCCGTCTCGTGCCGTCGGTGGTGACGCTCGTCGCGGCGGCGGGCGGGATCTTCTTCCTCAGCCTCGCCCTGCGGACGCTCGACGTCGGCGTCGGCTACACGATCTGGACCGGCATCGGGTCGATCGGCACGGTCGTGATCGGCGCCTTCCTGTTCAAGGAACGCCTGACCGCCGCGCGTGCCGCGTGCTTCGCCGTGATCATCCTCGGCGTCGTCGGCCTGCGCGTCGCGGCCGGCGCCTGACCAACACCCCGGGGAGCAGAGAAATGAACAGCCACAAGCGCGCCTGGACGTACCTGCTGATCGCGGCCGTGTTCGAGGTGGTGTTCGCCTTGGGGACCAACGGGTCCAACGGGTTCACCCACCTGTGGTGGTCGGTCACGACCGTGCTCGCGGCAGCGGGCGGGATCTTCTTCCTCAGCCTGGCGGTGAAGACGCTGGACGTCGGGGTGGGCTACACCGTGTGGACCGGGATCGGGTCGGTGGGCACGGTCGTGTTCGGCAGCCTGGTGTTCCACGAGTCGCTGTCGGTGCTGAAGGTCTTGTGCTTCGCGCTGATCATCGGCGGCGTGGTGGGGCTCAAGCTCACCTCACGCGCGACAGCGGCGAGCTAACATATGCATGTACGACCATAGACAAGGGAGGGCCACCATGTCGGACGCTCCGGGACGCGCGGTGGCCCTCTCCAGCGACGGACAGCTGTGGGCCCGGCTGTCCGCGCTGCACGCCCGGGTCGGCGGCGCCATGCAGAAGGTGCTGCAGCGGCGCGCCGACATCGGGTTCTCCGAGTTCCTGGCCCTGGTCGCGCTCGCCAACGCGGAGCTGGGCGAGCTGCACATGCAGGAGCTGGAGGAGGTCACCCAGCTCAACCAGAGTTCGGTCAGCCGGCTCGTGCTGCGGCTGGAGCGGACGGGCCTGACCGAGCGCCGGTACTGCGAACGCGACCGGCGGCGGGTCTACACCGGGATCACCGAGTTGGGGCGCCAGGTGCTGGCCGAGGCGCTGCCGGTGTACGAGACCGCGTTGAGCGACGCCTTCGGCCACCTCACCGGCGACCGCGAACTCGGCCCGTTGCTGGCCAAGCTCCGCGAGTGACTTCCCACGATCGAGCGACCCCGACGTGCCGGTCGTCGGGCGGGCGGTGATGATCTCCCGCGTGACTTACGAGGGACGCACGCTGACCCTGCACTGGGACGACCGCCAGGTGGTGGGCCGCTGGTCCGACGGCTCCCGACTGGACCCCGTGCCGACCACCCCGCCCGTCGACCGGGTGCAGTGGCTGGTGGACCTGATCGCCGAGTACCGCCGGACCTACCCGGGCGCCCGGGTCCGCGCCACCAACCGGGACGACTGGCGGGTGCCGGAGACCGGGCGACTCCGGTACGTCGTGCCGCAGGCGCCGCCGGCGGGTCGGCCGTACGTCGTGCGGTCCACGCTGGAACCGTTGCACTACCACGTCTTCCCGGACCGCCGGCAAGTCAAGGAGTGCTGGCACCACTGCCCATAAGGGCCTCCGCCGCACAGTGGCCGCTTTGCTTTCGCCGCGCAGCGGCTGTTTTCGGCGCGCTTCGCGCGCCGGGCTGGCTATCAGCCACAGGAAGGGCCTCGGTTCGTCCCCCGTACGGCCTGGGCGCAGCCCAACCACGCTTTGGTCTTCTGTGCAACCACGCTTCACCGGTTGCTCAGAAGGCCAAAGCGTGGTTGCCTCCGGCAGGCCGTACGGGGGACGAACCGACGCCCTTCCACCCCGGGGGCCTGCCGCGCGGCGAGCGCCGCTTTGATCTTGAGAGCGCGCCAGCGCGTCCGTCTTGAGAGCGCGAAGCGCGTTCTAGAGAGCGAAGCGCGTGCCTAGCCCAGGAGGGCGTCGACGAAGGCGACAGGCTCGAACGGGGCCAAGTGGTCGGCGCCCTCGCCGAGACCGACGAGCTTGACCGGCACACCCAACTCGCGCTGCACCTGGAAGACGATGCCGCCCTTGGCCGTGCCGTCGAGCTTGGTCAGCACGATGCCGGTCACGTCCACCACCTCGGCGAACACCCGGGCCTGGGTCAGGCCGTTCTGTCCGGTGGTGGCGTCGAGGACGAGCAGGACCTCGTCCACCTCGGCCTGCTTCTCCACCACCCGCTTGACCTTGCCCAGCTCGTCCATCAGGCCGGTCTTGGTATGCAGACGGCCGGCGGTGTCGATCAGGACGGTGTCCACGCCCTTCGCCACGCCCTGCTTGACCGCCTCGAACGCGACCGACGCCGGGTCCGCGCCCTCCGCGCCGCGCACCGTCGACGCGCCGACCCGCGAGCCCCAGGTCTCCAACTGGTCGGCGGCGGCGGCGCGGAACGTGTCCGCCGCGCCCAGCAGCACCGAGCGGCCGTCGGCGACCAGGACGCGGGCGAGCTTGCCGGTGGTGGTGGTCTTGCCGACGCCGTTGACGCCCACCACGAGCACCACCGCGGGCTTGCCGGAGTGCGGCAGGGCGTGCACGGACCGGTCCATCTCCGGGTGCAGCGCCTCGGTCAGCACCTCGCGCAGCAGCGCGCGGGCGTCGTCGGACGTGCGCACGCCCCGGGTCGCGATGCGTTCCCGCAGGTTGGTGACGACCTGGTCGGTCACCGCCGCGCCGAGGTCGGCCATCAGCAGGGTGTCCTCGACGTCGGTCCACGAGTCCTCGTCGAGGTCGCCCGCGCCGAGCAGGCCCAGCAGGCCCTGGCCGAGGGTCGAGCGGGAGCGCGAGAGCTTGCCGCGCAGCCGTTCCAGACGGCCGGCGGTGGGCTCGATCTCCTCGATCTCGCTGGCCTCTTCGGGCAGCGCGATGTCGACGAAGCCGCGCTTGACGGAGTCGCGGGGGACGCTCGCGTCGTCGCCCACGCCGGGCTGGCCGTCGACCTCGGTGCGGTCCGCGACCGGGTGTTCGACGGGAGCGGTGTCGTCCACGGGCGGGGCAGTCACCGGAGAAGTGGTCGCATCCGCCGGAGGGGCGGTGGTGGTCTCGGCGGGCTTGGCAGGGCTCGCGCCGGACGGCTCGGCCTGAGCGGGCTTGCGTTCAGCGGGCTCGGCGGGCTTGGTGTCGGCGGATTCGGTGTCGGCGGGTTCGGGTTCGGTCGTCTTGGGGGCGAAGGTCACCCCCGCGCCGGCCTGGTAGCCCTTGACGGCCGGCTTGTCCTCCTCGGGTTCGGCGAGGCTGATGCGCCGCTTCCGGGACAGCACGACGCCGGTGACGAGGGCGACCGCGAGCAGGGCCGCGACAACGACGACGATCCAGATCACAAGCTCCGTGGACACTCCGCAATCCTCGCACGCCACGTTCCGTGACAATCCAACAAGCTGGATTGATTTCCGGCAACTTTCCCACCTACACCCTTGCGCCTGCGGTCTGTGTGGAATAGGACACAGGGCGTGAGGGTGATCGGGCTCATCTCCGGGACGTCGATGGACGCCGTCGACGTGGCCGTCGGCGACTTCGCGCTGGACGGACCGACCGTCGTGCTGCGCCCGGTCGCCCACGCCGAGCACCCCTTCCCGCCCGAGCTGCGCGAGCCGCCGACGAGCGCCGCCGACCTGTGCGTGCTGGACACCCGGCTGGGCCGGCTATTCGCCTCAGCGGCGAAGGAGCACGAGGCGGACCTGGTGGCCTCGCTCGGGCAGACCGTCCACCACTGGGTAGAGGACGGCCGGTGCCTGGGCACGCTCCAGGTCGGCGCGCCCGCGTGGATCGCCGAGGCGACCGGGCTGCCCGTCGTCGCCGACTTCCGGGTCCGGGACGTCGCCGCCGGCGGCCACGGCGCTCCCCTGGCCAGCACCCTGGACGCGCTGTGGCTCGCCGAGCTGGGCAACGCCGTCGCGCTGAACATCGGCGGCATCGCCAACATCACCAAGATTTCGCCCGAAGGTGTGATCGCCTACGACACCGGACCGGGCAACGCCCTCATGGACGCGGCCATGACCGTCCTGTCCGGCGGCCTGCGCACATGTGACGTGGACGGGGAGTTCGCCGCGCGCGGCCGGGTCCACCAAGAGCTGCTGGACCGGCTGCTCGCCGACCCGTACTACGCGCGCCCGGCGCCCAAGTCGACCGGCAAGGAGCACTTCAACCGCGCCTACCTGGACCGGGTCACCGAAGGTCTGGTCGTGCAGGCCGAGGACTTCCTGGCCACGCTGACCGAGCTGACCGCCCGCACGATCGCCGCCGAGTGCGCGGGCGCGGGCGTGGTGATCGGGTCCGGTGGCGGGATGCGCAACCCCGTCCTGGTGAAATCGTTGCGGGACAAGGTGGAGCTGCGCACCAGCGACGAGCTGGGCCTGCCCGCCGACGCCAAGGAGGCCTACCTGACCGCCCTGCTCGGCTTCCTGACCTGGCACGGCCTGCCCGCCAACGTGCCCTCCGCCACCGGCGCGTCCGGCCCGCGCCTGCTCGGCTCGATCACCCCCGGCCGCGAACCCCTGCGCCTGCCCGAGCCCGTGACCACCGCCGTCACCGGGCTCAGAGTGATTGGAGGACACCGTGCGCGCACTTGATGTCGCCATCATCGTGCTGTTCCTGGTGGGGATGCCGCTGCTGGGGGTGTGGATCGGCGGCCGGCAGCGCTCCGCCACGGACTACTTCGTCAGCGAGCGGCGCATCTCGTGGTGGGTCGTGTGCGTGTCGGTGGTGTCCGCGGAGACGTCCACGCTGACCGTGCTGTCCGTGCCGACGGTCGCCTACGGCGGGACGATGACGTTCCTGTCGCTGGCGATCGGCTACCTGCTCGGCCGGATCGTGGTGTCGTTCGTGCTGCTGCCCAAGTACATCGCGGGCAACCTGATCACCGCGTACGGGTTCCTGGGCAAGCGGTTCGGCGGCGGGTTGCAGTCCACGGCGTCGGTGACGTTCCTGGTGACCCGGCTGCTCGCGGACGGCCTGCGGCTGTTCGCCACCGCGATCCCGGTGAAGGTCGTGCTCGCGGCGTACGGGGTCAACGCGTCCTACTGGGCGATCGTCATCGTGTTGGGCATCGCGATGGTCGTCTACAGCTTCCTCGGCGGCGTGCGGGCCGTGGTGTGGGTCGACGCCATCCAGATGCTCTGGTACGTCCTCGGCGCGGTCGCGGTGATCGTGGTGCTGTCCGGCAAGCTGCCCGACGGCTGGTTCTCGGCGGCGGCCGACGCGGGCAAGTTCCAGGTCCTCGACTTCGCCGCCAGCCCGTTCACCTCGGCCTACGCGATCCCGACCGCGTTCATCGGCGGCGCGGTGCTGTCGATGGCCTCGCACGGCGCGGACCAGCTGATCGTGCAGCGGCTGATGGCCACCCGGGACGTCCGGGCCTCGCAGAGGGCGCTGATCGCCAGCGGTGTGGTGGTGTTCCTCCAGTTCGCGCTGTTCCTGTTCATCGGCGTGATGCTGTGGGCGTTCTACAAGGGCGCGAACCCGGTGAAGGACCTGGGGCTGAACAACAACGACGAGCTGTTCGCGAACTTCATCGTGCGGGACATGCCGTCGGGGCTGTCCGGGTTCGTGATCGCGGGCATCCTGGCGGCGGCGCTGTCGTCGTCGCTGGGCGCGCTGGCCTCGTCCACGGTCACCGACGTGTACCAGAAGCTGGTGCGGCGGCCGATGAGCGAGGCCGAGGTGTTCCGGCAGGGCCGGATCTGGACGGTGGTCTGGGCCGGTCTGCTGATCGTGTGCGCCGGGCTGTTCGCCTCGCTGACGCGGCGCGGCAACCCGATCGTGGAGCAGGGCCTGTCGATCGCCGGGTTCACCTACGGCGCGTTGCTGGGCGCTTTCCTGCTGGGGTTGTTGTTCCGGAAGGCCAAGCAGACCGACGCGATCGTGGCGTTCGTGACCACCGTGGTGGTGATGGCGTTCGTGATCCTGGGCGTGAAGTTCGTCGGCCCGGAGGCCGCGGCGACGCTCGACTTCTCGGCGGCCACCGCGACCTCCAAGCCGCTGGCCTACCCCTGGTACACCCCGATGGGAGTGCTGGTGACGTTGGTCGTGGGTGGTTTGTTGTCGTTGCGGCACAAGGGTTACACGCCGCCGCAGGTGGACGAGGCGGTGAGCGCGCGGGCGGCTTAGGCCGCTTTGGAGCGGTAGGCCACCAGTTCGAGGTGGAGGCGGAAGCCGAGGCGGTCGAACATGCGGTGGGACGAGGTGTTGCCGGCCAGGATGGCGGCGGCGGCCTGGGGACGGGCGCCGTGGCGTTCAGCGAGCTTCCAGACGAGTTCGGTGATCAGCGCGGCGCCCACGCCCTTGCCCCGCACGTCGGGTTCCACGGCGACGAAGTCGACGTAGTACTCCCCCGGTTCCGCCTTGCCCGCGGCGTAGCCGAGGACGTTCGGGCCGTCCATGGCGACGACGACGGTGTGGTCCCGGCTGCCGTCGACCAGCGAGCGGCCGGACAGGTAGGTCTTGGGGAAACAGCGTTCGTGCAGGACGGCCACCGCCTCGTGGACGGCGGCCTCGGTCGGCAGCACGCGCATCTCGCGCGCCGGACCGGTGCGCGGGCAGCTCGCCTCGCGCAGCAGCAGGCCGCGCAGGCCGTCGCCGTCGAGGACGTGGATGCTGCTCGCCCGGCCCGCGGTGAAGCCGTGCCGCTCGGCGAACGCGGCCAGCCTGCGGTGCATGGTGTGGCCGTACACCTCGCGGTCGGCGATGCCGTCCAGCAGGGGTTGGGCGTGGGCGTAGAGGGCGTCGGAGGTCTGGTCCCAGATGCGGCTGCCCGCCGGGTGGTTGACCGGCACGTCCACGAACGGGCCGTGCAGGAACGCCCGGCCCAGCTCGGCGTCCACCTCGACGCTGAGCACGCCGCAGACGCGGCCGGAGTCGTCGGTGGCGACGACGGTGCAGGAGGGCCAGTCGGGTTCGAATTCGGCGAGTTCTTCGGTCAGCTCCCCGAGCGTCTCACCGAGGTAGCCGATGTGGTGCGCGGTGTCGGCTTGGAGCCGGACGAGCAGGGCCAGCACCGCGCCCAGGTCGTCCTGGTCGGCGAAACGGATGTCATACATGCCCGGAATAGTCACTCGCCGGTGCGACGAACGCGAGGGAGTTTTCGGACGTGGGCGCGGGTGACTTGACGCGGGCCGGTCGAGCCGTCGGACGGGCCCGGTGACCGGGGTGTCGCGGCGGCTGTTCCCGGGTTCCCGGTTCACCGATCCGGGGCAGACCCGGCGACCGGGAGGCAGCCGCTCGGCGACCTGCCGCGGCGCGGGAAGTGGCGCTGGCACTCGGCGCCGTTGGCCTGATCGACGAGCGGCGGGGCGCGGAGCGGTTCACGATGGGTACCGCAACACCTCCTGGGGAGGCGTCATGGCGGTGCGGCGCGTGCGTTTCGAGGAAGCCGGGTGCCCGGTCTCGCGGTCGGTGGACGCCGTCGGCGACTGGTGGTCGCTGCTGATCGTCCGGGACGCGTTCGACGGCCTGCGCAGGCTGAGCGACTTCCAGCGCAGCCTGGGTGTGGCCAAGAACATGCTCAGCGCCCGGCTGCGGGAGTTGGTGGCCCACGGGGTGCTCATGTCCGTCCCGTCGCCGGACGGTGGTTTCCAGCGCGAGTACGTCCTGACCGCGAAGGGCCGTGACCTCTTCCCGGTGATCGTGGCGCTGCGCCAATGGGGTGAACGCCACTGCTTCGTGCCGGGCGAGCCGCACACCACCCTGGTGGACCGCGTCACCGGCAGACCTGTGGCGATGTTGGAGGTGCGCGCGGAGTCGGGCGCGGTGCTCGGACCGGACGACACCGTTGTCACCGGGGTGTCCTGACGCGACGCATCTCTTGCCGCCGGGCTGCGCGTGGTGGACCCTCGACTGCGTGAGTGAGGAAACGATCCAACTCGAACTCAACGACAGCGGGGTGGCGGTAGACCTTCCGATGCCCGCCAACCAGCGGGACGCGGTCCAGGAGGTTCCCTACCGGCCGGTGGACTTCCGGGACGACGACCTGCCCAGCGCACTCGAACGGGCCGCTTCCTGGCTCCGGCAGACCCAGGACTGGCTGGGCGAGCCGGTGGACGTCATCGCGATCCACCTGGACTACGACGACACCAAGGGTTCGCCGTACTACAACCTCAAGTTGCTCTGCAACGACGAGGACCTGGCCGGCGTCCCCAAGGTGGTCCGCGAGCACGAGGCCGGTATTACCCGCCAGTAGCGTACCGTTGAGGTATGCCAGATCGCGTGTACCCGCCGGTGATCGCCGCGGCCAAGCTCATGTTCCGCGTGCTCGACCTGCGCATCACCGTGGACGGCGCACACCACGTGCCGACCACCGGCGGGGCCGTGCTGGCGAGCAACCACGTCAGCTACCTGGACTTCATCTTCGCGGGCTACGGCGCGCAGCCCGCGAAGAGGCTGGTCCGGTTCATGGCCAAGCACGAGGTGTTCAAGCACCGCGTGTCGGGCCCGTTGATGCGTGGCATGCACCACATCCCGGTGGACCGCGCCAACGGGCAGGAGTCGTTCCAGCAGGCGCTGGACGCGCTGCGGGCGGGTGAGGTGGTCGGGATCTTCCCGGAGGCCACCATCAGCCGGTCCTTCACGGTGAAGGACATCAAGAGCGGCGCGGTGCGGCTGGCGGCGGAGGCCGGTGTGCCGTTGGTGCCGGTCGCGGTGTGGGGCACGCAGCGGCTGTGGACCAAGGGCAAGCCGAAGAACCTGACGCAGCGGCACGTGCCGGTGACGATCATCGTGGGCGAGCCGATCGAGCCGACCACCGATGACGCGCTGCGGAAGCGGATGCAGGAGCTGCTGGACGAGGCGCAGGCGCGGTACCCGGAGCCGGGCGAGGGCCACTGGTGGCACCCCGCCCACCTGGGCGGCACGGCCCCGACGTCGGAGGAGGCCGCCGCCCTGGACCGCCGCTAGCGGCGAGGCCGCTCAGGACACGCCCTGCCCTTCGCTTTTCCACACCGTCGTGTCGGCGGCCGCCCAGCCGTCGAGGAAGTCCCTGGCCGACTCGGCGGGGACGGCGGCCGAAGCCCACTCGTAGAGCAGCGAGCGGGACGAGCGGTCGTTGTGCCACAGCTCCGCCAGCTCCACGCACCCGGCCATGACGTACGCCAGGCCCTCGCGGCACTCCGGCGGGTAGCCCGACGCGCGACGCAGCACCGCCTCGACGCTGCGCTCGACCCCCCACGAGCCGGTGCCCGCACGGCTGGGCACCAGCAGGTTGTCGAAGCTCGGACCGTGCCGCCGCACGCCGGTCGTGAGCGCGCGCAGCAGGTTCCCCACCGCCGCCATCGGCGCGGTGCGCCGGTCCGGCGAGGCCAGCGTCTCCACCACCCAGATCGCGGACGAGCCCGGCCCCAGCGACGGGATCAACTGGTCGAAGCACTGGAAGAGGCTGGTGTAGGCGTCGCGCAGCCGCCACTCGGAGCCGGCGGCGAAGTCGTCGCCGGTCACCGCGCCCGCCTGGCACCGGATCGCGAAGCCCAGCTCGCCCCGGTCCGCCGTCAGCCGCTCGACGTGGGGCATCAGCTTGCGGACCACCCCTCGCAGCGTCCGCACGGCGCCGGGGCTCAGGCCGTCCTCCACGGAGTTCGCCAGGTAGCCGGCGTGGATCGCGAACCACAGGTGGACCAGTTCGTCGTCGGTCACCCCGTCGTCGACGGTGCCGCGGACCAGGTCGCCCAGCACTTCGACGACCACCTCCCGGTGGTGGTAGGTGGACTCCAGCAGCACGCTCATGGCGCCCACCCGGCCCTGCGGCACCTGGCGCACGACCTCGCCGAGCAGCCGCTCGACCGCCGCCCGGCTGAGCGGGATGCAGTCCGACATCTTCGCGACGTACCGCAGCACCGACTCCCGGAACAGCGCCCGCCGCGCGAGCTGCTCCCGGAACCGGCCGACGTCAGTGGTCAAGGCCGGTGGCGGGTGGTCGTCGTTCATCCTGGACAGCATCTCCAGCAGCACCTCCGAGCCGCCCGCGCGGTTGCCCATGTTGTGCAGCGACACGCAGATCTGCGAATACACCTCCGCCCGACCGGCCACCGCGTGCGGGTACAGCTCGCCGGCGACCCGGGCGCTGTCCCCGCCGCAGTTGCGGACCAGGTACAGGGCGCTGAAGTACTCCTGGAAGCTGCCGTGCGTGAACTGGAAGACCTCTTCGTGGTGCTCGTCCAGCCCGTAGTCGGTGAAGATCCACGCCCGACCCCGGCACGTCGCCAGCAGCTCGCCGACGAACCGCCTGGCCGCCGACTCGCTGCCCTTGCCCTCCTGGAGCAGGAACGGCACCAGGTCCACCTCGATGTCCCGGGCGGTGAGCCGGGTCTTCTCGGCGGTCCGGTCGCCCAGGGCGGCGATCCGCGACAGCGCGATCTGCACCAGCTCCAGGTCCGGTACCTCGTCGATGATGCCCCGCGTCTTGTCCCACTCGCCCAGCAGCAGTTCCACGCACCGGCTGTAGAGGCGGGCGCGGGTGCGCGGGATCGTCTTGCGGCCCCGGTAGAGCACGCAGATGAACGCCAGCAGCAGCGGGTTGGACACCAGGTCGGGCAGCGTCGCGGTCTCCGACGTGAACCGGGACACGATCTGCTCGGTGGTGCGCCGCCCGCCCAGCTCCTGGTGGCTGAACCAGTTCTCCACGTACCGGTCCACCCGGGCGCGGTCGAAGGCGCGGATGAAGTAGGCGTCGAACAGCACGGGGTCCAGGCGCGCCACCGGGTAGCCGATGATCCGCGAGGTCACCAGGATGCGCGCGAACGGGTAGGCGCGGGCGACGGACTCGATCGTCCGGGCGAACCGCACCCGGTCCTCGCCGCGCACGATCTCGTCCAGGCCGTCGAACACCAGCAGGGCCTCGCCCTCGTGCAGCAGCCGCTCCACCGAGCCGCGCGTGACGGTCGTCTGGTAGCGCCTGCCCAACTGGTCGCGCACCAGGTCCACCAGGCTGAACTCGGGTTCCGCGACGTGCCGCAGCACCACCAGGAACGGCACCATGCCACCCTCTTCGGCGGCCACCACGGCGGCCACCGTGCTGGCGGTGGACTTGCCCGCGCCGGGGTCGCCGAGCAGGACGGTCCGACCGACCAGGTCGGGCAGGGCGGCGGTGACCACCCGGTCGGTGCGCAGCAGCAGCGTGTCGCCGTCCACCTCGCCCAGCGACGGCGGTACGAACAGCCTGGTGTGGTCGACCATCCGCCGCGTCGACAGGTCGGGGACCTCGATCATCCGGTGCGCATCGGCGAACCGCCGACGGTAGGCGTCGATCCACCTGCGGTGGTCGTCGCGCGACTCGTGCTGGGCGACCAGCGCGGAGGTGTACTTGTCGATGGACACCAGCGTCTGGGCGACGATCGTCGACTCGGCCCACGAGATCAGCTCCTCGGGGCTGCCTATGGAGTCGCGGAGCTTGCGGGCGACGCTGCGGCAGGATTCGAAGAGGTGGGTGACGAACGCGTCGGCGTAGGGCGCGACCTTCTCCCGGCTGGTTCCGGGCAGGTGCGGCAGGAGCAGGAGGGTGACGTTGGTCAGCACGCCGTGCCGGTGGGCGGTCTCGGCGTTCATGATCGCCACCGCGAGCGCGTGCCGGGCGCATGTGGCGAACTCGGGGGTCTTGATGAACGCGTCGACGTGCTTCTGGGTGACGCCGTGCGGCAGCCGGTCGACCAGGCTCGCCGGCCAGTAGTCGGAGTTGTGCGGACCGGACGTGCGTTCCAGCAGGGTGAGGACGTCAGCCGGGCCGTAGCCGCGTTTGGCGAGGTTGCGCTTGAACTTCCGCAGCAGCGGTTCCAGAAGGGGGCGCGACGCCTGCACCGCCGCCCTGCCTAACGCGCCTTCCACCACACCCGTCATCGCGCCTCCCGCCGTTTGGCAGGTCATCGCGGGACGGCGTGAGCACGTTAGCCGTCACCCGGCCTCGGGAGTCGCGGGCTCGGCCGGTGCGGGGGCCGGTGCTTCCGCCTTGCCGGGCTTGAGGTCTTCGCGGCCCCGAAGTCGCTGGGAGATCACCTGGCTGATGCCGTCGCCGCGCATGGACACGCCGTACAGGGCGTCCGCGATCTCCATCGTCGGCTTCTGGTGCGTGATGATCAACAGCTGCGACCGTTCCCGGAGCTGCTCGAACAGCCCGATCAGCCGGTGCAGGTTGGTGTCGTCGAGGGCCGCCTCGACCTCGTCCATCACGTAGAACGGCGAGGGCCGCGCCCGGAAGATCGCGACCAGCATCGCCACCGCCGCCAACGACTTCTCGCCGCCCGACAGCAGCGACAGGCGCTTGACCTTCTTGCCCGGCGGCCGGGCTTCCAGCTCGATGCCGGTGGTCAGCATGTCCTCCGGCTCGGTCAGCACCAGCCGGCCCTCGCCGCCGGGGAACAGGACCTTGAAGACGACCTCGAACTCCCGGGCCACGTCCTCGTAGGCCGACGTGAAGACCTCCAGGATCTTGTCGTCGACCTCCTTCACCACGGTCAGCAGGTCGCGGCGGGTGGCCTTGATGTCCTCCAGCTGGTTGGACAGGAACTTGTACCGCTCCTCCAGCGCCGCGAACTCCTCCAGCGCCAACGGGTTCACCTTGCCCAGCAGGGACAGGTCGCGTTCGGCGCGCTTGGCCCGCCTGGCCTGGGTCTCCCGGTCGTACGGCACGGCCTGGGGCGCGGAGACCAGCTCGCCGCGTTCCTTCGCGGCCTCGTACTCGGCCAGCTCGCCGGCCGACGGCGGCACGTAGACGTCCGGGCCGTACTCGTTGACCAGGTCCTCCAGGCCGATGCCGAAGTCCTCGGCGACCTTGGTCTCCAGCTGCTCGATGCGCATCCGCTGCTCGGCCCGCAGCACCTCGTCCCGGTGGACGGCGTCGGTCAGCTTCTCCAGCTCCACCGACATCTCCCGGACCAGGCTGCGGACCTGGGTCAGCAGGGCCTCGTGCTGGGTGCGGCGCTCCTGGGCGACGTCGCGCTCGCGCGCGGCGCGGGCCAGGGAGGTGGCGATGCGTTCCAGGGCGATCTCGCCGCCGCGCACGACCGCCTGGGCCACCACGGCGCCGCGGGCACGGGCGGCGTGGGCGCGGGCGGCGCGTTCGCGGGCTTCGCGTTCGGCGCGGGCGGCGCGGCGGAGGGCGTCGGCCTTGCCCTGGAGGGCTCGGGCGCGTTCCTCGGCGGTGCGGAGGGCCAGGCGGGCGTCCATCTCGCTCTGGCGCGCGGCGGCGAGTTCGGCGGCGGCCTCGTCGCGGTGGGAGGTGTCGGGCTCGTCGTCGAGGGGCTGCTCCTCGGCGACCAGGAGGCGTTCCTCCAGTTCGGCGAGCTTGAGCAGGTTCTCCTCGCGGGCCGCCTCGACCTTGCCGCGCTGGACGCGCACGCGCTCCACGTCGGCCTCGGCGGACCGGACCGCCGCCGCCAGCCGGTTGAGCCGCTCCGACGACCGGGCGCGGCGCACCTTGGCCTCGTTGACCTGCTCCTTCAGCGCGCCGACCTCGGCCCGCCTGGCCTGCTGCTCGGCCCGCGCGCCCTCCAGCGCGGCGGCGGCGTGCTCCAGGGCCCGCTCGGCCAGCGCCAGCTTCTCCGACGCCTCGTCCACGGCCGCCTGGACCTCGATGACGCTCTGGCTGCGCCCCGAGCCGCCCACGGCCCAGTCCGCGCCGAACACATCCCCCTCACGGGTGACGGCCCGGACGTCCGGGCGGGTTTCGACGAGACTCCGCGCGGCAGCCAGGTCGTCGACCACGGCGAGGCGGTCCAGGGCGCGGTGCACGGCCGGGCGCAGGGCCTCGGGCGCGTGCACCAGGTCCACCGCCCACCGGGCACCAAAAGGCAGTGCGGGCCAGCCGGAACGGTCGATGTGACCACCGCCGCCCACCAGGAGGCCCGCACGGCCGGCGTCCTGGGCCTTCAGCAGTTCGAGAGCGGCCAACGCGTCCGGGCCGGACTCCACGGCGACCGCGTCCGCGACCGGGCCGAGAGCGGCGGCCAGCGCCACCTCGTGACCCGGCTCCACGGTCAGCAGCGCCGCCACCGAGCCCAGCAGGCCCGGCAGCCGGGACGCCAGCAGCGCACCCGCCCCGTCCTTGCGGGTCAGCCCCAGGGACAGGGCGTCCACCCGGGCCTTCCACGACGCGATGTCCCGCTCCGCCGTCCGCTCGGCCTTGACCAGTTCCTCGACCCGGCGGCGGGCGGCTTCGTCGGCCTCCACGGCCTGCTTGTGCCGCTCGTCGAGGCCGGCGTCGTCCTCGTCCTCGGTGCCGGTGACCTCGCGGCCCTCGGCCAGCTCCTGCGCGGCGACCGCCAGCCGCTCCTCGGCCTCGGCCAGGGTCACCGACAGCCGCTCGATCTCCTCGGCCGTCGCGGACGTCTTCGACCGCAGCGCCTCGACCTGCCCGGACAGCCGGGCCAGGCCCTCCCGCCGGTCGGCGATCGCGCGCACGGCCGCCAGGTGCGCCTTCTCCGCGGCCTGCACCATCCGTTCCAGCTCGGCGCGGGTCTCCACGGCCTCGGCGAGGCCGATCCGGGCCTCCGTCACGCCCTCCTGGAGTTCCTGCTCCAGCAACGCCGTCTGCTCGGCCTCGGCCTCCAGCTCGTCCGGGTCGCGCCCGCCGCGCGGGGCCTCCACGGACGCCGACAGGTGGCGCTCGCGTTCGACGGCCAGCCGCACGGTGCCGCGCAGCCGCTCCTCCAGCGCGGACAGCCGGTACCAGGTGTCCTGGGCCTGCTGGAGCTTCGGCGCGTCCGCCGCGACCAGGTCCTCCAGCTCGTTCTGCTGGAACTGGGCCTGCTGCAGCGACTGCTCGACCTCGGCGCGCCGGGCGCGGGCCTTGGCCTCGTCCTGCTCCTCGCGGGCCAGCGCCTCGCGCTGGGTGACCAGGTCGTCGGCCAGCAGCCGCATCCGGGCGTCGCGCAGCTCGGACTGCACGACCTGGGCGCGGCGGGCGATCTCGGCCTGCTTGCCCAGCGGCTTGAGCTGGCGGCGCAGCTCGGCGGTGAGGTCGGTGAGGCGGGTCAGGTTGGCCTGCATCGCCTCCAGCTTCCGCAGCGCCTTCTCCTTGCGCTTGCGGTGCTTGAGGACGCCCGCGGCCTCCTCGACGAACGCCCGGCGCTCCTCGGGCTTGGACTCCAGGATCGCGGCGAGCTGGCCCTGGCCGACGATGACGTGCATCTCGCGGCCGATGCCGGAGTCCGACAGCAGTTCCTGGATGTCCATCAGCCGGCACGAGTTGCCGTTGATCTCGTACTCGGTGGCGCCCTCGCGGAACATCCGGCGGGTGATCGACACCTCGGTGTACTCGATCGGCAGCATGCCGTCGGAGTTGTCGATGGTCAGCGTGACCTCGGCGCGGCCAAGCGGCGCGCGGCCGGAGGTGCCGGCGAAGATGACGTCCTCCATCTTGCCGCCGCGCAGGTCCTTCGCGCCCTGCGTGCCCATCACCCAGCGCAGCGCGTCGAGCACGTTCGACTTGCCGGACCCGTTGGGACCGACGACGCACGTGATGCCCGGCTCGAAGCGCAGCGTGGTAGCCGAGGCGAAGGACTTGAAGCCCTTCAGCGTCAGGCTCTTGAGGTGCACGCCGGGCAGAGTACCCGTGCGGTCGCACGCCCAGACGCCTGCCACGCCGGCCAACGGCCCTGTTCAGGGCTTCACGGACACCAGGACCTGCCTGTCCACGACGACTTCGAGGCGTTCGATCTGGCCCACGGAGAAGGACGTGGACCCCGGGATGCGGGCGTCCTCGGGGTGGTCGGTGCCCCACCAGCCGCCGATCTCGGTGCGGCCCGAGCGGTCGTGGACGACCAGCATGCACCTCTTGCCCTTGGGCGCGTTCTGGACCGTCAGCCACATCTCGGTGCCCCACTGCTTGGCCACCAGGTCGGCGGTGGCCGAGACACCGGTCCCGCTGTCGGCGGCGCTCAGGCGGATCGGCTCGGGGTCGCGCGGCGCGAACACCAGCACACCCACCGCGACCAGCGCGATGACCAGCGCCCCGGCGCCCGCCAGGACGAGGTTGCGGCGCTTCGCGGGCGGCTCGGGCGCCGGCTCGGCGACCGGCGGCAGCGGCAGCAGCTCCGGGGCGGGCGCCGGGTCGTCGAACGGCACGTCCAGGTACTCCACGTCGACCTGCGCGAGCAGGCCGGGCAGCGGGGCCAGCCGGACCATCTCCCGGCGGCAGACCGCGCAGGTGCGCAGGTGCACCTCGAACGCCGAGCGCTCCGCCGGGTCGAGCGCGCCCAGCAGGTAGGCGCCGAGCGCGACGGTGTGCGTGCAGCTCACGACTCGGTCACCCCCCGTTCCTCCAACGCGTCGCGCAGCGCCCGCAGGGCGTAGAAGCAGCGCGACTTCACCGTCCCCGGCGGGACGCCGAGGACCGCCGCGGCCTCCTTGACCGTGCGGCGGCGGTAGTAAAGCTCGACCACCACGGCCCGGTGGTCGTGGCTGAGCGCCCGCAGCGCCTCCGCGACCTGCCAGCTCTGCAGCACGTGGTCCACCTGGTCGGCGACCGGCGGCAGGTCGGCGGGCTCGATCGGCACCTCGGAGTTGCGCCCGCTGCGCTTGCGGAAACCGGAGATGACCAGGTTGCGCGCGACCGTGTAGAGCCAGGGGCCGGCGTCGTCCGGGGTCAGCTCGTCGGCGTGCTTCCACGCCCGCAGCAGGGTCTCCTGGACGACGTCCTCGGCCTGCTGGTGGTCGCCGCCGACCAGGCGCAGGACGTAGCCGTGCAGCGGGCCGCGCCACCGGCCGTAAAGCTGCCTGACCACCTCTTCGCCTCGGTCCACATCGCTTTACTACGCCATCGGACCCTTATGCGTTCAACGCTCGACGAAACCGGTCAAGCCGCCGCGCGGCTCGGACCAGCGCTCCACGACCGAGTCCACTCGACCGGGGGTACGACCGGAACGGAGCGCGTCCAGGAGGCCCTCGCACGCCTCCTTGGGGCCTTCCGCGTTGACCTCGACCCGACCGTCCCGCAGGTTCGAGGCGCTGCCGACCAGGCCCAGCTCAAGAGCCCTGGCGCGGGTCCACCAGCGGAAGCCGACGCCCTGCACGTGCCCGCGGACCCATGCGGTGAGCCGAACGGTGTTCTCTGCACCAGCCACATCGGCCATCCTGACATTTCACCCTTTAGTGGTACGGTGCGCGACCGTGAGTGCGCGGCGCGGTAACCGATCCGTGATGGGCGGACTGGTCGGGCTGCTGCTGGGGGCCGCCGGCGCTACCGGCGTGGCCTTCGCAAGCCCCGAACAGCTCGCCCCGTTCGTGGCGCCCAGCTCAACACAGGCGGCCGAGGGCGACAACCGGGGCGTCGGTGGGGTGGGCGGCGTCGGCGTGCCCGTGCGGACCGGTGAGCGGCCCGTGTCGCCACGGCCCACCACGACCACCGCCGAGACCACCACGACGACCACAGAGACCACGACCTCCACCACCGAGGCGCCGACGACGACCACCGAGCCGACGACGCAGCCGCCCGCCACGACCACCACCAAGCCGGCCCCCGTGTCGGAGGCCCAGCGGGTCGTGGAGCTGGTGAACGAGGCCCGCGCCGCGGCCGGCTGCCCCGCTCTGAAGGTGGACGAGCGGATCGTCAAGACCGCCCAGGCGCACAGCACCGACATGGCAACCCGGAACTACTTCTCGCACGACACCCCGGAGGGCGTCGACTTCGCCGAGCGCATGCGCGCGGCGGGCTACCCGAACCCGGGCGGCGAGAACATCGCGCAGGGCTACCGCACGCCCGAGGCGGTCATGAAGGGCTGGATGAACTCCGAGGGCCACCGCCGCAACATCCTGAACTGCGGTTTCACCGCGATCGGCGTGGGCCTGGACACCCGCGGTTACTACTGGACCCAGAACTTCGGCTGGTAAGAGGGAGCAACGCGTGACCGACGGGCTGTACGAGACCCCGGAACCCGACCGCCGCCGGCCGCGCGTGTCGCCGAACGTCCTGCTGGCCGCCTCCGGCTTGGCCGTCGCGACGATCTTCGCCACGATCGCGTCCTTGGCGGGAGCCGAGGAGGGCGCGGCCCCGGCCAAGGAGGGCCCGCGCCAGGACGTGGTCAACCGCAGCACCCTGACCACCGTCCCCACCACGACGGCCTCGTCGGTCACCCTCACCACGACCGGCACCACGACGACGACCACCGAGACCACGACGACGACGTCGAAGCGCACCCGGGTCACCACGGTCACCCGCCCGGACGGCACCACCACGACCACCACGGTCGAGGACACCCAGCCGCCCACGCAGACGACCCAGCCGACCACCACCACGTCGTCGAAGCCGCCCACCACCGACCCGACGGAACCCACCACCACGCAGCCGCCCGCCACCACAACGACCACCACCCAGCCGTCCACCGGCACGTGACCCAAACGAGCCGGTAGCCGCTCGGTGACGCCGCGCCACACATTCGTGTGGACGACCGCCCGAACGATGAGGCCGCCGACGCGATGAGCCGATAACTCGGACACCTGACCATCCGACCGGGTTTCCCACAGGGAGATGGTGTGTTCGAGGAAGATCATCACGAGTCACCGAAGCGCGGTGTCCCGGCGGTCGTGCTGCTCGCCGCCGGCGGCGCGGTCGTCGCCACGGTGATGGCCACCCTGGCCTCGATGCTGGCCACCGGCGACCCCGAACCCGAGGCCGGCCCGCCCAGGCCCCAGGCCGACGTGAAGGCCACGACCAGCACCGCGGTCCGCGTCGCCACCGGCAGCCACACCTCGACGGTGGTCATCACCGTCCCGGCCCCGGCCAAGCCCCGCGCCGACGCCCCCGCGCTCCAGCCGGCCCCGGAAGCGCCCGCGGTCGAACTCACCACGACGACCGAAGCGCCGGCCCCGACGACGTCCCAGCCGCAGAGCAACCCGCCGACGTCGTGGCCACCCAGCCCCACCGGCTCGTCGTCCGCGTCGAGCACCACCACCACCACTACGCCGACCACCACGACAACCGGGTGACAGCTGCGCCCCTTTCCGGTTGGCTGGCGTCGACCGGAGGGGGATCTGTTGGTGGTGCGCATCCGGGGGCGAGCGCTCCCACACGGCGAACACGTGGACCTGTGCGCGGACGGTGACCGGTGGACCGACGACCCGGTCCCCGGTGCCGAGGTGGTCGACGGGTGGCTGCTGCCGGGCCTGGTCGACGCCCACACCCACCCCGGCACCACCGACGCGAACCAGCCGCTGGACGAGGACCTCCTGCGCGAGCACCTGCGGCAGCACGTCGACGCCGGGGTCACCGCCATCCGGTCCCCCGGCCTGGCCGGCGACCCGCCCCCGTGGTTCGGCACCGACCCCGACACCCCCAGGGCCTTCCACGCCGGCCCCTGGATCGCCCGCCACGGCCAGTTCTTCGACGACTGGGGCCGCCACGCCGACGTGCACGAACTCCCCGGACTGGCCGCCGCCCAGGCCGCCAAGAGCGGCTGGGCCAAGATCATCGCGGACTGGAGCGTGGACGACGAGCCGGTGCCCGTGGACGTGATGACCGCCGTCGTCGCGGCCGTGCACGCCGTGGGCGGCCGGGTCGCCGTGCACACCCAGCACGCGGCCGGCAGCGCGGCGGCGGTGGCGGCGGGCGTCGACTCCATCGAGCACGGCATGTGGCTGTCCCCGGACCTGCTCGACCGGATGGCCGCCCAGGGCACCGCCCTCACCCCGACCCTGTCCGGCTTCGAACGCGCCCTGCCGGACGTGGCGGCCAAGCCGGACGGCCCCCGCAAGGACTGGTTCGTGGGCGGCGTCCACGCACTCCGGAGCTTGGTGACCGCCGCGTCCGAGGCGGGTGTGCGCATCCTCGCCGGCACCGACGCGGTCCCGCACCACCGCCGCGCGGTCCTGGACGAGATCCACGCCCTGTCCGCCCGCATCGGCCCGCACGAGGCCCTGGCGGCCGCCTCCTGGCACGCCCGCGCCTTCCTGGGCCTGCCGGGGTTGGAGCCGGGCGCACCGGCGGACGCGGTCGTCTACGCCGAGGACCCGAGACTGGACCTGGACCAGTTGGCCCACCCGGTCGCCGTCATCCTGCGCGGCCGGAGGGTTCGCTAGGCCGCAACGCGTAGAAGGCGGCAGCGGCCGTGCCGACGCACAGCGCGACCGCACTCCACGCCAGCGAAGCGTGCACGCCCACGGCCGCCCCCAGCAGCCCGACCGTGAACCCGCTCCCCGCCCGCAACCCGCCCGACGACATCCCGTAGACGCCCAACACCCGCCCGCGATCCGCCGGCGGGCTGAGCAACTGCACCACCGTCTGCGTGATCGACATCGACGCCAGGTGCGCCACCCCGCCGACCAGCAGCAACACCACCGCCAACGGGTAACTCCCGGTCAGCGCGAACCCGAGGCTCGTCACCCCGTAGATCCCGGTCGCCACCACCGCCGTCCGCACGGTCGGCCGCATCCGGGTCGTGGCCTCAAGCAGCACACCGCCCAGCACCCCGCCCGCACCGTTGGCGAACAGCAGCACGCCGTACGCCAGACCGGCGTCACCGGCCCCCAGATCGGTCGCGAAGATCGGCATGGCCGACTGGAGCGAAGCGCCGACGAAGAACGACGCCAGGCCCGCCACAGCGATCATCGCCACCAGCGTCCGGTTCGAGCCCACCTCGCGCAGCACCCGCAGCGACTCCAGCACACCCACGCGCGGACGGGCGTCGTGATCACGCGTGTGGCCGGTGAACTTGGTGCGGAACAGGAACAGGGTCAACGGCAGGTAGAACGCGATGTTGGCGAAGATGCCCGCGGTCGGCCCCAGCCCCAGCAACAACGCCGACCCGACGACCGGGCCGAACAGGACGCCCAGGCTGCGGAACGTGGCGTTGAGCCGGACCGCGCTGGGCAGTTCGTCCGGGCCGACGAAGTCGTGCAGCATCAACTGCTCGCCCGGCCCCCACAACGCGCCCGCGATGCCGTGCAGCACCAGCAGGACGCCCGCGTGCCACACCTGGAGCGCGTCGGTGAGGAACAAGATCCCCCACGCCGCCGACACTGCCATGAACAGCACCTGCGCGGCCTGGATGACCCGGCGGCAGTCGTAGCGGTCGGCCAGCGCGCCGAACCACACCGACAGCAGCAGGAACGGCAGCCAGTGGCTGATCACCGCGAACCCGGCCAGGGCCGGCGACTGGAACTTCTCCCACAGCACCCAGTACGTGATGACGTGCTCGATGTTGTCGGCCATCATGGCCAGCCCGGCGCCGAACAGGTACGGCCGGCAGTCCCGGTTGCGCAGCGCGGCGAACCGGCGTGGCGGTGCCGGCACGTGCGTCGGTACACCACAGGCCGCGCACATCATCGTCCTCCCGGAACTCGTCCCCCGGAGGGCACGCTAGGCAGGCGCGCCCGGCGGCACCTAGGACGTGAGCGAACACGCGGCGCGGATCACACCGGTTCCGCGACGTTCCAGCGACGGTGAAACGCGGTCGCCGGGGCGGCGGGGCGGCGGATCGGCGAGTCGGCGGTAGCGTCCGGCGGATGACCGTGCCGGTGGACCCGACCAACGCAGACCAGCTGACCGCCTGGGACGGCGACCAGGGCGCCTTCTGGGCCGACCACGCCGACCGCTTCGACGGCGGCGCCGCCCGCTACCACGAACGGCTGCTCGACGCGGCCCGCATCGGACCCGCCGACCGCGTCCTCGACATCGGTTGCGGCACCGGGAAGTCCACCCGCGACGCCGCGCGGCGGGCGGCGCACGCGCTCGGCGTGGACCTGTCGTCGCGGATGATCGAGGAGGCCCGGCGGCGGGCGGACCGGGAGGGGGTCGCCAACGTCGCGTTCGAACAGGCCGACGCGCAGGTGCACCCGTTCCCGGAGGCCGCGTTCGACGTCGTCATCAGCCGGCACGGGGTGATGTTCTTCGGCGACCCGGACAAGGCGTTCGCCAACATCGCGAGCGCGTTGCGGCCCGGCGGCCGGATGACGCTGCTGACATGGCAACCGTTGGCGCGCAACGAGTTCGCGTCCACGTTCCGCTCGCTGTTCGCGGCCGGCAAGCCCATGCCCGAGCCGCCGCCCAACGCGCCGCACCTGTTCTCGCTCAGCGACCCGGACCGCGTCCGCGCCCTGCTGACCGGCGCGGGCATGACGGACGTGGAGCTGCACGCGGTCAGCGAACCGGTGTGGCTGGGCGACGACGTGGAGGACGCGCTGGCGTTCATCACCGCCCGTCAGGCGAGTCAACTGGCCGAACTGGACGACGAGACCAAGGACCGGGTCATCCAGGCCGCGCGGGAGGACATGGCCCGGCACCTGGACGAGCACGGGGTGCGCTACTCGTCCGCCGCGTGGATCATCCAGGCCACCAAGTCCTGAGTCACCAGACGTCCCCTTCTCGCCAGTCACACACGATGTCGCCGTCGAGGTCCAGCGGCACCGCGACGGGCATGACGTACACGCCGCCGTCGTCGTCCTCGGTGCGCACGACCCCGCTCGGGGCGAGCACCGAGGACGGCCCGCGCCACAGCACCCATCCGCGGGCCGTGTAGAAGTCCAGCGCGTCCTCGCTCGCGCTCAACGCACCGAGGTCGTAGGCGTGGCGGATCACCCGTTCCAGCGCGGTCATCAGGGCCGCGCCGTGGCCTTGCCGCCGCCGGTCCTGCCGCACCGCAACGGCCTCGACGTACCCGGCCCGCAACGCCCGACCGCCGTGGAGCAACCGCCGCTGAACCACGGATCCGTGCCCGACGAGGTCGTCGCCCTCCCACGCGAAAGCGTGAACGCCGCCGAGGGCGTGCTCCCAGTCGTGGTCGGAGAAGTCGCCGTCGAAAGCGTCGTCGCACAGCGCCCGTGCGGCCTTGAGCAGGTCGACGTCCACGTCGGACGTGTGCAGCGTCGTGATCACCGGGCCCCCAAACCCTTGTCCACCAACAACATCACCGTACGCGCCAACTCGGGGGCGTCGGCGGCGGGCAGCAGGCCGGCCAGGAGTTGCGAGCACAGGCCGTGCATGACGCAGGACATCAGCAGCGTCACGTCGGCCACCGGGTGCGGCGCGAGTTCACCGGACTCCTGGGCGGCTTCGATCGAGGTCGCCATGCGGGCGTAGACCCGCTGCTCGGCCGCCGCGAGGTCGGGGAAGTCGGCGCGGCGGGGGACGTCGGCGGAGCCGAACATCAGGCGGTACAGGGACGGGTTGGCCAGCGCGAACTCCAGGTAGGCGCGCCCGATGCCGTGCAGCCGCTCGAGCGGTGTGCCCGGGGGTTCGGCGAGTGCCGCCAGTTCGTCGAAGCCCTGTGCCATCACGGCGGCGACGAGCGAGGCCTTGTCCGCGAAGTGCCGGTAGGCGGCGGCGTGCGACACCCCGGCCGCGGCGGCGGCCTTGCGCAGGGTCAGCCCCTCCGCGCCCTCGGCGTCCACCAGGGCGCGCGCGGCCGTGACCAGTCCCGCGCGCAGGGCGCCGTGGTGGTAGGGCTTACGCGGCAATGTTGCCACTGGTAACTTCCTCCTCATGACTCGCGTCGCCGGAATCCTCCTCGCCGCACTCGGCGCTCTCCACATCGTCCTCACGACCGCGTTCAACCACGAGAGCTGGGCCCGGTGGATCGGCGCCGGCCTGTGGGCGGCCGTGCCGCCGCCGGGTGCGGGGTTCACGCCGGACCAGTACGTCCTGTGGCTCACGCTGGGCAGCTTCGGCGTGCCCCTGATCCTGCTCGGCCTGGTCGTGGCGGACACGGCCCGGCGCGGCGGAAGCGTGCCCGCGTACCTGGGTTGGGTCGTTGGTGCGTGGGCGCTGCTGCTGTCGGTGGTGCTGGTGGCCGTGCCGGGCTGGTTGGTGCTGGTCCCGGCCGTGCTACTGATCCGTGGCGCACGTCACAGCGCTTCGCCGTCACGAATCGAGGTGCCGTCTCGCTCCACCGTCGACTGAAAGGACGTGGACATGACGGACATCGTGGTCATCGGCGCCGGCTACGCGGGCCTGGCGGCAGCGAAACTCGCGGCGCGCTGGACCGGCGCGAAGGTCACCCTGGTCAACGAGCGCGACCGGTTCGTGGAGCGGGTGCGCCTGCACCAGCTGGCGGCCGGCCAGACCCTGCGCGACCTGCCGCTGGTCGACCTGCTGCGGGGGACCGGCGTGGAGCTGGTGGTCGACCGGGTGACGGCGATCGACCCGGAGGCGCGCAAGGTGCGGCTGCGGGACAGCGCGCTCTCCTACGACAAGCTGATCTACGCGTTGGGCAGCCACGCGGACTTGGGCGCTGTGCCCGGTGTTCGCGAGCACGCCCAGACCGTGACCACGTTGGAGGAGGCCGAACGCCTGCGCCTCGCCCTGGCCGATGCGCGCGTGGTCGCCGTGGCCGGCGGTGGCTTGACGGGCATCGAAGCCGCCGCCGAACTCGCCGAGTCCCACCCGCGGTTGGAAGTCCACCTGGTCACCGCCGGCGCGCTGGGCGCCGGCCTGTCCCCTGCGGCCCGTGCCCACTTGGAGAAGGTGTTCACGCGGCTGGGCGTGGTGGTGCACGAGCAGTCCCGGATCACTTCGGTGGACGCTCGGGGCTTGGCGCTGGCCGATGGCCGGGTCGACGCGGACACCGTGGTGTGGACCGCCGGATTCACGGTGCCGGACCTCGCCCGTTCGGCCGGTTTCGAGGTCGACGCGCAGGGCCGGATGATCGTCGACGACACCCTGACGTCGGTGTCCCACCCGGACGTCGTGGCGGTCGGGGACGCCGCCGCGATGCACCGCCCGGACGGGCAGGAAATCCGCATGGCGTGCGCGACCGGGCTGCCGACGACGCAGCGGGCGGTGCGGGCGCTGGCCGACAAGCTGCGGGGGCGGACGCCGAAGCCGTTCCGGTTCTCGTACATCAACCAGTGCGTGAGCTTGGGGAGGCGGGACGGTTTGATCCAGTTCGTCCGGTCGGACGACAGCCCGCGCGACATGGTCCTGACCGGGCGCTGGGCGGCGCGCTACAAGGAGGCGGTCGTGAAGTTCACGATCGCCTTCCAGCGCCACCCCACCCTGCCCGCCGGCTGACTCGGCGGGTTCCGCTCACCGGATCGAGTGAACTCCAGCGCCACACCCCAACCAACCGGCCGCCCAGCCGCGTAAGACGGGGTGAGGGCGGCAGGTGGTTCGCGGGGTGGCTAAAGCTCGAAGCGGTAGCCCATGCCGGGTTCGGTGACCAGGTGGCGGGGGTGGGAGGGTTCCGGTTCTAGTTTGCGGCGGAGTTGGGCGAGGTAGACGCGCAGGTAGTGAGTTTCTTTCGCGTATTGCGGGCCCCACACCTCCTGCAACAGCTGCTTCTGCGCCACCAACCGACCCCGGTTGCGGGCCAGGATTTCCAGCAGCCCCCACTCCGTCGGGGTCAGGTGCACCTCGGCGCCCTCCCGCAGGACCTTCTTCGCCACCAGGTCCACGGTGAACGACGCCGTCTGCACCACGGCGTCCTCGCCCTCCACCACCGCCGACCGCCGCACCGCCGCGCGCAACCGCGCCAGCAACTCGTCCATCCCGAACGGCTTGGTCACGTAGTCGTCCGCCCCGGCGTCCAGCGCCTCGACCTTGTCCGTCGAGTCCGTCCGCGCCGACAGCACGATGATCGGCACCGACGTCCACCCGCGCAGCCCCGCGATGACCTCCGTCCCGTCCACGTCCGGCAACCCGAGGTCCAGCACCACCACGTCCGGTTTCCCCTCGGCGGCGGCCCGCAAGGCCGCCGTGCCGTCGTGGGCGGTCAGGACCGCGTAGCCCCGTGCGGTCAGGTTGATCCGCAGGGCGCGCACGATCTGCGGTTCGTCGTCGACCACGAGCACCTTCGTCACGGTCCGACACTACGTCCAAACCCGCCCCGCTCGCTGTCCGTGGTCAATTCTGACGTGGTCTTGACGCCTCCCCATCACCGCTTTTATGGCGTTTTTACGGGCGGTTGACCGCATCGGTGCGGAAAGCGTGAGTACATCCGGGTGCGAATGAATCCATTTGCTGGACACCGGTCGCGCGATAGTGCAAATGTCCTGTCCGAATTCGGACAACTGCTCACGGTGGGTGAGCCACGAGGAGGTCTTCGATGACCACCAGTGTGACCAACCAAGACGCGTTGCAGCTCGTGGTCGCCGTCCACCGACTGGTCCGCAGCCTGCGGCAGTCGGCGTCGGTGCGCAGGCTCCAGCCCACGCAGCTCCTCGTCCTCGCCGAGCTGGCGGCGCAGGGCCCCATGCGCATCGGCGAGATCGCGGTCCGGGCGCTGTGCTCGCAGCCCACGGCCACGACCGTCGTGACGGGACTGGAGTCCAGCGGGCTGGTGCGCCGCGAAGCCGACCCGGCGGACGGGCGCGCGACCATCGTGGAACTGACCGGCGCGGGCCGGGAGACGATCGTCTCCCTCGCCCACGGCGAGGCCGAACTGCTCTCCGAACGGCTGTCGCGGCTGTCCGAAGAGGAGCGCGACCACGTCCGCTCGGTCACGCCGCTGCTGCGCCGCCTCGCCGAACCCCGAACACGCTAGCGAACCGTCACAGACCGCGCGGCCTCGGCTGGCAGCGCGGGCACGAGTAGGACGACCGGTTCATGAACGGTTCCCGCACCACGGCCGTGCCACACCGGCGGCACGGCCGGTTCTCCTGCCCGTAAACGTTGAGCGAACGGTCGAAGTAGCCGGATTGGCCGTTCACGTTCACGTACAGCGCGTCGAAAGAAGTCCCGCCCTCGCCCAGCGCCTCGTGCATCACCTCGGCCGCGTGGGTGAGCAGCTCCACCGCTTTCGCCCGCGTCAGCTTCTCCGTCGGCCGCAGACCGTGCAGCTTGGACCGCCACAGCGCCTCGTCCGCGTAGATGTTGCCCACACCGGACACCAGCGTCTGGTCCAGCAGCGCGCGCTTCACCTCGGTCCGCCGCCGCCGCAGCGCCGCCACCGCCGCCACCAGGTCGAACGCCGGGTCCATCGGGTCGCGCGCGATGTGCGCGACCGGCTCCGGCAGGGCGGTGCCGTCCACGTCGACCAGTTCGGCCAGCGCGAGCCCGCCGAACGTCCGCTGGTCCACGAACCGCAGCTCGGGACCTTCGTCGGCGAACCGGACCCGCACCCGCAGGTGCTTCTCGTCCGGCGCCCCGACCGGCTGCACCAGCATCTGGCCGCTCATCCCGAGGTGCGCGAGCAGCGCGTCCCCGTCGGACAGGTCCACCCACAGGTACTTGCCCCGCCGGCGGGCCTGGACCATGGTCCGACCGGTCAACCGATGCGCGAAATCCGCCGCACCTGGTAGGTGTCGGCGGATCGCACGGGGGTGCAGGACCTCGACGGAGGCGACGGTCCGACCGGCGACGTGCTCGTGCAGGCCTCGGCGGACTACTTCTACCTCGGGCAGCTCGGGCACGTGCGGGTGGTCAGTCCTCGTTCTCGGCGGTCTCTTCGGAAGCCTGCTCCAGCTCTTCGAGCAGCTCGTAGGCGGCGGCCTGCGGCTTGGTCGGCTTGAGGACCCAGCCACCCGCCTGCGCGGTGTCGCGGACCAGGACCAAGCCCTGGATGCCGCCGCTGCGGGTGGCGTTCAACGGTCGGGAGGGGCGGCGGTCGCGCACGCGCCGGGTCGTCCGGACGTTCGTGGCATACATCGGCGTCAGTCTTCCTTGGTTTGTGAAGTCTGCGGTGTCGCCGAGTTCTGGGCGTGCCCGTTGCCGGCCGCGGCGGTCTCCTGCTCCGCGCGGACCCGTTCCGACAGCACGCGGTAGGCGGCCTCGGCCGCCTTCTGCTCGGCTTCCTTCTTGGTGCGCCCGTCGCCGGCGCCGTGGGACTGCCCACCCACGAGCACCGTGGCGGTGAACTCCTTGCGGTGGTCGGGACCCTGGTCGTCCACGCGGTACTCGGGGACGCCGAGCCCGGCCGAAGCCGTCAGCTCCTGCAGGCTGGTCTTCCAGTCCAGGCCCGCGCCGCGCAGCGGCGCCTCCGCGAGCAGCGGGTCGAACAGGCGGTGGACCAGTTGACGCGCGGTGTCGATGCCGAACTGCAGGTACACCGCGCCGATGACGGCCTCCAGGCCGTCCGCGAGGATGCTCGCCTTGTCCCTGCCGCCGGTCAGCTCCTCGCCGCGACCGAGCAGCAGGTGCCCGCCCAGACCGTCGTCACCCAGGCCGCGGGCCACACCGGCCAGCGCGTGCATGTTCACCACGCTGGCGCGCAGCTTGGCGAGCTGGCCCTCCGGCAGTTCCGGGTGGGTCTGGTAGAGGTGGTCGGTGACGACGAGGCCGAGCACCGCGTCGCCGAGGAACTCCAGTCGCTCGTTCGGCGGCAGACCGCCGTTCTCGTACGCGTACGACCGGTGTGTCAGTGCGAGCGTCAGCAGCTCGGCGTCCAAGGGGACGCCGAGCGCTTCGAGCAACGGGGCGCGGTCGGCGGACCGACCGCGCGACGACCTGCCCCCCACTGTGCGCCGCTTCTCTTCGCTGGAGGAGGTCAGGCCGGCTGGACGACCTGGCGGCCGTCGTACTGGCCGCAGGCCGGGCAGGCGACGTGCTGCGGCTTCGGCTGGCGGCAGGCCCGGTTCGAGCAGGCCACCAGGTGCACGGCAGCGGTCTTCCACTGAGCGCGGCGCGAGCGCGTGTTCGAGCGCGACATCTTCCGCTTCGGGACGGCCACGACTAGTTCTCCTCTGGATTGTCACGATTCCCGTCGAACCGCTCGCGCAGAGCGGCCCACCGGGGGTCAATCGTCTCATGCCCGTGGTCGGGGCCGAGCTCAGCCAGCTTGCCACCGCAGTCGACGCACAGCCCCGGGCAGTCCGGCGAGCACAGCGGCACCTGCGGCAGCGACAGCACGATGGCGTCGTTCACCACAGGCTCGAGGTCGACCAGGTCGTCGTGCAACCGACTGACCTCGTCCTCCTCGGTGGTCTCGTCGGTGGTGCTGTCCGGATAGGCGTACAGCTCCGTGAGCCCCACTTCGACCTTCGCCGACAGCGGTTCCAGGCAGCGCGAGCACTCCCCTTCGACCACCGTCGAGGCCGTGCCCGTCACCAGGACGCCCTCCACCACGGACTCCAGGAGGAGGTCCAGGTCGACGACGCCACCCTTCGGCACCGCGATCACGCCTTCGAGGCCCATTCCCCCGGCGGGCACCGACCGGGTCACCGCGCGTGAAGAGCCCGCACGACGCCCGAGGTCCCTGGTGTCGATGACCCAGGGCCCGGTGGCTGCGGGACGCGCGGAGGCGTGACGGTGCTCAGACATGATGTTGGTTTTGCCGACGGGTGACTTACCACGGCCAGCCGGTCAAGGGTACGGGACAACCGGCCGGGACGTGAAATCGGGTGCTCAGGGGCTTGCGCGGACGGTGACCGCCCGATGGGCCGGCGGTCAGCGGGCGGCCGACTCGTGGTAGTCGAACGGCGCGGCGGCGGCGTTGACCGCCGGGCCGCGCAGGTGCGAGCGGCCCTTGCCGACGCTGCGCAGGGTGTGCGCGAGCAGGTCCTCGAAGTCGGCGAGCTTGCCGTCCACGTAGGCGTCGCACTCGTTGCGCAGCCGGATGGCCTCCGCCTGGGCGGCCTCCAGGATGCGCGCGGACTCGGCGTGCGAGGCCTGCACCACCTCGGTGGCGTCGACCAGGCGGGCCTGCTCGGCGCGGCCCTCCTCGATGGCGCGCTCGTAGTTGGCGCGGCCGGCCTGCACCATGCGGTCGGCCTCGGCGTGGGCGCGCCCGACCAGGTCCTCGTACTCCTGGCGGCCCGCGGTGACCGTGCGCTGCGCCTGGTCCTCCGCCTCGGCGACCATCCGCTCGGCGCGCGACCGGGCCTCGGACAGCATCCGCTCGGCCTCGTGCTGGGCCTCGGCGACGATCCGCTCGGCCTCGGCGCGGGCCTTGCTGGTGGCGGCCTCCAGCTCGTGCTGGGCCTTGCCGACCAGCTCGTCGCGGTGGTCGAGGACGTCCTGCGCGTCGTCCAGCTCGGCCGGGATGGCGTCGCGGACGTCGTCGAGCAGTTCGAGCACGTCACCGCGCGGGACGACGCACCCGGAGGTCATCGGCACGCCACGCGCTTCCTCGACGATCGTGACCAGCTCGTCGAGGGCCTCGAACACCCGGTACACGGCACACTCCCCACGCCCACACTGCGGTACCCGTCCTAGTGTGCCCTGCCCGATCACGACACGCGGGGAGATCGGGGTGGCGTGTTGGCGAGGGTGATCAAGCTTTCAGATGGGCTCAGGTCAGACCGGTGTGACGTCACTCATGCGAGTGGCCGGATCACCACATCGTGTGAATATCCGGCTACTGGGAGTTGTGTGCTTATCGGCTTATCGCCGCTCGGCGAGGCGCTGGGTCAGGCGGGCCATGATCGACGGGGGCAGCAGGGTGGACACGTCGCCGCCGTAGGTCGCCACGTCCTTCACCAGGGAGCTGGCCAGGAAGCTGTAGATGGGGTTGGTCGGCATGAACAGCGTCTCGACCCCGGTGAGCTGGTGGTTCATCTGGGCCATCTGCAACTCGTAGTCGTAGTCGCTGACCGCGCGCAGGCCCTTGACGATGGCCTTGATGTCGTTCTCCCGGCAGTAGTCGACCAGCAGGCCGTGCCACGAGTCGACCCGCACGTTGGGCCACTGGGCGGTCACCTCGCGGAGCATGTCCGTGCGCTCTTCCACCGAGAACAGGGTCTTCTTGTTCTTGTTGATGAGCACGGCGACGACGACCTCGTCGAAGAGCTTCGCCGCTCTGCCGATGATGTCCAGGTGTCCGTTGGTGGCCGGGTCGTAGGAGCCGGGGCACACGGCACGCGTCATGGTTTCGGACGGTAGCACCCGATCGGATGCGTCCAGTCCGGTCGTGGTCCGCATCACCCGTGCGGGCCGGCGTGCTCCGCCCAGTACAGCGCGGTGTCGCCGTATCGCTTGCTGCGCAAGGATTCCAGCGCGGGTGGCCAGATCGGTTCAGGAGTCCGCGCGGACCGTTCGACGACGATCACCGAGCCGGGCGCGGTCCACCCGTGCGCGACCAGCGCGGCGAGGACCTCGGCCAGTTGGGCGTCGGTCACGTCGTAGGGCGGATCGGCGAAGACGACGTCGCACGGGGCCTCGGGCGGGCTCGCGAGGGCGGCCAGCGCGGTCCGGTTGACGACGGTGGCGCCCGGCAGCCCGATGGTCTTGGCGTTCGCCTTCAACACTTCGGCAGCCCGCTTGTCCGACTCGACGAACGTGGCGTGCGCCGCACCCCGGGACAGCGCCTCGAACCCCAGCGCCCCGCTGCCCGCGTAGAGGTCGAGGACGCGGACGCCGTCGAGGTCGACGAGCGCTTCGAGCGAGCTGAACAACGCCTCCCGCACCCGGTCGGAGGTGGGACGCGTGCCTTTCGGCGGCACCTGCAGGCGCCGACCCCCGGCCACGCCCGCCACGATCCTGGTCATGGGGTGATTGTGCAGTGTTGGATGGCGCGACTCCGTCGCGGCGGCGAGGCCGCCCCGAGGGTCGGCTCATCGCGCCGCGTTTCCCGCCGACCGAAAAACATGATCGTCGGGAAACGCGGCGCGACAAGCCGACGGCGGCCTCGCGGGGTCATCGTCCCAGGTGGGCGCCGCCGTTGACCGGGATGACCTGGCCGGTGATGTGGCCCGCCTCCGGCGAGGTGAGGAACGCCACGGTCGCGGCCACGTCCGCCGGTGTCCCGGCGCGGCCGTTCGCGGTCTGGGAGATGAGCGTCCGGCGGCGCTGGTCGGTCATCCCGCCGCCGAAGAACTCGGTGTCCTCGATGAAGCCCGGCGACACCACGTTGGCCGTGATGCCCCGCCCGCCCAGCTTGAACGCCAGCTCCGCGGTCCACGCCTCGACCGCCGCCTTGGCCGCGCCGTAGCTGCCACCGCCGCGCCGGCCCGCGATGGAGCCGATGGTCACCACGCGGGCCTGCTCGGCGAGCCGGGGTTCCAGCGCGGTGGTGACCAGGACGGCCGTGACGACGTTCGACTCGTAGGCCGCGAGCCACTGGCCGCGCAGGTCGTCGCCACCCGTGAGCCCGCCGGCGTTGTTCACCAGCACGTCCACAGTGGACGGCAGGTCGGCCAGCGCGGCGTCCACCTGCGCCGGGTCGGCCGCGTCGAACGCCACCGCCCGCGCACCGATCTCCGCCGCCGCGGCCCGGAGCACGTCCTCCCGCCGACCTGTGATCACCACTTCCAGCCCACGCGCCACCAGTTCCGCCGCGATGGCCCGCCCGATACCGGTGCCACCACCGGTCACCACCGCCGTCCGAGCGCCCTTGCCGCTGTCCGTGCCCGTGTCCGTGCTCATGCCAGTGCCTGCCACCATCCGTCGACCTGCGGGGGATCGTCCACGTCGATCCTTTCACCGGGTCGCGGGACGGCGAGCGGGATTTCCCACGCCTTGGCCTCCCGCCACACCCGGTCGACGGGTTCGGACCAGTCGTGGAAGGCCAGGTTGAACGTCGCCCAGTGCACCGGCACCAGCAGTCCGCCCCGGACGTCCCGGTGCGCGGCCACACCCTCCTCGGGCGTCATGTGGATGTCCGGCCAGCCCGGCCCGTACGCGCCGATCTGGATCAGCGAGGCGTCGAACGGGCCGTACTTGTCGCCGATGCGCTTGTAGCCGTCGAAGTACCCGGTGTCACCGCTGTAGTACACGCGGTGCTCGGGGCCGAGGATGACCCAGGACGCCCACAGCGTGTTGTCGCGCCGGAAGCCGCGGCCGGAGAAGTGCTGGGCGGGCGAGGCGACCAGCCGGACGCCGGCGACCTCGTGGGACTCGTCCCAGTCCAGCTCGACGATCCGCGACCCGGGCACCTTCCAGCGGCGCAGGTGCGCCCCGATGCCCAGCGGCACCACGAAGACGGCGTGCGTGGTGGCGGTCAGGTCCCGGACGGTGGCCTGGTCGAGGTGGTCGTAGTGGTCGTGCGAGATGACGACCGCGTCCACCGGCCCGACCTCGGCCAACGTGTGCGGCACCGCGTGCAGCCGCTTCGGGCCCACGAGGCGGGACGGCGAGCACCGGTCGCTCCACACGGGATCGAGCAGGATGCGGGCGCCGTCGATCTCGACCAGGGTGGACGCGTGGCCGTACCAGGTGAGGTGGAGCCCTTCGGTCGCCACGTCGTGCGGGGCGGGCACCAGCGGCACGTCCCCGACGGGATGCCGTTGCTGCCCACCGAAAACCAGCTCACGCGCGGTGTCCCCGGCACTGCCAGCCGGCATGGTCCGCGTCCGCACGGCGTTGTGGAACTTCCCGTCCCAGTACCGCGGCGACCGCCACACCCGCTCCCCACCGGGCCGCCCACCCAAGGCCCCCGGCACGTCCCGCAACCCCCACACGACCGCGCCGGCCGCCAACCCGAGCAGCGCTGCGGTGACCTTCTTCATGGCTCCTCCAACGCCAAGACGCCCGACCGGGTTCCCCCACCGGACGCCGCCAACCCGAGACCCCCGTCACCTCCGGTCGAGATCACGGACGGTCAACCACCGACACCAGGACCTGGCCCAGCACCGCCGCGAGAACGACCAAGACGTACAAGGCGACCGGCCGGCGCGGCAGCCGCTCCGGCGGGCGCACCACCTCACCCACGGCCCTCCCCCGTTCCAGCGCGGCCGTCAGCAGGGCCTCGTTGCGCCCGCGCCGCGCGGCGTAGGAGGGAGACAGCTTCGACCACAGCCAAAGCTGGTCGAACTCCCACACCTCCTCCCCACCCCCGGCGAACACGAGGTGCAGCCGGTTGAACTCCTCCTCCACGCGGGCGATCGCGCTCCACCGGTACACCGACGCCGTCAACGACCGCACGACCAGCACCCCGCCGTCGTTCCACACCAACCGAGGCCGCAACCCCGACCGCCACATCAGCTCCACCAGCGGCAACGCCACCACCAACGACACCGCCCACGCCGGCACCCACCCCGGCAACACCACCAACTCGGCCGCCGGCACCCCACCCGCGAACAACGCGCACATCACGGCCGCGAAGTAGTTGATCAGCGCACTGCGCCTGATCTCCCCCACGTCCCCTCCCGAACCACAAAACGGGCCGGGCACCCCGCGAGGATGCCCGGCCCGCTCGAACTCCGGCACTCACTCCAGCACGATCAACAGATCGCCACCCTCGACCTGCTGCACCCCGCCCACAGCCAGCCGCTTCACGCGACCAGCCTTCGGCGCGGTGATAGCGGCCTCCATCTTCATGGCCTCGATGGTCGCCACCGTCTGACCGGCCTCCACCGAGTCGCCCTCCGCCACCGACGGCGTGACGACCCCGGCGAACGGCGCGGCCACGTGGTCCGGATCCGCGCGGTCGGCCTTCTCCGCCGCCGGGATCTCCGCCGCGATCGACCGGTCCCGGACCTGGATCGGCCGGAGTTGGCCGTTCAGGGTCGCCATGACCGTCCGCATGCCGCGCTCGTCGGCCTCGCCGATGGCCTCCAGGCCGATCAGCAGCCGCACACCCGGCTCCAGGTCGACCTGGTACTCCTCCCCCGGCCGCAAGCCGTAGAAGAAGTCCTTGCTGGTCAACACGCTCGTGTCGCCGAACGCATCCCGGTGGGCCCGGAACTCCTTGGTCGGCGCCGGGAACAGCAACCGGTTCAGGGTGTTGCGGCGGTCCGTGGCCAGGCCCTCCTCGTCCTCCGGGGTCAGCGAAGCCACGCCCTTGGGAGCCGCGCGGCCCTGCAAGGCCTTGCTGCGGAACGGCTCCGGCCAGCCGCCGGGCGGGTCGCCCAGCTCGCCGGACAGGAAGCCGACGACCGACGCCGGGATGTCGAACCGGCCCGGGTCCGCCTCGAAGTCCTTCGGGGAGACGCCCGCGCCCACCAGGTGCAGCGCCAGGTCACCGACCACCTTGGACGACGGCGTCACCTTCACCAGGCGACCGAGCATCCGGTCCGCCGCCGCGTACATGGCCTCGATCTCCTCGAACTTCTGCCCGAGACCGAGCGCGACCGCCTGGGTGCGCAGGTTCGACAGCTGACCGCCGGGGATCTCGTGGTGGTACACGCGACCGGTCGGGCCGGGGATGCCGGACTCGAACGGCGCGTACACCTTGCGCACGGCCTCCCAGTACGGCTCGATGTCGCACACCGCCTGCAACGACAGACCCGTCGCGTGCTCGGTGTGGTCGGTGGCCGCGACGATCGCCGACAGCGGCGGCTGGGACGTCGTCCCCGCCATGGACGCCGCCGCGCCGTCCACCGCGTCCACACCGGACTGGATGGCCGCGAGGTAGGTCGCCAGCTGGCCGCCCGCCGTGTCGTGCGTGTGCAGGTGCACCGGCAGGTCGAACTCCTTGCGCAGCGCGCCGATCAGCCGGGCCGCGGCGGGCGGGCGGAGGAGGCCCGCCATGTCCTTCACGGCCAGCACGTGCGCGCCCGCGCCGACGATCTGCTCGGCCAGCTTGAGGTAGTAGTCGAGCGTGTAGAGCCGTTCGTCCGGGTTGGACAGGTCGGCCGTGTAGCACAGGGCCACTTCGGCGACCGCCGTCCCGGTCTCCCGCACCGCCTCGATCGCCGGCCGCATCTGCTCGACGTCGTTCAAAGCGTCGAAGATCCGGAAGATGTCGATGCCGGTCTTGGTGGCCTCCTCGACGAACGCGGTCGTCACGGCCTCCGGGTACGGCGTGTAGCCGACGGTGTTGCGCCCGCGCAGCAGCATCTGGAGGGTGATGTTCGGGACGGCCTCGCGCAGCGCCGCCAGCCGCTCCCACGGGTCCTCGGCGAGGAACCGCAGCGCCACGTCGTAGGTCGCGCCGCCCCACGCCTCCAGGGACAATAGCTGCGGCGTCAGGCGCGCCACGTGCGGCGCGACCGCGAGCAGGTCCTTGGTGCGCACGCGGGTCGCCAGCAGCGACTGGTGGGCGTCGCGGAACGTCGTGTCGGTGACCTGGAGCGCCTTGCTCTCCCGCAGCCACCGGGCGAAGCCCTCGGGCCCCAGCTCGGTCAGCTTCTGCTTGGACCCCGCCGGCGGTTCGGCGTTGAGGTCGACGACGGGCAGCTTGTCCTTCGGGTCCACCGCGGACGGGCGCGGGCCGTTGGGCTTGTTGACCGTCACGTCCGCCAGGTAGGTCAGCAGGCGGGTGCCGCGGTCGGCGGAGTGCCGCGCGGTCAGCAGGTGCGGGCGCTTCTCGATGAACGAGGTGGTGACCCGGCCCTCGAAGAAGTCCTCGTCGTCCAGCACCGCCTGGAGGAACGGGATGTTCGTGGACACACCGCGGATGCGGAACTCCGCCACGGCGCGCCGCGCGCGGGCCACGGCCGCGGCGAACGTCCGGCCCCGGCAGGACAGCTTGACCAGCATCGAGTCGAAGTGCGCGCTGACCACGGTGCCCGCGCCGGTGGTGCCGCCGTCGAGCCGGATGCCCGAGCCGCCCGGCGAGCGGTAGGCGCTGATCATGCCGGTGTCGGGGCGGAACCCGTTGGCCGGGTCCTCGGTGGTGATGCGGCACTGGAGGGCCGCGCCGCGCAGCTGGACGGTGTCCTGGCTCAGGCCGAGGTCAGCCAGCGTCTCGCCGGAGGCGATGCGCATCTGCGACTGGACCAGGTCGACGTCGGTGACCTCCTCGGTCACCGTGTGCTCGACCTGGATGCGCGGGTTCATCTCGATGAAGACGTAGTTGCCGTTCGGGTCGAGCAGGAACTCGACGGTGCCCGCGTTGCGGTAGCCGATGTGGCGGGCGAACCGGACGGCGTCGTTGCAGATGCGCTCGCGCAGCTCGGGGTCGAGGTTGGGCGCGGGCGCGATCTCGATGACCTTCTGGTGGCGGCGCTGCACCGAGCAGTCCCGCTCGAACAGGTGGATCACGTCGCCCTCGCCGTCGGCGAGGATCTGCACCTCGATGTGCCGGGGCTCGACGACGGCCTGCTCCAGGAACACCGTCGGGTCGCCGAACGCCGACTCGGCCTCGCGGGACGCGGCCTCCAGGGCCTCGCGCAGCGCGGCCGGGTCCTCGACGCGCCGCATGCCGCGGCCACCGCCGCCGGCGACAGCCTTCACGAACACCGGGAAGTCGATCTCCTTGGCCGCCTCCAGCAGCGCGTCGATGTCGCTGGACGGCTCGCTGGAGCGCAGCACGGGCAGCCCGGCCTCCCGGGCGGCGGCGATCGCGCGCGCCTTGTTGCCGGTCAGCTCCAGCACCTCGGACGGCGGTCCGACGAACGTGATCCCGGCGTCGGCGCACGCCTTGGCCAGCTCGGGGTTCTCCGACAGGAAGCCGTAGCCCGGGTACACCGCGTCGGCGCCCGCCTTGCGGGCGGCCTTGATGATCTCGTCGACGGAGAGGTAGGCCCGGACGGGGTGGCCGGGTTCACCGATCTCGTAGGACTCGTCGGCCTTCAGCCGGTGCAGTGAATTGCGGTCCTCGTGGGGGAAGACGGCAACCGTGCCGGCACCCAGCTCGTAGGCAGCGCGAAAAGCCCGGATCGCGATCTCGCCGCGGTTGGCGACAAGAACCTTGCGGAACATTCGGCGTTCCCTCCCAGGTCACTCGGCGGACAATCAAGGCACGCTACCGTGAGGTTCCCGCTGGTCGGGAGTTCCATCCCACGTGACGGACGTCATCCTGATCGTTCACTCGTCCGGTCAAGCACGGGCGCGGCCGGGGAATTGTCCCGTGCGGACGTCCCGCCCGCAGCCCCCGACCGATCGGCTCACACTGCGGGACGCCGACAAGTGCGGTGGACTGTGAGCGCACGATCACCGACCCGTTACAGCGCGTTCGCTGCATCGGGTGAGTGGTGGAGTCGACTTCTCGGTAGGGTTGGGCATATGGCCGGGGCTGAAGGGACGGGGCAGCCTGCTGCCCGCACCCACTTCGACGTCGTTCTGCGCGGGTACAACCAGCGGCAGGTCAACGAGCGCGTGACACGCCTGGAGTTCGACCTGAAGAACTCCAACCGGGCGCGCGACGCCGCGTCGGCCCAGGTCGGCGAGCTGACCAAGCTGCTCAACAGCACCCGCGCGGAGCTGGACAAGGTCAAGGCGCAGCTGGGGAACCTGGCCAACAGCCCGGTCAACGCCTCGAACGTCACCGAACGCGTGCGCGTGATGATGACGCTGGCCGAGGAGGAGATCGCCGACATCCGCAAGGGCGCCCTCGACCAGGCCAACGCCACCCGCGCCGAAGCCGAGCGCTTCGCCGCCGAGGGCCGGGCCGCCCACCAGCGCGCGATGGGCGAGGTCGAGGAACGCCGCAAGCAACTGGAGGCGGCCCACAAGCAGCGCACGGCCGAGCTGGAGCAGCAGTACCAGGAGCGCCGCGCCGAACTCGAGCGCGCCCACGAGGACCGCCGCGCCGAGCTGGAGCGCTCGCACGAGGAACTCCGCGCCAAGCTGACCGCCGAACACGAGGCCCTCCTCGCCCAGACCCGCGCCGACCACGACCGCCTGGCCGCGGAGTTCGACGAGAAGACCAAGGACCTGGAGAAGCGCCGGGTCGACCTGGACGCCAAGTACAAGGGCTACCACGACGACCTGGACAAGGAGTACGACGAACTCCGCACCACCCTCCGCAAGGAGCACGAGGTGCACGTCGTCGAGGCCAAGGCCGAAGCGGCGAAGCTGCTGGAAGCCGCCCGGGCGGACGCGGAGAAGCTCCGCGCGGACTCCGCCAAGCAGGTCGCCGACCTGGAGTCCGAGGCCCTGGCCAAGGCGGAGAAGGCGGTCGCTGAGGCCAACGCGACGGCCGAGAAGACGCTGTCGGAGGCCAAGGCCGCGGCCGAGAAGACGACCTCGGAAGCGGACAGTTATGCCGAACGCACCCGCGGCGAGGCCGACACCTATGCCGAACGCACCCGCGGCGAGGCGGATTCCTATGCCGAGCGCACCCGCGGTGAGGCGGATGCCCACGCGGACCAGCGGATCACGGCGGCCGACCGGAAGCTGACCGAGCTGCACACCGTGCACAAGGCGCTGACCGAGCAGTTCACGGCGGCCCAGGAGGCGGTCCTCAACGCGGTAGCCACCCTTTCGCCCCTCGACATCGAGGCGGAGGAGGAGGCTGCGGCGGCAGAGGGGACTGCGTCAGAGGGCGCTGCGGCGAAGGAGGAGGCTGCCGCGGAGGACACGCCCGAGTCCGAGCAGCCGACCAAGCAGCTGCCCATCCCGAAACCGAGCTAACGCCCCCACGCCACAAGCGACCCCAACGCTTTTCACCGCACAGCGCCTGCTTTTGCCGAGCAGCGCCTGCTTTCGCTTTTGCCGCGCAGCGGCTGCTTTTGCCGCGCAGCGGCTGCTTTTGCCCGGGCTTGCCAAGCCACAGGAAGGGCCTCGGTTCGTCCCCCGTACGGCCTGGGCGCAGCCCAACCACGCTTTGGTCCTTTCCGCAACCACGCTTTACCGGTTGCGGAAAGGACCAAAGCGTGGTTGCCTCCGGCAGGCCGTGCGGGGGACGAACCGACGCCCTTCCACCCCCGGGGGCCTGCCGCGCGGCGAGCGCCGCTTTTGATCTTTCGAGCGCGCCAGCGCGTTCGGCTCGAGAGCGCGTCAGCGCAGTTCAAGAGCGCGAAGGGCGTTCAAGAGCGCGAAGCGCGTTCCTCCTCCAGCCGCGCGGAGCGCGTTGCGTTCGGCCCCGCGAAGCGTGGACTTGAGCGCGTAAGCGCAATCTCAAAGATTAAAAGAGCCTCGCCGGCGGGCGAGCCGCCAAGGATGACACAACTACAACTGCGGGGGCTTCTTGCTTGTGTCATCCTCGCTGACCCGGCAAAGCCGACCACATTTTTGGTCGGATGCCGCTAAAAATTTTGCTCGTTCCTCACAAAATTTTCGGCTGCACCCGACCAAAAATGTGGTAGCCCTTCGGGCGGGCCATACGGGGATGACACAAGCAAGAAGCCCAAGTTGAGCTGTGTCCCCACCGGCGGACTGCCCGCACGGCAACGCGGACTAGCCGCGCGGCGAGGCGGGCTGGCCGCATCGCGAGGCGGACTGGCCGTGCGGCAACGCGGGCTGGCCGTGCGGTTGCGGAGGCCGGTTGTCGGGGGAACGTGGGCTGGCTAGCCGGGTAGCTGGTCCGCCGGAATGGTTTCCGACGCCGGCGGGAGGGTGACGTCGAGTTTGCCGCCCCACTCGGTGAACCGGGTGGTCGACTGCTTGACCACCTTCCCCTCCAGCTCGAACCGGTACTCCGCCTTCAACGGCGTCCCCGCCCCGTCCACCCACACCACCGCGTTGATGGTCACCCCGTGCTCCGCCAGCTGCGTGTGCTGCAACTGGGTGTCCGAGTCCTTGATGACCTTCGCCATCTTCAGCGGGTCGACCACCAGGTCGTACCGGGTCGCCGCCACCCCGTCCAAGGGCTCCTCGGCCTTCGACACGATCAACGCCGCCCTCGGCTGGACGTAGTCCAGTTCCGCGCCCACGGTCGCGCCCGGGCCGAAGCCCCGCAGCAACGCCGTCACCTCGCCGTTGTTGCCCGAGGTGTACAGGCCCCACTTCTTGCCCGCCGGCATGGGGGCGCCCTCGACGTGGACGTAGATGCCCTCGCGGGCGATCACCAGGTCCATCTTGCGGTTCTGGCCGGCGGTGGTCATGGTCATGGTCATCGCGCCGGTCACGCCCTCGGGGTCCTGGCGCAGGGTGCCGTCCACGACGTTGCGGACCTCGGTGGACGCGCCGTCCGAGGCGAAGCCCTCGGTGTGGAAGCGGGCGGTCTTCAGCTCGGACCGGCGTTGGTCGATCTTCTCCGCGAGCACGGCCAGGTCGCCCTTGGGCAGCGACGACGCCGTGGGCGGCGCGGTTTCGCCGCCGGACGTGCATGCGACCAGCAGGAACGGCATCAGGGCGAGCAGCAGACGGCGCACAGTGCGCCGACGTTACTACTCCTCCACCGCGCGGTCGCGGCGGGTTCTTGTCAGCGCCGCCATCATCAGTTCCCGGGCGCCGGCGATCGGCATGGTGCTGAGCAGTTGCTGCGCGATGTCACCGCTGCCGCCGATGAACTGCGGCGCCCGGGCCTTGGCCAGTCGCGCGATCCGCTCGGCCGCCACCTGCTCCCGGCCCAGCAGCTTGACCAGGGTGCGAACGGAATGGGAATTCCACTTCGCCGGCACTTTCCGCCGGTTCAGCGCAGCAGGACCTGCCACTCCTCGCGCACCGGCGGCAGGTCCAGGTCGAACTCCCACAGGAACGCCCGCCGCCACTGCCACCCGGTGCGCGCCGCGTGCACCATCAGCGCCGACCCGAGCAGCACGCACCCCACGGCGAGCACCGCGAACAGCTTCTGCCCGGCGTCACCCACGCTCCACGCCCGCACCGCCACCACCACCGGCAGCGCGACCACCGCCAGGTCGAACAGCAGGCCCAGCAGCCGCCGCCACCACGGCCGCGCGTGGAACACCACCCCGGAGTCCAGCAGGGTGTCGCACTCGTCGGGACCGTGCTCGCGCAGCCGCATCGCCTCCGCGCGCCGGTGCCCGATCTCGTGCCACACCCGCACCAGCGTGGCCCCGCCCAGCACCAGCAGCAGCAGGTCCACCGCGTGCAGGAACCACGGGCCGGGGTTGGCCAGCCACGACAGCACCCCGGCCAGCAGCATCACCGCGCCCGAGGCCTCCATCGACCACAGGTACCGCGTGGCCACCCACCCCGGCACCATCGACCGCACGACCAGGTCGCGCATGTCCGGCCGGCCGCGCAACAACTCCAGCGCCTCGGCGTGCGCTCGGGCGTAGTCCCCCGGCATCCTCGTTACGCCTTCTCCAGGTATTCCGCCCGTTCCTCGTCCAGCAGCCCGGCCACGAGGCCGGCCAGGCCCGGGTGGGCGACGAGGTCCGGGTCGGCGTCGACGACCTCGGTGGCCACGATCCGCGCCTGCGCGATGACGTCCTCGTCGCGCAGCAGCGAGAGCATCTTCAACCCCGACCGCTTGCCCGACTGGGCCGCGCCGAGGATGTCGCCCTCGCGCCGCAGCTCCAGGTCGAGCTGGGCCAGCTCGAAACCGTCCAGTGTGGACTCCACCGCGCGCAGCCGCTCCATGGTCGAGGTCCCGTCGGGCATCTCCGTGACCAGCAGGCACAGCCCCGGCGCGCTGCCCCGGCCGACCCGGCCGCGCAGCTGGTGGAGCTGGCTGACGCCGAACCGGTCGGCGTCCATGATCACCATGACGGTCGCGTTCGGCACGTTCACGCCGACCTCGACCACGGTCGTGGCGACCAGCACCTGCACCTCGCCGGACGCGAAGGCCCGCATCACGGCGTCCTTCTCGTCCGGGGGCATCCGCCCGTGCAGGATGTCGATCCGCAGGCCGTGCAACGGCCCTTCGGACAGCTTCTGCGCCACGTCCACCACGGCCAGCGGGGGGCGGCGGTCCGCGGAGTCGTCCTTCTTGGGCGGGGTGTCCTCCTCGCTCTCCCCGTCGCCGATGCGCGGGCACACCACGTACACCTGGTGGCCCTTGCGGACCTCCTCGTGGATGCGCTGCCACGCCCGGTCCAGCCAGGACGGCTTCTGCGCCACCGGCACCACGGACGTGCTGATCGGCGACCGGCCGGCGGGCAGCTCGCGCAGCGCCGAGACCTCCAGGTCGCCGTAGACGGTCATGGCGACCGTGCGCGGGATCGGGGTCGCGGTCATCACCAGCACGTGCGGGGTGGACCCGCTCGCACGCCCGCTCAGCGCGGCCCGCTGCTCGACGCCGAACCGGTGCTGCTCGTCCACCACCACCAGGCCCAGGTCGTGGAACTCGACCTTGTCCTGGATCAGGGCGTGCGTGCCGACGACGATCCCGGCCTCCCCGGTCATGATCTCCAGCAGCGCCTTCTTGCGCTGGGCGGTGTTCATGGACCCGGTCAGCAGGGTCACCCGGGTCGCGTGCTCGGCCGCGCCCAGCTCGCCCGCCTGCCCGAGGTCGCCCAGCAGTTCGCTCAGCGACCGGGCGTGCTGCGCGGCCAGCACCTCGGTGGGCGCGAGCATCGCGGCCTGCCGGCCCGCGTCGACGACCTGGAGCATCGCCCGCAGCGCCACCATCGTGTTGTGCGTGACGATGAAGTGGTCGGTCACGTACAGCCGGGACGGGTGCGCGATCGAGATGCACTGCACCGGTTTCACGCCGACGAACTCGACCGCCTCGACGCGCCGGACGGGTGGCGCGGTGCGGTCCAGGGCGTCGCGGAACGGCGGGAACTCCTCGGGCAGCCGCACGGTCACCTCGTGCAGCTCGTAGCCGAACGCGATGCTGCCCGTGCCGCCCAGCGACTCGGCCAGCTCGCTGACGTACTCGGCGAGGTTCTCGGACTCGGTGCGGAACACCACGTCCACGCCGTCGCACCGGCCGCCGGTGGTGAGCAGGCCCTGGAGCAGTTCGTGGCGTTCCTTGACCGGCGCGAGTTCGACGCAGTCGACGTCCGGCGCGACCACCATCGGCAGCCGCCACTTCGGGGTGCCGTCCAGGTCGTAGAGGTCGTCGCGCAGCTCGCGCAGGGTCTTGACCTCGCCGGTGTGCAGCTGCCACAGGTGGTCGAGGTCGCACTCGACGGACTTCCCGTCCGACAGCACCACCCGGTACACCTCGCGCTCCCCCTGCGGGAACACGCCGGTGACGGTCGTCGTGGTGCCGTCGGCGGCGATCACCTCGGCGCCCTCTTCGATCTCCCCCATCGGCACGAAACCCTCGGGGGTGAGCACGAGCGCGTCCAGCGGCTGGGCCTTGCCGGAGCCGACCTCGCCCTGGAGCAGCCGGTTCATCGGGTGCTCGCCGGACAGGTCGCGCGCGATCGCCCCGCCGACCTCCTGCTGGCCCTTGGTGAGCTCGAACGGCAGCCGCGCGTCGAACGCGTCCCGCACCATGCCGGGCTTGGGCGGGCACGCGGGCGCGGGCCGGGCGGTGGCGGACTTGCGGCGCTGGGCCAGGGCGAGCTGCACGGCCAGCGCCTCGTCCCACTTCAGGCGCTGCTGGGCGAGGGTGATCTCGGCCCAGCTCTCGGGCCGGTGGACGAACCGGATCGCCTTCTCCAGCCCGATGAGGTCCTGCGACTCGCGCAGCCGCTCCGGCAGCGGGTCCTCGTCCACCCCCTCCCACACGGCCAGCACCTGCTCGACGCAGTTGGACACGTGCCAGGACTGGATGCCCTGCGCCGCCGGGTAGACCGGGATGAACGCACCCGCGAACTTCGCCGCCGCGTCGTCGGACGCGGCGTCGAGCACCTGGTAGTCGGGGTGGGCGAGCTGGAGCTTGCCGTTGAACATGCCGACCTTGCCCGCGAACATGGCCTCGCGCCCCGGCAGCAGCTCCCGCTCGACGGCCCGCGACCCGCGCCCGAAGAACACCAGGTGCAGGTCCGAGGACCCGTCGGTGATCACGGCTTCGAGCAGTTCCCCGTTGCGGCTCTTCATCCTGCGGTGCCGAACGCTCTTCACGCGTGCTTGGACGGTGGCGTGCTCGCCCAGTTCCAGGCCCTTGATCTCGGTGAGCTTGCCGCGCTCGTCGTAGCGGCGCGGGTAGTGCCGCAGCAGCTCACCGACCGTCGTCAGGCCGAGCCCGCTCTCCAGCGCGTCGGCGCTCTTCTTGCCCAGCACCGACACCAGTTTGTCGTCGAAGGTCGTCATCGCCGACCATTCAACTACTCGACACCGACAACGAGTGCGGCGCCGGGCTGTCCACCGTGGTACGCCGTGATTTCAACCTCCGGATGGGCGATCCTCAGGTGGCTTTCGAGTGTTTCCGCGAGCCCGTCGGGGGCATCCTCGCCCAGCAGCGCGGTCACCAGCTCCCCGCCGCCGGCGAGCATCCGGTCCACCAGCCGGCACGCCAGCGCGGCCAGGTCGGTGCCGGCGGGCTCGACCATGACGACCTCGCCGTCCTGCATGGCCAGCAGGTCACCGGGCTCGCAGCGGCCGACCCACGTGATGGCTTCCCGTTCGGCGACCCGGACCTCACCCCGCCGGGTCGCGGCGGCGGCTTCGGCCATCGCGACCACGTCGTCGCCGGCGCGGCGGTTGGGGTCGTGCACGGCCAGCGCGGACAGCGCCTGCACCGGCGAGAACGCGGGCACGACGACGACGTCCTGCCCGGCCGCGACGGCGTAGGCGACGGCTTCGTCCACCGGGCCGCGCATGTCCTCGGCGGTGGGCAGCACGGTGACGTGCCGCGCCCGGGTGCCCGCGATGAGGGCGAGCAGCCCGGCCGGGTCGGCGGTGGGCGCCGCCGCGACCGCGCCCTCGGCCTCGAACAGCTCCCGCGCACCGTCCCCGGCGACCACCACGACGACCGCGCGGTCCTGCCCGAACCGGACCGCTTGCGCCTCGACCTGGTCGGCGAACCGGGCGACCGTGATCCGGTGCGGCCGACCCTGCTCCACGCCCGCCTCGATGGCCGCGCCGATGTCGTTGCAGTGGACGTGGACGGTCCACAGGCCCGCGCCGTCGCCGACCACCGAGACGCTGTCGCCGAGGGCGTTGAGGCGCTGCTTGAGGTCTTCGGGGTCGGTCGGGTCGTCGAGGAGGTACATGACCTCGTACTCGAAGTCGGTGGAGCCGGCCTCGCGGGCGGTGGTCAGGGCTTCCGCGGTGCGCGGGGGCGCGGTGATCTTCTGGTGCTCGACGGGCTGCCCCGTGATCACGGCGACGAGTGTGTCCAGCAGCACGACCAGCCCTTTCGCGCCCGCGTCCACCACCCCGGCCTTGGCCAGGACGGCGAGCTGGCGGGGGGTGTCGGCGAGGGCTTCGGCACTGGCCTTGGCGGCGGCGGTGACGACTTTGTCGAGGTCGTCGGAGGGGCAGTCGCGCGCGGCCTCGGCGGCGGCGTGCAGAACGGTGAGCACGGTCCCCGGGACCGGCTTGGACACGGCGGCGGTGGCCAACTCGTCCGCCCTCTTGAGCGCGGTGCGGATCGCGGCCCCACCCGCCTCGGACACCCCTTGGGCGGCTTCGGCCAGCCCGCGCAGGACCTGGGAGATGATCACCCCGGAGTTGCCCCGGGCGCCTTGGAGCGCGCCCCTGGCCAGGGCCGCGAGGGCCTGACCTGCGTCGTCGGCGCGGGTGCGCAGGAGGGAGTCCTGGGCGGAGCGCATGGTCTGGGAGAGGTTGGTGCCGGTGTCGCCGTCGGGGACGGGGAAGACGTTGATGCGGTCGATGTCGTCCCGGTTGGCGTCCAGGGACCGGACACACGCGTCCGCCCACCGGCGCACCGCGACCGCATCGAGAGCCTGCATGGCGGGGAGGGTATTCGATATCGCCAGGCCTTGGTTCGAGAGCGCAGCCGGCTTGGCGCGGGGGGCGCGCTCGGCCCTGGTGTGGAGGCCCGGCCCGGCCCTGGCGTGGCGGCGCGCTCGGCCCTGGTTCGGAGGCGCGGCAAGCGCGGTTCGTGGACGCGGCGTGCCCCGGTTTGGAGGCGTCACGACCGACGGGCTACCCTGTCCAGGTTGCCATGCCCGGCTGAGGCTTGTGCACGCTTGCGCGCCCGCCGGGGCGTGAGTACCGCTGGAGAAACCTTAAGGAGTGGCTGACGTGGCTGCCGTGTGCGACGTCTGTGGCAAGGGGCCGGGCTTCGGCAAGTCGGTCTCGCACTCCCACCGGCGCACCAACCGCCGGTGGAACCCGAACATCCAGACCGTGCGCGCGAAGGTCTCGTCTTCGCAGCGGCAGCGGCTGAACGTGTGCACCTCGTGCCTGAAGGCGGGCAAGGTGGTTCGCGGCTGACACCCGCGTTCTGACGTTGTCGAGAGGCCCCCGGAGCCCGCTCCGGGGGCCTCTCGGCGTGCTCGGGCGGTCGCATGTCATACCTCGGCGGGGGAATCAGCGGCAGGCGCGAGCGGCGGCACCGCGCGAGCAAGCGGCACCGAGGTAGCAGGCAGGTGGTGGCCAAGCCGGGACCGCCAACCGCGCCACAGCCAACCGCCCAACCGCTCCCAGGCCGGCCCCTCGCAGGCCGGCCGGTCAGCCGGTCCGGTCCGGACCTACGGCAGCTTCCAGTCGATCGGCTCGGCCCCCTGCTGCACCAGCAGCTCATTCGCCCGCGAGAACGGCCGAGACCCGAAGAACCCGGCCGCCGCCGACAACGGCGAAGGATGCGCCGACTCGATGCACGGGAACGGCTCCAGCATCGGCCGCAGGTTGCGCGCGTTGCGCCCCCACAGGATCGCCACCAACGGCTCCGACCGCTCCGCCAACGCCCGGATCGCCTGCTCGGTCACCGGCTCCCACCCCTTGCCCTGGTGGGAGTTCGACTTGCCCGGCTGCACGGTCAGCGCCCTGTTCAGCAGCAGCACGCCCTGCTCGGTCCACGGCGTCAGATCACCGTTGGACGGCTTGGGGTGCCCCAAGTCGTCCACGTACTCCTTGTAGATGTTGATCAACGACTTCGGGATCGGCCGCGTCTCCGGCGACACCGAGAACGACAACCCCACCGCGTGCCCCGGCGTCGGGTACGGGTCCTGCCCCACGATCAGCACCCGCACCCCGTGGAACGGCTGCTGGAACGCCCGCAGCACGTTCTCCCCGGCCGGCAGGTAGGTCCGCCCCGCGGCCACCTCCGCGCGCAGGAACTCGCCCATCTTCGCGATCTGGTCGGCCACCGGCGCGAGAGCGCGCGCCCATCCGGCCTCGACAATTTCCTCTAGGGGACGTGCCACGGCGGTGGACCCTATCTCAGTCGATCCGGCGAAGATCTTTGCGGTAGGTCACGATGTTGTTCACGTACTTGTCCACCGCGAACTGCCACGCGCCCTCCGGCACCGTGTACCCCTCGCGCACGCGCGCCGGAACACCCAACGCCATCGCCCGCGAAGGCACGTGACCGTTGAACGACACCACCGCCCCGGCACCGACTATGGCACCGGTCTCCACCACGGCCCCGTTGAGCACCACCGAACCGGACGCGATCAGGCACCGGTCCGCGATGGTCGCGCCCTCGATGTGGACGTTGTGGCCGATCACGCACTCCTCGCCGATCAACGTTGGGTGCACCTCGGTGCAGTGGATCACCGTGCCGTCCTGGACCGATGTCCGCGCGCCGATCTCGATGCGCCCGGAATCACCGCGCAGCACCGCCTGCGGCCACACCGAGGCCTGCGCGCGGATGTGCACGTCGCCGATGACGGTGGCGTCGGGGTGCACGTAGGCGTCCGGGTGGATCACCGGCTCGTGGTCGCCCAGCGCGTAGATCGGCACAGCGGGTCCTCCCACGATCCTCCGCGAACTACGACAACAGCTCCTTCGCGAAGCAAAGGCTGTCCGGATCATGCCGGTAGACACCGAAGTTGTCGATGCGCTCGTACCCGCTGGTCTGGTACAGCCGGATCGCCTCCGGCTGGCGGGTCCCGGTCTCCAGGATCATGCGCCGGCGTCCGGCCGCCCGCGCCGACGACTCCAGCTCGGCCAGGACCACCCGGGACAGTCCCCGCCCGCGCACCGAGTCCGCCGTGTACATGCGCTTGATCTCGGCGTCACCGGGTCGCACAGAACCGTCGGCCACGTCGTGCGCCCGCCAGCCGCCGCACGCCACCGGGGCCCCGTCGAGGTAGCCGACGACGAAGTGGCCCAAGGGCGCGGCGAACTGCGCGGGGTCGACCGGGGTGACGTCCTCGTGGCCGTAGCGGACCACGTAGACCTCCTGGAGGTCCATGATCAGCTTCACCGAATCTGCATGGTCATACGCCCGCGTGAATAGTTCCACATCCACCAGGTTAATCGGAGCGTCCAGGCGTTATCTCCAGTGCTCCCACCCGGGCGGCTTCTCGTAGACCCGGCCGTCCACGGTCACCCCGCTCCCGTGCCGCACGGTGCCGATCGTCCGCCACCCCTCCGGCACCGCCCGGGGGTCCGGGAACGTGGCCGCCAGCGCGTGGTCCTCGCCGCCGGTGAGCACCCAGTGCCGCGCGTCCGCGCCCAACGCCGACGCCACGTCCAGCAGGCGCGGGTGGACCTCCAGCAGCTCGGTCCGGATGTCGATCCCGATGCCCGACTCGTCCGCGATGTGCCCGAGGTCGGCGAGCAGCCCGTCGGACACGTCGATCATCGCCGTCGCACCGGCCGCCGCCGCCTGCGGACCCGCCGCGTACGGGGGTTCGGGATTCCGCTGCGCCCCGACGACCGCCACCGGCGACCGGAAACCGCGCTGCAACACCGCCAGCCCACCGGCCGCCCAGCCGAGCCGTCCGCAGACCGCCACGACATCACCCACTTGGGCGCCCGACCGGGTGACGGGCTCCAAACCGTTCATGTCGCCCATCGCCGTAACGGAGATCACCAGTGTTGCCGAGGACACCATGTCCCCGCCCACCACACCGGCCCCCGCGGCGGCGGCCTCCTGCCACAGCCCGGCGGTGATCCCCTCCACCACCGAGGAGGGTGTGTCGGCCGGGCACGCCAGGCCCACGGTGAGGGCCGTGGGCACGGCTCCCATGGCCGCGACGTCGGCCAGGTTGACGGCCGCCGCCTTGCGGCCGACCTGCTCGGGAGACGACCAGTCGAGTCTGAAGTGGACACCCTCGACGAGCACGTCGGTGGACACCACGACACGGCCGTCCGGCGCGGCCACGACGGCCGCGTCGTCACCGGGTCCGAGGAGCGTCGTCGGCGGCTGCGCCCGACCGGCCGTCACCCGGCGGATGAGACCGAACTCACCCACTTCAGCGACCGTGTCCGCGTTCAGCGGCGGGTCCGGACGCAAGATTGCCTCCCGTTCTGAGCATTCGGAACCCCCACTGGGGTACGTTGCTGACCACGTTCCTACCCCGACCTGACCTGTCGCGACGAAGGGGCACGCCGTGGTGCACGCATACATCCTCATCCAGACCGAGGTCGGCAAGGCAGCCGCCGTCGCGGCAGAGATCTCCGGCATCCCCGGCGTCACCACCGCGGAGGACGTCACCGGCCCCTACGACGTGATCGTCCGCGCCGAGGCCGACACCGTGGACCAGTTGGGACAGCTCGTGGTCGCCCGCATCCAGAACGTCGAGGGCATCACCCGAACACTGACCTGCCCGGTGGTCCACCTGTAGGCCCGTGTTGTCATAACGGGGTGGCACAGGAACCGGAACCCACGTCCCTGCTCCCCCGCCCGCTGCTCGCGGTGGCCATCGGCCTGCCCGCGCTGCTCGCGGCGGGCGTGGCGGCCGTGGGCCTCTTCCTCGGCGCGAGCGGCAAGGAAGACCCCGCCGGCCCCACCGCGGACCGCTCGGGCCCGGTGGCCCTGGTCCCGGTGCCCGCACCCAAGGCGGAGTCCGAGGAGTGCAAGGCCCTCCTGAGCAAGCTCCCCATGCAGCTGGTCTCGAACGGCACGCCGATGCCGCGCCGGGACCTGGCCGCACCGGCCCCGGCGGGCGCGCTGGCGTGGGGTGACGCGAAGCACGAGCCGATCGTCCTGCGCTGCGGGCTGGACCGGCCGGGCGAGCTGACCCAGACGTCCCAACTCCGCGTCATCTCCGACGTCCAGTGGCTGGAGGTCACCCAGGCGGGCTCGTCGACCTGGTACGTGGTCGACCGCCCGGCCTACGTGGCCCTCACCGTCCCCGCGGACGCGGGCACCGGGCCGCTCCAGGACGTCTCGACGACGATCCGGGACACCCTCCCGGCCGTCCCGGTCGACACCACGGGCTGACTCAGCGCAGCCCGGTCCCCCGGGCGAGCGCGGTCTCGATGAGCGTGGTCAGCAGGGTCGGGTAGTCCACCCCGGTCTCCGCCCACATCCGCGGGTACATGGAGATCGGCGTGAACCCGGGCATGGTGTTGACCTCGTTCACGACCAGCTCGTCGTAGTCGGTGACGAAGAAGTCGACCCGGGCCAGCCCCTGGCAGTCCAGCGCCCGGAACGCCGTGATCGCCATCTCCCGCAGGGCGTCCGCCACGTGCGGCTCCAGCCGCGCCGGGATGTCGAACTCGCACACGTCGTCGAGGTACTTCGCGTCGAAGTCGTACCAGTCCACGGCGCCGCCGACGACCCGCAGCTCCGCCGGCAGGGACGCCTCGACCCGCCCGTCCGGGAACTCCAGCACCCCGCACTCGACCTCGCGGCCCGACACGGCCGCCTCGACGATCACCTTCGGGTCGGTCTTCCGGGCCAGCGCGATGGCGCTGTCCAGGTGCGACCAGTCGACCACCTTGGAGATCCCCACCGACGACCCGGCCCGCGCCGGCTTCACGAACACGGGCAGCCCCAACCGCTCCCGGTCGTCCACCGACAGCGTGTCCTGGTCGCGCCGCAGCACCACGAACTCGCCCACCGGCAGGCCCGCGCCCTTGAGCAGCCGCTTGGTGAACTCCTTGTCCATCGCCACGGCCGACGCCAGCACGCCCGGACCCACGTACGGGATGGACGCCAGCTCCAGCAGGCCCTGGATGGTCCCGTCCTCGCCCCACGCGCCGTGCAGCACCGGGAACACCACGTCCACGTCGGACAGCACCTCGTCCGGCGACACCGGCACCAGCTCGCCACCGGACACCGGCACGAGCGAGTTCACCGACGGCAGCCGGCGGTCGCGCACCTCCAGCGCCTTGGTGTCGTCGGCGCCGATCACCCACCGGCCGTCCTCGTGGGTGATGCCGACCGGCACCACCTCGAACCGCTCGCGGTCCAGGTGCGGGAGGATGCTGCCGGCGGACAGGCAGGAGACCATGTGCTCGCTGCTGCGCCCGCCGAACACGACGGCGACCTTGGTCTTTCGTGTCATGGTCAGCGACCCTACCCGGATGGCGTAACGCGCGATCCCAGCAGCTCTACCAACACCGGCAGCGCCCGGTCGAGCTGCTCCCGCGAGCACGCCCCGTACCCGATCGCCACGCCGAACACCTTCGGCCGGCCCGCGTGGTGCCGCGCCAGGCCGTCCAGCCGGAACCCGCGCGCCTCGGCCTCGGCCAGCAGCTCCTTCTCCGCGCCGGCGTCCTCCAGGAGCACCACGACGTGCGCGCCGGCGTCGTCACCGAGGACCGCCACCCCCGCCTCCGCCAGCGTCGAGGCCACCAGGGCCCGCCGCTCCGCCAGCTCCCGACGCAGCTTTCGCAGGTGCCGCCCGAGATCGCCGTGCCGGGCCAGCTCGACCAGCACCCGCTGGCCCGCCGCCGACGGGCTCGTCCCCGTCCGGTCCCGGTGGGCCAGCACATCGGCCGCGATCCGCTCCGGCGCGACCATCCACCCGGCGCCCAGGGTCGGTGTGAGAATCTTGCTCGTGGTCCCCAGGTGCACCACGACGTCCGGTGCCAACGCCGCCAACAACGGCAGCGGGGCCACGTCGAACCGCAGCTCGCCGTCGTAGTCGTCCTCGACCACGAGCCACTTCTCCGCCCGCGCCCGCTCCACCAGCGCGACCCGCCGCGCCGCCGACATCCGGCCGCCCATCGGGTACTGGTGGGCCGGCGAGCAGTACACGCCCCGCACGCCCGACGGCACGCCCTCGACCAACAACCCCTCTTCGTCGACCGGCGCCTGCACGACCTTCACGCCCGCCGACCGCAGCGCCCACACCGCCCGCTGGTAGCCGGGTTCCTCGACGGCCACCGCGTCACCGGGCCTGAACACCGCCGCCGCCAGCTCCACCAGGGCCGCCGTGGTCCCGCCGGTCGCCAGCACCTGCTCGTCGCGCAACCCGCCGCGCACGGCCAGTCCCCGGTGCCGCAGCAGGTGCTCGGCGACGACGCCCCGGTACTCGGGCAGCCCGGCGCGCTGGGGCCGGAACAGCGGCAGGGCGTCCGCCGCCGCCCGCCACGCCCGCCGCCACGCCGCCCGGTCCAGCCCTTCGGCCCACGGCGCGCCGGGAGCCAGGTCGAGGACGTCGGCGGGCGCGGTGGACACCGGCGCCTTGCGCGGCCGGGACTTCAGCGCGCCCGGCGGGGTGGTCGTCACGTACGTCCCCGAGCCGTGCCGCCCGGCGATCCAGCCCTCGGCGTGCAACTGCTCGTATGCTGCTGCCGTCACGGTCCGGCTCACGCCCAGCCGCTCGGCCAGCGCCCGGGTGGACGGCAGCCGGTCGCCCAGCCGCAGCCGACCGTCGGCCGCAGCCGCGCGCAGGGCGTCGGCGAGCTGCACGGCCAGCGGCTCGGCGGAGGCGCGGTCCAGCGTCACGGGAAGCGCGGTCTCGGCCACAAGTGGCCTCCTGGATCACCTCGAAATTGGCCCTTGAGGAATGCCACTTTACCCAGCAGCCTCGAACCATGACCCCGCCGTTGTCCCCCACCGACCGCAGCACCGTCAAGCGCGGCAAGCACCGCGCGGTCACCGACCGGTCCGCCCTGCACGCCGTCCTGGACGCCGCCCTCGTGTGCCACCTCGCCGTGGTCGTCGACGGCGCGCCGCTGGTGCTGCCGACCGGCTTCGGCCGCGACGGCGACCGGATCTACCTGCACGGTTCCACCGGCGCGCGCAGCCTGCGCGAGGCCGCGACCGGCGTGCCGGTGTGCGTCGCGGTGACCGTGCTGGACGGCGTGGTCTACGCGCGCTCGGTGTTCGACCACTCCATGAACTACCGCGCCGCCGTCGTCCACGGCACCGCCGTCCCGGTCACCGACCCGGACGAGAAGACCCGCGCGCTGCGCGTCCTCACCGAGCACATCGCGCCCGGCTCGTGGGACTACGCCCGCCGCCCCACCGCCAAGGAACTCGCCGCGACCTCCGTGCTCGCGCTGGACCTCACCGAGGCGTCGGTGAAGATCCGCTCCGGCCCGCCCGGCGACGAGGAGGACGACGTCCTGGCAGGCGAGAAGTGGGCCGGGGTCCTGCCGCTGCACGCCGCGTGGGGCAAGCCCGTGGCGGACCCGTCCCTGGTCGGCGAGTGGGAGGTGCCCCCGCACGTCGCGCGGCGCGCCGGCACCCCGCACGACTAGCGCCTGCCGCGGAGCGCCTACAGCGGCACCGGGCCGGCCACCGGGTCGAAGCCGAACGGCCGCATGGTCCGCTCGCCGTCGCGGTACACGTGGATCGAGACGGCGGGGTCCGCCCCGTCGTTGCGCACCTGGTGGACGTAGTTCGGGCCGAACACCCGGGACTGACCGGCCACCAGGTGGTGCAGCACCTGCGTCGGGCCGGGCGCGACGACCTCCGTCAGCGCCCCGCTGACCACCGTGAACGCCCCGCTGGTGGCGCCGTGGTCGTGCAGGTCGGCGGACTGGCCGGGCAGCCAGCTCATCAGCCACACCTCCTGCCGCTCGGTCTTCTCGACCAGCGCGGCGAAGCGGGTGTCGGGGTCGTAGCGCAGCAGGTGGGCCCAGCGCTCCCGCCGCGCCGCCACGTCGAGCGCGATCCGCACCGGGTGCAGGGCGGCGTGCGACTGGGGCAGTGCGATGGTGTTCTCCGGAACGGCGAACATGGTTCCTTCTTCGTCGGTGATGTGCGGAAGCGTGAGCCTGAAGCCCACAGGACGCGAATCGATCACCGACAGGAACAGAGCGCGCTGGCGACCAGGCTGAGGTCGATGTGACCCCGCCCGTGGCTCATGGCGCGGAAGGACATGCCAGAGAGAGTGACAGCACGGACCCTCCCGGGCAAGCCCTCCCACGCCGTGGGACCGGCTTTCAGCCGGCCGAGTGATCAAGAGCGGCGAGCACGTCCGCCACGAGGTCCGCCGTGTCCTCGCACCCGGCGGACACCCGCACGAACCCTTCGGGCACCGGATCGCCCCACTGCGCCCGCCGATCACACGTCGTGTGCAGCCCGCCAAAGCTCGTGGACTCGGCCACCAACGCCGAGCGCTTCACGAAACCGGCCACCGCCTCCGCGGAAGCCAACTCGAACGCCAACACCCCGCCGAACCGCCGCATCTGCCTGCCGGCGACTTCATGCGCGGGGTCCTCGGCACTCCCCGGCCACCGCAGGTTCCGCACCGCCGGGTGACCCTTCAACACCTCGTACAGCGCCGCCGCGTTCTCCGCCTGCCGGGCCAGCCTCAGGTCCAGCGTCCCCAGTCCCCGGTGGACCATCCACGCCTCGAACGGGCCGGGGATCGCGCCGCCGACCGTCCGCCCGGCGCGGACCTTCGCCGCCAACTCGGGGTCCGCCGTGGACACGTGTCCCATCAGGACGTCGCTGTGCCCGGCCACCGCCTTGGTGTCACTGCTCACCACGATGTCCGCGCCCAGCTCCAACGGCCGCTGCCCCAACGGCGTCGCCGTCGTGTTGTCCACCGCGACCAACGCCCCGGCCTCGTGCGCCGCTTGAGCCAGTGCCGTGATGTCGCACACGTCCAGCCCAGGGTTCGACGGCGACTCCAGCAGAACCAGCCGCACCCCCTCGAACGACGGATACGGGCCGGCGGTAGGCGCTTCCACCACCTCCACCGGCATCTCCGCCACCAACGTCCGAGTCAGGTAGTACCCATCGCTCGGCACGACCACGGTGTCACCAGCCGACAGCACCACCCGCAACACGGTCGAGATCGCCGCCATCCCCGACGGGAACAGCACCGCCTCGCCGCCGTCCAACGACCCCAGCGCGGCTTCCAACGCCCGCCAGGTCGCGTTGTGCGGCCGACCGTAGGTGTCCTCACCGCCCAGGTGGTAGGTCGAGGCGAACACGGGACTGCTCCCGAACGGCTCACCGGCCGCTGGCGGCACCGAATGCACCACCCGCGTGCCGTCACCCCAGTCGGTCACTGCCGCTCCGCCTTCCGCTCCCGCTCCAGCAACGCGGCCGTCAGCAGCCGCGGGTCCAGCCCCTCGTGGCACACCCGGTGCACGCCATCGGTGATCGGCATGTCCACGCCCAGCCGCGCCGCCAGCTCGCGGATCGACGAGCACGACTTCACGCCCTCGGCCACCTGCCCGTGCGCGGCCTCCTGCGCCTGCGCCACGGTGTCGCCGCGCCCGAGCCGCTCCCCGAACGACCGGTTGCGCGACAACGGCGACGCGCAGGTCGCCACCAGGTCGCCCAGTCCGGCCAACCCGGCGAACGTCAACGGGTCCGCGCCCAGCGCCGCGCCCAGCCGCGCGGTCTCCGCCAGGCCGCGGGTGATGATCGACGCCATCGTGTTGTCGCCGAACCCGAGCCCCGCCGCCATGCCGCACGCCAGCGCGATGACGTTCTTGCACGCCCCGCCCAGCTCGCAGCCGACCACGTCGACGTTGGTGTAGGGCCGGAAGTAGGAGGTGGAGCACGCGTGCTGGAGGTCGACCGCCCGGTCGTGGTCGGTGCACGCGATCACCGTGGCGGTGGGCTGCTCGGCCGCGATCTCCTTGGCCAGGTTCGGCCCGGACACCACGGCCACCTGGTCCTCGGGCACTTCCGCGACCTCGCGCACGACCTCGCTCATCCGCTTGAGCGTGCCCAGTTCGACGCCCTTGGCCAGGCTGACCAGGGTCGCGGCGGCCGGCAGCAGCGGCCGCCACTCGGCGAGGTTGGCCCGCAGCGTCTGGCTCGGGACGCCCAGCACCACGGCTTGCGCACCCGCCAAGGCCTTCTCGGCGTCGTGCGTGGCCACCAGGTTCGCCGGCAGCTTCGTGCCGGGCAGGTACCCGGAGTTCACCCGGGACCGGGTGATCTCGTCGGCGACCTCCGCCCGCCGGGCCCACAGGACGACGTCCGTGCCCGCGTCGGCGAGCACCTTCGCGAAGGCCGTGCCCCACGACCCCGCACCCATCACCGCGACGCGCTCCACGGTCAGCTCTTCTTCGCGGTGTAGAAGCCGTCGGGCGCGGTCTCCTGGCGGACGTCCGCCAGCAGCTCCTTGACCTCGCCCATGATCACGTCGGTGACCTCGCGCAGCAGCGGCAGGGTCTCCGGCTTGCCCCGGTAGGCCGACAGGTCCACCGGCGCGCCGACCTTGGTCACGATCGTCTTGCGCGGGAACGGCCGGAACTTCCTGCGGTAGTGGTCGTAGATCTCGCGGGTGCCCCAGCGCGCGGCGGGCAGCACCGGGACGTCGTGCTCCAGCGCGAGCCGGGCGACGCCGGTGCGGCAGGTCATCGGCCAGCCGTCCGGGTCCTTGGTGATCGTGCCCTCGGGGTAGATGACCACGACCAGGCCCTGCTCCAGGGCGTCGTGGGCGGCGCGGAGGCTCTGCTGGGCGTCGGTGGTGCCCCGGTAGACCGGGATCTGCTTCGCGCCCTTGACGACAGTGCCGACGAACGGGACGTTCCACAGGCTGTGCTTGGCCAGGAAGTGCGGCACCCGGCCCTGCTTGTGCGTGAAGACGGCGTCGTAGACCGGGTCGAGGTGGGACACGTGGTTCATCACGAGGAGCGCGCCACCGGTCTTCGGGATGCGCTCCCCGCCCTCGTTGCGCCGCCGCGCGAGCAGCGCGGTCACCGGGTAGAAGACCGCCGCGGCGAACCCCACCCAGAAGCCGCCTTTCTCCTTGGCCACCTGTACTCCCTCTCGTCACCCGCCGGACGCCTGGAGTCTTCCCCCGGGTCGGTCCCGGGTCCAGTCGTGCCCTCGCGCTCGTCGGCGTCGGATATCGGGGAGTATGGCTGGTGTGCGTGCCGACGTGGACCTCGTGGTGCCGGTGAAGGCCCTGCGACGTGCGAAGACCCGCTTGGTGGGGGTGACCGACGACCGCCCGGCCCTGGCCCTGGCGTTCGCCCTGGACACCATCTCCGCCGCGCTGCCGGTCGTCCGGAGTGTGCTTGCCATCACAGACGACCCGTCGGTCGCGGCCGAACTGGCGGCGCTGGGCGTCGATTCGACACCCGGCCCCGAGGGCCTCAACGAGGCGCTGCGACACGGCGCCGCACGCCTCCGGTCCCGCGATCGCCGCTCGGTGGTAGGCGCCCTTCAAGCCGACCTGCCCGCTCTCCGCACCGACGAACTGAAGCTGGCCTTGGCCGCGGCAGAGGGCCGCGCGTTCTGCCCCGACCGCCAGGGCACCGGAACCACTCTCCTGCTGTCCGCCCCGGGCGAGGACCTGATGCCACGTTTCGGCGTCGGCTCGGCGGAGGCACACGCCCGCGACGCCCAGACGTTGATCGGCCCGTGGCCGTCACTGCGCAACGACGTCGACACCGCCGAAGACCTCGACCTGGCAGCGGAGTTGGGACTGGGGCCACGCACGTGCGCGACCCTCAGCCCCGTGTGCGGCTAACAACAAGCAGAGCCGTCGCCGCAGCCCCGGCCGAACAGCATCGGGCAGCCGTAGCCGTAGTCCGGATCAGGAGCCAGTGGCAGGCGCTTGCGCGGTGCCTCCGCCGGTCGAACGCCGGCAGGGTTCGCCGTCGTCTTCAACTGAACGTTGGTGCGCGTCTCCTGCGCCTCATAAGCCGCCTTCGACAGCTTCAACACCTCCACCCCGCGCGCGAAGTCAGCCAGGAACACCCGGTCCCGGTGGAAGTACGGGGCCCACGACACCGCGCCCTCCGGCCGCCAGTAAGCGATCTGGATGGGCTTCGTCGGGTCCGTGATGTCCAGGAAGCGCGTCCCCTGCTCGTACCAGGAGTACGCCACCACCCGCTTCTGCACGTCGAAGTAGTGCGCCGAGCAGAACACGTCCGGACCGGGCAGCGTGCCCTCCTGGTCGTCCGGGCTCCACACCCCGACCGTCTTCAACGTGAACGGCTTGTCCGGGCTCGCCCGCCACGACTCGCCACCCGTCGAACCCTCCAGCGACGAGATGACGAACCGGCCCTGGTCCTTGCACGTGGCCGACTCGAACGCCTCCTCGGTGTGCAGCAGCAGGCTGCCCGCCGGGTGCTCCGGAGTCGGCTTCGGGCCGTCCGCCAGCGTTCGACCCACCGGACGGAACGAGTTGTGCGAGAACGACGTCGGCATGTCCAGCTTCGGCGCGGCCCCGCCCGCGTACGGGATCGGGTCCACCGCCGTCGCCTCGCGCCAACGACCCGTCAACGGGTCCCGGTGCCGACCCTTCGTCCAATACCCCCGTGTGCCACCGGTACCCGCCACCCACGCCACACCCGCCGCGTCCACCTGGACGTCGTGGGTCATGTGGGTCTCGCCCTGGTTGCGGTTGAGGTCGACGTAGGTCGGCAGGGTCTTCGGGTTGCGCGGGTCGCGGATGTCGGTCACGAAGACCTTGCCGGACCGGCGGTAGGTGTCGGGGTCGGTGGACGGGGTGCCGTCGTAGCCGGTGGTCCACAGGTACGTGCAGTCGTTGACGCACGTGGTGATGTGGCCGGTGCCCATGGGGGCGAAGTTCAGCAGTTCCAGGTTCGCCGGGTCGGCCGCCGAGATGAGGTACACCCCCGTGGGCCGCTCGTTGCCCGGTTTGCGGCCGAACGCGCTGCGCTCACGCGCCAGGAAGACCAGCTTGCGCTTGGCGTCGACGGTGACGTCCTCGTTCTCCCAGAAGCGCTGGGCCGGGTCGTCGCCGGGCAGCGCCAACTCCTGCTTGGTGAGGTGGTCGAGGAACCTCGGGTGGTCGGTGTCGGTCACGTCGTAGGTCTTGAGACCCCACGTGCCGCTGACGAACATCACGTCCCGGTTCCGGTACTGCACGAAGTTGATGGAGATCGCGCCCTCGGTCTCCGGGATCGCCGCGCGCAGCTCGACGTTCCCGGCCGCCGCCGGCAGCGGCTCCCCGCCCTCGTCGGTGAACACGACGGGCGCCGCCGAAGCGGTGCTCTGCCCGGCGAAGCCGATCATCAGGGCGACGACGGCCCCTGCCAAAACCCTCATGCCCGCCACTCCTTTCGGTAATGGGGTCATCGCGGAGCGTGGCAGCCGGCGGGACGGCGCCACCACCCCCCGATCGGCTAGCGTTGCCGGCGTGGTCGAGCAGGCGACGGTGAGCGCGCACCACGCGGACGGTTCGGCGACCGTGCTGCGCGATGACGGCGTGCTCGTGGACGTCCCGGCGGCGGCCGTCGCCGAAGGCGGCTGGCGGGTGCTGCGCCCGGGGCAGCGCGTGACGGTCGAGCGCGCGAACGACGGCCGGGTGCGGGTTTTGCGCAAACCGGTGTGACCGGAGTTCGCCTCTCCTCCCGGTGTGACCGGGAGTTCACCTCTCCGCCGACTCCGATCAGCGCGGAGCCGCACTTTGTGCGGAACAATGCCTACTGTGAGCACGGACAACACACCCGAGCAGCCCAAGCGACGCACGAGGACACCGCGGACCCAACCGGCCGCGAGCGCGCCCCGCCGCCGCCCACGTCCGGCAGTCCGTCGCACCACGCGGGGCGTGCCCCAGGCCGAGACGCCGCAGCGCCCCTTCCCCAGCTCACCGCCGGCCGTCACGGCCAGCCTGGAGGCCCAGGACCTGCCCGACGACCGGTACTTCAACCGCGAGCTGTCCTGGCTGGACTTCAACGCCCGCGTGCTCGCCCTGGCCGAGGACTCCTCCCAGCCGCTGCTGGAGCGCGCGAAGTTCCTCGCGATCTTCGCGTCCAACCTCGACGAGTTCTACATGGTGCGGGTCGCCGGCCTGAAGCGCCGCGACGAGACCGGCCTGTCGGTGCGCAGCGCGGACGGGCTCACGCCGCGCGAGCAGCTGGCCGCTATCTCCAAGCGCACCCAGGAACTGGTCGAGCAGCACGCCCGCGCGTTCCTCGACCACATCCAGCCGGAGCTGGAGAAGCACGGCATCAGCATCGTCAACTGGGCGCAGCTGACCGACTTCGAGAAGCTGCGGCTGTCGAACTACTTCACCGACCAGGTGTTCCCGGTGCTCACGCCGCTCGCCGTGGACGCCGCGCACCCGTTCCCCTACATCTCCGGCCTGTCGCTGAACCTGGCCGTGACGGTGCGCGACCCCGAAGGCGGGGCGGAGCGGTTCGCGCGCATCAAGGTGCCGGACAACGTGCCGCGGCTGGTCCGGGTGGAGGCCGACCGCACCAGCGAGACGGCCACGTTCCTGCCGCTGGAAGAACTCATCTCCGCCCACCTGGGCGAGCTGTTCGCGGGCATGCAGGTCATCGAGTGCCACGCCTTCCGGGTCACCCGCAACGCCGACCTGGAGGTCGAGGAGGACCAGGACGAGGACCTGCTGAAGTCCCTGGAGCGCGAACTGGTGCGCCGCCGGTTCGGTCCGCCGGTCCGGCTGGAGATCGCCGGGGACATGACCGAGCACATGCTGGACCGGCTGCTGCGGGAGCTGGAGGTCGACCCGCACGACGTGGTCCAGGTGCCCGGTCTGCTGGACCTGTCGTGCCTGTGGCAGCTCTACAGCGTGGACCGCAAGCAGCTCAAGGACGCGCCGTTCGTGCCCGCGACGCACCCGGCGTTCGGCGAGCGGGAGACGCCCAAGAGCATCTTCGCCACGCTGCGCGAGGGTGACGTGCTCGTGCACCACCCGTACGACTCGTTCTCCACGTCCGTGCAGCGGTTCATCGAGCAGGCCGCCGCGGACCCTCGCGTGCTGGCCATCAAGCAGACCCTGTACCGCACATCGGGTGACTCCCCGATCGTGGACGCGCTGATCGACGCGGCCGAGGCGGGCAAGCAGGTCGTGGCGCTGGTGGAGATCAAGGCGCGCTTCGACGAGCAGGCGAACATCAAGTGGGCGCGGGCGCTGGAGAAGGCGGGCGTGCACGTCGTCTACGGCCTCATGGGCCTCAAGACGCACTGCAAGACCTCGCTGGTGGTCCGGCAGGAGGGTTCGCGGATCCAGCGCTACTGCCACATCGGCACCGGCAACTACAACCCGAAGACCGCCCGCCTGTACGAGGACATCGGCATCCTGACCGCCGAGCCGACCATCGGCGCGGACCTCACCGACCTGTTCAACGTCCTCACCGGCTACGCCCGGCAGGAGCACTACCGCAGCCTGCTGGTGTCGCCCAAGGGCGTGCGGCGCGGGATCGTGGAGCGCATCGAGCGCGAGATCGAGCTGGCGCGCGCGGGCGAGCGGTCCGGGGTGCGCATCAAGGTGAACTCGCTCGTGGACGAACAGGTCATCGACGCGCTGTACCGGGCGTCCCAGGCGGGCGTGCCGGTGCAGGTGGTCGTGCGGGGCGTGTGCACGCTCAAGCCGGGCCTGAAGGGCCTGTCGGAGAACATCCACGTGCGCTCGATCCTGGGCCGGTTCCTGGAGCACTCGCGGGTGTTCCACTTCATCGGCTGCGGCGAGCACTGGATCGGCAGCGCGGACATGATGCACCGCAACCTCGACCGCCGGGTCGAGGTGCAGGTGCGGGTGACCGACCCGAAGCTGACCAACCAGCTCGACGACATGCTCGACTCGGCGCTGGAGCCCAGCACGCGCTGCTGGGTGCTGCAGCCCGACGGCGAGTGGGAGGCGTCCCCGACCGACGGCGGGCGCGTGCGGGACCACCAGACCGAGCTGCTGCGCGCGCACCGCGCGGTGGGGTGAGGCGCGTGATCCGGGCTGCCGGCGCCGTCCTGTGGCGCGACGGCTTGGTCGCCGTCGTGCACCGGCCGCGCTACGACGACTGGTCGCTGCCGAAGGGGAAGCTGGACGCGGGCGAGACCGTGCCCGCGGCGGTGGTGCGGGAGGTGCTGGAGGAGACCGGGTTCCACGCCGTCCTCGGGCGGTACCTGACCACCCTGTCCTACACCGCGTTCGGCAAGCCGAAGAAGGTCGACTTCTTCAGCGCGCGGGCGGTGTCGGGCGAGTTCACGCCCAACGACGAGGTGGACGAGCTGCGCTGGCTGCCGGTCGAGCAGGCCGCGGCACTGGTGTCCAGGGACGGCGACCGCGAGGTGCTGGACGTGTTCGCCGCGTCCCCGCCGGACCTGGCCACGCTGCTGCTGGTGCGCCACGCCAAGGCGGGCAAGCGGGACCACTGGGCGGGCGACGACGACCTGCGCCCGCTCAGCTCCGCCGGGTGGCGGCAGGCCGCCGGGCTGCGCGCCCTGCTGCCCCTGTGGAGGCCGTCCCGCGTGCACTCCGCGCCGCGCGTGCGGTGCGTGGAGACCGTGCAGGGGGTCGCCGAGGACCTCGGGCTGGGCGTGCTGCTGGAGCCCCGGCTGGCCGAGGAGGGCTACTGGCCCGACCGCGAGGCGGGGCTGGTGCGGCTGCTGGAGATCGCCGACGGGGCGGGCGTGCCGGTGGTGTGCAGCCAGGGGGAGGTCATCCCGGACGTGGTGGCCACCCTGGCGTCGCTGTCCGGGCTGCCGCTGGGCGGGGACGTGCCGTGCAAGAAGGGCAGCGTGTGGGTCCTGTCGTTCCGCCGGCCGGAGCCGGGTTGGTCCACATCGGACAGCACCGCCACCTGGCCCCGCCTGGTCTCGGCCCACTACCTCCCGACCCCGTTGGCCGCGCCCGTGCCCTGACCCGCCGAAGCCGCCCTTTCGCGGAGAACAGGGCCGTCCGGGAGTGCTGGGCGGCCCTTTTTCGTGCCTGAAGAGCCTTCTGCGGCCACGTCGGATTCGTCCCGCTCACTCACACCGGTATGGGTGCGTCGCGGCTTCGGCGGCCCGCACAGGGCCGCACACCCTGTCCTGAAGCACTGCGCCGAAAGGGTGGCCGCAAGACCGTAGACACGCTCAGGGCCCGATACGCGTCCGCATCGGGCCCTGGGGCGTTCATTCACTTGGTCGGCCGGGCGCGCGCCCGGCGGGTTTTCACTTCTTGGCCGCGGTCTTCCGGGCGGCCGGCTTCTTGGCGGCGGCCGTCGTGGTGGACTTCGCCGCCGTCGCCTTGGCGGCGGCCGGCTTCTTCGCCGCGGTGGACTTCGCCGTCGACGCCTTGGCCGTGGTCGCCTTGGCCGCGGTGCTCTTGGCAGCCGGGGCCTTGGCCGCGGTGGCCTTGGTGGCCGCCGCGGTGGTCTTCCGCGTGGCCGGGGCCTTCGTGGCCGCCGCAGCGGTGCGCGTGGTGGTGCCACGCGTGGCGCGCGTGGTGGTGGTGCGCGCGGTGGTGCTGCGGGTGGCGGGGGCCTTGGTCGACGCGGCCGGCTTGGCCGCGGCGGACGCGGCGGGCTTCGCCGCGGCGACCTTCGGCAACTTCTTCGTGCCGCTGATGACGTCCTTGAACGTCGAACCCGCGCGGAACGCGGGAACGTTGGTCTTCTTGACCTTCACGGTCTCACCGGTGCGCGGGTTGCGAGCGGTGCGGGCCGCACGGGCACGCTTCTCGAAGACACCGAAGCCGGTGATGTTGACCTTCTCGCCCTTGTGGACGCTGCGGACGATGACGTCGACCAGACCGTCGACGGCAGCGGCGGCGTTCTTCTTGTCGCCCAGGCGCTCGGCGAGCGCCTCGATGAGCTGGGCCTTGTTCACCTTCAGTCCCTCCCAGGACGCTCACGGCCCTAGTCGGGCCGACTGAAGGCCACGGTAAGCCCAAATGCAAGGAAATACCAATCGCCACGCCAGATTTTTCGTTGTGGCGTGGGCAATTACGTCCGGTCGAGGGAGGCCCCCGGGGGCTCTGGCGGGGGTGGGCCGGACCGGATTCCCGCTGATAGAAGGGGGAATCCGGCCCGGGAAGTCACCTCGCGGGCGCCGGAACGGTGGTGGGCAACCAACCCGCCCGGTTCCGCTCGAACGTGGTGATGTCATCGGCGTGCCGCAGGGTCAGGGCGATGTCGTCCAAACCCTCCAGCAGCCGCCAGCGGGTGTACTCGTCGATGGTGAAGGGGGCGGTGAAGTCCTTCGCCACAACCGTCTTCTCGGCCAGGTCGACGGTCACCTCGGTGCCCGGGTCGTTCTCCAGCAGCTTCCACAGCAATTCGACATCGGACTGCTCGCACTGGGCGGCCACGAGGCCCTGCTTGCCGGCGTTGCCCCGGAAGATGTCGGCGAACCGGGAGGAGACGACCACCCGGAAGCCGTAGTCCATCAACGCCCAGACGGCGTGCTCGCGGGACGAGCCGGTGCCGAAGTCGGGGCCCGCGACGAGCACGCTGCCGGCCCGGAACGGTTCCTGGTTGAGCACGAACTGCTCGTCACCGCGCCAGGCGGCGAACAGGCCGTCCTCGAACCCGGTGCGGGTCACGCGCTTGAGGTAGACGGCCGGGATGATCTGGTCGGTGTCCACGTTGGACCTGCGCAGGGGGACGCCGACGCCGGTGTGGGTGGTGAACGCTTCCATGTCGCTTGGGCTCCTCAGACCAGGTCGGCGGGCGAGGACAGGGTGCCGCGCACGGCCGTGGCGGCGGCCACGAGTGGCGAAACCAGGTGGGTGCGGCCACCCTTGCCCTGCCGGCCCTCGAAGTTGCGGTTGGAGGTGGACGCGCTGCGCTCGCCCGGCTTGAGCTGATCGGGGTTCATGCCCAGGCACATCGAGCACCCGGCCTGCCGCCACTCGGCGCCCGCCGCGATGAACACCTCGTGCAGTCCCTCGGATTCGGCCTGTGCGCGCACCCGCATGGACCCGGGCACCACGAGCATCCGGACGCCGTCGGCCACCTTGTGGCCCTTCAGCACGTCCGCGGCGGCGCGGAGGTCCTCGATGCGGCCGTTGGTGCACGAGCCGAGGAAGACGGTGTCGACGTGGATGTCGCGCAGCGGGGTGCCGGGCTCCAGCCCCATGTACGCCAGCGCCTTCTCGGCGGCCACGCGCTCGTTCTCGTCGACGATGGTCTCCGGGTCCGGGACGGAGTCGCCCAGCGGCAGGCCCTGGCCCGGGTTGGTGCCCCACGTGACGAACGGGGTGAGGTCGTCGGCGTTGAGGTGGACCTCGGCGTCGAAGGTGGCGTCGTCGTCGGTGCGCAGCGACTTCCAGTACTCGACCGCGGCGTCCCAGTCCGCGCCGGACGGGGCGTGCGGGCGGCCCTTGAGGTAGTCGAACGTCGTCTGGTCCGGGGCGATCATCCCGGCGCGGGCGCCGGCTTCGATCGACATGTTGCAGACGGTCATGCGGGCTTCCATGGACAGCGCCTCGATCGCGCTGCCCCGGTACTCCAGGACGTAGCCCTGGCCGCCGCCGGTGCCGATCTTCGCGATGACCGCGAGGATGACGTCCTTGGCGGTCACGCCGGGCTTGAGGGTGCCCTCGACGTTGATCGCCATGGTCTTGAAGGGTTTCAGCGGCAGCGTCTGGGTCGCCATCACGTGCTCGACCTCGGACGTGCCGATGCCGAACGCCAGCGCGCCGAACGCGCCGTGCGTGGAGGTGTGGCTGTCACCGCACACGACGGTCATGCCGGGCTGGGTGAGGCCGAGCTGCGGGCCGACCACGTGGACGATGCCCTGCTCCGCGTCCCCCATCGGGTGCAGCCGCACGCCGAACTCGGCGCAGTTCTTGCGCAGCGTCTCGACCTGGGTGCGCGACACCGGGTCGGCGATCGGCAGCTCGATGTCGACCGTCGGGACATTGTGGTCCTCGGTGGCGATCGTCAGGTCGGGGCGGCGGACCCGCCGGCCCGCCAGGCGCAGCCCGTCGAAGGCCTGCGGACTGGTCACTTCGTGCAGCAGGTGGAGGTCGATGTAGAGCAGGTCCGGCTCCGCGCCACTGCCGTGGCGCACCACGTGTGCTTCCCACACCTTCTCCGCGAGCGTGCGGCTCATCGCGTCTCCCAGGATCTGGACAGTCGATAGATCTGGACTTCCCAGACAGTGGGAAGTTAGTATCGGCTTGTGGGACAGCATAGCGGGATCGGCGTGCTGGACAAGGCAGTGGCCGTCTTGAACGCCGTCGCAAAAGATCCGTGTGGGCTCGCCGAGCTGTGCAACCGGACGGGCTTGCCTCGGGCAACCGCGCACCGGTTGGCCGTGGGGCTCGAGGTGCACCGGTTGCTGCGACGGGGTTCCGACGGCCGCTGGCGTCCGGGCGCGGCATTGGCGGAATTGGCGGGCGGGGCCACGGACCCGTTGCTCGACGCGGCGTCCTCGGTGCTGCCGAGGTTGCGCGACATCACCGGCGAGAGCGTGCAGCTCTACCGGCGGGACGGGATGCAGCGCATCTGCGTGTCCTCGGCGGAGCCGCCGAGTGGCCTTCGCGACACCGTCCCGGTGGGAGCGAGGCTGCCCATGACGGCGGGCTCGGGCGCGAAGGTGTTGGCGGCGTGGGCGGACCCGGGCACGCAGCGTTCGGTGTTGGCCGACGCGGTGTACGGGGAGCGCACCCTGCTGGAGGTCCGCCGGCGCGGTTGGGCGCAGTCCGTGGCCGAGCGGGAACCGGGTGTGGCGAGCGTCTCGGCGCCGGTGCGCGACAGCACGGGCTCGGTCGTGGCGGCGGTCTCCGTGTCGGGACCCATCGACCGCATGGGCCGCCGTCCGGGAGCCCGCTGGGCCGCCGACCTCCTGGCCGCCGCCGAAGCCCTCCAATCGCGCCTCTGAGCGTCCGAGAGCCCCGAAGCGGTCCCACCACCCCGGTGGGCCGCTTCGGGGCTCTCCACGCGAGGAGCCGGCCGGGGTCCGGGGGCTGGGCCCCCGGCTGGGGTTTGGGGACTGGGCCCCCGAAGGACAATGCCGAACACCCCGTGCCGGCTTTACCGGCACGGGGTGTTCCAGGTGAGTAGCCCCGAAGGGATTCGAACCCTCGCTACCGCCTTGAGAGGGCGGCGTCCTAGGCCGCTAGACGACGGGGCCCTAGGTGGTGATCTCTATCTTAGCAGATCATCTCATTCAGTTTTTCGCTCTGTCCTGCTTGCCTGCGGTAGCTTAGCACATCCATTTTCTACCGCGTGCAGCTGGGGTACCAGGACTCGAACCTAGACTAACTGAACCAGAATCAGTCGTGCTGCCAATTACACCATACCCCATTGGCTTTCCCGATCAACTTCCCCGTCGCCTTGCTCCGGGGGCTGTCCGTTCCGCCGGGGAGAATACTAGACCAAGCCCCCGGCGGAACGGAAATCGGGGGTCAGGCGGAGGCGGCCGACAGCTCGCAGACGAGGAGTTCGGGCAGCTCAGCGAGGCTGCTGATGGCCCGCACGCCGGTCGGCAGCGCACCTTCGCGCGGACCTTGGCGGTTCAGCCACACGCCGTGCATGCCTGCGTCGCGGGCGCCTATCGCGTCGGCGTGCAGGCGGTCGCCGACGTGGACGGTGTCACCCAAAGAGACACCGAGGTCCTGGCAGGCGGTGTCGAAGATCACGCGGTCCGGTTTCGCGGCGCCGACTTCTCCGGCGATGAGGACCGTGTCGAAATACTGGGCAAGGCCGAGCGCGGCGATCTTCACGCGCTGGTGGCGGCCCGAGGCGTTGCTCACCGCGGCGAGCGGCAATCCGGCGGCGCGCAGCCATTCCAGGCACGGCACCACGTCCGGGAACAGCCGCCAGCCCGACGCGAGCACCTCCTGGCGGTGCAGCTCGCGACGGGTCGCCTCGGCGAGGCTGAGTTCTTCACCCAGCGCGGCGAAGAAGGCGCGGGTGCGGATGTTGCGCATGGACTCGTACTCGAGTTCGCCCGCGAGCAGCCGGGAACAGTGGTCGTCGGTGATGCGCTGCCACAGCGTCCAGTTGTCTGCGTTGCCGACCATCGCGGCCAGCGCGGCGCGGGAGGAGGTGCTGTAGTCGACGAGCGTGTCGTCCACATCGAGGCTCACCGCGCGGATCTCGCCGGTTCTCCGGGGGGTGAAAGTCGGGGCTGCGGTTGTCACCCAGTGAGGCTAGGTGCGCGCAGCCCCCGTCCGACTCGACCAGAGAGGTGATATCTGGCGATTCTTGCACGGTCAAGCACCGCGCAACCGCCCGATCGCACCAGTCAGATTGACCCCAACGCGCGGCGCAATCGCCCGATCGAGCGATCCCGACCGAGCAACTCCATCGATTCGTACAGCGGAGGCGAGACGGTACGGCCCGTCACGGCGACCCGCACCGGGGCGAACGCCTTGCGCGGCTTGAGACCCAAACCGTCCACAAGGGACACCTTCAGCGCGTCCTCGATCGCGGCGGTCGTCCAGTCCGGCAACGATTCCAGGGCACTGATGCTCGCCTCGAGCACCGGCCGCGCGTCGGCACCGAGCGCCTTGGCCGCGGACTCCTCCTCCGGCCGGAAGGACTCCTCGTCGGTGAACAGGAAGCGCACCATCCCGGCGGCCTCCGACAGCACCACCAGTCGCTCCTGCACCAGCGGCGCCACACCGCGCAGCGTCGCGAGCTGATCCTCGGACGGGTCCACCAGGACGCCGTCGGCCGCCAGGTGCGGCAGCACGCGGCTCACGAAGTCCTCGACGGACAGCGCGCGCAGGTGCGTGGCATTGATCGCCTCGGCCTTCTTCAGGTCGAACCGCGCGGGGTTCGCGCTGATCTTCTCCAGCGAGAACGCGGCGACCATCTCCTCGACCGAGAAGATGTCGCGGTCGTCCGCGATGGACCAACCGAGCAGCGCGAGGTAGTTCAGCAGTCCCTCGGGCAGGAATCCGCGGTCGCGGTAGTTGAAAAGGTTCGACTGCGGGTCCCGCTTGGACAGCTTCTTGTTGCCTTCGCCCATCACATAGGGCATGTGTCCGAACTGCGGCGTGAAATCGGTCACGCCGATTCGCTGCAAGGCCGCATAAAGGCCGAGCTGGCGCGGAGTGGACGGCAGGAGGTCTTCTCCGCGCAGCACGTGCGTGATGCGCATCAACGCGTCGTCGACCGGGTTGGTGAACGTGTAGAGCGGGTCGCCGTTGGCGCGCACCAGGACCGGGTCGGGCGTCGCGCCGGCCTTGAACGTGATCTCGCCGCGGATCAGGTCGACCCACGTGAAGTCCTCGTCGGCCAGGCGCAGCCGCAGCACGGGCTCGCGGCCGTCGGCGCGGAACGCGGCCTTCTGCTCGTCGGTGAGCGAGCGGTCGAAGTTGTCGTAGCCCAGCTTGGGGTCCTGGCCCGCGGCCTTGCGGCGCGCTTCGACCTCCTCCGGCGTGGAGAACGACTCGTACAGCTCACCCGCGTCGAGCAGCTTCTTGGCGATGTCCGCGTAGATGTCGCGGCGCTCGCTCTGCCGGTAGGGCGCGTGCGGGCCGCCGACCTCGGGGCCCTCGTCCCAGTCCAGGCCGAGCCAGGCCATGGCCTCGAGCAGCTGCTCGTACGACTCCTGGGAGTCCCGTGCCGCGTCGGTGTCCTCGATCCGGAACACCATCTTGCCGCCGGTGTGCCGCGCGTACGCCCAGTTGAACAGGGCGGTGCGGATCAGGCCCACGTGCGGCGTGCCGGTCGGCGACGGGCAGAAGCGGACACGGACCTCTGGGGTGACTGCGGATGCGCTCATGACCCGATCAGCGTATCCGCCTTGACCGGCGGGCCCGACAGGAGCATCCTCAAGTTATTCAACCGGTGTTGAAAACGAGGTGGGGACGATGGAGAGGACCACGGTGGCGGTCGTCGGCGGCGGGCCGGCGGGCATGGTGCTGGCGCTGCTGCTGGCGCGGGCGGGGGTGGCGGTGACCGTGCTGGAGAAGCACGGCGACTTCCTGCGCGACTTCCGCGGGGACACGGTGCACGCGTCCACGCTGACGCTGCTGGACGAGCTGGGCCTGGGGCCGTCGTTCGCGGACGTGCCGCACCAGCTGATGGAGAAGGTGCAGGTGGTCACGGACGGCGGGATCGCCACGATGGCCGACCTGTCCCGGCTGCCGGGCCCGCACAAGCACATCGCGATGGTGCCCCAGTGGGACTTCCTCGACCTGCTCGCCGACGCGGGCAAGCGCGAGGACGCGTTCACGTTGGTGATGAACGCGGAAGTGGTGGGCCTGGTGAAGTCCGGCACGCGCGTCACCGGCGTCCGCTACCGCACGCCGGACGGTTCACGCGCGCTCGGCGCGGACCTCGTGGTGGCCGCCGACGGGCGTGGTTCGTTGGTGCGCCGGGAGGCGGGCTTGGCCGTGCGCAGGTTCGGCGCGCCGATGGACGTGTGGTGGTTCCGGATCCCGAGGCACGCGGACGAGCCGGACAACGGCCTGGGCCGGTTCTCGCGCGGTGTGGGCCTGGCGATGATCCCGCGCGGCGACTACTACCAGTGCGCTTTCCTGATCCGGAAGGGGACGGACGAGCAGCTGCGGGCGGAGGGCATCGAGTCGTTCCGGCGGCGGGTGGCGGACCTGGCCCCGTGGATCGCGGACCGGATGGGGACGGTCGAGTCGCTGGACGACGTGAAGCTGCTGGACGTGAAACTGGATCGCCTTCCGCGCTGGCACGGCGAGGGCGTCCTGTGCATCGGCGACGCGGCGCACGCCATGTCCCCCATCGGGGGTGTGGGCATCAACCTGGCGGTCCAGGATGCCGTGGCCGCCGCCCGAATCCTGGCCGCTCCGGCTCGTCGGGGCGAGTTGAGTTCGGCCGTGCTGGCCCGCGTCCAACGCCGCCGCTGGTTCCCGACGGTGGTGACCCAGGCGTTCCAGCGGAGGATCCAGGACTCGTTCCTGCGTCGGACGTTGGCCGGTGAGTCGGCGGGGACGACCGAGATGCCCCGGGCGATCGCGGTGATGCAGCGGTTCCCGGTGCTGCAAGCGATCCCGGCGTACTTGGTGGCGATCGGGTTGCTGCCCGAACACGCGCCGGACTTCGCGCGGCGCGCGCCTCAGCGGATCGCACGCGGCTGATTGTCGGTGCCGGGTGGGAGGATCTCCCCAGGGGCGCTCACCCGGGATTGTCGGTGGTCCGTGGGACAATGGAGACGGGGGCCGGAGGCCGGAGGCCAGCGGTTCGGGCGTGCGGAGCGGCCGGCGGGCAGTGCTCGCGGCGGCCGGCGGCACGGATTTCTCGCAGGAGCAGGCGGCCGGCAGTGCGCGCGGGAGACCGGGAGCCGGCGGGCAGCGCACGCGGAGCGGCCGGCGGCACGGATCTCTTGCGGCAGCCGGCGGCAGGCAGTGCGCGCGGGAACCGGCGGCCGGCAGTGCGCGCGGGAACCGGCGGCCGGCGGATAGTGCACGCGGCAGACCCGGGGCCGCGGCCGGCGGGCAGTGCGCGCGGGTGGGCGGCGGGAGGGTGCGAAGTGGCCGGCGGCACGGATCTCACGCAGCAGCCCGGGGCCGCCCGGTTGTGGCGCAAAGGTCCCAGGCGGGCAGTCCGGGTGCGGCACAGGCAGCAGAAACGACAACGGGCGGCTCCCCCATCCACCGGGGAGCCACCCGAAGCCCCACGGTCAGCGGTTCGCTACCGGGTTGGTCAGGGTGCCCAGGCCCTCGACCGTCACCGACACCGACTGGCCGGCCTTGATCGGGCCCACCCCCGCTGGCGTCCCCGTCAGGATCACGTCCAGCGGCCGCAGGGTCATCACCGACGAGATGTACTCGATCAGCGCCGGGATGTCGTGCACCAGCAGCGACGTCCGCGAGTCCTGCTTCAGCTCGCCGTCCACCGACGTCCGAATGGCCACGTCGGTCGGGTCGAACTCGGTCTCCACCCACGGCCCCAGCGGGCAGAACGTGTCGAAGCCCTTCGCGCGCGTCCACTGGCCGTCGGCCTTCTGCAGGTCGCGGGCGGTGACGTCGTTGGCGATCGTGTAGCCCAGCACCGACTGGCGCGCCCGCGACGCCGGGATGTCCCGCCCGCCGACACCGATCACGACGGCCAGCTCACCCTCGAAGTCCACCCGTTCGGACACGGCGGGCAGCTTGATCTCCGCGTTCGGCCCGATCACGGCCGTGTTCGGCTTGAGGAAGATCAGCGGGTTCTCCGGCACCTCGTTGCCGAATTCGGCCGCGTGCTCGGCGTAGTTCCGCCCCACGCACACGATCTTGGGCGGCAGGAACGGCGCGAGCAGGCGGACGTCGGCCAGCGGCCACTTCCGGCCGGTGAACGTGGGGTTGGCGAACGGCTCGTCGGCGATCTCGACGGCGGTCAGGTCGTCGCCGTCGCCTTCGATCGCGGCGAAAGCGAGGCCATCCGGCTGGGCGATACGGGCAATGCGCACGCCGATCACCCTAACCGGCGGCTTGTGCGGCCACCCGTCGTCCCTAGCGTCGAAGGCATGCGAACCCTGCTCATCGCGCTCACCCTCGTGAGCACCACCACAACAACGGCGATCCCGCTGGAAGCGGGCACGCCCCTCACCTCCAGCACCGGCGCCCGGTGCGTCAACGGCTTCAACGCCGACGGCTACCTGATGCTGCACCCGTCCTGCGCGGGCGCGGGCGCGACCGTCAAAGGACCCGGCGGCGGGACCATCGGACCGGTCGTCGCCGCGCGCACCACCTACTCGATCGTGAAGGTCGTCGACCCGACCGCGTGGGACCAACTCCCCCGCGCCGCCGGCACCACCATCACCGGCAGCGCCGAGACCCCGGTCGGCGGCACGGTCTGCATGCTCAGCCCCACCACCGGCCACCGCTGCGGCACCGTCACCGCCAAGAACGCGACGGTCACGTTCCCCCAGGGCACGATCTCCGGCCTCACCCGCACGAACCTGTGCGCGCAGCCCGGCGACCAGTGGGCGGCCGTGATCAGCGGCACGCAGGCGCAGGGGCACGTCCTCGGCGGCGGAGGCTGCTCGACCTACTTCCAGCCGGTCAACCGGATCCTCGCCGCCGAAGGACTCACCCTGCTCACCCGGTGACGCGCGAAGCCTTGTGCACCAGCGCGTCGCACAGGGCGAGCCAACTGGCCTCGACGATGTTCCCGTGCACGCCCACGGTGGTCCACTCGCGCTCGCCGTCCGTGGACTCCACCAGCACGCGGGTGACGGCGTCGGTGCCGTGCTGGTCGGTGAGGATGCGCACCTTGTAGTCGTTCAGCTCCACACTGTCCAACCAGGACAGGTGGGGCAGCAGCGCCTTGCGCAGCGCCGCGTCCAGCGCGTGCACCGGCCCGTTGCCCTCGGCGGTGGCGATGACCCGCTCCCCCGCCACGTGCACCTTGACCGTGGCCTCGGACACGATCGCCCCGTCCTGCCGGTGGTCGAGCACGACCCGGTAGGACTCCAGGGTAAACGGCGGCTCGTCCAGTTCGGACAGCTCGCGCTTGAGCAGCAGCTCCAGCGAGGCGTCGGCGGCCTCGAACGACCAGCCGCCCGCCTCCATCTCCTTCACCGTGCGCACGACGTTGGTCAGCGCCTCGGGCCGGCGGGTCAGGTCGATCCCGAACTCACGTCCCTTGAGTTCGAGACTGGCCCGACCCGCCATCTCGGTGACCAGAACCCGCATGTCGTTGCCGACGGTGTCCGGATCGATGTGGTTGTACAGCTCCGGGTCCACCTTGATCGCGCTCGCGTGCAGCCCCGCCTTGTGGGCGAAGGCCGACGACCCGACGTAGGCCTGGTGGGTGTCGGGTGCGATGTTCGCGATCTCGGCAAGGGCATGGGAGACCCGGGTCAACTCGGCCAGCGATTCGTGCGGTAGCACCGGCAGGCCGAGCTTGGTCACGAGGTTCCCGACGACGGCGAACAGGTCCGCGTTGCCCGCTCGCTCGCCGTAGCCGTTCGCGGTGCACTGGACGTGGGTCGCCCCCGCCTGCACCGCCGCCACGGTGTTGGCCACCGCGCAGGACGTGTCGTCCTGGCAGTGGATGCCGACGCGGAAGCCCGTGCGGGCGATGACGTCGGCGACGGTCTCGGACAGCCCCAGCGGCAGCTGTCCCCCGTTGGTGTCGCAGAGGACGACGACGTCCGCGCCACCCTCCACAGCGGACTCCAGCACGCGCAACGAGGTGTCCGGGTCGAACGCGAAGCCGTCGAAGAAGTGCTCGGCGTCGAGGAACACGCGGCGGCCCTCGTCGACCAGGAACCGGACGGTGTCGCGCACCATCGCGCAGTTCTCGTCGACGTCGGTGCGCAGCGCCCGTTCGATGTGCCGGCGGTCCGACTTGGCCACCAGCGTCACCACCGGGGCTTGAGCGTCCAGCAGCGCCCTGACCTGCGCGTCTTCGTGCACCTTGACCCCGGCTTTGCGCGTCGAGCCGAACGCCACGAGCTGGGCGTGCTTCAGCGTGAGGTCGCCGGCGGCGGCGCGCGCGAAGAACTCGGTGTCCTTGGGCAACGCGCCCGGCCAGCCGCCCTCGATGAACCCGACCCCCAGCGAGTCCAGCAGGCGCGCCACGGCCAGCTTGTCCGTGACGGAGTAGGAGATGCCCTCGCGCTGGGCACCGTCCCGCAGAGTCGTGTCGTAGACGTGGAAGGAATCGCCGAGCGTGGTCACCGGGGTCTCCTATGAGGATCTTGGAAAACAAAAAGACCCCCCGCAGGATGCGAGAGGTCGGCGCGCCGGGTGCTGGGGTAGCACTTACCCGGCGCGCTGGGAAATAATGATCACGGCGTGGAGAGCCACGTTGGCGATACTGCCACACCCGCCCGCGAGATACCAAGCCACGGACGGGTGTTCTCACACTCTGGGCGGTCAGCCCGCCAAGTAGCGGGCGAAGGCCTCGATGGCCGCCGGGTTGCGGGGGCTCTCCACGAGGGCCGCGTAAGGCAGCACGAAGAACCGCTTGTCCTTGATGGCCGGGACTTCCTTCAGCGGTGCGTACGACTCCAGGAACGCCCGCTTCTGCTCGGGCGTGGTGGCGTCGCCGTCGGCGTAGTCGTTGATCAGGATGACTTCGGGCGCGCGGGCGACGACGGCCTCCCAGCCGACCGTGGTCCAGCTGTCGTCGAGGTCGCCGAAGATGTTGTCCCCACCGGACCTCCCGATCACGTCCTGCGGCGCGGCGTTCTTCCCGGCCGTAAAAGGCTGGTCCAGGCCGCTGTCGTACAGGAAAACCTTCGGCCTGGGCTTGCCTGCCACCAGTTTCTCCGCGTCGGCGACCTGCTCGCGGTACTGGGCGATGAGGGCGTCCGCGCGGTCCTCGACATTGAAGATGGCGCCGAGGTTCTTGAGGTCGGTGTAGAGGGCTTCCAGCGGCGGCATGATGCCGCGCTGCTTGCCGAGGCCGTTCCGGCACGCCTCGGTCAGCTGGTAGGTGGCGACGCCGAGCTGCTTGAGCGCGTCCGGGGTGAACCCGGTGCTCTCCGAGAACCCGTAGTTCCAGCCCGCGAACACCAGGTCCGCGCCCGCGCCCTGGACGACCTCCTTGCTGATCTCCTCCGACAGCTTGGGCACCTTGGCGTAGTCGGCCTTCCACGGAGAGCTGTCGACGTCGCCCTTCTGGCTGTCGCCGACGACGTAGCCCGCCATCCGGTCGGTGAGGCCGAGCGCGAACATCAGCTCGGTGATGCCCGTGTCGTTGGTGACGACTTTGGACGGGGTGCGGTCGTAGGTGACCTTCTGACCGCAGTTCTCCACCGTGACCGCGGTGCCACTGCCTTCGGGTGCGGCGACGGTCGCGCCACACCCCGTGGCGAGCAACGCGACCAGCACGACGAGCCTCTTCACGAACCGACCTCCGAGTGTTCGAACAGCAACTGCGGCACCCCGCTCGTGGGGTGCGGTACGACGTGGGCTTCGACCTGGAACACCTCGCGCAGGACGTCTGCGGTGAGGACTTCCCGCGGTGTGCCGCTGGTGTGGACGCGTCCTTCGTGGAGCACGTGGAGGCGGTCGCAGTGGGCGGCGGCGAGGTTCAGGTCGTGCAGGACGGTGAGGACGGTGGTTTCGAGCGAGCGGACCAGGCGCAGGACGGCGAGCTGGTGGCTGATGTCGAGGTGGTTGGTGGGTTCGTCCAGCACCAGGACGCGCGGCTGCTGGGCCAGGGCGCGGGCGATCAGGACGCGTTGGCGTTCCCCGCCGGACAGGCTGAGGAAGCTGCGCTCGGCGAGGTGGCCGGCGTCCATCCTGGACAGTGCTTCGGCGCAGATCTCGCGGTCGCGCGGGCTTTCCCGGTCGAAGCCGGTCTGGTGCGGGAGGCGGCCCATCGCGACCACTTCGGCGACCGTGAAGTCGAACTCGACGTGGCTGTCCTGGGTGAGGGCGGCGAGGGTCTTGGCGGATTCCTTGACCGGTATGCGGTCCAGTGGTGCGCCGTCGAGGAGGACGACGCCCTGGGACGGTTTGAGCGCCCGGTAGACGCAGCGGAGGGTGGTGGACTTGCCGCTGCCGTTGGGTCCGACTATGCCGTGCACTTCGCCGGCGCCGACGGTGAGCGTGACGTCGTGGAGGATGCGGTCGACGGCGAGGTTGTCGATGGCGAGGTCCATCAGCGGCCTCCGAACACGTAACCGCGGCCACGCATGAGGAAGACGAAGCAGGGGACGCCGAGCGCGGCCGTGATGACGCCCAGCGGGAGCTCTTCGGGCGCGGCGAGCAGGCGGGCCGCGACGTCGACCCAGATCAGGAAGCACGCGCCGGCCAGTGGTGCGACGGCGAGCACTTTCCGGTGGTCCGCGCCGACCGCGAGTCGCACGAGGTGCGGCAACATGAGCCCCACGAACCCGACCGCGCCGCTGACGGCGACGAGCACTCCGGTCATCGCTGCGGTGACGACGAACAGGGCTTTGCGGAGGCTCGTCACGTCCACGCCGAGGGTCGTCGCGGTTTCGTCGCCCATCGACATGGCGTTGAGGCGCTTGGCTTGGGTTTGGAGGTAGAGGACACCCGCTGTGATGGTCGCCGCCGCCACCGGAAGCGAGGTCCAGGTCACGCCACCGAGACTGCCCAGGAGCCAGAACATCGCGGCCCGTGCCGCTTCGCCGCGGGGGGATTGGAAGACGAGGAGCATGGCGATGGCGGAGAAGCCGTACGCGCAGGCCGTTCCGGTGAGCACGAGTCGCAGTGGACTGAGCCCGTTCTTGCGGGCGGCGAGGTAGACCAGGGCCATCGCGGCGAGTGCCGAGAGGAAAGCGGCGGTAGAGAGCGCGTAGACCCCCAAGGACGCGAACAGCCCCGTCGTGGCGACGGCCGTCGCTCCCACGCTCGCGCCACTGGAGATCCCGAGGACGTAGGGGTCGGCGAGGGCGTTGCGCACCATCGCCTGAATCGCCACCCCCACCACGGCGAGCCCCGCCCCGACGACAGCGGCAAGGAGGACCCGAGGCAGCCTGATGTCCCAAACGATCCGGTAGTGCCCGACTTCGTGCGCCCCGATCGTGCCCCCGGTGAGGCCGGCTTTGAGGAGCCGGAGCACATCCCCGAACGGCACCGAAACCGGCCCCAACGCCACACCGCACACGATCGACAGCACCAACACGGCACCCAGCGCCGCGCAGATCCTGGGGGTCACGGCCACCTCGGTCTTCGGACAGGGTGGCCGTGCGGAACGCAGCCCGAAGCCCGCGCATCCGTCCCGCAGACCACGGCAGGAACAGGAGCACTACGGCCGCCTGCGGGTGATCGGGCTCGCCCTTGCGGGCCTACCGTTGCGGGTCAGCGCCGGATTTCGACCGGACTTCCCCCGTCAGGTGGCTGCCGAGGACCCTACGGGCCGGCCGGCGCGGTGATCCAGTCGAGTGGCGGTGGCCACACGGGTCGGTATCCTGTCGATCACGGTTCGGGAGGGCGTTTTGGCTGGTCAGCAGGACCACTCGATCGAGTGACATGCAGGATTCGGCACCGACTTGCGACTCGCGCGTCCCGTGATCAGAGGAACGCGCGGCCCAGGACCGGTCCGACGGGGCTCGCGGCGGATGGGCCGTTGGCGGGCGAGCAGACGGCAGGCGGGCCGGCTGGCTGGCCGCTCGCGGCGGCATGCGGCTCGCGGCGGTCGGGCGGCTCCCCGTGGGGAGGTGGCTCGCGACGGTCGGGCGGCTCGCGACGAGCAGGCAGGCCGCTACCTCGCCGGGCAGGCAGGCCGCTCCCGGCGGGCTCGCTGACGGCGGGCAGGCACGCGGCGGATGGTGCGCGGCGGGCAGGCACGCGGCGGGCAAGGCCGGGCGAACAAGGCGGTAGCCGGCTCGCGGCGGACGGAGCGGCGGCGCGCGAACAGGCAGCGGGCACTGGGCTGGCGGCGGGCAGGCGGGCGGGCACCGGGCTGGCGGCCGAGTGGCGGCGACGGGACGGCGGCGACGGGACGGCGGCGACGGGACGGCGGCGTGCGCTGGCGGCGGCAGCGGCGTGGCGGCCTCGGGGGCAGCTGGCGGCGGGCAGGTGCACTTGGCGGCGGGGCCGGCCGGAGATCACCGGGCTGGCGGCGCGGTGGGCGGATGCGGCCGGACTGAGCGCGCCGGAGTGAGCGCGGGCGGAGTGAGCGCAGCAGGGGCGAGCGCAGGCGGAGCGAGGGTGGCTGGAGTGGGGGTGGGAGTGGGAAGGCCGCCCCGGTGAGTGGGGCGGCCTTCGGGAGGTGCGTGGTGGTGGGGTGAGGGGTTAGGCGCCGG
>NZ_JAPSLK010000021.1 GCF_031180885.1 Saccharothrix sp.
CGGCGTAGGTGGCGGCGGCGTGCAGGTCCCATTCGACCGCCATGACCGGGTGGTAGCCGCCCGCCGCGGTGAAGCCTGAGGTCATGCCGCCGCAGCCGGCGAACAGGTCGATCATGGACAGCACGGGGCCAGGCTAGCCGGCCTGTTGCGCGCGCCGGACATCGACACGCCGGCCCGGGTGCAGGGGGGAGGGCGGGGTGGTCAGCCCCAGGGGGCGGGGACGTGGGCGTGGTCGGCCCAGGGGGCGGGGATGGTGGCGTGGGTCGGGGGCGTGGGGACGTGGGCGTGGTCGGGCCGGTGCAGGGGTGGCGCCTGGTCAGGGGCGGACTGGTCAGGGGCGGCGAGCGTCAGGGGCGGCGGGGAGGGCGGCGGGACAGGACGGTTTCGTGGATCTTCGCGGCGGCGGTGGTCGGGTCCTCGTGTTCCCAGACGCGCACCGCGAGCCAGCCCGCCTCGGACAGGAGGGCGTCGGTGTTCGCGTCGCGGGTCTGGTTGGACTCGATCTTGGTGCGCCAGAAGTCGCTGTTGCGCTTGGGCCACGTGCCGTGCTCGGGGCAGCCGTGCCAGAAGCAGCCGTCCACGAACACCGCCACCTTCGCGGGGCCGAACACCACGTCCGCCTCCCGCCGCACGGCGCGCACCGGGCGCTGGTGCACCCGGTAGCGCAGGCCCAGCCGGTGCAGTTCTCGGCGCAGGGCCACCTCGATCCCGGTGTCGCGGGACCGCTGCCTGCTCATCCGCGCGCTGACGTCCGACGTGGTCGGGAGGTTCGGCACGCGGTCATCATGGTGCATCCGGGTAGAGGACCCCGCGCAGGCTCCGGGTGGCGCGGTCCAAGTCCCGGCGGGCGGGTAATCGGACGTTGCCGACCTGCTCGGATTCCGTGATCGCCAGGTCGTGGAAGAAGAACGGTGGCATGGCGTGCAGGAGCAGGCGGGACGAGCGCTGACCGCCCCCGCGCGGGTTGAGGACCAGCCGTTCCACCCAGGCGTCCACCTCGAAGACCAGGTCCGCCAACGGGTGCACGCGCACGTCGAGCCCGGCCTGCCGGAGGTGCGCGACCACGGACAGGTACCGCAGGAACGCCACGAACTCCGTGACCACCTTGTGCCGCATGGCATCGCGTGCCCGCGCCCGGTCGGCGGTCGACGCGATGGCCTCGGTGGCGGGTGTCCACAGCATCGCCCGGGTCGCCTCGTCGGACTCGCAGAACTCGCGGAACTCGTCCCACGCCGGTAATCGGCCCAGCCGCTCCACCACGTGGTGCGCGACCTGCGTGAACGGGAACTCCGGCCGCCAACCCCGGATCTGGGGGATGTCGGGGGGCGGACCGGTTCTCGGGACGTCGCGGCACGCCGACCGGACCTCGTCGGGCGTGACCCGGAGGACGGCCGAGGCGACGTGGGACATCACCCGCTCCACTAGCGGTGTCCGGTCGCGGAACCAGCCGTTGAAGCGGTACCTCGTCTCCTGGGTGACGTTGAAGGTCTTGCGCACGTCCATGGCGGTGGTCGTCATGACCCAGAGGGTACGGACGACCACCGACAGTCCCGGCGAATGCGCTGGTCGCGGACCGCCTAGAGTCGACCGGGTGTTGGTGCTCCACGGGCTGTGCGCGCCCGACGGGCGGACGGCCGTGTGGGCCGAGGACGCCCGGCTCCCGGTGAAGGTCGGCTCGCGGCTGCCCAAGTCGCCCGTGCCGCACCCGTTCGCCGCGCCCGGCGCGGACCTCGCGACCCTGCTGGACGGCAAGCACGGCGAACTGGTGGTGCGCCTCCCCTCCTACGCCTCCGGACCGGTCGAGTCGCCGGAACTGGTGCGCGACCCGCTGGCCAAGCCCCCGGTCCGACGCGGCGCGGTGCGGCTGCGGGCCTGGCGGGTGCCGGTGGTGTGGGTGGACGAGGTGCCGGACGCGCCGTCCGAGTGCCGGCTGGGCGCGTCCGCCCGCTACCTGGCCGAGGTGGTGGAGTTCGCTCAGGACCTGGTCGCGCGGGGGCGTGTGCTGCCCGGTGGTGACGCGCGTTGGCGGGCCGCCCCGGAACGGTTGCGGCTGGCTCGGCTGCGGGACGCCATGCCGCCCGCGTTCCGGGCCGTGCAGGACGTCGAGGACCCGCTGGACGCGGTGCTGGATTCGTTGGTGGACAAGGAAGTCCGCACTCGACTGCGGGGCGTCGAGGTGGACGGCAGCGGTGTCGTCGGGCGGTGGTTGAAGGCGCTCACGGGTCGTGGTGTCCGCCCCCACGACGAGGCGCTGGTCAACGCCGTCGAGGCGTGGCGGGTGGAGCAGTCGCAGGTGGTGCGGGCGTGCTTCCGGCTGGCCTCCCCCGACCAGGGCGGGCCGGACCAGGAGGGTTGGCGGCTGGAGTTCCTGCTCCAGGTCGTGGACGAGCCGAGCGTGCTGGTGCCGGCGCGGGACGTGTGGCGCCACGACGCCGTGTTGCGGCGGTGGACGCCCCGGCCCGAAGAAGTGCTGTTGGGCGACCTGGGGCGGGCGTCCAAGGTGTTCCCCGCGCTGGACCGGGCGTTGGCCGAGCGCAACCCGGTGGCGCTGGACCTGGACCTCGACGGCGCCTACGACTTCCTGACCCGCGCCTCACTGCTGGCCGAGGCCGGGTTCGGGGTCATGCTGCCGTCGTGGTGGCGGCACCCGCGGCAGATCGGCCTGTCGCTGACCGCCACCAGCCGGGGCGCGGCCGGGGTCGTCCGGAAGGAGAGCGAGCTGGGCCTGAAGGCGGTGCTGGACTACCGCTGGGACCTCGCGCTGGGCGACGAGAAGCTGACCGAGGCCGAACTGTCCGCGTTGGCCAAGGCGAAGGCCCCGCTGGTGCGCATCCGCGGCCAGTGGGTGCACCTGGACCGCAAGCGGCTGGCCGAAGGGCTCGCGGTGCTGGGCAGCGGGCGGATGACCGCCGGGCAGGTGCTGCGGATCGCCGCGCAGGAGGACACCGACCTGCCGCTGCCGGTCACCGCCGTGCACGCGGACGGGTGGCTGGGCGACCTGCTGTCCGGCGAGGCGGAGCAGCGGCTGGACCCGGTGGACCCGCCGGAGGGGCTGACGGCGGTGCTGCGGCCGTACCAGCTGCGCGGGTTGTCGTGGCTGGTGTTCCTGGACCGGTTGGGGCTCGGGGCGTGCCTGGCCGACGACATGGGGCTGGGCAAGACCGTGCAGTTGCTGGCGCTGGAGGCCTACACGCGGCAGCACGGCCGCCGCCCGCCGACGCTGCTGATCTGCCCGATGTCCGTGGTCGGCAACTGGCAGCGCGAGGCGGAGCGGTTCACGCCCGGCCTGAAGGTCCACGTGCACCACGGCGGCGACCGGGTCGCGGCGGCGCTGACCGCGGGCCACGACCTGGTGATCACGACGTACGCGGTGGCCACGCGGGACGCCGAGGCGCTGGCCGGCGTCGAGTGGGACCGCGTGGTGCTGGACGAGGCGCAGAACGTCAAGAACAGCGCCACCCGGCAGTCCCAGGCGGTCCGGGCGCTGTCCGCGCGGCACCGGGTGGCGCTGACCGGCACGCCCGTGGAGAACCGGCTCGCCGAGCTGTGGTCGATCATGGACTTCGCCAACCCCGGCATCCTGGGCACGGTCAACACGTTCCGCGCCCGCTACGCCGTGCCGGTCGAGCGGCACCACGACGAGGACGCGGCGGTCCGGCTGCGCCGGGTGACCAGGCCGTTCGTGCTGCGCCGGCTCAAGACCGACCCGCGGATCATCAGCGACCTGCCGGACAAGATCGAGGTCAAGCAGCTGTGCACGCTGACGCCCGAGCAGGCGACGCTCTACCAGGCGGTGCTGGACGACATGTTCGCCCGGATCGCCGAGGCGGAGGGGATCAAGCGCAAGGGCCTGGTGCTGGCCACGATGTCCCGGCTCAAGCAGGTGTGCAACCACCCGGCGCAGCTGCTGGGCGACGGGTCGCGGGTGGCCGGGCGGTCGGGGAAGCTCGCCCGGCTGGAGGAGGTGCTGGAGGAAGCGCTCGCCGACGGCGACAAGGCGTTGTGCTTCACCCAGTTCACCAAGTTCGGCGCGATGGTGGTGCCGCACCTGGCGGCGCGGTTCGACACCGAGGTGCTGTACCTGCACGGCGGGACGCCCGCGAAGGCGCGTGACGAGATGGTGCGGCGGTTCCAGGAACCCGGCGGCCCTTCGGTGTTCGTGCTGTCGCTCAAGGCGGGCGGGACGGGGCTCAACCTGACCGCGGCGAACCAGGTGATCCACCTGGACCGGTGGTGGAACCCGGCGGTCGAGGACCAGGCGACGGACCGGGCGTTCCGGATCGGGCAGCGGTCGCACGTGCAGGTGCGCAAGTTCGTGTGCGTGGGGACGGTGGAGGACCGGATCGACCGGATGATCGAGGAGAAGCGGGGGCTGGCGCAACTGGTCGTCGGGGCCGGGGAGGACTGGTTGACCGAGCTGTCGACGGCGGAGCTGCGGGACCTGTTCGCGTTGTCCGGGGAGGCCGTCGGTGAGTGACTGGCACGGCGAGCGGCCGACGTACGGGCGGCCCATCCGGGTCGAGGGCGGGTTGACGCTGCGCAGCAAGCGGGGCGAGGTCGCCCGGACGTGGTGGTCCCGGCGGTTCGTCGAGGTGCTGGAGTCGTTCGGGATGGGCGGGCGGCTCGCGCGCGGGCGGACCTACGCGCGGACCGGGCAGGTGATGTCGCTGTCGCTGTCGACCAGCGTGGTGGTGGCGCTGGTGATGGGGTCGCGGCCGGAGCCGTACCGGGCGCGGATCGGGGTGCGCAAGTTCTCCGACGAGGACTGGGTGCGCATCGAGCGGGCGCTGGCCGACCGGGCGGTGTTCGCGGCGAAGCTGCTCGCCGGGGAGATGCCCGCCGAGATCGAGGAGTTGTTCGCGGGGTTGGGGTTGACGCTGTTCCCGGCGTCGCCGCGGGAGATGTCGATGGACTGCACCTGCCCGGACTGGGAGGTGCCGTGCAAGCACCTGGCGGCGGCCTGCTACCTGCTGGCGGAGTCGTTCGACGCGGACCCGTTCGAGATCCTGGCGTGGCGCGGGCGGGGGCGGGAGGACCTGCTGGAGCGGTTGCGGGAACTGCGCGCGCCCATGCCCGCCGAGGAGGCCGTGTCGGGTGGGGTGCGGCCGTTGGCGGAGTCGTTGGACGTGTTCTGGCAACGGCCGGCGGTGGAGGCGGTGCCGGAGCCCGACGAGCCGGTCGCCCACCACCCGGGCGCGATCCTGGACCGGCTCGGGCCGCTTTCCGTTCGGGGGCGGTCGGTGACGGACGAGCTCCGGCCGCTGTACCGGCGGTTCGGCGGCGGTCGGTGATGGGTCTTCGCGGCTGAGGGTGGGGTCAGCCGCCGGCCACGGACGGGAGGATGCGGATCTCGGCGTTCGGGCGCAGGACCGTGGACGGGCCGTCGAGGCGGCGGCACTCCTCGCCGTCCACGTAGAAGTTCACGTAGCGGCGCAGGGTGGCGCGTTCGTCGCGGAGGCGGCGGTCCAGGAGCGGGTAGCGACCGGCCAGCTCGTCGAGGACCGCGCCCAGGGTGGTGGGTTCGGGCAGGTCCAGTTCGAGGGTGGACTGGTTCTGCGCGGCCGGGCGCAGGACGCCGGGGATCAGCACGGTGATCTTCACTCAGACCTCCGCGGCGCGCACGCACACGACGTCCGGCAGGTGTTCGACCACCCGGTGCCACGACTCGCCCTCGTCGGGGCTGGCGTAGACGGAACCGGAGCGCGAGCCGAAGTAGACGCCGGCGGGGGTGGCCGTGTCGGTGCACATCGCGTCCCGCATGACGGCTGTCCAGAAGCCGTCCGGCAGGCCGGTGCGCAGGGCTGTCCACGTGTCGCCGCCGTCGGGTGAGCGGTAGACGGCGCACTGGCCGTTCGGGGGAAAGCGCTCGCCGTCGGCCACGAGCGGGAAGTTGTAGACGACCTCGGGCTCGTGCGGGTGGACGACCATCGGGAAGCCGAAGTCCGACGGGAGGCCGTCGGCGATCGAGTCCCAGGTGGCGCCGCCGTCGGACGAGCGGTAGACGCCGTGGTGGTTCTGGAGGTACATGCGGTCCGGCGCGGCCGGGTGGCGGGCGATCTTGTGCACGCACTGGCCGAACTCGGGGTACGGGTCGGGCAGGAAGTACGCCTTCACGCCCTTGTTGCTCGCGGTCCACGACGCGCCGCCGTCGGAGGTGCGGTAGACGCCGCCGGTGGACATGGCCACGGTGAGCCGGTCGGGATCGGTGGGGTGGGGCAGGATCGTGTGGATCGCCTGGCCGCCGTAGCCGGCGCCCCAGTCATCGCGGTGCGGGTGGTCCCAGAGGCCGCGGACGAGGGCGTAGGTGCGGCCGCCGTCGTCGGAGCGGAAGAGGGCGGAGGGTTGGGTGCCGGCGTAGACGACGTCGGGGTCGTCGGTGGGGGTCAGCTGCCAGACGCGTTCCAGCGCGGTGTCCTCGGGGAAGGCGATGGGGGCGTGGTCGGGTTCCTGCCAGGTCTCGCCGAGGTCGTCGCTGGTCATGACGGTGGGGCCGAAGTGGGGACTGGTGGTCCCGGCGAGGAGGCGGGGTCGGCGCGGGTCGATGGCGACCGCGTAGACCTCGGTCATGGGCAGCAGCGGTCCGCGGACCTCCCACGACCTGCGGTCGGGGCTGGTCGCGAGCCACAGGCCCTTTCGCGTGCCGATCGCGAGCAGGTGCATGGCGTCCTCCGGCGGTGGGTGTGACGTGGAGCACGCTACGCGCGGGGTACGACAATTTCGCGCCGGCCGGGAATGAGCCACCGCCTCGCCACCTCCCCACCCCGCCACCTCCCCACCCCGCCACCTCCCCACCCCGCCACCGCCCAGCCGCCCCGCCCAGCCACGCCACGCCACCCAGCCGCCTCGCGCAGCCACGCCGCCCCGCCCAGCCACGCCGCACCGCACCGCCACCCCGCCGCACTGCACCGCCGCCACGCCAGGGCCAAGCCGCCGCACCGCCCAGGCCGCCGCCGCGCCTCTCCACCGCGCCGCCCCACCGTCCAAGCCGCCGCCGCGCCTCGCCACCGCGCCACGGCACCGCCAGGCCGCCGTGAGGGCTGAAGGGCGGGAGGTGGCGGGCGGAGGGTGCGCGACGGAGGAAGTTACTCGCTGGTAACGTGCCCGGGAGACGAAGGGAGCAGGCCGGTGTTGTTCGATCCCAACAGCTTCGAGGGCGCGCACCTCGACCCCGAGAGCAGGCGGTTGCTGCGGGCCACCATCGACTGGTTCGAGGAGCGCGGCAAGAAGAAGCTCATCGCCGACGACCAGTCCCGGGTCTGGTACGCCGAATTCCTGGAGTTCGCGGCCCGCGAGAAGCTGTTCGCGACCTTCCTGACCCCGGCCGCGGAAAGCGGCGGCAACCCGGACAAGCGGTGGGACGCCACCCGCAACGCCGCCCTCAGCGAGATCCTCGGCTTCTACGGCCTCCAGTACTGGTACACCTGGCAGGTCACCGTCCTCGGCCTCGGCCCGATCTGGATGAGCGACAACGCCGCCGCCAAGAAGCGCGCCGCCGACCTGCTCGACAGCGGCGCGGTGTTCGCGTTCGGGCTGTCCGAGAAGGAGCACGGCGCGGACGTCTACTCGACCGACATGGTGCTCACGCCGAAGGCCGACGGCGGGTTCGTCGCCAACGGCGGCAAGTACTACATCGGCAACGGCAACGTCGCGGGCATGGTCTCCGTCTTCGGCCGCCGCGCGGACGTCGAAGGCCCCGACGGGTACGTGTTCTTCGCGGTGGACAGCGCGCACCCGAACTACAAGCTGGTCAAGAACGTCGTCGACTCGCAGATGTTCGTCAGCGAGTTCCGCCTGGAGGACTACCCGGTCGCCCCCGGAGACGTCCTGCACACCGGCGCGGAGGCGTTCAGCGCGGCGTTGAACACCGTGAACGTCGGGAAGTTCAACCTGTGCACGGCGTCCATCGGCATCTCCGAGCACGCCTTCTACGAAGCCATCACCCACGCGCACAACCGGGTGCTGTACGGCAAGAAGGTCACCGAGTTCCCGCACGTGCGCCAGAACTTCGTCGACGCGTACGCCCGGCTGGTCGCCATGAAGCTCTTCGCCGACCGCTCCGTCGACTACTTCCGCACCGCGTCCCCCGAAGACCGCCGGTACCTGCTGTTCAACCCGGTCACCAAGATGAAGGTGACCAGCGAGGGCGAGCAGGTGATCGGCCTGCTGTGGGACGTCATCGCGGCCAAGGGCTTCGAGAAGGACACCTACTTCTCCATGGCCGGACGGGACATCGGCGCGCTGCCCAAGCTCGAAGGCACCGTGCACGTGAACCTGGCGCTGGTGCTGAAGTTCATGCCCGCCTACCTGTTCCAGCCCGCCGAGTACGACGAGGTCCCGACCGTCTCGGACGCCGAGGACGACGACTTCTTCTGGCGGCAGGGACCGGCCCGCGGCCTCGGCTCGATCCGGTTCCACGACTGGGAAGCCGCCTACCGGCGGTTCGCGCACGTGCCGAACGTGGCGCGGTTCCACCAGCAGGCGCAGGGCCTCCGGACGTTGCTGACCACGGCCGCGCCGGACGCCGAGCAGCAGAAGGACCTCGACTTCCTGCTGACGCTCGGCCAGCTGTTCACGCTCGTGGTCTACGGCCAGTTGGCGCTGGAGCAGGCGGCGCTCACGAGCCTCGACACCGACGTCGTGGACCAGGTGTTCGACGTGCTGGTGCGGGACTTCTCCAGCTGGGCGGTCGCGTTGCACGGCAAGGCTTCGTCCACCGGGGCGCAGCAGGAGTGGGCGCTGGGGCAGGTGCGCAAGCCGGTGGTGGACCGCGAGCGGTTCCAGCGGGTGTGGGAGCGGGTCGCGGCGCTCTCGGGGGCGTACGAGATGCGGCCGTAGCCCGGACCAACGACCCCGGGACGGCCCCTGGTCGTCCCGGGGTCAGTCAGGTGCCGTCTTGACTGGTGGGGTCGAGGGGTGTTTGGTCGGGCACCTGGGCGAGGGAAGGGGACGCAGTGACCGCGTCCAAGTCGCTCCGGGCGCTGCGCGAGGCGATCGTGCTCGAGCACCTGGAGGCGGAGAACGAGCGGGAGTTCGAGGTCGCCGTGGGGGCGTTCGACCACGCCCGCTGGGAGGTGATGGCCACCGGCGAGGTCATCGAGGGGCGCGCGGCGGTGGTGGGGTACTACGAGCGGGTCGTGGCAGCCGGGCCGGAGCTGCGCAGCCACGTCGTCTCCCTGCACCACGCCGAAGGGGCCGTGATCGTCGAACTGCGGCACGACGGGGATGGCGTCCTCGGTCGCAGCGGGGTGTTCTTCCTGTTCGACGGTGCCCGGCTGGTCGGCAAGCGGGTGTACGGCGGGTGGTACGAGAAGAGCCGCCACCCCGTGGCCGGGATGGCGGCTCCACTGTCATCCGATGGGAATCGGACCTAGGTCAGAGCGGTCGAACCGTCTGCGCCTGCGGGCCCTTCTGGCCCTGGCCGATCTCGAACTCCACCCGCTGGTTCTCCTCCAGCGTGCGGTAGCCCGTGGACTGGATCTCCGAGTAGTGCACGAACACGTCGGCGCCACCGTTGTCCGGGGAGATGAAGCCGAAGCCCTTCTCCGCGTTGAACCACTTGACGGTGCCCTGAACTGCCATCTTGCTACTTCTCCTCTAACAGGTGCCGGATCGCGCTTGCGACCACCGGGTCCGTTGGGGCGTTGAGCCCCTCCCGTCGAGGAAGTTCCACGCCCGCAACTCCGATCCGCGAGCGTGGTGGAACACGAACACAGATAGGTACGACCGAACACAGTCAACCACGCCACCCCGGTGGCAGTCGAGCGCAAGAACGCGGCGAGTCGCACTGCTACTGTGGGCGAGGACGCGATCACAGGGGGTTTCCGCCATGACCGAACCCGTTCTGGTGACCATCGCCGCATCGCTCGCCACCCGCGCCTTCGCGGGCCTGTACGCCCTGGTCCGGGCCAAGTTCGCGGACGACCCCGAGGCCACCGCGGCGCTGACCGCCGCCGAGGGCGCCGCGCCCGGTTCGCCGCAGGTCGCCGCCCTGGCCGAGGCGCTGCGGAGGGCCGAAGCCGAAGATCCCCCGTTCGGGGACCGGCTCCGCCGTGAACACGAACGGGTGACTTTGTACAAGGTCGACAACAAGGTCACGGGTGGGGCCAACCACCAGGTGGTGCAAGCGGGCGAGATCACCGGGGACATCACCTTCAAGTAGGCCGGTCGAGTGAAGATGGAGGGGTGTTCTCGACCCTCCACCACCCGCAGACCCGGTTGCTGTTCTTCTTCCTCGGCCTGGTCGTCACGTTCGTCCTGATCAGGATCAGCGTGCGGATGATCCGGGCGAAGGTGCGCTGGTGGCCGGGCAACATCACCCCCGGTGGCACGCACATCCACCACGTCGTCTTCGGCACGGTGTTCATGCTGGTCGGGGGCGTGACGGGGCTGGCCGTGCCGGACGAGGAGCACGGGTGGCGGGTGGCCGCGGCGGCGCTGCTGGGCGTGGGCGCGGCGCTGGTGCTCGACGAGTTCGCGCTGATCCTGCACCTGCGGGACGTGTACTGGGAGAAGGACGGCCGGCTGTCGGTGGACGCGGTGTTCCTGGCCATCGGCATGACCGGCCTGCTGCTGCTGGGCGCCCGGCCGCTGGGGTACGACGAGTTCTACGGCGAGGGCGTGTGGGTGCGGGTGGTGATCATCCTGGTCAACCTGGGCTTCGCCATCGTCGCGCTGCTCAAGGGCAAGGTGTGGACCGGACTGCTGGGGCTGCTGGTGCCGGTCCTGCCCGAGATCGGCGCGCTGCGGCTGGCCCGGCCCGGGTCACCGTGGGCGCGCTGGCGGTACACCGAGGGGTCCCGAAAGCTGCGCCGGGCGTACCGGCGGGAGGCGCGGGTGCGCCAGCCGCTGATCCGGGCGAAGATCCGGTTCCAGGAGTTCATCTCGGGCCGCCACGACGGCGACTAGTTGACCAGGATGCCCAGCTCGTCGCACACCGGCCGGACATCGCCGGCGCACAGGTCCACCGACTTCACCACGCTCTCCGCCACCAGCCGCCGCACGTCGGCCTTGGTGATCAGGTCCGCGCCCAGCAGCACCGACTTCACGTCCCGCCGCGACACCAGGTCCCGGGTGTTGCCGGTGGCCAGGTCGTCCGCGCCGCTGATGTCCCCGCGCGCCACCGCGATGGCCAGCCGCGCCGCCGCCTCGGCCTCGTCCCGGATCGGCTTGTAGACGGTCATGCACTGGTCGCCGCGCAGGACCGCGCGCAGGCCCTCCAGGGTGGCGTCCTGGCCGGTCACCGGCACCTTGCCGGCCAGGCCGCGCTCCCGGAGCACCTCGATCACCGCGCCCGCGAGGCCGTCGTTGGCCGCGACCACGCCGTCCACCCGGCCGCCGTTGGCGTCCAGGATCTGCTCGAAGGTGGCCTTGCCCAGCACCGGGTCCCAGTTGTCGACCGCCTGGCTCTTCACCAGCTTCAGCGCGCCGGCGTCGTACTTCGGGCCGAGCTTGCGGCGCTGGCCGTCGGCGAACAGGGTCGCGTTGTTGTCCGTCGGGGAGCCCTGGATCTCGATGATCTGCGCGCCCGGCTTGTTGCCCAGGCACTTGAGCAGGCCCTCGGCCTGGAGTTCGCCGACGTTGAGGTTGTCGAAGGAGACGTAGTACTCGGCCTGGCCGCCCAGGCTGATCCGGTCGTAGTTGATGACCGGGATGTTGGCCTGCTTCGCCTTGCGCTCGACGGTCGCGCCGCCCTCGGTGCTCAGCGGCGTGGTCATCAAGACCTTCACGCCGCGCCCGATCATGTCGTCGGCGATGCTCTGGAACTTCTTCTCGTCGCCCTCGGCGTTCTCGATCAGCGGCGTGATGCCGGCGAAGTTCAGCGCGGACTCCAGCAGCGGCCGGTCCTGCTCCTCCCAGCGGTCCGACGACGCGCGGTCCGGCAGGATCACGCCGACCACCGGCTTGTCCGACGGCCGCAACGGCGCGACCGGCTCCAGGCCGCTCGGCTTCTTCTCGGCGCCGCACGCCGCGACGGTCAGCACGAGCAGGCCGCAGGACACCAATCCGCGTACTCTTCGCATTCGCCAACCCCTTGCGCGGACCGACCGCCGTCCGGTGGATCGAAACAGAATGTGCGGAATTCCATCCCTCGCGACACGCGTTCGTCAAGACGTAGCAACCCATTGGTGCCAAATGGTCCGCACCGCTCGGCGTGTCGACCTCCGGGGAAGATCGAAACCGCAGGTCGAATCGTTACCAAAACACAAAATGTAACTGAGCGCGCACGTCCCGCTACGGTCCACACTGACTACGAACGACGTCTACCGGGGCCCGGTTTTGTTTGCCAGGGTGTCGCCCGACCCATACCCCCACCGGGTCTGTGAGGAGACACGCGTGAGAACACGCAGAATCGTTCCGTCGGCGTTGGTGGTGGCGACCACCGCCGCGCTGCTGGCGACCGGGACACAGCCCGCGACCGGCCAGCAGGGCACCGCCGACTTCACCGTCGTCGTCGAGGACGGCGCGAGCGCCGACGCGGCCAAGGCCGCCGTGGTCGCCGCCGGCGGCGAGGTCGTCGGCGAGAACACCGCGGTCGGCACCCTGACCGTGAAGGCCCCCGCCGAGGGCTTCGTGCAGCGCGTCTCCGCCTCCGACGCGGTGCTCGGCGCGACCGGCCTCAAGCCGCTCGGCGCGGCGCCCACCGACCTCCCGGACAACCGGGAGTGGCGGGAGGTCGAACGCGAGCACCTCGGCGCGGCGGCCCAGTCCCCCGCCAAGGCCCCCGACGCCACGGCCGGCATGGACCCGCTCGACGGCGGGCTGTGGGGCCTGAAGCTGGTCCGCTCCGACAAGGCCCGCACCCGGCAGGCCGGCGACAAGCGGGTCTACGTCGGCATCCTCGACACCGGCGTGGACGGCAATCACCCGGACATCGCGCCGAACTTCAACCGCGAGCTGTCCCGCAACTTCACCATCGACATCCCCACCGACCCCAACGGCAACGAGGTCGACGGCCCCTGCGAGTTCCGCGGCTGCGTCGACCCCGACGACCACGACGACAACGGCCACGGCACCCACGTCGCCGGCACCATCGGCGCGGCGGCGAACGGGTTCGGCATCTCCGGCGTGGCCCCGAACGTGTCCCTGGTGAACATCCGCGGCGCCCAGGACTCCGGCTACTTCTTCCTCCAGCCGGTCGTGGACGCGATCACCTACGGCGCCGACGTCGGCCTCGACGTGATCAACATGTCGTTCTACATCGACCCGTGGTACATGAACTGCATCGACAACCCGGCCGACAGCCCCCAGGCCCGGATCGAGCAGCGCGCCACCATCACCGCCGTGCAGCGGGCGCTGAACTACGCCCACCGCAAGGGCGTGACCCTGATCGCGGCCGGCGGCAACAACCACGAGGACCTGGGCAACCCGCGTTCCGACGCGCAGAGCCCGAACTACCCGGCGGGCACCAACTACACCCGCACCATCGACAACTCCAAGTGCCTGCACCTGCCCACCGAGGGCGAGCACGTCATCTCCGTGTCGTCGCTCGGCCCGTCGACCGCCAAGGCCGACTACTCGAACTGGGGCACCGAGCAGACCGACCTGTCCGCCCCCGGCGGCTGGTTCCGCGACGGCTTCGGCACCCCGTGGTACCGGACCAACGAGAACCTGATCCGGTCGACGTACCCGCGCAACGTTGCGTTGGCCGAGGGCAACATCGACGAGGCCGGCAACGTGACCCCGAAGGGCCAGGCGGCCGGCGTGGCGAAGTACTGCGCGGGCACCACGTGCGGCTACTACCAGTACCTCCAGGGCACCTCGATGGCCGCTCCGCACGCGGCCGGCGTGGCCGCCCTGGTGGTCAGCGAGTACGGCAAGAAGGACCGCTCCCACCCGGGCACCCTGACCCTGTCCCCGGACAAGGTCGAGAAGGTCCTCTACAAGACCGCGACCCAGCGCGCCTGCCCGTTCCCGCGCACCGTCTCCTACGAGCGGGAGGGTCGCCCGGCCGAGTTCACGGCGACCTGCGAGGGTGACACCGCGTTCAACGGCTTCTACGGCCACGGCATCGTGGACGCGTACGGAGCGGTCACCCGCGGCGGCAGCCACATCTGATCGACGCGCGAAAGGAGCCCCCGCCCGGTGTTCGGGCGGGGGCTCTTCGCTTCTCGGGCGGGGTCCTCCGCCTTCTCGGCTCGGGCGGGGGCTTCCGCCGCCTCGCGGGTCAGGCGCTCCGCTCGCCCAGGGCGGTGCCCAGCGCCTGCCAGTCGAGGACCGGCGCGGCCAGGTCGCGGATGGACGCCAGCAGGCCCAGTCGGGCCTTGCGGACCTCCGGGTCCTCCGCCATCACCAGCACCTCGTCGAAGAACGTGTTCACCGGCGCGGTCAACCCGCCCGCCGCCGACGCGAACGCGGCCAGCCCGGCGCCGTCGAAGGACACCTCCGCCAGCGCCTTGTGCAGCGCCACCTCGGCCGGCTCGGTCAACGCCCCGGCGTCGTACTCCGGCGCGGTCTCGGCCGGCACGATCCGGCGCACCCGCTGCAAGGCCGCGACCAGCGCGGCGAAGTCCTCGGACCCGGCCAGCGAGGTCAGCTCCGCCAACGTCTCGTCGGCCTGGGCCGGGGCGTCCGCCAGCGGCAGGACCGCGTTCACGAACCGGTGGTCGTGGCCGGCGTCCAGCAGCTGCTGCTCGTACCGGCGCACGGCGAACTCCCGCGCGTTCTCCAGGGCGTCCGCCGAGACGTCCAAGTCCTGCGCCGCCAGGGAAAGCGCCCGGGTCAGCGTGATGTCCCGCAGTTCCGGGAACGCCCGCAGGACGCTCACCGCGCCCAGCGCCGCCCGCCGCAGGCCGAACGGGTCGGAGCTGCCGGTCGGGTTGGCGCCGATGCCGAACAGGCCCGCCAGCAGGTCGAAGCGGTCCGCCAGCGACAGCAGCGCACCCGCCCGGGAGGCGGGCAGCGCGTCACCCGCCGAGCGGGGCAGTTCCATCTCGTAGAGGGCCTGCGCGACCTCGGGGGTCTCGCCCGCCCGCACCGCGTACTCCCGTGCCATCACGCCGGCCAGGCTGGACAGCTCGATCACCATCTGCGAGCCCAGGTCGAACTTGGCCAGCTCACCGGCCCGGGTCAGCGTGTCGTCCGCGCCGCCGACGACGTCGGCCAGCCGGCCGGCCAGCGCCGCGATCCGCCCGGCCCGGTCCGCCATCGACCCGAGCTTGTCGGCGAACGTCAGCTTCTCCAGGCCCGCCTTCATGTCCGCCAACGGCGTGCGCAGGTCGGCACGCCAGAAGAACGCCGCGTCCTCGTACCGGGCGCGCAGCACGGCCTCGTTCCCGCGCCGCACCAGGTCCTCGTCGATGGACCCGTTCGCCACCGCCACGAAGTGCGGGAGCAGCGAGCCGTCCTCGGCGCGCACCGGCAGGTAGCGCTGGTGCTTGCGCATGACCGTGGTCAGAATCTGCTGGGGCAGTTCAAGGTACTTGGCGTCGAACGAGCCCAGCAGTGGCGTGGGCTGCTCGACCAGGTTCGTCACCTCGTCCAGCACGCCCTCGAAGTCCACGACCCCGCCGACCGACTTGGCCAGCTCGGCCGCGCGCTCGACGACGACGTCCCCGCGGACCGAGGCCGAGGCCGTGATCCCGTGCTGTGCCAGGAACTCCAGGTAACCGTCCGCAGTGGACACTTCCACCACCGGCGTCTCGGCCGTGCGGTGCACGCGGGTCGTGGTGCCGGACACCAGGGCGGACACGCCCACCGGCACCGGCGTGCCGCCCAGCAGCGCGAGCAGCCAGCGGATCGGGCGGGTGAACGACAGCTTCGGGTCGTTCCACTTCATGTTCTTCTCCGCGCGCAGCTCCGCCACCACGGACGCGAGCAGCGAACCCAGCACCTCGACCGCGCCGCCACCGGGCACGGTCTTCACCACGGTGACGTGCTCGACGCCGTTCTCCACCACCCGGGTCAGGTCGGCGACGTCCACGCCCTGCCCGCGCGCGAAGCCCTGCGCGGCCTTGGTGGGCGCGCCGTCGGCGTCGAACGCGGCGGACACGCGCGGTCCGCGCATGGTCTTCTCGGCGTCCGGCTCGCGCGGCGACACCTCGGGCACCAGCACGACGATGCGGCGCGGCGTGCCGTGCACCTGGACCTCGCCGTGCGTGAGGCGGGTCCCGGCCAGCTTCTCGGTCACCGCCGCGCGCACCGCCTCGACGGTCCGGGTGACCTCGGCGGGCGGAAGTTCCTCGGTGCCGATCTCGAACAGCAGCGTCTCGGGCTTGTCGGTGGTGCCGGCGGCGGGCAGCGCGGGCGCTTCCTGCGGCTCGACCAGGCCCAGCGGGTGCCCCAGCTCCTCGCGCCGCGCGGCCCACAGCTGCGCGACCTCGCGCGCCAGACCCCGCATCCGGGCGAACGCGCGGGCCCGCTCGGTGGTGCTGATCGCGCCGCGCGCGTCGAGGACGTTGAACGTGTGCGAGCACTTCAGCACGTAGTTGTGCGCGGGCACGGGCAGGCGGGCGTCGAGCATCCGCCGCGCCTCGGACGCGTACTCCTCGAACAGCCGCTTGTTGGCCTCGACGTCGGCGTCGTCCAGGTAGTAGCGGGACATCTCGTACTCGGCCTGGCCGAACGCCTCGCCATAGGAGATGCCGGGCGCGTAGGCGATGTCCTTGAAGTGGTCCACGCCCTGCAGCGCCATCATGATGCGCTCGATGCCGTAGGTGATCTCCACCGACACCGGGTCCAGCGACATGCCGCCGGCCTGCTGGAAGTAGGTGAACTGGGTGATCTCCAGCCCGTCCAGCCACACCTCCCAGCCCAGGCCCCACGCGCCCAGGGCGGGCGAGGCCCAGTTGTCCTCGACGAACCGCACGTCGTGGGCGCGCACGTCGATGCCGAGGGCTTCCAGGCTGCCCAGGTACAGCTCCTGCGGGTCGCCCGGGTCGGGCTTGAGGATGACCTGGAACTGGGTGTGGGTCTGGAGGCGGTTGGGGTTCTCCCCGTACCGGGCGTCGTCGGGCCGCACGCTGGGCTCGACGTAGGCCACCCGCCACGGCTCCGGGCCGAGGACGCGCAGCACGGTCGCCGGGTTCAGGGTGCCCGCACCGACCTCGGTGTTGTACGGCTGCACGACGATGCAGCCCCGTTCGGTCCAGTACCTGGTCAGCGCCAGCAGCGCGTCCTGCATCGTGAGCACGGGGTGAAGTCTACGAACGGGGCACCCGGAGCCTCACGGTCGGGTTACTTCACTGGTCACACGCTGTCAAGACCCGGTATCACCTCGTCGTGATGTGGGGCTGTGCCACCCTTTGGGCAACCCCAGAGGGCACCGGCGCGTCCACCAGGGCAGGTCCGGAACACAAGGGAGGAGCGCGAGTGGACAACCGGCCGCCGAGGCCGGGCGAACCCGACGGGTTTCGCCGGCGACCTTTGCCCCCTCGCGCACCACAACCCCCGCGCGCGGGCCACGACCCGCGCCCGCCCCACCCTTCCCCCGCCGACGGCGACCCACGCCGCCCGACCCGTGGCGAACCTCACGGCCGCTCCCCCGAGCCACCCCGCGCGACGGGTGGCGGTGACGCCCCCCGCGGCCGCGACCCCCGCCCCGGCCACGACGGCACCCCACGCCGCCCCGACCCCGCCGACGCCCGCGGCGCATCCCGCGACAACGATCCCCGCAGCTCCGACGCCCGCCGCTCCGCTCGCGGCGAGGACTCCCGCGGCGCAGCCGGGCGCGAAGCCGGCGCGCGCGGCACGGCACGCGGCGACTCCCGCAGCGCGGCTCGCGGCGAGGACAGCCGCGGTGCTGGGCGCCAAGCCGGCGGCCGTGGCGCGGCCGGGCGAAGCGGAGACCCGCGCAACACCCCCGGCCGCAGCGCCGACCCACGCGGCGCCGGCCCACGCGGCGTCGACCAGCGCGGCGCCGGCCCACGCGGCGTCGACCAGCGCGGCGCCGGCCCACGCAACGCCGACCAGCGCGGCGCCGCCGGCCGTGGCGAAGCCCGCCCCGCCCGCGCCGGTGACCCCGCCCGCACCACCGCCCGCGCGGGTGCCGAAGGTGTCGGCAGGCGACCCGCCGGCGGCCCGGCGCGCGCCGAGGCCCAGGCCGGAGCCCGCCGCCCCGCCCAGCGCCCCCCGCAGCGACCCCCCGCCCGCCGGCCCGTGCGCCGGGACCAGGTGAAGAGCGCCAACCTCGTCGGCCGCACCGTGGTCGCCTTCTTCTCCGTCGCCGTCCTCGTCGGCACCGGCTACGCGTGGGCGAACTTCCAGTCCCTCGCCAACAACCTCACCACCACCGACGTCATCGGCGAGGACGGCGGCGGCGAGCGCCCCGCGGACGGGTCCATCGACATCCTCATGGTCGGCATGGACGCCCGCACCGACGCAAAGGGCAACCCGCTCCCCCAGCACATCCTCGACGAGCTCCAGGCCGGCGACGAGAGCGCGGGCGGCCTGAACACCGACACGATCATCCTCATGCACATCCCGAACGACACCGGCAAGGCCGTCGCCGTGTCGTTCCCCCGCGACTCCTACGTCAAGATCGCGGGCGGCCACGGCCGGCACAAGATCAACTCGGCCTACGGCTACGGCAAGAACGCCGCCGTCGCCGAGCTGCAGAAGAAGGGCGTCACCGACCCCGCCCAGGTGGAGCAGGAGTCGAAGAAGGAAGGCGCCAAGAACCTCATCCAGACCGTCCAGGACCTCACCGGCGTCACCGTCGACCACTACGCCGAGATCAACCTGGTCGGCTTCTACGACATCACCAAGGCCGTCGGCGGCGTGGACGTCTGCCTCAACCAGGCCACCCAGGACGACTACTCCGGCGCCGACTTCGCCAAGGGCCCGCAGACCATCGAGGGCCGCGAAGCGCTCGCGTTCGTCCGCCAGCGCTACGGGCTGCTGCGCGGCGACCTGGACCGGATCGTGCGCCAGCAGGTGTTCATGGCGGGCCTGGCGAAGAAGATGCTGTCCGCCGGCACCCTGTCCGACCCGGGCAAGCTGCGCGCCCTGATCGACGCGCTGACCAAGTCGATCGTGCTGGACAAGGGCTGGGACGTGTTCAAGTTCGCCACCCGGATGAAGGACCTGTCCGGCGGCAACATCAAGTTCGAGACGATCCCGACCGGCAACCCGGAGCTGGCCACGCCCGAGGACGGCACGGCGATCGAGATCGTCGAGTCCGACGTGAAGCGGTTCTTCAAGAACCTCGGCAAGGACGCGCCGGACACCTCGACCACCCCGGCCGTCGACCCGTCGACGGTCACCGTCGAGGTGCGCAACGCCTCGGGCACGGGCGGCCTGGCTGCTCGGGTGCTGGACGCGCTGGTGGCGAAGAAGTTCGTCTCCGGCGGCGCGGCCAACGCCGACACCCCGATGGCGAAGTCCGTCGTTCGCCACGGCAAGGGCGGCGAGGCGGGCGCGCAGGCGGTCGCCGACGCGCTGGGCGGGCTGGCCGTCGAGCAGGACGACAACATCCCGGCCGGCCGGGCCCGGGTGTTCGTCGGCAGCGACTACTCCGGTCCCGGCACGCAGAATCTGGCGGGCGCGCCGCTGGTGGGCCTGGACGGGGCCAAGCGGGCCCAGCCGGGCACCAGCACCACCGAGGAGCCGCCGATCACGGCGGACGGGGTGCGCTGCGTCAACTGATCCATGACCTGGGGGTAGGCGATGGGGGCGTTCGTCCGGCGGATCCGCTGGAAGCGGGTGCTGGTGGTGGCCGCGCTGGCGGCGGTGCTGGCGTCCGTGCCGCTGGTGTGGGTGCGGGTGTCCAGCGCGCCTTACCGGCACACCGCGGCGGACGTCCCCGAGACGCCGGTCGCGCTGGTGCTCGGCGCGGGGCTGCGCGGCGGGCGGCCAACGCCGTTCCTGGCGGGCCGGCTGGACGTGGCGGCCGACCTGCACCGGCAGGGCAAGGTCAAGGTCCTGCTGGTCAGCGGGGACAACAGCCGCAAGGACTACGACGAGCCCACCGCCATGCGCGACTACCTGGTGGCCAGGGGCGTCCCGGCGGACCGGGTCGTGGCGGACTACGCGGGCCTGGACACCTGGGACTCGTGCACGCGGGCCAAGCGCATCTTCGGGGTCACCAGGCTGACCGTGGTCACGCAGGAGTTCCACCTGCCGCGCGCGGTCGCGCTGTGCCGGTCGGCCGGGCTGGAGGCGTTCGGGGTCGGCCACGACACGTCCCGGCAGTGGGCCTCGACGACCGCGTACGGGCACTTCCGCGAGGCGTTCGCGAGCGGCAAGGCGATGTGGGACGGCCTCGTGGCCAAGCCCGACCCGCGCTTCCTCGGACCGCTCGAAACCGGCGTGACCAGCGCACTTGAGCGCTGAAGAACTACTGGGAGTACTACTCGGTTAGCCCAATCGGGGGATAATTCGGGCGAGTCGCGTAAGCGGACGACGAGTCGAGCTTTCCATCTGCGTGGGGTCTGTCGGGGCCCCCGCGGACATGGAGGACTTGACGGTGCAGATCGACACAGCGGCGTACCAGCGCGTGCTCGGTGATGAGCTCCGCAGCCTTCGCAAGCAACGCGGGTGGACCCGCAAGGAGCTGAACCGGCGGCTGCAGAGCGACATCTCGCTGCAGACCCTGGCCACCTACGAGCTGGGCACCCGGCAGTGCTCGGTGGTGCGGCTGGTGGAGATCTGCATCGCGCTCGGCGTGCCCGCGCACCACGTCCTGGCCCGCGTGCACGACCGCGTGTTCGGCGACGCCCCGGCCGGGCACCTGGCGGTCAACCTGACCGCCGTGGTCACCGACACCCGGCCCCAGCTGCTGCCGCTGCGCCGCTGGGCCCAGGGCAGGCTGCACCAGATCCCGCCCGGCCAGGCCCCCGAGGTGCACCTGGACCTGCCCGCGCTGGAGTACATGGCCCAGTTGTGCCGGTTGAGCACGGTGGACCTGATCAGGACCCTGCGAGAGCTGGACGGCAACCGGCCCCGGTAGCATCGGCGGCATCCCTCCCCACCCCACCGACGCGGGAAGTCGCTTGCCGAACACTCCTGGTGCAGACCCAGCCCGCCTGCCGCTGCGCACCGCGGCGGCCGTGCGCCTGGGCAACATGAGTTCGAAGCTGTCGCAGAAGATGGGCCTGGGCGCCGGCGGCATGATCGGTGGCCGCGTGGCGCTCAAGCTGGACCCGCAGGCGCTGGCGCACCTCACCGCCGGCCGCCGGGTCGCGCTGGTCACGGGCACCAACGGCAAGACCACGAGCACGATGATGCTCGCGCGCGCCGTCTCGTTCCTGGGCCAGGTCGCCACCAACCACGGCGGCGCCAACATGCCCGACGGCCACGTCACGGCGCTGTCCAAGCAACCGGACGCGCCGTTCGCCGTGCTGGAGGTGGACGAGGGGTACTTCCCCGAGGTCTGCCGGGCCAGCGCGCCGTCGGTCGCGGTGCTGCTGAACCTGTCGCGCGACCAGCTCGACCGGGTCGGCGAGGTCCGCACCATCGAGAAGTCGCTGCGCACGGCGGTGGCCGGCGTGCCCGGCGTGGTCGTGGCCAACTGCGACGACATCATGGTGACCTCCGCGGCCCGCGACGCCCGCCAGGTCGTCTGGGTGGCGACCGGCACCGGCTGGCACAACGACGCGGCGTCCTGCCCGCGGTGCGGCGACCCGATCCGCTGGGAGGGCGAGCACTGGCACTGCACCGGCTGCGACCTGGCCCGGCCCAAGCCGGACTGGGTGACCGGTGACGGCTACCTGGTGACGCCGAACGGCGAGAAGGTCGACCTGACGCTGCGGCTGCCGGGCAAGTTCAACGCGGCCAACGCGGTGATGGCCACGGCGGCGGCGTTCGCGCTGGGCGTGCCGGTGGCGGAGGCCGTGGAGCGGCTGCGCGCGGTGTCCAACGTGGCCGGCCGGTACCGGACCATCCAGCGCAGCGGCCACCGGGCCCGGCTGCTGCTGTCGAAGAACCCGGCGGGCTGGAGCGAGACGCTCAACGTGGTGCGCGAGGCGGACCACCCGGCGGTGCTGGTGATCAACGCGCAGGAGGCCGACGGGCGCGACCTGTCGTGGCTGTGGGACGTGCCGTTCGAGCGGCTGCGCGGCCGGCAGGTCATCGCGTCCGGCGAGCGGGCGACGGACCTGGCCGTGCGGTTGACGTACGCGGAGGTCGAGCACACGATCGTGCCGGACCCGCTGAAGGCGATCGACGCCATGCCGCCGGGTGCGGTCGAGGTCATCGCCAACTACACCGCTTTCCGCGACCTGAACGCGAGGGCCGCCCAGTGAGTGCCTCGAAGGTTTCCATCGCCCTGGTGCTGCCGGACCTGCTCGGCACGTACGGCGACTTCGGCAACGCCGTGGTGCTGGAGAAGCGCATGGCGTGGCGCGGCATCCCGGCGGAGATCGTGACCATCCGGTTCGGCGAGCCGGTGCCGGACTCGTGCGACATCTACGTCGTCGGCGGCGGTGAGGACACGGCGCAGACGCTGGCCGTGCGGCACCTGCGCGAGCACCCGGGCATGCAGCGGGCGGCGGGGCGCGGTGCGGTGATCCTGGGGGTGTGCGCCGGCATCCAGATCTTCGGCGAGCACTTCACCCGGGCCGACCAGGTGACCCACCCGGGTCTGGGCCTGATCGACTCGACGTCCCACGCGGGTGGGAGCCGGGCGATCGGCGAGGTCATCGCGACTCCGGCGGACGGCCTGTTCGAGGGCTTGCTGACCGGCTTCGAGAACCACCAGGGTCGGACGGTGCTCGGTCCTTCGGCACGGCCGTTGGCGCACGTGAAGGTCGGCACCGGCAACGACGGCTCGGTGGAGGGCGCGGTCCAGGGCCGCATCCTGTGCACGTACCTGCACGGCCCTGTGTTGCCGCGCAACCCGGCGCTGGCCGACCTGCTGATCGAATGGGCCACCGGCGCCAAGCCCGCGCCCCTCGACCTGCCCGCCGTCACCCAACTACGCGCGGAACGCGCCAAGGCCGCCGGCGTCTGAGCTGTTGTGACGAGCCCGATCCCGTTGCGGGGTCGGGCTCGTCCTCACTCCGGCTCGCCGATCACCGGCGCCGCCACCGCCAACTCCTGGCGCGCCATCTCAACAAACCCCTTCCGATACCGCCCCACCACGTCCGCCGCCCGCTCCAGCAACGCTTCGTCGGCGAGCAGTTCGGCGTCCGGGATCCGGAACTGGTCGATCTCCCGCGCCTGCGCACCCAGGAACTCGAGCATTTCACCGGAGCACAACAACCGGATCTCCGCCGACCGCTCGGACAAGGCGTCCCGCAACCGCCGGTACTCGGCGACGTGCCGCACGTCCCGATCCATCCGCGCAGCACCCACCAGGTACTCCAACTCGCGCAACTTCAGCAGGTAGTCGCCGTACGCCCGAACCTTGCTGTCCCGCCACTGCACCGCGTGCTCATGCGCCAACCTCACCGACTCGGCGTGCCGCTCCCGCCGCCACCGCTTCTCCTCCCGACGACTGGTGACCAACTGGGCCAGCACGGGGCCGGTGGCACCGATCAGCGCGGCGCCGACGGTGGCGAGGAGGGCCAGCCAGGCCGGCACTTGAGCGTTCTGCACGCCGGCGACTGTAGCCGGCTCCCGCCGCGCCCCGGCCCGTTTCGCCCGGGGGCCGCTCATGTCGCTCGCGCACCGGCCGCTCGCACACCGGCCGCTGGCGCAGGGCCTGAACATCGCGCGGATTCTCCGCGCGAATTCTTGCCGACCCGCGGCCTCCGGCCCCCGACACCATTGTCCCACCGGGTACCGACAATCTCGGCGAAGCAGCGGGTGACGGCGGGCGGGTGGTGGCTGGCCGGTGGCGAGCAGCGACCCGCGGTGGAGGCGGCCGGGCGGCGGCGAGAGCGCGACAGCGGCAGCGCGGCTGCGGGCGGGTGACGGCGGCGGGCAGGCAGCCAGGCAGGCGGCGGGTGGAGGCCGGCGACGGCGGGCGGGTGACGGCGGGCGGGGTGACGGCGGGCACGCAGGCGGCGGGTGGAGGCCAGCAGCGGCCTACAGGTGGCAGCAGCCCGGCGGCGGGACGCGGCAGCGGGAGCGCGCCAGCGGGCGGATGGCGGCGGGCAGGCAGTCGGCGGGTGGCGGCCGGCAGCACCGGGCGGGTGGCGGCCGGCAGCGCGGCGGCGGGCGGGTGACGCCGGCCCGGCGGCGACAGCCCGGCAGCGACAGCCCGGCAGCGACAGCCCGGCAGCGACAGCCCGGCAGCGACAGCCCGGCAGCGACAGCCCGGCAGCGGGAACGCGGCGGCGACAGCCCGCCGGGCAGGTAGGCGGCGGGTGGCGGCCGACAGCAGCGGGCGGGTGCTGGCGGTGGGGGTGGCGGGTGTGGGGATGGGAGGTGGGGAGGGGTTCGGGGGGTGCCAGGTGTCGGGTGTTGGACGATCGCGCTGTTTTGACGCGCAAAACAGCGCGATCGTCCAACAACCTCAGACCGACACCCGGTCCCGCCGCGCCCGAGTCAGCGTGTAGTCCTCCGCCCGCACCGTCTTCGTGCGCATCCAGTACCGCCACGTGAACCCCGGCCACACGGTCCGGTTGATGCCCTGCGCGTCCAAGTACCAGCTCTTGCAGCCGCCCTCCGTCCACACGCCCTTCGTCAGCTTCCGCTGCAACTGCCGGTTGAACCTCGCCTGCACATCCGGCCGCACGTCCAGCTCGTCGGCCTGGTGCCGGTCCAGCAGCTCCAGGCACTGGCGGACGTAGCGGATCTGGGACTCGATCATGAAGACCACCGAGTTGTGCCCCAAACCGGTGTTCGGGCCGAGCAGGAAGAACAGGTTCGGGAAGCCCGAGACGGTGATCCCGTAATAGGTCTCGATGCCCTTCTCCCGCCACTGCTTGGCCAGGTCCACCCCGCCCTTGCCCTGGATGTCCAGGTAGTCGAAGCTGTCGACCACGTGGAACCCGGTGCCGTAGATGATCGTGTCCACCTCGTGCTCGACGCCCGCCCGGTCCACGATGCTGTGCGCGCGCACCTCGGCGATGCCGTCCGTGGTCAGGCCGACGTTCGGCTTGGACAGGGCCGGGTAGTAGTCATTGGAGATCAAGACTCGCTTGCAGCCCATCGTGTAGTCCGGCTTCAGCTTCGCCCGCAGCTCGGGGTCCGGCACCTGGGAGCGCATGTGGCGCTTGGCGATGTTCTGCGCGAACTCCATGATCTTCGGGTTCACCGCGAACCCCAGGGCGCTGGACTCGCGCGTCCAGTACACGAAGTTCCGGTACAGCCGCTGCGCACCCGGAAGGACCCGGAACACGCGCTGTTCCCAGGACCGGATCGACCGGTCCATCTTGGGCATGATCCACGGCGGCGTGCGCTGGAAGATCGTCAGGTGCTCGACGTCGTCGGCGATCTGGGGCACGAACTGGATGGCCGACGCACCCGTGCCGACGACCGCCACCCTCCTGCCGCGCAGGTCGTGGTCGTGGTCCCACTCGGCGGAGTGGAAGGTCTTGCCCTTGAACTTCTCGATGCCGGGCAGCGCCGGGATGTTCGGGATGTGCAGGGCGCCGACGCCCGCTACGACCGCCTTGGCGGTGTAGGTGTCGCCATGCTCGGTGCTGACGTGCCAGACCTTGGCGTCCTCGTCCCAGCGCGCCCCGGAGACCTTGGTGTTGAAGCGGATGTGGGCGCGCAGCCGGTACTTGTCCGCGACCTGCTTGAGGTAGTCCCAGATCTCCGGCTGGCGGGCGAACATCCGCGACCACTTCGGGTTCAGCTCGAAGGAGTACGAGTACATGTGGGACGGGACGTCGCAGGCGCAGCCGGGGTAGGAGTTGTCCCGCCAGGTGCCGCCCAGGTCGCTCGCCTTCTCGAGCACGACGAAGTCGCGCTCGCCGGTCCGCTTCAGCTCGATCGCCATGCCCAGGCCGGAAAAGCCCGTGCCGACGACCAGGACCTTGACCTCTCGGTGCATCCCGACCTCCTCGTCCGGCTACATACTCTTCAGTAGGTTACTCGAAGTAAGTTACCTCCGGTAGTCTGGAGTTCGTGACCAACACCGCCACCGCGGAGCCGCGCCGCAAGCGGATGCCCAAGGCGCAGCGCAAGGCGCAGATGCTCGACATCGCCGAGCAGGTCTTCGCCGAACGCGGCTACCTCGCGGCGTCCATGGACGAGATCGCCGAACGCGTGGGCGTGTCCAAGCCGATGCTCTACGAGTACTTCGGGTCCAAGGAAGGCCTGCTCATCGGGTGCATCCACCGGGCGCGCACCGAACTGCTCGACCGCACCCAGCAGGCCATCTCCGGGGCGTCCACACCGGAGGAGATCCTGCGGCTGGGTCTGCTGGCGTTCTTCGAGTTCATCGGGGAGCACAAGCAGGCGTGGGCGCTGCTGCGGCAGGAGGCGGCGGTGACCGTGCCGTCGGCGGTGGAGGAGATCGAGGGCATCCGGCGGCAGCAGACGGACCTGATCGCGGCGGTCATCGGGAGCTTCGACACCGACATCGACGTGATCGAGGCGGAGGCGTTCGCGGAGATCGTGGTCGGGTCGACCGAGCGGCTGGCGCTGTGGTGCGAGCGCAGGCCCGAGGTGGGGCCCGCGCTCGCGACCACCTACGTCATGGAGGTCGTCTGGCGGGGCGTGGCCAACCGGCTCACGGGGTGAGGACGACCTTCAGCGCACTGCGGTCGTCCATCGACCGGTAGCCGTCGGCGACCTCGTCCAGCGGGAGCGTGCGGTCGAAGACCGGTGCCGGGTCGAGGCGTCCGGCCAGCACGTCCGCCATCAGCTCGGGCAGGTAGGTGCGGACCGGCGCGATGCCGCCCGCGATGCCGATGTTGCGCGGGAACAGCTTGCCGGTGGGCAGGTTCGGGGCTTGGTGCGGGACGCCGACGTAGCCGATGCGCCCGCCGTCGCGGACCAGGCCGATCGCGGTCGACCAGGACTCGTCGGTGCCCACGCACTCCAGCACGACCGGCGCGCCCAGCCCGCCGGTCAGCTCCCGGACCTTCTCCACCGCCTCCGCACCGCGCTCGGGCACCTGGTCCGTGGCGCCGAACAGGCGGGCCACCTTGGCGCGGTCCTCGTGCCGGCCCAGGGAGATGATCCGCTCGGCGCCCAGCCGCTTGGCCGCGAGGACCCCGCACAGGCCGACCGCGCCGTCACCGACCACCACGACCGTGGCGCCCGGCGCGGCACCGGCCGAGACCGCCGCGTGGTGGCCCGTGCCCATCACGTCGGACAGCGCGAGCAGCGCCGGGAGCAGGGCGTCGTCGACGCCTTCGGGGACCCGCACGAGGGTGCCGTCGGCGAACGGCACGCGGACCGCCTCGGCCTGGCCGCCGTCGGACGTGCCGGAGCCCCAGAAGCCGCCCTGGGGGCACGACGTGGGCAGGCCCTGGACGCAGTACGGGCAGGTTCCGTCACTCCAGACGAACGGGGCGATCACCCGGTCGCCGACCTTGACGCTGCCGACCCCGGGGCCGACCTCGACCACCTCGCCGACGAACTCGTGGCCGATCCGCTGGCCCGGCACGCGCTTGGCGACCCCGCGGTAGGCCCACAGGTCGCTGCCGCAGATGCACGCCAGCTCCACCTTGACCACGGCGTCGCCCGGCTCGCGCACGACGGCGTCCGGGACGTGCTCGACGCGGATGTCCTTCGGTCCGTGGATGGTCGTCGCCCGCACAGGGCCTCCTCGTCGTCGCGGGGTCGTCGGGTGCGGCCATCCTCGCAAGGGGGCGACGTTTCGTCAGCAGGCTTTGGGCGCGGGCGTGCGGGGACCCGGCGGGAGCGGCCGGGGGTGGTGGCCGGGGGTGGTGGCCGCTCCCGCCGGGTCGTGGGGGTGTGGCTGGTGGCGACCTGCCCGGGCGTCAGGCTCGACGGCGGCGGGTCACGAGGAGGGTCAGCGCGCCGGCACCCACGCTGAGCAGGCCCAGCAGCACCATCCAGGAGGCGTTCGCACCCGTGTAGGCCAGGGCCTGGTCGAGCACCGCGGCCACCGGGTTCCGCGGGCCGGCCGCCGGGGTGTGGGTCGACGTCGAGGTGCTGGTGCCCGTGCCCGAGGTGGACGTCGAGGTGGAAGTGGACGTCGAGGTCGACGTCGAAGTCTCGGTCGTCGTCGGCACCGTCGTGGTGGTGGACGTCGGCGGGTTGGTCTGGGTGCAGCCGGTGTGCGCGGGGTTGCCGCGGCCCACGCCCGCGTTGCGGTCGCACTCGTAGCCGGCGTTGCCGTCCGAACCGCCCGGCAGCTGGCCAGGGGGGTTCTTGTTGTCGGCGTTGCCCACGCAGCCGGCGCACGGCCGGCCGACCTGCTGACCGTCACCGTTGCCGTTCTGCGACGGCGAGCCGTCGCGGGTCGAGTCGTACGGGCCGTGCGTGTTGGCGCCGTGGTCGGTGAAGTCCGCGTTGGACGGCGGCTGCGGCGCGTTGGTGTCCTCGGCCGGGGGCTTGCCGTGCGCGCCGGCCTGGCCCTGCTTGTGCTCCTGGGACTGTCCTGGTGGGACGAAGCCCGGGTCGGTGCCGTTGCCGTTGCCCGGGTCCGCGGTGGCCGCGACGGGGGCGAAGAACAGGCCGACGGCGGCCGTGGCGGCTATCAGCAATCTTCGGGACATGGCGTCCTCCTGGAGCAGAGTCTTGATCCATCCGGGGTATCGACGTGGACGCCAGCGTGTTACCCGTCACTCGGTCAGGTCATGCTTCACCTGACCGAGTGACGTGTCGTGGTCACGGACGGTCTACGGCAGGCCCCAGCGTGGGCCGGGCTTCGAGATCGGGACCGGGGCGACGGTGAGGTCGGGCGTGACGCCCTTCGGGTGCACCAGGACCTCGCCGCCGCGGGCAAGGTCGATGTCGAGGGTGCCGTCGCCGCGATCGCGGTAGGGCACGGGCGTGCCACTCGGCGTGCGCACTGTGACCTCGCCCGCGATGCCGTGCCGCAGCGCCAGCGGCTCCCCCGCCAGGCTGCGGACCAGCACGAACCGGGTCCGCCCGCCCCGGCGCGCCGCGGTCACCTCGAACGCGCCCTCGGCGAGGTGGCGGTCCAGCACGACGTCCGCCCACGCCGTCGGCACCGCCGGGAACACCCGCACCACCCCGCCCCAGCTCTGCAGGACCAGGTCGTGCAGGGTCTGCGCGGCCGACAGCGGGGTCTCCACCACCGGCCCGGCCTCGGTGTACATGGTGTTCTCCAGCACCGGGAAGCGCGTCGACGTGTCGAACATCTTCACCAGGTACGCCAGCGCCTCGTCACCGCGGAACATGCGCGCGGCGATCGAGCCGGAGCCCGAGTAGCTGTAGCCGCGGTGCGCGCCTTCGAGGGACATCCAGTGCCGCAACGACTTCTCGATCAGCGCGCGGTTCTCCGGCTGCTCCCAGGTGACCGTGGCGAGCGGGAACACCGCGAGCATGTGCGAGTAGTGCCGGTGCGACTTGGCGAACGGAACACCCGTGCCCACCATGAAACCGTTGGCGTCCACGGGATACGGCACGAGCGTGTCGAGAACTTCCTGCCACCGCTTGGCCAACGGGTCGTCGATGCGCAGCACCCGGGCCGAGTCGAGCAGGGTCCGGCACGCCCACCGCAGCAGTTGGAGGTCGTAGTTGCAGTCGGGCGCGTTGCCGTACTCCGGTGACGTGGTCGCGGGCAGATGCAGGCGGCCGTCGTTGCCCTTGGTCAGGAACCGGAGGTAGTAGTTGACCGCCCGGCGCAGCAAGGGGAACACGACGTCGGCGAGCAGCGCGCGGTCCATCGAGTGCCGGTAGCTCAACCACACGTTGTGCAGCGCCCAGGTCAGGTTGCCCAGCTCGACCGTGCCGGTGCCGCCGGGTTCGCCGAGGGTGCCGGTGTTGGACGTGTGCCGGTCGGTGCTGCGACCGACGCCCGCGCAGTCGTCGCGGTACTGGGTCTTGACGTTGCGGACGAGTTGGGCGGCGTTGTCCTTCAACGTGGTCGCGATCGCGTCCAGCTCCAGGTGGTTCGAGCCATGGATGGGCCAGTACTCCAGCTGCACGTTGAGGTTCCACCACGCCGCGGCCCACGGCGTCGGCTCCAGCCAGGGTCCGCAGGTCGCCATGACCGGTCCGCCGGCGCGGGTGCCGGCGGCGAGCTTGTAGAGCTGGATCCAGTAGAAGGACTGGAGCCGCTGGTCCGGGATGGACAGGAAGCTGCGCTTGTAGAACGCGTGCCACCAGTCGCGGTGGCGCTGCTGGAAGTCCGCGCCGGACAGCGCGGCGGCGGCGCGGACGCTGCTCAGCGCCGACGCTTCGGCCGTGGTGGCGGGGAAGCTGTGCGCGACGGACAGCAGCATCCTGCGCTTGCCGGACGTCCCGATGACCCGGTAGGCGGTGGCGGTCTGGCCACCGGCAAGGAGGGACTGCACCACGACCCGCTCGCTGCCGGACGTCTTCGTCACCGGATCGGGGTTGAACTCGTAGCCCGCCGGCGGGTTCTCGGTCGCGGCGCGCGGCGGGATGGCCTTCTCCGGCACGAACACGAGGTCGGCACGCTCATCGCCGGACGGGGTCACCGACAGGCCCAGCACGCCCTCGGTGATGATCGCGTGCAGGCGCAACGACCCGCGGTCGGTGGTGATGGTGCCGACCAGCTCGGCGTGCCACAGGTCCAGCCGCCAGTCCACCGCGCGGACCGCGCCGACCGGCGTGAGCAGCACGTGCCCCACGGGCAGCCGGGGCACGCCCCACGCGCTGCCGCCGGTGGTCCGGTGGTCCTGCACCTCGGCGTGCTGGACGGTGAACTTGATCCGGTTGCCGACGGCGTAGACCATGCTGCCCAGCCCTCCGTCGCCCAGGAACGGCCCTTGCGACCATTTGGTCGGCACCCGCTTCCAGACCAGGTCCTGGCCGGCGAGGAAGTCCGCCCACTGCTGGTCGGTCAGCGATACCTCCGATGTCCCGGCGCGGGCCGGCTCCACCGGTAGCAGCCCGGCGGTGACCGCCGCACCCGTGACACCCAGGAAAACACGCCTGTTCAGGCCCATCCGAACCCCTCCGCGGACGCCGACAACGGCGATCGGTGTGCGCGGCGGTAAGCCCGAAAGGTAGGAGCAAAGCGGGTCGGTGCGCAAGAGCCGGACCGGAAACGGCCGGGACGACACCGCGCACCACTCGTTAGGGGGAAAGACCGCGTGCGCCCGCCGATTTGCGGGTCAACTGGCAGGGAAGGACGGAGGTCGAGCCCCATGCCCACGCTCCCCATCACCGCCAACTACCGGCGCGACGGCGACGACTGGGCGGTGACCGTGCGCACCGCCGAACGCGCGCTCGACGCCGTCGCGCCGGGCCTGATCGCCGCCCGCGTCCAAGCCGACCAGCTCGTCGACGAGATCTCCGGGGGCAACGAGGACCGGGCGGTGGTGCACATGCTCGACGGCGACGCGTACGCGTTCTCCGTGGTGTACCTGCACACCCGGCACGGACTGCCGCTCAGCCGTGACGCGAGCACCCCTCACGACCAGGCATTCGAGGCCTGAGAGCGGTCTGGTCCCGCCTAGGATGTCCGGCCAAAGGCGAACGGGAGCAGACATGGCCACACCGGTGTACAGCGGGGCGCCAAGATCTCCGCAGCGGGGCAGACCCAGGGACGCGAGCCGCGACGACGCGCTGCGGCAGGCCGCGCTGGAGGTGATGGCGGAGGTCGGCTACCGGGCGTTGACCATGGACGCCGTCGCCGCGCGCGCCCGCGCCGGCAAGGCGACCATCTACCGGCGGTGGGAGTCCAAGCTCGACCTGGTGATCGACACGTGCACGCACCTGGCGGCGCAGAACCTCGCCGAGCCGGACACCGGGTCGCTGCAGGGCGACCTGCGGGAGTTCCTGGCCTCGTTCGCGGCGTTCCTGTCCGGGCCGGTGGGCAAGGCGGCGCAGGCGCTGGTGGGCGAGCTGCCGCACGAGCCGGAGCTGGCGGCGGCGTTCCGGGAGACCTTCCTGATCGCCCAGCGGGACGTGCTGCGGCGCATCCTGGACCGCGCCGACGAGCGCGGCGAGCTGCGCGCGGACGCGCCGCGCGGGATGGCCGTGGAACTGGCGGGGGCGGCGCTGATCTACCGTCTGATGCTCACCGGCGACCCGCTGGACACGGCGTTCGTCGACCGGATGACCGAGCAGGTGCTACTGCCCCTCGTCGCCGAGGGGCAGTAGCCGCCGTCAGCGGAACAGCTTGCGCAGCAAGGCGAACCCGAGCAGCACGGCCACCGCGATCAGCGAGTACCGGATCTTGGGTTCGTCGAGCTTCGCGCGCACGCTGTCCTTGCCCGCCTCGACGAAGCGCTGGGGGTGGGCCCTCGTGCCCAGCTCGTCCAGGGTCGCGGCCAGCGCGTCGCGAGCCTGCTCGATCTCGCGCTGGATGGTGTCGGGGTCGCGAGCCACATCTCCTCCTAGCAGCGGTCTGCGCCCGTAACGGTAGTTGAGCCGCCGGAACGGCGTTGACCGGTGTGGCCGAGGGTGGTTTTATAACGGTGTTTCCGTTCCGTTGGAGGAGCACCCATGTCCGCCATCCCGTTGTCCCTCGCCTCCCGCCGCATCGCGGGCGTCCTGCTGCTGAGCCTGGTCGGCGTCGAGTTCGGCGGCCGGTTCATGACCACGGTCGTCCAGGGCGAGCGGGCGGTGACCGAGTTCCAGCAGTCGTTCTTCCGCGCCGGGCACGCGCACGCCGGCGTCCTGGTGATCCTGAGCCTCGTGTGCCTGCTGTACGCCGACGTCGCGAACGTGCGCGGCGCGCTGGGCTGGGTGACCCGCCTGGGCGTCCCGGTGGCCGCGGTCCTCATGCCGGCGGGCTTCTTCTTCTCCGCCATGGGCGAGGGCGTGACCAAGGCCAACGGCCTGATCGCGCTGCTCTACATCGGCGGACTGAGCCTGGCGGCCGGTGTGGTGTCCCTCGGCATCGCCCTGCTTCGCCCGGCCGATAGGCTTGCGGCCACGGGGTCGTAGCCCAATTGGCAGAGGCACACGGTTTAGGTCCGTGCCAGTGAGAGTTCGAGTCTCTCCGGCCCCACCACGCGCCCGCCGTACCGCTCCACGCGGTCCGGCGGGCGTTCGCGTTCACCGGTCCAGCGCGATCAGCGGGAGCGTGAGGAGCGCCAGGGCCGCGCCGATCCACGACACGGTGGTGACCTGGGCGCCCGAGGCGAGGGCGGCGGCGAAGGCCGGGGTGAGGCTGATGCCGAGTTGGAACGCCGAGACGGTGGTGGCTCCTGCCAGGGTCGGTGCGTCGGCGGCGATGGTGAAGACGCGGCCGCAGAGGGCCGGGTTGAGCGCGAAGGCCGCGATGCCCAACAGGAACACGGTCGGCACGACGACCTCCGGGGCACCGGGGAACACCGCCAATGTTGCGGAGAGGAACGCGATGCCGACCGCCCCGGCGGTCAGCGCACGGACAGGTCGTCGGTCGGCGATCCGGCCGCCGATCGACAGGCCCGCGAACGCGCCGACGCCGAACGGTGCGAGCACCGCCGGCACCCACACCCCGGGCACGCCGGTGACGTCGGTGAGGACCGCGGACAGGTAGTTGAAGGAGATCATGTATGGGCGCGGTGGACGTCGTGCTGGGGCCTGGAGAGGCCGCTGAGTTCGACTGCCGGACACCGCACTGGTTCGGGGCGGCCGGGCGCGGGGACGTCGAGGTGCTCAGCCTGTTCGGCCGGCAGCCCGTCCGGGTTCGGGCTTGGTCCGGGAGTCGGTAGCGCGTGGCGTAGCGGGGTCGGTAGCGCGTGGCGTGGTGGGGCGGAGGTTTGTAGCGGGCGGCGGGGCGGGGCCATATAGCGCGCGGCGGGGCGGGCGGGGGTCAGTAGCGGGCGGCGTAGTGGGTTGGGGGTTCGCCGAACATCTCGCGGAAGTCGCGGACGAAGTGGGCCTGGTCGGCGTAGCCCAGGTCGGCGGCCAGGGTCGCCCAGTCGACGGCCCTGCCCGCGGCCAGGCGTTCGGTCACCTCGTGCAGGCGGTAGCGGCGGATGACCCACTTGGGCCCCACGCCGACGTGCTCGGCGAACAGGCGCTGGAGGCGGCGGACGCTGGTGCCCAGGTCGGCGGCGAGGGCGTCCACGCGCGTGATGCCCGGTTCGGCGGCGATCCGGGCGACCACGGCCACCGCCTCGTCGGCTCTGGGGTCCGGGGCCGGTAGGTGGGCGCGGAGGAAGTCTTCGACCTCGTTCACGTCCGGGTCGGTGGGGAGGTCCGGGCCGAACACCGCTGAGGCGTCGATCGACCGGTCGGTGATGGTCGACACCGGGGCGCCAAGGAACGGGCGGAACGCGCCGGGGTGGAAGGCCACGCCGACCACGTGGCCTTGGCCCGCCAGGGTTTTGACCTGGTGGCCGCTGGACACGCCGTGCACGGTCGCCCGGCCGTCCTGGAAGGTGAGGTGGACGTTCGGGTACGGGACGATCAACTGCCGGTACGGCTCGGCGTAGTCCCAGGAGACCAGCCAATAGCGGGCCACGTGCCGGGCCAGGTCCGGGGACGGCGCGGGGAAGGCGTGACGCTGGTACGTCTGCCAGGCGCCGCCCAGTTCACGCACGTCCCTCGGCACGGGTCCGAGTGTATGTCGCGTTCCTTCAAGACAGGCCGGCGTTGGTTGGGGTTGGGTTCCGTCCATGTCGGACGCTCGGATGTTGACCCGCGCGGCGGGGTTGTTCGTGGAGATCGTGGACTCGGTTCGGCCGGAGCAGTGGGGTGCCGCGACCCCGTGTGCGGAGTACGACGTGCGCGGGCTCGCGCACCACCTGCTGTTCTGGGGACCGTCGCTGGTCGGGGCGGGCAGGAAGGAGGCCGTGCCGCCGCTGGGTGAGGCGGAGTCGGACGTCGAGCCGGTGGCGGACTGGCCGACCGCGTTGAAGGAGCACGTCGCGCGGACCGTGGAGGCGTGGAGCGGGCCGGGTTCGTGGGACGGGATCACGCACATGGGCGGGCCGATGGAGCTGCCCGCGTCGATGGTCGGCGGGATGGTGGTCGGCGAGTTCGTGATCCACGGGTGGGACCTCGCGCGGGCCACCGGGCAGGACGTCGTGTGGGACGAGGACCTGCTGGAGTACCTGCTGGGCGAGGTGGAGAAGACCGCGCAGATGGGGCGGGACATGGGCATCTACGGGCCGGAGGTGGAGGTCGCGGAGACCGCGCCGGTCCTGCACCGGGTGCTCGGGTTGAGCGGCCGGGACCCTCACTGGTCGAGGTAGCGCAGCACTTCCAGCATCGACTGCGGGTCCACGGAGGAGGGGTCGGGTTCGACGCAGTCGTCCAGGGCTTTGCGGATCGCGTCGCGGTCGAGGTCGGTGCCGATCAGGACCAGCTGGGTGCGGCGCGGGACGTCGCCCCACTGGTCGCGGTCGAAGCGCAGGAACGCGCCCACGGTGTGCAGGGTGAACCGCTGGCGGTGGCCGGGGACGTCGAAGCGCACGAAGCCCTTGATGCGGTAGAGGCCGGGTGGGCGGTGGTCGAGGAAGTGCATGAGGCGGGTCGGGTTCATCGCGTCGGCGGTGAACTCGACGCTGTCGTAGTGGACGTGGACGTGGTCCTCTTCCAGGAGGTCCTCGAACGACAGCTGGCCGTGGGTTTCGCGGGGTTTCGGGTCGAAGAGGAGGGCCGGGTCGACGCGGCCGTGCGTGACGGCGGTGATCGGGACACCCGGCGTGAGGCGGTCGATCCGGTCGACGAGTTCGGCGGTGTTCGCGACCCGGTCGGTCTTGTTGAGCACCACGAGGTCCGCGACGCGCAGGTGCCGTTCGAGGTCGTCGGGGAACTCGGCGGCGTCGACCAGCAGCACCAGGCCGCCGTAGGACAGGCGCGGGTTCTCGCTGGCCAGCACCATGCGCGCCATGGCTTGCGGCTCGGCCAGGCCGCTGGCCTCGATGACGATCACGTCGACCTGCGAATCGAGCTTGGCGAGCATCTCGTCGAGCCCGGACACGTCGACCGCGCAGCACAGGCAGCCGTTGCTGAGGGAGACGGTCGATTCGACCTGGCCGGCCACGCTCATCGCGTCGATGCCGATGGCGCCGAAGTCGTTGACGACCACGCCGATGCGGGTGCCGCGGGCGCCGGCGAGGAGGTGGTTGAGCAGGGTTGTCTTGCCGGCGCCCAGGAAACCCGCGACGACGATCACCGGGAGCCGTTTCACCCGGCCCATGCTAGCGGCGGCCGCGGTGGCGGTGATGGCGGCGGTCGTGGGGCAGGCTGCCAGATTTTCGCGCCGCAGGCGCTGCTTTTGCTCGGGCTATCAGCCACAGGAAGGGCCTCGGTTCGTCCCCCGTACGGCCTGGGCGCAGCCCAACCGCCTTCGCCCTTCTTGGCAACCAGCGTTTCCGGTTGCCAAGAAGGGCGAAGGGTGGTTGCCTCCGGCAGGCCGTACGCGGGACGAACCGACGCCCTTCCACCCCCCGGCAGGGTTCCGGCAAAGTCGGTTTGTGCTGTTCAGGCTGTGATTCCGAAGAGTTGGAGTGGTCGTTCGGGGTTGCGGGCGGTGTGGCGTAGTGCTTTGGCGATGTTGGTGGCGCCTTGGTGTCGGTGGGCGTTGATGGCGAGGTTGCGCAGGCTAGCCATGACGCGGGGTGCGTTGCCGGTGCGGATGCGGGAGGCGTCCTCGGTGTAGGTGACGTCGCGGACCCAGTGGAGTCTGTTCTCGATGTGCCAGTGCTGTCGTAGGTGGGCGGCGATGCGGTCGGGTGTGGCGTCGGGGCCGGTGAGGCTGGTGACGCCCAGTTCGGCGTAGGCGCTGCGGGTGCCGGTGGCGTGGTGGTGGGTGTAGCGCTCGACCAGGAAGGCGTGGGCGGCGTGCGGGAAGTCGACCACCGCCCGGTCGTGGCCGCCCACGGGCATGACCCGGATGGTGCGGCGTTCGGTGCGGCCGTGGCCGCGGTCGAGGGTCTCCAGCGCCGGGATCTCGTGCCAGGGCAGGGTGTCCAGTTGCGGGAACACCCTGCTCCACCCGGTTTTGACGGTCAGCACGAAGTGGGCGCCTCGCGTGTGCAGGTAGTCGGCGTTGGCGCGGGTGGTGTGCAGGGCGTCGGCGGTGACCACCACCCCGGCCAGGTCCAGGGTGTCCAGCAGCGGGGCGAACGCGGCCGGCTCCCCGCCTCCGCCGGGCGAGGCCTGGCGTTGCGCGAGCACGATGCCGTCGTCGTGGCGCAGCGCCGCCACCAGCTGCACCCCGCTGCCGCCTTCGCGCGGATAGGTGCCGGCCAGCGACTTGCCGTCCACCGCCACCACCACCGGCCCGTCGGGTTCGCGTGCGGGTTCGCGTCGGGCGGTCCAGGCCGAGACCGCGGCGTCCACCGCGTCACCGTCCACCCGCGACAACACCCTCCGGATCGTGGACTCCCCCGGCGCCACCCACCGGCCGCCGCGCGGGTCCACCCGCACCCCCAAACGGGCCAGCAACGCCTGCGGCGCATCCGCCGCCCACTCCCCGATCGCCGCGAACGACCTCGCCCCGGCCGCCACCGCCGCCGCGGCCACCACCAGCACCGACACCAGCGAATGCCGCACACCACGAGGGTCACGCGGGTCCGGCACCGCCTCCAGAAACCCCCGCAGATCCGGCACCTCGTCCACCGGAACCGACCCCAACCCGACCACCACATCCGGGATCGGGCACGATAAACCAGCGGGCACGACACCTCACCCGATCATGGGACCTAGACACTCACATGATCAACCAGGCGTCGTGCCCGACCCACACCGGGGCACACCAGCCACAACGACTTTGCCGGAACCCTGCCACCCCCCGGGGGCCTGCCGCGCGGCGAGCGCCGCTTGTAGCTTTTGATCTTTCAAGCTTTTGATCTTGAGAGCGCGGAGCGCGTCCGCTTGAGAGCGCGCAGCGCGGCTTCTAGAGCGCGGAGCGCGTTCCTCCTCCAGTAGCGCGGAGCGCGTTGCGTCTACACGCGCGAAGCGTGGATTTGAGCAGGTGAGCGCCGGTTTAAAGATTAGAAGCGCCTCGCCGGCGGGCGAGCCGCCAAGGATGACACAACTGCAAGAGCGGGGCTTCTTGCTTGTGTCATCCCCGCATGGCCCGGCAAAGCCGACCACAGATTTCCCGGGTGCCGCTAAAAACTTTTGCTCGTTCCTCGCAAAACTTTTCGGCTGCACCCGGGAAATCTGTGGTAGCCCTTCGGGCGGGCCATACGGGGATGACACAAGCAAGAAGCCCGGGTTGGGGTGTGTGCCCCGGCGGCACTGCCCGACGGCGCTGCGCGCCCAAAGCAGGCGCTACGCGCCTGAAGCGTGCGCTGCGCGCCTGAAGCGTGCGCTGCGCGGAAGAGCGAGGCGCTGTGAGTGGGTGGAGTGGGTCACGAGGACATGAAGTCGATGAACATGTCCATGGCGGCCGTCACTGCCTCGACGTCGTCGGTCGCGACCAGGTCCAGCAGGAGGCCTCGGGTGACCGCCAGGCCCAGTCTGGCGCGGACCTCGGCTTGCTCGGGTGGGTAGCCGCGGGCGCGTTCGAACTCGGCGATCGGCTCGACCCAGGACTCGACGATGCCGTCCATCAGGGCGGTCGTGCCTTTCCGGCCTTGAGCGGCTTGGCCGTACAGTTCGAAGAAGAGGCGTTCGTGGGCCCGTAGGGCCGGGTCGGTCAGGGCGCGCCAGAACTGGCGGGCCAGGTCGGCGTGGTCGGTGGCCTTCAGGGAGGACAGCAAGGCGCGCTGGTTCGCCTCCACCGCCCGCACCACTTCGACCAGCAGGCCCTCCTTCGACCCGAAGTGGTAGATGAGCATTCGATGGCTGGTGTTCACAGCGGCGGCGATCTGGCGGAGACTGAGGTCGCCCAGGCCGTGTCGGGACAGGTGGTCGACGACCTGGTCGAGCAGACGGGTTCTGGCCTCTTGTTCACCCATGTACCAGATGGTACATGTACCACATGGTACAGAGAGTGGACGTCACCGTGCACAGCGCCGCACCGCCGGCGCGGGTGTACCGGTTCGCGGCGGACAGTTCGACCTGGCCGGACTGGTCCCCCGTGCTGCGCTACGAGCGCGAGAAGGCGGGCGACTCGCACGGCGTGGGCGAGGTGCGGGTGTTTCACAACCGCGGCAGGAGGAACCCCACGCGCGAGGAGGTGGTCGAACTCACGCCGAACCGCAGGGTCGGCTACGTCTTGCTGTCCGGCCTGGCCATCCGCGACTACCGGGCCTTCATCGACCTGGAGCCCGAGGGGGAAGGCACCCGCATCCGCTGGCACTCGTCGTTCCACCCCAAGGTGCCCGGCACCGGGTGGCTCTACCGACGCGTGTTGCGACTGGTGATCACCCAGTACGCCAAGGGGTTGGCCGCGCACGCCGAGAACTGAGGTTTTCCACACCCCGGTGTGCGGTCCGCCTCATGGCCGGGGACCCCCGTGCGTCCATAGCGTGAGGATCATGGATGTCAAGTGGGTCATCGACCTGATGGAGTCGTTCGGCGCGCCGGGCGCGGGCCTGGCGATCGCGCTGGAGAACCTGTTCCCGCCGCTGCCCAGCGAGGTGTTCCTGCCGCTGGCCGGGTTCACCGCGTCCCGCGGCGGCATGAGCCTGCTGGCCGCGATCCTGTGGACCACGGCCGGCTCGGTGGCGGGCGCGCTGGTGCTGTACTACGTGGGCGCGCTGCTCGGGCGGGACCGGGTGCGGCGGATCGCGGAGAAGATGCCGCTGGTCAAGGTCTCCGACGTGGACAAGACCGAGGACTGGTTCCGCCGGCACGGCCGCGCCACGGTGTTCTTCGGCCGGATGGTCCCGATCTTCCGCAGCCTGATCTCCATCCCCGCCGGGGTGGAACGCATGCCGCTGCCCACCTTCCTCGTGTTCACCGCCGCGGGCAGCGCGATCTGGAACACCGCCCTCATCCTCGCCGGCTACGCGCTGGGCGAGAACTGGCACCTGGTGGAGCGCTACACGGGCATCGCGTCCAAGGTCGTGGTCGGCGTCGTCGTGCTGGCCGTGGTGTGGTTCGTGGTGTCGCGGCTGGTCAACCGCCAGAAGGTTCAGGAACGCAGGTAGCGCAGGATCGCCAGCACCCGCCGGCTGTAACCGTCCACGTCGGACAGCCGCAGCTTGTCGAAGATCGAGTTCACGTGCTTCTCCACGGCGCTGCGCGAGACGTGCAGCTTCGCCGCGATCGCGTTGTTGGTGTGCCCCTCGGCCATGTGCGCCGGCACCTCCCGCTCCCGCTCGGTGAGCACGTCCAGCGGGTGCCCGGTGCGCGCGAGCAGGCGGCGCACCACCTCCGGGTCGAACGCGGCGCCGCCCGCGCCGACCCGGCGCAGCGCGTCGAGGAACTCCTCCACCTGCACGACCCGGTCCTTCAGCAGGTAGCCGACGCCGCCGGCGTGCTCACCGAACAGGTCGGAGGCGTAGCGCTGCTCCACGTACTGCGACAGCACGAGCACGCCCACGTCCGGCAGGTCGCGCCGGATCTCCAGGGCCGCTTTGAGGCCTTCGTCGGTGTGCGTGGGCGGCATCCGGACGTCGGTGACCACCACGTCCGGCCGGTGCGCGGCGACGGCCTTGAGCAGGGCCTCCGCGTCGCCGACCGAGGCCACGACCTCGTGGCCCTCCTCCGCCAGCAGCCGTGCCAGGCCCTCGCGCAGCAGCGTCGAGTCCTCGGCCAGGATCACCCGCACGGGACCTCCGCGGTGATCACGGTCGGGCCGCCGACCGGGCTGTGCACGGCGAACGTCCCGTCCAGCGCCAGCACCCGCCGGGACAGGCCCGCGAGGCCGCCGCCCGCCGGGTCCGCGCCCCCGCCGCCGTCGTCCTCGACCCGCACCCGCACGGCGCGCTCGTCGTCGGTGATGTCCACGCGGATCATCGTCGCACCCGAGTGCTTGACCGCGTTCGTCACCGCCTCCGACACCACGAAGTACACCGCCGTCTCCACCTCCGGCCCGGTCCGGAACCGTCCACAGTGGATCCGCACCGGGATGGACGACCGGTCCGCCACCGCCTCCAGCGCCTCGGCCAAACCCAGGGCGTCCAGCGCGGCCGGGTACACCCGCCAGGCGACCTCGCGCAGGTCCTCCAGCACGTGCTGGGACTCCTCGTGGGCCTGCCGCAGCAGGTCGTCGGCGTGGTCGGGGTGCCGGCGCGCGCGGCCCAGCAGCATCCCCAGCGCCACCAGCCGCTGCTGGACGCCGTCGTGCAGGTCGCGCTCGATCCGCCGGCGCTCGGCGTCCACCGCCGCCACGATGCCCGCCCGGCTCAGCGACAGCTCCTCGATGCGCCGGCGCAGCAGCTCGGCCTCGCTGGGCCCGAGGTAGCGGCGCGCCACGCCGCGCTCCAGCGCCACCACCCCGCGGATGCCCTGGACCTCGATGTAGAGCAGCACGCCGCCGACCAGCGCCGTCCAGAGCGTGGCGGCCACGTCGTCCCGCAACTCGATGCCGTCCAAGCCGTTGCGCACGATCCGCACGCCGGCGATCACCCCTAGGGCGATGCCGTAGAACAGCCACGCCGGCACGACCCCGCCGAACAGCCCGACCGGGGCGCGCACGGCCAGGTACTTCACCGCCTGCGGCCGGGTCGGCGCGGCGCTGTCGATCTCCAGGAATCGCCGCAGCCGCCACCGCTCCAGGTCGGCGTACCGGGTCGCCACCGGGCGCGCGAACACCACCACCAGCAGACCGCCGATCCCGGTCGCGAACCCGAGCAGCAGTCCGGCGACGACGCGCACCCCCCGAAGCACGTGGTCGAGGTTGGACGACCCGAACGTCGGATTGGCAGCGCTCGGCGGGCCGCTGAAGGATCATCCGATGCGGTCGATCGCGCGGGTCGGGGCGGGGCAGGCGGGGATCGTGTTGTCGGCGGCGCTGGTCGCGGCCGGGTGGCGGGTCACGCTGTGCTCGGACCTCACCGCCGACGAGTACCTGGAGACGCCCGGGCGGCCCACCGCGTGCCTGTTCGGCGACCAGGTGGCCTGCGAAGCCGAACTGGGGCTGGACTTCTGGCCCGAGGCCCCGCGCGCGCACCGCATCCGCCTGGACCTGCACGAGGACGGCGGGTCGGTGCTGTTCTCCGTCGACGCGCCGTTGCGGGGGCCGGCGCTGGCCGTGGACCAGCGGTTGAAGTTCGCGTTCGGGCTGCGGGAGTTGGCGCGGCGCGGGGTGCGGGTGGTGACCGGTTCGGTGTCGACGGGTGACCTGGACTCGTTGGCCGCGACGCACGACCTGGTCGTGGTGACGGTGGGGCACAAGGCTTTCACCGGGTTGTTCGCGCGTGACGACGCCCGCAGCACGCACTCGTCGGCGCAGCGGCAGCTCCTGATGGTGAACGTGCACGGGTACGACCTGGGGGCTTATCCGGAGCACCGGGACATCGTGTTCACGTTGGTGCCCGGGACGGTGGAGGTGTTCTGGGTCCCGTTCTGGGACAAGGACGTCGGCGAGTCGCGGTCGATCCTGGTGGAGGCGGTGCCGGGCGGGCGCGCGGACCGGTTCCGGGATGTGACGTCGGCGTCCGAGGGGCTGGCGGCCTTGCGGTCGCTGGTGGACGAGTTCTTCCCCGTGCGGTCGGACTTCCTGGCCGGTGCCGCGCCGACTTCGGCCTGGCTCAAGGGTGCCGTGACGCCGGTGGTGCGGGACCCGGTCGCGGTGCTGCCGTCGGGTCGGCACGTGCTGGGGTTGGGTGACGCGGTGGTGCTCAACGACCCGCTGGCCGGGCAGGGTGCGAACAACGCGACCCGGATGGCCCGGTTCTTCGCGGCCCGGCTGGACTCCTACGACGGGACGGCCGAGTGGCTGCGGGCGCGGTTCGACCAGTGGTGGGAGACCGGGCGGTACGCCAACGCGTTCACCGACGGGATGCTCGCGCCGTTGAGGTCCTACCAGAAGGCGGTGCTGCTGGCGGCGTCGCGGGACCCGGTGATCGGGGAGCGGGTGTGGGAGGGGTTCAACGACCCGTCGTCGCTGTTCCCGTGGTTCTTCGACGCGCCGGCCGCGTGGGCTTACCTGGGGACGCGCGGGGTCGGGCGGTGGGACGTGCTGCGGTTGAAGGCGGCGGTGGCCCGCAAGGTGTTGGCGCGCAAGGTTTTCAGGCGGCCAGCTCCCGCGTGAGCAGGTCCTTGAGGCTCTTGGCGGCGGCCCGGCCGGCCCGCGTCGCGCCGACCGTGCTGGCCGAGGGGCCGTAGCCGACGAGGTGGATGCGGGGGTCGCCGACGACTTCCGTGCCGTCGAGCTTGATCCCGCCGCCGGGGCCGCGCAGGCCGAGCGGGGCGAGGTGGTCGAGGGCGGCGCGGAAACCGGTGGCCCACAGGATGGCGTCGGCTTCTTGTGTGGTGCCGTCCGGCCGGACGACGCCGTTCTCTGTGATGCGGGCGAACATCGGCTTCCGGTCGAGCGTGTGGTCTTCGAGTGCTTGGCGGACCTGCGGGGTGAGGCTCAACCCGGTGACGCTGACCACGCTGCGCGGCGGCAGCCCATTGCGGACGCGTTCCTCGACGAGTGCGACGGCGGCCCGACCGACTTCGGGGGTGAAGGGTTCGTCGCGGAAGACCGGTTCGCGCCGGGTGACCCAGGTGGTGGTGGCCACGGTCGCGATCTCCAACAGCTGCTGAACCGCACTCGTGCCGCCGCCGACCACGATCACCCGCTTGCCCGCGAACTCTTCGGGTCCCTTGTACTGCGAGGAGTGCAGTTGGCGGCCCTTGAAGAGTTCCTGGCCGGGGTAGCGGGGCCAGAAGGGGCGGGTCCAGGTGCCGGTGGCGTTGACCAGGGCTTTGGTCAGCCAGTCACCTTTGTCGGTCTCGACTTTGAGGAGGTCGCCTTCGTTGCGGACGGCGTGGACGTGGACCGGGCGGCGGACGTCGATGCCGTTGCGCTGCTCGAAGTCGGCGAAGTAGGCGGGGAGGACTTCGTTGGCGGGCGCGGTGGGGTCCGGTTCGGCGAACGGCATCCCGGGCAGGTCGTGGATCCCGTGCACGGTGGCCATCCGCAACGTCGGCCACCGGTGCCGCCACGCCCCTCCCGGCCCTTCGTCCGCGTCCAGCACGACGTGCTCAAGCCCGGCCCGCTTGAGGAAGTAGGCCGCCGACAGACCTGCCTGACCAGCACCGATGACGACCACGTCCATGACCCGATCAACGTCCGACGAGCAAGCGCGCTTCCCCGGTGTGACGGACGAGTCAACGACCGAACACACGGTCCACCGGGCACACCCGCCGTCCTCTCGCCCTGAGCACTGGGTCACAGTCGGAAGGCATTCGGGGGGACCGGTGTTGGTGCCGGTATGAGCCGACTTCGTGACATCCCGCTGTCCGTGCTCGACCTCGCCCCGGTCACGACCGCCACGGACGCGCGGACGGCGCTGCGCCACACCCGCGAGCTGGCGCAGCGCGTCGAAGCCCTCGGCTACCACCGGTTCTGGCTGGCCGAGCACCACAACATGCCCGGCATCGCCAGTTCCTCCCCCACGATCCTCATCGGCCACGTCGCCGACGCCACCACCACCCTGCGCGTCGGCTCCGGCGGCGTGATGCTGCCCAACCACCCGCCGCTGGTCGTGGCCGAGCAGTTCGGCACGCTCGGCGCGCTGCACCCGGACCGGATCGACCTCGGCATCGGGCGCGCGCCGGGCACGGACCAGAAGACCGCGCAGGCGTTGCGACGGACGAGCGGGCCGTTGTCGGTGGACGACTTCCCGCAGCAGCTCAGCGAGCTGATCGGGTACTTCGACGGCACCGAGGACCTCAAGGCCATGCCCGCCGAGGGCAACAAGCCGGACGTGTGGCTGCTCGGGTCCAGCGGCTACAGCGCGCAGGTCGCGGGGGCGCTCGGGCTGCCGTTCGCGTTCGCACACCACTTCAGCGCCGAGAACACCCTCCCCGCCCTCGCGCTCTACCGGCAGCGGTTCCGCCCCTCCGAGGTGCTCAGCGAGCCGTACGCGATGGTCTGCGCGTCGGTCATCGTCGCCGACTCGGCGGAGCACGCCCGGTACATCTCGGGCCCCGGCGCGCTGGCGTTCCTGCGGCTGCGCTCGGGCCGACCCGAACCGCTCGCCACCAACGCCGAGGCCGCCGACTACGCGTACACCGACCTGGACCGGCTGATCGTGGAGGACCGCCTGTCCACGCAGGTCATCGGCGACCCGAAGCAGGTCAGCGCGCAGCTGGAGCAACTGCTGGAGGACACGGCGGCCGACGAGCTGATGGTCACCACGATGGTCGCCGAGCAGTCCGACCGCCTGCGCTCCTACGAGCTGCTGGCCGAACTCGCAGGAATCTCACGTTCACCCGAACGAGTGAAGACTGAAGTCGAGGTGTAGCAGAGAGCCGAAGGGCAGCGATCATTGGAGTGAGCGCGCACGCCCCCCGACGCGCTCTCCAACTCCCGGGCCCCGCGCCCGGAGCACGACCGCCGCCGCGGTCCGCGTGGGTGGCGCCGCACCAATTGTGGCGCTGCCCACGCGGGCGGACACGCGGCATCACGGCTTGGCCACAGGCAGGCACCAGGTCCGCTTCAAGCCCCCTCATCCGCCCCCGAGCGCCCCGACACCCCGTCATGGTGGTGGGAGTCGCTGCTAGCCCACCGCCGGGGCGGGAAGGGGAGGTTCGTGAGATTCGCCAGACTGGCCGCCGGCCTGTGCCTGGCGGGGGCCTTGGCGGGATGTGCGGACCCCTCCGGGCTCGCCGACGCCGTCCCCGAGCCGACCTCCTCCTCCGCGAACCAGGACCCGGCGCCCCCCGCCTCGACGTTCACCGCCTTCGGCGCCCAACGGGTGTGGGGCAACGGCCTGTCGATCACCGTCTCCCCGCCCAAGTCGCTCAAGCCCAGCGACACCTCGTTCCCCAAGTCCCCGCGCACGGCCGTGTTCGTGGTGACCCTGGTCAACGGCACCGGCACCCCTTACCGGACCGGCCAGCTCGCCGTCCGGGCGACCGTCGGCGGCACCCCGGTCCCCGAGGTCCTGGACACCGTGCAAGGCCTCAACGGCCTCTCCGCGGCGGTCACCGAGGTGGCCCCCGGCGCGGACACCAAGCTGACCTTGGCCTTCGCCGTCCCCGAAGGACCCGTGCGGCTGCAACTCGTGGTCGAGCCCAACGGGGCGAACCAAGAGCCCAACGCGACCTTCGAAGGCCTCGCCTAGACCCGGGCGTCCCGCGCAGCACCTGTAGCGTCTGCGGCATGACCGAGCAGAAGCGCCTGTCCCCCGGCGACCAGGCCCCGGCGTTCACCCTGCCCGACAGCGAGGGCAAGCCCGTCTCGCTCTCCGACTACCTCGGCCGGTCGGTGGTCGTGTACTTCTACCCGGCCGCGGGCACGCCCGGGTGCACCAAGCAGGCGTGCGACTTCCGGGACAGCATCGGCGACCTCGCGCAGGCCGGTTACGACGTCGTCGGCATCTCCCCCGACAAGCCGGAGAAACTGGCCAAGTTCGCCGCGGCCGAGGGCGTGAACTTCCCGCTGCTGTCCGACCCGGAGCGCAAGGTGCTCGCCGAGTGGGGCGCGTTCGGGGAGAAGCAGAACTACGGCAAGACGGTCATGGGCGTGATCCGCTCGACCTTCCTCGTCGACCCCGAGGGCAAGGTCGTCAAGGCCATGTACAACGTCCGCGCCACCGGCCACGTCGCCAAGCTGCTGCGCGAACTCCCCGCCTGACGAGGGCCGCCGAACGGGGGCCGCCGGGTACACTGGGGTCCGAGGACAGGCCACAAGGGCCGCTCAGACCTCTCGTAAGGGTGATAACCGTGTGTCGCGCGACGACACCCGACGCCCCCCGTTCCAAGTTCGTCCTCCGGGTCCACTTCCCCACTCGCGGCGGTTGACGCGGGCGTTCCACCACGCCCTCACACAACCGAAACCACCGCTCGGGACACCCGACATGTTGAAGTGGATCCTGCTCACCGTCGCCATCGGCTTCGAGGTCTTCGCCACGCTGTGCCTGAAGGCCTCCGACGGCTTCACCAAGACCCTCCCCACCCTCGGTCTGATCACCGGCTACGCCGCCGCCTTCTACCTGGAGTCCCAGGTGATCCGGCTCGGCCTGCCGGTCGCGACGACCTACGCGGTGTGGGCGGGCGCCGGCATCGCGCTGGTCGCCGTCATGGGCCGCGTGCTGTTCGCCGACCCCATCAGCCCGGCCGTGCTCGCGGGCATGGCCCTGATCGCCGTGGGGGTGGGCGTCGTGTCGACCGCCGCCGCCACGTGACCCACTAACCTGGTCCGCGGGACCAGGGGAGGGGCCATCACCCGACCGGAGGCCGCGGCCGGGAAGATCGGCCAGGCGGTGGCGCAGCACGCCGCCAAGTCCTGGCGGGAACGCCGCCGCAAGAAGCACGAGCGCACCGCCACGCTGGCGCAGCTCGCCGCCGAGGAGCTGTCTTCGACCCGGCACCGCGCCCGCCTGGAGCACCTGGTGGAGGGCATCGGCCACCAGGTCGGCGACCAGCTGGAACCGTTGCTGGCGGCCAAGTTCCGGCAAGACGACCCTGCTGGACTGGCTCGCCGTGACCGCCGCCCGGCCGCCGCCGACCAGCGGTGGCCGGCCGACGAGGGTTTCGGCTCGGTGGTGCTGGACCAGATGAACCCCAACGACGTCCGCACCTTCCTGCGCCGTCGGCACGAGGCCGCGCGGGACGCCGACTCCCTGCCGTGCGCGCCGGAGGACCTGCCGGAGGCAGAGCGCAGGTTGTTGCGCCAGTTGGGGAACCGGCCGCACCTGCGGGCGCTGACCGCGAGCCCGTTGCTGTGCGCGTTGAACCTGGGGCGGGCGTCCGAGCTTCCGCAGAGCCGGATGGAGCTGTACCGGGCGGCTGGTCCCGGCGTCAAGATCACGTACCGGCGTTGAGCTTGCGCAACTCCGGGAGCAGCAGGCGCAGGGCACGGCCCCGGTGGGAGAGCTTGTCCTTCTCCTCCGGGGTCAGCTCGGCCGACGTCACCTCGCGCCCCTCCGGCCGGAAGATCGGGTCGTAGCCGAAACCGTTGGTACCGCGCGGTTCCCGCGTGATCTCGCCGCGCCACTCGCCGCGCACCACGGTCTCCAGGCCGCCCGGGCCGACCAGCGCCGCCGTGCACACGAACGCCGCGCCGCGCCGCTCGTCGGGGACGTCCCTCAACTGCCCGAGCACCAGTTCCAGGTTGGCCAGGTCGTCGCCGTGCCTGCCGGACCAGCGGGCGGACAGCACGCCGGGCATCCCGTTGAGCGCGTCGATCGCGATGCCCGAGTCGTCGGCGACGGACGGCAGGCCGGTGGCGTTGAAGGCGTCCCGGGCCTTGAGGAGGGCGTTGCCCTCGAACGTCGGCTCGGTCTCCGGCGCCTCCGGGAACTCCGGCACGTCGGACAACCCCACCACCTCGATGCCCTCCAGGCCCTCGAAGGCCAGGATGCGGCGCAGTTCGCCGAGCTTCTTGGCGTTGCGGGACGCCAGCAGGAGCTTCACTTCTTCTTGCCCTTCGGCTCGGGCAGCACGCCGGGGTAGGGCAGGGCCAGCGCCTGCGACTGGATGCGGTTCAGCTCGGCGCAGCCCTGCAGCGCCAGGTCCAGCATCTTGTCCAGAGTGGACCGGGCGAAGGTCGCGCCCTCGCCGGTGCCCTGGATCTCGATCAGCGTGCCCGCGTCGGTGGCGACGACGTTCATATCGACCTCCGCCCGCGAGTCCTCCTCGTAGGGCAGGTCCAGCCGGACCCGGCCGTCCACCACGCCCACCGACACCGCCGACACCGCGCACGACAGCGGCTGCGGGTCGGCCAGCCGGCCCGCCGCCCCCAACCAGGTGACGGCGTCGGCCAGCGCGACGTACGCGCCGGTGATGGCGGCGGTCCGGGTGCCGCCGTCGGCCTGGATGACGTCGCAGTCGATGACGATGGTGTTCTCGCCCAGCGCCGCCAGGTCGATGCACGCCCGCAGGGACCGGCCGATCAGCCGGGAGATCTCGTGCGTGCGACCGCCGATGCGGCCCTTCACCGACTCGCGGTCGCTGCGGCTGTGGGTCGCGGACGGGAGCATGGCGTACTCGGCCGTCACCCAGCCAAGGCCCGAACCCGACCTCCACCGGGGGACGCCCTCGGTCACGCTCGCCGCGCACAGCACCCGCGTGTTGCCGAACTCGATCAGGACCGAACCCGCGGGCCACTGCTGGTAGCCCCGCGTGATCCGGATGTCGCGCAGCACGTCGTCGTTCCTGCCATCGGTCCTCAGCACGGCACTACCCTAAGGCGCTGAACCCGGGAACGTCCCACTGGCGTAGGGAGAGGCATGGCACTCGCAGACGACCTGGTGACGATCTTCGGTCTGCCCGCGCACCCGCTGCTGGTCCACGCGGTCGTGGTGCTCCTGCCGCTGGCCGCGGTGGCCGCCGCGGCGCTGGCCGTGGTGCCCCGCTGGCGGCAGCGCTACGCGTGGCCGCTGCTCGGCGTCACGGTGCTCGGCGTCGGCGCGGTCCTGCCCGCGCAGAAGGCGGGCGAGCAGTTGGAGGCCCGGCTGGCGAACCTGGAGAACCCGCTCATCCAGCGGCACGCCGAGCTGGGCAACGACCTGCTGCCGTTCGCGCTCGGGTTCTTCGTGGTGGTGGTGGCCCTGCTGGTCGCGGGGCGGCTGGCGGACCGCGAACGGGCCGCGGCGGCGGACGACACGAACGTGCCCAAGACGTGGCGGCGGATCTCGGTGGTGGTGGCCGTCCTGGTCATCGCCGCAGGAACGGCCGCGACCGTCCAAACCGTTCGCATCGGCCACAGCGGCTCGACGGCCGTGTGGACGGGAGTCGGGCAGTAGTTAACGCTCGACCCAGGCTTTCAGGTTGGTGAGGTGGGCTCGCCAGCCCTCGCGGTGTGCCTCGACCACTTCCGCGAGCAGGGACGCCCAGCCGGTGTGGCGCACGCGGACCAAGGTGCCGCCGGGCACCGGGGTCAGGGTCACCTCGACCTCGGTGTGCGTGGGCCAGTCCTCGTCCGCCCACGTCAACGCCAGCCGCTTCGGTTCCTCGCGGCCGACGACCTGGCCGGAGGTGACCTTGCGGGTGCCGTCGGAGTCGGTCCAGCGCTCCTCGAAGGAGGTCGCCGACAGCCGCATGTGCGGCCACCAGCCCTCCGGGGACACCAGCGCCCGCCACACGTCGGACGGTGGCGCGGCGATCGTGACCGACTCGTCGATCACGGCAGGTGCAGCGGCGTCGGCGGGGTCTTCTTCAGCGTCCGGGTGACCGTGCACAGCTGGTCGATCGCCCGCCGCACCGCGACTTCCAGCGCCGCGCGCTGCTGTTCGTCCAACCGCGACACGTCGTAGTCCAGGGTCACCGGCACTTCGTCCAGTTCGTGCGCGCCGGCGGGCCGCACGTCGTCCGCCCGCGCGGTCAGCTCGCCGCCCACCCGGCGCGTGACCAGGGTCTCGGCGGTCACGATCGCGCACCCCGCCGCGGCGGCCAGCAGCAGCTCGACGGGCGTGAACGCGCCCTCCGCGCCCGACCGGCCGACGCGCACCGAGGCGCCCCGGTCGTTCGTGGCCACGAAATCGTGCTGTCCGACCCGGCGCACCTCGACGTTCGACACCCCACCGACGTTAGCCGATGCGGTCGGCGCCGGCCCTTGCGATCTTGCGCACCTCCAGCCGGCGATCAGGCGCTGCCGCCGATCCGCCGCACGACCGGCTCGTCGACCTCGTACTTCCCGCCCTGCCGCACGACTTCCACCGGTCCGGCGAACTCCGCCCGCGCCTCGGCCAGCACGGCGTCCGGATCGGTCCAGGGCGCGATGTGGGTCAGCAGCAACCGGCCGACACCGGCGTCCGTGGCGAGGCGGCCCGCATCGGTCCCGGACAGGTGCACGCCGGGCGGGCGGTCGTCGGCGTGGGTCCAGGTCGCCTCGGACAGCAGCACGTCCGCGCCGTCGGCCAGCGAGCGCAGCGCGTCGCACGGCCCCGAGTCGCCGGTGAACGCCAGGACCGCGCCGGCCGTGGCGATGCGGAAGCCGTAGCACTCGCCGGGGTGGTCGACGCGGGCCGCGGTGATGGTGAACGGGCCGACGGTGGTCGGCCGCGCGGTCAGCGGGTGGAAGTCGAAGACGTCGGAGAGGTCGGCGGTGCGGAGTTCTTCGTCGCTCTCGGCGTAGGCGCGGGCGAAGCGGCGCGGCGCGTCGGACGGGGCGTGCACCGGCAGCCGGCGCGCGGACGTGTCGTGCGGCGGGTGGGTGTGGTAGCGGCGCATGACGGCCAGCGTGGTGAAGTCCGCGCAGTGGTCCGGGTGCAGGTGCGAGAACAGCAGCGCGTCCAGGGAGAACGGGTCGCAGTGCACCTGGAGCGCCGCGAGCACACCGTTGCCCAGGTCGATGGCCAGCCGGTAGCCGTCCGCCTCGACGAGGTAGCCGGATGCGGGGCCCTGTGGCCCCGGCAGGCTGCCCGAGCAGCCGAGGATGGTCAACAGCACCGTTGGAGAGTGCCAAATCATTCGTGGGGGTGGAAGGTGGCTCTTTCCAGGCCGGGCAGGAATCGGTGGGCGAGCCTGGTGAACTTGTCCACCGGGCCGGTGCTGGCGAACCGCAGGTCGGGCGGTCCGCTGCGGAAGAGGTCCCGCTCGTTGAGCACGCGGACCACGTCCTTCACCGTCTCCTCGGCGCTGGAGACGAGGCTCACCCCGTCACCCATGACGATCTGGATCACGCCGGTGAGCAGCGGGTAGTGCGTGCACCCCAGGACGACGGTGTCGACGTCGGCGCGCTGGAGCGGCTCCAGGTAGGCCTGCGCGAGGCCGAGGACCTGGCGGCCGGAGGTGGTGCCCTGCTCGACGAAGTCCACGAACCGCGGGCACGCGACCGCGGTGACGTCCAGGTCCCGGGCCGCGGCGAACGAGTCCTGGTAGGCGCCGGAGGTGATGGTGCTCTGCGTGCCGATCACGCCGACCCGGCCGGTGCGCGTGGTGGCGACCGCCCGCCGCACGGCCGGCAGCACCACCTCCACCACCGGGATGTCGTAGCGCTCGCGGGCGTCGCGCAGGCACGCCGACGACGCGGTGTTGCAGGCGATGACGAGCAGCTTGGCGCCGTCCTCGACGATCCGGTCGGCCACCTCCAGGGCGTTCTTGCGCACCTGGGCGATCGGCAGCGGCCCGTAGGGGCCGTTGGCGGTGTCGCCGACGTACCGGATGCTCTCCTGCGGCAACTGGTCCATGATCGCCCGCGCGACGGTCAGCCCGCCGACACCGGAGTCGAAGATCCCGATGGGCGCGTCCGCGGCGCTCACGCGACCGCCCGTTTCGCGTCGCGCGCCACGCCCCACGCCGCGAGGACCCCGCCGAGCGCGCCGAACAGGTGCCCCTCCCAGGAGATCCCCGGCTGGCCCGGCAGCACGCCCCACAGCACCGCGCCGTAGGCGGCGAACACGACGGCGGCCACCACGACCTGCCACGGCGACCGCACGAACAGGCCGCGCACCAGCAGGAACACCAGGAACCCGAACACCAGCCCGGACGCGCCGATGTGGCTGCCGTCCGCGCCGATGACCCACGTGCCCAGGCCCGCGGTCAGCCAGATGACGACGGTGACCTGGGCGAACTGCTTGATGCCGCCGGAGGTCGCCAGGAAGCCCAGGATCAGCAGCGGCACGGCGTTGCTGGTCAGGTGCTCCCAGCCGCCGTGCAGCAGCGGCGCCCAGATGATGTTGTCCCACTCGGTGAAGTCGCGCGGGATGACCCCGTCGTCGTCCAGCGCGCCGAACAACACGGTGTCCACCGCCTCGACCACGAACAGCAGCCCGACGAACCCCGCCACCACGACCGCCGAGAGCAGCGGTCTGGGCGGGATCACGCGCTGGGCGGGCGACTTCTGCGCCGCTGGGACCGGGTGCACACCTCCAGGCTACGTGCGTTCGGCGGCGTTGGGCGCGTCAGTCCTTCTCCGCCAGCATCACCAACCAGTCGCCGTGCGCCGCCGCCGGCAGCGCGCTGATCTCCACCGGCTGCCCCGGCGGCACGTTCGAGAGGTCGATGCCGGCGTAGTCGTGCCACGCGGTGAGCCAGTGGTCGTGGTGGCTGGTGTCGAGAACCGTGTCGCCGCCGACCACCACCCTCCGGTGGGCGATGCGCAACAGGCGCGGCGAAGCCCTCGCGACGAACTCCTCGGGTAATTCCACCGCTCCCCCGTCCGACGTCCTTGCCGGTACCACCAGTCGGCCGCGCCGGATGGTTGGCCGTCCTTTGGCTCGTCGTCTCCGACGCGGCCATCCGGGTGGAATCCCCGTCTCGACGGTGTAGCAAGTCACATCGATGCGGTCAGACGGGGCTCCGCCGACGCCTACGCTGGTCCGGTGTCGATCGACGTTGCGGTGCGGGCGGAAGCCGAACTGGGAGAAGGTCCGACGTGGGACCACGGCAGCGGCACCCTCCTGTGGGTCGACGTTCTCAGGAGTGAGGTCCACCGCTACTCCCCATCCCGCGACGAGGACGCGGTGCTCGACGTCCCCCAGCACGTGGGTGCCGCCAAGCCCCGCACCCGCGGCGGTCTGGTGCTGAACCTGCGCGACGGCATCGCGTTGGTGGACCCGGACGGCACCAAGACGTGGCTCGTCTACTGGGCCCGCGACGGCTACCGCGGCAATGACGCGGCCGTCGACCCGGCCGGGCGGCTGTGGGCCGGGACCATGCGCTACGACGAGGACCCGGGCGGTTGGCTGGTGCGGGTCGAGCCGAGCGGTGACGCGAAGGTGGTCGTGGACAACGTGCGCGTCAGCAACGGCATCGGCTGGAGCCCCGACGCGACAGCCATGTACTACGTGGATTCCGCCACCCGCCGCATCGACGTGCTGGACTACGACCGCGACTCCGGCAGCGCGGTCAACCGGCGGACGGTGGTGGAGGTGGACCGGGGGTTGCCGGACGGGTTGTGCGTCGATGCTTCCGGTGCGATCTGGGTGGCGCTGTGGGGTGGGTCGGCGGTGCGGCGGTACACGCCGGATGGCCGGTTGGACACGGAGATCGAGTTGCCGGTGGGGCAGCCGACTGCGTGTGCGTTCGGTGGGCCGGACTTGACCGATCTGTACGTGACGACGGCGCGGTCGGGGTTGTCGGGGGAGGCTCTGACCGAGTTGGCCGGTTCGGTGTTGGTCATCGGGGGCGCGGGCGAGGGCCAGATGTCCCACTCCTTCGCCGGCTGACGTCCCGGCTCAGGCCGGCGGACTCGGGTTCGACGTCACTGGCGGATCGCACCCGGCCCGAACACGCCTGCCCGACACCGACAAGCCGCACGCACTGGACTGGCTGCCGCCCCCGGTTCCATTATCTCACCGGGGTACGACAATCCCGATCTCAGCGCCCCCGGGGCTCATTCTTCCGGCAGGCACCGACAATTCCGCCGGCCGACCGGCAGACGACAGACCGGCCGGAGCCGACAGACCAATCGGCCGGCAGTCCCGGCCCACAGACCGATCGACAACCCCGCCGCACAGACCGGCCAGCTGGCCCGCCGCGCTACACCGTGTACACCGCGCCCGGCTCGGCCAACGTCACCGGCCCCGGGAAAGACTCCGTCGCATCCGTCAACACCCCGTCCCGGTCCGACCAGGGCAGCACGTGCGTCAGCACCAACCGCCCCACCCCCGCCTCCGCCGCGACCGCCCCCGCCTCGTGCCCGCTCATGTGCAGGTAGTTCGCCCGCCCCGCCTGCTCCCGCCAAGCCGCATCCGCCAACAGCAAGTCCGCCCCGCGCGCCAGCTCCACCAACTCGGGACAAGGCACCGTGTCCCCGGTGAACACCAGCGACTTCCCCGCGATCCCCACCCGGAACGCGTACGCCTCGCAGATGTGCCGCATCGGCGCCACGTCGACCGACACCTCCCCCACCTCGAACCGACCCGCCTGCAACGGCACGAAGTCGTAGGTGTCCGTCAACCGCAGCGACGCCAGCTCCTCCTCCGACGACGCGTGCGCGTTGGCCAGCCGCCCGGGCGCGTGAGAGGGCGCGAACACCGGCAGCCGGCCGAACGACGGCGGCGGGGACGGGTGGTGGCGCAGGTACGTCGTCAGCGCGCTGAAGTCGGCGCAGTGGTCCAGGTGCAGGTGCGACAGCAGGACCGCGTTCAGCCGGTACGGGTCGCAGTAGCGCTGGAGCGCCCCGAAAACCCCGCCGCCCAGCTCCACCGCGAGCCGCACGCCACCCGCCTCGACCAGGTACCCGGACGTGGGCAGATCGGGTCCGGGAGCACTTCCCGCGCAGCCGAGGACGGTCAATTGCATGGTCGAAACGATAGCAGTCCGCGGGCACGGCAAAATTGCGGAAACCGGGTGGACCAAAACCACTCGGGCAATTCATCCGAACGAGACGGAAAAGCACTCCGGCATCCCGAACGCATCCCGGTAACGCATCCGGGAACGCAGCCGAACGTGAAAGGTGGGGAGCCCGGCGAAGGGCTCCCCACCGGGTGAAGTCACGCCCAGAGGTGGCCGTCGAGCCGTTCGGCCGCCTCGTCCAACGTCCCCGCGTACGCGCCGGTGGACAGGTACTTCCACCCCGCGTCCGCCACGACGAAGGCCACGTCGGCCTGCTCACCGCGCTGCGCGGCCTTCTCCGCCACGGCCAGCGCCGCGTGCAGGATGGCGCCGGTCGAGATACCCGCGAAGATGCCCTCGACCTCCAGCAGCTGCCGGGTCCGGCGCAGGGCGTCGTACGAGCCGACGGAGTAGCGGCCCGTCAGCACCTCGGCGTCGTACAGCTCGGGCACGAAGCCCTCGTCGAGGTTGCGCAGGCCGTACACCAGCTCGCCGTACCTCGGTTCGGCGGCGATGACCTGCACGTCCGGCTTCTGCTCGCGCAGGTACCGGCCGACGCCGACGAGCGTGCCGGTGGTGCCCAGGCCCGCCACGAAGTGCGTGATCGTGGGCAGGTCCTTGAGGATCTCCGGGCCGGTGCTCTCGTAGTGCGCACCGGGGTTGGCCGGGTTGCCGTACTGGTAGAGCATCACCCAGTCGGGGTGCTCGGCGGCGAGTTCCTTCGCCCGCGCGACGGCCTGGTTGGAGCCGCCCGCCGCCGGTGAGAACACGATCCGCGCGCCGTAGGCCTGGAGCAGCTGCTTGCGCTCGGCGGAGGTGTTCTCCGGCATCACGCAGACCAGCCCGTAGCCCTTGAGCTTCGCGACCATCGCCAGCGCGATGCCGGTGTTGCCGGACGTCGGTTCCAGGATCGTGCAGCCGGGCTGCAGGCGGCCTTCCCGCTCGGCCTCCTCGACCATCATCAGGACGGGGCGGTCCTTGATCGAGCCGGTCGGGTTGCGGTCCTCCAGCTTCGCCCACAGCCGCACGTCCTTGGACGGCGACAGCCGGGGCAGCCCCACCAGGGGCGTGCCGCCGACCGCGTCGAGCAGCGACTCGTACCGGGCCACCGCGATCAGCCCCCGGCGACGGCCGGGAGGATCGTGACGGTGTCGCCGTCCTTCACCGTCGCGTCGAGACCGCCCGCGAAGCGGACGTCCTCGTCGTTGACGTACACGTTGACGAACCGGTGCAGCGAGCCTTCCTTGACCAGGCGCGCCTTCAAACCACCGTGGTTGTTCTCCAGGTCGTCGATGACCTGCGCGAGCGTGGTGCCCGTGGCCTCGACGGACTTCTGCCCGCCGGTGTGGGTGCGCAGGATCGTGGGGATGGAGACGGTGACAGCCATGCTGGGACCTCCGGTAGAGGAGCCGGGACTTTTTCGGGATCGAGCGTGAGGACGCGCGCTCAGGGACAGTCGGGGGTGTCGTCCGCGCCCGTGTGGGCGAACATGTACGACTCGACGACCTCGACCGGTTCTTCGGTGACGACACCGTCGACGATCCGGTAGGAGCGCAGCTCGTGCGTCTCGGGGTCCCGGGTGGAGATGAGGACGTAGTGCGCCTGCGGCTCGCTCGCGTAGGACACGTCGGTCCGCGACGGGTACGCCTCGGTCGCGGTGTGCGAGTGGTAGACGACGATCGTCTCTTCGTCGTTGGCGCTCATCTCGCGGTGGACGCGGAGCTGCTCCATCGAGTCGAACCGGTAGAAGGTCGGGGAGCGCTCGGCGTTGTCCATGGCGATGAACCGCTCGGGGCGGTCGGAGCCCTCGGGGCCCGCGATGATGCCGCACGCCTCGTCGGGGTGGTCACGACGGGCGTGCGCCACCATCGCGTCGACGAGGTCACGGCGGATCACCAGCACGCCTCCATCCTACGTGGTGGCGGAAGGTGTCCCGCTGTGTGAGAACCCGCACTACGCCGGTTCGCGCTCCACCCCCGCCGCCTGTGAGTAGGCCAAATGCCCGCCGAGGAGCCCGCCGGCGGTGAGCACGCCCATCCCGATCCCCGAGACGGCCCGCCCGACGACCCCGAAGCCGTGGCCGCGCAGCCGGAACGACGTCAGGTAGAGCAGGTTGGCTGCCACGTTGGTCGCCAAGTGCACGAACGCGGTCCGGCGCTGCCGCTCGTCGAGGGTGGCGTACTCGGCCAACCCCGTAGCGATCGCGACCGGCGCGGTCGCGAGCCCCACCCCGATCAGCAGGCGTGCGGCCTTGCCCTCCCCCGGCAGCAGGTCCAGCACGTTGGACGCGGCGTACATGCCCAACGGCACCAGCACCGCCGCCGGGTGCGCGGGGTGGCCCAACGGCTCACCGCGCAGCAACCGGGAACTGCGGATGCCCGAAGGGATGGCCTCCGCCAACGCCCCGGCCGCCCGGTCGAGCGCCTTGTTCTCCTCAACCCACCGCAAAACCCGCGATACCCGGCTCATACCGGACGGGGTACCTCAGCCGGCCGCCGCGAACACGTCGTTCGCCGCCGCGGTGCACAGCGCGTCCAGCGGCACCCCGGTCGCCACCCCGGTGGCCAGCGCGAACACCGTCGACGGCACCCGCACCCCGGCCCGGACCAGCCCGTCCTGCGCCGACATCGCCACCCGCCGGCACCCGGCCTTGTCCAGGTCGGCGTCCACCACGACGACGGTCGCCGCCGTGTCCCCCACCAGGACGACCGCAGGGGGCACCGCGACCTCGACCGCGGCCTCGCCGGCCGGGTACCCGACGTCCTCGCCGACCCCGCCGACCGACGCCCCGCACACGATGGGCACCACCCCGCCGGCCACCGGGAACCCGTGCCCGCGCTCGGCCAGCCACCGCACGACCCCGTTGGCCGAGGCGGCCGACTCCGAGACGACGACCCCGTGGACCCGCTGCACCAGCGCGGACGGGTCGAGCAGGTCCAACTCCCGGGTCCCCACGGGCGCGCCGCGGGTGTCGACGCCCGCGACCACCCCGCCGGGGGCCAGCACGACCGCCGCCCCGGCCACCCGTCCGAACAGCATCAGTCCATGACCGCCTCGACCAGCGTCTCCTGCACCCACGTCAACCAGTGGTAGACGCCCAGGTGCGGCGAGCGCGGGTCGTCGGGCGGGAGTTCGTCGGGCATGTCCTCCTGGACGTCCAGCGCCGTCCCCAGCGCCAGGCGGACGTCGTTGAGCGCCGCCAGCCAGGCCTCCGCCTGCGCGGACGCCAGCCGCACCTCGCCGCCGTCGGCCGGGCACGTCTCCAGCACCACCGCGGCGGCGGCCGTCTTGGCGTCCAGCAGGTCCGGCTCGTGCAGCGAGCGCAGGGCGTTCGCCGAGTCCACTTCGGCCGGATCGGGCGCGTCGGGGTCCAGGCGGTGGAAGTCGGGCAGCAGCCGGCCCAGGATCGGGTCGTCCGGCGGGGTCGACGGCCCCGTCCGGATGCCGGTCAGCTGCGCCAACTCGTCCTGGGGCGCCTCCTCGGCGCGGGCCAGGAGCATGTCCTGGATCTGGCTCACCAGACCGCGCACCACGGCGGCTTCCTGCCGGTCGAAGCGGCCGACCACCGCGTCGCCGGCCCGCGTCCACTTCCTCACGACGAACGCTGCATCGTCGCCCAGAGGCCGGCCGCGTGCAGTTTCGCCACGTCCGCCTCCACCTTGTCCTTCGAACCGGATGACACGATCGCCTTGCCCTTGTGGTGCACGTCCAGCATCAACTTCGTCGCGTGGTCCCGGCTGTACCCGAACAGCTTCTGGAACACGTACGTCACGTAGGACATCAGGTTCACCGGGTCGTTCCAGACGAGCGTCTGCCAGGGACGGTCCTCCGTGCGGACGTCCACCGGCGACGGGTCAACCTGCGTCCGCTCATGCTCGACGGGCGTGGTCATACCGCCAATGGTGTCATGTTCCGGTCCGTGGCGGAGCCCATAGGGCCACCTGCCGCCTCCGCGCGGCGCCCGAGCCTAGGCTTCTGGCTCATGTCGACGTCGCTGTTCACGGACCACTACGAGTTGACGATGCTCGCCGCTGCCCTGCGCGACGGCACCGCCGACCGGCCGTGCGTCTTCGAGGTCTTCGCCCGCAGGCTGCCGGAGGGCAGGCGGTACGGGGTGGTCGCGGGCACCGGGCGGCTGCTGGACGCGATCGAGGCGTTCCGCTTCGGCGAGGCCGAGCTGGAACTGTTGGCGCGCACCGGGGTGGTCGACCGGGCGACGCTGGACTGGCTGGCCGGCTACCGCTTCACCGGCGACGTCGACGGGTACCCGGAGGGCGAGCTGTACTTCCCGGGGTCGCCGATCCTGTCCGTGCGGGCCCCGTTCGGCGTGGGCGTGGTGCTGGAGACGCTGGCCCTGTCGATCCTCAACCACGACAGCGCGATCGCCTCCGCCGCCGCCCGCATGGTGGGCGCCGCCAACGGCCGCCGCATGATCGAGATGGGCTCGCGCCGCACCCACGAGGACGCCGCGGTGGCCTCGGCGCGCGCCGCGTACCTGGCGGGGTTCACCGCGACGTCGAACCTGGAGGCGGCGCGGCGGCACGGCATCCCGACCGCGGGCACGTGCGCGCACGCGTTCACCCTGCTGCACGACAGCGAGGAGTCGGCGTTCCGGAGCCAGGTCGAGGCGCTGGGGCCGGGCACGACGCTCCTGGTCGACACCTACGACATCACCAACGGCATCAAGACCGCGGTGGAGGTCGCCGGTCCCGAGCTGGGGGCGATCCGGATCGACTCGGGCGACCTGGGCGTGCTGGCGCGGCAGGCCCGTGACCAGCTGGACTCCCTGGGTGCGCGGAACACGCGGATCGTCGTGTCGGGCGACCTGGACGAGTACTCCATCGCCGCGCTGCGCGCCGAGCCCGTGGACGCTTACGGCGTGGGCACGTCAGTGGTGACGGGGTCGGGTGCGCCGACCGCCGGGATGGTCTACAAGTTGGTCGAGGTCGGCGGTCGTCCGGTGGCCAAGCGCTCGTCGCACAAGGAGTCCCGTGGCGGGGGCAAGAGCGCGGTGCGGCGGCACAAGGAGACGGGGACCGCGTTGGAGGAGGTCGTGCACCCCGCCGCGGAGCCGCTGTCGCTGGGGCCGCACGACCGGGTGTTGCCCGTGCCGCTGATCCGCGGTGGACAACGGGTGGAGGGGCTCGACACGCTGGCGGAGAGCCGGGAGCGGTTGCGCGCCGCGCTGGTGAGCGTGCCGTGGGAGGGTCTGAAGCTGTCCCGCGGCGAACCCGCCATCCCGACCACGTTCCTGTAGGGAGTTGCAGATGGCCAAGGCACTGATCGTGGTGGACGTCCAGAACGACTTCTGCGAAGGCGGGTCGCTGCCGGTCGCCGGGGGCGCGGCGGTGGCGGCGGCCATCTCGGCGCACCTCGCGTCGGGCGGCTACGACCACGTGGTGGCGACCCGGGACTACCACATCGACCCGGGCGCGCACTTCAGCGCGAACCCGGACTTCGTGGACTCGTGGCCGGTGCACTGCGTGGCCGGGACGCCGGGCGCCTCGTTCCACCCGGAGTTGGACGTGACGCCGGTGGAGGCGGTGTTCTCGAAGGGGGCGCACGCGGCGGCGTACTCGGGGTTCGAGGGGACGGCGCGGAGCGGTGAGGGCTTGGCGGAGTGGCTGCGGGCGCGCGGCGTGACGTCGGTGGACGTGGTGGGGATCGCGACCGACCACTGCGTGCGGGCGACGGCGCTGGACGCGGCGGCGGCGGGCTTCAGCACCACTGTGTTGCTGGACCTGACGGCGGGCGTGGCGGCGCCGACCGTGGACACGGCTTTGACCCAGCTCCGCGAGGCAGGCGTTTCGCTGACCGGCACCCCGGTCGTGGCGTGATTCCCTGACCGGCACGCCGGTCACCGCCTCGCCGGTCGTCGCGCGCTTCCGTAACCGCTTGGCCGGTCGCCGCGCGCTTCCGTAACCGCTTGGCCGGTCGCCGCGCACCTCCGTAACCGCTTGGCGGTCGTCGCGTGCTTCCCTGACCGCCATGCCTGGCTTTGTCGTACCCCGGTGGTTGAGTGCGCGTACGGGGGTGCTCAGCTCGGGAGCACCCCCGCGACGCGCTGCCCTCGTTGCTCTTACGGCGTGGGCGCGCAGGCGGTCTCGCCGACCTTGACCGTCCCCCTCACGCCGGACTCCTCGGTGAAGCGGAAGTGCATCAGGGTCAGCGCGATGCTGCCGTCGTTCGGCTCGGGCAGCACGACCTCGCTGAACGTCACCCGCGCGAGCACCGTGCCCGCCGTGCTCTTCACCTCGTGCACGTAGTTGTTCGGGATCTGCTCGGGCAGGCCGGGGAACCCGCTGAGCCCGCCGAGCGACCAGCCCGCGGTGGTGCCGGCGTCGGTCGCGTCGCAGGTCACCTTCCACTTGCCGACCTTCAGGCGCGGGCCGCCCGCGGACATCAGCGCGGACAACTCGAAGCCGGTGCCGTTGGCCTCGGACTTCGTGGTGGTCGTCTGGTCGTCCGGGTTGACCACCGTCGTGGTGCACGACGACTCGCCGGGGCCGAACTTGATGCCCGGCCGGGTGATCGCCGGGGACGACGCGGTCGTCGGACCCTCGACCGCGCAACGCGCCTGCGGCGGCAGGACGACCTGCTGGTCCGCCTTGGTGAAGTCGGCCGAGCCGGTGGACGCGACGCCCGCCGGTCCCGCCGCGAGCGCGGGTGTGCCCGCCGCGCCGATCGCGAGCGCCGCGGCCACCGCCCCGGCCCGGCGCGCGATGATGTGCATCATGGGTTGCCCTTCTCGTGACGCTATTCCCCCAAGTAATCGTCAGTGGGCCGACGCGCGCTGACGATTCGCCGGGGACATCACTCGGGAGTGGAAATGGAATACACGATCGGGTGACTGATAACGCCCCGCAATCGGCCAGTTCTGTGCAACAAGCGGGTCGATCAGGACGATCAGGACGGAATGCGCATCGGCAATGCCGTCGAAAACGCCACCGGCAACCCGACCAGCCTTTCCAACGCCGCCCGCACCCGGCGCGCGGCGGCCCCGTCGCCGAACGGGTTGCGCCCCGGCGGCAGCCGCAGCCGCGAGCCCAGCACCCAGCCGGCCTCGGCGAGGATGCGCGTGACGTCGGTGCCGACCAGCCAGGCGCACCCGGCGTCGACCGCCGGCATCCGTTCCGTGGTCGACCGCAGGACCAGCACCGGCACGCCGAACGTCGGCGCTTCCTCTTGCAGGCCGCCGGAATCGGTCATGATCAAGGAGGAGCGTCGCAGGGCGCGCACCATGTCGGGGTAGTCCAACGGCTCGCAGACGACGATCCGCCCGTGGTCGCCCAGCACGCGTCGGACCGCCGTGCGAACGGTGGGGTTGGGGTGGACGGGCAGGAGCACGCGGATGTCCGGGTGCCGGTCGGCCAGCGCGCGGACCGCGTGCAGCACCCGTTCCAGGGGTGCACCCCACGACTCACGCCGATGCACGGTCACGAGCACCAACCGGCCACCGGTCGCGTCGAGCTGCGCTTCCAGGTCCACCAACACCGGGTCCCGTGCGGGCAGATCGGCTTCGGCCACCAGCCGCACCGCGTCCACCACGGTGTTCCCTGTGACCACGATCTCCGCGACGGGCGGGGCCTCGCTGACCAACGCCGACGCGGCGTCGTCCGTGGGCGCGAGGTGGAGGGCGGCGATCCGGGCGATCATCTGCCGCGTGCCTTCTTCCGGGAACGGCCCACCGAGATCCCCCGTCCGCAGGCCCGCTTCGAGGTGCACGACCGCGATCCCCCGGTAGAACGCGGCCAACGCGCCCGCCAGGGCAGTGGTGGTATCCCCTTGCACAACGACAACGGCCGGATCGCGGACCCGCAACACTTCGTCGAACGCAGGCACCAGCCGTGACAACAACTCGGCCTGACTACCCGTGATCCGCGGGACTTCGAGGACGACATCGGCCTTGAGATCGAAGGCATTCAGGGCCTGCTCGACCATGCCCACGTGCTGTCCACTGTGGACGATCGTGGGCCGCAGCACCGGGTGGTCGGCCAACGCCAGGGCCACCGGTGCGATCTTCACCGCTTCGGGTCGGGTACCCGCGAGCAGCAGAACTTCCTTCACCAGACTCCTCTGTCAGCAGGGAACCTCCCACCCATCTCGGGTACGGTGGAAGGCACTTCACAGACCACTCAGGACAGTCGGCGCAACATCACCCCATCGAGCGACATACAGGATCTGCGACCAAACCACGCGCCACGCGTCCCGTGGAGAGAAAGGAACGCGGGCCCGGCACCGGCCACCCGCTCCCACCACCCGCCGCACCCTCCCGACCGAGCACCCCGCCGCCACCTGCGCCCCGCCAGCGCCCCCGGCACACGCCACCGCCGACCACCCCCGCCCGCCTGGGCTCGCCCACCGCAGGCACCGGGCGGAATGCGCGAATCGAGGGGCCGGGTTGGGCAGACAGAGGTCGCGAGCCCGGTGGGGCTGGGCCTGCCAGCGCGACGGGACCAGGTGCGGGACGGGGCGTGGAGGCGAGGCGGCGGCGACCGCTGGAGCGCGGTGCGGCGGCGACCGCCGGTAGTGGGGTGGAGGCGACCGCCGGGGCGCGGGGCGGCGGCGAACGCCGGTAGTGGGGCGGACCTGTCCCGCACGCACGCCGGAAGTGGAGCGGGGCGGAAGTGCTCCGCATGGCGGGCGTGGGGCGGGGTGCTCCGGACGCGCACCCGGTTGTGATGGCGCCCCGCACCCACGCCGGAGCACAGGGGCGGGAGCGGGCCGCCCGAGCGAGCCACCCGAGCGAGCGCCCGAGCGAGCCACCCGAGCGGGTGGCCCGAGCGGGTGGCCCGAGCGGGTGGCCCGAGCGGGTGGCCCGAGCGGGTGGCCCGAGCGGGTGGCCCGAGCGGGTGGCCCGAGCGGGTGGCCCGAGCGGGTGGCCCGAGCGGGTGGTGGGACTGGGTGGGGCCGCGCTGCGCCCACGCCGAGGGAGGTGGCGTGGGTGCAGCGGCGGCGGGGTGGGGTATGGGAGACGCGGGGTGTGGTCGGAGTACGGGTGGGGTGCGGCGCCCGGGGAGTTGGGGCAGTGCCGCCGGGCGCCGCCGGCATCAGGGGGTTTGGGGGGATCGGCGGCGGCGGGTGGCGTGGGTCAGGAGGGTGCCTGCCACCAGCAGCACCACGGCTGCGACCACCCACCACGTCACGCTCGCACCGGTCGCCGCCAACGAGCCCACGCCCGTCCCCACGGCGACCCCGGTTCCGGGGACCTTGTACACGCCGACCGCCCCTCAGGCCATCGCCTGACGGCGGCGCAGGACCACCGCACCTGTCGGCACCGCGACCAGGCCCAGCAGACCCAGGCCGATCCACAGACCCGCACCCGACGCCATGGGGATCGGCAGGCCGGCCGGGCCGCACGTCGCCGACGACACGACCACATCACCCGAACCCAACGCGCCCAGCACGCCGCCGATCAACGTCAGGTGGACCGCGTTCACCGTCAGGCTGCCGTCCTTGTTGCGGATCTGCTCGTTGAACACCAGTTTCGCGATGTCCACGCCCAGCAGGTCGACGTCGACCACGGTGTTGGGCGCGGGTTCCGCATCGACCGTGCCCAGCTTGCCCAGGGACAGGCCGACCAGCTCGCTGCCGCCGGTCACGCCCTTCTGGGTCGCGTCGCACCGGGCCTCGACGACCTCGGCGGTGATCGGGCCCGCCGCCGACGCCAGGAGGTCCAGGCGCACGTCAGCCGTCACCGCCCGCGAGTGGACGCCGCCGGTCTTGTCGTCGCGGGTCGCCGACGCGTCCAGCACGCCGGTCTTCAGCACGCCCGGCACGTCGACCGCGGCGAACGTGCCCGACGTCGGGCCGTTCGCGTCGGCGGCGGCGAACGGACCCGCCGACACCGCGCTCCCGCCCAGCAACGCCAGCTCCAGCTTCGCTGCGTAGGCGGACGCGTCACCGGGGGCGGCGGACGCGGGCGTGGCGCCGGCCAGCAGGGCGGCCAAGGCGGTCAGACCCGCCAAGCCCGTCATTCGCACACGCATGGATCTCCTCTCTCGGGACGTTCTCGGGCTCGCGACTCGACGTCCCCACCGATCAACCGGGAGAAGCAGGGCCAGGCGGGGCGCGTCGGGCACCTCGGGGAGTGCACGGTGCGAGCAATTGCCCCTATCGGCGTTCCACCCGTCGGATTAAGGGTTGCTGACCGTAAAGGGGGACGGCGTCCACTCGAACCGCCCAACTGCGGACACGCAGAGTCGATCAGCCGCCTGAAAGTCCCTCGTGTTCTCACCCGATCCGGCAGTGAGGACCACCAGCCAAGCCGCCGATGACCTTTCGGGTAGCCCGATCGGGCGGTCCCCGGACGGATGAAAGGACTCTCCCGTGGCGTTTGCCGTGCCCCGGACCGAACACCTCAACCGGGTGGTGGTCGTCGCACTGGTGGTGGCCGCCGCCGGGCTGGTGCTGCTGCACCGCGCCTACCGGACGGTCGAGATCGCGTTGTCCGGACTGGTCCTGACCGTCCTGAGCAACGACGGGGTCGCGGTGGTCGCGGAGCGCCAGACCGTCTACTTCGGACTCGGCTCGGACACGCCGCTGGGCCTGCGCATGACGCCGGAGTGCACGTCCGCGTTCCTCGTCCTGCCGTTGTTGCTGGTCGGCGCGGTGATGATCGCCCTGCGACCGCGCATCACCAGACGGGTGCTCTCCGCGCTTGCCGTTGCCACCACGGCCGTCGTGGTGGTCAACCAGCTGCGGGTGCTGACGCTGGTGGGCCTGGTCGACGCGCTCGGCGTGGACACCGGCTACTACTGGGGCCACACCCTGCTCGGCTCGATGGTCAGCGTCTTCGGCGGCGCGGCGGCACTGGTGGCGTTCGTCTGGTTGGCCACCCGGAAGTGAGCCCCCCGGACGTGAGCCTCGACGTCGTCCTGGGCTTCACCCAGGCCCTCGCCCTCACGATGAGCGTCGCGTTCCTGACCTACGTCTTCCTCATCGTCGTGCCCTACCTGCGGCACAAGCCCGCGCCGACCGGCCGCCCCGACCGGTTCGAGTGGCACTTCCTGGTGCCCTGCCGGGACGAGGAGGCGGTCATCGGCGACACCGTCCGCTACCTGCGCAGCACGTTCCCCATCGCGCACGTCTGGGTCATCGACGACGACTCCGACGACGCCACCGTCGGCGTGGTAAGGGCTTTCCGCGGTGACAAGCACATCCACCTCGTCCGGCGCTACCGCCCGAACGCCCGCACCGGCAAGGGCGACGCCCTCAACGACGCCTACCGCACCCTCAAGCTGTGGATGGGCCGGCACGCCGACGCCGACCGCGCGGTGGTGGTCGTGGTGGACGCCGACGGCCGGCCCGCGCCCAACTGCCTGGAGGTGTGCGCGGCGGACCACCTGTTCGGCGACCCGACGATCGGCGCCGTGCAGGTCGACGTCCGGATGGTCAACACTGGCGTCCGGCAGAGCGGTGTGCGGTGGTGGCGGTCGGTGTTCAGCGCGCTGCTGGTCCGCATGCAGGACCTGGAGTTCCGGACGGCGATCGCGGCGATCCAACTGTCCCGCGGGGTCACCGGCACGATCTCCATGGGCGGCAACGGCCAGTTCACCCGCCTGTCCGCGCTGGACGCGATCGCCGGGCCGGGTGGTCGGCCGTGGCGCGGGTCGCTGCTGGAGGACTTCGAACTGGGCGTGCACCTGCTCACCGCCGGCTGGCGGACCGGGTTCTCCATGGACACCCACGTGCAGCAGGAAGGTCTCTACAGCCTGCGGCGGTTCCTGGCGCAACGGACGCGCTGGGGCCAGGGCACCATGCAGTGCATGCGGTACGTCCGCCGGATCTGGGAATCGCCGCACCTGACCACGCTGGGCGCGGCGGAGATGATGTACTACCTGGCCCAACCGTGGCTGCAACTGCTCGGCACCCTGATCTACCCCGTCCCGCTGGTGCTCCTGGCGCACCGGGCGGTGACGTCACCGGCCGAGGTGTGGCAGTGGCTGGCGGAGGGCGCGTGGATCCTGTTCGCGGTGTACGGGTCGTTCGGGCTGCTGCCGTTCGTGCTGTGGGGGCCGGTGTACCGGGCGCGCTGCGAGCCGACCGTCAGCAGGAGCCGGGCGCTGGTCTACGGCTTCGGCTACGCCCTGTACATCTACACCTTCTACATCACGTCGTGGCGTGCACTGACGCGGTTGGTGCGCGGTCGCAACGGCTGGACCAAGACCCGGCGCAACACCGAGCGCGCCACGGGGAAGGTGGCGCTGGACACGTGAGATCCGCGACTTTGTAGAGCTTCGACAAAGACCGAACATGTGATCGGCGGTTAACCTCCGCAGACGAAGTCGATCCACGGGAGGTCACTGTGTCCGTCCTCGCTGTCCCCGGTCGCCGCGTGCTGGCCGACCTCGTGCCGGGTTCGCTGGCCCGTGACGTCGCGCTGGTCGTGGCCGGCGCGGGGTTGACCGGCTTGGCGGCCCAGGTCGCGCTGCCGGTGCCGGGCAGCCCGGTGCCGATCACCGGGCAGACGTTCGCCGCCCTGCTGGTGGGGGCCGCCCTCGGGTGGCAGCGCGGTGGGGCGTCGATGGTGCTGTACCTGATCGCCGGGGTCGCCGGGGTGCCGTGGTTCCAGGGCGCGTCCTCGGGGATGCCCGCCTCGCTCGGGTACGTCGTGGGCTTCGTGTTCGCGGGCGTGCTGGTCGGCCACCTGGCCGCGCGGGGTGGTGACCGGACGCCGCTGCGCACGGTCGGCACGATGGCGCTGGGCAACCTGGTGATCTACGCGTTCGGCGTGCCGTGGCTGATGGCCGCCGCGAACGTGGGCTTCGGCAAGGCGCTGGCCCTGGGTGTCACGCCGTTCCTCATCGGCGACGCCGTCAAGATCGCCCTCGCCGCGGGCCTGCTGCCGGCCGCGTGGGCGCTGGTGAAGCGCAAGTGACCGACCACGTCGCCTTACCGGGCGAGACGGCACCCGGCCTGGGTCGTGGCGCGCCACGACCCGGGCCGCGCGCTCCGCGAAGAGCACCGGGAGGCCGCGGTCGACGTGGGAAGGCGCGTGCCGGCCGCGTTCTGACGCGGGGAGGGCGTGCTTCGGCCGGGTACTGGCGTGGGAAGGCGAGTACCGGCCGGGAACCAGTGCCGGCCGAGTTCCGATGTGGAAGGCGAGTGCCGGCCGAGTTCTGACGGTGTCGCCGGGTACCGTCTTCGCCGTGCCGTCCACCACCGCGATCCCCGACACCAGAACGCTGCTCGCCGTCGCCGTGGAGGCGGTGGGCGGAGCCGAGCGCGAGGGCCAGCTCGCGATGGCCGAGGCGGTGGAGCACGCGATCCGCACCGGCGAGCACCTGGCCGTGCAGGCGGGCACCGGCACCGGCAAGTCGTTGGCCTACCTGGTGCCCGCCATCCGGCACGCGGTGGCCGAGGAGTCCACGGTCGTCATCTCCACGGCCACCATCGCGCTCCAGCGCCAGCTCGTGGACCGCGACCTGCCGCGCCTGGGCCAGGCCCTGCGCAAGGAACTTGGCCGCGAGCCCCGGTTCGCGATCCTCAAGGGCCGCCGCAACTACCTGTGCATGCACCGCGTCCACACCGGGGCGCCGGACGAGCCGGAGGACGCGGGCCTGTTCGACCCGTTCGCCGTGTCCCGCCTGGGCCGCGAGGTGAAGCGGCTGCACGAGTGGTCCTCCGACACCGAGACCGGCGACCGCGACGAACTGGTCCCCGGCGTGAGCGACCAGGCGTGGAAGCAGGTCTCGGTCACCGCCCGCGAGTGCCTGGGCGCGGCGAAGTGCCCCGTCGGCCAGGACTGCTTCGCCGAACGGGCCCGCGCCGAGGCCGGCAAGGCGGACGTCGTCGTCACCAACCACGCGATGCTCGCGATCGACGCGTTGGAGGGCTACCAGGTGCTGCCCGACCACGACGTCGTCGTGATCGACGAGGCGCACGACCTGGTGGACCGGGTCACGTCGGTGGCGACCGAGGAGCTGAGCGCGTCCCTGGTGGCCACGGCCGCGCGGCGGTGCGGGCGGCTGATCGACCAGTCCGTCGCCGACCGGATGGCCGAGGCCAGTGACGGCCTGGGCATGATCCTGGAGGACGCGCCGGTCGGCCGCCTCGACTCGCTCCCCCAGGCCCTGGCGGGCGCGCTGCGGGCGACCAAGGACGCGGCGCACGCGTGCATCACGTCCCTGGGCCCGGACCGCAAGGAGGACGTCGAGGGCGCCACCGCGCGCAAGCTCGCCCTGTCCCTGCTGGACGAGGTGCACGACAGCGCGGCGCGCATCCTGGAGGCGTTCGACGACGACCACGACGTGGTGTGGGTGTCCGGCGACTCCGGGGTCAACCGGACGCCGTCCCTGCGCGTCGCCCCGTTGGGAGTCGGCGGGTTGTTGCGGGAGCGGCTGTTCGGCAAGCGGACCACGATCCTGACGTCGGCGACCTTGACGTTGGGCGGCACCTTCGACACCTTGGCGCGCCAGTGGGGTTTGCCCACGTCGTCGGCTTCTCGGAAGGCCGAGGGGACCGCTACGGACAAGGAGCCGCCGTCGGACGCGAGTCAGCCGCGTTGGCAGGGTCTGGACGTCGGGTCGCCGTTCCAGCACGGCAGCAGCGGCATCCTGTACGTGGCCCGGCACCTCCCGCCGCCCGGGCGGGACGGGCTGCCACCGTCCTATGTGGACGAATTGGAGGAGTTGGTCAACGCGGCGGGCGGGCGCACGCTGGGGCTGTTCTCGTCCATGCGGGCGGCGAAGGCGGCGACCGAGGCGTTGCGGGGGAAGCTGGAGTACCCGGTGCTGTGCCAGGGCGACGACTCGACCGGGCAGTTGGTGAAGCGGTTCGCCGAGGACCCGCGCACCTGCTTGTTCGGAACGCTGTCGTTGTGGCAGGGGGTGGACGTGCCGGGGCCGGCGTTGCAGTTGGTCGTGATGGACCGGATTCCGTTCCCTCGTCCGGATGATCCGTTGGCTTCGGCGCGGCAGAGGGCTGTGGAGTCGCGTGGGGGTAATGGGTTTCTGACGGTGGCGGCCACGCATGCGGCGTTGCTGTTGGCGCAGGGGGCGGGGCGGTTGTTGCGGTCGATGAACGACAAGGGTGTGGTGGCGATTCTGGATCCGCGATTGGCCACGGCCCGGTATGGCGGGTTCTTGCGGGCTTCGCTGCCGCCGTTCTGGACCACTTATGACCCGGAGGTCGTGCGGGCGGCGCTGAAGCGGTTGGACGCCGCGCAGGGGTCTTAAGCCTCCGGCTGTACCGGGCTGACCTGCGGATTCAACAAATCCTCGGCGTTGGCCGCCTACCTTCTCCCGCGTGACGTGCGGGGGTGAGGCGGATGGGTGTCCGTGTGCGTGAAGTCGGTCGGACCTACCGGAAGGGGCGGCGGAAGAACGAGGAAGTCGTTGCGCTCGACGGGTTGTCCCTCGACGTGCCGTCCAACGAGGTCCACGGGTTGCTCGGACCCAACGGGGCGGGCAAGACGACGTTGTGCAAGATCCTTTCCACCGTTCTCCTGCCGACCTCCGGTACTGCCGAAGTGTTCGGGCTGGATGTCGTTGCGCGGGCGGATGACGTTCGGCGGCAGATCGGGATCGTGTTCGGGGGTGAGCGGGGGCTCTATTGGAAGCTGACCGCTCGGCAGACGCTGCGGTACTGGGCGGCGCTCTACAAGATCCCCGATGCGCGGGCCAAGGGTCGGGTCGACGAGCTGCTGGAGCGGTTGGGGCTGGCGGAGAAGGCCGATGACCTGGTGGAGACGTACTCGCGGGGGATGAAGCAGCGGCTGCACCTGGCGCGGGGGTTGATCGGTGATCCGCGGTTGATACTGCTCGACGAACCCACGACCGGGATGGATCCGGTTGCGGCGCATGATTTTCGAGGGTTGATCGGGGAGCTTCGCGCGGAAGGGCGCACGATCCTGATCACCACGCACGACATGGACGAGGCCGAGTCCGTGTGCGACCGGGTCACGTTGATCGACAAGGGCCGCGTGCTGGCCACCGAGACGCCGCGCGGGCTGGCGGAGATGTCCGGGTTGCAGCAGTGGGTGGAGGCCGAGACCTCGGTGGACGTCGACGGGCTGCCGGGGGTGGTGGGCACCGAGCGGCGGGACGGGGTGTTGCGGGTTCGGGTGGTGGACGCGGCGGCGGCTCGGGTGGTGATCGACTTCCTGCTGGACCGCGGGGTCCGGTCGGTGCGGGCGGTGCCGCCGCGGTTGGAGGACGTGTACCTGGACCTGGTCGGGCGGCGCGGGATGGGGGTCTGATGCGGCTCTTCCTGACCGGGGCGCGGATGCAGCTGTGGCTGGTCCGGCGGCAGCCCGACGACCTGCTGACGTTGTGCACGATCCCGTTCACCGTCCTGATGCTGATGTCGATCGTGGTCCACTCGGGGCGCACCGACCTGCTGGCCAACGCGTTCCTCGCGCCCGTCCTGATCGGGTTGTGGGGCTTCGCGACCGGGCTCGCGGCGGAGGTGCTGCTCACCGAGCGGTGGACGCGGTCGCTGGAACTCGGGCTGGCCGCGCCGACCTCCCTGCACCCGGTGTACCTGGGACGGGTGGCGGCCGTGCTGGTGCTGGGCGTGGTGCCGCTGCTGGAGACCTGGGTGCTCGGCCGGCTGGTGTTCGGGGTGACGCCGACGCTGCACCACCCCGGCGTGTTCTGGGCGGCCGTGGGGGCGTCGTTGTTCGCGATGGCCGGGACCGGGCTGCTGCTGGCCGCGTTCATGCTGGTCAACGACAACGGGCACTACCAGAACTTCCTGAGCTTCCCGGTCTACGTGCTGTCCGGCGTGATGGTGCCGGTCGAGTACCTGCCGGACTTCCTGCAACCCCTGTCGCACGCGGTGTTCCTGTCGTGGTCGGCGGACCTCATGCGGGACGCGCTCGCGCCGGCGCCGGTCGCGGCGGTCTGGTGGCGGTTGGCCGTGATCTTCGCGCTGGGCGCGGTCGCGCTGGTCGGCGGGCGGCTGTCACTGGAGTTGACGCTGCGCCGGGCGCGGGCGGAGGGGTCGGTGGCGTATGCGTGACCAGCTCAGGGTCCTGCGGCACGGGCTCGTCGTGCAGTGGCTGCTGTTCCGGGGCTTCCACACGTGGAAGACGTGGACGTTCGGGTGGTTGTCCCGGCTGCTGATCCAAGCGTGCTTCTACGCGCTCATCGGTCGAATGCTGGGTTCGCAGGAGCAGGTGGACTACCTGCTGATCGGCAACCTGGTGGCGATCATGGCGATCGACGCGACCGTGGTCGTCCTGCTGGCGGTCGGCGAGCGGCAGTCCGGGACGCTGGCGCTGATGGTCGCCGCGCCCGCCACCCACCTCACCGTCTACCTGGGCAAGGGCCTGGTGCACCTGGGTTCGGGGGTGGCGGCGTCGACGATCGCGTTCCTGACCCTGCCGCCGCTGTTCGGGGTGGCGCTGCCGTGGCCGTGGGCGGGGCTCGTGCCGTTGATGATCTTCGTGGTCGGGGTGTCGTGCTACTGCTACGGGACGTGCGTGGCGGCGTTCGTGCTCGGGTTCCCGTCGGCGCGGTGGGTGGCGTTGAACCTCGGCTACCTGGTGCTGATGACGTTCACCGGGGTCAACGTGCCGACGTCGTTCTGGCCGGAGTGGGTGCGCGGGGCCATTTCAGTGCTGCCGATGACGCACGGGCTGGCCGCGATCCGGTCCTTTGTGGACGGCGGACCGGTGTCGGTGGTGGCTGGGGAGCTGGCACTGGAGTTGGCGGTCGGCGCGGGGTGGATCACGGTGGCGGCGTTGGGGTTCGGGCGGATGGTCACGCGCGGGCGGCGGGACGGGACGATCGAGTTCGCGAGCTGATTCACCGGAACGTGGCGCGCGTGGCCGGCGGTGGTCGGTGCCGGGAGCCGCTAGGTTCAGCCACCGTCCACTGTAGACGGAAGGAGCCATCACCGTGAAGGCCCGTTTGGCGGCGGTCGTCGCCGTCCTGCTGCTGTCCCCCGGCGTCGCGGAAGCCGCCGAGGCACCACTCCCGTCGCTGGAGGTCCGCACCGCGACCGCGACGCTCTGCCCGACCTCCGACGCGCAGGAGGAGTTGACCGAGGAGGGGATCGCGCTCGAAGCGGTCGAGCCCGCGGTCGACGTGGAGGTCCGCGGGCAGCGGTGCGTGCGGATGCCGGTCACCGGCCGGATGGCCCTGGACCTCAGCGCGGTGGACGTGACCGCGGACGGCGGCCTGCGGTTCGTCCGGTCCGACGGGGCTGAGCTGCGCTTCCACAGCGTCCACGCGCGCAACGAGAACGGCCGGATCGTCGCGCGGGCCACCGTGAACGACCGGGACGACACCGTCGAGTTCTTCGCCGTGCCCGTCACCGACATCGCCGCCACGCCGACCGTCGAGCCGGTGGGCGTGTCGATGAGCACCGTGCTGCCCGCCACCGACGACGTCGCCCGCGAGTTCGCGCAGGCCTTCGGCGACGACCTGTTCGCGGCGGGCGACGCGCTGTTCCACGGGTCCGGCGAGGTCGAGCTGGTCAGCCCGGTCGACGTGCTCAACGGGCTGGTGGCGGTCTGACCAGCCCTGATCAGCCCCGGAAGACGGCCACGGTCGGCGTGCCCGGGTCCACCTCGGTGTACCCCGCGTCCCGCACGACGACCGTGTCCGGCCGGGCCACCAGGGCGTCCCAGTCCGCGGGCGAAGGCGTGCGGACGGCGCAGCGGTACTCCACCGCCGCCCACTCCTCCAGCTCGTCCTCGGTCAACGTCGGCGCGAGCAGCATCGACGCGTGGCCCACCTGGGCCGCCGCCTTGCCCGCGGTCATCTCCACGCGCGGGTTCAGCCACAGCACCTGCGCCCCCGGCGGGATCTCGCCGGGCTCGTCGGTCGGCAGCTCGCTGCCCGAGATCTGCAACCGGGACAGCTCCTTGGGCAGGTCGCCGACCCGCCCCGGCACGAACGCCCGCACCTGCGCCCCGCCCACGGTGATCGTCACCCCGGGCAGCGCCTGCACGGCCTCCCAGTGGGCGCCACGCGCCCGCCGCGACACCTTCCGGATGCGACCCCGCACCCACGCCACGACCTCGTCGTGCCACTCGCCGCCCGGCTCGGACCGCGGGTCCAGGCACACGGCGATCGCGGCGGCGGCGGATGCCTCCAGCACGTCGGTCCGGCACGGCGGCGAGGTGCGCTCGATGCGCAGCACCATCGGCATCGCGCGAACGGCCGCCGGGTCCTCTTCGTCGGTCGTGTAGTGCCGGTCGACCAGCATCTTCAGGATTTCGTTCACAGGCGCACCGCCTCCAGCCCGTCGGCGGCGTCCGCGGCCTCGACCTCGGCCCGCGTCACGCCCAGCACGAACAGCACCGCGTCCAGGAACGGGTGCGACAACGCGGTGTCGGCGACCTCCCGCAGCGCGGGCTTGGCGTTGAACGCGATGCCCAGCCCGGCCGCGCCCAGCATGTCGATGTCGTTGGCCCCGTCGCCCACCGCCACGGTCTGCGCCAGCGGCACGCCCTCCTGCTCGGCGAACCGGCGCAGCGCCACCGCCTTGCCCGGCCGGTCCACGATGTCGCCCACCACCCGCCCGGTGAGCTTGCCGTCCACGACCTCCAGCTCGTTGGCCGCGCAGAAGTCCAGGCCCAGGTCGTCCACGAGGGACTTGATCACCCGGGTGAACCCGCCGGACACCACGCCCGCCCGGAACCCGAGCCGCTTGAGCGTCCGGACCGTCGTGCGCGCGCCCGGCGTCAGCTCCAGCGACCCGGCGACCTCGTCCAGCACGGCCTCGTCCAGGCCCTCCAGCAGCGCGACCCGGCGGCGCAGCGACTCGGCGAAGTCCAGCTCCCCGCGCATCGCGGCCTCGGTGATCTCGCGGACCTGCGGCTCGACGCCCACGTGCGCGGCCAGCATCTCGATGACCTCGCCCTGGATGAGCGTGGAGTCCACGTCGAACACCACCAGCCGCTTGGCCCGCCGCTGCAACCCGGCCCGCTCGACCGCGATGTCCAGGTCCACCCGCACGGACACCTCGGCCAGCGCCTCGCGCAGCGCCGCGTCCGCGTCCACCGTGTCGTCGGCGACGGAAACCCGCAGCTCAAGGCCGGTGACCGGGTAGTCGGCGACACCCCGGATCGCGTCGATGTTCACGCCCAGCGACGCCAGCCGCCGCGCCACCTCGGTGAACCCGCGCGCGGTCACCGGCCGGCCCAGCAGGATCACCACGTGGCTGGACTCCAGCCGCGCGGTCCGCTTCGAGTCCGCCCCGATCTCCACCTCGACGTGCATGGACACCGTCGCCATCGCCTGCTCGACGGCCTCCTGGAGCCCCTCCGGGTCGCGCGCGGCGGACACCAGCACGCCCAGCACCAGGCGGCCCCGGATCACGACCTGCTCGACGTCCAGGACGTCCACGCCGTGCCGGGTCAGCACCGCGAACAGCACGGAGGACACGCCGGGCTTGTCCGGGCCGGTCACGGTGATCAGGACGGGCGTCGCGCCGGGATTGCTCACTGGTGGCTCCTCTGCCAAACAGCGACGAGCCCCGACCGCGCGCGATCGGGGCTCGTCGTTGAACCTGAGCTGAAGGTTACCGGTGGTCGGGGTGCTCGGACTCCGACGCTGTGCCCGACTGCACAGCCGCACCCGCCAGCTCGGACGGCGCCTTGGTCGCCTTCTCGTGCGGGATGGCCTTGCCGGTGAACGTGACGTGCGCCTCTTCGTGCAGCCGCTCGATCATGTGCGGGTAGTGCAGCTCGAAGGCCGGGCGGATGGAGCGGATGCGCGGCAGCTCCTTGAAGTTGTGCCGCGGCGGCGGGCAGGAGGTCGCCCACTCCAGGGAGTTGCCGAAGCCCCACGGGTCGTCCACGGTCACGGTCTCGCCGTAGCGGTAGGACTTGAACACGTTCCAGATGAACGGCAGCGTCGACGCGCCCAGGATGTAGGCGCCGATGGTGGAGATCGTGTTCAGCGTGGTGAAGCCGTCCGAGGGCAGGTAGTCGGCGTACCGGCGCGGCATGCCCTCGTTGCCCAGCCAGTGCTGGACCAGGAAGGTCGCGTGGAAGCCCAGGAACGTGGTCCAGAAGTGCAGCTTGCCCAGCGGCTCGTCCAGCATCCGGCCGGTGATCTTGGGGAACCAGAAGTAGATGCCGGCGAAGGTCGCGAACACGATCGTGCCGTAGAGCACGTAGTGGAAGTGGGCGACCACGAAGTACGTGTCGGACACGTGGAAGTCGATCGCGGGGGCCGCGAGGAGCACACCGGACAGACCGCCGAAGAGGAACGTGACGATGAAGCCGATGCTGAACAGCATGGGCGTCTCGAACGTCAACTGCCCCTTCCACATCGTGCCGATCCAGTTGAAGAACTTGATGCCGGTCGGCACGGCGATCAGGAACGTCATGAAGGCGAAGAACGGCAGCAGCACCGCGCCGGTCGCGTACATGTGGTGCGCCCACACGGCGACGGACAGGGCCGCGATGCCCAGGGTGGCGTAGACCAGGCCGTTGTAGCCGAAGATCGGCTTGCGGCTGAACACCGGGAAGATCTCGGACACGATGCCGAAGAACGGCAGCGCGACGATGTAGACCTCGGGGTGGCCGAAGAACCAGAACAGGTGCTGCCACAGGATCACGCCGCCGTTGGCGGGGTCGAACACGTGGGCGTCCAGGTGCCGGTCGGCCAGCAGGCCCAGCAGCGCGGCGGTCAGGATCGGGAACGCCAGCAGCACCAGGACGGACGTGACCAGGATGTTCCAGGTGAAGATCGGCATCCGGAACATGGTCATGCCGGGCGCGCGCAGGCAGACCACGGTGGTGATCATGTTGACCGCGCCGAGGATGGTGCCCAGACCACCGACGACCAGACCGGAGATCCACAGGTCGGCGCCGGCGCCGGGCGAGTGGATGGCGTTGCTGAGCGGGGTGTAGGCGAACCAGCCGAAGTCGGCCGCGCCACCCGGCGTGATGAAGCCCGCCATCACGATCAGGCCGCCGAACAGGTACAGCCAGTAGGAGAACGCGTTCAGGCGCGGGAACGCCACGTCCGGGGAGCCGATCTGCAGCGGCAGGACGAAGTTGGCGAAGCCGAACACGATCGGGGTCGCGTAGAGCAGCAGCATGACCGTGCCGTGCATGGTGAACAGCTGGTTGAACTGCTCCTGGCTGAGGAACTGCATACCCGGCCGGGCCAGCTCGGTCCGCATGAGCATGGCCATCGCGCCGCCCACCATGAAGAAGGCGAACGAGGTGACCAGGTACATGATCCCGATCTGCTTGTGGTCCGTGGTGCGGAACATCCGCAGCAGGAACGAACCCTTGACCGCCTCGCGAGTCCCGAAGGGCCGCGTTGCGATCGGCTGCGGGGCTACGGCCGTCACGGTGCCTCCTGCACTGTCTGGTTCTGGCGTAGGCCTGGGGGCAGGCCTTGTCGGATCGTAGACGGACCGGTTCAGCGCGGTGCGTTTGGGCCGGTCCCTGGATCAAGGGAGGTAGCGCACGTCACAGTGTTGAACGGCCGCGACTGGCGTCGCGGCGGGCGAGGCCGCCTGGAGGTCGACTCGTCGCGCCGCGTTTTCCGCCGATCGAAAACGTGATCGGCGGGAAAGGCGACGCGACAAGCCGACGCGGCCTCGCCGGGCGCGCGAATGGCCCGCCCCGGCGTGCGGGACGGGCCATCGGGCTAGCTGGTCAGCGCTTGATCAGGCCGCGCAGCTTCGGCGAGGCCACGAACGCGGCACCCGCGCCCACCAGGGCCAGGCCCACGACGAGCAGCCACATCGAGCCGAAGCCGGTGCTGGCGAGCTGGTCGTTGTTCGACCCGGCCGCCGCGGCGGGCGTGGTCGTGGTCACGCTGGTGGCCGGCGCGCTGGACGACTCGGAGGTCGGCGTGGACGTCGGCGTGGAGGTCGGGTTCTCGCCGCCCGGGTTGGTCGGGGTGGTCGGGGTGGTGGTCTCGCTGGACGGCGTCTCCTCCTCGTCCTCGATGGCGCAGATGAACCAGTGGCTGATGTCCGGGACGTTGCCGCCCTCGTTCAGCGGGGAGATCAGGTCGGTCAGCGGGTCGACCTTCGACGCGTCGTAGATGTTCGCGACGTTGCTGCCCTTCACCACGACACCGGTGATGACGTGGCCCTCGAAGCCCAGGACGTCGATCTTGGTCGAGCCGTCGAGTTCGAACTTGACACCGTGGTTCTCGTCGAACGGGGTGCCGGGCAGGCCGGCCAGCTCGCAGGCGTTGACGTTGTCCTTGATCTCCAGGTTGCCCACGTAGACGGTGGCGCGCGGGTCGCTGATCCGCGTGTCCGGGTCGATGTCGCCGGGGCCGGCGAGGGCGACCCCGGTGGTGGCGGACGTCACAGCGACGAGGAGGGCGGCTGCTCCGAGGAGGCGGCGGGCCGTCTGGCGCATGGTTGTACTCCGGCAGGGTGTCGAGGGATGACGGTGGGCATCAAACTCCACCGCTCGCCCTCCTATCGGGTTAGGACGATCGGGCGATACGGGTTGCCATCAATTCGTTATGCGCCCGTGGCCGACGTTACGACGATCGGCCTATGCGGACGTCCGATGTGGTGCGAGAAGTGTTCACTTCGGCTGGTCGGCACGGGTTCCGACCGACGGGCTGACCCACCGGCTCGCTGGGCGACTTGTTCGGCCGGTGTTGGCAGCGCGCGCTGGACATTTACCGAACCCGAACGCGCGCGGCGACCTGAACGCGACCGCCGCCGTGCCACGATTCCCGCCGTGCAACCCGAGGGCCGTGGGCTGGTGCTGGTCGTGGAGGACGAGCGGGCGATCGCCGAGCTGGTCACGCTCTACCTGCGCCGCGACGGGTTCGGGGTGCACGTCGAGACCGACGGGCAGGCGGCGCTCGCGGCGGTGCGGCGGCTCAAGCCGGTCGCGGTGCTGCTGGACGTGGGGCTGCCGGGCATGGACGGCGTCGAGGTGTGCCGGGCGCTGCGCGCGGCGGGCGACTGGACGCCGGTGCTGTTCGTGACCGCCCGCGACGACGAGGTGGACCGGGTGCTGGGGCTGGAGCTGGGCGCGGACGACTACGTGACCAAGCCGTTCAGCCCGCGCGAGCTGGTGGCCCGGGTGCGGACGGTGCTGCGGCGCGGCACGCCCCAGGTCACGGCGGTGCACGTGCTGGGCCGGGTCCGGCTGGACACCGACCGGCGGCGGGTGTGGGTGGACGAGGCCGAGGTGGCGCTGACGTCGACCGAGTTCGACCTGCTCGCCCACCTCATGCGCCACCCGGGCCGGGTGTTCGCGCGGGAACAGCTGCTCAGCGCGGTCTGGGGGTACGCGGCGGCGGCCGGGACGCGGACCGTCGACGTGCACGTGGCGCAGCTGCGCGCGAAACTCGGCGACCCGAACCCGATCCGCACCGTGCGCGGCGTCGGCTACTCGGCGGAGGGGCCATGAGCACGGCAAACGCCACGAGCACCGCGCCCGTGGCCGGCAACAGGCGGACGAGTCTGGCGTTCCGGATCACGGCGCTGTGCCTGGCGGTCGCCGGGGTGGCGGTGATCGTGGCCGGGCTGGTGTCCGCGCGGCTGGTGCTCAGCGCGTCCCGCGAGGTGGCGCGCGCGTCGCTGTCCGACCAGGCGGACGTGGTCACCGAGCAGCTCGGCGAGATGGGGCGCAACGCCCGCCTCCGCGTGGTCGAGGTGTTGCGCGGGCAGGACATCGACGTGGTCGCGATCGGTCCCAACGGGCGGATGACCGGCGCCCCGCAGGCCGTGCGGGCGGTGCGGCAGGCCGGCGGCAAGTCGGGCACGGTCGGGGACCTGCTGGTCGAGGTAAGGGAGAACGTCGCCCTGGTGCAGCCCGCCGAGACCGCCGGACCGGGTCGCCAACTGGTCCGCAACATCCTGTTCGCGCTGGGTGTCGGCTTGCTGGTGGCGGCGGTCGCCGGGTTCCTGCTGGGCAAGCTCGTGGCTCGCCCGCTGCGGCAGACCGCGAACGTCGCCCAGACCATGAGCACCGGCCGCCGCGACCTGCGCGCCCCCGAGCACGGGCCGGCCGAGGTCGCCGAGGTCGGCGGCGCGGTGAACGCCCTCGCCGACGCCCTGGCCCGCAGCGAGGCCCGCCAGCGCGAGTTCCTGCTGTCCGTCTCGCACGAACTGCGCACCCCGTTGACGGCGGTCACCGGGTTCGCCGAGTCCCTGGCCGACGGCGTGGTGTCCGGTGACGACGTGCCCCGGGTCGGCCGCACCATCGGCGAGGAGGCCCACCGCCTCGACCGCCTGGTCACCGACCTGCTCGACCTGGCCCGCCTGGGCGCCGACGACTTCCGCGTCGACCTCGCCGACGTCGACCTGCGGGACCTGGTCTCGTCCGCCGCGCAGGTCTGGCACGCGCGGTGCGCGGCGAAGGGCGTCGACTTCCACCTCGAACTCCCGCCCGACCCCCGCCCCGCCCACACCGACCCGCGCCGCCTCCGCCAGGTGCTGGACGGCCTGCTGGACAACGCCCTCCGCCTCACCCCGCCCGGCCGGCCGATCGTGCTGGCCCTGAGCGACGTGCTTCAAGTGCGGGACGGCGGCCCCGGTCTGTCCGAAGAGGACTACCGGATCGCGTTCGAACGCGGTGCCCTGCACGCCAAGTACGAGCGGTCGCGGCCGGTCGGCACGGGCGTCGGCCTGGCCCTGGTGCACGGCCTGGTGACCAAGCTCGGCGGCACGATCACCGCCGGTCCGGCCCCGGAGGGCGGCGCGGCCTTCACCGTACGATTGCCCCATGCTGGAAGCGTTGTGGGACAAGGCGGTCCAGACCCTGGGCGGGCGCCCGGGCACGTCGGCTGACCTGGCCGCCCGGTACGCCGAACCGCACCGGGGCTACCACAACACGACCCACGTCCTGGCCGTGACCAGGGACGTCGCCGCGCTGGCCGGCCACCGGACCCCGGAGGACCGGGCGATCCTCACCCTGGCGGCCCTGGCCCACGACGTCGTCTACAACGGCCGACCGGGCGAGGACGAACGCGACAGCGCCGCCTGGGTCACCGACCGCCTGCGCGAAGCGGGCGTGGACCCCACCCCGGTCGCGGCCCTCGTCCTCGCCACGATCGACCACACCGCCGACGACGAACCGACCGCCCTGCTGATGGACGCCGACCTGGCCATCCTGGGCACGTCCCCGGAGTCCTACGAGCGGTACCGGCAGGCTGTTCGCGAGGAATACGCCCACGTCTCCGACGATGCTTGGCGAACCGGCCGAACCCACGTGCTTCAGGCCCTGTACCAGCGAAATCCGCTCTACCAGACCCCGCAGGCCCGAGAGCGCTGGGAAGCGCAGGCAAAGGCGAACATCGCCGCCGAACTGGAGACCCTGAGGGCCTGATTCAGCGGGCTTCCCTTGTGCGCCACAGGACGAGGACGAAGTACGGCGTGCCAAGGAGTGCGATGACCAGTCCGGCGGGCACCTGCGCGGGCGAGATCACCGTGCGCCCCAACGTGTCCGCCGCGCTCACCAGTACCGCCCCCACCGCCGCCGCCACCGGCAGCACCCGCACGTTCCGCCCGCCGACCAACGACCGCGCCACGAGGTCTCCCAGCAGCAGCAGGCGGTCGCCGAACATCAGGCCGACGACGGGCGCGGAGACGAGCAGCGCCGCCAGGACCGTGCCGACCGCGACCAGCCGGCGGCGTGAACCGGCGCCCCCGACCCGGCCAGCCCGGGGCCTGCCGCGCGCCACCGCCGGACGACCGGCCTCGGCGAGCCAGCCACACCAGCAGGGCCGCGCCGATGATGGTCGTGGGCACGCCGGTCGGCACGCGCAGTGCCTCCGCCGACCCCAGCGCCGCGCGCAGCAGGACGTCCGCGCCGACCACCAGCAGCACACCGACCAGCCCGGACACCGGCAGCAGCACGCGGTGCACGCCGAGCTTGGGCACGATGGGCGTGAGCAGCTTGGTGATCACAAGCGCGGCCAGGCCGACGAACCCGACCGGACCGACCACGGTGACCGCGGCGGCCGTGAGCGCGACGGTCAACAGGACCGCCGAAACCCGCGACCGCCGCACCTTCAGGGCGTTAGCGCAGACGGGTGTGACCCCGACCATCATTACGCATCGGTAACTGCAGTCAGAGGCCCGCGCGGTCCAGGGGTCGCGGGGTCGGCGACCGGCTCGGCGCGCAGATCCTCGGGTGCTTGCCGCTGAGGTCTCGTCGCCTCAGCATGCGCCCCGGTTGCGCAGCCAGATGACCGCGTCCTCGACCGGCAGCAGCCGCGGCAGCACGGACGCCGGGGCGGCGGGATTCCTGGCCAGGCCGGTCAAAGGAGACATGAGGCGAGCGTATTGGCTTACAAACCGCTTCCCCCGACTACCGCACCCCCATGCGGTGGTCGGGGGAAGCGAGTTCGCAACCGAAGGTCCCGGCCGGCGGGGGGCGCTCGGCCGGGATCTTCGGTCCCCTCCTGCGAAGGCGGAATCGTGGGGGGACTCCGCCGTACTTTCCACGGTGCGCGTCGGCTGCCGCGTGGGAACCAGCGTGCCGCCATGATCCGGGACGAACCTAGGATGAACCTTGAACCGGCAGGTCAAGGGGGCGGCAAGGGTGGAGTTCGGACTGCTCGGACCGGTCGAGGCGCGGGACGGCGACCGGGTGGTCGACCTCGGGCACGCGCGGCAGCGGGCGGTGTTGGCGGCGTTGTTGTTGGAGGACGGCAGGGCCGTCGCCGTCGACCGGTTGGTGGACCGCGTCTGGGGCGAACGGCCGCCCCTGCGCGCCCGCGAAACGCTCTACGGGTACGTCTCCAAGCTCCGCGGCCACCTCCCCATCGAGCGCCGCCCCACCGGCTACCGGCTGGACGCCACCACCGACCTCCACCGGTTCCGCGACCTGGTCAAACGCGCCCGCACCAGCCCGCCCGAACAAGCCGCCCCGCTCTACGACCAGGCCCTCGGCCTCTGGCGGGGCGACGCGCTGGCCGGCCTCGACTCCCCCTGGTTCGACGCCACCCGCGACGCCCTGCACGCCGAGCGCCGGACCGTCGAACTCGACCGCAACGACGTCGCCCTCGACCTCGGCCGGCACAGCGCCCTGCTGCCCGAACTCCAAGCCCAGGCCCAGGAACACCCCCTCGACGAACGCCTCGCAGGCCAGCTCATCACCGCCCTGCACCGCGCCGGCCGCACGTCCGAAGCCCTGCGCCACTACGACGCCCTCCGCCGCGAACTCGCCGACCAGCTCGGCACCGACCCCGGCAAACCGCTCCGCGACCTGCACCTCAAGCTCCTCGGCCCGGACCCGGCCGTCCCCCGCCAACTCCCCGCCCCGCAACGCTTCTTCACCGGCCGCGCCAAGGAACTGCACGACCTCACCGAACCCGGCGGCACGGTCGTCATCACGGCCATCGGCGGCGCCGGCGGCATCGGCAAGACCGCCCTCGCCCTGCACTGGGCGCACCTGCACGCCGACGACTTCCCCGACGGCCAGCTCTACGTCAACCTGCGCGGCTTCGACCCGACCAGCGACCCCGTCCCGCCCGGCAACGCCCTGCGCGCCTTCCTCGACGCCCTCGGCGCCACCGACCCGCCCACCGACCTCGACGCCCAAGCCGCCCTCTACCGCAGCCTGGTCGCGGACAAGCGCATCCTGGTCGTCCTCGACAACGCCCGCGACACCACCCAGGTCACCCCGCTGCTGCCCGGCGGCCCCCGCTGCGCGGTCCTGGTCACCAGCCGCCAGCAGCTCGTCGGCCTGGTCAGCGCGAACGGCGCGAAGTCGGTCTCCCTCGACGTCCTCGACCCGCACGACGCCCGCGCGTTCCTCACCGCCCGCCTCGGACCGGACCGGATCAACGCCGAACCCGACGTCGTGGAAGCCCTCCTGGACCTGTGCGGCGGCCTCCCCCTCGCCCTGAGCATCATCGCCGCCCGCGCCCTGACCCAGCCCGACCTGCCACTGGCCGCCCTGGCCGAGGAACTCGCCGAGCAGCGCCTGGACGCCCTCGACGACCTGAGTTCCAGCCTCCGCACGGTGTTCGCGTGCTCGTTACGGGTCCTGTCCCCGGACAGCCGGGCCCTGTTCGGCCTGCTGGGCCTGACCACGGCCGCGGACCTGAGCCTGCGCTCGATCGCCGCCCTGGCCGGCCTCACCCCGCCCCGCACGCGAACCCTGTTGCGCGAACTGGAGTTCGCCCACCTGGTGCAGCAACACGTCGTCGGCCGCTACCGGATGCACGACCTGGTCCGCCTCTACGCCGCCGAGACCGCCCCCGACGACCCCGCCGCGCTGCACCGCTTCATCACCTACTTCGTCGCCACCGCCCACGCCGGCGACCGCCTGATCGAACCCCACCGCCCGCCGATCACGCCGCCCCCGGGCGAAGCCGTCCCTCTCCAAGACGTCACCGCGGCGATGGACTGGTTCGACCGCGAGTACGAATCCCTCCTCGCCGCCCACCGCCAAGCGATCGCCCTCGGCCGGCACGACCTGGTTTGGCACATGGCCTGGGCTTTGACGAACTACCACCTGCGCCGCGGCCACGCCGCCGAGGACCTGGCCGTCTGGCGGGCCGCCCTCGACGCGGCCGAAGCGTTGGAGGACAGGGAAAAGCAGGTCGCCGCGCACAGGTTCGTCGGCATGGCGCTGGTGGACGTGGGCGTCTACGAGCAGGGCAACCACCACCTGCGCCGGGCCCTCGACCTGGTCGCCGACGACTACGGCAAAGCCGCCACCCACCGCGCGATGGCCTGGGCTCTCGAACACCAAGGCGACATCGCCGGAGCGTTGGCACACGCCGACGCGCAACTGGCCCTGTTCCGGGCCTTGGACATCCCGGTCCGCATCGCCGAGGCCCTGAACGACGTCGGCTACCGGGCCGCGCGGCTCGGCGACTACGAACGCGCCGAACGGCACTGCTCGGAAGCGTTGGCGTTGAACAAGGAACTGGGCCACCGGGACGGCGAAGCCGCGACCTCGGACAGCCTCGGTTACATCGCCCACCACCACGGCCGCGCGGCCGACGCGCTGGAGCACTACCACCACGCGCTGGACGTGTACCGGGAGCTGGACAACTCCTACGAGCAGGCCAGTGTGTTGCGGCACTTGGGAGACGTGCACGCGGCGCTGGGGCACGGGGAGGAAGCCCGGTCGTCCTGGCGGCAGGCGTTGACGCTGTTCGAAGCGCAAGGCCGCGTCAAGGACGCCGACGAGGTGACCAAGCTCCTCTCCCCGGCACCCGGCGGTGAGGTCAGCGGGACGCGGTGATCTCGTCGAAGGTCGGGAACTTCGTCGCGATGTCGCTGCCGGTGAAGTTGCCGATCCAGCCGTCGTCGTCGTGGAAGAACCGGATCGACACGTAGTCCGGCCGCGTCCCCATGTCGAACCAGTGCGTGGTGTTCTCCGGAACGCTCAACAGGTCCCCGGCCTCGCACAGGATCGCGTACACGCGGTCGTCCACGTGCAGGTAGAAGATCCCCGAGCCGCGCGCGAAGAACCGGTCCTCGTCGTCGTCGTGGGTGTGCTCGGCCAGGAACTTGAGCCGGGCCTGAGCCGCGGACGCCAGCCACTCCGGGTCGTCGGACGGCGTCATCTCCATCGCGTCCACCAGGACGTAGCCCTCGGACTCGGTGACCCGGGCGACCCGGTCCCGGTAGGCCTCCAGGGCGTTGTCCTTGGTGACACCGGGGATCACCGGCCACTGCTCGTAGCGCACGCCGAGCCGCTTGAGCTCGGCGGCGATCTCGGCCGGGTCGGCGGTGCGCACCAGCACGGTCCCCGGGTCGGTGTCCGGCCAGACGGTCAGCAGCGTCATCGCAGGTCCCTCCTCGTCTCGACCTTGAAGCGCAGCAACCACTCCAGGCACTCCAGGCGGTGGCGGGCCTGGGGCAGGTCGTCGCCCCACACGTACACGCCGTGCCGGGCCACGATGAGCGCCGGCACGTCCTTGTGGAAGCCCGCCTCGAACGCGTCGCCCAGCACGCGCATGTCCTGGCTGTTGGGCACGACCGGCACGGTCACGACGTCGTCGTGGGCCTGCCGGCCGAAGCCCTTGAGCATCTCCAGGTCGCGCAGTTCCACGCCCTCGGGCCAGAACTCGGCGGCCACGACGGGCGCCAGGGCGTGCACGTGGATCACCGCGCCCGCGCCGGCCACCGCCGCGATCCGGCCGTGCAGACCGGCCTCGGCGGACGGGACGCGGACCGGGTCGTCGGTCTCGCCGTGCTCATCGATGATCACGACGTCCTCGGGCGTCAGCTCGCCCTTGTCCTTGCCGCTGACCGTGACCGCGAGCCGCAGCGGGTCGCGGTCGACGACCACGGACAGGTTGCCGGACGTGCCGCGCATCCAGCCCATCGCGGTGAACCGGGCGCACTCGGCGGCCAGCGCCTCGCCGGGGGTCACAGGGCGCTCACCGTCCGGTGTGGGGTGAAGTCCGCGTCGCCGTAGGGCTCGCCGGGACGCGCCACGCCCACGGTCCGCCAACCCGCCTCGGCGGCGGCGTGCAGCTCGGCGGGGACGTCGGAGTAGAACGTGATGTCGTTGGAGCCCAACGCTTCCGCGATCTTGTGGTACGAGGCGGCCTCGCGCTTCGGACCCGCGTTCACGGTGTCGAAGTGGTGCTCGAACAGGCCGCGCAGGTCGCCCTCGGTGGTGTGGCCGAAGAACGCGACCTGGCCCGCGACCGAGCCGGAGGAGAACACGGCGAGCTTGACCCCGTCCTCGTGCCACTTGCGCAACGCCGGCACCACGTCCGGGAAGAACTCCGCGACCAGGTCGCCGACCGCGTACCCGCGCTGCCAGATGAGGCCCTGCAACGTCTTCAGCGGTGTGACCTTCTGGTCGGCGTCCATCCACCCGTGCAGCACGCGCACCAGCTCGTCGGTGCCACCGTCCACACCGGACAGTTCCCGGATCTGGGCCACGGCCTCGACCACGGCCGGGTCGTCGGCGTGGTCGTCGATCCACGGCCCCAGCCGCGGCCGGGCGTAGTCGTAGAGGGTGACCAGCACCTGGTCCGTGGCGGACAGGGTGCCTTCGATGTCGAGCACGACCCACTCAGTCATGAACGTCCTTGCTGTCGTAGTACTCCGCGAGCCGGTCGGGAGCGTACGCGCCGCGGTCGGTGACCACGGTGGTGACGAACCTCGGCGGCGTCACGTCGAACGCCGGGTACCAGCCCCGGACCCGGTCCGTGGCGGTGCGCCGGCCCAGCGTGTGCAGCACCTCGTCACCGGGCCGGTACTCGATCGGCACGTCGGCGGCGGTGGGCGCGAGCCGGTCCGGGGCCTGCACCATGGCCAGGAACGGCACGTCGAACGCGTGCGCGGCGACGGCCAGGCCGAGCGTCCCGACCTTGTTGACCACATGGCCGTCCATGGTGACCCGGTCGGCGGCGGTGAGCAGCACGTCCACCTGCTTCTCGGCGAAGGCCGCCGCGCCCATGCCGTCGGTGAGGAGCGTGGTCTCCACGCCCATCTCGGCCAGCGTCTCGGCGGTCAGGCGCGCGCCCTGCAGGTACGGGCGGGTCTCCGTGCAGAAGAACCGCAAGCGCTTGCCGGCGTTCTGGGCGGCCTTCACCGTCTCGGTCAGGTACAGGTCGGCCCAGCAGTGCGTGAGCACCGCGCCCTCGTCGGGCAGCAGGGCGGCGGTGTGCTCGCCCAGTGCCCGGCTCCGGCCGCGGTAGCGCTCGTCACCCTGCCGTGCGCCGGCCAGCGCACCGGCCTCCAGGTCGTCGGACGCGTCGACCCCGGCCAGCACCGCCGCGACCGCCTTGCGCAGGGCGTTGTTGGTGCGGCGGGTGTTGATCAGGAGCTGCCCGGCGCTCTCCAGGCGCGCGCGGCCCTCGTCGTGCGGCAGGTGCCTGGCCTCGCGGGCGGCGAGGACCATGCCGTAGAGGGTCGCGAAGTACGGGCCGGACGACTGGGTGACCATGTCCTCGATGGCCTTGGCCACCTCGGCGACGGTCGCGCAGCGCACCCAGACCCGTTCGAACGGGAAGTTGCGGCGGTCGAGGATGTGGACGCCGTCGTCTTCCAGTCGGACGCTGTTCGCGAGGACGGGTTCCATCAGCTGTACCCGGTGAACGGCGCGCGCTCGCCGGTCAGGTAGTAGGCGCCGAGTTCGCGCGCCTTGTAGGACACGGGGTCGTGCAGGGTCAGGGTGCGGGCGTTGCGCCAGAACCGGTCGAACGCGTACCCCGCGGCGGTGGCCCGCGCGCCGCACAGCTCGAAGACCTTGCTCGTGGTGTGGTTGACGACCTTGGTGGAGACGACCTTGGCCGACGTGATGCGGGCGGCGGCCGTGGCGCGCTGCTCGGCGGTGAGGTCCGCGCCCAGGTCGCTGGCCTCGCGCAGGGCCTCGGAGGCGGCGTCGGCGAGCAGGCCCGCGGCCTCGACGTCGGCGACGAGTTCGCCGTAGGTGGCGAGGATGTACGGGTCGGCGGTGGCCGTGTCGACGCCGGAGAGGAACCACGGGCGGGTGGTGGTGCGGGTGTACTGGGCGGCCTCGGCCAGCGCGCCCTCGGCGAGGGCCACGTAGAGCTGGGCGAGGACGAGCTGGAAGCCGATCGCGGCGAGGGACTGGCGCGGGCTGTGCTCGTCGTGCGCGCCCAGGACGCGGTCGGCGGGGACGTGGACGCCGTCGAACGTCACGCCGCCGCTGGCGGTGAGGCGCTGGCCGATGTTGTCCCAGTCGCCGTGGTAGGTGATGCCGTCGGTCTTGGCGTCCAGGGTGAAGGTGACCTTGCCGCCGGTGTCCGTGCGGGTGGCGCTGACCACCAGCCGGTCGGCCACGGAGGCCCCGGTCGCGAACGTCTTCCGACCGCTGACCTTGAAGCCACCGTCGACCGGCTCAAGCCGCAGCGCGGCGTCCAGCGGGTTGCTCACCCCGGCCCAGAAGAGATCGTCCTCTTCCTCGACCACAGGATTGTTGAACAACCCCCTCCGCCACACCTGGAGGTAGTGGTACCCGAGCAGGTGCCCGACGTTGCCGTCCGCGGCCCCGACGACCCGGGTCACGGCCTGCTGCGTGCCCCAGTCCCGGACCGACAACAACCCGGACCGCCGCAACACCTCGACCTCGGCGACCGGCTCGGCCCCGACCCGGTCCCGCTGCGCCGCGTCCAGCCGCAGCCCGCCGGCCACCTCGTCGGCGACAGTCAGCCACTTCTGGCGACCATCGTTGCTCGTCATCGACACCCCTCTGTGTTGCGTGGCGCGCCTCCGGCGCGCGGCTCGGCCGCCCTGGAGGTCGGCTCGTCGCGCCGCGTTTCCCGCCGATCGAAAAGCGTGATCGTCGGGCAAGGCGACGTGACAAGCCGACGGCGGCCTCGCGGTGATGTCGCCTGCCTCCAGCCCGCCAAGCGTAAACGCCGCCGGCCGGCCGTCACTGAGCGTTCCGCCACATGGGAGCCTGCCGCAACCGGTCAGGCGTGGCTACCGGGCACGTACTCGGCGCAGTCGGTCAGGCGCAGGACGTCCAGCACGTGCTTCGCGTCGGAGATCCGCCACGCGTGCCGCTTCCCCAACCGCCGCACGTACTCCCGCCACTGCTCCCGATCCGCCCGCAACGCCTCCAAATACCGCACGCACAGGTCCGGCGCGATCGCCTCGCACCGCCCGCGCGCGGCCAGCAACGCGTCCTCCATGCGGCGGGTCACCGGCTCGGGCAGCAACTCGCCGTCGTCCCCGCGCACCCCCGCCCGCACCCGACCCAGGACGTCGTCGATCAGGGCCAGCCGGGCGACCAGGAAGCCCTCCCAGTAGGCGGTGTCCGTCGCCGACGCGTACCGCCCCTCGTCGAGCAGGGCGAACACGCCCTCGGCCAGGGTGTCGCCGAACTCCTCCACCTGCGCCCGCGCGTCGCTCGCGTACGGGTCGTACGGCTTCTGCTCCACCGACCCCACCAGGGCCGACCCGCGCAGGCCCACGTCGTCGAGCAGGAAGAACCAGTCCTCGTTGTAGATGGTCGGGAAGAACGACTCGGTCGACTCCGGCCCGACCACCAGCGCGCCGCCGCCGATGAACGTGCCCTGCTTGCCGCCGGTCTCGCGGTTGGCGTGGCAGACCACCGAGTTGTCCGGGAACCCGCCGACGTGCAGGCCCACCGCCGCCACGGACGCGGTCACCGCGCCCGCCGCCAGCTCCAGGTCCTCCGGGATCGGCACGGTGATGTCGTCGTCCAGGAACGCGATCCGCTCCCACGCCATCAGGCGGGCGATCACCAGGCCCAGGTTGCGCTTGAGGCTGGTGTCGGTGCGCCGGTCGAAGCCGGTGCCCTCGATGAGCCGGGTGGTCGCGAAGTCGGGCAGGACGCGGGCGGGCAGCCCGGTCACGTCCACCACGACCAGGTCCAGGCCCGCCGCCAGCTCCTTGGTCGCCCCGGGTGATGCGTCCCCGCTGCACAGCACGACGAGCGTTGAACCCAGCCGGCGGGCCAGGGACACCGCCTCGGCCAGGTACGCGGGTTCCCGGTTGGTGGGCACGATGATCGCGTCCACGTGGGCGCGGACGTCGGGCTCGACGGCCATGAGCAGCTTGTCGTGCGACTCGTGGTGCTCAGCGGCCTGGTGCTGCTCGTCGGCCACCGATGCGGTGGGGTTCAACGCCGGCCCTCCGGCCATTCGTAGAGACGGGACTCCGGCAGGTTCCAGTCCGGTGTGACCACCCGCCCGTTCACCACGGTGACCCGCGTCAGCACGCTGTAGGCGTCCAGCCCGGCGAAGGTCTTCCGCAGGTACTCCGCGTTGCGGTCGCGGAACCGCTCGTCGGTGAGGGCACGGACCGCGCCGAGCGTTCCCCGGCCGTACATGCCGTTGCAGATCGTGACCGTCCGCTTGTGGTTGAACGGGTTCGGTCCGCGGTAGAAGTGCGCGATGTCCTCCTGGAGCACCTCGTGCTCGCCGGAGGTGCCCAGCTTGGGCGCGAACACGCGCTGGTCGCCGCCGTGGCCGACGACGAACCCGCCCGACTCGGACTCGTCGTGCCGGGTGACCTGGCGGACCGGCAGGTCCACCCGTTCCAGCAGCTCGCGGGTGACGACGTTCCAGTCGACGCCGCCGAGCAGGACCAGGTGGGAGGTGTAGTCGTCGGGCGCGAGGCCGGAGGCGATGCGGAAGTGCACCCGGCTGCGCGGGTTGAGCGCCCGGATGTGGCCGTGCAGCTCGATCAGCGCGTCCAGGTCGGCGTAGGTGTACAGCTCGACGTAGTCCGGCTTGGTGGGGTCGGCGTAGGGCATCTGGTCGCGCATAGCCTTGGGCAGTTGGGCGACCACGATGGTGATGTTGTTGCGGTCCGGGAAGAACCAGAAGTCGTCGCGGCCGGGTCGGTCCGGTTCGGACACCGTTCCGCTCTCCGGTCGCGCGCTGCGCAGCGCGGCGGCGCGCAGCTCGGTCAGCTCGGCGAGCAGTTCCTCGCGGCGCTGCGACTCCTCGGGGGTCAGCTCGCTCAACGGCAGCAGCCGGTACGGGTAGCGGACCACCGACCGCCGGGTGGCGAAGAACGTGGCGTACGCGGCGAGCCTGGTCAGCGGCGGCGCCTTGGGGTGGGTCCGGCTCTCCCACGACGACAGCAGGGGCACGCTGGCCCGCTTCTCGGTACTGAACGCATCCGCAAGATCACTCTGTGTGATCACCTTGTCCGGCCACTGCTCTTCGCGCAACGCCCGGAGGCGGTGCGCGAGCGCAAAGGTGTCATCCGAACCGACCACGTTGCCCGCGCCCTTCAGTTAACTTCAGCATACAAGCTGAAGAGGGCAACATACACGACGAGCAATCGCCAGCCGAAGTCGACACACCCCTAGTTGAACCCGATACGCCCATTGCACCTCTTGTCAGGCCGGAACCCTCCCCCTACTCTGAACCTTGCTGAGGTTCAGTCAACTTCAGTGAGCTAAGTGAAGTTCACCCAGGAAGCCATCCGGGGGTAACCATGAACACGCTCACCGCTTTAGCTCAATCGGCTCAATCCGCCGGGACCACCGAGTGGACCCCGCTGGTCCTGATCCTCCTCATGGGCGCGATGGCGCTGGTCCTGGGCCTGGCCCGGCTGCTGCGCAGGCTGCTCGGCATGCTCACCCGCGTGCTGCTGTCGGCGGGCGCGGCCATGACCGGGATCGCGACCATGCTCGCCATGTGCACCGCACTGACCACTCTCGTCCTGGTGTACGCCCGCTGAACCGACGGGTGCGGCCGGGTCCCTTCGACTACGGTGTGCGGGCCCGTATCGAAGGGGGGAGTCGCACGATGGACCTGTCCCGCAGATCGTTCTCCGGGGCGACCGCCGTCGCGGTGGAAGTCGCCGCGGCTCCGGGGACGACCGCGAGCCGCGAGCCGCGTCCACACCGGACGTCCACACCGCACCTGCTGGAGGCGGAGCAGCTCGTCGGCTACCTGTCGCTGCCGACGTGCCCGCTGGCCAACAACCGGTACAAGACCCCCGACCAGCCCAACGTGGTGACCTGGGGTTCGCCCGGCGACGCGTCGACCTGGGTGAACCAGAGCCAGTGCGCCTCCTTCCAGACCGCCGTCCTCAAGCGCACCTACAAGTGGGCCACGTCGAAGTTCTTCGCCACCCACTTCGGGCTCGCCAGCCCGTTCGCCCGGGACTACCAGGCCGCGTTCGCCCGGGACGACGTGCCGCACTTCCAGCGCATCACCCGGGTCGCCGACCTGCGGCCCGGCGACCTGATCGCCATCGACTACGACAACGACCAGGACACCAACACCGGCCACATCGTCATGGTCCGCTCGCTGCGCGGCACGTACGTGGCGCCGTCCGGCGGGCTGAACTTCCCCGGCGAGACCCAGTACGCGGTCGAGGTCGTCGACTGCACCGCCGAACCGCACGGCCTGCACGGCGTGGGCAGCTACTTCGCGTTCCCGGACAGCCGCATCTTCAACGCCACGGCGGCGACCGACGGCGCGGGCTACGGCCACATGATGTTCTACGCCTCGGACGAGACCGGTGAGTTCACCCGGTACCGGTGGAGCGTGAACACGAACTCGGCGGGCACCTACTCGCTCGCCGAACGCCCGGTCTCCGCCGCGCGCATCGTCTGACGGCCGCGGGTCAGTCGGTCGGCGAGCAGGCCGCCGAGGGCCAGGATCAGGCAGAGCCAGGCGAACCAGTCACCCGGCCGCGTGTACGGCGTCGCGCCCGGTCCGGTGGGCACGTCGGCCACGATCGTGGTGGCCGGGCCGGGACCGCCGGTGTTCGCTTCGGCTTTCACCCGGCCGTATCCGTCGGCGATCATCAAGGTGCCGGTGCGGGCCGACCACGCGGTGGCCTGGCCGTGCTCCACGCCCCGGATCAGCAGGGTCCGGCTGTGCTGCCACCCGTTCTCGGTCTCGTCGGACGCGGGCACGAGGACCAGGCCGGTGCCGGTGGCGGCGTAGTCGCGGATCGGGTCGGGGAGGTTGACGTCGGCGCAGATCGCGATGGCGGCGTCCGCGCCGACCAGGAGGGCGCGGCCGGGTGGGCTGGCGCTGTCGTGGTGCTTGAGGTAGGTCAAGGGCTCGCCGCCGTCCTTCGGGATGACGAGGGCGTAGTTGTACTTGGCCTTGTCGGTGCGGTGGATGTAGCCGACGACGATGTCCAGGTCGCGGTCGGCGGCGACCTTGCGCAGCGGGTCGACCAGGGCGGGTGGGTTGGCTTCGCGGGAACCGATGGTGCCTTCGGGGAGGACTACGGTGTCCACGCCCGGTGGGAGGCTTCGATCTCGCGGACGTAGGTGGTGACGAGGTCGCGGGTTTCCGGAGTCGCCAGGTCGGGCGCCCATTGCTTCTGGTTGGTGGCGATGGCGGCCACCTTCCGAACCTGTCCCGGGTCGGCTGACAACCGGATCAGGCCGCCTCCGAGGACCAGTGCGACTACCGCGATGGCCACGGCGGCGGGGCGGAGGTGGAGGCGGACCCGGGCGGGAGTCGGGGCGGGCGCGGGCTGGGGCGCGGGCTGGGGCGGGGTTGTGGTGGTGGCGGCTAGGGCGGCGGGGAGGTAGAGGACCAGGAATTCGACGCCCCACATGCCGGTCACGGCCGCTGCCTGCATCACCACCGGCAGGTCGGCGACGTCGTTCGCGAACGTTCCCGAGACGCCCATCGGGTTGAGCAACGACACCACGTAGAGCACGCCGTTCCAGAGCGCGGGTGCGGCAAGGGAAGCCAGGAGTGGCCTGCCCGCGTCATGTGGTGGCGGAACACCCACACCACCAGGGCGAAGGTGACCGATCCGCCGACGTTGATCAAGAGTCCGGCGGGGACCATCGGGACGTCGTGCGAGCGCAGCTGGAACGCCCAACTGTTGGTGGTGCCCAGCAGGTATGCCACGAACGCCAACGCCGGCGCCCACTTCGTCCGGGAAGCGAGCAACAGCACCGGTAACGGGGCCAGCCACGTCAACGCGGGTAACGCCGACATCCCGTCCCGAAGTAGAACAAGACCGCCGAAGCCGCCGTCGCGCTAAGCCGCAACACCATCGAGAACCCTCCCCACCGTGCGCTTGCACAGTCCCCTGAAGTCCTTTTCGGACAGTTCGATGCGTCCACCGTGGTAGAGCTGGACCAAGCCGAGCACCGGAGTGGTCACGGCCAAAGTGATTTCCAGTGGATCGCCGGTTCGCAGCACGCCGTCCTCGATGCCCTGCCGCACGGCCTCGAAGACCGGGCGGAACGCCGGGGAGTCGGCGAAGTCGTCCAGCCGCCGGGCGCCTTCCCAGCGTTCGGCCATGACGAACGCGTAGAGGTTGCGCTCCCCCAGCGCGAAGTCCAGGAACTCGTCCGTCAAGAAGTCGATCCGGCTCCGGAACGTCCGGGCGCGCCGCTTCCCCCAATCCGCCGTCACCTCGGCTACGGCCTGGTCGACGACGGTCCGCAGCAGGGCTTCCCGGTTCGGGAAGTGGCGGTAGGTGGCCATGGCGGTGACGCCGGCCTCGGCCGCCACGCGCCGCATGGTCACGGCTTGGGCGCCCTCCTCGCGGAGGATCCGGGCCGCCGCGAGAGCCAGGCGGGCGGCGGTGCTTTCCGCAGTCATGTCTACACCGTACACCGATGAGGTGTACGGTGTAGACCAGGTGACTAGACGCGTTCCCAGAGGGCCGGGACGTTCGGGGGCTCCCAGCCCGGTTGCGAGGTGTGCGGTTGGCGGCAGCGGTAGGTGGAGCCGTTGTACGTGACCTGGGCACCGGTCGCGTAGCTCACCCAAGGTGCCCACGTGCCGGAAGGCGGGTTGGAAGTAGTGGTCGTGGTGGTGGTGGTTCCGCCGTTGTCCCACGGGACCTGGGGTGAGCGGTAGAACTCGATGCCCAGGGCGGTCCAGCGCGGGGCCTGGGCGCCCAAGCGGACCTTGAAGGCGTCCCAGTTGTGGGTCGACCACGGGGACCAGCCCAACTCGGCGATGACCGCCAAGCGCGGGAAGGCCATGTAGTCGATGTGGGCGGGGGTCACGATGGTTTCCGTCCACAGTGGAGCCTCGACACCGCGCACGGCCGATTCCGGGACACCGGACAAGTGGGTGCCGGGGTTCCAGTTGTACGCGTCCTGGACCTCGATGTACCCGGCCCAGCTCAGGCCCAACGGGGTGCTGGAGTTGTACTTCATGTCCAGGTACGCCTTGTTGGCCGGGGACATGAGCACCTTGTTGCCCCGCGCCGCCGCGGCCTGCACGACCGCGTTGGACGTGGTCGTGCCCCAGTACTGCGGGACGGCCGTGGTGTCCGTGGTGGTCTTGACGAACTCGTGCCACCCCATCGCCTTCTTGCCGTACTTGCCGACCAGCGGCAGGACCCGGTTCATGAAGGTCTGGTACTCCTGGTCGGTGGTGGCGTTGGCCTCGTCGCCGCCGATGTGGAAGTACGGACCGGGCGTGAGGGCGGCGATCTCGCGGATCACGTCCTCCACGAACCGGTACGTGATCTCCTTGCCCACGCACAGCGAGCTGTAGCCGACGGCGATGTCCGTGCGCAGCGCGGGGGCGACGCCGTTGCAGTTCAGCTCGGCGTAGCTGGCCAGCGCCGCGTTGGTGTGACCGGGCAGGTCCACCTCGGGGATGACGGTGATGTGCCGGGCCGCCGCGTAGGCCACTATCTCCTGGTACTGGGCCTTGGTGTAGTACCCGCCGGGGCCGCCGCCGACCTGGGTGCTGCCGCCGTAGGTGGCCAGCCGCGGCCAGCTGTCGATCACGATCCGCCAGCCCTGGTCGTCGGTCAGGTGCAGGTGGAAGTAGTTGACCTTGTACAGCGCGAGCTGGTCGATGTACCGCTTGACCGTGGCGACGGGGTGGAAGTGCCGGGCCACGTCGAGCATCGCGCCCCGGTGGCCGAAGCGCGGGTGGTCGGTGATGGTCGCGCCCGGGATCGTCCACGGGCCGGTCTGCGGCGACGAACTCTCGACCTTGCCGGGCAACAACTGGCGCAGGGTCTGCACGCCGGCGAACAGGCCGGTGGGGGTGTTGGCGCGCAACGTGACCGCGCCGGTGGTGACGGTCAGCTGGTAGCCCTGGTCGCCGACACTGGCCGGTGCGCCGCCGATGAGCAGGGCGATGCCGTCGGTCGGGGTCCCGGCGGTGTCCTCGACCGGCAGCGGGTAGCCGGTGGACGGGCGCAGGACGCCGGCCAGGTAGTCGCCCACGGCGTGCGCGGCCGGCGTGGTGCGGATCTTCGTCGACGCGGTCAGGGTGTGCGACTGACCGGCGTTGGTTTGCACGGACACCGGCACGGGCACGATGCTCTGCAACGGCTCCGCGGCCGTCGCGGTGACGGGCGCGGACGCGGCGTGCCACACGACGGTCGCGCCGAGCAGCAGCGCCAGGACGGCGAGCGCGCGGGCCACCCTCGCTCGGAGTTTCACGTGGACCTCCTCGGGAAGCGGGCGGCGGCCACACTTGGCGTCCAGCGTCGGCATCCCGGCGACCCGTGTCAATGGGTCTAGACCACCTCAGCCCAAGTCGAGCTTGCCCAGCTCCACCCGCGAGGCCACGCCGAGCTTCGGGTAGGCCTTGTAGAGGTGGTAGCCGACGGTGCGCGGGCTCAGGAAGAGCTGCGCCCCGATGTCCCGGTTGCTCAGGCCCTCCGCGGCCAGCCGCACCACCTGCAACTCCTGCGGCGTCAAGGCGCTCAACGGGTCCGGGCCGGGCAGGGCGCGGCTCTCGCCGGTCGCCCGCAGCTCGGTTCGGGCGCGCGCGGACCACGGCGCCGCGCCCAGCCGGTCGAAGGCGTCCAGGGCCGAGCGCAGGTGGGTTCGGGCGTCGTTGCGGCGGCGGGCGCGGCGGAGCCATTCGCCGTACAGCAGCTCGGTTCTGGCCCGTTCGAACGGCCTGCTGTCGGTGCGGTGCAGCTCGACGGCCTCCGCGTACCAGCGCTCCTCGTCGGTCATCAACGCCCGGCAGCGCAACGCCACCGCCCGCGCCCACGGCCGACCCGAGTGCTCCGCCCACTTCTCGTACCAGTCGAACGAATCCCTTGCCGCGTCGGGGTTTCCGGTCCGCACGGCCGCCTCGACCAGGTCCGGCAGGCTGGAGATCGCGTACAGCCGGTGCGCGCCCGAAGCCACGTCCGCCAACCGGTCCAGGACCGCGTCGTACCGGCCGAACCCGAGGTCCAGCAGGGCCAGCGCACAGGCCGCGCGGATCGACCGCGGCGCGTCGCCCACCAGCATCGCGACCGACACCCGGCACCGCTCCTCGTCACCCTCGACCGCCGCCAGCTCGGACAGCACGCTGTGCAGGTAGCCGACGCTGAACACCTGCCCGATGTCGGCGGCGATCCGCAGCCCCTCCTCGGCGGTTGCCCGCGCGTCGCGCAGCCGGCCCAGGTGCAGCCGCCCCCGCGCCAGGTAGGCCAGGGCGCGGGGCAGCGTGCCCAGCCGGCCGGTGGCGCGGCTCTCCCGTTCGACGGCCGCCGCCTGCTCGTACGCGGCCTCGTCGTCGCCCAGGACCAGCAGCCACCAGGCGGCTTGGGCGTGGTCGACGCGGCGGCCGGCCACCAGCGTGCGCAACGCGTCCAGCGCGTCCGCCAGGTCACCGCCGTCCAGCCCGGTGGCGGCCCGCGCCACGGCCCGCACGTCCGCGGCGCCGGGCAGGTCGGCGGCCTGGTCGGCGATGGCCCGCACGGCGTCGAGGTCGCGGACGCTCCACGCGCTGCTCGCGGCGGCGAACAACAGGTCGCCGGCCAGCACCGGGTCCCCCTCCGCGGCGCAGTGAGCGGCCCGCGCCAGCACCGCGGCGGCCTCCCCGGACCGTCCGCGCTCGGCTGCCACGGTCGCCCGGACCCGCGCGATGCGGGCGTGTTCCAACGGCTGGTCCAGCAGGTCGCCCGCCTGGTCGGCGAGCGCGGCGGCGCGGTCGTACTGGCCCGCGTCCAAGGCCGCGCGGGCGGCCTCGGTCAGCCGCTTGCCGCGGTCCACCACCGACGGGCTCAACTCGGCCGCCCGCTGGTACGCGGCGGCCACGGCGGCGTACCCGCCCCGGTTCCGGGCGTCCTCCGCCGACCGCGCCAACGCCCGCGCGACCTCCTCGTCCGGCCCGGTCACCGCGGCGGCCAGGTGCCAGGCGGCGCGGTAGGCGTCCTCGGACACCTCGGCCAACGCCCGGTGCACCGCCATCCGCCGCACCAGCGGCGCGCTCTGGTAGGCCGCCGCGCGGATCAACGGGTGCCGGAACGCCAGCCGCCCCTCGTCGGACCGCAGCAACTGCCGCTGCTCGGCCGCCTCCAGGTCGCCCACCCCCGCCCCGAGCAGCTCGGACGCCTTGAACACCACGCCCGGGTCGCCGGTGTCGTCCGCGGCGGCGACCAGCAGCAGGTCGCGGGTGGCGGGCGGCAGGGTGCCGATGCGGTCGGCGAACGTCTGCTGGATGCGGCTGTGCGTGGGCAGCGCGGCCACCCGCAGGCCGTGCGCGGCCGGGATGTGCCCCTCCCGCTGCGCGGCGGGCAGTTCCAGCAGCGCCAACGGGTTGCCGCGCGCTTCGTCGGCGATCCGGTCCCGCACGTACCGGGGCAGGTCGCCCGCGTGCTCGTCCAGCAGCACGGCCGAGTCCTCCGCCGACAGCCCGGTCAGCCGCGACTCGGGCAGCCCGGGTGCCGGGAACGGTGGCGCGTGCAGATCGCGGGCCGCGAAGACCAGCGCGACCCCGTCCGCGTCCAGCCGCCGCGCGGCGAAGAGCAGGGCGTCGGCCGACCCTGGGTCGAGCCAGTGCGCGTCGTCCACCAGGCACAGCACCGGCCCGCGTTCGGCGAGGTCGGCGAGCAGGGTCAGCACGGCCAGGCCGACCAGGAAGCAGTCGCCGCCGTCCGGCGCGGCCAACCCCAGCGCGGACCGCAACGCCCCCGCCTGCTTGACCGGCAACCGATCAAGTGCGCCGACTTCCCGCCGCAGCAACAGGTTCAGCCCGGCGAACGGCACCACCGACTCCGACTCGACGGCGGTCGCCCGCAACACCCGGAAGTCCGAGGCGCGCTCCGCGACCTGGTCCAGCAACGCCGACTTGCCGATCCCCGCCTCGCCACGCACGACAAGCGCACCGCTGCGCCCCGCCCGCGCCTCGGCGAGCAGTTCTTCCAGGCGCGCCAAGTCGGCCGAGCGTCCGTACAGCATGCTCACGACCCTAACCCCGGCACGAGGACGACCTTGCCGGCTGTCCTCCGGTCCTCCAGAGCGGCGTGCGCGGCGGCGGCCTCGGCGAGCGGGAACCTCTGGACCACCGGCGTGAACCTGCCCGCGGCGGCCTCGGCCAGCGCACGAGCCTCCAACGCCCGCACCCCACCGGCCCGCCGCGCCACGTGCGGCCCCACCGCAACCGTCACGCTCAACCCCCGCTCGAACAGGTCCGAAGTGGACACCGACGTCGGCTCACCCGAGGACGTGCCGAACATCACCACCCGACCGCCCGGCGCGACCAGCTCCAGCGCCGAACGCCCGGCCGCGCCGCCGACCCCGTCCAGCACGACCCCCACCTCCCGACCACCGAGCGACGACCGCACCCGGTCCTCCCACCCCGGTTCCCGGTAGTCCACGGCGACCGCCGCACCCGACCGCAGCACGGTCCGCCGCTTCTCCCCGCACCCCGAGACCCCCACGACGAACGCACCCGACCGCGCCGCGCCCTGCACCAGCAGGTGCCCCACCGCGCCCGCCGCCCCCGTCACCAGGACCACGTCGCCGGGTTGCAGCGCCGCCGCGTCCAGCACACCGACAGCCGTGGCCCCCGTGCAGACCATCGCCACGGCCGCGCCATACGACAACCCCTCCGGCACCACGTGGACCGCGTCGGCCTCCCGCACGGCCAGCTCCGCGTACCCGCCGCTGGCCAGCCCGAGCTGCGCGACGACCCGCCGCCCCAGCCACTCGTCGGGCACCCCCGCCCCGACCGCGTCCACAACCCCGGCGACCTCGCTCCCCGGCACCAACGGCGGTTCCGGCCGCCACGGGCCGTCGCCGCGCCGGACCGCGGTGTCCACGAGCTGCACCCCGGCGGCCCGCACCGCGATCCGGAGCTGCCCGGGACCGGGCTTCGGGTCCTCGACCTCGACCGGTTCGAGGACGTCGGCGGGACCGAACCCGCGCAGGCGGATGGCGTGCACGTCAGACCTCGTACGGCTGCTTCGCGCGGGCGTCCTTGAGCGCGGTGCCCCACCAGACCAGCTGGTCCAGCATGGTCTTCGCGGCCCCGTTGACGCCTTCCGCGTCCACCGGGTCGCCCTCGTCGTCGAACCGCGCCCACGCGCCGTGGAAGCTGACCGTGTCCCGGATCGTGACGGCGTGCAGCTCGGCGAAGACCAGCCGCAACTGCTCCACCGCGCGCAGCCCGCCGCCGTGCCCGCCGTAGGACACGAACCCGACCGGCTTCGCCTGCCACTCGGTGAAGTGCCAGTCGATCGCGCTCTTCAGCGGGGCCGGGAAGCTGTGGTTGTACTCCGGGGTGATCACCACGAACGCGTCCGCCTCGGCCAGCCGCGGCGAGACCGCCTTCACCTCGTCCGCCGGCTCCTCGCCGAACCCGTGCAGCACGTCCGGCAGCCCGACGTCGGCCAGGTCCAGCACGTCCAGTTCGATGTCGGTGCGCTGCCCGGCCTGCGCGGCGAACCAGTTCGCCACGACCGGCGCGAAACGGCCCTTGCGGGTGCTGCCGACGATGACCGCGAGCTTGATCATGATCCGAGTTCCCTCCTCGTTCGGTGGCACCGACGCTAGGAGCCGGTCGACCGGCCGGGCATCTGTCAGGTGACTGGTCGACCGGCTCATCACGACCGACCGGGACGACCGGTCACGCGACTGATTCGCGCGGGCGGGTGCGCTCCGTAGGTTGCCGATCATGACGACGAATGTGCAGGTCAAGACCCGGTGGACACCGGTGGTGACGCTCGCGCTGGCCATGCTGGTGGTCGCCACCGAGATGACGGTGGCGGCGGTCGCGCTGCCCAGCATGGGCGCCGAACTGGCGGTCGGCCCGGCCGCGACCGCGTGGGTGCTGCTGGCGTACACGCTGCCGATGGCCGCGATCGCCATCCCGGCCGGGCGGTGGGTGGACCGGATCGACGTGCGGTCGGCGTTCCTGTTGGCGTTGCTCGGCATCGGGGTGGCGAGCGTCCTGACGGCCGCCGCGCCGGTGTTCTGGGTGCTGGTGGCGGGGCGGGTGGTGCAGGGCGTGGCGGCGGCGCTCGTGCTGGCCGCGTACATGCCGATCGTGCTGGATGCGGTCGGTCCGACCGAGCGCGGCCGGGCGATCGGGTACGTCATCACGATCATGACCGTCGGCGGGCTGGCCGGCGCGCCGCTGGGCGGGGTCGTGGTGGGCGCGTTCGGCTGGCGGGCGGTGTTCCTGATGAAGCTGCCGGTGCTGGTCGTGGTGCTGTGGATGGCGTTCCGGACGCTGCGGGGCGACGGGCGGGGCCTGGCGATGCCGGACCGCGGCCTGTGGCTGGAGTCGCTGCTGTTGGGCGGGGCGATCACGGCGGTGCTGCTGGCGTTCGAGGACATGCCGTGGCTGGTCGCGGTGGCCGTGGTGCTCGGCGTGGCCTGGGGCAGGCTGCCCGCGTCCCGGCCGGTGCTGGGCCTTCTGCGGCAACGGGTGTTCGCCCTGCCGCTGCTGACGCTGACCCTGGTCGCGATGTCCGGCGGGCTGCTCTTCCTGCTGCTGCCGTACTTCGTGACCGACGTGCTGGCCGGCACCCCGGAGGACGTCGGCGTGGCGTTGCTCGTGTTCGTCGCCGGAGTGGGCCTGTTGTCGGCGGTGGCGGGTTCGCTGGCCGACCGGTACGGCCCGTGGCTGGTGGCCGTGGTCGGTCTCGCGGTGACGATCGTGGGCCTGGTGCTGTTGCTGCCGCCGGTGACCGGCATGGTCGACCTGTCGTGGCGGCTGGCCGTCATGGGCCTGGGTCAGGGCCTGTTCAACGCGGCCATCAACACGCTGCTGATGTCCATGGCGCCCGAGGGCATGGCGGGCGCGGCGGGTGGTTTGAGCGCGACCGCCCGGACCGTCGGCTCGACGGTCGGACCCGCGGTCGCGGCCCTGGTGGTGTCGCAGGCCGCGGACAGCGGGGCCGGGTTCCGGACCGGGGTCGCCGTGCTCACCGTCGTCGTGGTGCTGGGCGGGGCCGCACTGCTCCCCGCCCGCAGCCGCTGACCCGGGCTAGCCGAGTTGGAAGATCTGGTGGGCGCCGCCGTCGCACGGGTCCTGGATCAGTTGGACACCCGCCTGCCGACTGCCGCCGTACACGCCGATGCAGTAGCGCGCACCCGGCACCGAGTGCAGGCGGTACCCGGCGGCGACCGGTTCGAGGGTGAACTTCTGGTCGGCGCGGTCGGCGCAGGTGTCGCCCGCGAGGAGGACGCCCACGTCGGTGCCCTCGTAGTCCACGGTCGCGCAGCCGACGCCGTACTGGATGTTGTGCAGCTTGATCCGGAACGAGCCGTCCGGCAGGCGCTCCAGCTCGGTGGGCGGGGTGGCGGTGGCGCAGTCGTACTGGCCCAGGACGATCCGTGGCTTGGTGGTGAACGCCTCCTGGCCTTCCCCGACGCACAGGCCCGTGTGGCCCAGGCGGATGCGCTGGATGCCGTCCCGGGGGCCGCGGTTGGGTGGCGGTTGGGGGCGGTTCTCCGTGGTGGGGACGGTGGTGGGCGCGGGTGGCTGCGGGTTGGGGTGCTGCGGGGCGGGTGCGAGGTTTTCGGCGGGGGCGGTGGACGTGGTGGTGGACGTCGTCATCTCGGCCGTGGTGGTGGGGGTGGTCGTGGTGGTCGGGGTGGGGGCGGCGTTCGGCGCGGCGGACGGGGGCGAGTTGGTCAGCACCGCCACCAGGACCGCCGCCAGCACGACCGCCGCGACACCCGACACGACCGCCACCGCCCTGCTCCGGCGCACGACAGCAGGGGTCGAGACGGCTGGAGCCACCGGTGCCGGCGGCGGCTCGGGCGCAACTGGGCGCTCCGGCTCGGCGGCTGCCGGCTGCTCCGGCCCGGCGGCCTTCGGCTCCTCGGGCTCGGCGGCTTTCGGCTGCTCAAGCTTGGCGGCTGCCGCCTTCTCAGGCTCGGCGGCTGCCGGCTCCGCAGGTTCGGCCGGTTGCTCGGGTTCGGGTTCGGCCGCTACCGGTTCCCCGGGCTTCGGCTCGGTGTCCGGGATCGCCGCATCCAACTCGGCCGCCGCCAGGTCGGCGCGTACCCGAGCCCACGCCGCAGCGGTTTCCTCATCCCCGCCGCACGCCCGGACGAACGCCACCACGATCTGCTCGCGCGGCAACGTCGAACGCGACAAAGCCGAGTTCAGCGTCGACGTCGGCAGGACCTCGCCCAGGTTCGCCGCACGCCGTTCCAAGACCCTGAAGCTGTACCCGGACCGCACGCGCAGCGCCCTCATGGCGGCCACGAACTCCGCCGCGTCCTCAGCCTCCGGCGGCCTCAAGTGGTGTGACTCCACTGATCCCTCCCCCAAGGTGCGCCGCAGATCATGGCACAACCGGCGGACGGCCGTGGGCGGTCAGGTGCCGGCCAGTTCGCGGACCACCTCGGTGAACGCGGTCACCAGCGGGTTGGTGCACGTGACCGGCCGGGCCAGCGCGATGCGCAGCGGCGGGATGTCGGTGATCGGGCGCCACGCCAGGTCGGGGCGGGCGTAGTAGGCGGCCATCGACGCCGGGCCGATGCACACCGCCGCGCCGGCGGCCACGTGGTCCAGCATCTCCTCGACGTTGTCGTTCTCCGGGCCCCACACCGGTTCCGAGCCGTCCGGGCGCGGGTTGACCGCCCACCAGTCCACCCAGTGCCGGGGCGCTTTCCTCGTCCACACCAGCGGTTCGTCGCGGAGGTCGGCGATGGTCACCGCGGACCGGGCCGCCAGCGGGTGAGTCGCCGCGACGCCGACCAGCCGGTGCTCGAGCGCGACGACCTCGGTGCGCAGGCCCGAGGTGTCGGCGGGCAGCCAGACGAACGCCGTGTCCACCACGCCGTCCCGCAGCGCGTCGACCTCGCCGCCCCAGTCGAACCGCTTGGGCTCGACGACGACCTCCGGGTGGCGCGCGCTGAACTCGGCGCCCTGGTGGTCAGCGGTCCCGCGCCGGTCGCCTCGAACCCGATGCGCAGGACCGACGCGACACCGCGCGCGGTGCGTTGCGCGGCCTGCCAGTCCTCGATGACGCGCCGGGCGGCGGGCAGCAGCGCGGCGCCGGCGGCGGTCAGCCGGACCTCGCGGCTGGTCCGCTCGAACAGGGTGAGCCGCAGGTCCTCCTCCAGCCGCCGGATCTGCCTGCTCAGCGATGGCTGCGACACGAACAGGCGCTCGGCGGCGCGGGTGAAGTTCAGCTCCTCCGCCACGGCCACGAAGTAGCGCAGGACGCGGGTGTCGACGTCCACCGGTTCGGCCCCCTCGGTGCGATCTATGCGCCCAGGGTATGGCCGGAGGTCTTGGACGTGGAGCGGGGATCGCGTGTCTCCTGGGAACCATGCGGACCTACCAGCGCCTCACCGCCGCCGCACTCCTCGCGCTCGCCACCGCGTGCGGCACCTCGACCCCGCCGTCGACCCGGGCAACCTCGACCCAGGCACCGGCGTCGACCGGGGCACCCCGGTCGGAGAACCTGTCGGAGGCTGATCGTGCGGCGGCTCCCCAGGTCGCGCAGCGGTTCGTGGACGCGGCCAACGCGGGCGACTCGGCCGCCGTCGCCGCCACCTTCGCCGAGGACGCCCGGTTCGACAGCGTCGGCCGGATCTACCCGTCGCGCCGGGACATCATGGACCGGTTCCTCGACCCCGAGGTGATCGACGCGGGCGGCCGGTACGAGGTCACCGGCACCCGGTGGAACGGCGACCGCTACCGCGTCGACTACACCTTCACCACTCGCAGCGGTGCGCGCGAGGTCTTCTACTACGAGTTCCTGGTCCGCGACGGCCTCATCCGGGACGTGATCGGCCGCTACAGCTGAACCCGCTACAGCTGAACCCGCGCCGCCAGTGCCGCGGTGTCGTGCGCAAGCACCAGTTCCGTCGGCAGGTCCTGCCGGCCCAGCTCGCGGTTGACCCGGATCATGTGGTGGTTGTCGCTCTCGGTCGCCGTCGACACCCGGACCGCCGCCGGGTCCTCCGCCATCCACCGCAGCAACTCGCCCTTGAGCCACGCCCCGATCCGCCGGCCCCGGTGGGCGGCCACCACGGCGGTGTAGCCCTGGTAGAACTCGTCGGGCCGGGACGAGCTGGATCACCTCGGTCAGCCCCACCACCTCGCCCTCGAACACCACCGCCACGACCCGCTGCTCGACCCGGGACGCCCGGTGCTCCGCCTCGGTCTCCCGCACCCGCTGCGCGGTCCACTCCGGCTCGCGGACTCGCTGTCCCCGGTCGGCGCGTCGTGGATCGCCGCCCGCGCCCGCGCCGAGGACTCCACCAGGTGCTCGGGCGTAATGCCGGTCCAGCGCTCCAGCCGGTACCCGGCGGGCGCGTCGACCTGCCACCGCGAGCGGTCGGCGTGCACGTAGTCCGCGGTGCGCTGGTCGGATGGGGACTCGAAGATCGTCTTCGTCGCCCCCCGCCTCCACGATCACGCCCGGCGTCCCCTGCTCCGCCAGGAAGAACGCGCACTGGTGGGACACCCGCGCCGCCTGCTGCATGTTGTGCGTGACGATCACGATGGTCACCTCGTGCGCCAACTCGGCGATGGTCTGCTGTTGAGCAGCGGCATCGGCGTCCAGGCGGCGGGCCGGGTGTTCTACAACGCCATGCTGCTCAAGACGTCCGGGATGACGCACTTCAGGTACCGCATCGCCACGTTGACGGCGGCCAAGAACCTCGACCCGACGTGCAAGCAGTACAACGCGGTGAGGGCGGCGTGGAACGCGGTGAGCGTGCCGGCGCAGTCCGGTGAGCCGACGTGCACCCCGGTGCCGGTGGACGACTTCAGCCTGGCGCTGAACCCGGCGGCGGGCACCGCGCAGGCGGGCGGCAGCACGACGGCGGCGGGCGGCAGCACGACCACCGCCGGCTCACCGCAAAAGGTCCACTTCACGGCAACCGGCCTACCCACAGGCACGACAGCCACGTTCACGCCGCTGCGGTCGAGTTCGCCAAGTTCTCCACGAAGTCGTCCCAGAGCCCTTCGGGCAGGTCCCGGACCGCTTCCGCCAACTCCTGGTGGAAACCCTTCTCCACCTGCCCGCGCACGAACGGCCACACCGCCAGCACCGGCAGCAGCAGACCCCGCGGCGACCCCGACACCCGGACGTCCAGCACGGACACGTCCCCGCGCACCTCGACGCCGACCTCGACCCGGCAGCGCACCCGCTTGAACCGCAGTCGGCCGACGACCGCCCGACCACCGGAGAGCAAAGCTGACGGGAAGACCGACCCGGTGAAGGTGTAGTCCGACCCCATGACCGGCAACTCGCGCACCTCGCCCCGCAACCCGATGTGCACCTCGCCGGGCAAGTCCGGGTCATGGACGCGCAGGGTCATCGCGGAGTCCGGCCCCTCGACGAGGTACTCGACCAAGTCCCGGTCGGCCCTCACGACGTCGACCAGGTACGGGTTCGCCATCTCCACCGAGTACCGCGACCCGACGGCCAGGTGCCGTCCCCGCACCAGCCGCAGCCCGCGCCGGCCGGGCAGTTCGGCGACCCCGTCCGCGCCGAACCCGACCGCACACCACCGGGTCCAGAACTCCGCCCCGTCCGCCACCAACCGCCGCAACCCGCGACCGTCCACCTCGACCACCGCGGAAATCCCCACCATGCGGCGATGCTAGGCGGGTTACCGTGCCGTCGTGAGCATCATCAACGTGGTGGACGTCGAGGCGACCTGCTGGGAGGGCACCCCGCCGCCCGGCCAGACCAACGAGATCATCGAGATCGGCCTCACCGTCGTCGACCTGGCCGAAGGCGTCCGCACCGCCCGCCACCGCATCCTGGTGCGGCCCCAGCGCAGCCGGGTCAGCCCGTTCTGCACCGAACTCACCGGCCTCACCCAAGCCGAGGTGGACACCGGCGTCACGTTCGCGCAGGCGTGCAAGATCCTCGCCGCCGAGCACAACGCCAACCGCCTGCCGTGGACCAGTTGGGGCGACTACGACCGCAACCAGTTCACGCGCCAGTGCAAGGCGACCGGCGTCGCGTACCCGTTCAGCCACGACCACACCAACGCCAAACTGGTCTTCACCGAAGCCCACGGCCTGCGCAAGCGCCCGGGAATGGCGCAGGCGCTGGAGATCGCCGGTCTCCCGCTGGAGGGACGGCACCACAGTGGCGAGGACGACGCGTGGAACATCGCCGCCCTCGTCCTGCACCTGCGGGACGGAGGCGCCTGGGTCAGCGCAGGTCCGTCATGATCCCGTCGATCGCCTTGCCGAGCTTGGCGTACTTCTCGGTGTAGAGCACCGGGAACAGGCCGGGCGGGTCGGCGGGCCGGTACGTGTCCACGTAGTCCGTGCCCAGGTTGCCGAACACGACCACGATGTAGTTGCGCTTGTCCTTGCCGCGCAACGACTTCACGATGCCGGCGTCACTGCCGGTGGTGTCCACCCAGCCGTTCTTGTGCGCGTAGGTCACCTCGGCCCGCGCGTCGCACGGCCGCACGTCCTGCCCGTACACCGCGTCGCCCACGGTCACCGTGCCGTCCGGCTGCACCCACCGCGCGGGCGTCCGCTGCGGGATGCCCTGGGCCGGGTAGTCCCGCCCGCACCAGTTGGTCGTGGACAGCATCTCGTTGTGCCCCTGGTCGCCCAGCGTCTTCAGGAAGAACTTCCGCGACGACCAGCTCAACGCCTCCCGCGTGACGGCCTTGCCGGACCCGGTCTTCCACAGCACACCCGGACCACCGTTGACCAGCAGCAACAGCTTCGCGGTGTCGATGCCGCTCATGTTCGAGCCGATCCACCGGCCGCCGTTCTCCGGCAGCGTCCCGGTGATCATCAGGGTCGGCATCCCGAGGTCCACGAACGACTTGTTCAGCTCGTCCATCGCCTTGAGGTCGTGGATCATCTTGATCAACGCGCAGGTCGACTCGTTCTGCGACTTGGTGATCATCTCGTCGAAGAACTGCCGCACGGTCTTGGTCTGCTTGCCGCCGCACGCCGGCCGCGGCACGGTCGGGTCGTAGACGTAGTCGCCGTCCAGCGCGACCCGGCCCTGGTCGACCAGCCGCAGCACGCCGAAGCCGACCATCAGCTTGAGCACCGACGCCGGGTAGGGCGAGGAGAAGTCGATCGGCGCGCCCTCCCGGCCGGCCAGCACGTCCCGCGTGCCGCGACCGCCGTTGACGTCCCACTCGGTGTCGTCCCACCACCGGTAGCGGACCTGGTCGGTGGACAGCGTCCGCCGGTCCACCGGCACCACGACGCCCTGCGGGTACTGCGGGCTGAGCAGCACGTCGGCCATGGCGCGGGGCCGGCCGGCGTCGTCGAGTTCGATCACCGCGACGTCGAGGTTCGGCGTCTGGTGCAAGGGCTTGCCCGCGGCGGCGGCCAGTCGGGCAGAAGCCGCCGGGTACCCGTCGTACTTCTCCACCGGCTCGGCCGACCGCGCGGTCAGGCCCGGCTCCGGCGGCGTCAGGTCGATGACGTCCTTGAAGTCCTGCGCCACCACGGCCTGCCGGACGGCCTCGGCGAGCCGGGCCGCCCGATCGCCCGACGCGTCGGCCGCGGCGACCGGGGTGACCGTCGCCGCGACCAGCGCCGCCAGCGCCGGGACGGCCGCGAACCTGAGCAGTCTCATGCACACTCCCCCATCGGAAAACAACGCAATGAGAGGGAAGTTAGTGCATAAGTGACCGATGCGTTACTACCGGTATCGCGGGTTGGTGTTGTGCCACTCGAAACCGCCGCCCATCCAGGACTTCAGGCCGCGCAGGAACCGCTGGAGTTCCGGCGACGGCAGCGGCAGCAGCGAGCGGTGCAGCTCCTCGAAGTCGCGGACGACCTTGTTGTGCAGCTCCACCACGACCTCGGTGGCCTCTTCGAGCGAGATGCCCCGGTCGGCGGCGACCTGGAGCACCATGTTGACCACGGGCTTCTCGTCGGCCGCGTCCTTCTTCACCGACAGCAGGTCGTTGACCAGCACGGACGCCGTGCCGGCCTGGAACGCGGCGCGGCGGACGTTCGGCTCGTAGTACAGGTTCGCGGGCACCTCGTACCCGCCGACGGCGTCGATCAGGGTCATCGACGTGTAGAACGTGTCGTGCTGGCGGGTGGCCAGGTACTTCCACGCGGGCGGGTACTCGCCGGTGTGCCGCCAGGCCGCGTAGCTGGTCCAGCTGACGAACATGGCGAACGTCGAGTAGTTCACCCGCTGCACGATGGACGGGGTCCCGTAGCGGGTCAGGTGGTCGATGCCGGTGCGCAGCGCGCGCAGCACCACGTCCGAGGCGAGGGTTTCGTCCAGCGGCGCGGAGAACTCGCCCGCGTCGGGCAGCGGGTCCATGGCCGCCATCGCGATCGCCAGCCGCGGCGGGAGCTGCGTGGGTTCCGCGCCCATGCCGCTGTCGTCGGCGTACAGGTCGTCGGCGGCCCACCAGGCCGCGTTGAGCTTGGCCGCGATCAGCAGCCGGTCCGGGTCCGCGGTGTCGACGTGGGTCAGCACGGCCAGCCGGCCGAACCCGGCCCGGCGCATGTGGTCGAGGTCGTCGCCCTCGAACCCGATCTCCTCCGCCCACGCGGCCAGGCCGTCCTCGACGACCTCGGTGAGCGCGTCGTCGATCCGCTCGGCGACCGGGACGTACAGCGGCGACGCGGTCCCGTCGCCCCACGGCCGTTCCAGGTAACCCGGCTCCGGCGGTGGTTGTTCGACCTTCGTCAGCTCCGCCACGACCCGCGCGGCGGACGTGCCCAGCCCGCTCGGCACGGTCCAGTCCGCGGCAACGGTCTCCGTCATCGTCTTGCGCCCCTTGGGTTCGGGCGCGGGGACGGGTGCGCTCCGCCCCCGCGCCACGGCGGTCAGATGCGGTCGGCGGCGATCAGCAGGTAGTGGAAGCTGCCCTCGCGGTAAGCGGTGAGGAACGGGTCCTCGATGCCGGTCGCGACCGAGGACTTCGCGCGCAGCTCCCAGTACGGGATGGTGGCGGCGGTCAGGTCCACCACGTTGATCGGCACGAAACCGTTGTCCGCCAACGCCCGGAAGTACTCGCTGCGCGGGTGGATGTTGCAGATGTAGTGCTGGTCGATCTGGCTGACCGCGCGCGACCGGCCGCCGGTGACGTCGTTGTAGCAGCCGGTGATGCACACGTACCGGCCGCCGGGCGCGATCAGCCGCCTGAACTCGCCGTAGAGCTGCTGGAGGTCCACGTACATCGTGGTCTCGTTGGTCCAGATGCCGCGCATCGAACCGGTCTCGAACCCGGTGTCGAGCATGTTCTTGAAGTGGAACCGGACCTGGTCGTCCACGCCCCGCTTGCGGGCCTGGTCGTTGGCGAACTCCACCTGGGCCTCGGAGATGCTGACCCCGTCGACCCGCGCGCCGAACCGCTGGTTGGCCATGAAGCTGGTGCCGCCGCGGCCCGAGCCGCCGTCCATCATCCGGTCGCCGCGGCCGACGACGGTGCCGAAGTGGTCGAGCAGGACGTCGGCCTGCGCGGTCTCCAGCCGGTGCAGCTCGGCGATGATCGCCTGGTCGCGTTGGCCCGCCGGGACTTCCAGCACGGACGGGTCGTAGGCGCCGATGCCGTAGTGGTGGTGGTACAGCCCGTCGACCTCGCCGAGCTTGATGTTGACCGGGTCCTTCTCCTGGTTCCAGTACTCGGCGACCGAGCGCTGGTAGGCGCTGCGCAGCACCGGCTTCACATCGGTGGTCGGGGATTGTGCCGTGGCCATGGTCCGAGGCGCTCCTCACGAGGTCGTCGTCCGGCGGCCCGGGCGCGTGGCGTCCGGACCGCCCCCGAGCCTGGCAGCGGGCGACACGGCGGGACCATCCACCGGGAGGGGACGGGACGCGCCCTAACGAGTGGTTCGCCAATCGCCGATGAACGCACCCGGTGAGGATTCCGCCGCGGCGTTCGGCGGCACCCGTCCGCCACGCGGGGGATGCCCAGGACACCCGACCAGCCGCGACCCCCGTGACCGGCGGATACACCGCCTGGTCCGACCCGGTGTCGCCCTGTCGGACGAACCACTCAGCCGGTCAGGCCGGCGTCGTGGGCGAGGATCGCCGCCTGGACCCGGTTGCTGACCCCGAGCCGCTGGAGGATGGCGGTCATGTGCGCCTTCACGGTCCCTTCGGCAACGAACAACCGCCCAGCGATCTCCTGGTTCGACATCCCCCGCCCCACGAGCCCCAACACCTCCCGCTCCCGCCCACTCAGCATCGCAACCTGCCGCCGAGCCTCGTCATGCCTGCTCAGCCGTCCCCCACGCAAGTCCTGCACCAACCGCTGCGCAATCCGAGGCGACAAGTAGGCGGCCCCGTCCGCCGCAGCCCGCACCCCGATGATCAACTCCCGCGGATCCGCGGCTTTGAGCAGAAACCCACTGGCCCCAGACCCCAGCGCCCGCGCCACGTACTCGTCCTCATCAAAGGTCGTCAGCATGACGACGGCCACGCCCGGTGCCACACGCCCCAGTTCCTCGACGGCGGCCAACCCGTCCACCCGCGGCATCCGAATGTCCAACAACACCACATCCGGCCGATGCGCAACGGTCAGCTCAACGGCCTCCCGCCCATCCCCACCCTCCGCAACAACCTCAATGCCCGGATCAGTGCCCAGGATCGTCTTCACCCCCGCCCGAACCATCGGCTCGTCATCCGCCAACACCACCCTGATCACCGGCCACCCTCCCCAACCGGAATCCGCGCCCACACCACGAACGAATCCCCCTCCACCCCCGCCGACAACGTCCCCCCGAGCAACCTCACCCTTTCCTCAAGCCCAGCCAACCCACTCCCAGCCGCACCCCCATCCACTGTCGTACCCCCGTGGGACAATGGCGACGGGGGCCGGAGGCCACCCCCAGCCCGCGCATCGGCCGCCGGCAAGCCTTCCACCAGCGCATTCACCACCCGAACCTCCACCTCCTCCCCCGCCGTCCGCGTCACGGACACGTCCACCTCACTACCCGGCACGTGCCGAGCCGCATTCGTCAGCCCCTCCTGCACGACCCGGCGCACCGCCCGCCCCACCAACTCCGGCAACGCCCCGCCCCGGTCCTCCAGCCGCACCACCATCCCCGCCCCCACCGCGCGTTCGACCAGGTCGGCCAGACCCTCGTCCACCGGCACCACGGTCGCCTCCCGCAGCAACCCGACCGTCCGCCGCAACCGGTCCGTCGCCACCACCGCCGACTCCCGCAACCCCGCCGCGGCCCGCCGGTTCTCCTCGCTCATGTCGGGAGCCAACTCCAACCCACCGGCCCGCAACGCGATCAACGCCAGCTCGTGCCCCAACGAGTCGTGCATGTCGGCCGCGATCCGAGCGCGCTCCCGCAACCGCGCCTGCTCCGCGGCCAACTCCCGCCCCCGCCGCAACTCCGAGATCAACAACGCCTGCTGCCGCCGGAACCGCCCCGCACCCCACGGCACCACAACGAACACCGTGAAACACGCCAACGCCCCGGCCCACTCGACGACATCGACCACCATCAACCCGACCGCCGGCACCGCCACCCCGGCCAACACCGGCCACCCGCGCGCCACACCCAGGTACCGCCCGTGCAGGTACGCGGCACCCGCCACCCCCACGAACAAGAACTGCCGCCACAACGGCAGCGCGGTCAGCGCCAGCCCGTTGACCAGCCCACCGACCGCGATCACCGCCAGGACCAGGTAGTTCCTCACGCCGCGGACTGTAGCCGCGCCAGCCGGGCGCCCACCGTCGCAAGCCCGGCGACCGCCGCCACCACCAACACGACCGTCAACGGCAACGCGAAATAGGTCAACTGCCCCCAAGTCACCGTCCGCCCGTTGAGCAACACCGAAACCAGGTCCGGATACGCAACCAACACCACCGCCGGCAAAACCCCCAGCACCAACCGCAGCCCAACCTTCCACCGAGGCGCCCCCATCCGCCGACGCGCCCACGCCCCAGCCCGCACAACCCCCAACACACCCAACCCGATCGCCAAAATCCCCAGCACCCCCAACACAACCTCAGCCCACTGCCGCCCACCCCCGGTCGGCACAGGCTCCCCGCCCTGCGTAACAGCCACCAACGCCCGCAGCACGTCATACGCGTCGTCGTGCAGCGAGGCCGAATTCATCATCACCGCGTACCCGTACCCCGTAGACGGCGAAATCGCCTGCACCGCCGTATACGTGAACAGATTCCCGGCATGAACCAACAACCCATCACCATCCGGCGCCCACCCCATCCCGTACTCGGCCACCCCGGACGGCGAATGCATCACCTCAAGCCCCCGCGCCGACACCACCTGCGTCCCCCGCCCGTTCTGCGAGATCAACCACTTCCCCATATCCGCAGCCGTGGTAACCACCTCGCCACTTCCCCCGACAAGCCCAACCGACTCCGCCCTCTCCACCCAAGCCCCGAACACGGAATTGAACCCCGCAGAGGCTTCCCCGCCCACACTGCTAGCCGTCATCCCCAACGGCCGAAACACCCGATCCCGCACGAACTCCGCAAAGGGCCGCCCACTCACCACTTCCACCAGCCGAGCCGCAAGGTCATAGTTGGCATTGCAATACCGATACTTCACCCCCGGCTCACTGTCCAACCCCCCACCCTGCAACCCCTCGACAAACTCCTCCAACGACCGGGCCCGATCCAACGCCGCCACGTCAATGGTGAAATCCGCCAGCCCGGACGTCTGATTCAACAACTGCCGAACCGTGATCCGCTCCGCCCGCGGATCCGCCATGACAAACCCCGGCAACTGCTCCGCCACCGCCCCGTCCAACGCGATCTTCCCGTCATCCACCAATGCCATGACAGCCGCAGCCGTGAACGACTTGCTAACCGACGCCACCCGCATAGGCGTGTCCGCAGCAACCTCCCCATACCCCCCAACATGCACAACCTCATCCCCCCGCGTCACCACCGCCGAGAACCCGGGCACCCCCGTGTCCTCCAACGCCTGCCGCAACACCGACTCCACATCCGAAACCTCCCCCGGCACAGCAGCCCCCAACGCCATCACAACCCCCACAACCAGCGCTTTCACCACATCCCCTTCCCTCTAGCGGACGCGGAAAACGCTACGAACCCACCCCCTCCCCCCAGATCCCCCAACCATCCAAAGGTCACCTGGACCAAAGTCGTACCGCCCACCGTCCGGGACCGTCCTGGACACCCGTTTCCCCTGTTCGGACGCACTTCGGGACAGGTCGCCCACCTCAGCAACACCGGCGCCAACAGCCGCCGCCACGCCAGAACCGTCCTCTGACAGCTCAGCGAACGCGAACGTGAGGTGGCCGTCGCCGTGGCCCAGGGCAGGTCCAACGCCGAAATCGGCAACGACCTGTTCATGAGCGCGACCACGGTGCAAGCCCACGTGTCCCGCATCCTCACCAAGCTGGACCTGAACAACCGAACCCAGATCGCCCTGCTAGCCCACGACGCCGGCCTGACCGACCAGCCACGGCTTCAGCAGCCGATGCGGTCAACCCCAAGCGCAAGATCGTCCAACCACACGTCATAGCTGCCGCTGTTGGGTTGGTACAGCTGCCAACCGAACTTGACCGCGTCGAACCGCGGGAAGACGAAGTCGACCGGGTTACCACCATGGTCCTTAGTGGACACCGTGAGATCAGGCTTGGTCTGCCCGTCGATCCACACGGACACACGGTTGTCGCTCGCATCCATCCGCCACTCCACGCACTGCCACACACCAGCCACAGACGGCGCCGACTCCCGCCAGTTGGTCCAGTCACCGGTCGGCCCACCGTCGGCCCCAACCCCCCACAACGCCTTGCCGACCGTGGGCACGTACTGCCCACCAAGCGGCCGAACGATCTCCGGCCCAACCCCAGTCGCCTCAACGAGCGTGTAATGCGCCCAGTCCGGCGAGGACGGGAAGGCAGCCACGCGGATGCGGACCCGACCGTGGAAACTGTTGCCCGGCGCGGCAAAGTGGTCCACCCGCAGAAACGCACGCCCGTTCCCGACCGTGCGCGCATGCAGAACCTTGTTCCTCCCTTGACGTTCAACCGTCAGGGTCCCGTCCTTGGTATCCACACCCCACTTCAGACTGGTCGCCCCGCCCGTAGCCACCCGCTCAAAGTCCTCGCAGAACAACAACTCCCCCCGCGAACACACTCCACGCCCACCGTCAGCCGACACCGCAGCAGGCGCGATCGGCGCAACGAGCAACCCCGCCAGACAGGCAGCCAGCCCCGACTTCCGCACACCAATCTCCCCTCAGGCGCCCACCAACAGCCCCAACCGCCCCGACGCCACCCACCCCTGGAACCGCTCCCAATGCGCCGTCCGGCCCCACCCGCTCCAGCTTTCAGCCCGCCACCCACACCATGCTGGCCACCGACCGGAACTCAGCCAGCGAACACGCGATCCGCACGCGCCGTACGGAACTCGACCCGCACCCACAACACCCCAGCCAACCGCTCACCCCGCTCATGTCACGCCAACGTCGTAGCTTCGTCGGGAAAGCCGAACCGATCGGGTCACTGCGGTCGTACACAGCCTGGAACTCGTCGTCCCACGCGTCCATCGCCGCCGAGTCCGCAGACGCACCGAACTCAGCCACGAGCCGCGCGGCAGAACAGTTGTCGGCAATCACTCCGTCCGCCTTTGTACATCTAGTGCGTGAACTCGCCGGTCGGTGGCATGGTGAAACGAAGGTGTAGTCGTGAGCGATCAACACGAGGTGCGCGGTATTGAGATCGAACCCGGCGGAGCGCTGTGATTCCCGCCGAGGTGGACGGACCCCGGTGGTGCGAACCTGGCCTCGACCGGCGCGGCGGCCGCTACCCGCTGTCGGTCGAAGCACCGGTGATGAGCATGGTGGACACGCTGGTGCCCGGCGTGTCCACGCTGACGAGGCTGGTCCGCTATTACGCCTTGTACTGGGCGCTGGCCGACCACGCCGAGAAGCGCGATCTCGACGCTTCGGCGTGTCAGACGCTGGTGCGCCGAACCGAAGTCGGCCTGGCTCGCATATCGATAGGCCACGACAAAGACCTGTTCGCGCACGGCACCGATACTGTCAAGTCACTACTGCGCAAGGGCTCCACTTCCAGCCTGGCGACTCCAGGCCGCTCTTCGTACTCGCCTCGCTCCTGGGGGTTCTGGTCGCAGTACAACGGTCCGAGCATGGCCCTGGGCACCGTCACCGTCGAGGCCGGCGCGCTTCGTGCCGGCAAGCACCGGTGTCCCGACTCCGTTGGACGGATGTTCCGGCCGCTCATCGACCTCGCGACACACGAGGAGATGAGCGACGACGATGTCGACCGGCTTTCCGCGCTGGCGATGGAGGCTCCGGACACCCCTGACCTGCCGCCGCTGCGCGATCTCTTCACTGCGGCGCGCGACGGGCGCCACCTGCCTGAGGAGTGGAGCGGCGACGACCACACGCGGAGAGCCACGCTGCGCTTCCTGGCGCGGGCGGTGCAGCGCATGCCCGGCAAGGCGCACGTGGACGCGTTCCGGTCCTACCTGGCCTACGGCGAGACCCTCGACGCCGATCCGGTCCTGATCGGCGACGGACGAGCGCAGGCGTGGCGCGGTGTGCTGCTCCGACACCACTCGGTCGGCGCGTGGCGCCGCTTGTGGGCGGCGCTCGTCCAGCAGGTGCTCGACATGAGCGGAACCGCGACCAGGGACGACATCCACGAGTGGATCAGTGCTGAGGTTTCCGACGTGACCGTTCGGGAGTTCGCCCGGTCCCTGCCGCCGACCGTGGACCAGAAGGGGTATCCGCTGCCGGCGGAGGAATCCTCCCTCGGTGAGCCGGTCTCCCCGGAGGCCGACTTGGCCGTGCTGCTGCTCGGTTCACAGCGTCTCGGACACTTGAAGGGTCGCAGCCTCGACGCATTCCTGGGCCGCCGCCGCAACTCGTCCGCACGCGGGCAGTTCCTGGACCCCAACTGGGTCGCTTTCCGCAGATCCGAACACGAAGACCGGCCGTTGGCCGAACTCGCCCGTGCGTTCGTGGACGACATGATCGCGCAGTCGCGCAGGGTTGCCCTGCGCAAGCTGCGGGTCGGCGACGACGGTCGGATGACCGTGTTCAGCAAGCTGCACGAGCGCAACGGCCGGTACTTCGCCGAGCAGGCGGAAGGGGCGGGCAACGTGGGCCTGCGCATCCACCAGCTCGGGGCGATGGCCGAACAACTCGGTCTCTTCACCGCGGACGGGGTCACCCCGCTCTGCACGGAACTGCTGGAGTTGGCCGGATGAGCCGGGTGGACCACGAATTCCACTCTCCCCTGACCCTGCTGCGCGAATGGCGTGACCGGCCGGACGGTGCGCGTTTGCGCGAAGTCCTCATCACCGGCTTCACGCACGACCTGGTCTTCTTGGAACGCCACTGCGTTTCCACCGCGCGTGCCCTCGGTGCCCGGGTCACCGTCCTCGGGGACGCGGGGCAGGCCGTGCACGAACCTGTCGACGTCCGGTACGCGGGCAGGATCTACCAGCACGGCCACGCGGCGTGCGCCGGCGCGTTCCACCCCAAGCTCGTCGTGCTGGTCGGCGACGACGACGTGTGGGTGGCGATCGGCTCGGGCAACCCCACGTGGTCCGGGTGGGGGCACAACCAGGAGATCTGGCTGGTGCTGCGCACCTCGACGCGACAGGGACCGGCCGCGCAACGCGCCCTCGCCGCCTGGTTGGTCGATCTACCCGAGGTGGT
>NZ_JAPSLK010000086.1 GCF_031180885.1 Saccharothrix sp.
TTCGTCCCCCGTACGGCCTGCCGGAGGCAACCACGCTTCGGTCCTTTCCGCAACCGGTAAAGCGTGGTTGCGGAAAGGACCGAAGCGTGGTTGGGCTGCGCCCAGGCCGTACGGGGGACGAACCGAGGCCCCGCTGTGGCTTGGCAAGCCCAGGGCAAAAGCAGCGCCTGCGGCGCAAAAGCAGCCGCTGCGCGGCAAAAGCGAAGGGCCGCCGGAGCGTGCCCCGGCGGCCCTTCGCTTGTCCGCCCCTACAGCTGGACGGTCTTCAGAAACTCCGCCGCCACGTTGGCGATGGTCTGCTTGTCCACGTCCACCTTCTTGACCAGCTCGGCCAGGTTCGCCGTGGTCAGCGCCTTCGAGACCTTGTTCAGCGCCTCCTTGCCCTTGGCGTCCACCGCGTCCGTGCGCAGCAGCGGGACGATGTTCTGGGCCGGGTACATGCTCTTCGGGTCGTCCAGCTCCACGAAGTCGTTCGCCTTGATGTCGGCCGACGTCGTGTACAGGTTCACCACCTGCGCGGTGCCGTTCTTCAGGGCGTCCACGGTCACCGGGCCGCCGGCGTCGGTGGTCTTGATTTCCTTGAAGCTGACGCCGTACAGGTCCTTGATCTTGGTCTGCCAGCGCTGCGCCCACTCGCCGGCCGCGCCCAGGACGTACTTGCCGTCGCCCAGGTCGGCGATCGACTTCACGCCCGACGCCGCCGTCTGCTTCGTCACCACCAGGACGTCCTTGTCCTCGGCGGCCGACTTCTCCAAGACCTCCAAGCCACTCGGCGCGGCCGACTTCAGGGCCGTGTACACCTCGTCCGACGACGTCTTGGTGTTGGTCTTGTCGAAGTAGTTCAGCAGGTTGCCGGTGTACTCCGGGACCACGCCCAACGACTTGTCCTGCAACGCCTTCACGACCAGTTCGCGGGCGCCGATGCCGGACTTCACGGTGACCTTCGCGCCGGTGGACTTGAGCGCCCCGGCGTAGATCTCGGCAAGGATCTTGTTCTCGGTGAAGTCGGCGGAACCGACCACGACCTCACCCGACGCCGACTGCTGGTTCGCCCCGCTCAGGTCGTCCTTCGACCCGCACGCGGAAACGGCGAACGCCGCCGCGACGATGACGGCCAACGTGCGCTTCATGCCGTGCTTCCTCCCACTTCGACCTGCCTCGTGCGGCGCCCCGGCTGGGCGGTCAGCCGCAAACCCCTTGGTACGACGAGCCTTCCCGCGAGTGCGAGGAGCACGTCCAGCAGCACGGCGAGCAGCGCGATGAGCACCGCGCCGCCGACGAACTGCCCGTAGTCCAGGACCCGCAGGCCGTCCAGCAGCGGACGGCCCAACGTCTCGATACCCACGTACGCCGCGACCGATGCCGTGGCGACGACCTGCAACGTCGCGTTGCGCAGCCCACCGACCAGCAACGGCAGCGCGTTGGGCAGTTCGACCTTCCACAACCGCTGCGACCCGGTCATCCCCATGCCGCGCGCGGCGTCCACGACACCGCGATCGACGTCCTGGATGCCCGCGTACGTCCCGGCCAAGATCGGCGGCACGGCCAGCACGATCAAGCCGATCAGCACACCGGTCTGCCCGCCGCCGGCGACCAGGTACAGGAACGTCACCAGCCCCAGGGTGGGCAGCGCCCGCAGCGCGTTGCTGCCGCCGACCAGCAGCAGCCCGCCGCGCCCGGTGTGCCCGACGAACAACCCCAGCGGCACGGCGATCGCGCTCGCACCGAGCACCGCGCCCAGGCAGTACAGCAGGTGCACGCCCACGCGCACCGGGATCGACTTGGTCCCGGTCCAGTTGGCCGGGTCGAACAGCCACGCGAACGCGTCGAGGAAGATCATGCCCGGCCCGCCCTCGCCCACGGGGTGAGCGCGTTGCGCAGCGCCACCAGCAGCAGGTCCACCACGAGCGCGAGCACCAGGGTCAGCACGATGCCGATGACGATCGGCGCGAGGTAGCGCTGGCGGAACCCGTCGGTGAACAGGGTGCCCAGCCCGCCGGTGCCGATCAGGGCGCCCACGCTGACCAGGCTGATGTTGCTGACCGACCCGACCCGCACGCCCGCTGCCAGCACCGGCACGGACAGCGGAAGTTCGACGGTCAGGAACCGGCGCCACGGCCGGAACCCCATCGCGGTCGCGGCGGCCGTGACGTGCGCGGGCACGGCGTCCAGCGCGTCGACCACGGGCCGCACAAGCAAAGCAGTGGTGTAGACGGTCAGCGCGAGCACCACGTTGAGCGGGTCCAGCACCTGGGTGCCGATCACCGCCGGGATGATCGCGAACAGCGCCAGCGACGGGATCGTGTAGACCACGTTGGACAGTCCGACCAGGAACCCGTTGACCCGCCGGTACCGGTGGCACACCAGCCCCAGCACGACCGCCAGCACGACCGCGAACACCAGTGGCAGCAACGACAGCACGACGTGGTCCAGCAGCATCGACAGCAGCGCGGCGCGGGTGCCCGCGTCGCCCAGGTAGTCGACGATCTCACCCACGGCGGCTCTCGATCACGTCGAGGATCTGCCGCGCGGTCACCACTCCCGCGTACCGGCCCTGCTCGTCGACGGCGACGCCCAGGCCCGAGGGCGAGGACAGCGCGGCGTCCAGCGCGCCCCGGATCGGCCCGCCCAAGCCGTACAGCGACCCGCCGGGCACCACCGAGCCGTCCGGCGCGGCCCAGCCCTGCGGGTGCCCGTCGGCGTCCACCACGAGCTGCCACTCGCCGGACGCGGCGGGTTCGGACACCGTCTCCACGGTCCCGATCGCCACCCCAGAAGCGTCCACAAAGGACAGACTGCGGTAACCGCGGTCCTTGCCCACGAAGGAGGCCACGAAGTCGTCCGCCGGCCGCGCGAGGAGTTCGGCGGGTGGCGCGTACTGGGCGAGGATGCCGCCCTCGCGGAACACGGCCACCTTCTCGCCGATGCGCACGGCCTCGTCGATGTCGTGCGTCACGAACACGATCGTCTTGTCCAGTTCGGCCTGCAACCGCAGCAGCTCGTCCTGCAAACCCTCGCGCACCACCGGGTCCACCGCGCTGAACGGCTCGTCCATCAGCAGCACGGGCGGGTCCGCGGCCAGCGCCCGCGCCACGCCGACGCGCTGCTGCTGGCCGCCGGAGAGCTGCACCGGGTAGCGCTTGCCCAGTTCGGCGGGCAGGCCCACCAGTTCGAGCAGTTCGGCCGCGCGCGAGCGGGCCTTCGCCTTGGACCAGCCGGACAGCAGCGGCACGGTGGCCACGTTGTCCAGGACGGTGCGGTGCGGGAACAGGCCGGCCTGCTGGATGACGTACCCGATGCCGCGCCGCAGCATGGGCGGGTCCACGGACAGGACGTCCTCCCCGTCCACCAGCACGGTGCCGGAGGTGGGGTCGATCATGCGGTTGACCATGCGCAGCGAGGTGGTCTTGCCGCAGCCGGACGGGCCGACGAACACCGTGATCGTGCCCGCCTCGACCGCGAGGGAAAGGCCGTCCACCGCGATCGTCCCGTCGTCGAACCGCTTGGTCACGTCGCGGAACTCGATCACACCGGTGTCCTCCCCGACGAAGCCGGTCGGCGCGCCGCCTCTCGGCCGCCGGAGAACAAACCCTAGCCCGTTCGACGGACCGCGGCACGGCGTTTCAGCATCCGGTCAGTAGGCTGCTCCGGTTGTGGCAACCGAACTGGTCCGTGCTCTGCTCGACGCCCGCGGCGTGCATTCCCGCAAGCTGCGGCGCGTGCTGACCCTGCTGGGTGACGACTGGCACACCCTCGCCGATTTGGTTCGGGTGCCCGCAGTGCCCCGCCGGACCGTGCAGGAGCTGCTCAAGGCGCTCGACGTCGACCTGGAGACCAGCGGCGACCGGTTCCGCATCGCACCGTCCCGGGTGGCGCAGTACGCGGACCTGATGGCGGGCGCCGACCCGGGCGACCCGGTGGACGCCCTGGTGTCCCGCAACACCGCGCACCTGCGGTCCCTGCTGGCCGACATCGCCGACGTGCCGCCGCCCCTGTCCGCGCTGGACCACGTGCAGGCGACCGCGGAGACGGCGCTCAAGCGCGCGCTGTGGCTGGACGCGCAGTACGACCTGGCCGGCCGGTCCCTGGTGTGCCTGGGCGACCACGACCTGACCTCGCTCGCGGTGACCGCGGTCAACCCGGACGTCGAGGTGACCGTGGTGGACGTGGACGACCGGCTGCTGGAGTACGTCGAGGCGCGCTCGGATGGTCGGGTGCGGACGCTGCACGCGGACTTCCGGTTCGGGCTGCCGCCGGCTGTCGTGGAGTCGGCGGACCTGGTGTTCAGCGACCCGCCGTACACGCCGGAGGGCATGGCGCTGTTCGCCGGGCGCGCGGTGGAGTGCCTGGCCGACCCGGGGTCGGGGCGGGTGCTGCTGGCCTACGGGTTCAGCGACCGGACGCCGGTGCTGGGGTTGAAGGTGCAGCAGGAGCTGCAGAAGCTCGGGCTGGTGTTCGAGGCGATCCTGCCCGCGTTCCACCGGTTCGACGGGGCGCAGGCCATCGGCAGCGCGGCGGACCTGTACGTGTGCCGGCCGACCGCGCGCCGGTCGGTGTCGCCGGGCAAGGTGGGCATCTACACCCACGGGCCGCAGTCGGTGGAGGCGTCCGGGCCGAGTGCCGAGGCGTTGGCGGCGTTGGTGGACCTGGCCCCGCGCCCCGAGTCGTCGCCGCCACCCCGTCCGCGGCAGCCGGGGTGGGCCGAGCCGGTCGGGAAGGGCGCGGCGTCGCTGGCCGTGGACCTGACCGCCGACCCGGGGCCGTGGCTGCTGCGGACCCTGCTGGCTTGCTCACCGGGCCGGATGGCCGCGCTGGTGGCCAACAACCACCCGAACGTCTCGTCGGCGGCGGGGCAGGCGGAGCTGACGTCGTTGGTGGACACCAGGTTCGCGCTCCGGTTCCTGCGGTCCACTCCGGACGGCAAGCACTGCGTGGTCGTCGCGGACCAGGTCCTGGCGGGCACGTTGGACGCGGGCGGGCTGGCCGTGCGGGAGGTCCTGATGCGGGCGCACGGCAAACTGGGCAACGTGTGGCGCGAGGCGTTGACGACCGTGCTGCGGATCACCAAGCGCGAGGCTCGCGACCGCATCGCCGACCACCCGGACCTGGAACACCGCCTCATCGACCTCCCCCGCCACCGCATCGCCGCCCTGCTCCCGCTCATCCGAGCTTCCGCCGCCGACTGATGTGGAGTTCGTGCCCGACTGATCGGACGTGGGTAGCGTGATCACGTGGCGACCCGACTCGCCCTACCAGGCAGCACCCCGGCCGTCGCAGCCGGCTCGGCGTTCATCCCGATCGCCCTCTACACGCTGGTCGCACTGATCCTCCCGCGCGACCACCCGCTGGACACCGACACGGCGGCCGGCACGTTGCCGGGTGTGCACGTGCTGTCCGACCTCGGTCTCGACCCGGGGAACGCGGGTCTGGTCTCGATGGCGGTCGGGTTCGCCGTGCTGGCGTTGGCGGTCGTGCCGGCGTGCCGGGTGCGTGCGGTGCGCTGGCCCTTGGCGGTCGTCGGCGGCGTTTGCGCGGCTTGCTACGCGTATGCGGCGGTGACCGCTCCTGGTGCCGCCGTTGTGGCGTGTCTGCTGCTGTGGCTGGTGCCGGCGGTGTACGCCGTGACTCCCGCGGTGGGGCGCGCGGCAAGGTAGATCACGCGAAATCCCCTCGCTTTCGACGCGCCGCCGGTAACTTTCGGGGCGGAAGTGGAGGGCGGCACATGAACCCGAACCAAGGCTGGCCACAGCAGCCACACCCCGGCGCACCGCAGCAATATCAGGGCCAACCCCCGCTGGGCGGCGCGTACCCCCAGCAGTACCCCGGCCAACCCGCCTCCGGCCCGTTCCCAGGCCACTCCGGCTCCGGCCCGTTCCCGGGTCAACCCGGTCCTCTCCCGGGTCAGCCGAGCCCGTACCCCGGCATGCCGCCGCAGTACCCGGGCCACCCCGGCCCACCGCGCAAACCCGGCACCGCCGCGGCCGTCGTAACCGGCCTGCTGTTCCTGCCGATCGTGATCTACACCTACATCGCGGCCATCCTGAGCTGGGAGGGCAAGCCGCCGTCGATCCACATCGGCACCTCGGTGCTGGGCGGCGCGGTCTCCGGGTACATCACCCGCAACATCGACTTCGCGATCACCATCTCGATGATCATCGCGTCGGTGGTCCTGGTGCTCGCCCTGGTGCAGGTGTTCCGCGTGCCGGGCGTCCGCTGGGGCCTGGTGGCCCTGGGCGCGGTGTGCACGATCTACTACGTCTACGCGATCATCCGCTTCCTGTCGATCGGCGGCCCGAGCGAGTTCGTGATCATGCCTTTGGTCTGCGTGCTCCTGTGGCTGGTCCCCACCATCGTCGCGGCCCTCCCGGCAGTGGGCCGGGCGAGCCGCCGAAGCGGCCCGCCCCAGCCCGGTCCAGCCCCACCACCCCCCGCTCAATGGCGCTGACGCCTCCGCACCGCCAACAAGACCACCAGCAGCACGTACACCATGCAGATCAACACCAACCCGGCGAAACCCAGGCTGCGGCCGGTGGACACCTGATCAGAACCCGATCAGGAACAGGATGATCAGCAGCCAGTCCGGCAACGTGGAGTCGTACAGGAACGCGCCTTGTCGGTGACCTTCTCCCACGTGTTGCCGGCGTTGCGGTAGCCGGTGCCGAACTGCTGGAACCCCTCCTTGGCCTTGGCGCCCGCGTCCGCGAGCGACGGCCGGGTGTTGCCCCAGTCCTCCATCCGCTTCGCCGCGTCGTCCAAGCCCTGGAACCGGGTGCCGCCGGGGCGTCCGCCGCCCGCGCGACGCCACCCGCGCCGCCCGCGCCCCGGCCGCCCTTGCCGAACCGGGCCAGGCCCTTGAGCACGTCGCCGACCTTCGCGAACAGCCCCTTCAGCCGACCGGCGATCCGCATCACCAGACGCATGAGCTTCGCGAGCTGCTTGGTGATCTTGCCCAGCAGCACCGCCGCCCGGCCCACGGTCCACGCGGCGAACGCGGCCGGCGAGCTGCCGAAGCTCACCCACGAGGACGCCGGCGCGATCACCGCGTTGCGGATGACCTCCCAGATGAACATGGCGATCAGGTCGCGGATCATGCCGCGCACGGCCGCCGTGATCGTGCCCGCGGTGGTGACTTCCTTGGCGACCGAGATGCACGTCGCGCTCATCGCCTTGGTCTCGGCTGCGAGCCGGCCCTGGCTGGCGCGGAACCGGTCCGCCGCACCCTGTTCCCAGCCGCTGACCTGGGACGCCACCGCCTTCTGCTGGTCCTGCGCGATGGTGTCCAGGGCCAAGGCGGCCTGGTTCCAGGTCGACACGGCGGTCTTGATGTTGTCGCTGTTGCCGGCGAGCCGGTCCAGCGGTTCGCGCAGGAAGCTGATGTGCTCGATGAGCCACCCGATGCCCGCCGTGGCCAAGGTGCCGAGCGGGTCGATCATCGCGCTCAGGCCGTCGAGGGCCAATGCGCCGAGGTTCATGCCGAACTCGGCGACGTCGCCCTCGCCCAACCGGGCCGCGACCTGGTCGGCGGCCTGCGCCTGGGCGCGGCGGACGGTGGTCATCACCACCTGGCCGAGCTGGACGTGCGAGAAGTCGCCCACCCGGGGCGAGAACTCGACGTGCCGCAACGCCCCGTTCGGCGCGACCGTGACGGTCACGGCCCCGTCCGGCGAGCGCAGGGTCGCCGAGGTCTGCTGGATCTGCCGCTGCACCTCCTCCGACTGGCGCGCCAAGGCGTTCGCCCGCGCTTCCAAGTCGGCGATCATCCGTTCCGGTGCCACAAGCCCCCTTGTCCGGTACGGCAGGGGAGTATGTCGGATCAGCCGGCGCGGGGGATGTGCAATGGACCAAGTGCCAGCACAGCGCGGAATTCCTTCGGCGGCACCGGACGGGAGAACAGCCAACCCTGGTACGCGTCCACGCCCACACCGCGCAGCACGTGGAACTGGGTCGCGGTCTCCACGCCCTCGGCCACGCACTTGCGGCCCATCGCCCGCGCCATGTCCACGACCGCACGCGCCACCGCGAAGTCCGACGAGTCGTTGCCCACCCCGGACACGAACCGCCGGTCCACCTTGATGATCTGCGCCGGCAGGTCCTTCAAGCGCGCCAACGACGAGTACCCGGTGCCGAAGTCGTCCACCGCGAACCGGATGCCGCGCCCGACCAGCTCGTCCATCGACTGCCGCACCCGCGACGGCAGGTCCACCAGAGCGGTCTCCACCAGCTCCAGCACGACCCGGTCCCACGGGATGCCGGCCTCGGCGATCGCGTTCGCCACGATGTCCACGAACTCCGGGTCGCCGGGCACCAGACCGGCCAGGTTCACCGCCACCGACACCGGCTGGTCACCGGGCGTCGGCCAGGTCGCGGCCTCCTTCAACGCCGTCCGCAGCACCCACCTGTCCAGCTCGCGCAGCAAGTCACCCTGCTCGGCGACGGGCAGGAAGATGTCCGGCGGCAACAGCCCGCGGTCCGGGTGCGGCCACCGCACCAACGCCTCCGCGGTCTGCACCGAGCCATCCACACCCACGACGGGCTGGAAGTGCAGCGCCAAACCGTCGTGCGCCAACGCGTCCCGCAGCTGGCCTTCCAGGTGCACCTGCCGGTCGGCGGAGGCGATCAACGCCGCCGACGCCAGCGACACCCGGCCCGCGCCGGACCGCTTCGCCTCGAACATCGCCGCGTCGGCGAACCGCAGCAGGTCGTTCCCGGTGGCCCGCGACCCGTTCGGGACGGCCGCGCCTATGGACGCCGACACCCGCACCAGCTGCCCGTGCACCGGGACCGCCGTGCGCAGCAGACCCGCGACCTTGGTGGCCAGCGCGTCCACACCGCCGACCTTGTCGATGTTCTCGCAGATGATCACGTACTCGTCGCCGGACAACCGGGCCGCCGTGCAGCCCTCCGGCAGACCGCCCTCCAGCCGCCGCGCCAACGCCACCAGCAGCTCGTCGCCCGCGTCGTGGCCCAGGGAGTCGTTGACCCGCTTGAAGTTGTCGATGTCGCAGAACAGCACCGCGACCCGGGACCGGTTCTCCGAGTCCAGCAGGGTCGTCAGCATCTCCTTGACCAGCGCCCGGTTCGGCAGCCCGGTCAGCTCGTCGTGCGTGGCCTGGTGGCGCAGGGCCTCGGCGGTGCGGCGGCGCTCGGTGATGTCCTGGAAGACCGTCAGCCAGAACCGGCGGCCGTCGTCCTGCACGGACAGCGCGATGTGCAGCTCGCAGTAGACCCGCTCGCCGTCCGGCCGCACCAGGATGCGCTGCGGGATCTTGTGCACCCGGTCCGCGCCCATCGCGGTCATCCGGCTCACCGAGTGCAGCCGGTTCTCCTGGTCGTCGGGGTGGGTCATCTGCGCCGCGGTCATGCCGCGCAGTTGCTCCAGGTCGATGCCGAGCAGGTCGCACAGGGCGTCGTTGGCGTCCACCAGCCGCTCGGCCTCGTCGAACAGGCCGATGCCGACCGGGGTGAGCTGGACCAGGTCGGCGAAGCGCTGGCTGGAGCGTTTCATCCGGGTCTCGGCGGCGCGCTGCTCGGTGATGTCCTGGGCGGTGCCCACGGCCAGCGGCCGGCCGTCTGGGCCCTTCACCACCACGCCGTGGCTGCGGAACACGCGGACCTTGCCGTCGCGCCGCACGATCCGGTGCTCGCACTGCACCGGGACCTCGTCGGTCGCGAGCTGCTGCCACAGCTCGTCCACCCAGCCCCGGTCGTCGGGGTGCACGAGGTCCAGGTAGGTCTGGTAGCGGGTGTGCTCGTCGCGCGGCACGCCGAACAGGTCGGCCAGCATGTCCGACCACACCACGTCGCCGGTCTGCAGATTCCACTCCCACACGCCCAGCTGGGCGGCGCGCTGCGCGTCGGCGAGGCGGCGGCGGTCGTCGCGCAGCTGGCGTTCGAGGGCGCGGGCCTCGGTGACGTCCTGGATTGTGCCGTGCACGCGGACGATCCGGCCGGACTCGAACTCGGCCCGCGCGCGGCAGATGTAGACGCGGTCGCCGAACTCGCTGCGCACCTCGGCCTCGAACGGCGTCTCGTCCTTGGCGTGCAGCAGCTCGCGGCGCAGCGACTCCAGCTCCGCCCGGTCCTCGGGGTGCACGCCGCACAGCAGGTCGTCGTCGGGCGCGATGCCCAGGTCCGCGTACATCTCCAGCAGCACTTCGCTGCGGTGCACGGCCTTGGTCGGCATCTCGTAGCTCCAGCTGCCGATGCGCGCGATGCGCTGCGCCTCCAGCAGCCGGCCCCGCTCGGTCTCCAGCGCGCGGTCGGTGTTGAGCTGCGAGGTGATGTCGCGGATGTAGCCGGTGATGAACTGGGTCCGGCCGTCGGCTCTGAGCTTGGCCTCGGCGACGCCTCTGATCCAGCGCAGGTCGCCGTCGGGCCGGACGATCCGGTAGACGATGTCGATCGGGTTGCCGTCCAGCTCGCGGTTGGCCCAGTAGCCCGCGACCATGTCGTAGTCGTCGGGGTGCACGACGTCCAGCACGGCCTGCGCGCCCGGTGTGACCTCGCCCGGCTTGAGCCCGAGCATCTCGTAGTGCGACTCCGACCAGACGGTGACGCCGGTGGTCGGGTCGTACTCCCACGACCCGATCTGGGCGACCCGCTGCACCGTGCGCAGCCGCCGCTGTTCGTCGCGCAGCTCGTCGGCGGCCTTGGCCAGGTCGGACACGTCGACCAGCAGCACCGCGTGCAGGCCGGTGCCGGGCACGGCGCTGCGCACCACGCGGACCGGCAGCAGACCGCCGTCGGACTGGCTCAGCCGCAGGTCCGGGGCGTCGCCGACGAGCAGTTCGCCTAACGACCGGCCGACCAGCTCGTCCGCGGAACCGGCCTTCGCCAGGCGCGCGACGGCGTCGTTGGCGCGCATGACGACGCCCTTGGGGTCGACCAGCAGCGAGGGACCCTCGGCCAGCGGGACGCCGTCGAGCGCGACCGGTGGCGCGGGGCGCGCGGTATCGACCAGCACGACCGGAGCGCGTCCAACCCGCTTGGGCACGGTCCCACCTTCCCGTGACTACGGCAGGGATGAACCGGCCCGGACCGCACCCGAATACGGCGTCCCCCTCCACGGGCAATATTCACCCGAGGAGAGGGACGGTATCGCTTCGGAGCGTCATCGCCCACCCCTCTTCGGGCTAACGAAACAACCCGAAGGCGGTTTCGCTGGTCCGTTGAGCCGAACGGGCGGATGCGGCCGGAGGTCTCCCAACTCCGACTGGGGGTCAGGCTACTCCGTCCTGCCGAGCTGCCAAGGCCACGGCCGCCGCGACTTCGGGTCCGACCCGCGGGTCCAGGGCGCTGGGCACGATCCGGTCGACCGCGAGGTCGTCCGAGGCGACCGCCGCGATGGCGTCGGCGGCGGCCAGCTTCATGCCCTCGGTGATCCGCTTCGCGCCCGCGTCCAGGGCGCCGCGGAAGATGCCGGGGAACGCGAGGACGTTGTTGATCTGGTTGGGGAAGTCGCTGCGCCCGGTGGCGACGACGGCCGCGTGCCGCCCGGCGACGTCCGGGTGGACCTCCGGGTCGGGGTTGGACAGCGCGAACACGATCGAGTCGCCGGACATGCTCGCGATCAGCTCCTCCTCGACCTTCGAGGACGAGACGCCGACGAACACGTCCGCGCCGCGCAGCGCCTCCGCGATGCCGCCGCGCAGGCCAGAGCCGTTGGTGACCGCGGCCAGCTCCTCCTTGACCGGGTTCAGCCCTTCGCGCCCGGCGTGCACGATGCCGCGCGAGTCGACCACGGTGACCTCGCCGATGCCCGCCGCGAGCAGGATCTTCGCGCAGGCCACGCCCGCCGCGCCCGCGCCCGAGATGACCACGCGCTGGTTGCGGACGTCCTTGTCCAGGACGGTGTTGGCGCCCCGCAGGGCGGCCAGCACCACGACGGCCGTGCCGTGCTGGTCGTCGTGCATGACCGGGACGTCCAGGGCCTCGATCAGCCGCTGCTCCAGCTCGAAGCAGCGCGGGGCGGCGACGTCCTCCAGGTTCACCGCGCCGAACGAGGGGCGCAGCCGGACCAGCGTCTCCACGATCTCGTCCACGTCCGTGGTGTCCAGCACCAGGGGGATCGAGTCGAGGCCGCCGAAGGTCTTGAACAGCGCCGCCTTGCCCTCCATGACCGGCAGCGACGCGCTCGCGCCGATGTCGCCCAGGCCGAGGACCGCGGTGCCGTCGCTGACCACGGCCACCAGGCGGTGCGCCCAGGTGTACTTGGCGGCCAGCGAGGCGTCGTCGGCGATCGCGCGGCTGACGCGGGCCACGCCCGGCGTGTAGGCGATGGACAGGGCGCGCGGGTCGGCGAGCGAGGCGGTCACGTCCACGCCCAGCTTGCCGCCCTCGTGGGCCCGGAAGATCTCTTCGTCGGTCAGGTGCGTGGTCATCGGCTGGTCGTTCAATGCGGTCACGGGAGTCCCTCCTGCGGTGCGCGAGATCCTTCGGCGCACCGGGACCGGCGTTGTCACGCGGGTCTTCGGGGCCTGTCTGCGAGCCGGACCGCGCGGTCTGCACGGCGGCCCTGAGCGGGCGGTGCGGGCAACTATGACAGCGCCGGCCGATCGTGTCTGCGGCGGGGATCACAGTTTTTCCGCAGGTCAGAGGGCATACAGAAGGACGTACGTCCGGTTTTCTGCACCGACCGGTCGGTTTTCCCAGGCAGGATCGGTCAAGAGCACCGATCTCCTAGGGTGAGCGCCATGCAGGCACGTGAGCTGAAAATTCCAGGCGCTTTCGAGTTCACCCCATCGGTGTTCCCGGACGACCGCGGACTGTTCGTCGCCCCGTTCCAGGAGACCGCCTTCGTGGCCGCCGTCGGCCACCCGCTGCGGGTCGCGCAGACCAACCACAGCGAGTCGCGGCGCGGGGTGATCCGCGGGGTGCACTACGCCGACGTGCCGCCCGGCCAGGCGAAGTACCTGCACTGCCCGCGGGGGCGGCTGCTGGACGTGGTCGTGGACATCCGGGTCGGATCGCCCACGTTCGGCCAGTGGGACGCGGTCGAGCTGTCGCCCGAGCGGTTCAACTCGGTGTACCTGCCCGAGGGCCTGGGCCACGCCCTGATGGCGCTGGAGGACGGGACGGTCACGTCGTACCTGTGCACCGAGGGCTTCAACCCCCGCGCCGAACGCGGCCTGCACCCGCTGTCCCTCGACCTCCCGTGGCCCGCGGAGATCGAGCCGGTCCTGTCCCCGAAGGACGCCACCGCGCCCACCCTCGACGAGGCCCTCGCCGCCGGCCTGCTGCCTTCGTACGCCGAGTGCACCGCCTGGTACGCGAAACTGCGCTCCTAGCGGAGCCTGCGCGGGCGCGGCCAGACCCGGAACCGGATCACCCCGAGCACCTCGGCCGCGCCCAACGTGCGCGAGTCCGTAGACGCGAACGGGTTGTCCCCTTCGACGTGCCAGCCGTCCCCGTCGCGCCGGATCGCCCGCTTCACCGACAGCTGTCCGGGCCGCGCCGGCCACCTGACCAGCACAAGATCGTTCTCCCGGACCGGTCGGGACGCTTCGAGGGTGACCACGTCCCCCGTCCGCAGGGTCGGGACCATCGACGGCCCGGTCACCCGCACCAGCGGCAACGGCCTGGGTTCCGCGCGTGCCAACGATCACCTCCACCTGCCCGGGCCGAGGCCCCGGAGTAGGGTTCGGCACGTCGGAGCATCCACTGTCAGGGAGGAACAATGCGACTGCTGTCGCGCATTCTCCGCCGCCCGCTACTGGAGGCCACCGCGCACTGCGACCTCCCGTGCGGTGTCTACGACCCGGCGCAGGCCCGGATCGAGGCGGAGTCGATCAAGGCGGTCCAGGAGAAGTACCAGGCCAACGAGGACCCCGAGTTCCGCGAGCGCGCCATCCTGATCAAGGAGCAGCGCAGCGAGCTGGTCAAGCACCACCTGTGGGTGCTGTGGACCGACTACTTCAAGCCGCCGCACTTCGAGAAGTACCCCGAGCTGCACGACCTCTTCAACCGCGCCACCAAGGCCGCGGGCGCCGCCGGCACCAAGGGCTCGATGGACCCGGCGAAGGGCCAGGAGCTGCTCGACCTGATCGCCCAGATCGACAAGATCTTCTGGGAGACGAAGGCCGCGGCCTGACCGCTGAGCGTGACGAACGGCGCCGACCGGGGGCTTCCGGGTCGGCGCCGTTCCCTTTTGAGGATCACCGGCGCCCCATCCCGCCACGTGCACCGCAATGCGACCGCCGATCCACCGTCGTCGACAAGGTCACCCACCGTCGGCCCCACCGGGCAGCCAGCCGAGCGGTGATGGCGTCGACGTTCACGGGGAGTTGTTCATCACGGCGGAGCGGTCGCGGGCAACCCGGTTCGCCGGGCGACACTACGATCGGCCGGGTGAGTTCCCACGTGTACCTGTTGCGCCACGGTCAGACCGAGTGGTCCGAGAGTGGGCGGCACACCGGGCGTACCGACGTTCCCCTCACCGCCGAAGGCGAGCAGCAGGCGCGGCGGGCCGGGGCGGTGTTGGCGCGGTTGCGGGGGACGGACCTGCCGCCGGCGCTCGTGTTGTCCAGTCCGCGGGAGCGGGCGTGGCGGACGGCGGAACTGGCCGGGCTCGACGCCGGGCGCACGGAGGAACTCGCCGAGTGGCACTACGGCGACTACGAGGGGCTCACCACGCCGCAGATCCGGGAGACCGTCCCCGGCTGGACGGTCTGGTCGCACCCCATCCCCGGCGGCGAGAGCCACGGCGACGTCCAGAAGCGCGCGATCGGGGTGCTGGAGCGCGCCAAGCGGGCGCTGCCGGGCGGGGACGTCGTGCTCATCGGGCACGGGCACTTCAGCCGCGTCCTCATCGCGACCTGGCTGAACCTGCCGCCCAGCGAAGGCGTCCACTTCGGACTGGACCCGGCCGGACTGACCGTGCTGGGTGACGAACGCGGCGACCCGCAGGTCCGCCGGCTCAACGTGCCCGCCTGGGAGGTCGACGGTGATTGACACCCGCATCCGCCGCGCCCGCCCCGAGGACGTGCCCGCCATGGTCGCGCTCGCCGAGGAGCTGGCCGAGTACGAACGCGCCCGCCACGAGTGCCGGCTGACCGGTGAACAGCTCCACACCGCGCTGTTCCGGGACAACCCCGCGCTGTTCGGGCACGTGGCCGAAGTGGACGGTCGCGTGGTCGGGATGGCGTTGTGGTTCCTGAACTTCTCCACCTGGCGCGGCACGCACGGCATCTACCTGGAGGACCTGTACGTCCAGCCGGGACAGCGCGGCAGCGGGCTGGGCAAGGCGCTGCTCCAGGCGCTGGCGCAGGAGTGCGTCGCCAACGGCTACCAGCGCCTGGAGTGGTCCGTCCTGGACTGGAACGCGCCCGCGATCGGCTTCTACAAGTCGCTCGACGCGATCCCGATGGACGAGTGGACGGTGTTCCGGCTGACCGACCAGGCCCTCGCTGACCTCGGGAAAGTCGACGACTGATCTCGAAAGGCTCACGAAACGGCGAACATCGATCGGTTTCCCGCACGGACTTGACGCGCCCTTGACATCGTCCCGCGCCGTGACCGACTGCGGACCCCCGACGTGGGCGAGTGTCGCCCTCCCCGCGGTCGTCCGGAAGGAAGTTCGACCGTGAACCAGACCGACGCCTCCCTGGGTGTTGTCCCGATCATCATCAGCCTGGCCATCGCGGTGCTCATCATCGCGGCGATGTGGAAGGTGTTCGCCAAGGCCGGCCAGCCCGGCTGGGCCGCGATCATCCCGATCTACAACATCTACGTGCTGCTGAAGGTCGCGGGCCGCCCGGGCTGGTGGCTGATCCTGATGCTGATCCCGCTGGTGAACCTGATCATCTCGATCATCGTGTCGCTGGACGTCGCCAAGTCGTTCGGCAAGAGCGGCGCCTTCGGCTTCTTCGGCCTGTGGCTGTTCGGCATCATCGGCTACCCGATCCTGGGCTTCGGCAGCGCCCGCTACCAGGGCCCCGCGGCGGCCTGACCCGTCAGCGCCGGACCTCCCGCACCCCCGATCCGCGGGAGGTCTGGCGCGCCAGGCCGACCCACCAGATGAACGTCAACGCGATCACCGTCGGGTTCTTCACGAACAGCAGGGCGGCCAGGTAGCCCTGACGGGCTTCGACCGGCAGCAGCCCGCCGACAACGCTCTCCAGCACGACGTCGAACAGCAGGAACGCGGCCGAGAGAAGCACGCCCTGCCAAACGAGGCTGACCCAGTGCGCCGTGGCGAATTCCCAGGCTCGGGGCCAACTCAGACGCACGTCACGCAGCCCCAACCACGCGACCACCGCGACGAGCCCGACCCTCGACAACGCGACGAGCACTTCGGACGGGCCGGAGAGAACGTCGGGCAGCCACCCGTTCACTGCCAGAAGGCGTTGGACTGACCCGATGAGGGAGAGCCCGACGACGAGCGACAGGTGCGCCAGGTAGAACCGCCACACCCAAACCGGCACCTCCCACGCCACCCGCAACTCACTGACCAACCGACCCCCAGTCCTCACCTCGCCACCCACTCCCGCCTCGCCCCCACTTCCCACTTCCACCATCGACCCTCCACCTCTCCTCCCGCTCCCACTCCTGCCTCCTCCGCCCTCGCCCCACCCATCCCAACCTCCACCTCACCGACCGCCACTCCTGCCACTCCGACCCCAGCACCCACTCCCCGCTCCCACTACTTCCCCCACTCCCGCTCCCACTACTTCCCCCGCTCCAGGCGCGGCCCCATCGCCACCTACTGCGGACGCGACGCTCATCGCCACTCCCGCCTCTCCGGGCGCGGCCCTGTCGCCTCTTCCGCCGCTCCGGACGCGGCCCCGTCGCCTCTGTCGGCACCTCCGATGCGGCCCCCGTCTCCCTCCCGCCACTCCTGGTGCGGTGCCCGGCGCTGCCACAGCCGCCAGTGCGCCCGCCGCGACACCCATCGCTGCCACCCCACAACCGCCATCGCGCCACCGCCGCCGCACCCGCCGCATGAGCCTGACCTCGGCTGCCACCAGGTCCACCGCCACCGCGCCTCCTCACACCGCCTCGACCGGCACCGCGCCCACCGCAGCCGCCGCCACCACGTCCACGGCCACCACGTCCACCGCCTATGCCCGCACTGCGCCCACTCCCGCACCGCGCCCACTACATCCGCCACGCCACCGCAGCCGCAGCCGCAGCGGCAGCCGACAGGTCCGCCGACGGCTCAACTACCGGGACGTTCGCCCTCGCGGCTTCCGCCGCCGCCCCCGTCGCCGCCATGTCCCCCCTTCCGCGCCACCTCGGCGCCCCTTTTCGCGCCACTCGCCGCGCCCACTGCCCACTGCCGCCCCTCGCCTCCGCTCGTGTGCCCGCGCGCCAGACCCTTCAGACGTCTGAAATTTTTACTTCAGCATACTGAAATATTCCGCCGGGTAAAGTGAGAGGTATGAGTGACCTGGGTCGGGAGCTGAGCACTGCTGTTGTCGCGTTCCACGAAGCCGTCGGCGCGCGTCTCGGCGTGTCGGCGGTCGACCAGCGGGCCCTGGCGCTCCTCGGCAAGCACGGCCCCATGCCCGCCGGCGAGTTGGCCAAGCGGATCAACCTCACACCTGGCGCGGTCACGGGTGTGGTGGATCGGCTTGAGGATGCGGGGCTCGCGCGGCGGGATCCGGATCCGCAGGATCGGCGCAAGGTGCTCGTCCGCGCCGTGGACGGGGTGTTCGGGGACGTGTTCAGCGAACTGAGTGCCGCGATGGCGAAGGTGACCGCCCGCTACACGCCCGAGGAACAGCAAGTCATCGGGGACTGGGTGGTGCGCACGATCGACGTCCTCAAGGAGCAGACCAACAAGCTCAGCGCCGGACGCCGACCGCCCCGTAGCTGACCGTCTCCGCACCCGTCGCCGCCGGGCCGTCCTCGCGCCACCGGGTCGCCAGCACCAAACCCGGCTCCAACAGCTCGAACCCGGCCAGCAACGGCTCGATCTCCGCCTTCGACCGGGCCATGATCGGGGTCATCGTCTCGGCCGCCACGGCGACCAGCTTCTCCACCATCTCCGGCTGCACGTCCGCGGTCAGGTGGCTGACCACCAGGTAGCTGCCCGGCGCCATCGCGGCCCGGTACCGGGAGATGACGTCGGCGGGGCGCTCCTCGTCCGACAGGTACGGCAGGATCGCGACCATCAGCACGGCGATCGGCTCGGACAGGTCCAGCAACGACCGCGCCTCGGGCGAACCCAGCACCGCCTCCGGATCACGCAGGTCCGCCTCCGCCATGGCGACGTTGGGGTTGTCGCGCAGCATCGTGCGGCCGTGGGCGGCGGTGACGGGGTCGTTGTCGACGTAGACCACGCGGCACGTCGGGTCGACCTGCTGGGCGACCTCGTGGACGTTGCCCGCGGTGGGGATGCCCGAGCCCAGGTCGAGGAACTGGCGGATGCCCGCCGCCACGCACACGCGCACGGCCCGACGCAGGAAGGCTCGCGTGTGCTGGACCATCTCGGCGGTCGGGATGACCTTCATGGACTGCTCGGCGAACTCGCGGTCGACCGCGAAGTTGTGCGCGCCGCCGAGGTAGTAGTCGTACAGCCTGGCCACGTTGGGGCGCTCGGCGTCATGCGCCGACACCCTTCTCGGGGGGTTCTGCACCGCACACCTCACCCTGCCTGCTGCCGGAGCGCGTGGAAGCCCGCCGAACCGTATCCGGCTACTCCGTTCGTGTCCATCCGCAAAATGCGAACACGCAGGGTGATTGTGACTGGTGAACCCGTGGAAATCCAAACCCGGTGGTGCCCCGGCCGAGGGGGCGATGCAGGGGAAGGGGGTCAACCCCCTCGGCCGGAGAGCCGTTTCGTCACACGCCGGCGTAGGAGCGGATCCAGTCGCGGTAGCGGGTGACAGCGGTGTAGTTCGAGCGGGTGGAGCGGTCGCTCGTGGAGGCGACGCCGACCTGGTAGTAGCGGCCGTCGACGGGGCTGGTGGCGAACATCGGGCCGCCCGAGTCGCCGCCCGCCGCGATGCCGTCGATGCGGGTCACCGAGATCGCGATGCCGCCGCGGTAGTCGCGGCCGTTGACCGAGGTGACGCGGGTGTTGGCGTACTTGAGGTAGCGGGACTGGCAGTTGATCTCGGGCTGGTTGGTGCAGGTCGCGCCCCAGCCGTAGAGCTGGACGGTCTGGCCGACCTGGACCGCCGTGGTGGTGCCCAGCGGGGCGTAGGTGGCCGAGACGGACCGGTCGAGCTGCGCGAGGGCGATGTCGGCCGACGGGTGCTGGATGATCCGGGTGGCGGTGGCCATGGTGCCGCCGGAGGTCTGGTCCAGGCTGCCGATGCGGAAGGTGTAGGTGCCGGAACTGGCCACGCAGTGCTGGGCGGTCAGGACCCACTGCGGCGCGATGATCGTGGCCGAGCAGTTCTGCTGGCCGTTGCGGAACAGGCGGGCCGCCCAGGGGGCGTTGTTGGCGTAGCCGCCGCCGATGATGTACGGCTGGACGTCGGACTCCTGGGCCTGTGCGGCGGGGGCCAGGGTCGTCAGGGCGAGGGCGGAGAGCAGCGCGGCAGCCGCTCCGACCACCGCGGACAGGGCGCGGTTCAGTCGCATGGATTCGTCACCTCAACGAACGCAGGGAGTGGTGATATCACCACCCACAGCGTCACTCGTTCGAGTGACGGGGAACACCCGCCGTTCGTTGGCGAACGGCCAGCCGATGGTCGGGGGCCGAACGGCCCCGTCCGTCAGCCGAAACGCCCGGACAGAGCCGCCTCGACCCGATCGCGCACGTCCCAGTCCTCGGCTTCGGCGAGGATCCAGTCCCGCACCGCCCCCGGCACGGCCACCCCGTCCCGCACCAGGCACGCCACCAGGTCGTCCAACGCGCCTTCCTGCTCACCGATCGACACGGCGTCCAACACCCGCTCGGCATCCGCCGCCGGCAGCAACCCCACGACTTCGACCCAGTCCACGCCTCAGGCCTCGTCCTCGTCGAGCCCCAACGCCCACCGCCGCACCGGGTTGGTGAACAGCAGCACCAGCACCACCACGACGTACAGCCCCAGCAACGCGCCCCACAGCTGCTGCCCCGACGGCCCGTACATGTACCAGGCGACGCCCAACAGGAGCAGTTGCACGACGATCGACGGCGTCCGCGCCCAGTGCCGGCCCAGCACCAGCCCGAGCCCCGCCGCCAGCACGGCCGCGCCCAGCACCGCGAAGTACGCGGCCTCGCCGAGCACGTTCTCGGTCTTCGCCGCGTCGAACGCCCGCAGCACCAACGCCACCGCGAAGCCGACCGCGGCGAGGCCCTGGAGCGCGGTCAGCACGCCTGCGCCGCGCACCTCGCGCGGGACCTGCTTTTCCTTCGTCACGCTGGGCCTTTCCTCACCGTGCGTACTCGTCACGCATCGTAGGCCACCCGGTTGGCGAGTCCCGTTCCGCCGCTGTACGAGCGAAGATCGAAGCAGCTCTTTCGGCAAGCCGGCGGTCGGGCCGGGGTGCACTTGTCGGTGGGCAGCCGCAGGAGGATCGCGGGAAAGGAGATGTAGGCCACTTCCGTGCGCTCAGAACACTCCTCTCGGGTGACGCGCGATCTGTCCCAGGTCACGCGCTGTCCTACTCTGCACTAGTGCGCGCACTACTGGTGGTCAACCCGCAGGCGACGGCGACTACGCCTGCCGGCCGGGACGTGCTGGCGCACGCACTGGCCAGCGATGTGAAGCTCGACATCGTCGAGACGACCTACCGCGGGCACGCGGCGGACGCCGCGGCGCAGGCCGTGCTGGACGGCTACGACCTGGTCGTGGCGCACGGCGGCGACGGCACCGTCAACGAGGTCGTCAACGGTCTGCTGCGCGACGGCGTCAAGAACGCCGCCGTGCGCCCCGGCCTGCCGATGCTGGGCGTGGTCCCTGGTGGTTCGGCCAACGTCTTCGCGGGCGCCCTCGGCCTGCCCCGCGACCCCGTCGAGGCCACCTACCGCCTCCTCCAGGCCATCGAGCACGGCACCAGCCGCAAGGTCGGCCTCGGCCACGTCTCCTCCGCCCAGTCCGGCGCGGACAACCCGCACGACCGCTGGTTCACCTTCAACGCGGGCGTGGGCTGGGACGCCGACGTCGTCGCCGCCGTCGAGGCGCAACGCGCCAAGGGCCGCGAGGCCTCGCCCGCCCTCTACGTGCGCGCCGCGTTCGCCAGCTACGTGTCCCAGCGCCGCCGCCCGGCGAACCTCACCGTCCGCATCCCCGACGAGGCCCCGGTGGAGAACGTCCGCCTCGCGTTCGTCTCCAACACCGACCCGTGGACCTACCTCGGCGACAAGGCGATCCGGCTCAACCCGAGCACGTCGTTCGACGGCGGTCTGGGTGTCTTCGCGCTGCACAGCATGGGCCTGCCGACGATCGCGCGCTACGTGACGCATCTTCTGGCCACGGACGGGAACCCCAAGGGCGGGAACCTGCTGCGCCGGGACGACGTTGAGTTCGTCCGGGTGACGAGTCGCGTCCCGGTCAACCTCCAGGTCGACGGGGACCTGCTCGGCCTCTGCACCGAGGTGGAGTTCACGTCGGTGCCGAAGGCGCTCACGGTTGCCGTGTGACCACTGCTGTGTGACCGTGGTGTAACCGGGCCGCTACCCATCCGCGATGTCGTGGCCTGCTGGGACACCGAAGAGTGAAACGCTGGATGAACTCAGTCGATCTTTCGGGTGAGTTCGGCCACCGGGTCAGTGCTAACCCCTTGACATCCGGGCCGTTCGTGAAAGCATTCACAAGCACCCCAAAAACCGACCGCTGACGACCGGCGCGCCCTGACGCGCGCGCCTAGCTGAGGAGTAGTTCCAATGGACTGGCGCCACCGCGCGATCTGCCGCGACGAGGACCCCGAACTGTTCTTCCCCGTGGGGAACAGCGGTCCTGCGTTGCTCCAGATCGCCGAGGCGAAGACCGTCTGCCGCCGTTGCCCTGTCGTCTCCGACTGCCTCGCGTGGGCGCTGGAGAGCGGCCAGGACGCCGGCGTGTGGGGCGGGATGAGCGAAGACGAGCGCCGCGCCCTCAAGCGCCGCAACGCCCGGACCCGGGCCCGCAGCAACGCCTGAGCGCCCAGCGCGCAAGCTGCTTGTAAGAAAGAGCCCGACACCGTGCCAGGTGTCGGGCTCTTTCGTTGTGTTGCACACCCTCCCGCATGACCACGTGACTCCGCTGAGGTAGGTCGTCACGTGTGCACGGCCCCAAGTCTAACGCCGCCCTTACAGCCTCCCCGGCGGGGTACACACCAACACCGAGCCGCCAACGGAGTGAAGCGCCTCCGCCACCCACCGACGCGACCCAGCCGCCCACCAACTGGATCCGCGCGAAGCGGGGGTTGCTTTTGCGCCGCAGGCGCTCCCCTATGGGCTATCAGCCACAGGAAGGGCCTCGGTTCGTCCCCCGTACGGCCTGGGCGCAGCCCAACCGCGCTTCGCCCTTCTTGGCAACCAGCTTTACCGGTTGCCAAGAAGGGCGAAGCGCGG
>NZ_JAPSLK010000022.1 GCF_031180885.1 Saccharothrix sp.
TCCCCGCTCAAATCCACGCTTCGCGCGTGTAGACGCAACGCGCTCCGCGCTGCTGGAGGAGGAACGCGCTTCGCGCTCTTGAACCGCGCTGACGCGCTCTCAAGCTGAACGCGCTGACGCGCTCTCAAGATCAAAAGCGGCCTGGAGGCCGCCAATGGGGGAGGGAAGGGCGTCGGTTCCCCCACCGCATGGCCTGGCAAAGCCAACCACAGATTCCCCGGGTGCGGCTAAAAACTTTTGCTCGTTCCTCGCAAAACTTTTTGGCCGCACCCGGGGAATCTGTGGTAGCCCTTCGGGCAGGCCATACGGTGGGGGAACCGAAGCCCCGCCGTGGCTGGGAGCAGCCCGCCGCGCGGAGCGCGGCGAAAAGCGTAAAGCAGCCGCTGCGCGGCGAAAAGCGAAAAGCGTAAAGCAGCCGCTGCGCGGCGAAAAGCGTAAAGCAGCCGCTACGCGGCGAAAGCAGGCCGTGGGTGGCGACTTCCGGCCTGACGTCCTTCCGTTTCACCCATCGCCCGGACACGGGCGGTCCCTGCCGGCGCATCTCCGGCAGGGACCGGGCTCGGGGTGGCTGGCCGGGTGACTAGCTCTGGGCGAACTGCCACCAGTTCACGTTGAGCTGGTAGCCGCTGCCCCCGGTGAAGCGGAGGAACAGGTCGCGGGTGCCCGTCAGGCCCGACACCCCGCACGTCACCGTGGTCCAGTTCTGCCAGCCGCCCGTGTTCGGCACCGCGCAGCGGCCGACCACCGTTCCGGTCGCGGAGCCGGTGCGGACCTCGATCGCGCTGCCCGCCACCGGGGACGCCACCCGGGCGGTGAAGCGGGTGGCGCCGGTGCCGAAGGCGACGTTCTTGACCTTGACCCAGTCGCCGTTCTCCAGCCAGCCGATGTTCATGCCGCCCTCGCTGGACGGTTCCGTCTCGATGCCGCTGCCCCAGGCGATGGTCTCGGCTTCCTGGCGGACGTACGGGTTGAGCGTGTCGGCGGGCGGCGGGCCCGACGAGGTCATGTTGATGGTCGGGATGGAGCCGTCCGCGTTGTAGGTGAACTTCTCCACGGCCACCGAGCGGGTGAAGCCGCCGCCGCCGGGCAGTGCGCCGTTGTGGTAGAAGAAGTACGAGCTGCCCTTGAAGTCGATGATCCCGGCGTGGTTGGTGAAGCTGCTGCCCTGGGCGGGCATGATCGTGCCGCGGTAGGTCCACGGGCCGGTGGGGCCGGGCGAGGTCGAGTAGGCGATGAACTCCGAGCAGCACTTGGCGGCGAACACGTTGTAGTACAAGCCGTTGCGCTTGTAGACCCAGGGGCCTTCCTCGTACAGGGTGGGCCGGGTGGCGTCACCGGTCCGGGTGCCGAACCCGGCCGTGGTGAGCGGGATCTGGGTGGGGCCGCCGTTCAGGGAGATCATGTCCGGGTTGAGGCGGGCGTACCACAGGTTCGGGTTGCCCCAGTACAGGTACGCCTGACCGTTGTCGTCGATCATGACGGCCGGGTCGATCTCGCCGTTCTCCACCAGCGGCCTGCCGATGGCGTCGCGGAACGGGCCGGTGGGGCTGTCCGCCACACCGACGCCGATGGCCATGCGCCCGGTGGCGCGGTTGACCACGGGGACGTACCAGTAGAACTTCCCGTTGCGCTCGACGGCGTGGCCCGCCCACGCGTCACGAGCGGCCCAGCTGAAGGTGGCGAGGCTCATCGGTGAGCCGTGATCGGTCCAGTTGACCATGTCCGCCGAGGACCAGACGCGCCAGTCCTTCATGGTGAACCAGGTGGAGCCGTCCTCGTCGTGTCCGGTGTAGAGGTACACGCGTCCGTTGTGGACCAACGGCGCTGGGTCGGCGGTGTGGATGTGCTGCACGATCGGGTTGTCCGCCCGGGCGGGCGGTGGCGAGAGGACCGCGTTCAGGGTCGTCGCGGTCAGGACCAGTCCCAGGAGTGCGGCCGTCATCGCCCGCAGCCTCGTCAGTTTCATCTTCCACGCTTTCCGGAGAACGCCCGCGGCACACGACCAAACGAGTTTGGCAGCGCATGTGCACGCTCACAAGACAGATTTCAAGGTCACTGCGGATATTTAGCCCGGTTGGCGTAGACAAGGGCGAAGAGCGCCCTGAAGTGCCTGCTCAGCGCTACGAAACATGTGTGAACGAGTTTTCGTACATGAACTTGCTAAAGTTAGCGCTAACATCTTTAGCAACCGCCAGTAATTGACTCCCCTGTCGCGGCGTCGCTACATTGGCCTCTCTGGGAGCGCTCCCAACCTGCTGCACACGTCCTTCACCACGGCAACGACGCTACGAGGACTCTGAATGAAACCAACGATCCTGGCCCGAGGCGGCGCCGCTGTCGCCGCCCTGACCCTGTGTTCGGGGCTGCTGGTCCTGGGAGGCACGTCGGCAGGCGCGGCTCCCGGGTGTGCGGTCGACTACCAGGTGAACCAGTGGGACTCCGGCTTCACGGCCAACATCACGGTCAAGAACGTCGGTGACGCGATCACCGACGGGTGGACCCTGGAGTGGGACTTCCCGGGCAACCAGCGGGTCACCAACGGCTGGAGCGCGACCTACACCCAGTCCGGGCAGCACGTGACGGCGAAGAACCCCGACTGGGCGCGTTCGCTGCCCGCCGGCGGCAGCGCGAACATCGGGTTCAACGGCTCGTACTCGGGCTCGAACCCCGCTCCCACGTCGTTCAAGCTCAACGGCGTCACGTGCGGCGGCGGCCCCACCACGACGACGAGCACGAGCACCAGCACGAGCACGAGCACCACGACCACCACGACGACCACCACCACGACGACGACCACGACGACCGACCCGGGCCAGCCCGGCGAGCACGTGGCCAACCCGTACGTGGGGGCCAAGGGCTACATCAACCCGGACTTCGTCGCCAACGTCAACACCACGGCCGACGCGACGGGCGGCGCGCTGGGCACCGCGATGCGCAAGGTCGCCGAGCACTCCACCGCCGTGTGGATGGACCGCATCGGCGCCATCACCGCGGGCCGCGGCCTGCGGGGCCACCTCGACGAGGCGCTGCGGCAGGCGGCGGGCGGCAGCACCCCCGTGGTGATCCAGGTCGTCATCTACGACCTGCCCAACCGCGACTGCGCGGCGCTGGCGTCCAACGGCGAGCTGAAGGTCAGCGAGAACGGCCTGGCCCGCTACAAGGCCGAGTACATCGACCCGATCGCGGCGATCCTGGCCGACCCGAAGTACCGCAGCCTGAGGATCGTCAACATCGTCGAGCCCGACTCGCTGCCCAACCTGGTCACCAACCTGTCCAAGCCCAAGTGTGCCGAGGCCAACTCCAGCGGCGCCTACGTGCAGGGCATCCAGTACGCCCTGAACAAGCTCAGCGCGATCCCGAACGTCTACAACTACGTGGACATCGCGCACGCGGGCTGGCTGGGCTGGAGCTCGAACATGGGTCCCGCGGTGACGCTGATCGCCAACACGATCAAGGGCACCACCAAGGGCGTCAACAGCGTCGACGGCTTCGTGTCGAACATGGCCAACACCTCGCCGACCGACGAGATCCACCTGCCCGACCCGACGCTGAACATCAACGGCACGCAGCTCCAGGCGGCGACCTTCTACCAGTGGAACCCGTTCTTCGACGAGGCCGACTACGGCACGGAGATGCGCAACCGGTTCATCGCCGCCGGCTTCCCCAGCGGCATCGGCATGATGATCGACACCTCGCGCAACGGGTGGGGCGGCCCGAACCGGCCGACCGGCGCCAGCGGCACGACGGCCGACGCGTACGTCAACTCCGGCCGCATCGACCGCAAGCTGCACCGCGGCAACTGGTGCAACCAGAGCGGCGCGGGCATCGGCGCCCGACCCACGGCCGCGCCGCGTCCGGGCTTCGACGCCTACATCTGGGTCAAGCCGCCGGGCGAGTCGGACGGCATCGCCACCAAGACCGACGGCCCGAACGAGGAGGGCAAGCAGCACGACCCGATGTGCGACCCGAACTACCGCGGTGACAACCAGGCCAACGGCGGCAACCTGACCGGCGCCATGCCGGGCGCCCCGCACGCCGGCCACTGGTTCCCCGCCGGGTTCACCACCCTCGTCCAGAACGCCTACCCGGCATTCTGATGGCTGCGAAGAGGCAGGCGGTGGGCGCGGCCCTGGCGGGTGCGCTGGTGGCGGGCGTGGTGGCCCTGTCGGTGACCGGCACGACCACCGCCCGGGCCGCGGACTCGGTGTTCTACGTGGACCCGTCGAGTTCGAGCGCGAGGTGGGTCGCCGCCAACCCCGGCGACTGGCGCGCCCCGGTCATCCGCGACCGGATCGCGTCGGTCCCGCAGGCGCGGTGGTACACCACGACGAACACGTCCACCGTGCGCGGCGAGGTCAGTTCGTTCGTCGGCGCGGCGGCCGCGGCGGGGAAGATCCCGATCCTGGTGGTCTACAACGTCCCCAACCGCGACTGCGGCGGCGCGAGCGGCGGCGGCGCGCCGTCCCACTCGGCCTACCGGGCCTGGGTGGACGAGGTGGCGGCGGGCCTGGCCGGTCGTCCCGCGACGATCGTGCTGGAGCCCGACGTCCTGCCGATCATGTCCAACTGCCAGAGCCAGCAGCAGCAGGCCGAGACCAGGGCGTCGCTGGCCTACGCGGGCCGGAAGCTCAAGTCCGGTTCGGCGCAGGCGAAGGTGTACCTGGACATCGGCAACTCGGCGTGGCTGAGCGTGTCGGAGGCGGCGGCCAGGCTGCGGGCCGCGGACGTGTCGAACATCGCCGACGGCATCTCGACCAACGTCTCGAACTACCGCACCACCTCCGACGAGGTGGCCTATGCCAAGGCCATCCTCGGCGCGGTGGGCGACGGCAGGCTCAAGGCGGTCGTGGACACCAGCCGCAACGGCAACGGTCCACTCGGGACGGAGTGGTGCGACCCGGCCGGTCGCGCGATCGGCACCCCGAGCACCACGAACACCGGTGACGGGGCGATCGCGGCCTTCCTGTGGGTGAAGCTGCCCGGGGAGGCGGACGGGTGCATCGCCCCGGCGGGCCAGTTCGTGCCGCAGCGGGCGTACGACCTGGCCATCGCCGGCAAGCCACCGACGACGACCAGCAGTAGCAGCAACAGTCCCGGCAGTGGTTGCACGGTGTCCCACCGTGTGGTCAGCCAGTGGTCGGGCGGGTACACCGGCGAGATCGTGGTGGGGAACCGGGGACCGTCGATCGACGGATGGGTCCTCACGTTCTCGGCACCGGGTGTGTCCGTCACGCAGGGTTGGAACGGGACGTGGACGGACACCGGTGATGTCGTGCGGGTGACCAACGCGTCCTGGAACGGATCGCTCGCGACCGGCGGTCAGGTGACCATCGGGTACAACGCGAACTACAACGGGAGCACGCCCCCCTTCTCAGCAGCGGCGCTGAACGGCACGGCTTGCTCCTGACCGGCGATCCCCAACCCTGAAGCAGTTCCCCGCCCGGCAACGCCTCCGCCGGGCGGGGAACCGCCGTTTGTGGCGGTTGTGTGGAGGCGGTTCGCGCCTTTGCCGGTCGCGCTTCGACGGTTGGCGCGTTGGCGGTTGGCGCGTTGGTGCGTTGGCGGTTGGCGGTTGGCGGTTGGCGGTTGGCGGTTGCAGTTTGCGGTTGGTGCTTGGTGCTTGGTGCTCGGAGCTTGGCGGTTGGTGCGTTGGTGGTTGGCTCGCGTTTGTCGCGGGTTGTCTCGCGTCGGGCGGAACGCCAACGACCGCCGCCGGCGGCCTCCCGCGTCTACGAGCTGACCGAGTGGGGCGCCGAGTTAAGGCCCATCGTTCTCGCACTCGGCATCTGGGGCGCGCGGTCACCGGTGCTCAAGCCCGAGGGCGAACTGCGCGCGGACTCGCTGATGCTGTCGCTGCTCCGCGGGCTCGACCCGGCCATGTTCGCGTCCGCCCGCGTCTTCGAGGTCCGCCTCGGCAAAGACGCGTTCACGGTTTCCACGCGGGACGCGGTCCGGGTGTCTCGCGACCAGGTGACCGGTCCGGTGGACACCGTCATCGACATCGACACCGAGACAATGGGCGCGCTAATGGCGGGCGAGACCGATGTGGACTCCGTGGTCGAGGGCGTTCGGGTCCGACTGGACGGCGACGTCGAGGCCGGACGGGCGCTGCTGGCCGCGGTCTCGGCGTTGGACGTTTCGGCGGCTTGAAACCGCCCTCCGGCACCGCCGCGAAGCCCAAGATCCAGCACGACGACCACCAGACCGACTGCCCGTGTGGCGGCTCGGGTGAGGCGCACCGCCGGGGAGTGCGCGGCGGTGCGCCTCGGTGGTTCTTACGGTGTGGTCAGGTCGAACTTTCGGATGGTCACCGAGCCGCCCAGGGCCTGGGTGGCGTGGTTGAACATGGCGAAGCGGTAGCCCATGAAGAATTGCCAGGCGTTGTTGAGGGTCAGGGCGTTGCCGAGCGGGGTGAAGTTCACTCCGTCCGTGCTGTAGGAGAACCTTGCCTGGCGTCCGCTGCCTGGTCTGATGTCGGCGTTGGCGCGCAACCAGATCCGGCCGCCGCTGACGTTCGCGCCGGCCACCTCGGTGCCGGTGTTGGTGGTGTTCCAGTTGCTGTCCATGGCCAGGCCGTTGGTCATCACGACGCGGGTGTTGCCGTTGTCGCGTTTGATGCCGATCCAGGCGGATGACTGGCGCAGCATGGCCAGGCCCGAGCGGTCACCGTCGCGCATGGTGCTGTAGTCCAGCTCGATGGTGGCGGTGGATGTCGGGCCTTGGATGCGGTGGGTCAGGGTGTTGCGGGCTGCGTAGAGGTCGTTGGTGACGGTGGCCGTGGAGAGGCGCAGGCCGTTGCCCACGCTGTACTTGGTGGGGTCGGGGTTGTGGTTCCACTCCCACTGGGGGCCGAGGGTGGTGGCCGTGAAGGTGTCGGAGCCGACCATCGGCTTCACCTGGCGGGGCGGCGCGGGGAGGTTCGGCTTGGGGTAGTTGGTGCCCCAGGTGCCGTTGACGGTTTGGAGGACCGGCCAGCCGTCCGACGTCCAGGTGATCGGGGCGAGAGCGGGCATCCGGCCGCCGGGGTAGGCGTCGACGAAGGCCATGTAGTACCAGTCGCCGTTCTGGGTCTGGACCAGGCCGCCCTGGTGCGGCACGCCGCCGCCGGGGATGGGGCCGGGGAGGTCGAGCAGGACCTGGCGCATGGTGTACGGGCCGAAGGGGCCGTTGTCGGACTTGAGGACGTACTGGCCGTTCGCGGGGCGGGTCAGCCAGATGTAGTAGCTGTTGCCGCGCTTGTAGAAGCGGGCGCCTTCGAGCGTGCCGACGTTGGATGGCGTTTGGAAGACTTGTTGCGCGCGGACCTGCGTGCGGCCGTCGGGGGAGAGTTGGGCGACGCTGATCGTCGTGTTGCCGTACGCGATGTACATGGTGTCGTTGTCGTCGAACAACATGCCCGCGTCGTAGTAGCAGTTGTCGATCTGGGCGTGCTTGGTCCACGTGCCGTCCACGGCGGAGGCGGTGTAGATGTGGGTGTCGTTGAAGTCGATGCACCCGGCCCAGTAGTAGGTGCTGTTGCTGCGCCGGTAGTTCATCGTGGAGGCCCAGATGCCGTCGACGTAGGCATGGCCGCCGGTGAGGTTGTACTTGGACCCGAATTCGAGGGACGGGACGGCGTGACCCGCGTACTCCCAGTTGACCAGGTCGTAGGAGCGGATGATCGGGGCGCCCGGCGAGTAGTGCATGGTCGAGGCGGTGGCGTAGTAGGTGTCGCCGACCCGGATGATGTCCACGTCGGCGAAGTCCTGCCACACGACCGGGTTGGTGAACTGGGTGCCGGGTGTCGTGCCGCCGACCTTGACCAGTTGCCACTGCTGGTTGTTGCCGCCCCAGTCGCTGTACTGGACGATGTTCGCTCCATCGGATGTCGAGGCGTTCTGCACTTCGACGGCCTTGTTGCTGTTGCGGTTGATCAGGCGGACGTAGCCGTCGGGGGAGTCGGCCAGGCGGAACTGCTGGTTGGTGCCGTTGTGGTCGGACCACTGGACGATGGCGGCGCCGTCGGCGGTGGAGGCGCCCGTGACGTCGAGGACCTTGCCGGAGTGCTTGGACTTCAGCCGGTAGTAGCCGCCGCCGGAGTCGACGAACTGCCACTGCTGGTTGGCGCCGTCACCGCGCGTCCACTGGGTGATGCGCCCGCCGTCGTTGGTGGCGAAGTTGTACACGTCCAGGGCCTTCCCGCTGTTGCGGTTGACCAGGACGTACCACGCGGTGGTGTCCACGGTGGCGGCGGAGCTGGGGGTTGTGCCGAGGGCGACCAGCAGGCCGCCGAGCAGGGTGACGACGGCGAGTGCGGCGACCCGTCGGCGTCTGGTGGGGGAGTGGCCTGGCTCGGCCATGAGCGCTCCTTCGATCGTCGGTGATCATCGGACCGCGACGCCCCGGACCAGGGCGTCGGCGAAACGGCGGTGCGCCAGGGCGAGCGCCACGACCACCGGGGCCGTGATCAGCAGCGCGCCCGCGCACAGCAGCGGCACGTCGGTGCCCCAACGGCCCTGGAACGCGTCCAGCGCGCCGGCGGCTGTGCGGCGCAGCGGGTCGTCGACCAGGACCAGGGCGAAGAGGAGGTGGTTCCACGTCCACACGGAGAGGAGGAGGGCGAGGGACCGCAGCGCGTCGTCGGCGAGGGGCAGGTGCACGCGTCGGAGTGCCGACCAGGGGCCGGCGCCGTCCACGCGGGCGGAGTCGGTCAGTTCGGGCGGTGTGGAGGCGAAGTGTGTGCGCATCCACAGGACGCCGAAGGGGAGGTGGGCGGCGATCAGCGCGAGGGCCAGGCCTGTGGTGGTGTTGAGCAGGCCGAGGTCGCGGACTTGTTGGTAGAGGGGGAGGGTGATGGCTTCGCGGGGCAGCACGAGGCCGACCAGGAACAGTCCCTCGGCGATGCGTCGGCCGGGGAAGGGGAGTCGGGCCAGTGCGTATCCGGCGGCTGTCGAGAGCGCCAGGGCCGCTGGTACGACGGTGAGCACGAGGAGTGCGCCGGAGAGCAGGGCGCGGTCTATGTGGGCCGAGCGGAATGCATCGGTGAAGTTCGACCAGTGCGGGTCCGATGGCCAGGTCAGGCCCGGGGGATGGGTGCCCGGTGGGTGCAGGGCGGTGACCAGCAGTTCCGCCAGGGGGAGGAGGGTGACCGCGGCGAGCGCGATCTGTGTCGTGAGTTTCACCGCGACCACCGGAGTACGGGGGCGGTGAAGGCCAGCACTACGGCCACCAGGAGCACGGCCAGGGCGGAGGCGAGGCCTATCTGGCGGTCGGTGAAGGCCAGGTGGAAGATCTCCAGTGCGGGAACCGCTGTTGCGCCGCCGGGGCCGCCCTTCGTGGTCACGTAGACGACGTCGAAGCTCGACAGCGCTGCCAGCGAGGTGATCACCACGCACACGCCGATCTCGCGCCGGACACCCGGCAGCGTCACCGTGCGGAACTCCTGCCATCGGCCGGCGCCGTCCAGGCGGGCGGCTTCGTAGAGGGACGGGTCCAGGCGGCGGACGCCCGCCGAGAGCAGGAGAGTGCACAGGCCGAGCAGCGCCCACGCTCCGATCACACCCACGGCCGCCAGGGCTGTTGAGGAGTCGCCCAGCCATGCCCGTGTCACGTTGTCGAGGCCGATTGCCTCCAGCGTTCGGTTCACCGCGCCGGTCGAGGACAGCAGCACGCTCCACGCCAGGCCCGCCGCGACCGGCGGCACGGCCTGGGGCAGGACCAGGATCAGTGTCGGCCCCCGCTGGAGTGCGGCGGCGAGGGTCAGGCCCAGGACGATCGGACCGGCCGTGAACAACACGACCAGTAGGAGGGCGTTGAGGAGTGGGCGGTGTAGATCTGGGTCGGTGAGAACGGCGGTGTAGTTGTCCCAGCCGACCCATACCGCTTGGCCTACGCCGTCCCAGCGGTACAGGGAGTACTGGGCGACCAGGGCCAGTGGGCGCAGGACGAAGACCCCGTACACGGCTAGTGCGGGGAGGACGAACAGCCAGCCGGCCAAGCGGGTTCGCACCTCGTCAGCCCCCGGTTTGGGCGACGTAGTCCGCCTGCACCGCGCGCAGCAGGCCCTCGGGGGTCTGGTCGCCCTCCGCCAAGCGCTGGAGCTGCGGGGTCCAGCTCTTCGCGTAGATGGCGCCGGTCGCGTTGGCGATGAAGTCCATGGCGGTGTCGTGGGTCAGGACCTCGTCGGTCGCGGCGAACGTGGCGGCGGTGACCGAAGCCGGGTCCAGTGGCCAGGGCGTTGTCGGGCCGAGGGGGCGGGCGCCGCCTACGCGTACGACCAGGTCGCGGGCCGTGGGGTTGGTGGTGGCCCAGTCGAGGAACGCTGCGGCGCAGTCGGGGCGGGCGGCGCGGGACGGGATGCCGAAGGTGGGGGGACCGGCCATCGCGGCGCGGGGGTGGCCCGCTTGTCGTGGGGGCATGAGGAAGAAGCCGGCGCGGTTGGGCATGCGGCGGTCCAGAGTGGCGGATTCCCAGTCGCCGTTGACCATGAACAGGGCCTTGCCGGAGGTGAACCTGTCCATCATGCGGGCGTAGTCGGTGGCGTTGAGGTCGGGGTCGAAGTAGCCCGCCTTCAGCCAGCGCGCCAGGTGTCGTGCGGCCTCGATGTTGGACGGGGTGTCGATGGTCGCGCCGGGGCGCTGGAAGATCCAGTCGTCCAAGGACTTCGGGGTGCTGTAGACGCCCATGAGGCTTTGCAGGGGGAACGTCAGCCCGCCGGTTGCGCCGCCGTTGAAGCCGGCTATGGGGGTGATGCCGGCGGACTTGGCGCGGGCGAGGGCGTTGTCCAATTCGGCCAGGGTTCGGGGTTCTTGGATGCCGATGCGGGCGGCGATTTCCTTGTCGTAGAAGATTCCTGTGACGCTGGTGGACAGGCCGGTCGCGTACAGCGGTCCCTCGCCGCGGGGCCGGCCGTTGGGGGAGACGCGCAGTGGGCGGGTCTGGGCTGACGGCCTGCGGTCCCAGCCCAGGGTGCGGGCGTAGCCGTCGAGGTCGCGTAAGAGGCCGGCGCGGACGGCCTCGGACACCTGGGGCAGCCGCATCAGGTCCGGTGGGTCGTCGGCCAGGACGCGGAGGGCGTTGCGGGTCAGGACGTCGAACTGTTCCTCGCGGATGTCCCACGTGACGTTGGGGTGCTGGCGGGTGAACTCGTCGGCCAGTGCCTTTGCCAGTGGGAAACCGGTTTCGAAGCGGGCCTTCAGGGTGATGTCCGCGGTGCCGCAGCCCGGGGTCGTCGATGTGTCCACTGTGGACTGCGGTGCGCTGCCGGGTGCACAGCAGCCGACCACGATGGCGGTCAGTGCGGCCAGGACCGCTCCGGCGCGATGGGACATCCGAGTCTCCTCTTGCCCTGCTAAATCGTGTTAGCGTGCCGAGTCGTGGGACGCAGGCGGGTGACGCTGGCCGACGTGGCCGTGGCGAGCGGGGTGTCCGCCACGACCGCGTCGTTGGTCCTGTCCGGACGGGCGCGGGAGTTGCGCATCTCCGAAGCCGTCGAGAAGCGGGTGCGAGCGACCGCGCACGAGTTGGGCTACCGGCGCAACACCCTGTCGGTCGGGCTGCGCACCGGGCGTTCGCAGACCATCGGGTTCGTGTCCGACACCGTTGCCTCGTCGGGGCTCGCCGGCGACATGATCCGGGGCGCGGTGGATGCGGCGCACCGGCGCGGGTTCATGTTGTTCGTCGGGGAGTCCGGTGGGGATCCGGCGGTCGAACGGGCGTTGGTGGAGGCCATGCACGACCGCCGGGTGGACGGCATCGTGTTCGCCGCCATGTACACGCGGACCGTCGCGGTGCCGGATGGGCTTCACGACGGTCCGGCGGTGCTGCTCAACGCCACGGCCGCGTCCCGGTCGAGCCTGCACTCGGTGCTGCCGGACGAGGTCGAGGCGGGACGGTCGGCCGCGCGGGTCGTGGTCGAGGCGGGGCACCGGGCCGGCGTCCACCTGATCGGCGCGGGGCCGGGGCTGGACGACATCCCGCCCAACAGCACGGCCGCCGTGGAGCGGCTGGTGGGGTTGTGGGAGGTGTTCGAGGCGGCCGGGGTCGACGTGGTCAGCGCGCACCGGTGTCCGAAGTGGATGCCCGAGGACGGTTACGCCGCGACCCACGAGGTGCTGCGGGAGCACCGGCCGCGGGCGCTGGTGTGCTTCAACGACCGCCTCGCGTTCGGCGCCTACCAGGCCCTCGGCGAGGCCGGCCTGGCCGTGCCGGACGACGTCTCCGTGGTCGGGTTCGACGACCATCCCATCGCCTCCTGGCTGCGTCCGCGGTTGACCACGGTCGCCCTGCCGCACCACGAGCTGGGCGTGCGGGCGGTCGAGGTCCTGCTGGGGCTGTTCGAACGGCGCCGGCGCGGCCAGCGGACCCCCGTGGTCCACCGGGTGCCGATGCCCGTGCGCGAGGGCGGCTCCGTCGCGCCGCCCAGCACCACGTGACACCTCCCCAGCAGTGCGGACGGAGTGTGCCAGCCGTTGTTCACGCTCACAAGGACTTGCGAAAGATCCGCGCGCACCCCGCTAGGAAGGTTCGTTAGCTAAAGTTAGCGCTCACACCTTTAGCTTTGACCGGCTGTGACCGCCTGGCTACATTGCGAGGGTCGACGACGACGCAGGGAGACCTGATGCCCATCCGACCCTGGACGGCGATCCGCCGCGCGACGGTCGCGCTGGCCCTGGCCGCCACCGCGCTGGTCGCGCCCACCACCCCCGCCACCCCACCCGCTTCGGCCGCTCCCGGCAGCCCGGCGCTGACCCCGCCGCTGGGCTGGAACAGCTGGAACAGCTTCGGCTGCGGCATCACCGAGAGCCAGGTCCGGCAGGCCGCCGACGCGATGGTGTCCTCGGGCATGCGCGACGCCGGCTACCAGTACGTCGTCGTCGACGACTGCTGGTTCGACCCCCAGCGCGACGCCGCCGGCAACCTGCGCAGCCACCCGACGAAGTTCCCCAGCGGCATGAAGGCCCTGGGCGACTACATCCACAGCAAGGGTCTGAAGTTCGGCATCTACCAGGCGCCCAACGAGAAGACCTGCGCCCAGGGCGTCGGCACGTTCCCCGGTTCGACCGGCAGCAAGGGCCACGAGGTCCAGGACGCCCGGTCGTTCGCGTCGTGGGGCGTGGACTACCTGAAGTACGACTGGTGCTCCAGCAGCGGCACCCGGGACGAGCAGATCGCCCGGTTCACGATCATGCGCGACGCCCTGCGCGCCACCGGCCGCCCGATCGTCTACAGCATCAACTCCAACAGCTTCCACGCCCCCACCGGCGACAAGTACAACTGGGGCGAGGTCGCCGACCTGTGGCGGACGACCGAGGACCTGCTGGACATCTGGCAGAACGGCAACACCAACAGCTACCCGATGGGCGTGGGCAACGTCCTCGACATCACCGCCCCGCTCGCCGCCCAGGCCGGCCCCGGCCACTGGAACGACCCGGACATGCTGGTCGTGGGCCGCCCCGGCCTGACCCTCACCGAGTCCCGCGCGCACTTCGCGCTGTGGGCGCTGATGGCCGCGCCGCTGATGGCGGGCAACGACATCCGCACCATGTCCGCCGACATCAGCGCGGTCCTGCGCAACCCGCGGCTGATCGCGGTCAACCAGGACCCGCTCGGCGCTGGCGGCCGGCGCGTGCGCGACGACGGCAACACCGAGGTCTTCGCCAAGCCCCTCTCCGACGGCTCCGTCGCGGTCGGGCTGCTCAACCGCGGCAGCGCGACCACCACCATCAGCACGAACGTCGGCCAGATCGGCTTGTCCGGCACCGGTTTCACGCTGACCGACCTGTGGACCGGCGGCACGTCCAGCAGCTCGGGCACGATCTCGGCCAGCGTCCCGGCCCACGGCGTCGCCGCCTTCAAGGTCACCGGCGGCAGCCCGATCGCGAACACCACCGCACGCCTGCGCGGCACCGGCTCCGGCCGCTGCCTCGACGTCGACAACGCCTCCACCGCCGCCGGCGCGACCGTCCTGATCTGGGACTGCCACACCGCCGCCAACCAGCTGTGGACGACGTGGGCGGGCGGCGAGGTCCGCGTGTTCGGCGACAAGTGCCTGGACGCCTACAACGGCGGCACCACCAACGGCACCCGCGTGATCACGTGGCAGTGCAACGGCCAGGACAACCAGCGCTGGACCCAGAACTCCGACGGCTCCCTGCGCAACGTCCGCGCGAACCTGTGCCTGGACGTGGAGGGCGCGGCCACCGCCAACGGCTCCCGCCTCGTGCTGTGGACGTGCAACGGCCAGAACAACCAGAAGTGGACGCGGTCGTGAGCGCCCGGCGTCTGCTGCACGCCTTAGCCGCGGCCGTGCTGGTGTCGGCGGGCGTCGTGACGGCGGTCGTGCACACCCAGTCGGCCCAAGCCCTGGAGAACGGCGTGGCGCGCACGCCCCCGATGGGCTGGAACTCGTGGAACACCTTCGGCTGCAACATCAACGAGACGTTGATCAGGCAGATGGCCGACGCGATGGTGTCCAGCGGGATGCGCGAGGTCGGCTACCAGTACGTCGTGGTCGACGACTGCTGGATGAACCCCAACCGCGACGCGGCGGGCAACCTCCAGGGCGACCCGACCCGCTTCCCCAGCGGCATGAAGGCACTCGGCGACTACATCCACAGCAAGGGCCTGAAGTTCGGCATCTACCAGGCGCCGCTGGACAAGACGTGCGCCCAGTACTTCAACTCCTACCCGGGCGCGACCGGCACCAACGGGCGTGAGGCGCAGGACGCCCGCCAGTTCGCCGCGTGGGGCGTGGACTTCCTCAAGTACGACTGGTGCTCGCCCACGGGGACCATCGAGGACCAGGTCCGCACGTTCGCGAAGATGCGGGACGCCCTCGCGGCCACCGGCCGCCCGATCGTGTACAGCATCAACCCCAACAGCATCCACGAGAAGACCGGTCCGCGGCGCGACTGGGGCGACGTCTCCAACATGTGGCGCACCACCGAGGACATCACCAACGCGTGGAACACCGGGCAGACCAACGGCTACCCGATGGGCATCCAGAACATCGTGGACGTCACCGTGCCGCTGGCCTCCTACGCCGAGCCGGGCGGGTTCAACGACGCGGACATGATGGAGGTCGGCCGCGGCGGCATGAACGACACCGAGATGCGCAGCCACTTCGCGCTGTGGGCGATGATGGCCTCGCCGCTCATCGCGGGCAACGACCTGCGCAACATGAACGCCGCCACCACGACGATCCTGAAGAACACCAACCTCATCGCCATCAACCAGGACCCGCTGGGCCTGCAGGCCCGCCAGGTCTCCCACGATGGGACCCGCCGCGTGCTGGCCAAGCGGCTAGCCAACGGCGACGTCGCGGTGGCCCTGTTCAACCAGGGCACCACCACCACGACGGTCAGCACGTTCTCCGCCGCGGTCGGGCTGGAGGGCACCTCGTTCCTGCTCCGCGACGCGTGGACCGGGGCCGAGAGTTCCACCTCGGGGTCCATCTCCGCCTCCGTCCCGCCGCACGGCACGGTCGTCTACCGGATCACCGCCTCCGGCGGGTTCCCGACGACGACCACGACCACGCCGCCGCCGTCGTCCTGCCGGGTCACCGACACGGTCAACGCCTGGAACACCGGCCTGACCTCGGAGATCACCATCACCAACACCGGCACCGCGCCGGTCGCCGGCTGGTCGCTGGCGTTCACCCTGCCCGCCGGGCAGACCATCACCTCCGGGTGGAACGCCGACTACACGCCGAAGTCGGGCGCGGTGACCGCCCGCAACCTGTCCTACAACGCCGACATCGCACCCGGTGCGAGCGTGTCCATCGGCTTCCAGGCCACCCACACCGGTAACTCGGGCGAACCGGCGGCCTTCACCCTGAACGGGGCCGCCTGCACCATCGCCTGAGCCGACGCCCCGCCACCCGTCCGAGGGGTGGCGGGGCACGGTGCTCCTTCACCCGTCATGCTGTACGTGCCGACGGACCACCAGAAGGAGCAGGATCAGCGCGCATGGTCACACTCGCCGACGTGGCAAGGCACGCGGGCGTGTCGTCCAGCACGGTCAGCTACGTCCTCAGCGGCAAGCGCACGATCTCCGAGGAGACCCGCCGCCGCGTCGAACAGGCCGTGGCCGAACTCGGCTACCACCCCAACGCCCGCGCCCGCGCGCTGGCCGCCCGCAGGTCCTACATCCTCGCCCTGGTGGTGCCGCTGCGCGCGGACAGCCACGAGCCGATCATGATGGAGATCGCCACCTCCGTCACGGTCGCGGCCCGGCAGTACGGCTACGACGTGCTGCTGATCACCAACGACGAGGGACCCGAGGGCGTGCGGCGGGTGGCGTTGACCGGGTTGGCGGACGGCGTGATCCTGATGGACGTCGGGCTGGACGACGAGCGCATCCCGGTGCTGCGCGAGCTGGGCACCCAGGCCGCGCTGATCGGGTTGCCCGACGACCGGGCCGGGTTGTCGTGCGTGGACCACGACTTCGCCGCCGCCGGCGCGATGTGCGCGGACCACCTGGCCGACCTGGGCCACCGCGAGATCGCGTTCGTCGGCCACACCTCGGACACCAGGCACGACAACCCCACCGTGGTCGGGTTCCGCGAGCGCGCGCAGGAGCGCGGCCTGCGCTTCGTCCACCGGGCGTCGGAGGGCAATTACGACAGCACGGCGGGCACGTTCGCCCGCATCTTCGCCGACCGGCCGGCCACCACGGCGTTCGTCGTGCAGAACGACGGCGCCATCGGCCCGTTGCTGAACTTGCTGCGGACCAGCGGGCGGACGGTGCCCGAGGACGCCTCGGTCGTCGCGCTGTGCCCGGACCGGGTCGCCGAGCAGCACACGCCCCGGCTCACGACGGTCAGCGGGTCGTACCAGGACCTCGGCCGGGTCGCGGTGGAACAGCTGCTCCGCCGGCTCACCGCCGTGTCGCGCGGCGAGGAGCCGACCGACGAACAACTCCTGCTCACGCCGACGCTGACCGTGCGGGAGAGCACCGCGCCCAGGGTGTAGAGCGGCGCCCCCACCCGGTGGGTGAGGGCGCCGGTCGGGAGTCGGGCGGTCAGCGCTGGAGCGTCAGCACGCCCGGCCGCCAGGGCAGGGAGTTGTACGGGACACCGCCCGAGCCGTGCGGAAGTCCCTGGTAGAGGAGCTGGAGGTTGCAGGGGTCGATGGTCTTGGTCTGGTCGGGGTTGGTGCGGACCAGGTCGCCGTGGCTGATGTCGTTGGTCCAGGTGGCGCCGCTGTTGGCCTTGCCCGCGAACGGGTTGCTCTCGGTGGCGGCCTGCGGGGTCCACGTGCCGTTGAGGCTGGTGGCGGTGAAGGACCGGAAGTAGCGCCCGTTCACGCCCATCGCCTCGACGATCATCAGGTACTGGTTCTGGTCCTTGACCTTGTAGACCTCGACCGCTTCGAACAGGTTCTCCCTCGTGTCGGTCATGATCGTGGTGTAGGACGTGCCGAAGCTGCCCGGGAAGTTCCCGATCGGCATGGACGACCGGTAGATGTTGCCGTTGTCACCGGCGAAGAACATGTACATGTTCTGGCCGTCGGCGATCAGCGTCTGGTCGAGCGCGCCGCCGCCGGGGATCTGCCCCGAGAAGAGTTCCTGCGGGGCCGACCAGCTGTTGGCGTTGGTCGGGTCGGTGGAGGTCCGGTAGCTGAACGTGGTCGGACCCCACTGGTAGGCGAGCACCCAGATGTTCTTCGGGGCGAAGTAGAGCAACGTGGGCGCCACCGTGCCGAGGTTCATCGTGTTCTGCGGGGCGGAGGCCATGTCCGACCAGTTGGTGAACGGCCCGAAGTTCATCGAGCCGTAGTGCTGGCCGGTCCGGTCGACCGTGGACCCGTAGACCAGGTGCTTGCCGTTGTGGACGACGGCGGTGAAGTCCTTGAGCGAGATCCAGTCCGACTTCGGGGTCGCCAGGACGCCCGTCGACGACCAGCGGTAGGTCGACGGGAGCGAGCACGTGCCGCCACTGCCCACGCGGACCAGTTGCCACTGCTGGTTGGCGCCGTTCCAGTCGCCGTACTGGACGACGGCCGCCCCGTCCGCGGTCGACAGGCCGGTCACCTCGACCGCCTTGCCGCTGTTGCGGTTGAGCAGCCGGACGTACCCGCCGTCGGAGTCGGCGAGCCGGAACTGCTGGTTGGTGCCGTTGTGGTCGGTCCACTGCTGGACCTTCGCGCCGTCCGCGCTCGACCAGTTGTCGACATCGAGGACCTTGCCGGAGTTCTTGGACTTCAACCGGTAGTAGCCGCCACCGGAGTCCACGAACTGCCACTGCTGGTTGGCGCCGTCGTGCCGGGACCACTGCGTGATCGCCGCCCCGTCCGCCGTGGACGCGCCCGAGACGTCCAGCGCCTTGCCGCTGTTGCGGTTGACCAGCACGTACCAGGCGTTCGTGTCGACGGTCGCCGCCGTCGCCGCGCTCGGGCTGAGCGCGACCGCGGCACCGGCCGCGAGCACGGTGGCGAGCACCGGGCTTAACAGGGACGAGACTCTGCCCCTCGATTTCACGGTGATTCTCCTTTGGTGTCAGGGTTGAAGGAGGTTCGGGGTCAGGCCGTGGTGCCCGTGACCGCGCTGCCCGACTTGGTGACGTAGTAGGTGAGCTTCGCCCCGCTCCAGTAGTGGAACGTGAGGGTCACCCGGGCGTTGTCGTTGACCTCGGCGAAGAACTCGGGCGTCAGGGTGGTGGTGCCGGCCGTGTAGTTCGGGGCGAACGTGCGGTCGAACTCCTTGAAGGAGGTCCAGTTGTGCGGGCCGGCGTTGGTGCCGTCGTCGTACTTCGCTTCCATCGTGGCCAGTTGGTCGCCCTTGAACGCGGTCGGGATCGCGAAGCCGGCCGTGGTCCCGGTGGCGTCGGACAGGACCGGGGTGTCGTGGGTGACCAGGTTGATCCGCCACGGCACGCCCTTGGAGAACCGGGCGTGCAGCACGGCGTTCGTGCCGTACTCGCGCGCACCGCTGAGCCTGGTCATCGCCGACGCGGTGAGGGTGAGCTGGTCGCCGGAGACGGTGTAGTCCGTGCCGCGCACGAGTTCCGTCGTGCCGTGGCGCAGGCCGGTGAAGGTGGTGCCGTTGAGGTTCAGCGCCAGGGTCTTGGCGGTGACGGGGCTCGACTTGCTGGAGAAGATCTGGTCGGAGTAGGCGGTGCCGGAGCGGGTGGTCCAGCTGGACTTGATCTGGGCGATCAGTTCGGGGTCGCTCCACTGGAAGGACGTGCGGCCGAAGTGCTGGCCGTTGTCCCACAGCATGGTGGTGATCTTCTTGACGCCCGCGTAGTAGCCGAGGTACTCGAAGAACTTCAGCTTCTCGCCCTGCTGGATGGTGTTGATGTGCCGGTCGAAGCCGAGCAGGCCGTACTCGCCCAGGATCACCGGGATGCCCTTGGACACGAACGTGTTGTGGACGCGGTCGAAGGCGTCGGTGAGGTCCTTCTGGGCGGTGGCGTCGAAGCGCGTGCCGCCGGCGACGTTGACGCTGAACGGCCAGTAGCCGTAGTTGTGCACGGTCGCGACCAGGTACGGGTCGTTGAACGTGCGGAACGAGCCGGCCAGCGCGTCCAGGTGGTCCTGGTCGGCGGAGGTGTGCAGGGTCGGCAGGATCAGCAGCCGGGTGGCGTTGCCGCCGCCGGACCCGCGCACGATGTCCCGGAAGGACGCGTTCAGCTCGTGCAGCAGCTCCTCTTCCTGGGGCACGCCCGTGCTGCCCCGGAACTGCGGCTCGTTCACGCTCTCCAGCACCAGCTTCGGGCCGAAGTCCTTGAACGCGGCGGCGAGCTGGGTCCAGATCGCGTTGTACTGGGCGAGCACGCCGGCCCGGTCGGTCGGCATGTTCAGGATCCACTGCCACGAGTCGTGGTGGATGTTGACCATGACGTACAGGTCTTCCCGCAACGCCCAGGTGACGACTTCCTTGACCCGGTCGAGGTACGCGGGCTCGATCGTGTAGTCGGGGGCCGGACCCACGTGGGCGCTCCACGTGACGGGCAGGCGGATGCTCTTGAAGCCCTGCGCCTTCACGTTGTCCAGCAACGCTTCGGTGATCCTGGGGTTGCCCCAGGACGTCTCGTCGGAACCGGTGGAGTCCAGGGTGTTGCCCAGGTTCCAGCCGGGCTGCATCGCCGCGACGTGCTGCATCGCGGTGGGTGCCTTGGCGTCGGCGCACCGGACACCGTTGAGGGAGAAGGAAACCGGCGCCGTGTTGGCTCCGCTCCACGTGCCCTTCAGGCCGAACGTCACCGTGCCGCCCGTGGCGATGGTGGCGTTGTAACCGGCGTTGGTGGCGGTCACCTGGGCGTCCGACGAGGTCACCGTGGCGTTCCAGGCGCGGTCTACCCGCTGGCCGGACGGCCACGTCCACTCCAACCGCCAGCCGTCGAGCCGCTGGCCGCCGTTGGTCACCGAGACCTCGGCGGTGAAGCCGCCCGTCCACTGGCCGGTCACCGAGTACCCCACGCTGCACGCGGTGGCGGCGGTGGTGGCCGGCGCGGCGGCGGACGGGTGGGCCGCGGCGACCAGACCGGCGGCCAGGGTCGCGAACCCGGCCGCCACCGCGCCCATCCGATGGCGCACCGTCTTGCTCCTGCGCAGTCCGAACATGGATCTCCTCACTGAGAAACCGAAGCTGTCGAAGCGCTTAAACAAGTGCGGCGAGAGTAGCCACGGGGACCCGATCCGACAAGGCCGCTTTTCTCAATAGGCGTTGTCAGGACTGGATCGTTGACAGCTCGAACGGGACCGTGTCAAGGTCGAAGCGCTTCAACGAACAAGGAGTCGAGCATGCCGCTGACGGACGCACCCCTCGACGACCTCGCCGGCTACCGCCCGGAGTCCGAGGCTCCGCCGGACTTCGACGCCTTCTGGGACCGGACCCTCGCCGAGGCTCGCGCGTGCGGGGGAGCGGTGAAGACCGAGCGGGTCACCGACCGGCACCACCTGCGCACCGTCGAGGTGGACGACGTGCGCTTCCCCGGCTGGAACGGCGAACCGGTGGCCGCGTGGCTGCTGCGCCCGCGTGACGCCGAGGGGCCGCTCCCCGTCGTGGTCTCCTACCAGGGCTACAGCGGTGGTCGCGCGCTGCCGACCGACCACCTGTTCTGGTCCGCCGCCGGCTACGCCCACCTCGTCGTCGACACCCGCGGCCAGGGCCACGACACCCCCGACCCCGACCCCGGCTTCGGGACGCAGTGGGCGGAGGGCTTCATGACCCGGGGCGTCGAGTCGCCCGAGCACTACTACTACCGACGCCTGATGACCGACTGCGTCCGCGCGGTCGACGCCCTCTCGGAACTGTCCGATGTGGACGCGAGTCGGGTGGTCGTCGCGGGCGGCAGCCAGGGCGGCGGTCTGGCGCTCGCCGTCGCCGGCCTGCTCAAAGACCGGGTGGCGGCGGTGCTGTCCGACGTGCCCTTCCTGTGCCACTACCGCCGGGCGGCGGAGATCAGCGGCGAGGGCCCGTACCTGGAGCTGGCGAAGTACCTGCGCTGGCACAGCCGGCACCGCGTGGAGCCCACCTTCGCCACGCTGGCCTACTTCGACGGTGTCCACTTCGCCCAGCGGGCCACCGCGCCGGCGTTGTTCAGCGTCGGTCTGATGGACCCGATCTGCCCGCCGTCCACCGTCTACGCCGCGTTCAACCACTACGCGGGCGAGGACCGGACCATGACGGTGTGGCCGTTCGCCGACCACGGCGGCGGTCACGGCTCGAACCAGGCCGCCCAACTCGCGTGGCTGCGCGATCGTGCTCTGTGAGCGTTAACAGGCCAATTGAGAGTCGATCGTTGACAGATCAGGGGTGATCAGACTAACCATATAGCCCGCAAGCACGCCGACCGCCTCGATCCAGTGTTAATGATGTTAACGCTAACATCCGGATCGGCGGCGGGGTCAAGGGTGACCGCAGGGCGTGCGGAGGGAGGAATGCCCGATGGACGTGCGCCTTTCCCGCCATCGACGACCGCGCGCCGGGGTCGTGTCGGTGGTCCTCGCCCTGCTGGCCGGCCTGATCGTCGTGGCGGCCCCGACCGCCTCCGCAGCCCCCGCCGTGCAGTACACGAACCCGCTGGCGAACCAACGGGCCGATCCGCACATCTTCAAGCACACCGACGGCTACTACTACTTCACCGCCACCGCCCCGGAGTACGACCGCATCGTGCTCCGGCGCGCGACCACCATCCAGGGCCTGGCGAGCGCGCCCGAGTCGGTGATCTGGCGGCGGCACACCACCGGTGAGATGGGCGCGCACATCTGGGCGCCGGAGATCCACTTCATCAACGGCAAGTGGTACGTCTACTTCGCCGCCGGGCGCGCCGAGGACGTGTGGCGCATCCGGCCCTACGTGCTGGAGAACACCTCCGCCAACCCGTTGACCGGCACCTGGGTCGAACGCGGCCGGGTCAACGTCCCGTGGGACACCTTCTCCCTGGACATGTCGACCTTCGTGGTGGGCGGCGTGCGCTACCTGACCTGGGCGCAGGCCGAACCGGGCATCGCCACCAACTCCAACATCTACCTGGCCCGCATGGGCGCGGACCCGTGGCAGATCACCGGGACCGTGGCGCGCCTGACCGTGCCGACGCTGGACTGGGAGACCCGCGGTGGCGTGAAGGTCGCCGAGGGGCCGGCGGTGGTCGAGCGCGGCGGACGGGTGTTCATGACCTACTCGGCCAGCGCGACCGACCACAACTACTGCCTCGGGATGCTCTCCGCGAGCGCGTCGGCCGACCTGCTCAACCCCGCGTCGTGGACCAAGTCGCCCACCCCGGTGTTCGCGAGCAACGCGGCGACCGGCCAGTACGGTCCCGGGCACAACTCGTTCACCGTGTCCGAGGACGGCCAGAGCGACATCCTGGTCTACCACGACCGCAACTACCGCGACATCGCCGGCGACCCGCTGCGCGACCCCAACCGCCGCACCCGCGTGCAGAAGTTCTACTGGCGCGCGGACGGCTCGCCGGACTTCGGCATCCCCGTCGCCGACGGCGTCACCCCGGTGCGGCTGAAGTCCTACAACGTGCCCGACCGGTTCGTCCGGCACTGGGAGTACCGGGCGCGGATCGAGGCGAACGTGCAGCCGCTGGCGGACTCGCAGTTCCGGATCGTCCCCGGCCTGTCCGGCTCGGGCACGGTGTCCCTGGAGTCGACCAACTTCCCCGGCTACTACCTGCGGCACCGCAACTACGAGGTGTGGGTGGAGCGCGACGACGGCAGTGCCGGCTTCCGGGCCGACGCGAGCTTCTTCCGCCGCGCGGGCCTGGCGTCCGGTTCGGCGGTGTCGTTCGAGGCGATCACCCACCCGGGCTACTACCTGCGGCACTTCAACTACCTGATGGTCCTGCGCACCGCCCCCGACGCGATCGGGCGGGCCGACGCGACGTTCGTGCTGGAGTGAAGATGAAGCCGACCCGCGCACTCGCGCTCGTCCTGACGACCCTGGCCACGTCGGTGCTGGTCGGCGTGCCCGCCGCCCACGCGGCCGGCCCGGTGCCGCACTACCTGATGACCGCGTTCACCAACAGCAGCGAGTCGAACATGTACGTCTACGACTCGCCGAACGCGACGAACTTCAGCCTGGTGCGGGCCAACGCGTACCGGCCGCCGTCCGGCCTGATCCGCGACCCCAGCGTGATCCGGCACAGCGACGGCTACTACTACGTCGTCTACACCACCGGGTGGACCGGCAACACGATCGGGTTCGCCCGCAGCGCCGACTACACGAACTGGACGTTCCTGCGGAACGTGACCGTGGGCCTGAACGGCTCGACCGGCAGCACGTGGGCGCCGGAGTGGTTCCGGGACAGCGACGGCAGCGTGCACGTCGTGTTCTCCGCCTCCACCACCGGCACCTCGGGCCAGTTCCGGCCCTACCGCATCACCGCCACCAACGGCGACCTGTCCGCGTGGACCTCCCCCGTGCCGCTGGGCATCCCGGCGAACTACATCGACAGCTTCCTGGTCAAGGTCGGCGGCACCTACCACAACTTCCTCAAGAACGAGACCACCAAGTACATCGAGCACGCCACCGCCACGTCGCTCAACGGCCCCTGGCAGTTCGTCGGCACCGGGAACTGGGCCGGCTGGGGCTCGGGTCTGGAGGGACCGGCGGTGGTGCAGCTGCCGGACGGCCGGTGGCGGATCTACTTCGACCAGTACGCGGCGGGCCGCTACTACTACGCCGACAGCGCGGACCTGAACTCGTTCGGGGCCAAGGTGGAGCTGCCCGGTCTGACCGGCACCGCGCGGCACTTCACGGTGTTGCGGGAGAACGTCGGCGACAGCACGGCGGTGCCCACCGGGAACCGGTCGCTGCGCTCGGCGAACTTCCCCGACCGCTACGTCCGGCACCGCGACAACCTCGCCTACATCGACCCCATCAGCACCGCGACGGACCGCGCCGACGCCACGTTCACGATCGGCGCGGGCCTGGCCAACTCCGGGTGCTACTCGTTCCAGGCGGTCAACTTCCCCGGCTACTACCTGCGGCACAACAACATGCGCCTGACGCTGGCCCGTGACGACGGTTCCGCGCTGTTCCGGGGCGATGCCACGTTCTGCGGCCGGGCGGGGCTGGCCGGGGCGGGCACGACGTCCTTCGAGTCCTACAACTTCCCGGGTCGCTACCTGCGCCACTACAACTACGAACTGCGGCTCGACCTGCGGGAGAACACGTCCACGTTCGCCGGCGACGCTTCCTTCACCGTGGCGGCACCGCTGTCCTGATCTCCGGCGCGCTGGGAAGTCGGATGGTGACGGTGAGGCCGCCGGTGGGGCGTGCTGTGAGGTCGAGGGTGCCGTCGTGGGCTCGGACGATGCTGTGCACGATGGCGAGTCCGAGCCCTACGCCGGCGTGTTCGTCGGTGCGGATGCGTTCCGTGCCGCGCTGGAAGGGTTCCGTCAGGGTCGGCACGAGTTCGGGTGGGAGCGGAGGGCCGGTGTTCTCGACCTTGAGAACGCTCCCCTCGGGCCCTGCTTCCGCGTGGATGATCGCCGTGCCGCCGGTCGGTACGTTGTGGACGATGGCGTTCTGGACGAGGTTGATCACCATTCTGAGGAGGAGTGCCGCCGAGCCGACCGTTTGAGTGGTGCCGCCGGTGACGGTGAGGGTGATTCCGCGTTGTTCGGCTAGCGGGAGCAGGGTTTCGGTGGCTTCCTCGGCGATCAGGGAGAGGTCGACGGTCTCGCGGGTGAAGTTCCTCCGGTCGGCGCGGCTGAGCAGGAGCAGGGCTTCGGTGAGGTCGATCGCGCGGGTGTTGACGGTGTGGAGGCGTTCGACGAGTTCGGCCCGGTCGCGGGTGGGGTCGTTGCGGGCCACTTCCAGCAGTGTCCGGGAGATCGCGAGCGGGGTGCGCAGTTCGTGGGAGGCGTTGGCGGCGAACCTGCGTTGTTCGGTGACGTGTGATTCGAGCTGTTCCAGCATGGTGTCGAAGACGTCGGCGAGTTCGCGGAACTCGTCCGCCGGGCCGTCCATGTGGATGCGGTGGGACAGCGAGCCGTTGGCGGCCAGGCGCGCCGCGGTCGTGATCTTGGTCAGTGGTGCGAGCATGCGGCCGGCGAGGATCCAACCGCCTATCAGGCCGACGAACAGCAGGAGGACGAGTGCGATGGCGGCGGCGGGCGCGAAGATCTTGAGGAGGAGGTTGCGGCTGGGGGACAGGCCCAGCAGGCCCTGGTCGCGGTCGGGCACGTAGCGGAGCAGGAACGCCCAGACCACGGCGAGCAGCAGGGCGCTGGCGAGCATCAGGAACCCGGCGTAGCTGAAGGTGAGCTTGAGCCGGGCGCTGAGGCCCGGCCGCCTGGTCATGCGTCGATCCGGTAGCCGACGCCCGGGACGGTGGCGATGAGCCAGGGTTCGCCGAGGCGTTTGCGCAGGGCGGAGATGGTGATGCGGACGGCGTTGGTGAACGGGTCGGCGTTCTCGTCCCAGGCCCGTGCCAGCAGCTCCTCGGCGCTGACCACGCCACCTTCGGCGGCGACGAGCACTTCGAGGACGGCGAACTGCTTGCGGGTGAGGGCGACGTAGCGGCCGTCGCGGAAGACCTCGCGGCGGAACGGGTCCACGCGCAGGCCCGCGATCTCGCGGACCGGGGGTCGGGCGTGCCCGCGCCTGCGGTCCAGCGCGCGCAGGCGGAGGACGAGTTCGCGCAGCTCGAACGGTTTGGTGAGGTAGTCGTCGGCGCCGAGTTCGAAGCCGGAGGCCTTGTCGTCGATCCGGTCGGCGGCGGTGAGCATGAGGATCGGGGTGCCGGTGCCGGAGGCGACGATCCGGCGGGCGACCTCGTCGCCGGAGGGGCCGGGGATGTCGCGGTCGAGGACGGCGAGGTCGTAGGAGTTGACGCTGAGCAGCTCCAGCGCGGTGTCGCCGTCGGGCGCGACGTCGGCGGCGATGGCCTCCAGGCGGAGGCCGTCCCGGACGGCTTCGGCGAGGTAGGGCTCGTCCTCCACGATCAGCACGCGCATGACCGCCAGGGTAGGCAGCCCGGCATATCGCCACCATATGAAACGCTCCCGGGTCGCCGTGTGGAAGGCATCAGGCGGCAGTCCGCGTTGTGCAGGCTTCAGGCGGCGGTCCTCGCGTTGTGCAGGTCTCAAGCGGCGGTCCTCGCGTTGTGCAGGTCTCAAGCGGCGGTCTCCGCGTTGTGCAGGTCTGAGGCGGCGGTCCGGGGTCTCATGGCGGTCGGGTGCCACCAGGGGCGTGAGACGAGGGCGGCCAGCGCGGCTCCGGCGGCGTTGAGCAGCACGTCGTCCACAGAGGACACCCGGTCGAGGCGCAGGACGTACTGCGCTGTCTCGACCAACACCGAACAGCCCACTCCGAGCGCCAGGACCCGTGGCACCGACGCCAGTGCCGCGAACCGCAGCGGGGCGAGGAACCCCAGTGCCGCGAACACCAGCAGGTTGCCGACGACCTGCCCGGTCGCGGTCTGCGGCCCGGCGGCGAAGATCGCCGACAGGTCTCGCAGCGGCACCAGGCTCACCTGCCCGGCGACGTCCCCGGCCCGGCCGCCCGGCAACATGATCATCCACACCCACGGCACCGTCCCGTAGACCATGCCTACCTCGGCCAACGATCTCCGCCAGGCCCACGACGTCCCACCCCGCCGCCAGGCCAGCCCCCACACCACCAGCCCGGCCACCGGCAGCAGGGCCACCGCGAGCACCACGACCCCGGTGAACGTGCCGACCAGACTGTGCCACCCCTTGATCACGCTTCCTCCTCCCGATCGCCCGGTCCATGGAAGCCGGAAGTCGGTTCTTGGGGCGTAAGCGTTTTTGCTTATGTTCGCGATATGTCCGGCCGGGTTGACTGAGTGCGGCGGGAAAGCCACCTGGTCGCTTTGACCGTGATCGCCACGAGGGCGACTCCGGCCACGATGTCCAGGACGTAGTGGTGTCCAGTAACGAGCACGACGAAGGCGGTCAGCAATGGAAAGAGCCAGGCCAACCACGCCATCCGGTGATGGCGCAGCATCGACCACACCGCGTAGCCGCACCACGTGGTCCAGGCGACGTGCATGCTCGGCATGGCTGCGAGGAGGTTGATACCCGGACGGGGGATGCGGTGTTGCGCGCCGCCGAGGATGTCGTAGGTGGCCATGTAGTCGACGATGCCGGGCAGGGAGAACCGTGGTGGGGCTTCCGGGTAGAGCAAGACGAGGGGGAGGTCGAGGAGGGTCATCACGACCAACACGGTGCGCAGCTGCCGGTAGTGCGCGCGTCGGGCGAGGTAGAGCCAGATCAGCACGGCTGGCACCGCCAGGACGCTGAGGCGGTAGAAGTACCCGGTCAGGTAGATCGCTTCCGGGTGCGCGAGGACCATCTGGTTGAGCGGCAGTTCGACGTCGATCTTGAGCGCCCGCTCGATCCGCTGGACCAGGAGGGCGTTCTCGGTGGCCGCCGGCCCACCCCGGTCGACCGCGGCCCGGACCAGCCCGAACGCGATGTACCCACCGATCAACAACGGCACTTCGAGAACCCACAATGGCCGCTCGTGCCGCACACGTAAGGACCGCATGCGGCGTGAGCGTAGGTGGGCAGGTGAAGGCGCGATGTGAAGTGCGGTCCTCGGCGGACGGTCGCGCTGGGCAGGTCGTCACGGACCAGTGCGACGACCTGCCCAACGAGCGGACCGGGTACGTCGAAGTCGGTGGAGCCGGTCGTGGTGGCGGGGATGGTCGCGGTGGGGTTGAACCGCCAGTCGGCCGAAGTTCTGACAAAGCCGCCGACCTGCCGAACGGCTACCCGCTCGACCCGCCGGACAGCAAGATCGCGTCGAGCACGCCGTCTACCTCGACGCACCGGCGATGGCGGCCTGGTACGCGCACCCGGAGTTCCACGTCCTCAAGTGAACCGCCTGTGGCCCGCACCCCGGTCCTGCTACGCTTGTCGTGATGATTCACTACTCGTGCAGATCGGGGGTTCCGTTCGTCAAAGGTGAGTGCTGATGCACCACTTGACCGCGAATGAGAACACCCGCCTTCTCCTCTGGTCGCGCGTGCGCGAGTTCGCCGTGCCGCCGACGATGATCGAGTCAGCGACTGCCCGCCGCGCGGTGGGTGACTGGGCCGGGGCCTGTGCCGCGGCGCGCGTTGACGTGGACCTGAACCTCAGAGCCGTGGGGCGTGCCCATGGTGCGCAGGTCGTCGCACAGGTCCGCGACGACCTGCGGCACCTGGCTCCGGACCTGCTGCGCTGGCACTTCCCGCGGATCCCTCCCGACGGCCTGTTGCGGCCCGGGCTGACCGTTTCCCTTGCCCGGTACGGCCCGCTGCACCTCGTGGCGCGCACACCGCCGGCCTGGGCGGACGCCGGTCAGCGGATCAGTCTCGCGCTGTGGGACCCGGGGCGGCCCCGGGACGGGGCGGGTGCGCATCCCCATCCCCGGCCGGACCGAAGGTTCCGGCTCGACCTGCACCGACATTTGTGGGACGTGCGCAGGGTTGGTGAGCTGCGAGAACGTTCCGGGAGTGCGCCCGCAGGGGGCTGCGCCGTCGACCGGTGGGTGGACGAGGCGGCGTTGCTGCTGCGGGCGGACGGGGTTGCGGACGGGGTTGTCGCCGTGCGGCTCAACACCCGGCGTTGGCTGGCGGTGGCGCCGTCCGAGGCGCGGATCGTGGAGTGCCCGCCGAGAAGTCGTGCGGGGCCGGTGTTGCCCGATGCCGCCACCTGGGTGTTGCCCGACCTGGAGCTGCTCCGAGCCGGGATGATCGACGCCGACCGGCTGCATCCCCTTGTGGCGTCGGCACTTCTGCCGGGACACCGGGCCGCCGAGACCCGAAACCCGGACCGCACGGGGGAGCGCCTGGTCGAGTGTCGTGGTGCGACGCATCGGATCGGTGTGGTGGACGGGGTGCTGGTCCCGCTCGACCACGACGCCGACGAGATCCGGCGCGAGGAGTTGCTGGTCGCGTTGGGTGGTCCGCCATTGCCGTGCCTGCGCGCGATCGACGACGTCCACCGGCATCCGGAGTCCCTTGTGGACGTTCGCGCCCGCCTGGACCACGGCGACGCCGCCGGCGCCATTGCCGCGGTCGAAGACCTGCTCGGACCGGACGCGATCCTGCGTGGCGGCGCGCTGCGCGACGAGCTGGAGACGGCGGTGCGCCGTCGGCTCGCGCACGGCCTGTACCGCGCCGGACTCCTCGGGGGTGGAGGCGCCCCGTCCACTCAGGACAGTCGAGACACTCGGCGAAGCAGGCGAAACCGCCTGCGCCACGCCACTCACTGAGCCCTGCCCACGCAAGGGCTCCCAGACCTCATGGTGATCAAACATGCCCGCACACGTTCACAAGCCGCTCGACGTTGCCGCCGATTTGCTTGCCCTGCTTCAGAAAACCGACACCGAGCCACGTGCCGACCCGCAATTGGAAGCCCTGACCCTGGCCGTGTCCGCCGACCTGCCGGTCCTGCTGTGGGGCGAACCGGGGATCGGCAAGACCGCGGCCTTGATCCAGCTCGCCGACGCGCTCGAACTGCCGTTGACCACGGTCATCGCGAGCGTGCACGAGCCGTCCGACTTCTCCGGTCTGCCGGTGGTCGGTGACGACCCGGCGGTGCAGGGCGTGCCGATGGCCCCGCCGGACTGGGCCGTGCGCCTGGTCCGAGCCGGCAAAGGGCTGTTGTTCCTGGACGAGCTGTCCACGGCACCGCCCGCCGTTCAAGCCGCGCTGCTCCGCGTTGTGCTTGAGCGCCGAATCGGAGCGCTGACCCTCCCACCTGGGGTCCGGATCGTGGCTGCGGCCAACCCGCGGTCTTCGGCGGCGGACGGGTGGGAGCTGAGTCCGCCGCTGGCCAACCGGTTCGTCCACCTGCAATGGGCCCACGACCACGACGTCGTGGTGCGCGGACTGGGTGGGACGTGGCCGCGTGCGACGTTGCCCCGGCTCGACCCGGCGCGGCTGCCGGAGGCGGTGGCGTTGGCGCGGCGCGCGGTGTGTGAACTCCTCGCCGCTCGGCCCGGGCTCGTGCACCAACTGCCGAAGAGTGAAGCGCGCCGGGGTGGTGCGTGGCCGTCGCCGCGCAGTTGGGAGATGACGTTGCGGCTGATCGCGTTCGCCACCGCGGCGGACGTGTCCCGCGAAGTGCTGTCGATGCTGGTGCGCGGCACGGTGGGCGATGGGCCGGGGCTGGAACTGCTGGCGGGTCTCGACCGGCTGGACCTGCCGGACCCCGAGGTGCTGCTCGCGGACCCGGCGGCGGCCGTCCTGCCCGAGCGCGGCGACCTGCGGCAGACCGTGCTCGACGGCGTGGTGGAGGCGGTGCGGCGGCGGCCGGAGTGGGCGCGGTGGGACGCGGCGTGGCAGCTTCTGGTGCTGGCGCTGGAAACCGGTGCACCGGACCTGGTCGTCGTGCCGGCGTCCACGCTCGCGGCGGTGCGGCGGGACGACTGGGAAGTTCCGGCGGCGATCGAGCGGTTGGCGGGCGCGGTGGCGGTGTCGCGGCGAGCGGACCGGGTGGCCGCCAAGGTCGGGGCGGGCCGGTGACGTCGGGGACCTTGGACGAGGAGAAGCTCTTCGCCGCACGGTTGTACGCGGTCCGCAGCCGGCCGTACCTGGCGACGGCGTTGTTCGCCTTGCACGTGGTGGAATCGCGGTGGGTGCCCACGATGGCCGTCGACCAGCACTGGCGCTGCTACGTGTCGCCGGCGTTCGTGGACCGCACCCCGGTGGAGGAACTGGCCGGGGTGTGGGTGCACGAGGTGTCCCACCTGCTGCGCGACCACCACGGGCGCAGCGACCGGTTCGCCGCCGAGCACGGGTTGAGCGGGCCGGGGGAGCGGTTGCGGATGAACATCGCGGCGGACTGCGAGATCAACGACGACGTGTTCGGTGAAGGGCTGGTGCGACCGGAGGGCGCGGTCGAGCCGACGATGCTGCGGCTGTCCGAGGGGCAGTTGATGGAGGACTACCTGCGGCAGTTCCGGCTCGGGCCGCACACGAACGCGTTGGCCTGGCTGGATTGCGGCAGCGGTGCGGACGGCTTGGCGCGACCTTGGGACCTGGGGCCGGACGGCGCCCACGGGCTCAGCACGGGGGAACGGGACGCCGTTCGGTTCCGGGTCGCCCAGGGCATCACCGCGCGGCCGGGGAGCGTGCCGAAGGGGTGGCAGCGTTGGGCGGAGGAGGCTTTCCACCCGCCGCAGCCGTGGCGGGAGCTGCTGGGGGCGGCGGTCCGTTCGGCGGTCTCGGGCGCCGGTGCGGGGGAGGACTACACCTACGGTCGGCCCGCGCGCCGGTCGGCGAGCCTGCCCGGTGTGGTCCTGCCGAGCCTGCGCCGCCGGCCGCCCCGGGTGCGGGTCATCGTCGACACGTCCGGGTCGGTGAGCGACGCCGAGTTGGGCAGCGCCCTGGTCGAGATCGCCGGGATCGTACGTGCGGTGGGCGGACGGCGCGACCTGGTCTCGGTGCTGTCGTGCGACGCCGCCGCCCAGGTCACGCACCCGTTGTGCCGAGCGGAGGGGATTCCGCTGGTGGGCGGCGGCGGCACGGACCTGCGCACCGGCTTCGCCCAGTCCCTGCGCACCAGTCCGCGGCCGGACGTGATCGTCGCCTTGACCGACGGCCAGACCCCTTGGCCCGAGGCCAGACCACCGTGCCGGACGGTCGTGGGCCTGTTCCCGCGCTCGGGCCGCTCCGGCGAGGACAACCCCGACTACCGCCCGGACACACCGCCGCCGTGGGCACGGGTGGTGACCATCGGTTGATCACTCCTCGACGGACACGTGTCCGCTGGGCTGCTCCGTCACGGTGAAGTGGAGCCGGCCGGGTGACCGCACCACCATCGACACCAGGAAGACCGCGCCACCGGCGGCCTGCGTGACGACAACCGTGAAGTAGGAGTCCACCGCGTGCCCGCGGTCGTCGGGCTGGGCATCGCCGCCACGCTCCTGGGCGGCGTGCCCGCCGCCGGCCTCTGCGTTTACGTGTGCTGGCGGATGTTGCGCCCACGGGGGCTCGCCGAACAGCAAGGCGTCGACGAGCCCCCGGAAAGGGTGTCGAGGAGCCCTCGACCGCACGACCTACAGGATGATCTCGGCGCGGGCGCGCTCGTTCGGCGTTCCGATGTCCCAGAAGCGCACCGTGCCGCGGGCCTTCTGGTACGCGCCGGTGCCGCCGGTGATCGCCATGTCGAGCGGGCTCGTGCCACGGGACCACTGGGCCTGCATGGTCACCGAGCCGCGTTCGACGTTCATCGTGATCACGCACTGCATGTCGACGTCGTCACCGTCGACGTGGATGACCTGGCACGAACCGCCGCCGTGCCCGACCACCCGGCCGTCCTTGATCGCCTTGCCGGAGTAGACGTCCATGTCGCCCAGGCTCAGCCCCGGTTTGCCGAGGTCGAGGGCTTCGTACTGCTCGTTGCGCACCCCGAGTTCGAGGATCTCGACCCGGTCCCGGGCCGCGGTCTCCGGCGCGCCCTCGGCCACGCTGCAACCGCCGACCGCGACGGCGACGAGGGACACGGCGGCGAGCCTGGTGAACGTCTTCTTGTTGTGCATGGTGGTTCCTCTGTTTGAAATCCGACGGTGGAAATCAGGACTGCTGGACCCAGCCGCGTTGCGCCGCCCACTCCCGGGCGAGGTCGTCGGCGGCGGGCAGGGTGAGGATCGAGACGGCGAGCAGGCCCACGACGAGCCCGATCGGCCCGGCCCACTGGCGCGTGGTGGGCCGGGGGTGGTCCGCGGTGGCCGGGAGTCGGCGGTCGGCGGGCCGCAGAGCCCACGACACGACGGCGAACGCCAGGTACATCAGCGGTGGCCCCCACGACACCAGAGTGTCGCCGACGACCACGAACGACAGCACGGCGGCCCCCACATGAAGAAGACGCCCGCGTACGCCCACCGAGGATCTCGTAGACGATCGTGAACAACAACGGCCGCAACACCGTGAACCGCTCCGCCTGCGGAGTTCGGTGCCCTGTGCTCAGACATGCCCCCAAGACACCGCCGGCCCGTCGAACGTGACAGGAGTCGACGTGACGCGGGGCACACCGGAAACGTCGAAGGTCCGCGAGTGCTGCGACTCGCGGACCTTGGGGACGGATGCGGAACGGTCAGTAAGGAACGGCGAAGGCGTGGCTCATCACGGCTGCGTGGGTGGTGGTGGAGCCGGTGCTGTCGGTCAGGCCGCTGGCGGCCATTTGGATGGCGGCCGTGGAGCCGCCCAGCCAGTCGGTCTTGACGTAGAAGTTGAAGCGCGGGATGCAGTCGCCGCCCGTGGCCGCGGGGAAGAGGAGGTGCAGTGGGACGACCTGGTGGTGGACGTCGCGGCGGACGGTGGTGGTGATGGAGGTGCTGTCGGTCTTGCAGAGGGTGCCGTCGCGTTTCCACTGGTTGACGAACAGGGTGACCTGGACGTTGACGAAGTTGTCCGGGCAGTCGTAGCCGGCGGGTTCGGGGTGGCAGGCCATCAGTTCCATGTCGCCGAACACGCTCAGGCCGGTGACCGGGGCCGTGTCGAAGGTGTCGTGGGCGGGTTCGCGGACCGGGGTGGCGCCCGGGTTCAGGGCGATCACGCGGCCCCGGGACACGTTGTCACCGTCGTCGGCCTGGATCGGGGCGCCGGTGAGGGTGTTCGCGACGCTGGTGTCGGCGTACCGCATCGAGCCGCCGACCAGTTGGACCAGGGAGCTGGTGGTGCCGAGGCTGGCGGTGCGCAGGTAGGTGGTGCAGGTGACGGTGCCGGCCGCGCCCGGGTGGACCAGGAACCTGGTGGTGACGTTGATGTCCTTCAGGTTGGCGGGTGCGTCGGGTGTCGCGGCGAGGACGTTCTGGCCCATCACGACGTTCTTGTGCCAGCTCGGGCCAGTGCAGCGCACCTCGTTGTCGATCAACGTCCGGTACGAGGCGTTGTTGACGCGCAGCGTGGAGTAGACGTAGGCGGTCTGCGTGGCGGTCATGGCCAGGGAGACCGAACCCAGCGCGATCACGCTGTGCACACCACCCGGAGGAACTTTCACCTCCCGCGGCGTGAACGAGACACTGGCGGCGGCGGTCCCGGCGGTGGCGACCAGGGCTGTGCAGGTCAGAGCGGCGGCGGTCAAGGCCGTGATCAGACGTTTCATGTCGTTTCCCCTTCGCGGTGGAGCTTGGCACGTCTTCACCGGAACATGGCGGACAAGGGTGCTTTTCCACCGGAAGGGCTGGCGGCCGTGGGTGGCGCTCGCGGGGTGTCGGAGTGGTGCGTCGGCGGTGTCTCTTTCGGGTGGTGCATGGGCCGGCCGCCCGGTCCGCGTGGACAGACTGGACGGGACGGGCGACGGAGGAGGGTGGCGATGGTGACCGTGGGGACGTTCCTGCCGGACGCGGCGGGTGGTGGCGGGGTCATCGCGCCCGACGAGCACGTGTTGCTCATGCGGCTGCTGGCGGACACGCCCGGACTGGAGTTCGTGCACGGCCTGGACTTCCGCCGGTCCCACGTCCGGCAGGGCCGCGTGCACTGCGGGGACGTGTGCCTGAACGACCTGGACGCCTACGTCTGGCACGTCGACTTCGCCCGCAAACCCGGCAGCTACGACCTCGACGCCCTGCTCACGCTCAAGCACGACACCGTCGTCATCCCCGACCCAGACCAGATCGCGCTCGCGTTCGACAAGCACTGGGCCTACCTGGCACTGGCCCGCGCGGGCGTGCCCGTGCCGGACAGCATGTTGCTCAGCGCCCGTGACCTCGACGCCGCCGAACCCGTGCTCGCCGAGTGGGGCAGCGCGGTGCTCAAACCGCGGCGGGGCTGCTTCGGCTGGGGCGTCACGTTCATCGACAGCTTCACGACCTTGCGCGACATCGTCGGCTACATCGACGCGGAGACGACCGACACGCGGGTGCGCGGTGTGGCGGAGGCGGCGTCGGGCCGCAGTTTCCTGGTGGAGCGCTGCTACCCGAACAACCCGGCCGACTGGCTGGGCGTCACCTACGTCGGCGACGAACCGGCCTACGCCTTCAGCAAGGACGCCGACCACCACGTCCGGTGGAACGACACGGCGTGGAAGGTCTACGACCCCGCGCGCGGCGGCGGTGGGGTGCGGCACCGGGACATCCCCGCGGAACACGCCGACATGCTCCGGGCCGCGCGGGGCGCGTTCGACCTGCCGTTGGTCGGGTTCGACGTCATCTGCCACGAGGGACGTCCCGTGGTGGTCGACGTCAACACCGGTCCCGCGCTGTACCCGGAGCTGTTCGCCGCCGCGGGCAAGAGCATGGCCCACGAAATGCACCGCGCCTACACCACCGCCATCGACCGCGCGACGAGGTGAGTCACGGGGTGTTCGGACGGGCGTCGACCGCGGCTCGGACCAGCTCGATCGCCGAGATCCCGTGGATTTCCTCCACCGCGTTCGCGGCGCAGTGGCAGGTGCGCATCCGTTCGTACGGGGTGAGGCCCAGCCGGTTGATCTGGAGGTAGGTGCAGTTGAGCAGGAACCGGTAGCGCAGGAACCCGGGGTTGGCGAAGACCGCTTGGCGGAACGCGCGGTTGCCGAACATCATCGCGTGCATCGGGGCGCGGGGTGTGATGGCGGGAGGTTCGGCGGGGGTGGGGGCGAACACCAAGCCTTGGCCGATGAGCGGCTGGACGCGGGGGCCGTACTCCCGGCACAGGGCCGCCCAGGCACGCGCGAACGGGCCGGGAGTCGCAAGGACCTCTCGCGTGCAGTCCACAAAGGACTGTCGGTGGGTGCGGTAGTGCCCTTCGAACGCCGTGCGGACCGCGTCCGGGTCGCCGCACGCGTGCAGGTAGCCCTCCGCGTGGGAGCGGTAGGAGACGAAGCTGCGGGTGATCGGTGGGCGGGCGGTGGCGGAGGTGGCCGGCATCAGTTCCAGCGCGAGGAGTTCCTTGCGGGCACCGACGCGGGCCTGGGCGAGGAGATCGAACAGGAGGGGTGTGCTGTCGGCGGCGAACTCGGCCATCAGCTCGGCGGTCTCCGGGCTCCGCAGGACGTGCAGGCGGGGGTCGTAGGGCTGTTCGTGGACGGTGTTGTCGGGCAGCCACGGGGTGAGCGGGCCGTGCTCCTGCTCGTGCCGGGCGAGGAGGCGGTGCTGGGCCAGCGCTCGCGCCGGGTCCGGCACGGTGGTGGAGGGGTGCGCCGCGAGGTATTCGCCGATGACGGTGTCGATGCGCGGCTTGACCACGCGGGTCCACCTGCCCGGGTCGGTCTTGACGAACAGGCGCACGTGCGGGCCGCGCCGCCAGTGGCGGGCGAGGTGGAGGCGCTCGGCGTGCGGGCGCAGGTCGTCGAACAGGGGGCGGACGGCGTCGAGGATCAGGCCGTCCTTGTCGGGGTCGTAGTACTGGACGTGGACGCAGTGCCATGTGGTCACGGCGGGGCCACCTCGTCGTGGAGTGCGGACAGGCTCGCGGTGGTGAGGTCGACCAGGCGGGCCTCGGTCGCCGCGGACAGGCCCAGGCGGTTGCACAGCAGGTGCGCGCAGCGCAGCACGACGCACGGGACCAGCGGGTCGTCCGGGCACAGCGCGCGGGCCAGGCCCGCGAACCGGGAGAGCACGTCGTCCGGCGCGAACCCGCCGGTTTCGCGCAGTGCGGTCAACGTCGTGTGGACGGCGCGGATCGAGTGCAGCCACACCGCGAGCGGATCGGTCGGCGCGGGGTTTCTGGACGCGTGGGACCACAGCAGCCGTGCCTGGTCGCGGTAGCGCTCGGGGAGTTGGGTGGTCGTGGTGAAGCGGGCGGAGGCGCGGGCGAGGTCGGGCTCGCACACCGCAGTGGTCAGGGTGAGCATCGCCAGGGCGACGGCGGCGCGCCGGTCGCGCGGGGTGGTCAGCAGAGCGGCGGCGATGCGGCTGGAGTCGGTGAAGTGCCGTTCGACGGCCCGCAACGCGATCCCTGTGCCGTAGGTGCGGTGTTCGGGGCGGTAGGCGGTGAACTCGACGGTGTCGACCGGGCGCAGGCGGCGCTGCCAGCGGGTCATGGGCTCGGCCGCCGCGCGGTGGCGGGCGATGGCCTGGTAGCGCTCCTGGGTCCAGGTGTCGGGTGGGGAGGGGTGGTCGGTCAGGTGGCGGGCGCAGGTGTCCGCCACGGCCGTTCGTACCTCTTGGACGTTCCCGGTCACGCGCAGGCGCAGCCGCACGTGTGGGCCGCCTTCCCAGTAGCGCAGGAAGAACCAGTCATCTATCTGTCCACAGTGGAGCAGTTCCGCGCACAACGGGGCCATCGCGTGTGAGACGAGGAGGTCCTGGTCGCCGCGGTGGAACACATGGGCGGCGATCCATGTCGGCTCAGCCATGGGATTCCGACAGCTCGAAGACGAATTCGGTGACGCGCTGCCCGTGCGGGCCGTGGTGCGGGGCGTCCGAGGGGTCGGGCAGGACCTCCTCGAACACCACGTGACCTTCGGCGGGTCGAGGGAGGGCGGAAAGGGCGAACCAGGTGGAGAAGTCGAGGTAGACGGGCTTGCGGGACCGGTCGCGGCGGCCGGCCGCGCGGGCGAAGCACCGCAGGGGCAGGCCGTGGCGGTCGCGCCAGAGTGCCAGGTTGAGCAGGGATTCAGCGTCGCACGCGCCCCGGGCGGGCAGGTCCGCCGCGGGCACCCGCCACCCGGCGCGGCCCAGCACGACCCGGCCGACCTCCAGCCGGGGGCGGCGCGCGACACCGTCCACCGGGCGGCGCCAGCCCACGTCGTCCGGGAGGGTGAACGCGGTCTGCGGTTCGCCGAACACCGCCACCAGGAACCGGAGAGCGGGCGGCAGGAGGTCTTCCACCAGCATTCCGAGGGCGAGGGGGCGGACCTGCCGGCCGGTCCGGTCGTGGAGGTCTGCGGGGGACAGCGCCGGGCCGTCCGGCGGCTGCCCGCCGGGGTGGTCGAGGACGTGCGGAACAGCCTGCACGCGCTGGTTGAGCTGCGAACCGAACGCCGCTCGGCACTCGGCCAGGGCGACGTCCGGGGCGGTGGTGAGTGTGCGGTCGGGGACGGTGACGCCGGCGGTCCGCAGGAGGTGTTCGGTGCGGGTGACGCCCCAGCCGTAGCCGGTGCGGACCGTGTTGAGCACGAACCGGGGGCCGGGCATTTCCTGGCCGTAGCAGCACACCGAACCGGGGGCGATGACGTGCGCGGGCCAGGCGGCGGCGAGTTTGGCCAGCACCTGCGGGTCCACGGTGATGACGTCGGCGCTGTCGTCGTACAGCCCGGTGAGCACGGCACGTCGGGGGTCGGACCGCTCGCGGGGGCCGGGGTGGGCGCGGAACTCCCGGTACAGCCGCAGGAACGGCACCCGGGCGCGTGGGCCGAAGCGGTCGCGGAACAGGGCCGCGAGGCGCAGTTTGAAGGGGAGTGAACGGTCCAGCCCGCCCAGGAAGCCGCGCAGTGCTTCGAGGTCGGCCAGCACCGGTTGCCACTGGTCGCGTCCGCACGTGACGACGCGTTGGGGCAGCACCGCGTTGTCCAGCAGCACGGGCCGGCGTGCGGACCACTTTGGGCGACCCAGGTCCGTGAGCACCCCGTCGAGCAGGTCCCGGGCCGCGCGCTCGGTGGACTCCGCGCGCAAGCGGCGCAGCCGTGCCGGCCACGGTGAGTCGGGGTCGTGGTCGGCGACCCAGCGGGCGAGGTGGTCGAGCGGGTCGGCGGACTGGTCCGGGAAGGGGCGCAGCGGTGCGAGGAGGCCCAGGTCGACCAGCCCGGTGACGGCTGCCCTGTCGAGGTGGCGGACCAGTGCGCCCGTGGTCGGTTCGGGTGTGGTGCGGACGAAGTTCAGCACCGCGCGCACCGCCTCGGTGGCGGCGACGGACACGATCGGCTCACCGGCTGCGGCGCCCAGGAACCACAGCCGACCGCCGTCCTCTTCGACCGATGGGTTGACCCGGAGTCGAACGTGGTCACGCAGTGTGGGGAAGGCGGCCAGGGCGTCCCAGAGCGCCAGCACGGCGGGGCGGTCCAACTCGGGGACGGAGAGCCAGTCGAGGTCGCCGGACGGGGTCACCGCCGGGCCGGTGGCGGTCCACCCGCCCAGGCCGCTCAGGGTGAACGAGGCGTAGGGGCTCGGCTTGAGCGCGGCGCGGGCGAGGTACTTCGCGAGGCTGGCGAGGGCGCCGGGGCCGGGTTCGGGCGCGGCCGGGTCGTCCAGCCATGCCGTCACCGCGCGGGTCAGGTCCGGGCTGGCCGACGCGAGCGCCGCCCGGAACGCGTCCCGCCGGGCCGCCACCCGCAACCCCGCCACCGCCGCCGCCCGGTCCTCCGCCAACGCCCGCGCGACCGCCACGGCCACAGGCTGCTCGTCCGCCAACGCCGCTGCGGCGGCCGGTCGGTCGGTCGCCAACGCCCGCGTGACGCCCGGCTCTCGTGCGAGTGCCTGTGCCCAGTGCTCCAGCCGGGCGGCGAGGTCCGCCGGTAGTGCCCGCCGGGCCGTCCACACCCGAGCCGCCGGCCGCCTGCCCCGGAACACCGCCCGCCGCAACGCCACCAGCAGCGGCCGGTCCGCGTCGGCGCAGCGGCCGATCACCGGGTGCAGCAGGTCGGACAACGCCGTCCCTTCGGCCCGCAGCCACCGGGTAAGGGCCACGGCCTCCTCCAGCGCCGCCTGCACACGCGGGCACCGCAGCGCTTCGAGGTCGGCCACGGGCACCCCGCCGACCCGGACACCGACCACGTCGTTCACCTGGTACCCCGCTGCCGGGGGAAGCGCTTTCGGCCGCAACGGTCCACTCCAGACGATGGGGGTGGGGCACCCGCCGCGGATGCCCCCACACGGTCGCGCGTCGATTGCCAGGTTCGTCGGCTACCCGATGCGGTCGCAGTCGCAGTCGCAGCTACCACCCGTGCAGTCGCAGTCGCATCCACACTCGCTGGAGGCGCCGAGTTCGGTGAGCCCGTGGCCCTCGGTCATGTCCTCCGGGCCGACGGCCGGGACGACGCCGATGGTCTCGACGGCGAGGTCGTCGAGGTTCAGAGCGGGTTTCGAGGCAGTCATGGGAATCCCTCCCGTGATGGCGGATTCGTTGTGCCCGATGGGTTTCCGGGCATCGTGGCCAGTGCAGCACGGTTTTCCGGCGGGCGGCGGCGCAGTCACCCGCGCGGGTCGCGGTGGACGATCTCGCGGTGGCACGCCGTGTAGTCGGGTCCGGTGGCGGGCGTCCCGGGTCACCTGGCCGGGACCGGGGCGCGGGGTACGGGCGGTCACGTCAGGGATGTGGTCACCGTGCTGCCGGGTCGGGCAGTACCCAGGAGCAGGAATGACAGCGACCGCAGCGGTCCGGCCAGGCCCAGGGCGGCGTCGGTGACCGGGTTGGTGCCGTCGGAGTGGATGCGGGCGGTGAGGCCGGCGGCGGTGGCGGCGAGGGCGGCGCGGTGGACGACCAGGCCGGCTTCGGCCTGTTGGAGCCGGTACCAGCGGTCGCCGAACGCGGTGGCCCCGGTCGCCTGGTCGCCGACCGGCACCACGACGGCCGCCGCTTCCGGCAGGGCCAGTCGGGTGTTGGGCTGGAGCGGGGCGGACCGGACGTCACCCGTGCCGCCGGTGGCGACCAGCGCGCCCGTCCGCCGGTCGTACCGGTAGGCCCCGGCCGGGATTCCGGTGACCCGCTGGACCAGCACGTACGGGGTCACGGTGACCGGGGCGTCGGCGGTGCCGGGCAGGTCGCCGGGGTAGCCGGCCGCGCAGTGCGCCAGGACCGCGGCGAGGGTGCCGGCGGGGATGGGGCGGGGCAGGAAGCCGTTGTCGGGGGAGCCGCGCCGGGCCAGGCCGTCGGTCAAGCGGACGGCGCGCGGAGCGGGCAGGCGCACGACCGGGCCGCGTGGACTCGGTGGCGCGGGCGGCAGGACGCCGGGGTGCGGTGCGGCGCCCGCCGCGTGCAGGGCGGTCAGCAGCGGAAGCCGATCGGCCACGCTGGGCGGCAGGTGATCGGTGGTGTTGGGTGGCGGGTGGTTCTCGGTGGTCGCGGTGGGGGCGGGGACGTGGCTGGTCGCCGTGGTGGTGCCGCAGGTGAACGCGCCCAGGACGCCCTCGCACGCCGGGTCGAGGCCCAGCAGCGACTGGCAGGCCGCGTCGTCGAACCGCCAGTGCACCCCCATCGGCACGCCCAACCGCTCGCCCAGCGCCAGCACCTGCGCGCTGAGCACACCGATCTCCTGGCACTGCAACCGGTAAGCGAACTCCTTGTACTTGAACCCGTTGCGCCAGAACACCGCCGCCGGCACGACCACCAGCTCCGGCAGCACGGCGGGCGGCCGGGCCAGTGCCGCGTGCAGCACCGGCCGGTGGTCGCCGGGCCGGACCAGGTCCACGGCGTGGTGGGCGGCGTCGTAGTGGTAGAGCCCGTCGCGCAGCGCGATGTAGGCCTCGATCGGGTACAGCGCGCCACCCGACGGAGCGGGTCGTTTGAGCCGCACCGTGCGCGCTCCGTGCGCCCACTCCGCCCGCGTCACGCCGAGCAGGCCGCGCAGCAGGTCGCCGGGCAGCGACGGTTCCCGCCACGGCAGCACCACGCGCCCCTTGGCCGGGTACCGCTTGTACGTCGGCGGCGCGGCGCTCCAGTCGATGCGCTCGCGCTTGCGCGCGGCCAGGGCGGCCAGGTACTGCCGCGTCGCCTCGCCCGGCACGACGGCGGACGGTGGTGCGACCACGTGCGACACGACGCCTTCCGGCACGTCAGGGGAACGGGTGCGGGTACGGGTTCAGCCCGCCCACACCGTGCCCGAGCAGGCGGGGCACGGTGCGCAGGCGCGGCAGGCCGTGCGTGCGGCGGTAGCGGTGGCCGAAGGTCATCGGCAGCGTGCCCGGCACGATCACCTTGGCCGCCGCGAAGCCGCCCGCGCGCTGCTCCGGCGCGGTGATGTCCACCGCGACCACGTCCAACCCGGAGGCCGCGTAGCGCCGCACCAACTCGGCCAGGTCGTCGCCCAGGTCGTGATGGGTCGGCCACGCGGTCCGCGCCCGCAACTCCGGCAACGTCAACCGCTTCGTACCCTCCAAAAAGGACAGTCGCCAGACGGTGCCGGGGTGTCCGTAGAGCAGGGCGTGGTCGGCCATCTCGCGGACCTCGTCGACGTCGGCCACCATCCGGGCCGCTTTGCCGGCGTCGAAACGGCCCATCCGACTGCCGATGCCGGCGGCGGCGTCGGTCAGCGCGGTGAGCAGGGCGCGTTCCGGGTCGGGGTGGGCGGCGGCGCTGAACCCGTGCCGCGGCACGTCGGGGCGGTTCAGGGCGTCCACGGCCAGCACCATCACCGCCGGCACCCGTTGTTCGAGCGTGATCGAGTAGGCCGACATCGTGTAACCACGGCGTTGGCGGACGAACTCGGCGGTGACCGGGATGCGCCGGTCCACAGCCGAGTCCAGGTCCAGCCGGGGCACCGGGAGGCGGGCGTACCAGGTCATCAGGAACGCGTCGCGCTCGGCGACCTCCAGCAGCCCGTGCAGGACCGCCTCTTCCAGACAGCTGCCCAACGCGCACCCGTTGGAGCACTCGTACACCATGCGGGTGTCCTGCGACCGGGTCCGGGCCCCGTAGTAGGCGTAGCTCTCCGGCACCAGCACCGGTTCGCCTCGCCCGAACGAGAAGCCCCACACCCAGGCCACCGGCCGGTCCGGGTCGAAGCGGGCGAACGGGAAACCGGGCTGGTCGTACCAGTCGTCGGGGTACAGGCCCAGGTCGCGGGGGTCGATCGCGTGGTCCGCGACCTCGGTGTGGGGCGCGGTGACGACGGTGCGGCGGCCCAGCGGCCGGCGGTTGCCGTACCGCTCCAGCGCCTCGGTGATCGCGGTCAGGCGCGCGGTGCGGAAGTCGCGGCTGCGGCCGTAGCCGTGCCGGTGCTCCGCGTCCGGGCGCGGCGGACCCAGCCGGGCCACGGCGGTCGGGATGCCGTACGGCGCGCCGGAGGACAGCGAGCCGACCAGGCCGGTGCGGGAGTCCACATAGGACTCGAAGAGGTCGGGCCACCGACCGTCGAGCGTGCTCGCGCGCAACGTCGAGGGGTCGGGTTTGGGCAGCGGCCGGCGGCGGATCTCGGCGGCCGACCGGGTGTCGGCGGGCGGGTGCGCGCAGTCGGGGCACTGCGGGTCGGGCAGGAACGGGTGGCGGGTGAGCAGGCCGGTGGTGAGCGAGAACACCAGCACCGCGCCCAGGGTGCGGCCGTCGGGGCGGGCCAGTTCGTCCACGACCACCTCGACGATTGCACGTGCGGTCACCGCCGTCACCAGCGGGTTTGGTGCGTCCACCGGGTCGTCGCCGAACTCGCGGCGCAGCGCGGCCCACCCCGGCCCGTCCGCCCGGTTGGTCTCCCAGCGGCGGTCGGCGCACGTGTCGCAGCCGGGGACACCGGGGCGGACCAGGGGGCCGATCCGGACGTGCGGCCCGTCCACCCGCACCGGCAGCCACGCCGCACCGGCCACCTCACCGGAGCTGACCCGATCACCGAGCGCCTCGGTCAACGCCGTGCGCAGCAGGTCGGGGCCGAACACCCCGGCCCGCGTGGTGACGACCGCTTCGGCCGCGAGCAGGTCAGTCACCGTCGACCACCACCCGGACCAGGCACGGCACCCGCTCCCGAACCGCGTCGTCGGCCACCAGCGGCACCGCCACCGGCACACGCCCCACCCGCCGCAACGCCCCCACCAACGCCCGACACCGCGAGTCCTCGACCACCGGGACCCGCCGACCCTCGGTCACCCAGCGCGTGACCACCGGGCCGTCCCACGGGTCGCACTGCCACCGCAGCAGCACCCGTTCCAGCCCATCGCGCAACGCCTCGCCGGCCGTCGCCGCACACGTCACCACCGACGCCCCACCCACCCGCAACGCCACAGCAGGCACCCCCAACACGTGCCCCAAGTCCTCCGACACCACCTCGACCCCCGCGGCCCGGACCAACCGCAACAACTCCGCCGCCCGCTCATCACCACACGACCGCACCACGGCGTCGAGGTCGCACGGCCGCCCCGGATCGGCCTGCTCCACCAGCAGCGCCTCGCACCACGCCCGAAGCCCGGCCGTCACCGCATCCCCCCACGAACGCCCCGCCGCCACCCCCACCGGAGCCCGGTACGGCGCCCGCCCCGGAACCGGTGCCGCCAGGCACGGCAGGCCGGTGAGCAGGTCGACGCGCTCCCCACCCCGGTCGACCAGGCTCCCGTACGTCGCCAACGCCGCCAACACCGTGTGCCACCGCGCCCGCTCCCGGTCCACACCCCAGCCCACCACCCGAGGAGCCGGCGCCCAGGCCGGCAGCACCAACCCGGGATCGGACACCGACGCCCGGCACACCGCCAGCGGCACCTGCGGCAACTCGCCCTCGTCCAACTCCCGCAGCACACCCACCCGGCCGTCGACCAGCCGCTCGTCGACCCGATCCACCTCGGCGACGGCATCGGCCCCGACGTCCATCGCGAACGTGTAAGGCAGCGGCCGGTGCGTCCGCGCGGACAGGTCCCGCAGGTCGATCCGGGTCAGCACCGGCTCCCCGGGCACGTCCGACTCGGTCAGGTAGTGGAAGCACGACATCACCACGTGCGCGGCAACAATCCCCGGCACCGGACCGGTCATCAGCCCGCCGTCCCCGCCGCGCGGCGCGCCCAGCCGCTGCCAACACCCTTCCGCGGCAACCCGTTCGGGTGGACCGACCGCCGTCACCCACACTTCGTCCGCACCGACCAGCACCTGCCCGAGCGCCGCGCGCGCCCCGAACCGCGCCGCCGCCACCAGGTCCTCCATCCGGTCGGACACGCACAGCACCAGATCGGCGTCCGGCTCCGCCGCCGGTTCCGGCCCGATCACCACGTCCTGCGCGCTGTCCCGCACGGCCGCACGCCCCACCGCGCGCAGCGCGTCGACCTCCTCGTCGTCGGCCCACACGACCACCCGCCGCCACCCGGACCGCAACCCCGCTTCGAGCAGCGCCGCCATCACCGGTCCGTGGCCGACCAAAGCGATCCGCGCCGACCGCAACCGCTCGAACCGGTGCTCGGCGGAGTTCCCCGCGTACCGGAGGAACGCGATCTCCGGCGCGTAGACCCGTTGTTCCTCTTCGGTGAGCGAGTGCGGCTCGTCGTCCTGGGCGTCCACCAGCAGCCGCTGCTCCATCAGCGAGCGGACCAGGTGCTCCACCACGGCCCGCTGGTCGCCGCGCAACGGCTCCACGAGGTCGTCCAGCACGTGCTCGCCGGTGAGGAACGGGGCCAGCCGGTCCAGCCACTCGTAGCTCGCCCCGCCGGTCAGGGTGCACGCCCCGGCCGCGCCGCGCACGTACACCCCGTCCGGGCTCTTCACGTACCGCACGTCGGCCCGAAGCCGTGGACGCATACCGACCTCCGCGACAGTGGTGACCCGTGCCCCGACCGTAAACGAGATCGTCCGACCCGACCTGTGCTCGAAGCGTGACGGCCGGCCACGGTCGAGTGGTGACGGGACGTCACCGCCACCCCCGGGTGAACCGTCCGTTCGGGTCGGTCGGGCGGCGTTAGATTGGCCTGGTGCTCAGCAAAATCCCGGCCGTGCTGACGCTCGTGGTCGCGCTCGGCGTGCCCGCGCCGTCCGGTCACCCGCTGCCGGACCTGAGGCAGGCGCCCGTGGGCTGCCCCGGCGGCACGACCGTGCAACCGGCGCAGTGCCGCGACTGGGACGTGTGCATGGTCGCGGACGCGTCGAGGCCCAGGGGACCGTGCCTGGAGCACGGACCGGCCGCCGCGGTGCGGCTGCGGTTCACCAGCTCCGCGGACAACATCGGCGACGGTCCGCTGGTCATCTACGCGCGCAGGTCGCCGGAGGAGCCGACCATGCGGGCGCGACAGGCCCTCCAGTCCGGTGTGGACGGTTCGATCCCGGCGTCCTACGACCAGGCGCAACGCGACCTGCCGGCCACCGTGTACTACGAGCCGGCCCCCACCCACGAGCACTGGCACCTGCTCGACTTCGAGCACTTCATGCTGCGCACCCCCGGCGGCGAGACGGTCGTGACCGACCGCAAGAACGGTTTCTGCCTGGGGGACCGGTACACCATCGCCGACGACCTGCCCGCACGACCCCAGGACGACGCGAGCCCGACCGGAGAACTGGCGAAGTTCCTGCGCCGCAACATGTGCAAGATGCGCGACCCCGCGGCGACGACCGTGAAGCAGGGGATCTCGGTCGGGTCGGGCGACGACTACCCCTACAAGGTCGACTTCCAATGGCTCGACCTCACCCATGCGCCATCGGGGCTGTACGACGTGGTGAACGTGGTCAACCCCGACCGCGGCCTGGTCGAGAAGAGGTACGACAACAACGCTTCCTCCATCGCGATCTTGCTGCAATGGCCGCAGGGAGCGAAGAACCCGCCGGCGGAGATCACCGAACCGCCGCGCGTCGAGCTGATCCGCAGTTGCCCGGGGCAGGAGCGTTGCGCCCGGCCGTGGCTGCCCCCGGTGCGGTGACGTGCGGATGTTCCTGGTAGCCGTGCTCGTCGCCGCGAGCGTCGGGGCGGCCTCCGACACCACGCCACCCACCGCGCCCGGCGACCCCCGCGTGAGCGACCTGACGTGCGAACGCCTGACCCTGTCCCGGACGGCCGCCTCGGGCGCCGTGGGCGTGGCGGCCTACGACGTCTACCACGACGGGCAGCACATGACCTCCGTCGCCGGAACATCGGCCGATCTGACGGTCGTGCGGGGTGCGGCGTGGGGGCTGTACGTCAACGCCCGGGACGCGGCGGGCAACGTCTCGCAGGCCAGTCCGACGGTGACCGTGACCGTGCCGGACTGCCAGGCCGACACCGAGCCACCAGCCGTCCCGGTCGGGGTCGGCGCGGGCGAGTGGGGCACGGCGATCAAGGTGCGGTGGGTGCGGTCCACCGACAACGTCGCCGTCACCGGCTACGAAGTCCTGCGCGACGGCGTCCAGGTCAGCAAGGTCGCCGCGGACACGACCTCCTACGCCGACACCGGCCTGGCCGCCGTCACCCGCTACGAGTACCGGGGGGTGGCGCGCGACGTCGCCGGCAACCGCTCCGCGCCCAGCGCGCCGGCCCACGCCATGACCGGCCCGTTCCGCGTCGCGGCCGTCTGCTCGGTGACCGAAGTGGCCTCGGACGACGACCTTCCGTGGGGCCTGACGACCCTGCCGAACGGCGCTGTGCTCTACAGCCGCCGGGACGCCTTCGACATCGTCCGACTCGACCCCGCCACCGGCACCAAGACCAGCATCGGGACGGTGCCGGACGCGGCCGGGAGCGACGGCGAGGGCGGCGTGATGGGGATCGCCGTCGCCGCGGACTTCGCCGAACACCCGTGGCTCTACGTGATGCACACCACCGCCACCGACAACCGAGTGGTGCGCATCCGTTACGTCGACGGGGTGTTGAGCGGCAGTCCGCAAATCGTGATCAGCGGCATCCCGCGCAACAAGTACCACAACGGCGGCCGGTTGCGGTTCGGTCCCGACGGCAAGCTCTACATCGCCACCGGCGACGCCCAGCGCCGGGACTCCGCCCAGGACCGCAACAGCCTGGCGGGCAAGGTCCTGCGGCTCGACCCGGACGGCAAAGTCCCGCCGGACAACCCGTTCGGCAACGCGGTGTGGAGCTACGGCCACCGCAACCCGCAGGGGTTGGCGTTCGACTCGCGGGGCCGGCTGTGGGCGCAGGAGTTCGGCAACCACCTCGCCGACGAGACCAACCTGGTCGTGCGCGGCGGAAACTACGGCTGGCCGCTGTGCGAAGGCCCGTGCGACAACCCCTCTTTCGTCCCGCCGAAGCGCACCTACACCACCAAAGAGGGCTCGTGCAGCGGTATCGCCGTCGTCGGGGACGCGCTGTACGTGGCGTGCCTGCGGGGCGCCCGGCTCTACCGGATGCCGATCAACGGCGAGGAGTTGGGCGAGGCCGAGCAGTACCTCCACGGCGCCCACGGTCGGCTGCGCACGGTCGAGCCGACCGGTGACGGCGACCTGTGGTTGACCACGAGCACCAAGGGCGACAAGGACAGCGTGGCGGGCAACAGCGACGAGCGGGTGCTCAAGGTCGTTCTGCGGAGGTGAACCGCCTGTCGTGCGGGCCGGTGCCGGCGGTCTTACGGTGGGGTTGACGGGAGGGTGGCATGGATCGTTGGCAGTACCTCGGGGTGCTGGTGGCGTGCCTGGTGGTGACGTTCCCGCTGGAGTTCGTGGGGGCGGGGGTGTACCGGCGCTGGCGGTTGCTGGCCCGGGTGCTCCTGCCCGTGCTGGTGGTGTTCACGGCGTGGGACCTGGTGGCGATCGCGCGCGGGCACTGGACGTTCAGCGCGGCGTTCACGTCCGGGCTGGTGCTGCCGGGGGCGCTGCCGGTGGAGGAGGTGCTGTTCTTCCTGGTGGTGCCGGTGTGCGGGCTGTTGACCTTCGAGGCGGTGGACGCGTTGGCGCGGGGCGGGGGACGGGTTGGGTAGGGAGTACCTGCTGGCGGCGGCGCTGTCGGTGGTCGTGGTGGTGGCGCTGGAGTTGGCGGTGGTGCGGTCCGGGGTGTTCCGGCGTCCCGCGTACTGGGTGACCATGGCGATCGTCTTCGCGTTCCAGGTGCCGGTGGACGGGTGGTTGACCAAGCTGGACGCCCCGGTCGTGCACTACGCGGGGTGGGCGATCAGCGGGGTGCGGGTGCCGTGGGACATCCCGGTGGAGGACTTCATGTTCGGTTTCGCTTTGGTGACCTCGACCTTGGCGTTGTGGGTGCGGGCGTCCCGGCGGGAGTCGGTGTGACGCGCCGGCTCGCGGTCGGCGAGGTTCCCGGCGTGTGCGACACCGCTGCACGTGGGTACGACCTGCTGGTCGGCCTGATCGTCGGGCGGGCTCCCGATGCCTGATCGCAGGGCGGTGCGCCACGACCCGGTCCCGGGCCGGCCCTCGCTGCGCCGGCCGGAGCCCCGGGTGGTCGTCGTGGGCGGCGGGATCGCGGGACTGGCCGCCGCTGTGTTGCTGGCCGAACGCGGTGCGCGGGTCGTGCTGTGCGAACGGCAGCGGCACCTCGGCGGGCGGGTCGGGGGCTGGCCCACGCGGCTCGCGGACGGCAGTTCCGCCACCATGACCCGCGGGTTCCACGCGTTCTTCCGCCAGTACTACAACCTGCGCCGGCTGCTGCGCCGCGCCGACCCGCACGGCACCGCGCTGGTCGGCCTCCCGGACTACCCGCTGTGGCACGCCGACGGCCACCGGGACGGTTTCGCCGGACTGCCGGCCGCGGTGCCGTGGAACGCCCTGGGTTTCCTGGCCCGCAGCCCGACCTTCCGGTGGCGGGACCTGCGGGACGTGGACTCCCGTGCCGCGCTGCCGCTGCTGGACGTGGAGGTGCCTCGGACTTACGAGGAGTTGGACGGCCTCGACGCGGCCCGATACCTCTCGCTGCTGCGATTTCCCGGGCCGGCGCACGCGTTGGCGCTGGAGGTTTTTTCGCGCAGCTTCTTCGCCCACCCGGCCCGGATGTCGGCCGCCGAGCTGGTGACCATGTTCCACATCTACTTCCTGGGTTCCGGTGAGGGGCTGCTGTTCGACGTGGCCGCGGACCCGTTCCCGCACGGGTTGTGGGAGCCACTGGCCCGTTACCTCGGGGATCTGGGGGTGGAGGTCCGGCGGGGGACGGCGGTGTCGGCGGTGGAGCGGGGCGGGCGGCGGTTCGTCGTGCACGCGGACGAGCCGATCGACGCGGACGCGGTGGTGTTGGCGACTGATGTCGGTGGGTTGAGGGAAGTCGTTGGGTCGTCACCGGATCTGGGCTCGGCGGAGTGGCGGGCGGACATCGCCGCGCTGGAGACCGCGCCGCCGTTCCTGGTGTCGAGGTATTGGCTGGACCGGCCGGTCGCGCCGGACCGGCCGGGGTTCGTCGGGACCAGCGGGTACGGCCCGTTGGACAACGTGTCGGTGCTGGACCGGTACGAGCACGAGGCGCGGGCGTGGGCGGCGCGGACCGGTGGGGCGGTGGTCGAGCTGCACGGGTACGCGCTGCCGGCCGGGGTGGATCTTCGGCGGGAACTGTTGGACCAGCTCGGGGTGGTGTTCCCGGAGACCAAGGCGGCGCGGGTGGTGGACGAGCGGCACGAGCTGCGGTCGGACTGCCCGCTGTTCCCGCCCGGTGGGTTCGCGCGGCGGCCGGCGGTGGTGACGCCGGAGCCGTTCCTGGTGCTGGCGGGGGACTTGGTGCGCATCGACCTGCCGGTGGCGCTGATGGAACGTGCCGCCACCACGGGTTTCGCCGCCGCGAACGCGCTGCTGGCGCGGTGGGGCGTGCGCGGCACTCCACTGTGGACGGTGCCGACCCGGGGTCGGGTGCCGTTGCTGCGCGCGGTGGCCCGACGCTGGGGCCGCAACCCCGGCCTGGAGACGCCTTAGCGCTGGTCAGCCCGGCGACCGGCCTGAGGTGCGCAACGCGTAGCGCCGTTCGGCGTAGGCCAGGTCGTCTCGCCACAGCCTGGCGGCGGCCCACCGCATGAGGGGGCGCAGGACCGGTGCGGCGGGTCTTGCGAGCGCGAAGCCGGGCCGGGTGGAGTGTGCGATGGACGCCTCGATCACCGCCGTGCGGGCCGGCCCGACCGGGGTGGCGTGGGTTTCCACCACACTGCCTTCGCCTTCACCGGACACGATGTGCATGACCACCGTGCGCGGCTCGGGGCAGGTGAACTCGGCGAGCACCGGCACCCCGAAGCGGCCCGCGACCTTGAACGTCACCTCCACCCGGAACCGGTCCCGCTCCTCGGTGGCCGCCTCCAGCACCCGCAGGTTCGCGAAGGAGTAGGGGTGGAACCAGGCGCCGTGCCACGGGTCGAGCCGGTTGGCGACCACGTCGTCGGGTTCGCAGCGCCCGAACAGCGTGGTCACGGCGGCGATCGAGGTTCGGGGCGGTCGAACCGGCAGCACCGGGGCGGGCAGGGGTTCTTCGCCGCCCACGTCGTCCAGCCGCACCCACACCAGGACACCGTCGTCGTGGGTCGGGTACGGGCTCCAGCCGCCGAACCGGTCGCCGTCCAGCGCCAGGCCGTGCCAGCGGCACACCAGCCGCCCCCGGTGCACCGCACCGTCGCACAGCGGCGCACCGAGGTGCGGGCAGGCCCCCGGCCCGGCCCGCAACGAGCCGTCCGCGCCGCGCCACAGCACGACTTCGCGGCCCGCCACGGTCCGCCCCGCCGGCCGGTCCGGCCGGACCTCGCGGCACGCGCCCACCACGAACCAGTTTCCGGACGGCCTGGCCCGCGCCCGTTTCAGCGCGGCCTCGATCAGGGCGGGCTTCGCGTCGCGCCACGTCGGCTGCTGCTCGTGCCACGGCCGAGAGCGGAATCGCCGCAGGGGAACGTGCATGGTCGTCATCCCAGGGTGGTCGGGTCCAGCGGCCGCCGACAAGGGCCGTGCCACGGCGAGCCGTCCAGCTCGCGGTCGACTGACATCGGGTTCCTCTCGTCGGGCCGTGGCCCCACGCTAAGTCCGCGCACCGCGCCCTGCATGACGGGCGCACTCCCCGAGGCGCGCCCCGGTGCGGCACCGCGCCGGCTGGTCGACTGTGGACTGATCGCCGGATGTAGTCGTCGGTGAGCAGGTCGCACGCGCACCAGTCGCCGTCGCAGGGTTGACCGATTTCACTCCCGTACGGGCCGAGCCCGCGCATCAACGTGAGGATCTCGTCGCGTTCGGTCGTCCGCGCCCGGTGCGGCGGCGCGGGCCTGGAGTTGCCCGATGGGGAAGCGCGCGACGGAGCCCGAGATCAGCAACTGCATGTAGAGCGTCGCGGCTCCGGTCAGGTCGGGCAGCAGCGGACTGCGCCGTTCGACGCGGGCGCCACCGTCGACGAGCGGCTCGGGTGTGGACATGTGCCCCGACGCCCGTCCAGACTCCGCAGTCATGTCTTTCCGACTGGAAACCGTGACACCCGACAACGTCCTGGCCGCTTGCGCGCTGAAAGTCGAGCCGTGGCAGGAGGAATTCGTCGCGCCCGTCGCGGTGTCGCTCGCCGAGGCCTACGCCCAACCAGACGCCGCATGGCCCCGGTTGGTCTACGACGACGACCAACTCGCCGGGTTCATCATGGGCGGCTTCGACCCGGACTCCCCGATCGACTACTTCCGCTGCGGCATCTGGCGACTCAACGTCGCAGCTGGCCACCAGCGCACCGGATGCGGTCGGTTCGCCGTCGAGCAACTCTGCGCCGAGGCCCGCCGCCGGGGCCAGAACCGGGTCACCGTCCTGTGGGTGCCGCACCCCGACGGCCCCGAACAGTTCTACCTGCGGCTGGGCTTCACCCCGACCGGGCAGACCTTCCACGGCCAGACGGTTGCCGAGCGCTTCCTCGACTGACACCGACGGTGCCCGCGGCGACACCGCTGATGTTCTCGGGCTGTCGAGCGTCTGGGATCGTTCGAAATCGGCGTTCGGGACCATCGTGCGGTGAGAGCGAACACGCTGCGGTTGATCGGGTATTGGCTTGGCCCTGACGCCCTGACGCCCTGACGCCCTGACGCCCTGACGCCCTGACGCCCTGACGCCCTGACGCCCTGACGTCCGGGCGTCCGGGCGTCCGGGCGTTCGTCGATCCACCACTCGATCCCGCCGCGCGTGACCGAGTGGTGGATCACTTCCGGTCGTAGGGTGATCGGGTGACCAACATCGAGTTCTCCACGCCGTCCACGCTTCCGCAGCCCAACGGGTACAGCCACGTGGCTTCGATCGCTCCGGGCAGTCGGCTGGTGTGGACGTCGGGTCAGGTGCCGATCGCGGCGGACGGGACGGTCGCTGCGGCCGGTGACTGGGCGGCCCAGACTCGTCAGGTGATGAGCAACGTGGGCGCTGCGTTGGCTGCGGCGGGGGCGTCGTGGGCGGATGTGTTCAAGTTGACCTTCTACGTCACGGACACGTCGGGGTTGGCGACCGTGCGGGCGGTGCGTGACGAGTTCATCGACACCGAGCGGCCGCCGACGAGTTCGTTGGTGCAGGTGGCGGGGCTGTTCCGGCCGGATCTGCTGATCGAGGTGGAGGCCGTCGCGGCGGTGGCCGCGGACTGATGTCGGGACCCGTGCAACCTCCCCGGGGCTGACCGCGTTCTTAGCCCGTCCAAGATCTGCAGGAGGAATGCCGGTGGCCGGTTTCGATCAAGACTTCGCCGACTTCTACTCGGCGCGGTTCGACGCGGCGCGGCGCACCGCGTACGCGTTGTGCGGCGACTGGCTCGAGGCCGAGGAGTTGGCCCAGGGCAGCTTCGTCCGGCTGTACGCGAAGTGGCCGCGGGTGGCCGGCGGCAACGCGGAGGGCTACCTGCGCACCACCCTCGTCCGGCTCTTCCTCGACACCAGGCGGCGGGGCCGCGCGAAGGAACGCCTGGTCGCCGAGGCGCCCGAGCGGCCGGAGCACTCGAGGGAACTGGCGCGCGTGGACGAGCAGCAGTCGCTGCTGGCGGCGCTGCAGGACGTGCCACCGCGGCAGCGGGCCACGCTCGTGCTGCGCATCGTCCACGACCTGCCCGTCGAGCAGGTCGCGCAGGTGCTGCGGTGCTCGGCGGGCACCGTCAAAAGTCAACTGTCACGAGGGATGCAGGCGTTGCGGGCGGCGTACCGCGACGCCGACTCACCGGAGCGGAGCGTGTCGGATGTGGGATGACGACGACCTCGGGGCCGCGTTGCGGGCCGAACTCGCGGAACGGACCCCGCCGAGGCCCCGCGGCGGGTTGGTCGACGCGGTCGCCCGTGGTCGGCGGCGGCGTCGGCGCCACCAGCTCGGTGCCGCGGTGGCGACGGTGGCCGCGGTCGCCGGGGTGGCCTCGGTGGCGGTCAGCGCGGGAGCCCTGTCGTCCGGGGGCCAGGACGTCGCCGCGACCGGGACGTCCACGAGCGGGTCGAGCCCGAACGGAGTGCCGTGGCCGCGGGCCGACCTGCCCACGCACTCCCCGCGCACCACGTGGACTCCGGCGCCGACCGCACGACCACCGGCCGGCTGGCCGACCGGGCCGGTGCCCAGGTGCGAGGTCCCCGGCGCCACCGGCCGCGACCTGGACAGCGTCCGTGCCGACCTGACGGTGCTGCAGGAACGGGTCCGGCGGACCCTGATCGAGGTGAAGGGGGTGCCGTCGGTCAGCCGCCCGACGAGCCCGGCCTCGCAACCCGGCAGCAGCTCGTTGCCGTTGCCCGACGGCGTGGGCCTGCTGGTCGAGCGGAGGCTGTCGTCCACCGGGTCGAACGGTCGCGACGGGTTCGACTACACCGTCGACGTGGAGGACGCCGGGGGCACCGGCAGCGTGGTGCTCACCTTCGGCCGGTTCACCGGTGATCCGCTGACCGCGGCGGACGGGCAGGCGTACGACATGGGCAACTGCGCGCCACCGAAACGGCACGTGCTGGCGGACGGGACGGTGTTGCAGATCTACGACGTGGCGCCGAGCGACCCGTTCGCGTCGCTGACCCAGACCCTGCGGATCTACCGGCCTGACGGACAGCTGCACTCGCTGACGGTGCGGAACTTCGGCAGCCCGGACTTCGCCACCAACCGGCAGGACCCCGGGAACCCGCACCGGGTCGGCGCGGGCCGGCCGACGCTGCCGCTGACCGAAGCGCAACTCGCCGAACTGGGCCTGGCCATGGTGGGCTGACCCCTCCTTGCCCGTGGCGGCGGGTCGCCCCCACCGCTCTTCGTCCGGCCGGACCGCGAACTTGCGGGCGTGATTCGCATCGAGTAGGAATAGTCGAACGTGTGTTCGACCGGCCGGGTGAACGTGTTGCCCCGGTCGTGTCCCGCCGGCTTCCCCACGGCGAGCGGTCCTCGGGGAAGGTGTGGTGCGGGTGGGGTTCGACAGTCGGCCGGAGTTGCCCTGGAACGAGTTGGAACGGGCGTTGTCCGGGCGGGTCGACGGCGAGGGGCGGCGGTCGGCCGGGCCGCGCGGGGTCGACGGGTACGCGCGGGCCGGGGACCTGCTCGACCGGCGGGTCACGCGGGAAGCGCCCAACGCCCGGCGCGTCCCGTACGCGGAACTGCACTGCCACTCGAACTTCAGCTTCCTGGACGGGGCGAGCCACCCCGAGGAACTGGTGGAGGAGGCCGCGCGGCTCGGGCTGGACGCGGTGACGTTGACCGACCACGACGGGATGTACGGGGTGGTCCGGTTCGCGGAGGCCGCCCGTGACCTGGGGGTGCACACCGCCTACGGAGCGGAGTTGAGCCTGGGGTTGTCGGGGCCGCAGAACGGGGTGCCCGACCCGGAAGGGGAGCACCTGCTGCTGGTGGCGCGCGGCCCGGAGGGGTACCGGCGGCTGTGTTCGGTGATCTCGTCGGCGCACCTGCGGGGCGGGGAGAAGGGCCGTCCGGTCTACGACCTGGAGGAGGTGGTGGACGAACTGGCCGGGCACGTCCTGGCGTTGACCGGGTGCCGCAAGGGCATGGTGCGCAAGGCGTTGACCGACCACGGGCCGTGCGCGGCGGGGGAGCGGCTGGCGTGGCTGGTCGACCGGTTCGGGCGGCGCAACGTGGCGGTGGAACTCGTGGACCACACGCTGCCCGGCGACTCGCTGCGCAATGACGTGCTGGCCGGGCTGGCGGAGCGGGCCGGGGTGCCGACGGTGGCGACCAACCAGGTGCACTACGCGCACACCCGGGCGGGGCGGCTGGCGGGGGCGATGGCGGCGGTGCGGGCGCGGCGGTCGTTGGACGAGATGGCCGGGTGGTTGCCGCCCTTCGGGGCCGCCGCGCTGCGGTCGGGGATGCAGATGGCGTCGAGGTTCGCCCGGTACCCCGGCGCGGTGACGCGGACGGCGTTGCTGGCCATGGAGTGCGCGTTCGACCTCCAGGTGGTCGCGCCCAAGCTGCCGCCCTTCCCGGTGGACCCGGGGCACACCGAGGTGTCCTGGCTGCGGAAACTGACGGCCGAGGGCGCGCGGGACCGCTACGGGCCGCCCGAGGGCAACCCGCGGGCGTACGCGCAGTTGGAGCACGAGTTGGGCGTGATCGAGCGGCTCGACTTCCCCGGCTACTTCCTGATCGTGCACGACATCGTGGAGTTCTGCCGCCGCAACGACATCCTGTGCCAGGGTAGGGGTTCGGCGGCCAACTCCGCGGTCTGCTACGCGCTCGGCGTGACCAACGTGGACCCGGTGCGCTGGGACCTGCTGTTCGAGCGGTTCCTGTCGGTGGAGCGGGACGGGCCGCCGGACATCGACATCGACATCGAGTCCGACCGGCGCGAGGAGGTCATCCAGTACGTCTACGAAAAACACGGCAGGCGGCATTCCGCGCAGGTCGCCAACGTCATCACCTACCGGGCGAAGTCGGCGATCCGCGACGCCGCCCGCGCCCTCGGGTTCCCGCCCGGCACGCAGGACGCGTGGAGCAGGAACATCGACGGCTGGGGCACCGTGCACAGCGCCGCCGCCGAACACCGCGACAGCCCGACCCCGATCCCCGCCGCGGTGTGGCGGCTGGCCGCCCAGTTCGAGGGCTTCCCCCGGCACCTGGGCATCCACTCCGGTGGCATGGTCATCTGCGACCGCCCGGTGTCCGAGGTGGTGCCGGTCGAACACGCCCGGATGCCCGGCCGGACCGTGCTCCAGTGGGACAAGGACGACTGCGCCACCGCCGGCCTGGTCAAGTTCGACCTCCTGGGGCTCGGGATGCTCTCCGCGGTCCGCTACGCCCGTGACCTGATCGCCGAACACGACGGCGTCCACGTCGACCTCGCCCACCTCGACCTGGCCGACCCGCACGTGTACGACATGCTGTGCGCCGCCGACACGGTCGGGGTGTTCCAGGTCGAGTCCCGCGCCCAGATGGCCACCCTGCCCCGCCTCAAACCGCGCACCTTCTGGGACCTCGCCGTCGAAGTCGCGCTGATCCGCCCCGGCCCCATCCAGGGCGGCTCCGTGCACCCCTACATCCGCCGCCGGCAGGGCGAACCCTGGCAGCACGACCACCCGCTCCTCGCCCGTGCCCTGGACAAGACCCTCGGCGTGCCGCTGTTCCAGGAACAGGTCATGCAGATCGCCGTCGACGCCGCCGGGTTCACCCCCGGCGAGGCCGACGAACTGCGCCGTGCCATGGGCTCCAAGCGTGCACTGTCCAAAATGGACCGACTACGGGACCGGTTCTACCGGGGTGCGGCTGCGAACGGCATCCACGGCGACCTTGCCGACAAGATCTTCCTCCAGGTCCAGGCCTTCAGCGGCTACGGCTTCCCCCAGAGCCACGCGCTCGCGTTCGCCCACCTGGTGTTCACCAGCGCTTGGCTCAAGCGCTACCACCCCGCCGCGTTCTGCGCCGCCCTGCTCCGCGCCCAGCCGATGGGGTTCTACACGCCCCAGTCCCTGGTCGCCGACGCCCGCCGCCACGGCGTCAACGTCCGCCGGGCGGAGATCAACACCAGCCAGGCCCACGCTGTTCTGGAACCCGACCCCACCAGCACCGGCGGCCACGCCATCCGCCTGGGCCTGGCCGGCGTCCGCACCCTCGGAGACGACCTGGCCACCCTCATCGCCACCCACCGCGCCGCCCACGGCCCCTACACCAGCCTCGACGACCTGGCCCGCCGCACCCACCTGACCACCCCCCAACTGGAAGCCCTGGCCACCGCCGGCGCGTTGGCCGACCTCGAACCCGACCGCCGAGCCGCCCTCTGGAAAGCCGGCGCCGCCGCCCGCGAACACCCCACCACCCTCCCCGGCACGGCGAGCGTCACCACCGCCCCCGCCCTCCCCGGCATGACCGCGTGGGAACTCGTGATCGCGGACCTGTGGGGCACCGGCATCACCCCCGACACCCACCCCATCCACCTGGTCCGCACCTACCTCGACTCCCTCGGCGCCCTCCCGGCTGATCGGTTGGCCCACGTCCCCGACGGCACCCGCGTCCGCGTCGGCGGCGTCGTCACCCACCGCCAACGCCCCGGCACCGCCGGTGGCATCACGTTCCTGAACCTGGAAGACGAAACCGGCATGACCAACGTCGTCATCAGCGTCGGCCTGTGGACCCTCCACAAGAACACCGCCCGCAACGCCAACGCCCTGCTCGTCAGGGGCATCGTCGAAAACGCCACCGGCGCCGTCAACCTCGTCGCCGACCACCTCCAACCCCTCGACCTCCGCTTGGCCCTGAAGTCCCGCGACTTCCGGTGAACGTGAACGGAGCGGTCAGTCCAGGACGGCGTACGCCTCGACCTCCACGAGCACGTCCGGTTCGAACAGGTAGTCCACCCCGATCGCCGACAGCGGCGGCAGCGGGCGTGGCAGGCCGAGTTCGGTGGAGACCCGTTCGATGCCCGCGACGAAGTCGTCGTACTTGTCCGGACTCCACCGGGTGACGAAGAACCGCAACCGGACGACGTCGGCGAAGGACGCCCCGGCCCCGGCCAGGCCCCGTGCGGTGTTGCGCAACGCCTGGGCGACCTGCCCGGCAAGGTCGTCGGTGGCGACGGGGTTGCCCTCGGCGTCACGGGCGATCTGCCCGGCCACGTGCACGTGGCGGGTGCCGGTGGCGACCGAGACGTGGTGGTAGGGGACGGGGGCGAACATGCCTTCGGGTGTCGACAACCGCACTGCCATGGGTGACCTTTCGTAGTAGGTATCCGATGTCTACCTGGTATCGAAAGGGCACTTCAACGAGACTAGGTGTCATGCCGGAAACCACCCCCGCCCTCACCGAACGCCACCGCGAACTGCTGGACGAGGTCCTGGACAAGTGGTCGCTCCAGGTCCTCGACGCGTTGTGCGAGAACCCGTTGCGGTTCAACGGACTTCGCCGGGCGATCCCGGTGGTGACGCAGAAGTCGCTGACCGCGGCCCTGCGGAGGTTGGAACGCAACGGGATGGTGGAACGGGTCGTGATCGACACCCGGCCGGTCGCGGTGGAGTACCGCATCACGGTGTTGGGCAGGTCGTTGCAGGACCTGGTGGACGCGCTCCTGCACTGGACCACCACGACGCTGGACGAGGTCGACGCGGCCCGAGCCCGCTTCGACGCCCGGACGGGCCGCTGAACCACTCGGACATCAAGAGCTTGTCTCACGCACGATGGTCATCCGGGGCGCGAGCGGGCGCCGCTCCGCCACCGCCCCCCCGGTCGGTCGGCGCGCCGCCGACCGGGACCACCGGCACACCGGTGATCAGGAAGTCCGGGTCGCCCGCCCCGATCGCGTGCCACACGCGCTCGCGGTGCGGGACCGGCGGGGGACCCGGTGCAGCGACGCGGTGAGACCGTGCGCGCGGCAGTGCTCGGCGAACTTCGCGGCGAACGGTTCCGCCGCGTGCTCGGGGATGTCGTACAACCTGCGCCCGGCCTGGTGGTCGAAGGACCGCGCCGCGGCGTCGGGACCGACGACCTCGAAGTCGACCGCCGCGACACCGGCGGACGCCCCGACCTCATCAGGCGAGCGCTCCCCGGACCACAACCCGAGGTAGCCGCCATCCACCAGCACGAGCTCCCCGGACGGACAGGTCACCGAGCCGAGCACGCCATCATCCACGGCGGGCAGTCCACGAACCACGCGCACGCGCTGAGGCAGCCACCGCACCTCGCGGCACCACTGCCCTGACCAGCCCGGTCGACGGGGGCGACGGTCCACGGTGGAATGATTCCGGCCATGCCGTCGAACACCGCCCGCAGGGTCCGTGCCACCGAGAACTGGTTCGTGCGTGACGGCACGCCGACGATGATCGAAGGTTACGGGTTCCGCACCCACGTGTTGCCGCGGATGTTGCCGGCACTGGGCTTGGTCACGTTGGCCAGTCTGGTGTGGCTGGTGCCGCTGCGGTCGGCCGGGGGACAGCGGTGGGCGTTGTTGGCGGGGGTGTTGTTGGCGACGTTGGCCACATGGGTGGCGTTGCGGTTGTTCGTGCGGAGGTTGCCGCGGTTGTCGCGAGGGGCGACGATGGGCGTGCTCGCGGTGTACGCGGTGATGCCGGTGGCGGTGCCGTTGTTGCAGCTCGCGGTGGACGACACGGTGACGCCGCCCGGTGGCAGTGCCGTCGGGCTGCTGGGGTTCGTGATCTTCTTCGCCGCGGTGTTCGTGGGCACGATGCTGTCCACCACCTACGGGCTCGGCACGTTGCTGCGCCGGGCCGTCCGGCACGCGGTCAACGACCTGGCCAACAGCGTCCGCCTGCTGGGTCGGGCGCTGCCCGCGATGCTGTTCGTGACCCTGTTCCTGTTCTTCACCGGCGAGCTGTGGCAGGCGATGAACAACCTCGGCTGGTTCCGGGTGTCCCTGGTCGTCCTGCTGTTCAGCGCGATCACCGTCCTGGCCGCCGCCGCCCGCCTGCGCGACGAGATCGGCCGCGTCGAACAGGACCTGCGCCCCGAACGCCTCTCCGCCGCCTGCAAGGGCACCCCGCTGGCCTCCGTCGAGATCACCGAACCGCTCCACGCGACCCCGCTCAACGGCCGGCAGAACCGCAACCTGCTGCTCATGCTCGCCACCCGCCAACTCGTCCAGGCGGCCGTGGTGGGGCTGGCGCTGTTCGCGTTCTTCCTGGTGCTGGGTCTGATCGTGGTCACGCCGGAGACCGCCGAGCAGTGGATCGGCGGCACGCCGACGTTCGCCAAGCTCCTCCCGGGCATCCCGGTGGCCCTGCTGCGCAACGCGACCCTGTTCGCGGCGTTCGGCAGCATGTACTTCGCCATCACGTCGATGAGCGACGCCGACCACCGCCAGCAGTTCTTCGCCCCGATCATCGACGAGGTCGAGCGGACCCTGGCCGTGCGCGCGGTCTACCTGATGACCCTGCGGGCCTCATGAACCGGGGCGTTCGGTGGCGGTGATGTAGTCGGCCAGGGCCTGGCGGGAGCGGGTGAGGGAGTCGATCTCGGCGTCCAGGGCTTGCAGGCGGGCGCGCAGGCCGTCGAGGAGTTCGGGGCACGGCTTCAACTCGGGCACCGGCCCGGTGGTGCACGGCATCATGAAGGCGATGACCTCGGTCGACAGCCCGGCCCCGAGCAGGTTCCGGATCCGGTTCACGGTCACCACGGCGTCGTCCCCGTACTCCCGGTAACCGGCGGCACTCCGACTCGGCTTCAGCAGGCCCTGCGCCTCGTAGTAGCGCAGCTGGTGCGTGCGGACCCCGGTGCGCCGGCTCAGCTCCCCGATCAACACCCCGGCCTCCTCTTGACCTTCATACCGGTGTGAACGTCCATGATCCCCTCATCTGTTCCGACTCCATGGGGGAGCTGACCGATGCGAAAAGAGGTCCCGGTGGCCGTGATCGGCCTGGGCCTGATGGGGCAGGCACTGGCCGGGGCGTTCCTGCGCGCCGGACACCCGACGACCGTGTGGAACCGCACCGCGGCCAAGGCCGACCCGCTGGTTGCGGAGGGTGCGGCGCGGGCCGGGTCGGTGGCGGAGGCCGTGGCCGCCGGCTCGCTGGTGGTCGTGTGTGTCACGGACTATGCCGCGCTGGCCGGGTTGCGGCCGTTGATCGGTGCTGTGCTCGGCGGAAAAGTACTGGTGAACTTGACTTCGGGGACATCCGAGGAGGCGCGGGAGGCGGCCGAGTGGGTTGACGCGGTGGGCGCTGAGTACCTGGTCGGGGCGATCATGTCCATGCCGCAGGAGATCGGGACGGCGGAGTCGTTCATCCTCTACAGCGGGCCGCAGGCGGTTTTCGAGCGGTATGAGGCGGTTTTGCGGGCGCTTGGCGACGGGGTGGTGCACCTCGGGGACGACCACGGTCTGTCCACTTTGTACGCCGGCGCCGGGGTGAGCCTGATGTGGAGCCTGCTCAACGGGTTCCTGCACGGCGCGGCGCTGCTGGGTGCGGCCGGGGTGGACGCTTCGGCGTTCGTGCCGTTCGCGCGGCAGAACATCGAGACGGCGGCGGGGTGGTTGGCGGGGTACGCCCGGCAGGTCGACGACGGGGTGTACCCGGCGCTCGACGCGACGATCGAGAGTCACGCGGCGGCGATGGGGATGTTGGTCCACGAGAGCGAGGTGGCCGGGGTGAACGCGAGCCTGCCGAGGTTCGTCAAGGACTTGGCCGACCGTGCGATCGCCGAGGGGCACGGCGGAAACGGCTATGCCGCGATGGTGGAGGTGTTCCGCAAGCCGCGCGTTTAGGCTTCACCACCTGAACGTGAACTGGTACCAGGGGCCGTCGATCGGGACGTAGTAGTAGCCGTCGCCGGTCGCGTCCTTCGGCCGTTCGCCGGGGCAGTGGGCGAAACCCGTGGAGGCGAACAAGCCGCCGGCGCCGTCGACGTCGATCAGGGCGCAGTGCTGGTCGCGCGAGGTGCCGGTGACCGGGTAGATGCCCACCTGGCGCTCGGCCCGCCGCGGCTGCTCCGCGGCCAGCGCCTCCAGCGCGGGGCGGTGCAGGTGGAACATGAGGCGCTCGACGGGGCCGGACCCGCCGAGCGCCAACGCGGCCAGCAACGGCACCAGGGCCAGCGGCCACAGGCGGACCACCGTGCGCCACCGGGGAGGCGGCAGGTCCAGCAGGGCGGACAGACCGATGCCGAAGGCCACCACCAGCACGAGCATCCACAGGTACAAGGAGGAGATGGTCGCGGTGAAGTGCCCGCCGGGCATGCTGACCGACCAGAGGAACCACAGCGTCGCCACCGCGGCCAACCCGACCGGCAACCACAGCCGCACCCGACTCCAGTTGATCGTCACGTGCGCAAGGACGCATGGCCCGCGCGCGGGTTGCTCAGGAATCCGGCGGTGGGGGACAGTCTCAGGTGCTGGGTTCGACTCACCCGGTCGGTCAGGTCCGGTGGCACCTGCTGCCACACTTCCGCGAGTCGCCGCTCGTGCTCCCGGTGGTGCTCCTCGTCGGGGAACGCCGCCAGCCACACGAACACGTTCTCCCCGGTGCGCACCGGCAGCGCGGGGTAGGTGTTCTCCGCCGGTTCGGTCCGGAAGCAGGCCAGGGGCGGTGCGCCGGTCGCGGCCAGCACGGGTGCCACGGTCTCCTCGAAGAACCCGACGAACTCGTCCGCGTCGGTCGCCAGGTGGTAGACGGTGATCGCCACCCGCGTCGACCCCGGCGGCATGATCGGTCCGGAGAACGAGGTGGGGCGCAGGAGCAGGGCGTCGCTGGTGTCGAGCATGGTGGCCCGCGCGGCGGCGCTGTGCTCGCGCCACGCGGCTCCGTGGACGTAGAAGGCGGTCAGCGCCTCGCGCCGGGCGTCCATGTCCGGGAACGCCCGCAGCCACACGAACCGGTCCGGGCGGTCTTCGTCGCGGAACCGGCCGAGGACGCGGATCCCGACCTCCTCCTGGGTCGTCACGAACTCCCGGTCGAACAACTCGATCAACACGTCCCGCTGCCCGGGACGCAAGGTGTACTGCCGCAACTCGACGACGTTCAGGTTCACGCCGGAGACGGTGCCGGCGCGACCCGGCGACCACGAGTGGCAGGACTTCCACTATTCGCACGATTCCTGCCAGACTCGGGCGCATGAGGTCCGTGGCCCTGGCCGTGATCGACGACATGCCGCTGTTCGAGCTGGCAATCGCCTGCGAGGTCTTCGGGCCGCAACGGACCGACCTGGCCGACCCCTGGTACGACCTGCGGCTGTGCGCGGCGGACCCGGCCGGCACCCGCAGCGAGTTCGGCTTCTGGCAGCGCGCCGACCACGGCCTGGACGCGCTGGCCGACGCCCACACGGTCGTGGTCCCGGCGTTGCCGTACGCGTGCGTCCAGTCCGGACAGCCCATCCCGTCGGCCCTGGTGGAGGCGGTGCGCGCCGCCGCCGACGCGGGCGCGCGGATCGTGTCGCTGTGCACCGGGTCCTTCGTCCTGGCGGCGGCGGGCCTGCTCGACGGCAGGCGGGCCGCGACGCACTGGATGTACGCCGCCACCCTCGCGATGCTGCACCCGAAAGTGCAGGTGGACGACTCCGTCCTCTACGTGGACGACGGTGACGTGCTCACCAGCGCGGGCCGCAGCGCCGGGATCGACCTGTGCCTGCACGTGGTCCGCGCGGACCTCGGCGCGCACGTCGCCAACCAGGTCGCCCGCCGCATGGTCCTGCCCGCGCACCGCACCGGGGGACAGGCCCAGTACACCGCCCTGTCCGTCCCGGACACCGACGACACCGGCCTGGGTCCGCTCCTGCACTGGGCCACCGAGCACCTCGACCAGCCGCTCACCGTGGACGACCTCGCACGCCAGGCGGGCATGAGCGCCCGCACGTTCGTCCGGCGCTTCCACGACGCGACCGGGACGACGCCGTTGCAGTGGCTGCTCACCCAACGCGTCATCCGCGCCCGGACCCTGCTGGAGACCACCGACCTGCCCGTCGACCAGGTCAGCGACCGCAGCGGCCTGGGTTCGGCGGCCAACCTGCGCCGCCACTTCGCCGCCCACCTCGGCGTGACCCCGACCCAGTACCGCCGCGCCTTCTCCTGACCCGCCGATGTCCGCAACCGGTCACGGTGCGGCACGCCCGGCCCGGCACCCGGAACCCTTGGGGCACCACGACCCGAAGGGAGGCACATGGGCCTGGACATGGACGTCGACCAGACCGGCCACGAGGTGAACCTGCTCGACGCGATCGGCGACGACCTCGGCCGCGCGTGGCGCGGCGCGCCCAGCAGGCGGCCGGCATCGCGAACCGGTACGCGGACGTGCTCGTCGCCAGCCAAGCGGATCATCATCGACGTCATCACGCGCACCGAAGCCCAGTACATCCGACTGCGGTGTCCCGCGCCGGGTTTCACGCTGGAGATCCCGGACTGAGCCAACGAAACTCTTTCGTCATTGAGACGTGCATTCGCGTCCGATCGGCTGACAGCGGAACCGTTGCCCGCCATGCGAAAGTGAGCGCCGGAACCCGCCCCTCGACGATGAGGAGAAGACGGATGAAGGCAAGAACCCTGTTACGCCTGGCCGGAACCGTCGCCGCCGCGTTGGTGGCCACGACGGTGGCGACGGCACCGGCCCAGGCCGCGCTCGGCCCCGCGCAACCGGTGGAGATCCAGCTGCGCGGCTACTCGTCCAGCGGTTACGAGACCAAGGTGGGGCACCTGAGCGGCACCATCCGGTTCGACGACGGCAACGCGCTCTACCGGCTCGACGTGACGATGAACCGGCAGTCCAGCTACGTGGACACCAAGCTGCGGATCGACGTGAACGGCGCGCCGCACCAGCACTTCTACCAGTCCGGCACGATCAACGCCGACTTCCCGTACGGCGGCACGGTGCAGAACGTGCGACTGGTCTTCGAGGGCCTCTACTTCGACGGCGCCACGAACACCGCGAAGCCGATCACGCGCAGCGCGTTCTACGACAACCCGTTCAACTGACCGGGTGGTGCGGCGAGCCGGCGCGGGCGGTGGTGCCGCGCCGGCCCGGCCCCTCAGGGTTCGTAGCGGAACGAGGCTTGGCCGCCGCGCACGCACACCGACCTGCCCACCTCCTCCGACGTCTGGAACGCCGAAACCTCGGCCTGGTACCGGCCCATCGCGGTGAAGTCCATGCCCTGCACGGGTGTGGCGCGCAGGTAGTCGTCCACGTGCAGGCGCGCGACACCGTCGGCGCCGGTGTCCGCCGACCCCACCACGGCACCGCCCTCGGGCGGCCACCCGAGCCGGAACTCCAGCACCAGCCCGGCGACCGGCTTCCCGCCGTCGACGGCCCGGGCCTGGAGGTCCAGATCGGCCGTGGGCGCGCCACCACCCCGGATGACCACCGGTTCGACGGTCACCGCCGTGTCGCATTCGTCCCCACCGCCGGTCGTGCAAGCCGCCCCGCCCAGGGCGAGCGCGACCATTACTGCTCCAAGTCGTTCCGCAGCCAAGGCCCCATCCCCCTCGACCGGACACTACTCGACCGCGCCGGTATTTCCGGGGGCTTCGGCCGATCCGAGGACATGTGTGGGAAGCGACGATCGTGCCGCGGTCCCTGGACGTCGAGTTGCCCCGGCTGCGGTTGGTCGACCGGCTCGCGGGTCGGTGGGAGCGGCCGGTGACGGTGGTGGTGGCCGGGGCCGGGTTCGGGAAGACGACGGTGTTGGCGCAGGCCGTGCGGGCGCACCTGCTGGAGCCGCGCGGGGTGGACGTGTGGGTGGACTGCGCGCCGGTCCACGAGAGCGCGGAGGCGTTGGCGGGGGCGCTGCTCGACGCGCTGCCGGGGCCGAGGGGGCGCGGTGCGCGGGCGGTGATCGACGCGTTGGTGCGGATGGCGCCTTTGGACGTGTGCCTGGTGCTCGACGACGTGCACGAGATCCCGTCCGGGTCGCCTGGTGCGGCGTTGTTGGCCGAACTCGTGCGGGGGTTGCCGGCGACGGCGCACCTGGTGTTGTGCGGGCGGGAGTTGCCGGACCTGCCGTTGGCGCGGCGGGAGGCGGCGGGGGAGGTGTTGCGGGTCGGCGCGGACGAGTTGTCGTTCACCGAGACCGAAGTCCGGGCGCTGGGGCGTGGGCTCGGGCGGGACCCGGCGTTGGCGGCGGCGGTGCGCGGGTGGCCTGCGTTGGTGCGGTTGGCGTTCGAGGCCGGGCCTTCGGCGCCGTGGCGGTACGCGCAGGAAGAGATCCTGGCTCGGCTGCCGGACGGGCAGCGTGATGCCCTGGCGGCACTGGCCGCTCTGCACACCGCGACGGACGACGAGGTCGCGGCGGTGACCGGCGAACCGGTCGTTCTGGCGGAGTTGGCGCGGCGGGTGCCGTTGGTCGGGGTGCTGGAGGACGGGCGGTATCGGGCGCACGAGCTGTGGGCGGAAGCGCTGTCCGTGGAGACCCGGCGGTTGCACCGGCGCGCTGCGGAGGTGTTGACCGCACGAGGTGATCTGGCGCGGGCGGGTGCGTTGGCCCGGCGTGGCGGGGACTGGGGACTGCTGGCCGAGTTGGCGGTGGTGCTGGTGAACACGACGTTGTCGGCGTTGCCGGTGGTCACCGCGCGGCGCTGGCTGGAGCGGGTGCCGGACATCGCGCGCGACGAACCGGCCTTCCTCCTGCTGCACGCGGCCGTCCTGCACGCGAGCGACTTCGCCGACCCGCGCATCGACCCGCTGCTCGACCGGGCCTGGCAGGGCCTGAAGCACACCGCCGTGCTGGGCCAGGCCGTCATCACCGCGCACTCGCGGGCCGACCTGCCCCGGTTGGCCGAACTGGCGCGGCGGGCGGGGGAGTTGCGCGGCGCTCCGACCGCGATCGCGTTGGTACTGCGGCACAGCGTGGCGGCGACCCTGGCCGAGGTCGGCGGGGACCCGGAGGCAGCGCTCGCCGAGATCGAACGGGCGCCCGTGGTGGACGTGCCGCGCCCGGTCGCGCTCGCGACGGTCCGGTTCCACTACCACTGCCTCAACATGTGCGGGCGCGCCGGGGAAGCCGCCGACCTCGCCGACGAGGCGCTGGCCGACGCCGACGAGCAACACCTGCGGCTCAACGGGCCGATCGCGCGCTGGTTCGACGGCGACCCGGCCGACCTGGCCGTTCTCCGGGGTGCACCGCTGGACGGCACGGCCCGGGATTCCTTCGTGTCGGCCGCTTTCCAAGCCGTGATCGCCGCGTGCTGCGGTGATTCGGGGGACTGGTGCCCGCTGCCGTGCGGCGACCCGGCGGGCCACGACAACCCCCGGGACGCGGTGCTGGCCTGCGCCGCGCGTGCCGCCGTCCTGGTCGGTGGCGGGCAGGAAGCGTTGGCGCGCCGGACGTTCGCGGACCACTTGGCGCGGTGGCCGGTGACGGACCGGTTCCACGAGCGGCACCTGCGGCGGTTCCTGGCCCTGGGGTACGTGCTCAGCGACGTCCTGCGGGCGGTGTGGGACCGGACCGACCTCGGGCCGTCGCACGCCAAGGCCCGTGCCGCCGCTCGTGCGCTGGTCCTGGCCCGGGCCGGGGACGTCGGTCCGGCGGCGCGGCTGCCGTTCGAGCACGCGTTGTGCTTCCTGCCGTTGCCGTGGTCGGTTGAGCTGGCGGCACGCTTGGCGGAGGTGGGCGACCTCGGTCTGGGCGGGTGGTTGGCTGATGTTCTTGGACCGGTCGTGCACCGGTCGCTTCGGTCCGCCCCACCGCGCGGGGGAGCGGCGCGGCTGCTCGCCGCTGTGCCCCCGCCGCCCGTGACCCGGACCCGCGTGGACGTGCTCGGCGCCATGCGGGTCACCCGGGACGGCGCGCCGGTCGACCCGCCGGAGCTGCGTCGCGTCCGGGTCCGGCAACTGCTGGCCGCCCTGGTGGTGCGGCCGGTGCTGACCCGCGAGCAGGCGTGCGGGCTGCTGTGGCCCGACCTCGACCCCGCCGACGCGGCGCGCAACCTGCGGGTCACCCTGACCCACCTGCGCCGCCTGCTCGACCCCGACCGCGCCCGCGGTGACGCGAGCTTCCACCTGCGCACCACGGGGGACGCGATCCGCCTGGTCCGGTCGAAGTGGCTGGAGGTGGACCTGTGGCGGTTGGACGCGCTGAACGCCGAGGTGCGCGCCGCCCGTGCCGAGGGCGATCTCGACCGGGCCACGGAATTGCTGGCCGAGGCGGTGGAGCTGTGGCGCGGCGATCCGCTGTCCGACCTGCTGGACCTGCCGGCCGCCGAGCCGGGCCTGGAGGCCGACCGGCTGCGGGCGCTGCACGGTCGGAACCTGCTGGACCTGGGCGAGCTGTGCCTGGTGTCCGGTGAGCCGTCCCGGGCCTGCTACCTGGCTGAACGCGTCCTCGCCGGCGACCCGTTCGCACCCCGCGCCCACCGCCTCCTGCTCGCCGCGGCGCTGAAGAGCCGCGACCCCGCGCGTGTCACGGCCGCCCGGACCACCGTCGTCGCGGCGCTGTCCCAGCTCGGCACGCCGCCGGACGGGGCGACCGCGTTGCTGCTGCGGCAGGCGCTGCTCCCGGCCGCTGGTCGGGAGCAGCGCGGGGCGGTGGTCAGCAGTCGATGACGACCTCGTCGTTGGGGCAGCTGTCGCCGACGGGTGCGCCGCCGTTGGCGGTGTCGCCCTCGATGTGCGGGCCGCCGTCGAGCGTGTCGAGCCCGTCGCCGCCCGCCATCCGGTCGTCGCCGGGACCGCCGAACACGCTGTCCTCGCCGTCGCCCGCGATCACGTCGTCGTTGCCGAGGCCGCCGAAGACGGTGTCGTTGCCGATGCCCGCGTCGACGTTGTCGTCACCTTCCTGCGCGAACACCAGGTCGTCGCCCGGCCCCGCGTAGACCACGTCGTTGCCCGCCAACGCGCAGATGACGTCGTTGCCCGCCAGCCCGGCGATCTGGTCGGCGGCGGGCGAGCCCAGGATGACGTCGGCCCCGTTGGTCCCGACGGTGGGCACGCCCGGCACGGCGTAGATCGTGGGCTCCAACCCGTAGCAGGGCTGGGCCCACGGCGGCGGCGGGTCGTCCGCGACCGCGACCCCACCCGCGGCGAGCACCCCACCCGCCGCCACGGCCGCCACCGCGACCAGCCGAGTACGCATGTTCATGACAGAGCCTCCCTTGTCCGATGGCCCTTCGGCCACGGGACGAGGCTGCGCGCCCGGCGTTAGCCGACCGCTAACCGATCCGGTGAACCCTTTCGCGCGTTCGCGCCCTCTTGTGCGGGTCACAACCGGTTCGAAGGGAACTCCGCAGTGCTCACACCAGGCTCCGCCGCTCCCGAGATGGTGCTGGAAGACACCACCGGCCACACCGTCCGCCTGCCCGACGACCACGCGGTCCTGCTGTACTTCATGCGCTCCACGACCTGCCCCGTGTGCCACCGCCACGTCCGCGACCTGGTCGAGAACGCGGACCGCTTCGCGACGGCCGGCGTCCGCGTCCTGATCGCGGTCCCCGGAGGACCGTGCGACGGCGGCGGCGTGGAAGGCCAAGCGCGGCATCCCGCACACCGTGGTCACCGGCCGCCCACACGCCCTGGTCGGCTTGAGCCGCAAGGCGTTCGGCTCGATGCAGCAGTCCGGCACCGTCCTGATCGACGCCCGCGGCACCGTCCGCCAAAGATGGACCGGGCCGGGGCGGACCTCGACGCGGCCGTCGCGTCCATCCGGGAGCACGCGGTGCCGTTGGTCGTCCAACTGCCGATCGGCGCGGAGGACTCGTTCGTCGGTGTCGTCGACCTGCTGCACCTGCGGGCGCTGGTGTGGACCGACTTCGGCATGTCGGAGGAGCCGGTGCCGGAAGCGTTGCGGAGGAGGCGAACCGGCGGCGTCGGCTGCTGGAGGAAGCGGTGGCCGAGCTGCACCCGACCGCGTTGGAGGAGTTCGTGACGGAGTCGACGGTGTCCGCCGGGACGCTGGCGGCGGCGTTGCGGGACCTGACGCGGAGCGGTGCCGGCGTGGTCGTCCTGTGCGGGTCGGCCTACCGCAACCGCGGTGTCGAACCGTTGCTGGACGCGGTCGCCGCCCACCTGCCGTCCCCGGTGGGGCCGCGCAGACCGAGCGGCTGATGTCGGCGTTGGCGCAACTGGTGGAGGAGGACCCGGCGCTGGTGGTCCGGACCGATGCCGAGACCGGGCAGACCGTGCTCTCCGGGATGGGCGAGCTGCACTTGGAGGTGGCGGTGGAGAAGGTGCGCCGTGACCACCGGTTGGAGCTTGCGGTCGGGCGGCCGAAGGTGGCTTACCGGGAGACGGTGGTGCGTGGTGTGTCGGGGTTCGTGTACCGGCACGTCAAACAGGAAGGGGGTGCGGGGCAGTTCGCGCACGTGGTGCTCGACGTGGAGCCGTGGGACCCGGACGGAGATCGGCACGGCGGGTTCGAGTTCCTGTCGACGGTGACCGGTGGTCGGGTGCCGGCGGAGTACGTGCGTGCGGTGGAGGCCGGGTGTCGGGACGCGTTGGCTGATGGTCCCCTGGGCGGCCATCCGGTGACGGGTCTGCGCGTCACGCTGACCGACGGCAGCACGCACGTGAAGGACTCGTCGGAGATGGCGTTCCGGACCGCGGGCCGGCTCGGGCTCCGGGAAGCCCCGCGGGCGAGCACGATGGCGCTGCTGGAGCCGGTCGCCGAGGTGGCGGTGACGGTTCCGGAGAGTGCCGTGGGCGGGGTCCTGGGTGACCTCGCGGCTCGGCGGGGCCGGATCCTCGGGTCCACCGCGCGTGCGGGAACCGCGGTGGTGACGGCGAGCGTGCCGTTGGCCGAACTGTTCGGGTACGCGACCCGGTTGCGCAGCCGGACCCAAGGCCGGGGCACGTTCACCACACGGCCCACCGGCTTCGCGCCCGCCCCGATGTAGTGCGCATGACGGCGGGTTCGACCAGCGCGCTCCACGACCAACCGGCGCTGCGTGATTGCCCGCCCATGCAACATCAACTCGACCCAACCGTCAAGGCTGTCCGGTCAGTTCGGTGAGCAGGGTGAAGCCGTGGTGGTCCACCGCCCACGACCGCGACCTTCGTCCCGGACGGCGAGACCGTCGCGACCGCCACCGGCCGTCCTGCTCCGACCCGCTCGACCACCTGCTCCGCGAGCGCGGCGTCACCCTGCACGCCGGTCACAACCGACCACCCGACACGACTTCCTGAAGCTCTCCGAACACCGGCCGGCCGTATGCCCTGGTGGGCGTGATCGACATGATGTCTTCGGCTGCGGCCGGCACGACTCTGGTTTCACGGGCGGGGGCGAGCAGCGTGCCGAACCGGTGGGCGGTCCACTGTGGACGTGAGCGGAAGATCGCCGCTGCTTTCCGGATCGCGGCGGGGTGGCCGCCGGTGTGGCGGATCACCTGGTGCAGGACGTCGGTGGTCGGGGTGCGGTCGCCGGTGGCGGTGCGGAAGAGGGTGGTGGTGTGGTCCGGGGGGAGCGGGGTGAGGGTGATGGGGTCGACGGCGTCCAGGTGCAGCAGGGGAGCGCTGGTGGTGACCAGGACCATGCAGCCGGCGCTGCCCGGCAGCAGGGGGCGGACCTGGTCGGCGTCGGTGGCGTCGTCCAGCAGGAGCAGGACGCGGCGGCCGGTGAGGGTGGCCCGCCACAGGGCCGCGCGTTCCTCCAGAGCGGCGGGGACGTCGCAGACGCCGGCGGCGCGCAGCAAGCGGGCCAGGGCGTCGTGGGCGGACAGCGGGCCGTCGGCGCGCAGGTCGACGTGGAGGCGGCCGTCCGGGAAGTGGTCGGCGAGCAGGTGGGCGACGTGGACGGCCAGCGCGGTCTTCCCGATCCCGGGCCTGCCGTCGATCACCGCCACCGGGACCCCGCCGGACCGGCTCAACCGGATCAGGCGCGCCACCTCGCGCTCGCGGCCGGTGAAGTCCGGGACGGCCCGCGGCAGGTCGGAGCGCAGTGGACGGTCCGAAGTGGACGTTGACGGCTCGGTCAGCGCCTGCCGGTAGGCCTCGGCCAGCTCGGGTCCGGGGTCCACGCCCAGTTCGTCGGCGATCACGCGGCGGGCCTGGTCGTAGGTGGCCAGCGCCTCGCTGCGCCGGCCCGCGCGGACCAGGGCCATGACCAGCCGGGCCCAGGGTCCTTCGCGCAGGGGCGCGGCGGTGGTGAGTTCGCGCAGCAGGGCGACGGCCTCGCGCAGCCTGCCCTGGGCGGTGAGCGCGTCGGCCAGGGTTTCCCGGACCTCCCAGCGCAGTTCGGACAGCTCCGACACCACCGGCGCGACCAGGTCGTCGGCCAGTTCGGCGAACGGCCTGCCCCGCCACAGCGCCGACGCGTCCTCCAAGTGGTGCACGGCTTTTGGCAGGTCACCACGGGACATGGCGTGCCGAGCGTCCACCGTGAGCTGCCGGAACCGGTCGACGTCCAGCTCACCCGGCTCGACCCGCAGCCGGTACGCGCCCGGCCGCCCCTCGACGCGCGGCCCGCCGTCCCGGGTCGCGGGCAGGAACCGGCGCAGCTGCCACGCGTAGCTCTTGAGGTTCGACCACGCCGAGCGCGGCGGCGTCCGGTCCGGCCAGACCGCCTCGACCAGCCGGTCGAACTCCACCCACCGACCCGCGTCGAGCAGCAGCGCGGCCAGCAGCGCGGCCGGTTTCCGGGTGACCCGGGTGGTGGTCGACCCACCTTCCGGCACGGCCACTTCCAACGGTCCCAGCACGCGGAACAGCACTTCTTCCCCACCTCCGGTGTTCGGCGCCGCCGCGGGTTTCGAGCGGCGACGGCACCACTGTCACAGCCGGATCATGAGGATTCGATTTCAACCGTCAGACCTTGCAGGTCGCGCCGCGGATCGCCTTCGGTTTCGTTTCGAGGACGCGTGCGCCGTCCGTGGCCTGGACCAGGAAGCAGTACTTCACGCCGGCCTCGACGGGCACCCGCATCGCGCGGTTGCGGTGGGCGATGAGGACCTGCGGGGCGCGCTTCTCCGGGGCGACGACCACGGCGAAGGTGAAGCCGTCCGGGGCTTCCCAGGCCAGGTCGACGTGCGCGCCGGCGTCGGTCGGGTCGGCCAGGGTGAGGGTGGTCGTGGCTGCCGCGGTCGTGGTGGTCGTCGTCGCCGGCTTGGCGGGTGCGGCGGAGGGCGGGTCGGAGAGCTGGTCGTGGATGAGGTTCGGCACGGTCGCCAGCACGGAGGCGGCGGCGACGATCCCCGCCACGGTCCGGACCCGCACCCGCTTGCGCCGCGCGGGCGGTTCTTCGGTGTCCTCAGGTGGTGTTGTCTCCTCCTCGGGTTCGTTGGGGTCGAGCAGGGCGGAGAGGTGGCGGACCACGGTGTCGGCGGTCGAGGGGCGGTCGGCCGGGTCGTCGGCGAGCAGTCGCCGCACGAGCCGGACGAGTTCGGGCGGGGCGTCCGGCCAGGTCACGTCTTCCGCGTTCGGTGGCGCGCCGGTGAGGGCGAGGTGCAGGACGCCGCCGAGTCCGTGCAGGTCGGACCGCTCGTCCCGGGTGCCGTCCCGTGCGGTCTCCGGGGCGGTGTACTCGCCGGTGACGACGGGGAAAGCGCGGCGCAGCGCCAAGCCGAAGTCCGCCACGACGGGGGCGCCGGACGGGTGGAACAGGACGTTGTGCGGGGTCAGGCCGCCGTGCACGACGCCGACCCGGTGGGCCGCCGCCACCGCCGACGCGACCGCGTGACCGACGGAGAGGACGTCGGGCAGCAGGAGGGGGCCGCTGCCGGCGACCAGTCCGGCGAGGGAGGTCGAGCAGAGTTCCATCTGGAGCGCGGGCCGGCCGTCGCCCGCGTCCATCACCTCGTCGACGGGCAGGATCGGGGCTTGGTCTCTTAGCGGGACGAGCGCGGCTTGTTCCTCGTGGAAGGCGTCGAGGACGTCCTGGTCGACGGGCGGGTAGACCTTGAGGGCCAGATAGAGTCCACTGTAGACGGTCGCGGTGGGTCCGGTGCCCAGCGGCTCGAAGTCGTCGCTCACAACGCCCTCCTCAGCGGAGTGTCCAGCACGCGTGAAGCCTTGCGGAACGCGGCCTCCGCCTCGACCGGGCGGCCGGCGTGGGTCAGCACCTCGACCAGGCGCAGCCAGGTGCGTTCGCGCTTGGGGTCCTCGACGGTGAGGGCTTGGAGGAGGGACACCGAGCCGGCGGTGTGCTCCATCATGAGCATGGCGTCGACCAGGCCGTCCAGGGCGGCCCAGCGCAGGGCGGTGAGGCGGGTCGCTTCGGCGCGGCTGTGGTAGCTGTCGAGGTCGGTGAAAGGCTTGCCGCGCCACAGCTGTGCGGCGCTGCGGAAGTGGTCGGCGGCCGTTTCGGGGTCGATCGGCAGGGTGTTGAGGCCGTCGCGGACGAGCTGTTCGAACACCGCGCTGTCCAGCTCGCCCTCGGCGATGTTGATGCGGTGGCGGCCGTGCATGCTCGCGATGCGCGCCGATGTGCCGTCGTGGAGGGGGATGCGGCGGCAGAGGTCGTGCACGTGGCGCCAGAGGGCGTCCGTGGGGGCGGTGGTGCTTTCCGGCCACACCGCTTCGGCGAGGCTGTCCACGCCGACCCAGGTGTTGGGGCGCGCCAGCAGTGCGGACAGGACGCGCTCCGGTGCGCCGGGCGGGATGTCGGCGCGGCGGCCGTCGGCGTGGACGACCTCCAGCGGCCCCAGTACGCGGAACAACATGCGCGTCGCTCCTTCTCCTCGGTCGTTCGGTTCTCGCGTCGACCGTAGGGGCGGGGTGTCCAGCGGCGGTGCAGTCGGCGGGGCGGTGGGTCGACCGGTTCTGCATCGGGTCTGCACCGCGGGGTGTGACCGTCCCGGCACGCGTTTCCGCCTACCTGGAGTGAGGAGTCATGGAGGAATCCGGGAACAACCTGCGCCGTGCCGCGCTGTACGGCGTCGCCGGCCTGGTGACCGCGGCGATCGGTGCGTCCGCGGTCAACGTCTTCGCCGCGGAGGACGAGAAGAAGGACCAGAAGCCGGCCGCGCAGTCCGCTTCCCCTTCCCCGTCCACGCCGTCCACGCCGTCGTCGCCGCCCGCCCCGCCGCCCGTCGCCCAGCCGCCGGTCGCCCAGACCCCGCCGCCCGCGCCGAAGCCCGTTCCGGTGCCGGAGGCCGCGTCCCAGGAGCCCGCCGCGCCGCCCGCGCCGCCGGTCGTCGCCCGGCCCGTGGCGAAGCCGGTCGTGAAGTCGCCCGTGCAGAAGGTGATCGCCGAGCCCGAGGAGCCCGAGACGCCCCCGCCTCCGCCGCCGGCTTCGGTCGCTTCGGTGGCGCACGCGGAGGTGAAGACGACCGGTGAGGGCAAGGCCGAGGTGGTCGTGCACCTGTCGACGCCGAAGAAGGAGAAGAAGCCGTCGCCGACGGACGAGGCGTTGAAGAAGGCCAAGGCGGAGGCGGGGGAGGCGAAGAAGAAGGTGGAGCGGGCCGAGGGCGAGTTGTCCAAGGCGAAGAAGGAGTACGACGAGAAGCGCGGTGAGGTCAAGAAACTGCGCAAGCAGAAGGACGACGAGCGCAAGAAGGAGCGCGAGGCCAAGTCCAAGAACAAGCCGAAGGCCGCGTCGGTGCTGACCGTTCAGACGTCGCCCGACCTGGCCAAGCGGTTGCAGGACAGCGGCAAGGGGGACAAGGGCGGCAAGGACAAGGGCGACAAGGGCGGCAAGAAGGTCACCATCTCCGTCTCGGCGCACAGCGGGTGATGGCCGATGGACACCAAGCACGCACGCATTCCCTTGGACGACTACATCTCGTCGTCCGATGACGCGGACACGTTGCCCTACAACTCCTACTACATCGTCATCCCCGACGACTCGGCCGACGACCTCCACTCCGACGAGGACTCCGACGAGGACTCCGATGAGGACTCGGAGTTGGACTTGGACTTGGACGCCGAGTTCTTCGACGACGACGAGGACGACGAGGACGAGGACGGCCACTACCGCCACTACGCGTCGCCGGTGGTGTCGCGCGAACCGATGAGCAGTGCCTCCGCGGGCCGTATCGGTGGGGTGTCCGCGGCCCTGGTCGCCGGTGTGGTGCCCGCGCTGGTGGTGGACCTACCGGCGGCGCTGGCGGCCGGGGTGGCCGCGGGTCTGTTCGGCGGGTTGATGGGGCGGTCGCTCGGGATCGAGCTGCACGAACGTCGGCAGGCGCGGAGGGAGGCCGATCGTGGGTATTGAGCGAAGGACGATCCGGCGGGCGGCCTTGTACGCGGCGTCGGGCGGGTTGTTGACGCTGGCGTTCGGAGCTCTGGGCGGTCAGGAGGCACAGGCGGAGCCGAGGTCGGCAAAGGAAGGCCACAACACCTCCCGCGCCGCACCGGCCAAGTCGAAGCCCAAGCCCGCCGCGAAGAAGAAGTCCCCCGCGAAGAGCAAGCCCAAGCCCGCCGCCAAGAAGCCCGCCGCGAATAAGCCGGCCACCAAGAAGCCCGCCGCCAAGAAGCCCGCCGCCAAGAAGCCGGCAGCGACCAAGCCCGCCGGGACCAAGCCCGGCGCCCGGAAGCCGCCCGCCAAGAAGCCGGCAGCGACGAAGCCGGCAGCGACGAAGCCGGCAGCGACGAAGCCGGCAGCGACGAAGCCGGCAGCGACGAAGCCGGTCACCAAGAAGCCGGCCGGGACGAAACCCGCCGCAAAACCCAAGACCACCCCCAAACCCAAGGCCACCCCGAACCCCGTACCAAAGCCGAAGGCAACCCCAAAGCAACCTCCCCGAAAGCCGCCGCAGGCGGCCCCGCGCAAGCCGGGTGTGCCGAAGCCGCCGCAGGCGACCCCGCGGAAGCCGGGTGTGCCGAAGCCGCCGCAGGCGTCTCCGCGCAAGCCGAACACGCCCAAGCCGCCGCAGGCGACCCCGCGGAAGCCGAACACGCCGAAGCCGCCCCGGGTGACGCCGCGTCGGCCGGAGTTGGCCAAGCCGCCGCGGGTGACTCCTCGCCGGCCGGAGTTGCCCAAGCCGCCGAAGGCAAACCCGCGTAGGCCGGTGCCCGAGCCGCCGCGGGCGTCTCCGCGTGTGCCGCAGCCGCCGGGCAGGTACATCCCTCCGCGAGTCGACCGCAAGAAGCCCCTCCCGCCGAAGCCGACCCCCCAACCCCGGGCGCGGTCGCAGTACACCCCGGCCCCGGTCGGGTCGAGCGGTGCCAGGTCGACGGGGGCCAAGCCGGTCATGCGGTCCACCGCGAGGACCCCGGCGGCCCCTTCGCCTCGCGCCCTGCCCAAGCGGTTACCGCCCAACGCCTCATCACCCAAGCCACTGCCGCAGTCGCTGCGTCGGGCGGAGGCGGCGGCGGAGCGTGAATCCGCGACGGCACGCGAGTACGCGGCACGACGGGTCACGGGTCTCCGGCAGGCTCCGATACCCAAGCTGGTGGGCAAGCCCCCGACACCGAAGTCGACCGCAAGGCTCGCACCGCCGGCTGCCCGGTCCGCAGCTCCCGTCGCCAGGCCCGTGCCACCGGCGGCAAGGCCCGCACCGCCAGGGGTGAGGCCCGCGCCGCCTGCCGCGAGGCCCGCGCCGCCTGCCGCGAGGCCCGCGCCGCCTGCCGCGAGGCCCGCGCCAACAGCCGCACGACCTGTGCCGCCAGCTGCCCGGCCTGTGCTGCCTGCCGCGAGGTCCGTGCCGCCGGGGGTGAGGCCTGCGCCGCCGGCGGCGAAGGGGGTGCCGCCGGCTGCCCGGCCCGCGATGCCGACACCGAAGTCGGCGGTGAAGTCGGCGTCGGCGGCTGAGCCGGGCGTGAAGCCGGCGTCCCAGCCCCTGCCGAAGGCTCCGGCGCCCCAAGTCGCGCCTCAAGCCGCGCCCAAACCGCCGGCCGCCGGACCAGTCGCGCCGCCGCCGACCGGGGTTCGGTCGCAGTCGTTCCGGTGGGGTGAGGCGGCTGCGCAGAAGGAGTCGGAGACGGCTCGTCAGTACGCCGCGCAGCGGGTTGCGGGTGTGCCGGCGGCTCCGGTGCCGAAGCCGGTGGTCAAGCCGTCGGCACCGGTTGTGGCGGCGCCGCCGCCGACCTCGCCCGCGCCGCCGCCGACCGGGGTTCGGTCGCAGTCGTTCCGGTGGGGTGAGGCGGCTGCGCAGAAGGAGTCGGAGACCGCTCGTCAGTACGCCCCGCAGCGGGCCGCGCGCGAGCTCCAGCTCCAGATCGCACGCGGCCAGGCCGACTACCACGACGCCATCTCCGGGAAGACCCCCGGGCAGCGGCCCGTCCACGTCGTCGAGCGGGTCTCGGAGAACAAGACGCGGATCACCGACGCGCGCACCGGGAAGTCCGTGGTCCACAACATGTCGTTGCAGGACTACATCCACCCGTCCAAGTCGGTCGACGCCTCGATGTCCGCCGTCGTCGGCGGCGAGGTGACCAACTACCGGCAGTCCGTCGAGGTCGACCACTGGGAGAAGCTGCCCGGCAAACAGCGCCCGGACGTGTCGGTCGGCCGCACCCGGGACAACCAGGTCGTCGCGGTCTCCCGCGGGGAACTGCCGAAGGACGTCCGGGACCGGCTCAAGGACGGCCTCGCCGTCGACGAGGGCACCCTGCCCGACGGGCGCAGGATCACCGTCTTCAACCCCAAGTCCAAGGTCGAGCACAACGCAGAGGACCTGGGCCGCCAGTGGCAGGAGACGGTCAAGGACGGCAAGGTGCAGCCGGTCGAGGTCGGCCAGGCCGTCGCCGGCACCGCCGCGCTCGCCGGCGACACCGTGATCGGTTTGGGCCAGTCGGACCTCTACGGCACCGGCAAGGACTGCCTGGGCAGCGGCAAGAACTGCGATGACTTCGGCACCGAGGCCGCGTTCACGGCGGTCGGCGTGACGCCGCTGAAGGGCGCCGGACTGCTGCGGCACGCGGCTCGTGGCGGAAGCGGTCTCGCACGCACCGAGCAGGCGGCGGAGAAGGCCACGCAGGCGGTGCGGTCGCAGGGTTCGAAGGCGCGCGAGAGCGTTCCGACCAAGCCCCCCGAGCAGGCCCGGGCCAGGGTGCCGGAGAACGCCACGGTGCCGGAGCGGGTCGCGGTGCCCGAGCGGGTCGCGGTGCCGGAGAAGGCGCGGGTGCTGGAAACCGTGCCGGCCAGGGGGCCGGTGAGCGTGGACGTGCCGCGGACGCCGCCGGTTCGGCAGAAGCCGGACGCCCCGGCCACCCGCAAGAGCCCGGACAACCCGCCCCCGCGCACCACCCCGAACACCCGCACGACCCCGGAACCCTCGCGGCACCCGGTGTTCAAGCGGGCTCCGGAAGTGGTCGCACTCGGGATCGCCAGTGCCGCGCAAATCCCGGGCAAGCCCGAAGGACCGCGCGAACCCGGCGGACCGCGGCAACCGGAGACGCCGACGATCCGCGAGGGCGAACCGCACTTCGACGACCCGGCCAACCCGGACACCCTGGCCGACCCGGAAGCACCGGAGATGCCGCGCCCGGAACCGGGCGGCACCAACCCCATCACCCCGGAACGGCCGTCACGACCCGACGCCCCCCAAGAATCGGACATTCCCGACGAGGCGGATCAACCCGGGGAACCGGGCAGCCCACAACCCGGGGTCACCGAGGCCCAGACCGACCGCGAGAACGGCGAGAGCGGCGGAAACGGCGAAAGCGGCGAGAACACCGGCCCGGCGCGACCGAGCCGCGACGAGGGCGCACCACCCGCGCAGCCAAGTCATGACGCAAACGCCCCCGCCGCCCAGCCGACCGGCACCACCCCCGCCGCCCGGCCGACCGGCAACGCCTCCGCCGCCCGGCCGACCGGAGACACCCCCGCCGCGCAACCCGACAACGGCCCGGAAACGGCGGTCGAGGCCATGCGGCAGCAGGTTCGGCCGCTGGACGAAGCGCTGGCACAGAGGCCCGCGACGCTCGCCGGCCTCGTCGGCAACCCACAGGCCCTCGCCATGGTCCAAGCCGCCGTGGACGCCCTGGCCAACGGCAACGCCCAGGACATCGTGGACCGCTTCCGAACGACCCCCAAACCCTCCCCGGCCGTGCTGACCGACCACCAGTCGGCCGTCGTCCGGGACGTCACCACGGTCACCAGGGACTTCGACGCGCAGGACCTCCGCCAACAGGGCTTCGCCGAGGCCTGGGCCGACAACGCCACCCGGAGGAGCGAGTACCTGGACCAGCTCTACGCCGACTCCGCCCGCCTCACCCCCGTCCTCAACGGCTTCGCGCAAGCCGTCGTCGACGACCTGGGCGTGGGCCGCGTCAAACCCCGACCCGAACCCAAGAAGCGGAGCCGGGCCGAGGACAAGATCACCGAGTACGGGGGCGACGTGAGCCGGCTGACGGACCTGACGGCCTCCTCCATCCGGTTCGCCACGGTCGACGACGTCTACCGGGGCCTGGAAGCGGTCCTCGACGCCACCCGCAGGCCCGGTTCGCCGATCCGCATCGTGGAGATGAAGGACCGCTTCACCAGGCCGCAGCGGGCCGGCTACCGGGACATCCTGCTGCGCATCCAGCTCGACATGGGCACCGACGCCCACGGCAAGCCGAGGTACCACGTGGGAGAGTTGCGCTTGCAGGCCGACCCGATCGAGGAGATCTCGGAGTACGAACACCGCGCCTACGAGGTGCGGAGGGACTTCGAAGTGCTCAGCCAGAAAGCCCGTCGCGACCCGTACCCCGAGGAGACCGCGTTGTCCGCGTTGTTGGAAACGGAGTCCCGCATCCTGTACACGGAAGCCTTCATCCAGGCGGGCGGCCGACCGGCGGACCCGACGGTCAACCGGCGAGAGGGACGGTGATGGTGGTGGAAGAGCGTTCGTACTACATGTACTACGACCGGACCCTCGTGATCGACGAGTTGCCCGACGGGACCTGGCGCGGGTCCCTGCTCGACTGGGACACCGGCGAGTTCCACCCGGCCGACGAGCACGTCCTGCGACGGGTGCGCGGTGCCTCCACGACCGCCGACATCAGCGGGATCGACGAGGACGAGTTCGTCCTGCGCACGGAACTGGTCCGCGAGGACCGGCTCACCGGCGACGGCCCGGTCTTCGCCCTGTACGCGGCGATCGAGACCCTCTACGCCCGCAAGGACGCGGAGCGGCGCCGGTTCACCGACGAGGAGTTCGAGGTGATCACCCACATCCGCCGCACCACGTTCGCGCTGTGGGAGCAGGAGGCGGCGCGTCGGGCGCGGGGCGAGCAGCCCACGTTCACCGCCCGGCGCAAGACCTCCTCCGACGATTGAGTCCTCGGGCCGACTTGGGACCATGGACGGCGATGGTGACTTCAGCTGAACCCGAAGTGGTGCTCAAGGCGTTCCCCGGCGACCTCGACCGGCGCACCCGGTCCGCTTGGGAGCGCGAGAACGCCCGCTGGTCGCGAGTGCCCGGCACCCGGGTCGTGCACGGCACCGACGTGATCGAAGGGCGGTTCACGGTGCAGGCGGAGCGGTGTCCACTCTCGTTGGTGGACACCGCTCCGCTCCCGATCCCCGAGGCACTGGCGCTGGCACGCGCCTTGGCGACAACGCTGGCGGCGGCACATGCCGCAGGACTCGTGCACGGCGGTATCACCGCGCACAACGTCCTGTTCCGCGCCACCGGCGAACCCGTGCTGGCGGACGGCGGTCTGGTCCTGCGCGACGCCTTCCCGGTGGCGCCGCCGGTCGAGTGGGCCGCGCCGGAGACCGTGCGGGACGCCGTCCGGGACGCCCGGGCCGACCACTACGGGCTGGGCGCGGTGCTGTTCTTCGCCCTGACCGGCAAGCCACCGCACCCCGCACGACTCGGCGAAGGCCCCGAGGAGCACGCCCTGCGCGTCCTGGGCGAACCCGCACCCGAACTGGAGCGGCCGGACGTGCCGCTGGGCCTGGCGAAGCTGGTGCACGCACTGCTCGCCCGCGACCCCGACGCACGACCCGCCGACGTGCTCGCCGAACTGGACCGCATCACCGCCACCGCGCCGCCCGCCACCGCGCCGCCCGCCACTGAACCCCAGGCCGCCACCGAACCGCGAACCATCACCGATCCCACAGGCGTTCCCCGCCCGACCGGCAAGCGCATCCAAGTCGCCGAAGCGAAACCCCTACCGGACACCGACCGCCGGGAGCGCATCGGCCTCATCCTCGGCGTAGCCGCCGCCCTGGCCCTGTTCGCCGCCGCACCCTTACTCCTGCTCCGCGACGACCCGCCCGCACCGTCCCCCCAAGCCCCCGCGGTCAGCGCCCCCCGAGCCCCGCAGATCCACGTCATCGAAGTACAGGACGCCGGCGACCACGTCACCATCACCTGGAGCGGCCCCGACCTCGACTACGTCGTCATCACGGCCCCGGAGGGCAAACCCAACTTCCCCTCACCCGAGACCCGCGACCGCACCGCCCGCATCACCGTCGAACCGAACCGGAAGCACTGCTTCGAAGTGCAGGGCACCGACGGCCGCAACACCTACCACAGCAAGCCCCACCCCATCCGCTCCGCCAAGTGCACGAGGTGACTCACCACCGGAACGCCGCGCGCACCCGAACCCACAACGGCAACCGCCGCAAACCCGACCGAGCCTCCCGCACGGCCTCCCACGCCCGCCCCGACGCGTCCACCCCGGCGCCGGACCACAACCCGTCGTCCACGGCATCCGCCAACCGCAGCACCGCACCCCCGACACCCTCGGGCGCGACCGCACCCCACTCCCGCACGGTCATCGCCGAAGTCACCGCGAACCCACTGCGCCGCAACCGGTCCCGCACCTCGGCACACGCGGCCTCGACCGTGCCCACGCGCCGACGCCGCCACGACCGAACCGCCCCCGCACCCGGCACCGCCGCCACCCCGCCAACCAGCAGCACCCCGACCACCCAAGCCCACGGGAACTCTGAAGCAGGCGGCACGACCTCAGGCGGCAACGGCGGCTCGGACACTTCCCCGACCGGCGGCAACTCCTCCCGAGCCCGCTCGGTGTCCCGCGACACCCCGTCGTCCGAAGAGCCCCGAACGGCCCCGGTCGGGTCCAACGCAACCCACCCCACACCGGCCACGGCCACCTCCGGCCACGCCACCGCGTCCCCGTTGCGCACCACCGTCCCCTCACTAGGAGACGAGAACCCGACCACGAGACGCGCCGGAATACCCCTGATCCGCGCCAACGCCACATAAGCGGCGGCGAACTGCTCGCTGGTGCCGCGCTTCTCGCGCAGCAGGAACCGTTCGAGCGCGGGCCAACCGTGCCCCACCGGCAACGGCCCCGAGGTCACCAGCTCGTAGTTCTCCCGCAGGAACCGCTCCAGCAGCAACGCGGTCCGGAACGACGACCGCGTCCCCGACACGGCCCGCTCCGCCAACGCGCCCACCTCCGGCGGCACCGAACCCACCCCGCCGAACCCGCCCGGCGCACCCGGATCGATCGCCGCATCCGCCAAACCGTCGACCTGAGCAGGCTCCCACCACGTCAGCCGGTACTCGCCGACCCGCTCCTCGGCCAGCAACGTCCCCCGCTCCGGGTCCACCAGCGGATCGACACCCTCCACGGTCGCCGGCCACGCCTGGCTCGGCAGCCACGGACCCGGCATGTCCCGCAGCCGCACCACGGCCGACCGCGACGAGGTCGGCACCCGCACACCCCCACCCGGCGGCAACCCGGTCCCCATGCGCCGCAACGAAACCCCGGGCGTCCAGTTGACGCCGTCGAACTCGTCCAGCACCGCGATCGGCCACCGCTCGACCCGCGACCCGGCCGAGTACTCGAACACCGCGGTCCCAGGCTGCGCCAACCGAGCCGGCAGCTCCACCAACGGACTGGTCACCCGCGAGGAAGCCAACCCGGCAGGCGCCCGCAACGACAACGCCGGCCCGGTCGGCACCAACCCCAACACCGCGGCCCCCACGAGCCCGGCCGCCAACGCCACCCACGGCACCCGCCGCGCCAAGACCACCGCGCCACAAGCCCCGAACGCCAGAACGGCCGCCACCGCCGTCACCCAGCCCGCCGCCGCATAAGCCTGGCTCAACCCGGCCACCGCGAGCACCGGCAAGAACGCCGCCAACGGCGCCCGGCGCAGCAACTCCACCCCGAACACCGCCGCCACCAGCACCAGCAACGGCACGAAGACCAACGCCTCCGGCTCCGGCCGCACCGGCCACGTCGACTGCAACGCCGACCGCCACGACTCCGTCGCCCCGACCACCAACGCGCCCACCGGATCAGCCGGACGCAGAGCCGCCAACAACCCGGCCAGCCCCGCGACCACGGTCCCCACCGCGCGCCACGCCTCCCGCTCGCGCAGCCACACCGCGACCCCGAACGCGGGCACCACCGTCGCCCCCACCGCGAGCAGCAACGGCCCCACACCGAACACCGGCGCGAACAACAACCCCGCCACCACCGCGGCCACGAACAAAGCCGCAATCCTCACGCGTTCCACCGCCGCACCACCTCGGCCGCGTCCACCCCGCGCACCACCCGCGCGCCCGGCACCTCACCGGCCCCGCCGAGCGCCAACACGACATCCGGCCGCAACACCGCGAACGACTCCACCGAGCCCGCCGTCACCACCACGAACCCACCGGGCGGACGCGCCGGCAACACCCCGTCGGAAGAAACCCGCAACACGCACAGCTCGTCCAACAACCGTTGCCCCGCAAGAACACCGCCATCCACCGACACATCCACACCACCCGGCGTCAGCAGCCGGCACCGGTACCCGGCGACCGCACTCGCGTGCAACACCGACGCGGCGACCTCCACCACGTCCTCAAACGACTCGGAGTGCCGCGTGTCCACCAACACCGCCAACAGAGGCCGCTCGGGATCGGCGTAATCCCGGACCATCAACTTCCCCGTGCGTGCACTGGACTTCCAGTGCACCAGCCGCACCTCGTCCCCGGGCACGTACTCGCGCACGTCCCGCAGGTCCAGCGAACCGCGTGGACCGCCGGCCGCGCCCTCGTGGTGGTGCCGGCGGTGCCCGGCGGCGAACGGCCGTGCCGGGTGCCGGCGCGGGCGCACCCACAGCGTCGCCGTCGAACCGGTGCCGACGTCCTTGCGCACCAACCCCAACGGGTCCGTCCGCTCGACCACCAGCGGCCCCACGACGTGCTTGCCCCGCTCCGAGGTCGGCAACTCGTACCGGTACACGGCGTCGGCCCGCACGACCACCCGCCGCACGTGCCGCCCGCACCGGTCCCGCGCGGTGAACCCACCGCCCGCGTTGCGCACCGACAGCGTGGCCAGCGCGGGCTTGCCCCGCTCGACCCGCACCGGGTGCACCGACCGGGTCACCTCGACCGGAGACCGGCGCGAAACCCCCGGGAACCCCGCCAGCACCGCCCCCGCCAGCAGCCCGCCCAACGCCAGGAACAGCGGATACCCCGCCACGATCCCCACCGCACAGCACACCGGGGCCGCCACCACCACCGCGACCCCGCGCGCGGTCAGCCGCACCGCTCAGCCCACCGGCGGCACGGCCACCGCGGCGAGCACCTCGGCCACCACGGCGGCGGCCCCGCGCCCGGCCAGCTCCGCGTCCGGTGTCAGCACCAACCGGTGCGCCAACACCGGTTCCGCCACCACCTTCACGTCGTCGGGCCGCACGAACAACCGCCCCTCCGTCGCCGCGTACGCCTGCGCGGCCCGCACCAGCGCGATGCTGCCCCGTGGACCCGCGCCCCACCGCACCGCCGGGTGCGACCGCGTCCCCACCGCGACCCGCACCGCGTACTCGCACACCTCGGGCGCGATGTGGACGCCCCGCACCTCCTCGATCGCCTCGGCCAGCTCGGCCGTGTCGACCACGGGGGAGAGGTCTTCGGGACGGACCCGCGCCCGGTCGCTCATCACCACCAGCACCTCGGACGCCAGGTCCGGGTACCCGACCGACAGCCGCATCAGGAACCGGTCCAGCTGGGCCTCGGGCAGCCGGTAGGTGCCCTCCATCTCGATCGGGTTCTGCGTGGCCACCACCAGGAACGGGCTGGGCACCTCGTGCTCCACGGAGTCGACGGTCGCCCGCCGCTCTTCCATCACCTCCAGCAGCGCGGACTGGGTCTTGGGCGTGCCGCGGTTGATCTCGTCGGCCAGCACCACGTTGGCGAAGATCCCGCCGGGGTGGAACTCGAACCGCTCGGTGTTCTGGTGGTACACCACGACCCCGGTGATGTCGCCGGGCAGCAGGTCGGGCGTGAACTGGATGCGGTTCCACGTGCCGCCGACGCTGCGCGCCAGGCACTTGGCCAGCGTGGTCTTGCCCAGCCCCGGCACGTCCTCGATCAGCAGGTGCCCCTCGGCGAACAGGGCGGCCACGGACAGCCGCACCAGTTCCGGCTTGCCGCGCACCACGCGCTGCACGTTCTCCGCGATGGCCTGGTAGACCCGGGTGGACACCGGCACGGCCACGGTCGTCACTGCTTCTCCCAGTAGTAGCGGTTGGACTCGACGCCGCCGGCCACGACCCACACCGTCTGGCCGTCGCCGCTGAACGGGAACCGGTCGTCGACGATCTGCGTGCCCTCGGCGTCGGTGGTCAGGGTGACGCCGGGGTTCACCCGGCCCCACTCGCTGGCGTACGGGATGATCTCGTAGGACGTGTTGGGCGCGAAACCGCGCATCTCGATGTGGATGAACGCGCAGTCCGGCGCGCGGCACGAGTCGGTCGTGGTGTCCTTGCCGCGGGTGACGGTGATCGTCGGCACCCGCCGGGGCGTGGCCTGCGCGGACGCCCCCGGACCGCGGCCGACCCGGTTCTCCGCCACCACGGTGAACGTGTAGGCGGTCCCGTCGGCCAGGCCGTTCACCGTGGCGCTGCGCTGGCTGCCGGGGACGGTGAGGCCGCCGCCGTTCCAGGTGACGTGGTAGGCCGTGACCGGCGCGCCGTTGTCCGCCGCCGGACCCCAGGTCACCACCGCCGAGCCGCTGCCGGGCGTGGCGGTCACGCCCGAGGGCGCGCCGGGCGGGCCGGCCGCGATCACCGGCGGGTTCTGCCGGGTCACCTGCTCGGTCGTGGTCGTCGGGGCAGGCGGTGGGGGAGTGGTCGTGGTGGTCGTCGGCTGGGGCTTGCGCTCCACGGGCACCTCGGTGACCGCGCCGCCGGGGTCGACCACCAGCACGTGCTTGCCCTCGCCGCCCTCGACGTAGACCCGCTCGTCGTCGGCCTTGGTCAGGCGCGGCTTGCCCGACTCCGGCGGCACGGGCGTGACCTGGCGGCGGGTGCCGGCGCTGTCGTAGGTCACCAGCCGGCCGCTGCCGTGGTCGAGCACCGCGATGGTCGAGCCGGTGGTCTCCGGCCCGGTGTACTGGCCCTCTTCCAGGTCCACCACGACGTTCTTGGCCGCCGGCCGGTCGCCGACGACGGGCGCGGAGTCGACCAGGTAGAGCGTGCCCGCCGGGTCGAGGATGGACACGCGGCCGTCGACGTCGGCCGCCGCGACGCGCGTCTCCTCGGGGACGTCGGTGCCCAGCGGTCGTTCGGGGCCGTTGCCCTCGACCGCGCGCATGGTGTCGGCGGTGGTGTCCACGAACACCGGCTTGCCCCCGACGACGGTCAGGCCGCCCTTGTGACCGGCCGGCGCGGACGCCGGGCAGGACGGGACGGTGGTGCCGCGCGCCAGCTTGCACAGCGCGCCGGTGTCCACGCGGTGCAGCCACACCGTGCCGTCCTCGGTGGCGACGGGGTTGCCGAGCTCGCCGCCCACGTCGATCACGGCGTGCTCGGAGCCCAGCCGCACCACGACCGCCGCGTCCCGGTAGACCAGGTACGGCCCGCCCGCGGTCTCCAGCGGCACCGGGACCTCGTCGGCGGCCGGCGCGGGCGTGGTGGCCTCGACCCGCAGCGTGGACTTGCCGAACTCGGTGTACTGGCCCGCGCCGACCACGTACCCGCTGGTGTCGCCCTGCACGACGACGCTGCCGGGTTTCGCGCCGGGCAGCGGGACCTCCGCGTCGACCTGCTTGGTGGCGCCGTCGACGTGGTAGACCTTGCCCGCGGCGGTGTTGACCACCCAGTGCCCCGGGTTGAGGAACTCCAGGGCGGGCACGTCGGCGGACCCGCCGACCGCCACCGCCGCGACCACGACGCACCCGGCGGTCAGGGCGGCGACCGGACCGCGGCGACCCCACTTGCCGGTCCACTTGGTGAACAACTTCATCCGTTCCGCTCCCCCTGAAGGCTCGGTCACGTAGCGTATGGCACTCGATACAAGAACGGTCCAGAACTGGTGCAGCGCAAGCTCTTGGTGCCCGCGGCGGTCCTCGTCGCGGCTGTTCTCGCGGTCGTCGCGCTGACGGCCGAGCGCGACGTGCCCGTCGCCGCCCTGCCCGCCAAGCCGACCATCGCCGGTCCGCTGCGGCTGGAACCGGCGCGGCCCAAGGCCGGCCAGGAGGTCACCCTGCGCGCCGACCTGGCCGCCGACCGGCAGTTGACCCTGCGCGGGCTGACCGTGCGGGTGCAGGACGCGGCGGGCGTCCCGCACGACTTCCCCGAGCTGCGCGACCACACCCTGGGCACGACCCCGCAGGAGATCCGGCTGCACCGCGCGTTCCCCGCGCCCGGCGAGTACACCTACTACCTCGCCTACCGCCTGGACGGCGACTGGGTGACGCTGCGGCCGTGGGGCACGTTCACGGTCCGCTGACCGGGAAGCTCAACTCGAAGATCGCGCCGCCCTCCTCGGCGTTGAACACCCGCAGCGAACCGCCGTGCGCGAGCGCCACCCAGCGCACGATCGACAGCCCCAGCCCGGAGGACGCGCCGGACCCGGTGAACCGGTCGAACGCCTCCTCGGCCAGCGCCGCGTCGATGCCCGGCCCGTGGTCGGCCACGGTGACCCGGCCGTCCGCCACGGTGATGTGCACGATCGCCTCGACGCCGGGTTGGTGGCCGTGGCGCAGGGCGTTGCTGAGCAGGTTGCCGACGGCTCGTTGGACCAGGGTGCGGTCGACGTCCACGGCGGTCGGGGCGGCGGTGAGCGTGACCTGCGCGCCGTGCTTGGGCGTTTCCTCGACCACGCCGGCGACCAGTTGGTCCAGCCAGACCCGTTTGATGGTCAGTTGTTCCACGCCGGCTGCCAGCCGCGCCCGGACCAGGAGACCGTCGATGATCCCGCCCATCCGGCCGGCCAGCCGGACCGTGCGGGGCAGCAGTTCGCCGTGCTGGTCGGGGTGGCGCAACGCGGATTCGGCGAGGGCGCGCAGGGCGGCGACCGGGGTGCGCAGGTCGTGCGCGGTCTCGGCGAGCAGCACCTCCTGCTGTTCCAACGCGGCGGCGGCCGGGCGGATCGCGCGCCCGGACAGCACGTGCCCGGCGATGCCCAGCGCCACCGCGAGCACCAGGCAGCCCGCGATCACCGTCCACAGCACCACCTGGTGCCGGGACCGCTCCGGCCCCAGGCCGGTCACCGCGACGATCGCCCCCACCACCGCGCCGTCTTCGGTGCGCAGCGGTTCGGCGCGGACCCGGAGGTCGTCCTTGTCGCCCTGGAGGACGGCGTTCTTGCCGACCGCCTCCGTGGCCAGGCCGCTGAGCACGCCGATGTCCACCGGGGCGCAGGCCTGGTCGCTGGTGTGGCCGAGGAACTCGCGGGGCGCGCCGCCGGGCAGGATCGCGAACTGGGGGCACTCGCGGTTGATCGGGTCGCGCACGAGTTCCGCGGTGACCAGGGATCCTTCGAAGTCGATCAGCCGGCTGGCCACCGCGGTGACCCGGCGCAGTTCGGCGTCCAGCCGCTCGGCGCGCTGCTCGGCGTCCTCGCGGACCACGACGATGGCCAGCACCAGCAGCCCGGCGGTGTTCATGGCGGTGAACAGCACGGTGAGCACCCGGCGCAGCGCACGCAACCGCGCCGCCGACCCGCTCACACCCGACCCTTTTGCACCCGACCCGCTCACGACAGCCCCAGCCGGTAGCCGTAGCCGCCCACGGTGTGGATCAACTCGGGGGACCGCAGCTTGCGCCGCAGCCGCAGCACCACCACGTTCACCGCGTTGGGCGCGAGGTCGGCTTCGGCGTCCCAGCAGTGCTCGATCAACTCGATGCGGCTGACCGCCTGCCCGGCGTGCGCGGCCAGGTACTCCAGCACCGCGAACTCCTTGCTGCTCAACGTCAGCGCCACGCCCGCCCGGGTCACCTCGCGCCGCGCGCAGTCGACCTCCAGGTCACCGTGCCGCAGCACCGAGGGCCGCCCGCGACCCGCCCGCCGGACCAGGGTCAGCACGCGGGCGGCCAGCTCGTCCATGGCGAAGGGTTTGACCAGGTAGTCGTCGCCGCCGTGGTTGAACCCGTCCACCCGGTCGGCCACGGTGTCGCGCGCGGTCAGGAACAGCACCGGCACGGCCCAGCCCTGGCGGCGGCGGTCCTGGACGTAGTCGATCGCGTCGCCGTCGGGCAGCATCCGGTCGAACACCACGCACTGGTGCGTTGTCTTCGTCAGTCTCCGGTCGGCCTCGGCGATGGTCGAGGCGGTGTCCACGTCCAGCCCCGAACCCCGCAGCTCCGCCGTGACCGCCACCCGCAGGTCTTCGTCGTCCTCCACCACCAGCACGCGCATCCGCCTTGGTTCCCCGCTCGGCTCGGTTTGGGGACGCACGCTAGCGGGTCGGCGGGTGGGGGCGTGGCGATACCGTGGGGTCCGTGCGGATCTTGGTGACCGAGGACGACGAGGACCTGCTGTTCGCCGTCGCGCTGTCGTTGCGGGGGGAGGGCTTCGCGGTCGACGTGGCCGCGGATCTGGCCGCCGCCGACGAGGCGCTGGCGGTGAACTCCTACGACTGCGCCGTTCTGGACCGGATGGTGCCCGGCGGGGACACGCTGGACCACGTGCGGCGGTTGCGGGAAGCCGGTTTCCAGGTGCCGGTGCTGTTCCTGACCGCGTTGGACGACGTCGCCGACCGGGTGGCGGGCCTGGGGGTGGGGGACGACTACCTGGTGAAGCCGTTCGCGATGGACGAGCTGGTGGTGCGGGTGCGCAGCCTGTGCCGGCGGGGCGCGATCGGCCCGCCGGGGCTGTTGCGGCACGGGGACGTGGAACTGGACGTGGGCCGGCGCGAGGCGAGCCGTGCCGGTGTGGCGCTGACCCTGACCCCGACCGAGTTCGCCGTCCTGCAGCTGCTGCTGACCCGGGCGGGCGAGACCGTGTCGCGTGCCGACCTGATCAGCCACGCGTGGGACGAGATGGCCGACCCGAAGTCCAACGTCCTGGACGTCCTGATGACCTCCCTCCGCCGCAAACTCCGCCCACCCCAGGTGATCCACACCGTCCGCGGCATCGGCTACCGGCTCGGGTGAAGCCGGACCAGCACGGGCGGGGGTCTTGGCGTCGACGGCCTTGAAGTAGAGGTCGGCGAACAGGACGTCCATGCGTTCCAGGAAGGCAGGGTCCTCGAAGAAGCCGTCCACGATGTTCTGCGCCACCAACTCGGTGACCCGCAGGTACATCCGGTTGAAGCAGGCGACGCCGTCGTGCGGGTCCAACTGCCGGTCGATCTCCCGCATCCGGTCGATCACCTGCTCGACTGAGGTCGGGACCTGGACGGGGTGTGGGTCATGGTCGGCTCCCGGGTCGAAGCGCCGGCCGGTGTCGACACGACCCAGCCGACCGGACCGCCCGGTAGTCGACCCCGCGCCGTGCCGGACACCAGGGACCGCAAGGGGTTTCAGCCCTCCACGCCGTCGGCTCACCCGGGAGGGGCGCGGGGGAACCCACCGGAACCGGGGCGGGCGCGGACGGCGCTGGGTGGTCAGCCGGTCGTGCGGTGGCGGCGGACCGGGCCGGCGCGCAGGTCCGGGGTGCGTGGCCGGTGCACGTGGACCGGGATGGGGACGCCCGGGACCGGCTCGGCGACGGGAGCGGGCTCGGGTGCAGGGGCGCGGGCGGGTTGCGCGCGCAGGAGGCGGTACGCGGCGAGGACGGCCGCGAGCCGGTCCGGGTCCGGGGTGCGCCGGTCGGGGTGCAGTTCGCGGACCAGGCGGCGGTAGGCGGCGGTGATCTCGGCCTGCGTCGCGTTCGGGGGGACGCCGAGGACGTCGTGGGGGTCTGGCCGGTTCCGGGTCATGGTCGTGCGGTCGTGGCCGGCGGTCCGGCCGAGCGCTGGTCGCACGGGTCCGCCGGGGCGCTGGTCGTGCCGGGCCGCGCGCACCGGTCGTGCGGGGCCGCGCGCCGGTTGTGCGGGTCCGCCGGGGCGCCGCGTCACGAGACGCCGTGGGCGACACCGGCCCGGACAGGCCCCGGCCGGACCCGTGGTGTTCGGTCAACCGTTGTCACGATGTGCGGGATGCCTCGTACCTCCCTTCGGGCGGAGAGCGCTGACGCGCCCACGCGTGCACCGGCAGCACGACCCGGACGCCGACCGGCTCCCGGTCGACCGGCCGCCGCGCGACCGGGTGACCCGGCGGCTCGGCGCGGTCGGGGGAGGGCTCGGTGGGGAAGGGCTCCGTGGGGAAGTTGGCGGCGACGATCGCGTCGAACTCCGCGTCGAGCCAGGCGGGGTCGCCGTAGACGAGATCGGCGAACTCCTCCGCGCCCACCACTGTCGTCATCGCGCACCACTCCCCGGTCTCCCACGCCCAGGTCGTATGCCCAACTACAGCTTTTATATAGCTGCTACTGGAGGTTTTGTCAAGGGGTGGCCCCCGCTAGACTGGCGTGCGGATCTCAGCCCCGCGGACGAACGGTGAGCCGGTGGCCGACCTGGACAAACTCGACGACCCCGACTACCCGGCGTACACCACGGGTCAGGCGGCGCAGCTGCTCGGCGTCCAGGTGGCGTTCCTGCACAGCCTCGACGCGGCCGGCGCCCTGCGCCCCGAGCGCTCGAAAGGCGGCCACCGCCGCTACTCCCGCCGCCAACTGACCTACGCGGCACGCCTGCGCGCCCTCTTCGACGAGGGCCACACCCTCGCGGCGGCCACCCGGATCACCGGGCTGGAGGACGAACTGGCCGCCGCGCACGACGAGATCGCCGTCCTCCAGGAACGCCTCGACGGCGGTCCGGCGGCCGACCAGCCCTGATCGCCGGGCCGGCGCGGTGGGCGGTCCGGCGGCCGACCGCCCCTGATCGCCGGGCCGGCTAGGCTGGCGGGGTGTTCGACTCGCCGGACTTCGACCTCGCGCCCTACGCGGAGTTCGACTCGGGGGCGTTGGTGCGGCGCACGTTCTCCTCCTGGGACGACGCGGGCTGGCGGTCCTTGTTGGTGCAGTCCTTCGACCACGTGGCCGAGGCGGACCACGTGCCGCTGCCGGGCGTCGCCGACCTGCACTTGGTGCTGTACGTCGCCGGGGACGTGGACATGCGGACACGCTCGGGCGGGAAGCCGGTGCGGACCCGCAGGGTGCCGGGGACCTTGGAGCTGATGGTCCCCGGGCGGGGGAGCGTGCGCGAGTACCGGGCGTCGTCGGCCATGCGCACGATCCAGGTGCACGTCCCGTCGGGGACCGTCGCCCAGGCCGCGGACCGGTTGGGCGGTCCGGAGCCGGACTTCGAGGCGCTGGCGGCGGCGGTGGCCGGGGGCGACCCCGTGCTGGAACACCTCGTGCGCGGACTGCCCGCGGCCGCCGGCGTCGACGACCTCTACGCCGAGTCGGCCGCGGCGTTCCTCGCCACCCACCTGCTGACCCGGGGCCGGCACGAGCGGCTGCCGGGGCCCGAGCACGCGGCGGTGCGCGCCGGGATCGCGGTGATGCGCGAACGGCTGGCCGAACCGCTGGCGCTGGCCGACATCGCCGCCGAAGCGCACCTGAGCGTGTACCACTTCATCCGCGTCTTCCGGGCCGCGACCGGCGAGACACCGCACCGGTACCTGACCCGGCTGCGCGTCGACCGGGCGCGCCGGCTGCTCACCACCACCGACCTGACCATCGGCCAGATCGCCGAGCGCTGCGGTTTCGCCAGTCCCGGTGCCCTGTCGACGGCGTTCCTCGCCCAAGTCGGCGTCCGCCCTTCGGTGTACCGCAAGATCTGATCGATTCCCGCCAATCCGGCGCATGGTTCGCGGGTGGCCGGTCACCTAGCGTCGGGGGTGCACTGACGACGTCTGCACTGGGGACTTCACGGAACATGTTGAGCTACAACGCGACCGCGACCTCGACCGCACCTCCGGCCGTCGTGTGGCACCTGCTCGTGGACGCCCGCACCTGGCCGGTCTGGTCCACTGTGGACAGTCTTGTCGTCGAACGGTCCAGCGGCCTGGGCGCCGACGGCCGCGACCCGGTCGGCGCGGTCCGCGCGTTCCGCTCCGGTCGCACGGTGACCGGGGAACGGCTGACCGGACTGGTCGAGGAGGAGCGGTTGACCTACGAGGACGCCTTCAACTCGGCCATCCACGACTACCGGGCGACCATCGACCTCGCGCCCACGCCCGACGGCGGCACCACGATCCACTGGCACGGCACGTACAAAGCCCGCTGGGGGCTGGGTTGGCTGATGAAACGCGTCATGCCGCGCGTGATGCAGCAGATGGCCGACGGCCTCGCCTCCCACGCATCGACCCTGACGGAGTGATCGAACGCCATGCCCTCTCGTCACCGCTACACCGTCCAACGCGTCGATGACGTCCGCGACCACCACACCGACCTCACCGCCCCGCTCCGCCCGGGAGGCCCCAGCGCCCGCGGGGCACTCACCCACGCCTGATCGAGGAAACCGGCCGCCACGCCGGCCGCGCCGACATCCTCCGCGAACTCATCGACGGCACCACCGGCCGCTGACCACGCCCTCGGCGATAGTCACCTCATGCACTTTGGCGGAATGTTCCGGCGCATGATCGCTGTCGCGGCGCCCGGACCGCTCTTATCGTCGCCGCATGGGTGAGCAGGACCCGCCTCCGGGAGATGACCCGTGCGCATGGGGCCAGGTCCTCGACCTCGCCAAGGCCCCGAACCGCGCTTGCCCGAACGCCCCACTCCGGCAACTGAGGGACAAGCGCTACCGCCTGACCCCGGACTGAGCACCGCGCACTCACCGCCGCGGAGTCTCCGCGCGCTACCTGCCGTAGCGCAGGCCGTTCAGGAGGAGGGTGAGCAGGCGGTCGGCTTGGTCGGGGGCGTTCCGGGTGGCCCAGGCGATGGCGGTGACGGTTTTCAGGATCTCGGTGTCCGTGGCTTCGGTGGTGATGGTGTTGGCGGCGCGGGCGCGGTTGAGGAGGTGGGTGGTGGTGTCGAGGAGTTCCTTGTGCCAGGGGGACGGGGTTTCCGGGGTGTGGTCGAGGGTGGTGTTGAGGAGGGTGGCGGAGAGGCCCCGGTAGGTCAGGGCGTGGTGGAGGGTGGCGTGCAGCCAGGTCGAGAGGGCGGTGAACGGGTCGTGGGTGGGCAGCAGGAGGTGGTGGCCCAGGCCGATCAGGTCGGCGATCTGGTGGGAGAGGGTGGCTTCGACCAGGTCCAGGCGGGTGGGGAAGTGGCGGTAGAGGGTGCCGCTGGCCACGCCCGCGCGCCTGGCGATGGCGTCCAGGGAAGCGTCCACGCCGTGTTCGGCGAACGCCAGTTTGGCGTGCTCCACCAGCATTTCGTAGTTGCGCTGGGCGTCGGCGCGCATCCACGTCCTCCCACGTGACTCCGACCGTGCCTCACGTTAGCGGCGTGGTGGTCCGTCAGGGTGGGAAATGGGCGATCTGGGGGAAGCTCGGCGGTTGTCCACGTTGAGCGTGGCGTTGATCGGGCGGTTTCGGCGCGGCGGGGACGTGCGTGACCTGGACCAGGCGGTGGACGCGGCCCGTCGGGCCGCCGCGTTGACGCCGTTGGACCACCCGGACCAGGCGGTGCACTTCATGAACCTGTGCGCTGCCCTGCAAGACCGGTACCGGCGGACCGACGCCGTCGAAGACCTGTTCGAGGCGGTGAGCGCGGCGATCCAGGCGGTGGCCGCGACGGGGATGGACCACCCCTCGTACCCGGCGGCGGTCACCAACCTCGCGATGGTGCTGCGGGCCCGGTTCGAGCGCATCGGGAACCCGGGCGACCTGGACGCGGCGGTGGCGGCGCAGCGGGACGTGCTGGACCGGCTGCCGCCGGGCGACCCGGACGAGGCCCGTTACCTGGCCGAACTGGGTGTCTCGCTGCGGGTCCGGTTCGAGCGGACGATGGTGGACGACGACCTGGGCGGCGCGTTGGACGCGTGTCGACGCGCCGTGGACGCCACCCCGGCGGACGACCCGGTCTTCGCGGCACGACTGACCACACTCGGCAACGCCTGGCGGACCGCGTTCGAGCACACCGGCCGGCTGGGCGATCTGGACGAAGCCGTGAACGCCCACCGCCGCGCGGTCGACGCCACACCGCCGGACCACCCCGACCGCACCGGCTGGCTGTCCAACCTCGGCCACGTGCTGCGGATGCGGTCCGAACTCCGGAACTCCCCGGCCGACCTCGACGACGCCCTCCGCTGCTACACCGAAGCGGCGGAAAACGTTGCAGGTCAGACGTTCCAGCGCATGACTGCGGCACGGTCGGCGGCGATCATGGCCGAACGCAAAGGCGACCTGGCGAAAGGAGCGGACCTGCTGGAGGCCGCGGTCCGGCTGGTGCCCGAGCTGACCCCGCACCGCCTGCCGCAGCGCGACCGCCAGCACCAGCTCACCGGGATCTCCACCCTGGTGGACGAGGCGGCGGACGCGGCCCTGGCCGTCCCCTCGCCCTACGCCGCACAACGCGCGCTGGAACTGGTGGAAAGCGGTCGGGCGGTGCTGTCGAGCCAGACCCTGGAAACCCGCGGCGACCTCACCGACCTGCGCCGCGTCCGCCCCGACCTCGCCGCCCGCTTCGCCGACGTCCGCGACCGGCTCGACCGGCACACCGGCCAGACCGTGCACACCGACCCCGTGGCGGGCCGGATGAAGACCACGACAGAGCTGTTCATGGCCCTTTCCGAGGCCGCAGGCGGGAACCTCGAAGCCGACCGCGACACCGACCGCGACACCGACCGCATCGCGATCGCGGAAGAACTCGCCGCCACCCTGCGGGACATCCGCGCCCTCGACGGGTTCGCCCGCTTCGGTCTCCCACCCACCGGCCCGGAACTGCACGCCCAGGCCGCGCACGGCCCGGTCGTCACCCTCATCCTGACCGAAAACCGTTGCCACGCCCTGATCCTGACCCCCGAAGGCGTCACCGCCCTCCCGCTCCCCGGCGTCACCGAACAGGCCGTCGTCGACCGCACCACCGACTTCCACCAAGCGCTGCACGGCGTGGCCCGCCGCGAAATCGCACCCTCAGCGCACGGCCCCGACACCCAACACACCCTCACCACGATCCTGGAATGGTTGTGGGACAACGTCACCGGCCCAGTCCTGGACCACCTCGGCCACCGCGACACCCCGACAAGCGAATGGCCGCGCGTGTGGTGGGCACCCGGCGGAAGGCTCGGCCTGCTCCCCCTCCACGCCGCGGGCCACCACACCGACCGCTCCCGTCGCACCGTCCTCGACCGCGTGATCTCCTCCTACACCCCGACCATCCGCGCCCTCGGCCACGCCCGCGCCCGAACGGCCCAGCACCCCACCAGTTCGCTCATCGTCGCCATGCCCACCACCCCGGGCCTGCCCGGCGACGGCCACCTCCCGCACGTGCTCCGCGAAGCCGAGGCCCTGCGCACCCTCCTGCCCGACCCGCTCACCCTCGTCGAGCCGGCACCGGGCACCACCGGCCCCGACACGCCGACCACCCGCCGCGTCCTCGACGAACTCCCCAAGCACGCCATCGCGCACTTCGCCTGCCACGGCACGCACGACACGACCGACCCGGCCGCGAGCAGCCTCCTCCTGCACGACCACGCCGAGTCCCCGCTCACCGTCGCCCACCTGGTCCCGATCGACCTGCACTCGGCCCAACTGGCCTACCTCTCCGCCTGCAACACCGCCCTGAACAAGGCCGACCGCTTCCTCAACGAGGCGATCCACCTGGCCGCGGCCTTCCACGTGGCCGGTTTCCCCCACGTCGTCGGCACCCTGTGGGCGGTCGACGACGAGATCGCCGTCGAGTTCGCCACCCGCTTCTACCGCGCCCTGCGCACCCCCACCGGCCTTGACGTCGGACGGTCCGCGCACGCCCTGCACACCGCCGTCCGCGCCCACCGCGACGCCCACACCGCCACGCCGTACCTGTGGGCGTCCCACCTCCACTGGGGCGCATGACAGAACCGGCGCAAAGTGTGAAAGGGTCTGGATCGAGCAAGACTCCGACCGCGCATTGCTTGGAACGGTCGCGGGCCGAAACGTGTGCCGGCACACGTTTCCCACCTGACGGAGGAACTGCGATCCGCCGCAGATCTTCCTCGCAAAACTCTTTGGCTGCACCCGACCAAAATGTGGTAGCCCTTCGGGCGGGCCATACGGGGATGACACAAGCAAGAAGCCCAAGTTGAGGTGTGTGCCCCGGCGGCACTGCCCGACGGCGCTGCGCGCCGAAAGCCGCGCTGCGCGCCTCACACGAACGGGTGACGGTCGTAACCCGGTCGTGGGTGTCGGCGACTGGACAGGCAAGACACCGTGGAATCGAGGCGTCGCCATGACCTTGCGACTTGCGACCTTCAACGTGGAGAACCTGTTCGAGCGGGCGAAGGCCCTGTCCGGGACCGCCGCCGAGGCCGGTCCCGTGCTCGCCGCCTACAGCCGGTTCAACACCGTGTCGGCCGAACCCGTCTACACCGAGACCGACAAGCAGGAAATGCTGGCGGCGCTGGAGACCCTCCGGGTCCTCGTCCGCACCGACCGGCTCGTGCTCAACCCGCGCCCGTTCGAGGCGTGGGCGTTGCTGCGGGAGAACCGCGGTGACTTCCTCAAGCAGTCCAGCGGCGACGTCGCCATCGTGGCCACCGGCCGGGGTGACTGGATCGGCTGGGTCGACCTGATCACCGAACCGGTCGACGAGGTCGCCACCCGGATGACCGCCAAGGTCGTCAACGAGGTCGCCGCGGACGTCCTGTGCCTGGTCGAGGCCGAGCACCGTCCCGCCCTCGTCCGGTTCAACGAGGCCCTGCTGGACCGCCGCTACGCGCACGCGATGCTGGTGGACGGCAACGACCCGCGCGGCATCGACGTGGGCCTGATGACCACCGGGCGGGTGACCGTCGAGTCGGTCCGCAGCCACGTCGACGACCCCGACCCGGAGCGCGCCGACCGGGCGCTGTTCAGCCGGGACTGCCCGGTGTACCAGTTGCGCGTGGCGGGGCGGGAGTTGTTCGTGCTGCCCAACCACTTCAAGAGCCAGTCGTTCTCCAGCGGCAACCCCGATCCGTTGCGCCGCCGCCAGGCCACGCGGGTCCGCGAGATCTACGACGACCTGCGCGCCGAGGGCGCGGAGCTGATCGCCGTGCTGGGCGACCTGAACAAGGGGCCCACCAACGACATCCCGCCCCAACACCCCACCCTCGAACCGCTGCTGGGCCCCGGCACCCCGCTGGTCGACACCGCGAGCTTGGCCGGCTTCGACCCGGGTCCACGTCCCGGCACCTTCCAGTCGTGCAGCCTCCGCAACCGGTTGGACTACATCCTGGTCTCACCGGAACTGGCCGAGCTGACCACCGCGGGAGGTGTGTTCCGCAAAGGGCTGTGGGGCGACCCGGACAACGTCAACCCGCCGCAGCAGTGGCAGATCTACCCGGAGATCACCGCGTCCCGCCACGGCGCCTCCGACCACGCCGCGGTGTGGATCGACGTCGACCTTTGAGCCTCGGTGGGGCCGAGTCGTAGAGATGCGCTGCTGCCCGGCCGGCCGGGCAGGCTAGGGTCCGCCGGCATGGGCGCACCCGACCTCGTGGCGATCGACCACGACGACTACCACGCCGAGCACGTGGGCCGCACCGCCGACGGCCGGCAGTTCTTCCTCACCACCCCCTTCGAACCCGCCACCGCGGACGACCCGGGCAACGAGTTCGTGGCCCTCTTCCTGTTCGACGCCGCCGGCCGCCTCCTGGAGGCCCGGATCGACGAACTGGGACCCCGCGCCACCCTGGACGCGAAGCACCGCCGGGACCGCTACGAGGCCAGGTTGCGGGAACTCGGCGAGGTCGCCTTCGGTCGCATCGAGGTCGCGCCCTTCGCCGTCGAGCGGTTCGGCACCACGTTCGGCCTCCTCGCCCGGCCCGGCGAGGACGGCGACTGGTGGGTGGAGCTGCACCCGGGCAACTACATGGCCTTCAGCGAACCCTGGGACAGCGGCGAGTACGACACCTGAAGACACACCTCAGAACTCGACCCGCAGGATCACGAGGTCCTTGTCCACCAAGCGGATCTCGATCGCGGTGACGTCCGAGCGGCCCAGCTTCGTCGTCGCCACCGGGCGGGTGGTGGAGCCGGGGCCCGCCGTCCAGGTGGCTACCTCGACGGCGGAACCCTGCTCGTCCACCACGTACAACGCGTACGCGAACGCCGGCGGCGGCGGGCCGGACGCGGGCACCGCGTAAGAGCATCGGACCTCGATGCGCGTGCCCCACGGCTCGTCGACCAAGCGCACGCTCGCGGTCACCGGGCTGGGCACGGTCTGCTGCATCACGACGTCCGGCGGGACGGCGACCACCGGCGGGGGCAGCGGCCGGAGCAGGACCGTCACGGCCGCGCCCACCAGGGCCGCGATGACGACGGCGGCGGCGGTCGCCAGGCGGGCCCACCGGCGCCGCGAGCGTTCGACGGCCAGCAACCCGGCCAGGACCGAAGGCTCACCCGCGGGTTCGGGCTCCAGCAGGGCGACCGCGCGATCGCGCGGCACTGCGGACAGCAGGCCGGGCACGCCCGCCAGCGCCGCCACGTCACCCGCGCACTCCGGGCACCCGCCCAGGTGGGCCTCGAACTCGCGCCGCTGCGCCGGGGCCAGCGACCCCAGCACGTACGCGGCGCCCCAGTCCCGGTACGGATCGACTGGCCCGCTCACCGTCCGGTGACCCCCTTCTCCTCCAACGCCAGGCGCAGTGCCCGCAGACCGTAGTGCAAGCGGGACCGCACCGTCCCCTCGGGCACGTCCAGTTCCGCCGCCAGCTCCGCGACCGACTGGCCCATGTAGTACGCCCGGACGATCACGGTGCGGTGTTCGGGGGTCAGCTGGGTGAGCACGTCGGCCACCAGCCAGGCGTCCAGCGCCGCGTCGCTGGGGTCCGACCGGACCCGCTCGGGCACCCGCGCCGACCCCACCTCCCAGCGGGCGCGGGCGCTGCGCAGCTCGTCGATCACCACGTTCCGGGCGACCGTGTACAGCCAGGCGCGGGCCGCCGCGGTGCCCTGCTCCAACACCGCCGGGTTGCGCCAGGCCCGCAGCAGCGCCTCCTGCACCACGTCGTTGGACAGCTCCTCGTCGCCGGTCAGGCGGCGCACGTACCGCCAGAGCGCGGGCGCGTGCTCGTCGTGCAGGGCGCGCAGCAGCGCGGTGTGACTGTCGTTGATGGTGCACCTCCTCGGCTAGTCGCGCGGCATCGGCGACCCGAACACGGGTGGGCGTTTGGCCAGGAACGCGGCGGTCCCCTCGCGCATGTGGGGCGTGGTGAACGCCTCGCGGAACGCGGCCAGCTCGACGTCGAGCCCCTCGGGCACGGTCCGGCCGCGCACTCCGTTGATCACGGCTTTGGTCAACGAGACAGCGTCGGCCGAGTTGCGGGCCACCTGGCGCAGCGTGTCACGGGCGGCGGCCAGCAGTTCGGCGCGGTCCTCGAACACCGCGTTGACCAGCCCCAACCGCAGCGCCTCCGCCGCGTCCACGTGCCGCCCGGTGTAGATCAGCTCCCGCGCGACGGCCGGCCCGACCAGGCGTTGCAGCCGCACGCACCCGCCGAAGCCGGGGATCAGCCCCAGCACCACCTCGGGCTGCCCGAACACCGAGCGCCGGGTGGCGTAGGCGAAGTCGCACGCCAGCACCAGTTCGCAGCCACCGCCCAGCGCGTAGCCGTCCACCGCGGCCACGACCGGGTAAGGCGCTTCCTCCAGCAGCCGGGTGACCCGCTGGCCCAGCGCCCCGAACCGCTCACCCTCCTCCGGGGTCATCGCCGCCATCTCCCGGATGTCCGCGCCGGCCACGAACGCCGGTCCCGGCGCCCCGGTGAGGATCAACCCGGTCACCGCCGGCCCGGACAGGAACTGCGCCAGCTCCGCCAGGACCTGCCCGGACAGCGCGTTGCGCGCCGGCGGGCGGGACACGGTGAGCGTGGTGATGCCGTCGTCGTCGGTCTCCACGACGAGTGTCGAGTGGTCCACTGCGCTGTCGTCCATCGGCCGGCTCCTCACGAGTCCCAGATCGCGCCGAACGCGGGCACCCCGCGCGCTTCGAGCGATTCCACGACGTGCCAGGTGGTCTTCTTGTTGGAGATGCAGATGACGGCCTCGGCCTCGAACTCGCGGTGCGCCCGCAGCGCCAGTTCGACCAGGTCCGGCTTGCCGTCGCGGCCGGTGTCCCACACGACCGCGTGCGGCTGCACGCCGAGGATCTCGTCCACCAGGTCGTCGCCGTAGGTGGCGCGCGGGTCGCGGGTGGACCACACCAGCCGGGACGGGGTGTCGCCGGAGAGCAGGTGCGGCAGGCAGGGGCCGATGCCGCTGCCGGTGGCCACCCACACCACGCGGGTGAACAGCTTGTCGATGTTGCCGACCCCGGCGGTGGGCACGCCCTTGACCCACAGGTGCGTCGGCAGGTCGTCGATCAGCGCACCGGTCCAGTCGCCGGCCCGGGAGATGGTGAGCCGGAACCCGGAGCGCCCCGGCGCGGGCACGTTGGCGAACGAGTGCCACTCCAGCAGCGGGTTGCGGCTGACCGCCGTGGACGACCCGGCGAACGGCGTGACGCCGTAGTCGAACGACACCAGCGCCACGTGGTTGGACGGGCGCACGATCCGCACCGGCACCTTCCGCAACCGCAGCCACGGCAGCGCCACGCTCACCACGACCAGCACCAGCAGCCAGAACGGCACCGAGCCGAAGAACCCGGGCTGCGCGGCGGAGTGCACGGCGAACAGCACCAGGGTGGTCCACCCGGCGAACCGGTGGGTGCGCTCGAACAGGTCGTGCTTGCGCGCCCGCAACCTCGGCAGGGCGAACACCACCATCCCCACCAGCAGCGCCAGGATCACCCACGCCAGCGGGTCGGCGGTGGTCCAGGCGACCACGGCGAACCAGGCCGTCGCGCACACCGTCCCGCCCACGTGCAGGCCGCCGAAGTGGTAGACCTTGCCCAGCGTCCAGCGGACCTTCAACGGCCACGTCGTCGGCGCGCTGGTCGCGACCCGGAAGAACAGGTTGATCACGTGCTGCTGGCGGACCAGCACGGCGAGGGTCAGGTTGGCCACCACCATGTCCGCCGGGTCCGCGCCGAACAGCGCGAGGTTGACCAGCACGACCGCCGCGGCCAGCCGGTTGTGGTGGGTGAAGGGCCGCCTGCGCAACCACGTGCCGCGGGCGGTCGTCTCCAGCGCGGTCATCCGACGCTCACCAGGGCGCGCAGGGCGGCGCGGTCGACCTTGCCGCGGTCGGTCAGCGGCAGGTCGTCGACCGGGACGACCAGGGACGGCACGCAGTAGTACGGCAGGGCGCGGGCCACCGCCTCGCGCGCGGCGTCCGGGGCGACCGTGGCGGGGCTGACGAACCCGACGAGCGCTCCGTCGTGCAAGACCGTGGTGGCCCGCACGCAGTCAGGGGTGGTCTCCAGCGCGGAGGTGACCGCGTCCAGCTCCACCCGGAAGCCGCGCACCTTGACCTGGTCGTCGGTGCGGCCGTGGTGCTCCAGTTCGCCGTCGGCGGTCCAGCGGCCCAGGTCGCGGGTGCGGAACATGACGTGGTCGCCGCCCAGGAACGGGTCCGGCCGGTAGCGCTGGGCGGTGAGGACGTCGTTGCCCAGGTACCCGGCGGTCACGCACGCGCCGCCCGCCCACATCTCGCCGACCTCGCCGATCCGGCACGGGCGCAGGTCCTCGTCGAGGATGTAGACGGTCGAGTTGGGCACCGGCCGCCCGATGGTCAGCCGCCGGCCGTCGTAGCGGCTCACCGTGTTGACGATGGTGACCTCGGTCGGCCCGCACGCGTTGTGGAACTCCGCCTGCTCCGACCACTCGTCCGCCAGCGCCTGCGGGCACCGCTCACCGGCCACCGCGACCACGCGGACGTCCGGGCACCGGCTCCGGTCTATTGTGGACAGAACGCCGGGGGTGGCGATCAGGACGGTCGCGGTCTCGGCCGCCCGCTGGACCTCCCGGCCCCGCACGACCAGCGTGGCGCCGTGGCTGAGCGCGGCGAAGATCTCCCACACCGCCATGTCGAACGCGATGTTGAGCAGTTGCGCCACCCGGTCACCCGGCCGCACGCCCAGCGACCCCGGCGCGGTGAGCAGCACGTTGCACAGGTTGGCGTGGGTGACCCGGACGCCGTTGGGCACGCCCGTGGTGCCGGAGGTGAAGATCACCACGGCGGTGTCGCCCGAGTCCACCCGCGGCGGGGTGACGTCCCGGCGCGGCAGGGCGTCCAGGCTGAGCACCGTGCCGGCCTCGATGCCGCTCGCGTGCTCGCTCGTCGTCAGGACGACGTCGATCCCGGCAGTGCGCATGACGTGCTCTAAGTGGTGCGGCGGGGTGATCCGCACGTCCTGCGGCACGTACGCGGCACCCGCCTTGAGCACGCCCAGCAGGCCCACCACCATGTGGGTGGACCGGGTCAGGAACAGTCCGACGTGGTCGCCGGGCCGGACACCCGCGGCGACCAGGGTCGCGGCGACCTGGTCCGAGCGGGCGTCGAGTTCGCCGTAGGTCAGGCAGGCGCCCTCGTGCTCGACCGCCGGGGCGTCCCGCCGCCGGGCTGCCTGCGCCTGGAAGGCGTGGTGGACGCGGTGGAACGGCGGCGTCTCGACCGGCCCGCGGGCGAACCGGTCGAACCGGGCGCGGTCGTCCGGGGATAGCGCGTTGAGCGTGGTCATCGCGGTCACGGGGGGCGTCCCTCTCGTCGGCTGGGGGTTGGCACCCGGTTCGAACGAGACAGACCGGTTGAATGTTCAAATGAGATGCGAAAGTTGCTCCACACATACGCGCGAATGGTCCATTCGGGGGCTTTGGGGGTCCATTGTGGACTGTTTAGCGCTCCATTCAGGACTAAAATGGGCTCTCACCACGTCGAATCGGGTTTCGACATGAGGTCGAAGATCGGCTGCGCCGTCCTGGGCCGTTAGCTGCGGTGCGAGTGCGCCATCGGGGGGCCTGGTTGACGGCGCGAGGTTTGTAATGCAAACCTGATTGCGTCGTAGTGTGAAGGTGGGGGGAGAGCTGTGGACGCCGATCCGAAGAGCCTGCTCGACGAGTTGTCCGCCCTGCGGCGGCGCGTGCGGGGCGACCGCAACGGCCACTGGCTGCCGTTCCTGCTGTTCGGGCTGGTCGTCGCGGGGGCGATCCCGTGGTACCTGCCGCAGGGGTGCCCGTCCGGGTGCACGTGGTCGAGCAACGACCTGCCCTCGCTCTGGCACTGGCTGCACCCGACGGGGCAGGCGGGCCACCTCTGGGGCACGCACCCGTCGCTGTGGAAGGACTTCTACTGGATCGTCGCGCTGACCATCGCGTTCCTCGTGACGGTCGGCTGGTACCGGTGGCGGGCGCGGAAGGTCGGGGTGGAGACCTCCACGCGGCTCTACGCCCAGGTCACGCTGTTCGTGCTGGCCTTCCCGCTGCTGGGCGTGCCGGTGTTCACCGAGCTGTTCTTCAACCGGCTGGGCTGGCCGCTCGCCCTCTCCGTCCTCGTCGTCGGCGTCGTCGCGGTCACGCTGGTGGCGAAGCGGAAGCTCCGGACCGCGATCGCCGTCCTGGCGCTGATCCTGGTCGCCCACTTCGTGATGATCTTCCCGTACGGGCACCTGCTGGTGGTGGCGGTGGGCGTGCTGGGGCTGGCGTGGGTCGAGCGCAACTGGCTGTGCACGTCGATCGCGGTGCTGTTCGCGGTCTGGGCGCTCTTCGTGAACGGGTGGGCCACGTGGGTCTACGGCGCGGCCCTGTGGCCGGTGCCCCTGCTCGACTTCGGCGACCTGCTGTCGTCGTCGCTGGTCCTGGTGCTCGGCGCGGTCGGTGGTCTCCTCACCGGGCGTGGGCGGACCCGGGTCCCGGCCTGAAGGTGTCGGCCGCGCTACCCCCGCTGTCGCCCGTTCGGGCGCTAACGCCGACTCCGAACGGCCGATACCCCGGGTAGAGGTGCACGCGGGGAGGTAGCGTTTGCCGACGTGGAGCCCAGGCGCGGGGTGCTCGCCCCGGAGCTGGAGCGGTGGAGCCGGGAAGCCGACGACGGCGACCGGCGGACCGCCCTGGTGCGGCTGCGCGGCGGGACCGAGGTCGGCGAGGCGGCCGGGCGGCTGGCGTCGCTCGGCATGGAGGTCACCAGCAGTGGCCCCGGCTCGGTCATCGGCACCGTCTCGCCCCCCGTGCTGCGCCGGATCGGTCAGGAGACCTGGGTGCTCGCCGTCGAAGGACCCCGAACCCTCAGGACTCTCGGGCACGGCTGAAGGGCGGGGCGATGGAGCCCAGACGTGACACGGTTCTGGACGCGCGGTTGCGCAGGGCGGCGGCGTTCGCGGAGTCGGACCTGCCGGTGGAGGAGAGCCTCGGGGCGCGGACGCTGGGTCGCGAGACCGCGCCGCGCCGCACGACGGTGAAGCTCCTGGTGCGGTCGGCCGAACTCGGGGCGGCCGAGCAGTGGCTGGCGGCGGCGGGCGGCGGGGTGGTCTCCGTGCCGCCGGACCCGGACTCGTCCGGGCAGGTGGTGGTGCTGGCGGGCGTCCCGGTGTCGGCACTGTCCGATTTGGACGGTCAGCCGTGGCTGCTGCGCGCCGAGGCGCCCAAGGAGATGTTCACCCGCATGGACCGCGCCCGCGGCCCGGTGACCGGCGTGGACGCGGTGCAGGCCGCGCACGGCGACCTCACCGGCGCCGGGGTGTTGCTGGCCGTGGTGGACACCGGGGTCGACTGGTCGCACCCGGACTTCCGCCACGACGACGGCACCACCCGGCTGGAGCGGTTCCTGCACGCCCACGTGCCGGCGGGCACGGAGGAGTCGAAGTTCGACGTGTTCGACGCGGGCGCGATCAACAAGGCGCTCAACGGCGGCCCGGCCATCCCGACCGGCGACCCCGGCGGCCACGGCACGCACTGCGCGTCCATCGCGGCCGGCAACGGCCGGGGCGCCACCGACCGCAGGTTCCGCGGGGTGGCCCCCGAGTGCTCCCTGATGGGCGTGCGCGCCGAGCCCCTGCTGGACGTGCACATCATCGAGGGCATCCGGCAGGCGTTCGAGCTGGCCGGCGACCGCCCCGCGGTGGTCTCGCTGAGCCTCGGCGGCCACTTCGGCGCCCACGACGGCACGTCCGCGATCGAGAACGAGATCGCGCGGGCCACCGGACCGGGCCGGATCGTGGTCGTCGCGGCCGGCAACGAGGGCGACGACGGCGTCCACGCCCAGGGCCGCCTGGTGGTGGGCGAGGAGCTGAAGTTCACCGTGCGCGTCCCCGACACCGGCCTGGTGTTCTGCGACGTGTGGATCCCGCGCGGCGACCAGGTGGACGTGTTCGTGGAGTCGCCCAGCGGGACCAGGTTCGAGCCGAACACGGGCGAGACCTCCACACCGGACGGCACGTTCGTCGCGGACTTCGTGGAGAACCCGGTCAACCGCGAGCAGAACCTGACCTTCCTGATGATCAACGGCACGGTCGACGACCGCTGGACCATCCGCATCACCCCGCTTTCCGTGGTGCACGGCGAAGTCCACGCGTGGGCCGGCTCGGTCGAGGGCGGCCGTCTCATGTTCCCCGGCACACCCGTCGAGGGCTACTCGATCGGCATGCCCGCGACCGAGGAGCGCGCGATCGCGGTGGGTTCCCTGATCTCCCGCAACAAGTTCGAGGGTCCACAGGGTGACTCGACCCTGCCGGGGCTGTCGGTGGACTCGCTGTCGGCGTTCTCCAGCGAGGGGCCGACGCGGATCGGGGTGCAGAAGCCGGACATCGTCGCGCCGGGCCAGGTGGTGACGGCCGCGTTGTCGGCGGGTTCGGACATGGCCACCAACCCGCGCTTGGCGGGGCGGCGGCACCCGTCGGGGAAGTACGTGACGATCCAGGGCACCAGCATGGCGACGCCGTTCGTGGCGGGGATCGTGGCGTTGATGCTGCAACGGGAGCCGCGGCTGACGCCGGAAGAGGTGCAGCAACGGCTGCGGATCTCGGCCCGGCGGGACGCGGCGACCGGGCCGGTGTGGAACGCCCGCTACGGCTGGGGGAAGTTGGACGCGGAGGCCCTCTTCCGCGCTTGATCTGCTCTTCGGTGCCTGCGGCGTCGAAGCAGCGCCGCAGGCACCGCGCGCCGAAGGTTCGTGCCGGCGGTCGTTGACAAGTGATCGGGTCCGCCCCACTCTGGGAACGCTCCCAGTCCATCATCGTCGATGAGGACCGCCATGAGACCGCGCCTCGCCGTGCTGCCCGTCCCCGTAGCTCTCCTGGCCTCGCTGTTAGCCGTACCCGTCCAGGCCCAGGACGACCCACCCGCACCCACCACCACGGTGACGGTCAACGCACGCGCCGGCCTCGGCACCGTCGACCCGGCGGCCATCGGCGTCAACCACGCGATCTGGGACCCGCAGCTCGGCACCGACGCGGTCGCCGACCTCATGAAGGACGCCGGCGTCGGCGCGATGCGGTACCCCGGCGGCTCGTACTCGGACATCTACCACTGGCGCGACCACACCGCGCCCGGCGGCTACGTCGCCCCCAACACCGACTTCGACCACTTCATGGCCGGTGTGCGGCGGGCCGGCGCGCAACCCGTCGTCACCGCCAACTACGGCACCGGCACGCCCGAAGAGGCCGCCGAGTGGGTCCGGTACGCGAACGTCGAGAAGGGCTACGGGGTCAAGTACTGGGAGATCGGCAACGAGAACTACGGCAACGGCCACTACGGCGCGAACTGGGAGGCCGACAACCACCCGGACAAGAGCCCGGCGCAGTACGCGAGCCTGGTCCGCGAGTACGCGGCGGCGATGAAGGCGGTCGACCCGACGATCAAGGTGGGCGCGGTGCTCACCTCGCCGGGGGAGTGGCCGGACGGGATCACCGCGGCCGGGGACGCGGGGTCGTGGAACCAGGTCGTGCTGTCGGTCGCCGGGCCGGTGGTGGACTTCGGCATCCTGCACTGGTACCCGGGCGGCACCGGGGCGGAGGTGTTGACCAAGACGGACCGGGTCGTGGACATGGTCCGGATGGCGCGGGAGCAGGCGGTGCGGTTCGCGGGCAAGGACCTGCCGATGGCCATGACCGAGATCAACACGTCCTACGGCCGCAACACCCAGCCCGGGGCGCTGTTCGCGGCGGACGCCTACGCGACGCTGCTGGCCAACGGCGTGTTCACGGTCGACTGGTGGAACGTCCACAATGGAATGGGCACGGTCTCGACGGTCGCCGGGCACACCGACTACGACGATTTCGGCCTGTTGTCGAGCGCGAGCTGCTCGGGCGGGATCTGCCAGCCGGCGCTGAACACGCCGTTCGCGCCGTACCACGCGTTGTCCATGGTGTCGCGGTTCGCCCGCCCGGGTGACCGGTTCGTCGCCGCGTCCAGCTCCGACCCGCTCCTGCGCGCGCACGCCACCCGCCGGACCGATGGTGGGCTGGCCGTGCTGCTGGTGAACGAAGACCCCGACAACGCCAAGACGGTGTCGTTGCGGTACGCGGGCTACACGCCGGCCGCGGACGCGCAGGTGCTGAGCTTCGGCAACGGCGACAGCGGGATCTCTTCCGCCTCCGGCAGCGCGTCCGAGGCGACCCTGCCGCCGTACTCGATCACCACCCTGGTGCTGCGCCCGACCGGCTCGACCGCCGGCCCGGCGAGCCCGCCCCGCCCGACCGCTTCCGCGGTCACGGCGACCACCGCGACCCTGACCTGGCCGACCCCGCCGGCGGGCGTGAAGTACGAGGTCCACCGGCACGTGGGCACGCAGGGCGAGCAGTGGGGCGAGACCACCGGCACCTCCTTCACCGCCGCGAACCTCGTGCCCGGCACCAGGTACACGGTCAACCTGGTCGCCCGCGACGGCGCCGGCCGCGTGTCGTGGTCGTCCGAACCGCTGACGTTCACCACCGGCACGCCCACGACGTCGAGCTGCGCGGTCACCTACCGGGAGGCCACCAACTGGGGCAACGGTTACGTGGCCAACGTCGAGATCGCCAACACCGGCACCGAGCCGCTCGACGGCTGGTCGTTGACCTGGACGTGGCCGACGGCGTGGCAGCAGATGTCCAGCGGCTGGAACGCCGACTGGGCGCAGACGGGCGCGGACGTCCGGGTGTCGAGCACCACCCGACTCGCTCCCGGCGCCACCACGACAGCCGGCTTCGTCGGCGCCTACCAGGGGCCGAACGTGCTGCCGACCAGGTTCACCCTCAACGGCATCCTCTGCACCACCCGCTGACTACGCCCTCAGCGGCCCCTGTTGCGGGGGCCGCTGAGGTTGGGCCGTCGTGCGGCACGCTTGTTCACCACGAACGTGGTCGGACCCGTCGAACCCAGCCCGGCGTGACGCGGTCCCGCCGCCCCGCGTCGACCAGCGGGCGGCGGCCCGTCGGGGCAGCAGGAGCGGGGTCGCGAGGATGAGCAACCCGGCGGCACCGATCGCGATGCGCGGGCTGGTGGTCGCTGCCAGCAGGCCCCAGAGGGCGGTCACGGTGGCGGTGGTGGTGTGGTTGGTGACCGACCACGCGGTCAGGGCGCGGGCGACGCGGTCCGGCGGGGTGTGGTCGAGCCGGGACGTGGCGAACACCGGGTTGAACACGCCCATGCACGTGACCAGCGCGAACTGGACGGCGATGACGAGCGCCAACCCGCCGGTGCCGGGCTGGACGAACGCCAACCCGATCGGCCAGCACACCCGCAGCCACCCGGCGACGAGCAGGACCCGGTGCCGGCCGAACCGGGTGACCAGCGGGTGGGCCGCCAGGACCGCGATCAGCGGGAACGCGCCGAACCCGAGCCACGTGCCCACCGTGCTGACCGAGTACGCCGCCCACAACCACCCGAACTGCCCGCCCAACCGCACACCGATCTCCCCTCGACGTGGAAGATCAAACCCCGGGTGCGGTGCGGAAGGTGCGGCGGTAGGTGTCGGGTGGGACGCCGACCGTGCGGTGGAAGTGGCGGCGCAGGGTGGTGGCGGTGCCCATGCCCGCGGCGGCGGCGATGGTGTCGATGCTGTCGTCGGTGGTTTCGAGGAGCTCCTGCGCGCGGCGGATGCGCTGGGTCAGCAGCCACTGGAGGGGCGTGGTGCCGGTGGCGGCGTGGAAGTGGCGGGCCAGGTGGCGGGAACTCAGGTTCGCCCGGCGGGCCAGGTCCTCCACGGTGAGCGGCTGGTCCAGCCGGCGCATGGCCCAGGGGAGGACGTCGGCCAGCGGGTGGTCGTCCTGCGCGGGCACCGGGGTGGTGACGAACTGGGCCTGGCCGCCGGCCCGGTGCGGTGGCACGACCAGGCGGCGGGCGACCACGTTCGCGACCGCGGAGCCGTGGTCGCGGCGGACCAGGTGCAGGCACAGGTCCATCGCGGCGGCCTTGCCCGCGGAGGTCAGGACAGTGCCGTTGTCGACGTAGAGGACGTCCGGGTCGACGGTCACCGCCGGGTAGCGCGCGGCGAGCTGGTCGGTGTGGGCCCAGTGGGTCGTCGCGCGCAGGCCGTCCAGGAGGCCGGCGGCGGCGAGCACGAACACGCCCGTGCACAGCGAGACCACCCGTGCGCCGGCCTTGTGCGCTGTTCGCACCGCGGCTACCAGGTCGGCCGGCGGGTCCGCGTCGACGTCCGCCAGGGCGGGGACGATCACCGTGCCGGCCCGGGTGAGCGCGTCGAGGCCGTGGTCGGGTTCGAGCAGGAAGCGGCCGACCCGGACGGGGTGCGTGCCGCAGACGCTGACGTCGTACCAGGGGCCGGGGACGGCGTCCGGGCGCGCGCCGAAGACCTCGTAGGCGAGCGCGAGTTCGAAGTGGAGCATCCCGTCCGTGGCGGCGACCGCGACCGTGCGCATGTCCGAAATTGTACGGGTCGTGTCGTTTCGGACACTGGGCACAGGTCGGCGCGGCGGACGAGGATTTCTCCTCGTTGGATCACTTCAGCGAGGAGCGGGCATGACGAACGTGGCGGTGTACGGCGCTTATGGGCACACCGGGCGGTTCGTGGTCGCGGAGTTGCGTGAGCGCGGATTCGTCCCGCTGCCGCTCGGCCGCGACCGGGAGAAGTTGTTGTCGGTTGGCGGTGAAATGGAGGTGCGGCAGGCGTTCGTGGACGACCCGGCGTCGCTCGACCGGGCGTTGGCCGGGGCAGCGGCGGTGATCAACTGCGCCGGGCCGTTCGCCACGACCGCGGCTCCGTTGGTGGATGCGGCTTTGCGGGCGGGCATTCCTTACGTGGATGTCGCGGCCGAGATCGAGGCCAATGTGGACACTTTCGGCGATTTCGGGAACCGCGACGGTGTGGTGGTGCCGGCGATGGCGTTCTACGGCGGGCTGGGGGATCTGCTGGTGACGGCCGCGATGGGGGAGTGGACGGCGGCGGACGAGGTGCACGTGGCTTATGGGTTGAGCAGTTGGCACCCGACCGCCGGGACGTTGGCGTCGGGCGCGGTCTCGGGGCAGCGGCGGGGTGGTCGTCGGGTCCGGTTCACGGGTGGGCGGTTGGCGTACCACGACGACGCCCTGCCGACGCTGGAGTGGTCGTTCCCGGCGCCGTTCGGGGTGAGGGAGGTGATCGGGGAGTTCACGATGGCCGACGTGGTCACCGTGCCCAGTCACCTGGACGTGCCGGAGGTGCGGACGTACATGAGCGCCAACGCCGCCGCGGACCTGTTCGCCCCCGACGCCGCAGCGCCGACCGCCGCGGATTCGAGTGGTCGGTCGGCGCAGACGTTCGTGGTCGACGTTCTCGTGCGGTCAGGTGGTGCGGAACGGCGGATGGCCGCCTCCGGCCGGGACATCTACGCCATCAGCGCGCCGCTGGCGGTGGAGGCGGTCGACCGCGTCCTCACCGGCCGGTTCAGCGGGACCGGTGTCCTTTCGGCGGGGGCGGCGTTCGACGCTCCGGACTTCCTCAAGGCCCTGTCGCCGCACCTGGTCCTGCACGTGCCGGAGTGATCACGCCCGGGCCGCGTGGGGCGGTCCGGGCGTGGGTGGTGTCAGGACTTGATCTCCTTGCGGTCGGAGCGGGCGCCGCCGATCTCGATGCGGCGCGGCTTCGCCTTCTCGGCGATCGGGATGCGCAGGGTGAGCACACCCGCGTCGTAGTCGGCGGTGATGTGGTCGGTGTCGAGGGTGTCACCGAGGAACAGCTGCCGCGAGAACACGCCGAGCGGGCGTTCGGAGACCTGCATCTGCACGTCGTCACCGGAGGGGAGCGGACGGCGCTCGGCCTTCACGGTCAGGACGTTGCGCTCGACGTCCAGCTCGATCGCGTTCGGGTCGACGCCGGGCAGGTCGAAGCAGACCACGAACTCCTCGCCCGCGCGGTAGGCGTCCATCGGCATCGCCGCGGGCTTGGACCACGTACCGGTCGTGGCGCCGAAGAACTGCTGCGCCAGGCGGTCGAGGTCGCGGAACGGGTCGGTGCGCATCAACATCGGTGTTGCCTCCTCCTCGTCTTCACCAGGCCTTATGTCAACACGCACCTCTGTTGTACCATGTCATCGGAACGTTGACAAGGTGGATGTCATCGGAAGGTTGACATGGACGATCCGGTGGACGGGATGCGGGCGGTGCACGCGGCGGTGACCGACGTCCGCCGGGGCGAGCCCGCCGACCTCCTGGCCGCTCTGCACACCCTGCGGCAGCTGCGCGACACCCTCGCCGCGTGGGAACCGGAGCTGATCGCCGCCGCGCGCCTGGAGGGGACGAGCTGGGCGGCCCTCGCGCCGGCGCTCGGCGTGACCAGCCGCCAGGCCGCCGAACGCCGTTTCCTGCGCCTGCAACCGACGTCGACCGGCGAGACCACCGGCGAGGCCCGGATCGACGCCCAACGCGACCGGCGCGCCGGCGACCGCGCGGTGGCCGACTGGGCCCGCCGCAACGCCGCGACGCTGCGCAAGCTGGCCAGCCGGGTCAGCGGCCTGGACGTCCTGGACGCCACCCACGCCGACCACCTGGACGAGGCCCTGGGCCACCACGACCCGGTCACCCTCCTCCCCCCACTGGCCGCCGCCCACCCCCACCTCAGCGGCCACCACAGCGACCTGGCCGCCCAAATCACCGCCATAACCGACCACACCAACCACCTCCGCCGCCAAGCCGGCGCAGAACGCCGCCAACGCCGCTCCTGACCCACGCCGCTCCTGACCCACGCTGGTGTTGACCCGCGCTGGTGTTGACCCGCGCTGGTGCTGCTCGCGCCGGTCGTGGCCACGCGGTGCTCGGCCATGCCGCCCGCACCACCTCAGGCCGCGCCGAGCCGAGCCGCGCCGAGCCGAGCCGCGCTGCGCTGAGCTGAGCCGCGCTGCGCTGAGCCCGGCCGGGCATAGCCGCGCCGAGCCGAGCTGGGCCGCGCCGGTCCTGTTCGCGCCGTGCTCGGCTACCCGGTGCTCGGCTACGCCACCCCGCCTCGCGCCGCCCGCGCCACCCCAGGCCTGGTCGCGTCGCGCCGAGTCGCGCCGTGCCTGGTCGCGCCGTGCCGCGCCACCCGTGCCGTGCCCCCGCGCCGTGCTGAGCTGGGCCGGGCTGGGCTGGGCCGCCTGAGCCGCGCTGAGCCGCGCCGGGTCGCGCCGCGCCCCTCGCGCCGGGCTGAGCTGGGTCCGGCGGGTCGGGCTGGGCTGGGTCGCGCTAAGCCGAGCCCAGCCGAGCCCAGCCCAGCCGAGCCCAGCCCGGCCCAGCCCGGCCCCGCCCAGCCCAGCCGAGCCCAGCCGAGCCCATCCCGGCCCCGCCCCGCCCAGCCCAGCCCAGCCGAGCCCAGCCGAGCCCAGCCCGGCCCCGCCCAGCCCAGCCGAGCCCAGCCGAGCCCATCCCGGCCCCGCCCAGCCCAGCCGAGCCCAGCCGAGCCCGG
>NZ_JAPSLK010000003.1:0-77433 GCF_031180885.1 Saccharothrix sp.
GCGGCGCGGCGGGGCCGAGTTCCAGCAGCAGTTCGGTGAGGATCCGCTTGTCCAGCGCCAGGACCGCCGAGCGGTAGGGCACCTGCTCGAAGACCGCGGTGACCGGCAGTTGCAGGGTGTTGAGCAGCATCCGGCCGGCGGGCACGCTCCAGCTGTGCGAGCCCGCGACGGTGCGCTTGGCGCCGGTCGAACACGGGCTACCGGGTTGTGCAGGTGATGTCCGGGCTCGGGGCCGCTGGGCCGTTGGCGGTGAAGCCGAAGGTTGTCGAGCCGGCCGCGGGGAGGCGGGCGTTGTGGGACAGGCTGGTGACCGTGATCGAGTCGGGGGCGGTGGTGAAGGCGCCGTTCCACAGGTTGCTGATCACGTGGCCGGCGTCCTGCGCCCAGGTGACGGTCCAGCCGGCCAGGGCGCTGTCGCGGGCGTTCTGCACGGTCACCTCGGCCTGGTAGCCGCCGGGCCAGGAGTTGGTGATCTTGAAGCGGGCGGTGCAGTCGGGCTGTGGTGCCTGTGCCGCGGTGGTGGTTGTGGTGGTTTGCGGCGGTGTGGTGGTTTGCGGCGGTGTGCTGGGTTGCGGAGGTGTGGTGGGTTGCGGCGGTGAGGTGGGGTCCTGCGGTGTGGTGGGGTCCGGCGAGGGCTGAGCGGTTGAGCGGGAGTTGTTGTCTTGCAGGTAGAAGCCGATGGTGATGCCGCCGGCCACCAGTGCGGCGGCTGCGGCCAGGGCCGTGGTTCTTCGCCACGCGGGACGGCGTGGTGGGGTGGGGTCGTCCATGACTTTCGTTTGGGTCGGGGGGCGTTCGGCCACCACCACGTCCAGCAGGGCGCACAAATCCGCCATGGTGGGGCGTTCCGCCGGATCGCGCCGCAACGCCATCGCCAGCACCTCCGCCAAGGGGCCCGACGACGCGGTCGGCTCCGCGCACGGCGGATGGCCTTCCAGGGCCGCGTAAAGGACAGCGCCCAACGAGTACACGTCCGACGCGAACACCGCGCCCTCGCCGGCCGCCACCTCCGGCGCCCAGTACGCGGGCGTCCCCACGACCGCGCGGCCGTCGGTCACCGTCCCCTCGCCGATCGCCCGCGCGATGCCGAAGTCGGCGATCTTCGCGGTGCCGTCGTCGGTGAGCAGGATGTTGAACGGGGACACGTCCCGGTGCACGATCCCGGCCGCGTGCGCCGCGGCGAGCGCCGACGCGACCTGCCAACCCACCCCGGCCACCAGCGACTCCGGCAACGGGCCGCTGTCGATCAAGTCGGCCAGGGTGTGGGACGGCAGGTACTCCAGCACCAGGCACGGCCGGCCGCCGTGCTCGATGACGTCGTGGACGCTGATCGCGTGCGGGTGGCGCAGGCGGGCGGCGACGCGGCCCTCGCGCACCACGCGTTCGACGTCGCCGGACGTCAGGAACTTCAACGCCACCACGCGGTCCAGGCGCTCGTCGCGCGCGCGCCAGACGACACCGGCCGCGCCGCGACCCGCTTGGGCCTGCAGGCGGTACCGACCCGCGATCACCTCGTTGTGCTCCGGCACAGCGGAAAACCTACTTCCCGGTCGGTTCCCGGACCAGCCTTGTTTGACGGGACCGCCCCGGTTTCGGCATGCTGGTGGTGCGGAGGGGAGTACCCGCCCGGTTCGTGATCGTCACTACGGCCGCTCCACAGCGGCTCGGTCACGACGCCAGCGATCGTGCTGGTCGGGGAGACCTCTGGTTCCAGACGAGCCGGAGGAATCCTGATGCGCGTTCCCGTTGTCCTGTCCGCCGTTGCGCTGGTCGCCGTCGTGAGCGGCTGCGGCGCCGCGCAGGAAGCCGCGCAGACCGCGTCCGCCATCGCCGACACCGCCACCACCGTGCAGGTGTGCGCGGAGGCGTTGTCCCAGGCCACCGCCGCGCTCGACCCGAGCTCGCCGCAGCAGGCGGTGGACCAGGCGCACGCCGCCGCCGCTTCCCTGACCGACCTCGCCGCGACCGCCGCCGACACCACGGTCAACGAGGCGATCACGGGCCTGGCGGCCACGCTCCGAGACGTCACGGTGGACGACCTGATCGGGCAGCCCGCCGCGTGGCTCGCGGTGAAGGCCGACCAGGTGGCGAAGTTGACCAGCGCCTGCGCCGGCTGACGTCCGCTACCCGTCGTCGACCGCGGTCGCGCGGGAGGCGTTGGTCAGGCCCAGGTCGGCGGCGTCGGCGCGGGCGACTCCTCGATCCGGCCGCGCCACCACGCCGCGTCACCGCGCTCGGTGGCGGCGCGGGCGGCAGGCAGCGCGGCGGTGTTCGCCCGGAGCTTGCGCCGAGTATCACGCCACCTCAGCGGCTCCGCCCGGTCGGCAATCCGCACGGTGCGAGTCGTCGCGGGAGGCGGTCGTCGGTAGAGTTCGGGGCAGGAGATCACCTAGGGGGTTTGACGATGAAGAAGAACATCTCCTGCCCGTGCGGCGAGCGGATCGTCGGCGAGAACGAGGACGACCTGGTCGAGAAGACCCAGCAGCACCTCCGGGAGAACCACCCCGGCCACGAGTACTCCCGCGAGCAGATCCTGTTCATGGCCTACTGAGCGTTCACGGCCTGCTGAGCGGCCTGGTGACGGCCGCCGGCGCGAACTCCTCCGGGTAGGGGGAGCGCTCCACCGCCTGCGCCGGGGTGAGTCGCCCGTCCGCGACCTCCCCGCACAGCCCGGCGACCGCCGCCGGCTCCGCGCGTTGGGCCCGGACGAAGTCGCGGTCGACCGGATCGCCGTGGCCGGGCGGCACGATCGGCGCGTCGAGCGCGAGGATGCCGTCCAGCGCGGCGGGCCGGCCCTGCGGGAAGGCGTCGCCGAACTGCGGCGGCGCGCCGTGCTCCACCAGGTCGCCGGCGTAGACCACGCCCGCGTCCGGCACGTGCGCGACCATGTCGTGGTCGGAGTGGGCGGGTCCGAAGTGCCGCAGTTCGACCAGCCGGCCGCCCAGGTCGAGTTCCGCGCGGTCCTCGACCAGGCGGTCGGGCAGGACCAGCCGGACCGCCGCGATCCGGTCGCCGCCCTCCGCCTCGCCACGCTCGCGGTAGTTCCGCGCCCACTTCTCGCGCTGCTCCGCGCCGGTCGCGACCAGGTCGGCGTGGCGCCGCCGGTGCCGATGACCAGGCACGACTCGCCGCCGACCACCAGCCCGACCGACAGGTCCAACTCCGCGTACCGCCGCACCAGGACGCCGTCCGCGACCTCGACCCACTTGCTCATGGCCGCCACCCAAGCACACCGAAGAAGATCTTCGAAAAAGTTCCGCCGCCGTGTCGATCCGCGCTGTCGCCCGTTCGACCCGGTGGTGAGAGGGTCCATTGAGGACCCCCGGGAACGCAGGGAGCGGACACCATGAAGTACATGCTGATCATGCGGGCGACCGACGAGGCCTTCGCGGGCATGGCCGAAATGGACTTCGTCGAGGTGCTGGACAAGGTCGGCAGGTTCAACGACGAGCTGGTCCGGGCCGGGGTGCTGGTCGCCGCCGAGGGGCTGGAGGACGCGAGCAACGGGGTCGTGGTGGACTACTCGTCCGAGCCGCCCGTGGTCACCGACGGCCCGTACGGCGAGACCAAGGAGCTGTTCGGCGGCTTCTACATCCTCAACGTCGCGTCCAAGGAGGAGGCCGTCGAGTGGGCGAAGCGGCTGCCGATCCAGGGGCCCGGGTTCAAGACCGAGATCCGGCGGGTGCCGACGATCGACGAGTTCCCGCAGGACAACCAGTGGATCCAGAAGGAGCGCGCGTGGCGCGAGGCAACGGGGCAGCTCTGAGCGACCCGACCGGCCGGCCGGCTCTGAGCGACCCGACCGGCCGGGCCGCGGTCGCCGCGGTGTGGCGGATCGAGTCGGCGCGGATCGTCGGTTCGCTCGCGCGCTACACCGGCGACTTCGTGCTGGCCGAGGACCTGGCCCAGGAGGCGTTCGCCGAAGCGCTGGTCACGTGGCCGCGCGACGGCGTCCCGACCAACCCGGCGGGCTGGCTGCTGACGGTGGGCCGGCGGCGCGCGGTCGACGCGTTCCGTCGGCGTGCCACCGCCGACGACAAGTACGCCGCCCTCGCCCGCGACCTGGGCGAGGGCGTGGTCGACGCGGGCGAGTGGGACCCGGACCAGATCGACGACGACGTCCTGGCGCTGATGTTCATCTCGTGCCACCCGGTGCTGTCCCGGGAGGCGCGGGTGGCGCTCACGCTGCGCGTCGTCGGCGGCCTGACCAGCGACGAGATCGCCCGCGCGTTCCTGGTGCCGACCGCGACCGTCCAAGCCCGGATCACCCGCGCCAAGAAGACCCTGGGCGCGGCGGGCGTGCCGTTCGAGGTGCCCGCGCCCGAGGACCGGCAGGCCCGGCTGGGCTCGGTGCTCAGCGCGATCTACGTGATCTTCACCGAGGGTTCGAGCGCGAGTTCCGGCGACGACCTCATCCGCTTCGACCTGGCCGGCGAGGCCCAGCGGCTGGCCCGCGTCCTGGCCCACCTGGTGCCGGGCGAGCCGGAGGTCCACGGCCTGCTGGCCCTGCTGGAGCTGACCGCCGCCCGCTTCCCGGCCCGCACCGGCCCGGACGGCGACCCGGTCCTCCTGGAACACCAGGACCGCCGCCGCTGGGACCGTTCAGCGATCGTCCGCGGCCGCGCCGCCCTGGCCCGGGCCGAACAGGTGGGCCGGGGCCTGGGCGCGTACGGCTTGCAGGCGGCGATCGCGGAGTGCCACGCCGTCGCGCCTTCGGTGGCGGAGACCGACTGGGAGCGCGTGGTGCTGCTCTACGAGGCGCTGGGCCGCCTGGCGCCGTCGCCGGTGGTCGAGCTGAACCGCGCGGTGGCGGTGTCCATGGCGCGCGGGCCGGCGGCGGCGTTGCCGATCGTGGACGAACTGGCGGCGGGTGGCGCGCTGAGCGGCTCGCACCTGCTGCCGACCGTGCGCGGCGAACTCCTCACCCGGCTGGGCCGCAAGGGGGAGGCGCGCGCGGAGATCGAACGGGCCTTCGAGTTGTGCGGCAACGAACGCGAGCGCGCCTTGCTCACCCGCAAACTGGCCGACCTGGACTAGCCCGCAATCGAAGGTTCCGCGTCCCCGTCAAGAGGCAAGACCAGCCTTCCGATACCTCGACCACCGTCCTCCCGGCCGGCAGCGACGGGCGGCTCCCGGCCGACTCCATCGGGGTCGTCGACTCGCAGGCGCTCCTGGAGGAGAACCTGGCGCCCCGCCACGCGGTCCCCGGGCCGCGTGGCGGGGGCAGCGCGTCACCCCAGGCGGTCCCACACGCGGTGTCGCCCGAGTAGGGCCAGGACGTCCCGGACGACCTCGGTGGGATCGCCGGTCACCACGCCCGGACCGCCGTCGACCAGGGTCGTGCCGGTGCCCCACGCGCCGATCGCCTTGGCGTGCCGGTAGGTCTCCTCCACCAGCAACGCGACCCTCGGGTCCACTGTGGACGATGCGGCGCCGGCCTTGGCGTCGCGCACCGGTCGGGCGTCGGGGGCGGGCGGGGGAGCGGCGGCCAGGAGGAGGGCGTCGAACTCCACCGAGCGGGCCGTGAGGAACGTGCGTTGGGCGACCAGGCCGTGGGGCAGGTCGCCGCCGCACGCGGCGATGATCAGCGGAACCGTTCCGGCGGCTTGGAGTGCCAGGCGGGCGGTGCGAACGCCGTCGAGGCCGTCCGGGTCGTCGCCGTCCACCACGATCCCGATGGTGCGGCCCGCGACCGGCCAAGTGCCGTTGAGCTGGGACAACGCCGGGCTCGGGGTCACCTCGGGCAGGTCGGGGGACACCTCCGGGACCGGCAGGCCCAGCCCGGTGGCCACCTCCGCGCACAGCCGGGCGTCCACCCGGGCCAGGACCCGCAGTTCGCGTTCCTTGATCGCCTGCTCGTAGCACTTGCCCAGCTCGAACGTGAAGGCGCGGATCACGTGCTCCTGCTCCACCGGGCTCAGGCTCTGGAAGAACAGGCGCGGCTGGGAGAAGTGGTCGGCGAACGACGCCGGGGCCTCCCGCACCTTCACCGACTCCGCGACCCGTTGGGGCACCTCGACGAACGCCCGGTCGACCGCGCCCGCGTGGAACGGGCAGCCGCCGTCCAGGGAGTTCGGCCGGTAGGGCGCCACGCCGCCGTGGACGCCGTGCTGGTGGAAGCCGTCGCGGAGCATGTCGTTGACCGGCGCGTGCGGGCGGTTGATCGGGATCTGGTCGAAGTTCGGTCCGCCCAACCGGGTCAGCTGGGTGTCCAGGTAGGAGAACAGGCGGGCGTGCAGGAGCGGGTCGTCGGTCACGTCGATGCCCGGCACCAGGTGGCCCACGTGGAAGGCGACCTGCTCGGTCTCGGCGAAGAAGTTCGTCGGGTTGCGGTTGAGCGTGAGCATCCCGACCGGCTGCACGGGCGCCAGTTCCTCGGGCACGATCTTGGTCGGGTCCAGCAGGTCGATGCCCTCGAACGTCTGCTCGGGCGTGTCGGGGAAGACCTGGATGCCCAGCTCCCACTGCGGGAACGCGCCGGACTCGATGGCGTCGTACAGGTCGCGGCGGTGGAAGTCCGGGTCGATGCCGTTGATCAGCTGCGCCTCTTCCCACAGCAGCGAGTGCACGCCCTGCTGCGGCTTCCAGTGGAACTTCACCAGCGACGTCTCGCCGGCCTCGTTGACCAGCCGGAACGTGTGGACGCCGAAGCCCTCCATGGTCCGGAACGACCGTGGCACGGCACGGTCGGACATGTGCCACATGACGTGGTGGGTGGCTTCGGTGTGCAGGGACACGAAGTCCCAGAACGTGTCGTGCGCGCTCTGCGCCTGCGGGATCTCGCGGTCCGGGTGCGGCTTGGCAGCGTGGATGATGTCCGGGAACTTGATGCCGTCCTGGATGAAGAACACCGGGATGTTGTTGCCCACCAGGTCGAACGTGCCCTCGTCGGTGTAGAACTTCGTGGCGAACCCGCGGGTGTCGCGCACGGTGTCCGCCGAGCCGCGAGAGCCCACGACGGTGGAGAACCGCACGAACACCGGCGTGCTCGCACCCTCTTTAAGGAACCCCGCCTTGCACACGCTCGCGGCGGAGCCATAGCCCACGAACACACCGTGCGCCCCTGCGCCCCGTGCGTGCACCACGCGCTCGGGGATGCGTTCGTGGTCGAAGTGCATGATCTTCTCGCGCAGGTGGTGGTCCTGGAGCAGCGTCGGACCGCGTGCGCCTGCCTTGAGCGAGTGGTCCGTGTCGTACAGGCGCACGCCCTGCGCGGTGGTGAGGTACGCGCCCTGTTGGCTGTTCGCCGTCTTGGGCGCGCCCGTCTCGGCCCCGGTCGGCGTGACGGTCTCCGGCGCGCCCTGGTCCGCCTTGGGCGGGAGCGGCTCGCGGGGCTCGGTGGGTTCCTCCAGGCTCGGCGGCGCGCTCGCGGGTGCGCCCGGGACGTCCGGCGTGACCAGGTCGGTCACCTTCTCGACGGCCTTCTCCAGGGCGTTCTTGACGATCTCGGCGGGGTTCTTCGACTCCACGGGGTCCTCCCTCGGTCGCCCGGCGGCTACCCCGTGAGACGCGACCTACACGGCTTGTGAGGGCGCCAACAGGGGGATACCGGGAGCACGGAGGGTGACGGGGGAACCCTGGCCGGGTGAGGGTCTCAGTCGGCCGGGAACCGGCGGCGCGGTCGTGGTCATCGCTTCTGCTCGTCGGGTTCGAGCCTGGTGCGGTGCTCGGCCAGGCGGCGTTGGAAGTCCTCGATCCGGGCGGTCAGCCGGCGGAACCTCGACGGGGTCGCCGGCGCGTCCGGGTCCAGGGCGTCGGCGTCCGGCAGGGCCGCGGTGGCGCGGTCCTGGCCGGGGCCGTCGTGGCCCGGGTCCTCGATCATGCAGGTCCTACGGTGGTGACGGGGACGTGAAGACGTACGTGAAGACCCGGACTACCCGCGCCGGTCGGACGGGAATCGTGACGCCGGTCACAATGCGAGTACGGCACCGGTTCAGGTCCCCGGGCAGTCGATCACCCGTCGGAACGGCCGAATCGGCGTGGCATGATGACGTGACTATGAGCGATGACGTCGAGGCTGGTGCCGAGGTCACCACGACAACGGAATGGCATGGCGGCGCGCTCGTCGTCCACGTCGCGGGCGAAGTCGACATGGAGACCAGCGACGACCTCCGCGCCGCGATCGTCGAGGCGCTGGCGGCCGGCCCCAAGGCGCTGGTGCTCGACCTCGACGGGGTGACGGTGTTCGGGTCCATCGGCCTGTCCCTGCTGATCGAGGTCCGCCACCGCGCCGAGGCCCGCAAGATCGGGTTCGCCGTGGCCACCGACCGGCGCGCGGTCCTGCGCCCGCTCACCGAGACCGGCGTGATCGAACTGCTCCTGCTGCGCGCGGACGTCGCGAAAGCCGCCGAGGCCGCCCTGGCCGCGCCGTCCACGGCGTGATCCGCGCGGGGATGGTGTTCCCCGCCGGCCGCGAGTAGCTTGGGAGTGGTCAGTGGGAAGGCCGACTCGTTCCGGGCCGGCCCAGGGTTGAGCAGACAGCCTGCACCAACGTTCGTAGCCGGCAGGAGGCGTGCCGTGGTGCAGGAAGCATCGACCGACTACCTCAGCACGGAGGTCGCCGAAGTCGACCGCGTGGTCGTCGTGCGCTTGACCGGTGAGCTGGACATGTGCTCCGAACCCGCGCCCGAGGACGTGCTGCGCGCCCGCATCGCCGCCCGGCCGGACGCCGTGGTGCTCGACCTGCGCGAGGTGACGTTCTTCGGCTCCAACGGGATCTCGCTGCTGCTCAGCGCGGTGGAGGAGGCCCGGTCGCACGGCGTCGGCTTCGCCGTGGTGGCCGACTCGCGGCCCGTGCTGCGGCCGTTGGAGGTGACCGACATGCTCGGCGTGGTCACCGTGTTCGGCGCCGTGGACGACGCCGTGGCCTTCGTGCGCGACGTGGAGTGCGCCGTCCACCAGTAGGAACCCGGCGGCGGTGGCGAGCGGCGGTGGTGTCGTGGAGGAGTTCGGGCCGTACCGCGTCGGTGAGTTGTGCTCCGCCGCGGCCTCCAAGCGCCCGCCGTCGGGTGGCGCCGACAATCGGCCCCGCTGCACGCCGAAGTCGCGCCGATCGCCCAGCCCGCGCCGATCGCCCAGGACGCGCACTTCCTCGCCCTCGTCCAAGCCCACGGCGTCCAGCGGGAGGACGGCTCGGGCAGCCGTAGGCCGAAGACCCGCCCAGCGCATTACGCGCTCTACTACCGCGACACCAGCGGTCCGATCCCCGGCGAGTTCACCACCTGCTTCGTGGCCGACGGCGTCGGACAGCTCTGGTGGGTCGACACCCTCACCACCACGACCGGTGTGCTCCGCTCGTCCACCGCCACCACCCCCGGACGCGCTCGACGGCCTCGGCTACTGGTGGAACGGCATGATCCTCACCGACATGTCCTGCCACGAGAACACGGGCGCGAGGCTACGACAAGAGCGGTTTGACGTAAGTGGTCACGTGGGATCGGGAGTCGGCGGTGAACGGGCTCCCAGACCAGTCCGCGTGCCTGCTCTCCCGCTCGAACCCCGCCAGCCGGGCCATCAGGTCCAGTTCCGCCGGCCAGATGTACCGGTGCGGGCTCCGGGCCAGGGTCGCTCGCCGGTCCTCCCCGAACCGGAAGTGGTGGGAGACCACGTGCTGGTTGAGCACGTCGTACGTGTCGAGGCCGATGTAGCCGGGTTCGTTGTGCCATACGGTCGCCTCGCGTCCCGGAGGGAGCGCGCGCAGTTCCGGCACCCACAGCTCGACCACGAACCGACCACCCGGCACCAGGTGGCGAGCCGCGTTGCGGAAGCAGTCGACCTGCTCGTCCTGCGTGAGCAGGTTGGAGATCGTGTTGTAGACCAGGTAAACCAGAGTGAACTCGCCGGGGACCACGGTGGTCGCCATGTCGCCCACCACCACCGGAACCTTCGACTCGTCGGCCTTCTCCCGCAACCTGGCGATCATGGCCGCGGACAGCTCGATCCCGGTCACCGGAACCCCGCGCTCGGCCAGTGGGATCGCGACCCGTCCGGTGCCCACGGCGAACTCCAACGCCCGACCGCCGTCGGCCAGGGTCGCCAGCCGCTCCACGGCCGGGTTCAGCACCTCGGGCGCGAACATGCCGGTGCCGGGCGTGTCGTAGTTCGCGGCGGTTTCGGCGTCCCAGATGTCCTCTTGGCGCATGGCCCGATCCTGCTGCGGCCCGGACCGCGGCGTCCAACGGTTATCGGCACCGGGCGTGACCGCAACCGGACACCGCCGGGACGCCCGGGTGCGATGATCACTAACGTTCCGCCCGCGATCCACGCCTGCGGGCTGGTCCACCGCGACCTCACGCCGGCCAACGTCCTGCTCGCCGACGACGGCCCGCGCGTGATCGACTTCGGCATCGCCCACGCCGTCGACCCGTCCGCCTACCAGGCGACCGCGATCCAACCGCCCCAGCCGCGCGTGCCCACGTCCGTCCTGCCCCCGCCGCCGCAGAAGGCGACCTGGGCTGCATCTGCCCGCAGGAGGGCCGCGGGTCGGAGCCGTGCGACACCTCCGACGAGGGCAAGCTGTACGGGTGGACGGGGTGGCGGCACCGCTGCATCGTCAACACGGTCGCGACCTACGTGGACATCCACAACAACCCCGGCGACGTCGAGGTGCTGAAGGTCGCGTCCGAGGCCGGTCTGGACAGCGCCGGCCCCCAGAACTGCCGATGACGCTGAACTGCCGATGACGCTGAACTGCCGATGACGCTGAACTGCCGATGACGCTGAACTGCCGATGACGCTGAACTGCCGATGACGCTGAACTGCCGGTGACGCAGGACTGCCGCTGGGCGGCAGGACTGCCGCTGACCTGCGGAGCTACCGCTGATCGGGCAGGGTGGCGAGGGCGCGCGCGATCCGGGTGCGCACGGTGGACTCCCGCCACCCCAGGTGGGCGGCGATCTCGTGGTCGGGCAGGCCCGCGTAGTACCGCAGCACCACCGCCGCCCGCTGCTTGCGCGGCAGCACGGCCAGCCGGTGCACGGCGTCCGGGCCGGTCCGGGCGGTGAACAGGCGTCGCCACGACAGGTACTCCGCGACGACCAGGCCGCGGACGCGGGCGTGCGGCGCGGCCGAGATCCGGTCCCACCGGACGTAGGCCCGGCACAGGGCGTCGCGCACCAGGTCCTCGGCGAGCCGCGACCGGCCGGTCAGGGCCGTGGCGAACCGCACCAGCGCCGCCGACTGGCTGGTCACGTACTGCGCGAACTCCCGCTGGGCGAACTCCCGCTGGGCGAACTCCCGCTGGGCGAACTCCCGCTGGGCGAACTCCGTCTGCGCCGACTCCCTGTGGGCGAACTCCATACCCCGGAAACGGCGCAGCGACCCGATTTGCTGCACGCGGTACGCAGAAAAGTCAGCACGCGCCCTTCATGGCCAGCACGCGCCGCGCGGCCTCGTCGACCCGCGCGGCGGGCAGGGTTCCCGATGCCGCCGACGCTTCCAGGTGGTCCAGGACCTCGCCGGTCCGGCCGCCGGTGGACCACAGCGCGATGTCCGCGCCCGCCGCCAGGGCCAGCCGGACGGCTTCGGGCAGGTCCACCCGGTCGGTGACCGCGCGCATGGCGCCCAGGTCGTCGGTCATCGCCGGTCCGCCGAACCGGTACTCGCCGCGCAGCAGCCCGTAGGCCTCGGGGCTCAGCGTCGCCGGGAGCCCGCCGGTCAGACCGGGGACGTCGATGTGCCCGAGCATCACCACGACCGGTCCGTAGCGGCCGATGTCGCGGTAGGGCAGGAGGTCGGCCTGGCGCAGGGCGTCCAGCGGCGGGGAGGTCACCGCGCCCTGGTGGGAGTCGCCGCTGGCGTTGCCGTGGCCGGGGAAGTGCTTGAGGACGGGGGTCGTGCCCGCGTCCCGCAGGCCCTCGGCGAAGGCCTGGGCGTAGGTCGCGGCGGTGGCCGGGTCGGGGCTGAACGACCGGTCGCCGATGACGGCGTCGTCCGGCTGGGCGCTGATGTCGAGCACGGGCGCGAGGTCCATCGTCACGCCCCGGTTGCGCAGGGCCGTCGACCGGTCCCGGGCCAGCGCGCGGACCTGCTCGGGGGACATGTCCTGGGCCATCCGGCGGGCGCTGGGCATGTCCCCGTCGAGCATCTCGACCCGCTGGACCCGCCCGCCCTCGTCGTCCACGGCGACCACGAGCGGCAGGGTGGCGGCGGCCCGGACGACGTCCAGTCCGCCGGTGAGCAGGCCGGTGGCGTCGCCGCCGATGAAGATCGCCCCGACCTGCTCGGCCCGGACCACGTTGAGCGCGTCCTCGCTGCCGCGCGGGTCGACGCCGACCATCAGCAGCTGGGCGAGCTTGTGCCGGAGGGTGAGCGAGGCGGCCTTCACCGTGCACGGGTCCGGCGGCGGGGTCGTGGTCGTGGTGGTGGTCGTCGTGGTGGCTTCGGCCGTTGTGGTGGTGGGCGCGGCCTGGGGCCGGCCGGGCACGACGTCCTGCGCGCCGACAACGGTCAGCAGGGCGGCCAGGACGGCCCCGACGGCCGCGAAGACCAGCAGTACCCTGGTCACGGCCGCGGGGCCGCCGTGACGCCCGTTCGGCAACTGGTCCGGCACCCACCCAACCTACGTCACCTGGCGGGTGTCCGCCCTACGTGCGCTACCGGCCGGCGCAGGTGGGTGCGAGGCCCGTGCCGGTGCCCGTGCCCTGGAAACCGAACTCGGTCGACTGGCCGGCCGCGAGCGACCCGTTGAACGAGACGTTGGTGAACTCCACCGTCCCGCTGTTGCCGCTCCGGTTGGTGTTCCAGGCGTTGGTCACCGAGGAGCCCTGCGGCAGGGTCGCCGTCACCGCCCACCCCGCGATGGGCGACGAGCCCGCCGTCACCCGGACGGTTGCGACGAACCCGCCGGTCCACTGGTTGACCGACACCGACGCCGAGCAGCCACCGGGCGGGGTCGACGTGGTGGTGGTCGGCGTCGTCGTGGTGGTCGTCGTCGTGGTTGTCGCGGACGTGGTTGTCGCGGACGTGGTGGTCGTGGACGTGGTCGGGCCGTCGGTCAGGGTGGGCGTCTGCCAGTCCTTCCACTCCGCGAGCGACCCGGCCTTGCGGCTGGAGATCCGGAACGTGCCCGTCGTCCCGCCGCTCTTGACCAGGAACTTCTGGATGTTCTGCTGCAACGGTGCCCGCCACTCCGACCGCGCGGCGCAGTGCGCGCCGTCCTGGACGTCCGACCAGTAGCTGATGTTCTCCCCGACGCCCAGCGCCTTGTAGACCTCGGCCCCGGCGAGCGCCGCGACGCTGCCCGACCGCGCGCCCAACCAGTCGACGTGCGGGTTCTCCATGATGAACAGCCCGCGCGGCGCGATCATGCCGATCACCTGGTGGGTGTCGACCGGGAGCGTGTTCGGGTTGCCGGTGAACGGGCTGAACGCGTCACCCAGCCACGGCTGCTCGCCGTAGGCGCTGCTCAACGGCTGCGCGCCGCTCTCACCCGGGATGGCCCGCAACGCCGGCACCCCGGCACTGCCCGACTCGACCGGCATGGTCAGCGCGATCCGCTGGTCGAACGCCCCGATCGCGAACGCCGCCTTGCCGTACCGCGAGCACCCCGTCACGCCGGTCGCGTCCGCCTTGAGCACCGTGCCGCCGGACTGCTCGACCACGTCGATGATCCGGCTCACGCCCCACGCCCACGCCGCCAGCAGACCGGTGCTGCTGGACGAGCCGTAGATGGTGTAGAACGCGCCCTGCTTGTTGCTGCGCGGCGTGCCTTCGCGGCCGACGGCCAGCGGGTCGTAGTTGATCACCGCGGCGCCCGCGGCCTTGATCGTGGCGGTGTCCGCACCCAGCCCGCCCACGACCACGACAGCGGGGAAGGGACCGGTGCCGCTCGGGAGCTCGACGCGCGCGGAGAAGCTCGCGGTGCGGCCGTTGTGGGAGACGTTGACGGAGATGTTGGTGTTGGACACCGATCCCGTGACGGTGGCGGGCTTTCCGGGCTTGTCGCCGTAGACGTACCGCTCGGCCAGTTCGCGGGTCTGGGCGCGGTGGCAGCGCCAGTCGGCTTTGCTGGAGATCCGTGTCCCGTCGAGGCGTTTGAACGGGTCGGGCAACTTCGCGTTGGTCTGCAACGAGCCCGGCGTGCTCACCGGACAATCCGCACCATCGTCCTCAACAGCCGCCGCGACCGCATTGGTGTTTGCGACCGCCGTGAGGGCGCCGGCGAGCGCGAGGACGGACACCGCCAGCAGGACGAGCATTGACCGCGCCTTCGTGTGGCGAGGGTTGGTGGACACCACAGCACCCCTTCTGGATGATCGAGTGGCGGTGGCTCCTAAAGTTTCGAGTTGAGGATCGAAACATGTCAAGAACGTCCCGTTTGGCCCGTCTCACCTGGTGTGATGTGATCACGCGCATGACCGACTGGTCCCAGCTGACCCACGCCTACGGCACCGCCGAGGACATCCCCGCCCTCCTGGACCGCCTCGCCACCGACCCCGACGACGCCGGGTGGAGCGACCTGTGGTCCGCCTTGTGCCACCAGGGCACGACGTATCCGGCCAGTTATGCGGCACTTCCCCGGCTGGCGGACTTGGCGGGGCGGCCCGAACCGATCTACGCGGGCCAGGCGGTGGCGTTGGCCGGCGCGATCGTCGCCGACTTCGAGGAAGCGCTGACGGAGCACGCCGAGGCCGTGGAACGGTTGCGGCACAAGGCGATCGAGCTGCTGCCTTCGGCGGACGAGGAGACTTACGCGTATTTGCTGGAGGCGCTGCTGGCCTTCGAGGGCTCGGCGCGGTGGCAGGACGTGCTGGCGTGGGGCGTGGCGGCGGAGGAGTACGAGGTCGAGTGCGGGAGTTGCAGCGCCAACCTCGTGATTTCGGTGGTGGACGGGACGTGCACCGAGGAGGGTGGCGAGTCGACTCCCGCCCGACCGGCCGATCCGCTGGAGTTGGAGGGCGTTGAGCGGCGGGCGCACGATCTCGCGAGCGGACACGGGAACCCGCGTGTGGCGCGCGTTCTGCTGCACCTGTTCGGCCGGGCGACTTGTCCGGCGTGCAATGCGGACTTCGCGGTCGCGGAACGCGTTCTCGGCTGAAACGCGGCTCGGCCGCCCCACCGGAGTGGGGCGGCCGAGCCGTCCAGGAGATCAGTCGGTGCAGGAGACCGGGTCGTCGAAGTGGCCCGGGGTGGTCGGGTAGGCCTGGCCGGTGCCGTGGGCGTTGTTGTCGGCCGGGTACACCAAGGCCAGTTCGCGGAACGCTGACGTGCCCGGTGTGGTGGCGTCGGACACGACCTGGCCCGCGCCCGTGCCCCACGCCAGTTTCTGGAGGAAGGTCTCCATCCCGGGGCTCCGCTGGCGGATGTCGTTGTACCCGCCATAAGCCGCGTTGCAGTGCGTGTACAGGTTGTACGCGCCCGACCAGTCGATGAGGCGGTCGCCCGGGTTGGGGCCGTTGCCGGACACGTCGCCCTGGAGGACGTCGCGGTCCCAGCCGCCGTAGAGCCAGTCCGTGCCCTGGTGGTGTTGGTTGTCCGCCAAGGAAGCGGGGTCGGCGGTGTCGTTGGCCTTCTCGGTCATCTCGAACCAGCTGCACGGGTCGACGAAACCGCTGCCCAGGGACCCGGGCCACGGACCCGTCGCGCAGCCGGCCGGGTAGGTGCCGCGCGGGTTGAAGTCGATCACGTCCGAGCCGATCGCGCCGGCCTGGGACGCGGCGGACGTGCCGCCGACGCCGCCGAAGACGTGGTCGACGTACCGGTCGTCGGTGCCCCGCGCGTCCGGGTTGAACGTGCCGTTCACCAGGCAGTCCGGGGTGGGTGCCGCCGGGTCGCAGCCCTTGCCGCCCCACAGGACGTCCGCGCCGTCGCCGCCGAACACCTGGTCGCCGCCGCTGTCGCCGTTGGCCAGGTCGTCGCCGAAGCCGGTGTGGATGTTGTCCGCGCCGTTCCCGCCCCGGATCCGGTCGTCGCCGCCCTCCGCGATGCCGTTGTGCGGCATGGCGGCCGACGACGAACCGCCGATGAACTGGTCGCCGTCCACGTCGTGCAGCAGGTCGACGCGCCGGTCGTAGGCACCCGGCCGGAACCCGGTGTAGGACTCCTGCGGCACCGAACTCATCGACGTCGTGAAGCCGCGCGCGGCCACGTCGTCCGGGTTGAGCCGCTCGTTCACCACGCCGCCGCGGTCGCCGAGCATGGCGTCCTCGCCGTCGTTGCCGAACATGGTGTCGTTGCCCAACTCGCCGTACATGTCGTCGTCGCCGGTGGACCCGGTCATGGTGTCGTTGCCGTCCTGGCCCCACATCCCGTCGTTGCCGTCGTCGCCGAACATGGTGTCGTCGCCGAAAGCGCCCACGGGCTCGCACGTGGCCTGCGCGGTGGTGCAGAACCGGGTGGCCGGTCCGGGCAGGTCCGGGTCGTGCGTGCGGGACACGGTCGCGTTGTCCGGCACCAGACCGGCCGCGTACCGCTCGGTGTAGACCTTCTCCTTCATCGAACCCGGCTGACCCTCGACAGTTCGGACCAGGGAGCCGTTGTCGCCGAGTTGCACGTCGTCCGCGCCGTTGCCCTCGAAGGCGTCACCGCCGTCGCGGAACCCGGCCGCCGCGCTGCCGCCGATCATGTCGTCCTGGCCGTGTGACGGGTCGTTGCCGTCCAGGTCGGGCGAAGGTGCACCCGGCCAGCCCGGGTCGGCCAGTGGCACGACCGTGGTCTCCGACGAAGGCTCGCCCAGGCCGAGGTCGCCGCGCAGCACGTCCGCGCCGCCGTTGCCCTCGATGTAGTCGGCCTGGCCGCCGCCGGACAGGAAGTCACCGCCGTCCTGGCCCCACAGCACGTCCACGCCCGACCCGCCGGACATCCGGTCGTCGCCGAACCGGTCGGCCGGGGGCGCCGGCGCGAGGTCGTACTCGACCACGACCCGGCCGGTGATCGGGTTGCCGCCGGTCGCGGCCAGCCGCTGGGTCGCCCGGGTCGGGGTCTCGCCGGCGGCGGGCCGGTTCACGACGCCGTTGTCGCCGATGCCGATGTCGTCGCCGTTGCCGCCGAACACCGCGTCGGCCGCGTCGGTCTGCCCCGAGGACCCGGTCAACGGCGTGCTGCTGCCGCCCACTAGGTCGTCGTTGCCGTCGTTGCCCTCGATCCAGTCGACGCCCTGGTCGCCCTCGACGTAGTCGTCGGCCGCATTGCCCTTCAGGCGGTCGGGACCGCCCTGGCCGAGCAGCACGTCGGTGGCGTCGTCGCCCCACACCTCGTCCGCGCCGGACGAGTCGGCGTGCGGGGTCAGGCCCAGGTCCAGCAGCACGATCCCGCGCGGGGTCATGCCGCGTTCCTGCGTCAGCCGCGACGGCGGACCGGTGCGCAGCAGCGATCCGTTGTCGCCGAGAGCGACGTCCTGGCCGTTGTTGCCGTGGATGGTGTCGCCGACGTCGGGTTGTCCGACGCCCGCGGCTTCCTCGGTGGACGAGCCGCCGACCAGGTCGTCCTGGCCCTCGTTGCCCGAGACGGTGTCGCCACCGGGGCCGCCCTCGGCGTAGTCGTCGGCGTCGTCGCCGGTCACGGTGTCCGCGCCGCCTTGGGCCAGCAGCACGTCCTGCTCGGTGCCGCCGCTGATCAGGTCGTCACCGGACGTCCCCGCGGTGGGGGAGTAGCCCAGGTCGAGCAGCGTGATCTTGTGCTGCTTGGCGAAACCACGACCCAGAGTGATCGGAGAGGGCTCGCCCAGCGTCAGGACCGCGTTGTCGCCGGTCACGACGTCGGGGCCGGAGTCGCCGAACAGCTTGTCGCCGGCGTCCGGCCGGCCCGCCTGGTGACCGTCCACAGTGGACGCCACCTGCGAAGAACCGCCGACCACCCGGTCCTCGCCGCCGTCGCCGTGGACGACGTCGTCGGCGTTGTTGCCCTCCAGGTGGTCGTCGTTCGCACCGCCGGACACCTCGTCGTGCGCCAGACCGCCGAACGCCCGGTCGTCCGCGTCGCCGCCGAACACGAAGTCCGGACCGCCGGCCGCCGCGTTCGCGCCGTCGAGGTCGAACGGTCCACCGGTGCCGACCGGCCCGTCGCCGTTGTCGCCGATGACCAGGTCCGTCCCGGCGTCGCCGTACAGGGTGTCGCCCTGGTCGGCCTCGCCGGCCTTGCGGGTGCCGCCGACCACGACGTCGGTGTCCGCACCGCCGAACGCGGTGTCCGACCCGTTGTTGCCCTCGACGACGTCGTCCTGCGTGCCGCCGTAGAGGGTGTCGTTGTCGTCGTTGCCGTAGACGTTGTCCTTGCCGGCGTCGCCGTACACCAGGTCCAGCCCTCCGCCGCCGTACAGGGTGTCGTCGTCGTTGCCGCCGCCGACCACGTCGTCACCGAGCTGCCCGCACGCCAGGTCGGCGTTGGACCGCAGGTCGACGCCGTCCGCCGCGCCGCCGGCCGCGACCACCTCGACCCCGGTGCCACCGGTGATCAGGTCGCGCCCGTCCGCGCTGTCCAGCGGTTCGGCCGGCGGCTTGGACGCCGGGTCGCCGGGCGGGGTGCACGGGTTGGCGTAGCGGTCGCCGTAGATCTCCGCACCGCCGTCGCCGCCGATGACGTGGTCGTTGCCGTACCCGCCGACCAGCAGCTTCGACGACGGGGACACGCCCGCGGGCAACGGCCGGTGGCCGACCGCGCGCACCGGGCCGAAGTCGCCCGAACCGGTCACGCCGCCCACGTCGGACGGCTCGGCGACCACGTAGTCGTCGCCGGGGCCGCCGAACACCTTGTCCTTGCCGAACCCGCCGGTCAGCACGTCGTTGTTGCCGCCGCCGCGGATGTCGTCGACCTGGTCGGGCTTGGAGCGCCCGGTGACCATGTCCACGCCCTGGCTGCCGTACACGGTGTCCGAACCCGTGCCGGTGTCCACGGTGTTGGTGGCGTCCACGATGTCGCCGTTGACCACGGTCTTGTCCGGCCAACCCGGCTCGTCCACCCCGGTCTCGTCGACGGGGTCGCCGATGCGGAAGCCGGTGTAGATCGAGTCCGGACCGGAACCGCCGGAGATCTTGTCGCTGCCGTGGCCGCCGACGATGGTGTTCTTCTGCGCCACGTACTGCGCCTTGCCAGGGTTGGTGTCGGCCAACGGGCTGTCGGAGGCGATGCCGATGGTGTCGTCGCCGTCGCCGCCGTCGAGCGTGTTCGCGCCCAGGCCCGCCGCGATGCGGTCCTTGCCCGCGCCGCCGTTCACGGTGTCGCCCGCGCCGCCGACGGTGATCGAGTCGTCGCCGTCGCCGCCGTTCACGGTCGCCGTGCCCTTGCCGCCGAACGCGGAGTGCAGGTCACCGGTGGTGATCTGGTCGTTGCCCGGACCGCCGTCGACCGTGGACGGGCCGATGCCGGTCTTGATCGAGTCGTCGGCCTTGCCGCCGGTCACCTCGACCGCCTTGTCGAACGGCTTGGCCTCGGCCGCCTTGTCCTCACCCGCACCGCTCTTGTCGCCGTCACCTTGGAAGACGAACACGCGCTTGCCGGTGTCGTTGGTGGCGTCGGCGAACACCTTGGTCAGGTTCTTGTCCCGGTGCTCCTCGCGGAACCCGAGCGCGCTGACCGCGAAGCCCTCGAACCCGCCGTCCTTGTTCACCAACTGGGTGACGGTCCACTTCTCCTCGTTGCCCCGCGCGGTCCACGCCGAGTGGCCGCGGGCACCCGTGTGGGTGTCACCGACGTGCAGCACGAGCGTGGTGCCGTCGAGGTGCGCCAAGGTCGGAGGTGGTGGCTCGCAGTCGGGTTTGACCGAGAAGTCGAGCAAGGTGATGTCGGCCAGCGTGAAGTCGAACGACACGCTGAACGGCGAGAACCCGATCGTGATGTACACCTTCAGGAACAGGCTCAGCCTGCCGTCCATGTTGAACAGGCACATCGGGTTGTTCAGCGCGACCTTGGTGAACTCGAAGAACCGGAACTTGCCGTCGTTGTTCGGGTCCGCCCAGCTCAGGTTGATGGTCAGCGCCACGCCGCCCTTGATGCCCACCTCGATCAGCACGACGCTCACCGCCGCGCCCGCGGCCAGCTCACCGCGGAAGGTCACCACGGGCAGCGGCTTGCCGGCGTCGTCCGTGGTCTCCAGGTAGACGGAGTCCAGGATGTCCGCGACCTGCTTGTTCTCGATCGCCTTGCGGATGCCGTAGGTGTCGAAGCCGGCGCGGAACCGGGCCTCCACCGACGCGCTGCCGGAGATGCTGACCAGCACCGGCGGCGGCGCGTACACCGGGCCGAAGGACTGGCTGTAGGAGAACGCCAGCCGCAGCGCGCCGGAGTCGAACTTGATCAGGTCCACGTCCTGGCCCATGAGCAGGCCGAACAGCTTGGCCGGCTCCTTGAGGATCGGGAAGGAGAAGCCGGCGGAGTTGCCCTTGCCGCCCTCGCCGACCATGCCGCTGCCACCGTTCTCCTCGTCGACCTTGGTGCGCAGGTCCTGGAAGTTGAGCGTGGACTTGTCGATCAGCTTCGCGGCGGTGTCCGGCGAGTTCTCCGTCTCCAGGGCTTGTTCGCCCAGCACGGTGAAGTCGCCGATGTCGATCGCGCCGCCGTTGTCGGTGATCTGGCTGACCAGTTGGAGCGTGCGCAGGATCTTGTCCACGAACTCCAGGTCCGGGCCGCCCGCGATGGTGCTGAACGCCTTGGCGATGGTGACCAGGTTGACGTCGCCGCCGCCGACCGCGCGCGACAGGTCCGACAGCACCGGTATCGGCGCGTAGAGCTGGTCCAGGACGGGCTGCACCGGCTTGGTGAACAGCGCCACCTTGTCCACGATCGGCTTGAGCACCGAGCCCAGGAACTTGCCGGCGTGGAGCGTCACGTCGTAGAACGCGATCTCCGGCACGCCCTCGCCGGGCTTCTGGCCCAGCGTCCACTCCCACTTCAGGTGGAACCAGCCGGAGATGCCCGGCAGGGGACCGGCGGTGACGTCGAAGTCCCAGTCGATGCCGACCTTCGCGGCCAGCGACACGTCCGCCACCCGCGTCACGTCGGCCAGGTCGGCCAGCGCGATGCGGGCGTCGGTGTCGACGGTGCAGTTCTCGAAGCAGGCCTGCTGGTCCTTCTTGTGCAGGTCGACGTAGAACCTGCCGGCGAACAGGTCGGTCGCGCCGCCCTCGTGCTGCTTGAGCCCGACCTCCAGGAAGGCCAGCTGCGCCTTCATCTCGTCGGGCAGCTCGAAGCCGAGCTTGAGGCCCAGCTCCGGGCGGTCGATGTCCTGCGTGGCCACGAAGAACCCGGTGCTCTTGTCCACGCCGACTTTCACGTGCAGCCGGTAGGACAGGCCCGCGGTGACGCCCTTGCGCTGGGTCGGGTCCGCGGCCTCGCGCAGCGACAGGCCCGGGATGCCCAGGTCCAGCGGCCGGGTCAGGCTCAGCTCGTTGGTCGCGCAGGTGTCGCTCGGGTCGACCTTGCCGTCGCACAGGTCGAAGGTGAACGTGGCGCCGGTGATGTCCCGCAACACCGCCGCGTCCGGGCAGTCCGACAGCTTCGGGTTGGTGGTCTCCGGCACGTAGGCCGCGCCGCCCAGCGTCGGGCTCTTGTCCTCGTAGGCCACCGTCGCGCCGCTCAGACCCTCCGCGACGACCTTCCAGTCGCCGCCGTCCTTGCGGATGATCTTGTAGCTGGTGGCGTAGGCGGACTTGGTCCAGCCCAGCAGGTTGAAGTTCTGCTCGCCCAGGGTGGCGTTGCCGTCGAGCACCTCGACGTACGCCGGCGGCGCGTCCTTGCCCTGCGCCGAGGCGACGATGCCGTACTCGTACTTGGTCGTGCCCTTGGTGCCCTGCGCGGACGCGGTCGGGCCGGTCGCGGGTTGCAGCGTGGCGTCACAGGTGAAGCCGACCGTGACCGCGCTGCCGACCGCGGGCTTGAGGTGGTTGTTGACCCAGTCGGCGAGTTCGCCGGTGTTGTTCACCCGCCCGCCGCCGGGCATCTGCGCCATGGCCTGCTGGATCTTGCTGCGCAGCCGGCCGAACCTGTCCGCGCCCTGCTGGAGGTCGTCGCCGACCAGCGGGAGCTTGCCGTCGAACGCGGCCGTGCGCAGCGCGCGTTCGATCATCGCCAGGTACTTCTCGATGCCGTCGCCGAACTGCGAGAAGTCCAGCAGCGCGTCGATGATCTTCTGGCCGATGTCGGTGGGCATCTCGAACCGCTTGACGCCGCCGGGCAGGTCCGGGCTGAACGAGAACGCCTCACCGAGGTCGGCCGCCTGGCGGGGCAGCCGCACGATGAACGAGTCGCCCGGCGCGGCGAGCTTGGTCCAGTTCTGGTTGTCGGAGCTGACGAACACCGGCATCACCGCGCACAGCGCGAGGTCCGTGCCCGCCGCCGGGTCACCGGGGCAGGTCACCGGCTGGTTGTCGCCGTTGAGGCTCAGCGACACGTTCTTGACGAAATCGGCCAGCGGGACCGGGGCCGTGCCGCCGGGTCCGTAGCCCAGGTGCGCGCTGTAGTGCGCGTTCACCACGGCCTTCTCCGACCCGCCGGGGTTGCCCAGCGCGATCGACAGCGGGCCGACCGACGACTTGACCACGCCGGAGATCCCGCCGTGCGCGGTCAGGTCGACCGTGGAGGTGGGCAGCACCTTCAGCTCGGTGGCGTCGTCCGGCGTGCCGTCCTTGGACAGCGGCAGCACGAACCCGATCTTGGTGGACCCGGTCAGCGCCAGGTTCGCGGTCGCCTCGCCCTCGGCGGAGACCAGCGACCGGCTGGTGCCCTTCTCGTCGGTGAACGAGAACCGCACCGGCTGCGCGGTGGCGACGTTGCGCTTCACGTCCACGTTGAGCACGATCGACGGCTTGTCGTCGACCTGCTGGAACGCGAACGACACCCCGCTGCCGTCGGGCAGCGCGTCGTTCAGCACGGCCACCAGGTCCTGCAGGTAGTCCGGCGGGGCGGCGGTCAGCTTGTCGACCGCGTCCTCCAGCGGGCTGCGGAAGGTGTAGGCGGTGCCCTTCGCGGGCGGGTTGGCCCACGGTTCGCTCAGCAGCACCTGGTTCTGGTCGGCGTCCACGACCACCATCACCTGCGTGCCCACCAGCACGGCCCGCTTCTCGTGGTCGTCGCCGAACGTGCGGCCGGTGTCCTTGATGTAGCCGACGCTCTTGCCGTTGAACGTGGTGTTGCCGTACTCGACCTTCGGTCCGGAGCCGGAGTCGGCGCTGCCGAGCAGTTCGCTCAGCGACTTGCCGACCACGGGCAGCGGCGTGGTCAGCGCGGTCTTCACCGAGCCGTCGCCGTCGACCTTCTGCAGGGACGCGTTGAGCACCTGCAACGCCTTGATGAGCTGGCCGAACATGGCGCGCGGGTTGTCCGGGTCGAAGTCGAACGCCTTGGCCTTGTCCAGCTTGTCCAGGCCGGTGAACTGCACGTCCGACGGGTTGGTGATGTCGGGCATGGTCACACCGACCTCGACCGGCCCGCCGAAGAAGTCCGTGATGCCGGGGACGTCGAGCTTGACCGTGGCGGTGGCTTTCGCGCCGACCGCGACGGTGAGCAGGTTCTCCGGCTCCTTCGCGGGCGTGCCCAGGTCGTCGACGAGCTTGGGGAACACCTGGGACAGCGGCAGGTCGCCGTCCGCGTCGCCGACCTTCTTCAGGCCGACGGTCAGCATGTTCGCCGAACCGTCCTTCTTGGACATCGACAGGTCGCCGGACAGATGCACCTTCAGGTAGCCGACGCTGCCGTTGACGTCGACCTTGGTGTCCACGGGCGCGTCGGCCTTGATCAGGTCGCCGCCGGTGCGCAGCAGGAACCGGTCCGGCGTGCGCGGCAGGCTGGTGACCAGGGTCGTGGTGCCGTCGGGGTTCTTGTCCGCGAACGGGCAGCCGGTGGCGGCGGCGTCCGGGTCCAGCGGCTTGCAGGCGTCGCCGGTGATCGGGTCGCGCAGGTCCAGCACCAGGGTGGCGGTGGCGACGAAGCCCGGCTTGACGGTGGCGGTGGCGTTGAGCGCGTTGGCGTCGCGCAGTCCCTTGGACGAGAAGGTGTCGCCGAAGGTGACCTGGCCGGTCATCGGGTCGGGCGAGTTGACCTTGTACGGGGCGCCGGGCGCGGGCGTGCCGCCGCTCCACGGCTCCTCCAGCTCGATCACGTCGCCGGTGTTGTTCTTCACCACGCCCTGCGAGGTGCCGGCGGACACGATGCGGCCCTTGAAGTGGTCCGTGGGCCACGGCTTGGTCTTGCCGGTGTGGGTGAGCTTGGTGGGTTCGTAGCTGACGTTGGCGCCCTGGCCGGAGGTCAGTTCCGCGACCACGTCCAGCTTGGCGCCGTCGTTGGGCGCGTTGCGGGTCATGGTCAGGGTGAACGCGAGCTTCTTGCTGGTGTCGTCGAAGTCCACACCGGACACCGCGATCGGTCCGGTGTTCAGCTTCGAGAACATCTCCTGGATCGAGCTGAACTTCGGCAGGCCGGCCTTGGCGGGGTCGTCGCCCTTGTCCGGGTTGAAGACGTTGGCGTCCACGAAGTCCTTGAGCACCGAGCCCGCGGCCACGGCGTCGGCCAGCGTGCCGCGCATGAACGGCAGGTTCACGTTGCCGATCGGCTTGGCCTGCTCGCCCCACTGGGCGCGTTGGACCGCCTCGATCGAGCTGACCAGGTGGCTCAGGCCCTCCAGCAGGTCGCGCGGGCTGAGCGTGGTGAACCGGGTGAGCTGGGCGAGGTCCGAGGCGCCGACGGTCACCACGGGGGAGCCGGTGGCGATGTCCGGCCACTTCACCTCGACCTTGCCGGTCACGCCGCCGACCGACGTGCCGGCCAGGGGTTGGGCGGTGAACTGGAGCGCGGCGTCGACCTTGCCCGCCGGTGAACCCAGTCCGATGTGGAACAGGCCCGCCGCTGCGCCGGACGCGGCCAGTTCGGCGGTGCCGGTGCCCACAGCGGGCGGATCGGTGGCGAGCCTGCCGTCACCATCGGGGTCGTCGGCGGTCGCGGTGATGTTCGCTTCGACGGTCAGGTGCGAGTTCGCCTTGTCCAGGTCGACGCCGAGGATGCCGAAACCGGCGGTGGGGCCGGCGGAGGCGTCCAACTCGCCCTTGACGCCCACCGAGAGCTTCGGCGAGGCGTCGTCCTTGACCACGTAGAACCACTGGCGCGCCGAGTCGTAGGCGAAGTGCAGCGTGGCGTCGAGGGTGAAGGTCACGTCCACCGCGCCGGAGGTGGTGAACGTCAGCGGTGGGCTCGAACTGGCGACGCTGACCGGTTGTTGATCGGCGACCTTGGTGACGTGCAGGGTCACGTCGACCCGCTGCACGGACCCGTTCTGGCTGGTCGCCACGGTCAGCGTGCCGGGGCGGTCGCCGCCCAGCGGGTAGCTGCCCGCGAGGTCGCTGAAGTGCTCCTTGTCCTTCAACGGCTCGTGGATCGTCTTCGCGACGAGGTCCTGGAAGCCCAGCGCGCCGCCGGGACTGACCCCGAGCAGCGGCACGGCCTTGCCCAGTTCGCCGACCGATCCGAGCGCTCTGCTGAAGTCGGCGAACTCCTGCAACCCGGCGGCGATCGCGGCCACGTCGGCGTCCTGGGCGGCGTGCGCGGACGGCGTGGTGACGACCAGGCCCAGCACGGTGAGCGCGAAGCTCGTGAGGGCGGCGGTGACCCGCCGGGAAGTGCGCGCGAAACGGCGACGAGCAGGGTAGGACCGCATGGCCAGACCGCCTTTCGACGGCGAATGGCCCCCGACGCCATTTGCCGGAACGGGTGTGATGGCTGGGTTTCGCGGCACGACCCCGCAGGGCGGTCGCGCCGCACAACGGGGGAGTCGACGGCACTGTGACCTGCGTTACGCCGATGTGACGCCGACCGGCGCTTTCACCTGATCGGGCTACTGGTGTCCTTCGGGTGGCGCAGAGCGGTTGTCGATCAGCGCCGCGATGCCGTCGAGCAGCCGCTGGAGCCCGAACTCGAACTGGTCGCCCGACCACGGCCGCACGCCCGCGCGCAGGACGCGCAGGAGGCTCGGGTAGCGGGTGAAGTCGACCAGCTCGGCCAGCAGGCGGTCCTGCTCGGGGTCGGGTTCGGCCTGGTCGAGGTGCTGGCGCGCGAGGCCGCGCACGTAGGCGTCCACCGACTCGACCGCGGCCATCTTCTCCGCCTCGGACAGGCCGGTGCCGTCGAACACGCGCAGCGCGGAGTCGATCCAGCGCAACAGGTTCGGGCCGGGCGCGGGTGATTTGTTGACCAGCTGGAGCACCCACGGGTGAGCGCGGAACTCGGCCCAGTCCGCGCGTGCCCAGGCCTCCAGCTTGGCCCGCCAGTCGCCGGGGCGTTCGTGGGGGAGCGGGTCGTCGGCGCCGATCACGTCCAGCATCAGCGCTTCCAGCTCGGTCTTGCCGGGGACGTAGGTGTAGAGCGAGGCGGTGCCGACGCCCAGGTGCTGCGCGACCCGGCGCATGGACAGCGCGGCCAGGCCGTCCGCCTCGGCGACCTCGATCGCGGCCCGGACGACCCGGTCCACGGTGAGGCCGCGCTGCGGGCCGCGGGCCGGGCGGCGGTCGTCGCGCCAGAGCAGTTCGAGGGCGCGGTTGGCGGTCATGGTGAAACTCAGTATACGGTTCGGAGTAGATCGAACGCTGTTCGGAGTTTGTTGGGGGTTGTTTGTGATGGGGGTTGCGCTGCGCAGGGAGCGGTGGACGCTGTGGGCGGCCACGCTGACGAACGGGCCGACCGAGCTGATCGACTTCGTGCTGCCGTTGTGGGCGGGCGTGGCGATCGGGTTGCGGCCGGTCGAGGTCGGCGTGCTGATGGCCGTGGAGATGGCGTTGTCGATGCTCGTGCGTCCGGTGGCGGGGGTGCTGTCGGACCGGTTCGAGCGGCGGTACGTGGCCGCTTCGGGGGCGTTGCTGTACGCGGTGTCGTGTGCGGGATATGCGTTGGCGGGCAACGCTTTCGCGGCTTACGGGGCGGCGGCGGTCGGGGGTGCCGGCGGTGCGCTGCTGTGGGTGGCGGTGCGGTCGATCGTCAGCGAGCGGCTGGCGGAGGACTCGGCGGTGTTCCCGCGCTTGTTGACGGCGCAGGAGACCGGGTCGTGGGTGGCGTTCGTGGCGGGGTTGACGTTGCTGGGGGTGCTCGGGTTCGGCGGGCTGTTCTGGCTGTGCGCGGCGGCTTGTGCGGTGGCGGCGGGGTTGCTGGTGTCGTTGCCGCGTGGTGGCAGGGTGCCGGTTTCGGGCGGGCTGGGCTTGGGCGGGCTCGGTGCGGTCGGGCGGAAGCTGCGGCCGATGCTGTTCGCGGTGGTGATGACCATGGCGGCGGAGTCGGCGGTCGGGTTGTTGCTGTTGTTGCACTTGCAGCGCGGGTTCGGGCTGGAAGTGGTGCAGGTGGCGTACGTGTTCCTGCCCGGTGCGATCGCGATGAGCCTCGCGGCGGAGCACCTGCACCGGTACGTCGTGCGGTTCGGGCGGTCGCGGGTGCTGATGACCGCGTCGTTGGCCAGTTGCGCGTTCGCGGTGGGTTTGGTGTGGGCGCCGAACCCGTACGTGGTGGCGGGGTTGTGGGTGTTGAGCGGGTTGGCGTGGGCGGCGGTGCTGCCGGTGCAGCAGGCGGTGATCGCGGAGGCGTCCGGGGGTCGGGTCGGGCGCGGGATGGGGGTGTACGAGTCGGCGTGCCTGGTCGGAGGGCTCATCGGCAGCCTGGCGGCTGGGGCGTTGTACGACGGGGCGAGCTGGCAGGTGGCTTGTCTGGTGGCGGCGGCCATGATCCTGGCCGGTGCGGTGGTGGTGCCCAGGGCGGTCCGCCGCCTGGGAGTGCAAGACATCCCGCCACCACCACCGGCGAAAGAGGCCCCCGCGCCCGCGCCCGCCGAGCCCACGCCCGCCGAGCGCGCTCCCGCCGAGCCCGCGCGCGCCGAGCGCGCTCCCGCCGAGCGCGCTCCCGCTCCGGCCGAGCCCGAGCCCGAGCCCGCGCCCGCTCCGGCGCCTGCTCCCGCACCTGCCGCACCCGCGCCGGTCGCGCCGATGCCGGCTCCGGCCGATCCTGCCCCGAAGGCTCCTCCGGCGAGCCCTCGGAAGCAGGTGGCCGACCTCGGCGTGCACGCGGCGCTCTTCGCTGCCGCACAGGCCGTCCTGGCGTTGCTCGACCTCTCCTGGGTGCGTGATCTGATCACCCGCGACCTCGGCACCGTCCTCCTCGGTCAGGTGCCGCGCGAAGGCGCCGAAGCCTTCATCTACGGCGCGGGCCGCATCTGGGCGTTGATCCTGATCGCCGACGTCGTCTGGACTTCGTTCAAGCTGCTCAAGCGGCGGGTTCCGCGATGATGGTCGTCCACGTCGGGTGCTTCGCGGTCACCGTGTCGCCGGACGAACGGCGGCGCAGCCTGCGGTGCACCCACGGCAGGACGTGCTGCCGGTAGTAGCGGGCCTCGGTGAGCAGTCGCCGCACCTCAGGCTCGTGGTCCAACGGCTCCGCCGGTGTGGTGTGGCCCAGTGCGGTCAGCACGTGGGCCGCCACCCGGTGGTGCCCGGCCGCGTTGAGGTGCAGCCGGTCGGGTGACCAGTACGCGGCCTTGCGGATCTCCCGGTCGTTGAACATGTCCACCATGGTCAGCCCGTGGCGGGCGGCCATCTCCTTCACGGCCGCGGTCAGCTCGACACCCCGCTGGTGGATGGTCCGCCCGAACGGCAGCCGCTGCGACGGGTCCGCACCGCTGAGCAGCACCAGCCGCACCCCGGCCTCAGCACATCGGCGCACGGCGTGCTCGATCAGCTCCGCCAGCCGCCGACCGTCCATACCGGGCCGCATCATGTCGTTGCCGCCACCGTTGAGCGTGATCACCGTCGGCGCGGGCGTCAGCGCCAGCGCGGCCTCCAACTGCTCGTTGACGATCGGCGCCAGCAACCGGCCCCGCACGGCGAAGTTCGCATAGGACACCGGCCCACCCAGTCCTCGCGCGAGCCCCTCCGCGACCAGGTCCGCCCACCCGCGCGGCGACCCGTCCGCCCGCTCGTCACCGACGCCCTCGGTGAAACTGTCCCCGATCGCCGCGTACCGCACCGCCGACGCCCTCCCCGCTGTGTCCTCCAACGACCCCCAGCATATGAGTCCGCGTCACTTGGCCAGTTCGAGGGAGCACCGGCGAACAATGTGAAGGAATTGCCGAAGTCACCTATACCTTCGGTGGGGCCCCTTGGCCGAAACTCGCGGGCAGTGCAACACCTTTCGCCGTCAACCACGCTCCTACCAGCGTAAACCGCCGTTCGGGTGACCCGGGTCGCCACGCCCTGGAACGACACGCGACGGGGAGCCGCGTTCGAATCAGCCTTCGATTGCCTGCCGGTCCGGCGTCGCAGGTGTGATACTGGGCGGCACCCGGCCGGGAGACAGCTGATGAAACCGGACATGAGCTTGCGAGCGGCACTCGACGCCCTGTCCGCGCGCGGCGAACGGTCCGCCCAGTTGGCGCGCAACGAGGTTTCCGCGCCCGTGCTCGGTGGGGTGGTGCAGGCGAACATCATCGACGAGGTCACCGTCGTCAGCACCGCGCCGGCCCGGATGAAGCGGCCCCGCCAACTCCCGCCCGCGCCGCACGGGTTCGTCAACCGGCGCGGCGAGATCGACCGCATCGAGGCGGCGGCGGCCGGCGGTGGTGGGCGGGGTGCGGCGATCGTCGTCCTCAGCGGCATGGCCGGGGTGGGGAAGACCGCGTGCGCGCTGCAGTGGGCGCACCGGCACGCCGACCGGTTCGACGGCGGGCACCTGTTCGCCGACCTCGACGGCTACCGGCACCACGGCGGGATCGCGGTCACCGACGTGGCCGGGGCGTTCCTGCGGGCGCTGGGCGTGCCGTGGGACTACATCCCGCCCGACCTGCCCGAGCGGGTGGCGCTGTTCCGCAGCCTCACCGCCCGCTCGCGGGTCCTCGTGGTGCTCGACGGGGCCGACCACGCCGCGCAGATCCGGTCCCTGGTGCCGACCTCGCCGGGCAGCGTCGTGCTGGCCACCAGCAGGCGGCGGCTGAGCGGCCTGGCCATCGACGGCGCGCACACCGTGGAACTCGGCCCGCTGGACGACGAGCACGGAGCGACGCTGGTCGCGCACATGGTCCGCGACGACCGGGTCCGCAGCGAGCCGACCGCCACCCGCCGCCTGGTCGGCCTGTGCGCGGGCCTGCCGATCGCGTTGCGGGTGGTCGGCGCCGAACTGGGCCGGCTGGAGCGCTGGACCGTCGCCCGCTACGCCCAGCACCTGTCCGACGACCGCCAACGCCTCAGCCGGCTCTCGGTGGAGGGGGATCACCTCGTGGAACACGTCTTCGACGCGGCGTACGACGACCTGTCCGCCGGGGCGCGGCGGATGTACCGGGTGCTGGGCCTGCACCCGGGCGGTGACTTCGACGCGGGTGTGGCGTCGGCGATGGCGGGCACGACCACCGCCGACGCGGAGGAGCAGTTGGCCGTGCTGCGCGGCGTGAACCTGGTCGAGGAGCACGTGGCCGACCGCTACCGCTTCCACGGCCTGGTCCGCCTGCACGCGCTGCACCGCGCCGAACGGGAGAGCGCGGCCGAGCGGGAGGCGGTGGAGCGGCGCGCGGTCGAGTGGTACCTGCTCGGCGCGGCGGCGGCCGACCGGGCGGTGCTGGGTCCGGCGCGGTGGCGGCTGGCCGACCACGACCTGAGGGCGTGGCCGCGCCCGTTCGACGCGGGGTCGGGCATGGAGTGGTTCGAGACCGAGCGGACCAACCTGCTCGCGGCCGTCCGGCTGGCCTCCCGCATCGGCCACCACACCGCGGCGTGGCAGCTGTGCGAGGCGCTGTGGGCCTTCTACCACAGCAGAAAGCACTACGCGGACTGGATCGAGGCGCACCGCATCGGCGTCGAGTCGGCCGCCGCGGTCGGGGCGCGGGCCGCCGAGTGCCGGCTGCGCAACCAGTTGGCGCGCGCCCACGTCGAGCTGCGCGACTTCGAGGCGGCCCGCACCGAGCTGTCCCGCTCGGAACGGGTGATCGCGGACAACGGCCTGGGTCGCGCGATGGTCCACGAGTCCTACGGCTTGTTGCTGCGCGAACAGGAGCGCTACGACGACGCGGCGCGGGAGTTCGAGTCCGCCCTGGTGATCAGCAGACGCCTGGGCGACCCGCGCGCGATCGGCGTGCAGGCCTACCAGTTCGGCGACGCCCTGGTGCGTGCCGGCAAGGCCGCGCTGGCGCTGCCCGTGTTGGAGGAGGCGCGCCGGCTGCTGGAGCGCCTGCGCGACGAGATGTCCACCGCGCGGGTCCACATCGCGCTGGGCCGGGCGTACGAGGCGTTGCGCCGGGTCGCCGACGCCCGCCGGGTCCTGACCGCCGCGATCGTCACGACCCGCTCCCGGCGGCAGCCGGTGAAGGAGGCGCAGGCGCTGGAGGTCATGGTCGTGATCGCCCGCGAACAACGCGACGAGGACCTGTTCCGGGACTCCGCGCAGCGCCTGTACGAGCTCTACCGCGACGCCGGCAACCCGCGCAGCGCGGAGGTCCTGCGCTGGTTCGGGTCGCGCGGCTGAGGCGGCCGGGGCCAGCGGCGGCCGGACAGGTTCACCACGCAGGTGACATCGTTGTCGTGGACGACCAGCACCAGGCCCCTGGGCGGGACTCTCCGCTGACGCAGGCTGACCCAGTGGTGCAGAGCGCAGGCTGCGGCGCTCGGGCCGACCTGGACCAGGTCCACCGCCGGCCCGTCGCGGAACCCCACCACCGACCCGAACTCCGTGGCCGCCGCCGCGACCGCCGCGCCCGGGTGGTCGGCCAACGCGCCCTCCACCCACCTGCGCGGGTCGTCGGCGACCTCGGTGCGGACCACGACGTCGGCGTTGTGCCGGACCGTGCGGTCCACGACGGACTCGTCCACGACCAGCATCGGCGCGGACCCGGTCTCCGGCCGCAGGCCGCTGAGCAGGTGCGGGAAGCGCTCCAGGGTGACGTTGCGGCGGTGCAGCGAAGCGGTGACGACCTGGGCGCCGACGGGTCGCGGTGCGGTCGCGTGGTGGACCTCCACCGGTTCCACGGGCGGGGTGTCCGACAGCGGCAGGCCCATCATCTCGCACAGCACCCGGTGCACCAGGACCTTGGCCTCGCCGGGCCGGCCGAGCACGCGCTCGGTGATCTCGCGCAGCGCCGGGTCCTCGCCGTCCTCGATCGCGGACTCGACCTGCGGGCGCAGCGGCGCGTCGAGGTCCAGTGCGCGGGCTTTGCGCCAGACTTCCGCGTTGGCCGACGCCGGGTCGACCTCGCACCCGCCGTCGTTGGCCAGCAGCAGGGGCTTGCCCAGGGCCACGCCGTAGAAGGTGACGGAGCCGTGGTCGCCGATCACGAGGTCGGCGGCGATCAGCGCGGCCTGCCAACTGCGGTCCGGCGGGACGGTGATCAGCCCGCAGTGGGTGCCGTCGCGGAACTGCTGCGCCACCTCGTAGCGCGAGTGTCCCTGGCTGATGTTCCAGTGCTGCACCAGGGCGACCCGGTAGCGGCCCAGCGGCAGTTCGGCGAGCAGCCGCTGCGGCAGGCGCGGGGCGGCGGCCAGCGCCGAGTTCGGTCCCCACGTCGAGGTGACCAGCACCAACCGCTCGTCCGGCCGGACACCCAACGCCTCCCGGTACCGGTCGCGCAGGACGGAGCTGGCCCGCAACTGGTCGGCGGCCGGGTCCCCGACGACCACGCACCGGTCCCGCGCCTCGGGGCAGGTCCGGTCGACGAGCGCGAATTGCTCTTGGTGGGAAAGCCCGATCTTCGTGGGAATGACCCGGCCGTCGTGGACCAGTTGGCTGCGGGCCACTCCAGTGGGTGAATCCGTGGAGCCGGTCGTCTCGGGCACGATCCGCGGATAACCGGCCCCGTGGGCGATGGTCAAGATCGGTCCGCGGAGTTCGTGCAACGCGTTGCTGGCGTGGGCGGCCATGATCGCGTCGAATTCGATCTTTGTCGCGTTCTGCCAACCCAACACCTCGCAACCGGTTTCGATCAAGTGTTTGCGCAGGTCGCGGACGTATTCCGAGCCCTTGTCGATGGTGAACTTGAGGGCGATGCGCTGTCCGGCGAACAGGCCGTCGACCAGTTGGAGGAGGCGGTAGAGAGACGTCAGGTTGCGAATGACGAGCAGTACTCGCCTTTCGGTCGCCCACGTCTCTTTGCTCATCGGAACTCCGTCCGGCCATGAGGCCGACTGCGACAGTCCGCAACGTCGGCTTGCAAGACGGTATCAAGCGGTCGTACGGTTGGCTATATGCCACATAGCAGATGGCATGGGAGCAGACCGGAAGGTGGATCTCTGTGGCGCAGGTGAGCAACCCTGTGGTCCAGCAACGCCGTTTGCGCACCGAACTGCGAAAGGCGCGCGACCGTGCTGGCCGCACACAACGGGAGGTCGCCGAGGCGCTCGACTGGTCCACGAGCAAGGTCATCCGCATCGAAACGGGCGCGGTGAACATCTCGACGACCGACCTGCGCGCGCTGCTCCAGTTCTACGGCGAGTCACCGGAGTACATCAAGGATCTGGAGCAGACAGCCCGCGCCGGCCGCCAGCGCGTGTGGTGGGACAAGTACAAGACCAACCTCGACGCCGACATGGTGACGTTGTTGGAGTTCGAGTCCTCCACGTCGCTCATCCGGCAGTTCCAGACCTTGATCATCCCCGGCCTGCTCCAGACCGAGGACTACGCGCGGGAGATCCTGCGGATGTACAACACCGAGGACCAGGTGGAGTACAAGGTCAAGCTCCGCATGGAACGCCAGCGCATCCTGCACGGTGAGGACGCCGTCCGTGCCTTCTTCATCATGGACGAGGCGGCGCTCCGGCGTTGGGTCGGTGGACCGGCCGTGATGCGCAAGCAACTGGAGCAGATCAAAGACCTGGCGAAGCAGCCGAACATCACGATCCAGGTGCTGACCTTCGACCGGGGCATCCACCGCGGCATGCGCGGCAATTTCGAGGTCTTCGAGTTCACGACCGAGGACCAGGACCACGTGGTCTACCTCGAGTGGCCGGGCGGTGTCACGGTCGTCCAGAACAACCCGAAACTGGCCAGCCAGTACGTCGAGTGGTTCATCACCCTGGAGCAGTTGGCCCCGCCGCCGGAGGACCTCGACACCGTGATCAACCGACTCTTGGAGGACATGCCGTCATAACTGCATAAGGCCGGCACCGGCCGGCACCGTATTCCACCTCGGCCGTGATCGCGTGCTGAGCGCGGAGCAATGGCGCTCGCTCACTCGGCGGTTCTGGGTGATCGACGCGTGCCGATACGCTGATCAGCACCTCGTCCAGGTCGGGGCCGTGAGGGAGGGGTGCCGGAATGGTCTTCGACGACAAGCCTTCCGCACTGCAGTGGCGGAAAAGCACCTTTTCGCCGAATGATGGTTGTGTCGAAGTCGCTTTTAGTGCGGCCGGTGCCCATGTGCGCAACACCCGCAACACCGGGGGAGAAAGACTGGCCTTCTCCTGGTCCGGGTGGCGGGAGTTCCTGCGGTTTATCGGCGAGCGCTGAACACGGCGAAGCTGGGGCTGCGGCGCAGTGCATCCCAGAAGCCGTCGCCGCGGCCGTCGTCGGGCACGACCGTGTCGTGGCGGGTCACGGCGGTCAGGCCGGCGCGGGACAGGGCCGCTTCGAAGGTGCCGGCGGGCCAGAAGAACGAATCGAACTCGAACGGCGGGTCGCCCAGCACGCGGACCACGACCGGCTGGCGCACACCGGCCGGACCGGTGCGCTCGACCGCGTAGCCGTAGCGGCCGTAATCGGCGAGCAGACCCCAGTCCGCGTCCGGGTTGGGCACCAGGACGACGACCGTGCCGCCGGGCGCTGTGTTCGCCTTCAGGTTGGCGATCATCGCGTCCAGCGCGGCCACGTCCTCGGCGTACCCGAGCAGCCACAGGGCGGTCACCACGTCGAACGACCCCAACACCGGCAGGGTCGCCGCGTCGTGCTGGTGGTACTCGATGCCGGCGGGCTCGCGCTGCTCGACGTGGCGCGCGTAGGCGATCATCTCGGTCGACGAGTCGACGCCGACCACCCGCTCGGCCCCGGCCGCGCGGAACAGGCGCGGGTAGAACCCGGTGCCGCAGGCGACGTCGAGCACCGACCGGCCCCGCAGGTCCGGCAGCGCGGCCAGGAGGGTCGCGCGTTCGGCCAGGCCGGTCGGGATGTGCTTCGCCCGCTCGTAGACCTCGCCCAGCGCGTCGTACTGATCATCGGAGTCCGCCACGCCCGACACCGTAGCGGCTAGCGTGGGCGCATGGCCGGGGAACTTCTGGTCGCGCGGGGTACTGCCTACCGGTTGCGGTTCGGGGGTGGGGCGGACGGGATCGAGCGGATGGCGGCGTCGTTGCACGGGGTGGCGTTCGCGCCGCATCGGCATGACACGTACGCCGTCGGGTTGACGTTGGCCGGCGTGCAGACCTTCCGGTACCGCGGGTCCTTGTGGCACTGCCTGCCCGGGCGGTGGCACGTGCTGCACCCCGACGAGACGCACGACGGCGGCGCGGGGTCCGCTGACGACCTGGATTACCGGATCATCTACCTGGACCCTGCGCTGGTGCAGGACGCGTTGGGCGGTCGGGCTTTGCCGTTCGTGGCTGAGCCGGTGCTGGAGCCGACGCCTGCCTCGCGAGCCGTCGCGGGGTGGTTGGCGGACATCGACGAACCGCTGGACGAGGTGCAGGCGGTCGAGATGACGACGGCCGTGGTGGACATGCTCACCCAGCACGCCGGGCCTGCGCGGTCGACCGCGCTGGACCTTGAGGCGGTGCGGCGGGTGCGGGCGTTGTTGGTCGACGACCCGGCGCGGCGGCACTCGGTGGCGGAGTTCGAACGGGTCGCGGGGATGGACCGGTGGGCCGTGGCGCGGCAGTTCCGGGCCGCGTTCGGGACCAGCCCCACGCGGTTCCGGACCATGCGGCAGCTCGACACCGCTCGTCGGCTGATCCGGGCGGGCACCCCGCTGGGTGAGGTGGCGGTGGCGGCGGGGTTCGCCGACCAGAGCCACCTCACCCGGATGTTCAAGCGGGCCTTCGGGTTGACGCCGGCGGTGTGGGCGGCGGGGGTATCAGGACCTGGCGCGGATGGCGTGGGCGACCGCGGCCATGTCGGCGCCAGCGTGGCCGAGGGTGACGGCCTCGCCGAACAGGGCGTGGCAGACGTCCAGTAGGGGTGAGGCGACACCGGCGGCGCGAGCGGCTTCGGCGATGAGGCGGTTGTTCCTCAGGACGTCCAGAGCGGCGGCCTGGGGTGCGTAGTCGCCGTCGCGCAGCTTGACGCCCTTGGCGCGCGACACCGCGGACGCCATCGGGCCGGCCTCCAGGACCCGGGTGAACGTGCCGAGGTCGATGCCCTGCGCCTCGGCGAAGACGTACGCCTCGGACAACCCCGTGGCCATCGTGATCAGGAACAGGTTCACCGCGAACTTCATCATCAGCGCACCCGGCACCGGCCCGCACTCGACGATCTCCGCGCACATCGGCGCCAGCACCGGCCCGACGCGCTCGACGTCCCCGCCCGACACCATCGCGATCAACGTGCCCGCCTCCGCCGGCCCGCGCGACCCGGACACGGGCGCTTCGACGTACACCCCGCCGGCCGCCGTGATGTCGCGCTCCAGCCCGACCGAGTACGCGGCGGGCATGGTCCCCATCTGCACCACCGTCCGCCCCCGCACCCGCCGGGCGAACTCCTCCGTGCCGCGCGCGAGGACCGCGTCCACGGCAGGCTCGTCGGCCAGCATCAACACCACGACGTCCGCGCGGGCGAACACCTCCGCGGCAGAGGCGGCGACCTGCGCGCCGACCGCTTCGACCGGCGCGCACCGCTCGCGGGTGCGGTTCCAGACGACCAGCGGTCCGGCTTTGGCGAGGTTGACGGCCATGGGCAGGCCCATGAGCCCCAGTCCGATGAAACCGATCACGCCGCGTTTGTAGCGCGGTCACGGGTGGATGGTCTTGAACGCTTGTGCACGCGTTCGGTGCTCGCGCGCGACGGACGGTGTTTACGGCAATCAGAGAGACGGGTCAAGGATGGTGTTCGCGGCGGTCCGCACCGCCGACGGTTTGCGGCGACGGGCCGGCGCCCGGCGCGTGCTCGCCATCGTGCTGCGCTACCGGCAGACCTGAGGTGGACGGGGGCACCTCGCGAGGTGCCCCCGGTCAGCGCGACACGTGGTCGGCCAGGCCCGCGACGGTCGGGTGGTCGAACACGGCCACCAGGCGGACGTCCACGCCCAGCGCCCGGCGCATCCGGGTCACGATCCGGTTCGCGATGAGCGAGTGGCCGCCCAGGGCGAAGAAGTCGTCGTGGCGACCGACCGACTCGACCTCCAGCACCTCCCGCCAGATCTCCGCGATCGCCGCCTCCGTCTCGGACAGCGGCTCGCCCGACTCCGTCTCGCCGGTGCTGCTCCCACGGGGCGCGGCGACCAGTGCCGCGCGGTCCACCTTGCCGTTGGGCGTCAGGGGCAGGACGGGCAGCTCCACCCACACGTCCGGCACCATGTACTCCGGCAGGACCTCGCCCACCCGGTCCCGCACCCCGTCCAACGGCCCGGACAGCACCAGGAACGCCTCCAGCCGCCGGGTGTCGGCCCGGTCGCCGGTGGCCACGACGGCCGCGTCGCGCACGTCCGGGTCGTCCCGCAGCGCCGCCTCGACCTCGCCGGGTTCGACGCGGTAGCCCCGCTTCTTGACCTGACCGTCGATGCGGCCCAGGAACTCCAGCCCCTCGGGCGTCTCGCGGACCAGGTCCCCGGTCGCGTACAGCCGCGCGCCGGGCACCCACGGGTCGGGCACGAACCGCTGCGCGGTCAACGCCGGGTCACCGACGTAACCCCGCGCCACCCCGTCACCGCCCGCGAACAGCTGGCCGACCGTGGCCGGCTGGAGGTCGTCGTCGAGGACCCGCACGTAGGTCCGGTTCAACGGCGAACCGATGGGCACCGGCCCGTCCACCGGCCGGACGTCGTGGAACGTGGTGAACGTCGTGACCTCGGTCGGCCCGTACCCGTTGACCAGCCGACACCCCGGCAGCGCGGCGAGGAACCGCCGGGCGTGCGCCGAGGACAGCACGTCCCCGCCCACCACGACCTGCCGCAACCCGGCCAGCGCCTCGACACCCTCGTCCACGATCAGGTGGAACAACCCGGTCGGGAAGAACGCCGTCGTCACCCCCTCCGCCGCCACCAGCGCACCCACCTCCGCCACGGTCACCTTGCCCGCCGGCCCGACGACGAGCCGACCACCGTTGGCCAGCGCACCCCAGATGTCGAAGGTCGCGGCGTCGAAGGAGGGTGAGGAGATGTGCAGCATGGTTTCGGAGTCCAACGACACGCATCCGGGCTGGTCCACCAGCCGCACGATCCCGCGGTGCGTCACGGCAACCCCCTTGGGCTTGCCGGTCGACCCGGACGTGAACATGACATAAGCCAACTCATCCGGATGCACCGCCACATCCACCGGACCGGCCGGCTCGGGCAGCTCATCCACCAACACCACACCCTGCGACACCCGGCCCGCCAACGCCGCCACCGTCACCACCACCGGCCCGCCGGCGTCGGCACCCCGAGGACCACCGGAATTGTCGGTACCCCGTGGGACGATGGAACCGGGGGCCGGAGGCCGCGCCACCGCCGCCAACATGTACTCCAGCCGGGCCGCCGGGTACTCCGGGTCCAGCGGCACGTAGTGGCCGCCCGCCTTCAGCACCGCCAGCGCCGCCACCACGAACTCCGCCGACCGGTGCAGGAACACCCCCACCGGATCACCCGGCCGCACCCCGGACGCGATCAACCGAGCCGCGAGCCCGTTCGCACAGGCGTCCAACTCGCCATAAGTCAGCGATCGCCCCGACGAAACAACAGCAACCCGAGCAGGATGGGCGGTCGCGACGGCGGCGACCAAAGAATGCACGTTCATGGCTGGTCCTCAACGGAAACGATGTCGGTGGTCAGGAAGTCGAACCCGGTGCCGTGCAACAACTCGTCCGCGACACCCGCGAAGTCCGGGTCGGCAGCGTCGAGCTGCGCCCACAACCCGGCCAGGCGCACACGGGCAGACGAACACGCGATGTCGGCCAAAACAAAAGTTTCCTCGGAACTCGCCCGGGCCAGCACCACAGCGATTCCGAGCAGCTCACGAGCCAGCGCCCCCAGCGTGATCACGGTCCGCTGCCGGGCCATCAGCTCGGACCGCCCATAAGCCCTGGTCAGCCCCGCGCACACCGCACCGAACCGCTCCGCGGAGTCCACCAGGACCCGGAAGTGCTCACGACACCGCGGTGACAACGCAAGATCGTCCACAGTGGACTCGAAAGACCCAAGCGGAGCCCCGGAGTAGTAAGCCTCCAGCCCGGCCTCCGCCGACCAGTAGTCCAGCAGGAAGTCCACCCCACCGGCCACCCGCAGCCCCCGCGCGTCCCGCACGAACCGCTCCACCGGCAGCGCCGGAGCCCCGCGCCGCGCCTTGCTGCGCGCGGTCTCGATGCCCTCACCGCCCAGCAGCCCCACGGTCCGGTCGATCGCCCGCCAGCACGCCAGCGAGGTCAGGTTCTTGGCCGCGGTCAGGTCCGGCCCGGTGTCGGCGCGATCCTGCCCGAGCAGGCCCCACTCGACCATGCTCTCCACCAGGAACACGTCCGCCGCCGTCTCCGCGACCCGGCGCTGGATCTCCTCGTAGGACCCCAGCGGCCGGTCGTCCATGACCCGCCGGGTCACGAAGTTCCGCTGCCACCCCAGGCACAGCTTCGCGATGGCCAGCGACGGCGAGGCGATGATCAACGTCCGGGCCAGCGTGGCCAGCTGGGCGATCTCCGGCGCGTACCGGGCCTCGTCGGTCGACGCCGGCAGCAGGTTCTCCGCCGGCACCCGCACGTCGGTGAGCCGCAGCACCCCGATCGGCGCGCCCTTGAGCCCCAGGAACTCCTGCGTGGTCACGACCTCGAACCCGGGCGAGTCGGTCTCCACGAAGAAGTACCGGATCTGCCGGACCCCGTCGACCTCCACCGTGCACGCCACGTCGAGCAGCCGGGCCAGCGGACCGTTGCCGATGAACACCTTCTCGCCGTTGACCAGGTAGGCCCGACCGTCCTCGACGGGCACGGCGGTGGTGTGCCGGCGGTGGTTGGCCGCCCCGTTGGCCTCGGTGTCGGCGCTGCCGGACACGATGCCCGCACGGACGTGCCTTTCGATCAACGAGCGCAGCGGCCCGTCCTCGACGATCGGCAGGTACGACCCGGAGCCGAACCCGTTGCCGATGGCCAGCGACCACGCCACCGCGGGCGACCAACTCGCCACCGCCTGCACGACCCGCATCGCGTTGAACGGCGACAGCGCCAACCCGCCCAGCTCCGGCGACATCAGCAGCTTGTAGAAACCGCCGTCCTGCAACGCGTCCGTCAAACCAACCGGCAGCGAACCGGTGCGGTCGAGCAGTTCGGGGTCGACGTGGGCGCGCACGAGCGCGGTGGCCGCGGCGACGGCCTGGTCGCCGGTCGCCCGGTCGGTCGGGTCCTGGGTCGGGAAGGGGCGCAGGAGGTCCCACCGCACCCGACCCAGGAACAGTTCATCGAAGAAGCCCCGCAAGGTCGGCGGCGAGGCGACGGAGGACGTCATCGTGGTGCTCCCGGAAGTAGAAGTGGCCCCCTGCGAACAGGTGCAGCGCGAACGCGCCGGTGGTGTGCCGGTCCCAGCAGGCCAGGTCGGCCTCGCCGACGGTGTCGGCGGTCCCGCCCAGCGCGGTGATCGCGCAGTCCAGGGGAGTGGCGGGTCGGTACTGGTAGCCGGCGACGATCGACAGGTCCGCGCGCAGCGGCCCGAGGACCATGTCCTGCCACTCGGGGTCGTCGCGGACCTCGGCGGGCAGCGGCCCGAACTGCTCCTCGACGGCGGCGATCAGCCCGGCCTGGTCGAGCCGGTGGGCGGTGTCGTCCCGGACGTGCCGGTGCGGCGCCTCGTGCGCGGACACCAGCAGCCGCTCCGGGCCAGGCCGCCCGAGGTCGCGCAACGCCACCGCGACCTCGTAGGCGACCAGCGCGCCCAGGCTGTGCCCGAAGAACGCGCACGGCCCGGCGAAGTCCACCTCGGTCACGATCGCCCGGACCAGGTCGTCCATCCGCGTGTGCGACGGCTCGTCGAGGCGGGTGCCGCGGCCCGGTGTCTGCACGCCCCACACCTCGACGTCGGGCAGGTCGTCGGCCCACCGCAGGAACTCGCCCGCGGACCCGCCGCTGTGCGGGAAGCAGTACAGGCGCAGCCGCGCGTCGGGGCGCTTGCGGCGGCACAGCAGCCAGGGGTTCACCGCTTGTCCTCGATCAGCTTGGCGAGCCCGGCGACGGTCGGCGCGCGGAACAGGTCCCGCACCCCGAGTTCGACGCCCAGGTCCGCGCGGACCATCCCGACGACGCGGGTGGCGAGCATCGAGTCCCCGCCCAGCGCCACGAAGTTGTCGTCGGCGTCGACGTGGCGCAACCCGAGGATCGCGCCGAACGCCGCCGCCAGCACCCGCTCGGTCTCGCTGAGCACGGCCTGCGCCGCGTCCGCCTCGACCTCGGGTTCCTCCTCCGCGTCGAGCCGGAACAGCTTGCGCTCGAACGGGTAGGTGGGCAGCGCGGTCTTGTGCGGCCGCACGGGGTGCAGCGCGGCCCAGTCGACCTCGACACCCGCCTGCCACAGAGTCCCCAGCGCGTTGAGCAGCACGGCCGGGCCGGGCACGTCCTCGGCGGGGTGCGGCATGCTCGCCACCACGACCCGCTCGGGCGCGGACTGCCGGCGCGCGAGCCCCGAGAGCGTCCGCCCCGGACCGACCTCGACCAGGGCCAGGTCGGCGGGCAGGGTGGCCAGGGCGTCGGCGAACCGGACGGTCTCCCGGAAGTGCGCGCTCCAGAACGCCGGGTCGGTGGCCTCGTCGGCGGTGACGAACCGGCCGGTCCGGTCGGACACCCACGGGATCACGGGTGGGCGCAAAGTGACCCCGGCGACCCGCTTCTCGAAGCCCGCCAGCACCGGCTCCACCAGCGTGGAGTGCGCGGCGGTGCTGATGCGCAGCAGCCGCCCGTCCACGCCGTCGTGGGCCAGCCGGACCCGCAGGTCGTCCACGTCGGACAGCGGCCCGGCGACCACGCACTGCCGCGGCCCGTTGACCGCCGCCAGCGACAGCCCGCCCAGCAGCGGCGCCACCTCCGCCTCGGACAGCGGCACGGCGAGCATCGCGCCCGCGGGGATGGCGTCCATCAACCGGCCGCGCTCCAGCACCAGGCTCAGCGCGTCCGCCACGGACAGCACGCCCGCGATCGCCGCCGCCGCGTACGCGCCGAGGCTGTGCCCGACGACGGCGCTCGGCGTGATGCCCCATGACATCCACAGCTTGGCCAGCGCGTACTCCACGGCGAACACGGCCGGCTGGCCGACGCTCATGGTCGCCAGGAGATCGGCGTCCCCGCGCAGCACCACGTCCCGCAGGTCGATCCCGGGCAGCGCGAGGTCCGCGCACCGGTCGAACTCGGCGCGGAACACCGCCTCCCGCCGGTACAGCTCCCGGCCCATGCCGACGTGCTGCCCGCCCTGGCCGGGGAACAGGAACGCCACCCCGGGCGCGGTCCCGGGCACCGGCTTGCCGGCCAGCCGGGCGAGCTGCCCGGCGGCGTCGGCGGCGTCCTCCGCGACCACGAAACCCCGGTGGGAGAACACCTTCCGCCCGGTCTGCAACGTCCACGCCACCTCGGCCAGCGACTCACCGGCGGCCGGGCCGGGGTCGGCGGCCGGGCCGGAGGCGGCTGGGCGGTCGAGGTGGGCGGCGAGGCGAGCACCCGCCTTGGCGACCGCGTCGGCACTGCGCGCGGACACCGGCAGCAACTGGTGCCCGGCCTCCGGCGTGCGAGCCCGCGCCGGCGCTTCCTCCAGCACCACGTGCGCGTTGGTTCCGCCGATCCCGAGCGAGTTCACCCCCGCCCGCCGGGGCTCCTCACCCCGAGGCCAGGCCACCGGGTCCGCGCTCACCCGGAACGGCGTGGAGTCCAGCTCCAGCAACGGGTTGGGCGACCGGAAGTGCACCGTCCCGGGAACCAGCTCCTTGTCCAGCGCCAGCACCGCCTTGATGAACCCGATCACGCCGGCCGCCGCGTCCGTGTGCCCGATGTTGGTCTTCACCGACCCCAGCAGGCAGAACCCGGTCTCGTCCACCGCGAACGCCTTGGCCAGCGCCCGCACCTCGATCGGGTCCCCGACCGGCGTGCCGGTGCCGTGCGCCTCGACGTACCCGATGCTCCGCGGGTCGACGTCGGCCAGTTCGAGCGCGGCCCGCACTGCGGCGGCCTGCCCGTCCACGCTCGGCGCGGTGAAGCCGACCTTGCCCGCGCCGTCGTTGTTCACCGCCGACGCGAGGATCACGGCGTGGATGCGGTCACCGTCCGCGAGCGCGTCATCGAGACGTTTCAACGCGACCACGCCCGCGCCGTCCGACGCCACCGTGCCCTGCGCCGAGGCGTCGAACGCCCGGCAGTGCCCGTCCGGCGCGATGATCCCGGACTCCGGCTCCTCCACCGGGAACGGCACGTGCAGCGTGATGCCACCGGCCAGCGCCAGGACGCACTCGCCCGCCAGCAGCGCCTGCGCGGCGGTGTGGATGGCGACCAGGGACGTGGAGCACGCGGTCTGCACGGTCACCGCCGGCCCGGTCAGGCCGAACTTGTAGGACACCCGGCTGGTCAGGAAGTCGACGCCGCCGGCCATCCGGAACTGCAACTCGGAGGTGTTGGGGAACCGGTGCCGGTGCTGCCGCAGCACTTCGGAGTACCCGGTGTCGCCGCTGCCGCCGTACACGCCGATCGCGCCGTCGAACCGCGACGGGTCGCACCCGGCGTGCTCCAGCGCCTCCCAGGCGACTTCGAGGAACACGCGGTGCTGCGGGTCCAGCAGCAGGGCTTCGCTGGGCGCGTAGCCGAAGAACCCGGCGTCGAACCGGTCACCGCCCTCGGGCGTGCGGTCGCTCGACTCGACACCGCCGGACAGGTTGTCCCAGAACCCGGCGAGGTCGGGCGCGCCGGGGAACCGGCCCGCCATGCCGACCACGGCCAGGTGGGGGCTCTCCTCGTTCATGCGGGCACCTCCTGGAGTTGGTTGTTCTTGAGGGAACGCACCGGCGACAGCAGCGGCGGCAGGACGGACAGGGCGCACACGCCCGCCGCCAACCAGAGCACGGTGCGGATGCCGAGGGGCGCGACCAGCAGACCGCCGACGACCGCGCCGAGCGGGAGCGTGCCCCACTCGATGAACCGCAGGGTCGCGTTCATCCGGCCCAGGAGCCGTTCCGGCGTGGCGAGCTGGCGCATGGTCACCGAGACGACGTTGTAGACGACGACCCCGAGGTAGACCACGAACAGGCCCAGCCCGAACGTCCACGCGTCCGTCGCCAGCGGCAGCACCGCAGCGCCGACCGTGAACAGGACGATCGACCCGATCAGCAGCGGCCCGGCGGGGACGCGTTCGCTGAGCTTCCCGCTGAGCACCGCCCCGACCAGCCCGCCGGCGTTGCCCACGGCCAGCACGATGCCGATCGCGGTGGCGCCCAGGTGCAGGTCGTCGGCCGCGAACACCACCTGGAGCGCCAGGACGGCGGCGAAGGCGAAGTTGGCGGCGGCGTCGGCCAGCGCCAGGGGCCGCAGCACGGGGTGCCCGATCACGAACCGGACGCCTTCCGCGATCTCCTTGCCCAGGCCCTGCCGCTCGGCCGGCGGGGTCGCGGTGTCGCGGCCCTTGACGAACAGCAGCAGCACGAACGACCCGAGGTAGCTCAGCGCGTCCACCAGGATCGCCACCGGCGCGGTGACCAGGGCGACCAGCGCGCCACCGGCGCTGGGCCCGGCGAGCTGCGCGAAGGACCGCGAGCCCTCCAGCTTGGCGTTGCCGTCGGCGAGCTGGTCCTCCGGCAGCAGCAGCGGCAGGTAGGACATCTGGGCCACGTCGAAGAACAGCGTGCCCAGGCCGACCACGAACGCCACCACGAACAGCAGCGGCAACGTCAACATGTCGAGCAGGTAGGCGACCGGCACGACGCCCAGGGCGATCGCGCGGGCCGCGTCGGAGATCAGCAGCACCGGCCGCTTCTTCATGCGTTCGACCCAGGCCCCGGCGGGCAGGCCGAACAGCAGGATGGGCGCGTACTCGGCCGCGGCCAGCAGGCTGACCTGCGCGGCGGACGCGTCGAGCAGCAGCAGCGCGGCCAGCGGGAGCGCCAGCAGCGTGATCTGCGTGCCCAGCAGGCTCAGGGTCTGCGCGAAGAACAGGTTGCGGAACCCGAGCAGGCGCATCACGGTCACCGGAACTCCCGCAGGCCCTTGGGGCGCATGTCGGTCCACACGGTCCGGATGTGCTCCAGGCACGCGGACTTCGTGCCCGACACGCCCTGGGCGGTCCAGCCGGGCGGCAGGGCCCGGTCGGCGGGCCACAGCGAGTACTGCTCTTCGTCGTTGCGCACGACCGTGTACTGGCGGTCGTCGTCGTCCTCGAACATGGTCGGTTTCCTTCAGCGTCGGCGCGGCCGGCGCGTGCGGGGCCGGGTACGCAGGGTGGTGTCCTCGCCGCCGGACAGGTGCCGCGCCAGCGAGGCGATCGTCGGGTACTCGTAGAGGGCCACCATCGGCAGCGCGCGGCCCAGCAGGTCGCGCAGGCGGCGGTGGACCCGGGCGAGCGTGAGCGAGGTGCCGCCCAGCTCGAAGAAGTTGTCGTGCACGCCGACCCGGTCCAGTTCCAGCGCGTCCTGCCACACGTCGGCCAGGTCGCGCTCCAGGTCCGTGCTCGCGGCTGCGCTCGTCGGCGCGGTGAACGTCGGCGCGGGCAGGGCCTTCTCGTCGACCTTGCCGTTGGCGTTCAACGGGATCGCGGCCATCGGGACGAACGCCCCGGGCACCAGGTGGACCGGGAGGCGGGCGTTGAGGTGCTCGCGCAGGTCTTCGGGCACGCTGGGCACCACGTACGCGACCAGCCGCTCGTCGCGGGCGACCACGACGGCGTCGGACACACCGGGGTGCGCCGACAGCGCCGCCTCGACGTGGCCGGGCTCGATGCGGTAGCCGCGCACCTTGAGCTGCTTGTCCAGCCGCCCCAGCACTTCCAGTTGCCCGTCCGCGCGCCACCGGGCGCGGTCGCCGCTGCGGTGCAGGCGCGCGCCGGGCACGAACGGGTGCGGGACGAACCGGTCCGCGGTCAGGTCCGGCCGGCCCAGGTACCCGCGCGCCAGGCACTCGCCGCCCAGGTAGAGCTGGCCCGGGACGCCCACCGGGACCGGTTCGAGGTTCGCGTCCAGCACGTAGGCGGTGACGCCGTCGAGCGGCCGGCCGATGGTGACGGTGCGGTCGGTCAGCGGGGTGGCGGTGGCGTTGACGGTGGTCTCGGTGAGGCCGTAGCAGTTGACCAGCGGGACGCCGACCTCGTCCTGCCAGCGGCGCAGGGTGTCCGGGTCGACCGGTTCCGCGCCGATGGAGACGATCCGGAGCGTGGGCGCGGGGTTGCGGCCGTCGGCCCAGGCCCGGTGCGCCCACTGCCGCCAGTTGCTGGAGGTGAGGATCGTGAAGGTGATCCCGTTGTCCCGCATGAGGTCGGTGAGGTTCTCCGGACCGGGCGCGGGGTCGGGCGCGAGGACCACGCAGCCGCCGGCCGTCCACGTCGGGTACAGCTCTTCGGCGGTGATGTCGAAGCCCGCGTTGGCGAACTGGAGGACGCGCTCGTCGGCGGTGTGGCCGTAGTAGTCGACCATCGTCAGCGCCATGTTGGCCAGCGCGCGGTGCGTGACGGCGACGCCTTTGGGTTCGCCGGTGGAGCCGGAGGTGTAGAGCACGTAGGCGAGGTTGTCCGGATGCGGAACCGTCTTGCCCGGCTGGAAGTACGCGCCTCGGCAGTGCTCGATCGTCATACCCGCGCGAGACAATGACCCGCAGGGGCTCTCGACCTCGATTGTCGTACCCGCGGGGGAGAACGACCCCCGGGGGCTCTCAGCCTCGAATGTCGTACCCCCGTGGGACAATGGAGACGGGGGCCGGAGGCCGGCGGGCGTCAGCACAACCACGTCAGCAGGCAGGCGGTGGGCCAGGTCGGGGGAAGTGACCACTGTGGACACTCCGGCGGCGGCCAGCACGCGCTCCAGGTAGGCCGGCGGGTGAGTCGGGCTCAGCGGCAAGTACGCCGAGCCGGACTTCAGCACCGCCAGCAACGTCGTGATCAGGTCGATCCCGCGCGGCATCAGCACGCCTACCACCTCGTCCGGCCGCACACCCCGCGCCACCAACGCGCCGGCCAGCCGGTCGGAGCGGGCGTCCAAGTCGGCGTAGGTCAGGACCTCGCCCTCGCCCTCCAGCGCCGGCCGGTCCGGGTAGCGGTACGCCGAGCGCCGGAACAGCTCGTGCACCGGCAGGCACGACCGCGCGGGCGCGGTCTCGTGCCACTCGCCCAACACCAGGTCCAGCTCGGCGCGGGAGAGCAGCGGGAGCCGCCGCACCGGGGTGTCGGGAGCGGCGACGCCCGCGGTGAGCAGTCGGGTGAACTGCTCGCCGAGCCGGCGCGCGGTGGGGGCGTCGAACAGCTCGGTGCTGTGGGTGAGCACGCCGATCAAGCCGTCCGGCGTGCCCTGCACGGTCAGGTCCAGGTCGAACTTGGCCGTGGACGGCATCGGCGTGCGCAGCTCGGCGGTCAGGCCGCGGAAGCGGGGCTGGGCCAACGGAGCCGGGTCGGCGCTGAAGATCGTCTGGACCAGCGGGGTGTGGCTGGGCGAGCGGTCCGGGCGCACCAGGTCCACCAGGCGGTCGAACGGCACGCCCTGGTGGGTCACCGCGTCCAGCACCGACGCCCGGACCCGGCCCAGCAGCTCGCCGAACGTCGGGTCGCCGGACAGGTCCACCCGCACCGGCACGGTGTCCACGAACAGCCCGATCAGCCGGTCCGACTCGGGCAGCGACCGGTCCGCGACCGGCGTCCCGATCAGCACCTCCGACACACCCGTCAACCGGCCCAGCAGCGCCGCGTACGCGGTCATGAGCAGCATGAACGGGCTGGCGCGGTGCCGTGCGGCGGCGGCCGTGACGTCCGGGACCTCGAACACGTGGGTCGCGCCGGCCGTCCCGCGCACGGCGGGCCGCGGGCGGTCGGACGGCAGGGTGAGCACGTCCGGCGCGCCCGCCAGGTAGGTCCGCCACCACTCCAGCAGCTCCGGGTCCTCGTCGCGCTCCTCGACAAGCGCCGGCACCGGAGGCGGCTCGACGCCCGCGTACAGGTCCGCCAGCTCGTCGAACAGCACGTGCAGGGACTGCCCGTCGGAGACGATGTGGTGCGTCGACACGCCCAGCAGGTGGTCCTCGGGCCCGATCCGCGCCACGGTCGCCCGGAACAGCGGCCCGCCGGCCAGGTCGAACGGGCGCTCCGCCCACTCGTCCACGTACCGGCAAGCAGCCGAGTAGTCGTCCAGGTCGACCACGGGCAGCGGCACGTCCACCGCGTCGGCGACCTCGCGGCGGGGCTCGCCGTCGTGCGCGGGGAACGTCGTGCGCAGGGCCTCGTGCCGGGCGACGACCCGGGTGACGGCGTGCCGCAGGGCGGGCAGGTCCAGGGGCCCGGTCAGGCGGACCGAGCAGAAGACGTTGTAGAGGGGGCTGCCGGGGTGGAGTTCGTCCACCAGCCACAGCCCGCGCTGGGCGGCCGACAGCGGCGTCGTGGTCCGGGGTTGCGCGCTCACTCGATGAGTCCTTCCGCGATGACTGCGGCCAAGACTGCGGCGCTGCGCCCGAACGGGTAATCCGGGCGGACCCGGAGCACCGGACTTGCCCCAAAGCCGAAGGTGTGCTATCGCGCGAGGGGGTGCGTGGGTAGTTCTGCCCATACCGGTATTCGCGCGGTGGCGCGATGGTTGACCGACTGAAATCGCCGATGGCTGTCCATCGGCCTATCGGGTGACTTCGTGGGGGGAGACCAGTGAGTGCAGTAACCGTGCAGGGGCCGGTCGAACGGGGCCGCAGCCCGCGGTGGGTCGAGGTGCCCGGTGGCGGCACCCGGACGTTCGGCACCTGTGCGTGCGGGGCGTGCCCGTGGGACTTGCCGATCGACGGCGAGCCGGATTTCCGGGGTGCCGTGGCTGCCGAGGGCGGCGTCTGGTGGATCACGAACCTGTCCGACCACGAGCCGCTGTTCGTGGCCGACGTCGACCACCCGGGCGAGGCGACCGCCGTGCGGCCCGGTGGGCGGGTGCCGTTCGGGTTCGACATGGCGATCGTGACGCCCGCCCGCCGCCCCGGCCGGGTGTCGGTGACGGTGTTCGCCGCGGTGAGCGAGGTGACGCCGCCGGTGGTGCGGCGGTGCCCGGCGATCCGGCCGGAGGTCCCGCAGCTGGACCCGGAGGCCCGCTACTTCGCCGTGCTGGCCGCGCTGTGCGAGCGGCGCGGGCCGGTCGCGCCCACGTCGGCCGACATCGCGGCCCGGCTGCGGATGAGCGCGCGGGCGGTCGACGCCCACATCGACTACCTGGTGCGCAAGCTGGAGATCCCGGAGCCGGCGATCCGCCGCACCGGCTGGAAGCGGATGGCGCTGATCGAGCACGTCCGCACGCACGGCCTGGCGGGCGTCGGGCAGTTGGCGAGGACGGCGTGATCCACGAACTCTTCCGGGCCCGGGCCGCGCGCCGGCCCGACGCCACGGCATTGATCCACGGCTCTGGCCGGGTCACGTACGCGGAGTTGGACCGCATGTCCGACGCGATCGCGCTGGAACTGGGCGCGGCGGGGGTCGGCAAGGGCAACGTCGTTCCGGTGGTGCTGCCGGTGTCGCCCCGCCTGGTCGCGACGCTGCTGGCGGTGCTGAAGTGCGGTGCCGCGTACGCCGCTCTGGACCCGGCGTGGCCCGAGGAGCGGTTCCGGCGCATCGACGACCTGCTGCCCGGTCAGGTGTGGGTCGGTGTGGAGTGCGAGGCCCTCAACCCACCGCCGTTGGTGGACGAGACCGCCGCGATGGTGTTCTTCACGTCGGGGAGCACGGGCGAGCCCAAGGCGGTGGTGTCGCCGCACGAGGCCACCATCCGGTTGTTCCAGGACTGCACGTTCGCGACCTTCGACGAGACCACCGTGATGCCGCAGGTGTCCGCTGTCGCGTGGGACGCGTTCGCGTTGGAACTGTGGGGGGTGCTGCTGACCGGCGGCACGTGCGTCCTGGTCGAGGACCGGCCGTTGATGCCCGCGGCGCTGCGGGACATGGTCGCGCGGCACGGCGTGAACACGTTGTTCCTGACCACATCACTGTTCCAACTGGTGGTGGAGGAGGAAGTGGACGCCTTCGCCGGGCTGGCGACCGTGATCACCGGCGGCGAGAAGCTGTCGGCGTGGCACGCGGGGCGGTTCCGGGCGGCGCGGCCCGAGGTGCGGCTGGTCAACGGGTACGGGCCGGTGGAGAGCGCGGTGTTCGTGCTGACCCACGACGTGGCGGACATCGCCGGTGACGTCCCGCTCGGTCGGCCGGTGACCCGGACGTCCGTGCACGTGGTGGACGGTGGTCGGGAGTGCGCGCCCGGCGAGGTGGGGGAGTTGGTCGTCGCCGGCGATGGGCTGGCCTTGGAGTACCTGGGCGATCCGGCGCTGACGGCGGAGAAGTTCACCTGGCTGACGCTGGGCGGGGCGCCGGTGCGCGTGTACCGCACGGGGGACCGGGGGAGCGTGGACGCTGCGGGCGTCTTCCACTTCCACGGTCGCCAGGACCGGCAGGTGAAGGTGCGCGGGCACCGGATCGAGCCGGCCGGGGTGGAGCACGTGGCCGGCGGGGTCGCCGGGGTGCGGCGGTGCGTGGTGGTGCCGGTGCGCGACGAGGCGGGCGCCTGCCGGGCGTTGGCGTTGTTCTACGCCGGGGACGCGGCGGTGGACGACGTGGTGGCGCGGTTGCGGGCCGACCTGCCCGCCTACTCGGTGCCGGACCACGTGCTTCAGGTGCCCGTGTTTCCGTTGTCTCCCAACGGGAAGGTGGACACGGCCGGGTTGCTGGCGTTGCTGCCGCGGTCATCCGCGGTCCCGATTCCGAGCGGTGGTTCCGCCGAGGACGTGGTGGCGGGGGAGTTCGCCGCGTTGCTGGGGGTCGTCGAGCGGGACCGGTCGTTCTTCGAGCTGGGCGGGACGTCGCTGGAGGCGGTGCGGCTGTGCACCCGGCTGGGCGCGCGGTTCGGCCGGTCGGTGCCGGTGTCGCGGCTGCGGTCGACGCCGACGGTGGCGGGCCTGGCGGAGTGGCTGTCGGCGCCGGTCGAGGCCGGCCGGGATCACGGTCCTCGGCTGACGCCGATGCAGCACTCCTTCCTGGTCCGCCACCAGGTCGCGGACGGGGCGGACCCGCACAACCACTGCCCGATCGCGTGGACGGTGACCGGCGACCTCGACGTGTCGGCGCTCGCCGCGGCGGTCCGGGACGTCCACGAGCGACACGGCTACCTGAACGCCCGCTTCACCGACGAGGACGAGCCGCTGGCCGTTCCCGGTGGTGCGCACGTCGAGCTGGAACGCATGACCGGCGACCGCACGACCCTGGACGCCCGCCTGGCCGCGCCGCTGGACCTGGAGGCGGGGGTGCCGTGGCGGGCGGTGCTGGTGTGGACGGGGGAGGCGTGGCTGTTCGGCGTGACGGTGCACCACATCGCGTTCGACGGCTGGTCGCGGCACCGGCTCGCGGAGGACCTGTCGGTGGCGTACGCGGCGCGGGTGCGCGGTGTCGAGCCGGACTTCGGGGTGGCCGTGCCGACGCCGGCGGAGACGTCCTCGGCGGTGGCGGGGTTGTCCCGGGCGGCTGACCTGGCGGCGCAGCGGGCGTTCTGGGTCGAGGAGCTGGCCGGGATGCCGGACCTGGTGTTGCGACCGGGCGCCGGCGGTCCTGTCTACGCGGTAGAGCACGATGTGGACCTCGCGGCGGTCGACCGGATGGCGCGCGAGCGGGGGACGGGTCGGCTGGGGGTCCTGGTGGACGTCGTGGCACGGGCGGTCGCCGAGTGCACCGGGCAGGCGGAGTTCGGGATCGGGGTCCCGGTGACGCAGCGGTCGACGGAGGAATTGGAACTGCCGGTGGGGTGCTTGATCGACACGGTGTGCGTGCGGGTGGGGCCGGGGCGGTCGACGGCGGCGTCGGTGGCGGCGGCGCTGGCGCACGGGGACCTGCCGTTCGCCGAGGTCGCGCGGCTGCACGGGCCGGTGCGGACGGGGCGGCACCCGCGGTACCAGGTGATCGCGGCGGTGCAGGACTCGCCGGAGCCGGTGCTGGTGCTGCCCGGGTGCGTTGTCGAGTGGCACGACGAGCCGACGGTGCCGTTGGCGGAGTTGCAGGTGGAGCTGGTCGCGGCGGCCGGGGGGCGGGCGCGGCTGCGGGTGAGCCGGGACGTGGAGCGGGTGGGCATGGAGACGGTGTCCGCCGTGTCGGCGGCCGTGCTGGAGGCGTTCACCGGCTGATCAATATTCTCTATTGCTTCAGTGTGGATTGGAATTGATGATCAGGCCCCGCCCGGTGAGCCGGCGGGGCGGCGATCGGCTCTGCCGATCGTGCGACGGACACCCGGCGAAACCGCCTTCGTGCGGGCTGCGCGCCGGTTGGTCACGCGGCGCGTTCGGCGTCTCCGCAACAACGCGGAAATCCGCCACGTGAGCATCGCTCGACCTAATGAACCGCTGCACGTGCGAGCACGCCACGCCCACGGAGGCGATCGCCCTCCGTGGCCGGCCGGATGAACATGCATGGTCGCCCGCAACCTGCGCGGGTGGTGTTGCGTTCTGTCACCCCATCTTGCTGAGCGTCACTGTTAGCTTGCGGACAGCGAGGAATGTCCGATTAGGACACCGTTCAGCGATGGAGGTTCCCCGATGAAACGCTTCGCCACAGCGCTGCTCGGCGCACTGTCCGCCACCGCGCTCACCATCCCGCTCAGCCCCGCCGCGCACGCCGCCGTGGGCGAGGTCGTCGTCTACATCGCCGAGGTCACCGAACTGGTGGTCTTCGAGAACCCGCGCGGCTGCTACGAGATCCCCGCGGGCGCCCACGTGATGACCAACCGCACCAACAAGAACGTCGAAGTCTTCGGCGTGCCCGACTGCGGTGGGCCGTTCCCGACCCCGCCGATCTGGGTCCTGCAGGAGAACTACGGGGGCCACGTCCCGCCCGCGGCGGGCAGTTTCAAGGTGCCGTGAGCCGGCTGGGTGGTGACAACACATCCCGACGTCGTGGAAAGGGCGCACGTGTCAGTGGACCTGGTCGTCGTGGGAGTCGGGTACGTCGGGCTCCCGCTGGCCGCCACCGCCGGCGCAGCCGGCCTGTCGGTCGTCGGCTACGACACCTCGCAGGCCGTGGTGGACACCCTCCAGGCCGGCCGTTCACACGTGCTCGACGTGTCCGACGAACAACTGAAAGCCATGCGTGCCAAGGGGTTCGCGGTGACCACCGATCCGTCGGTGGTCACGCGGGCCGACACCGTCGTGATCTGCGTCCCCACCGGGCTGAACCCGGAGGGCGAACCGGACCTGTCCGCCGTCCGCGCCGCCGCCACCACCGTGTCCGACCACCTGCGCCCCGGCACGCTGGTGGTGCTGGAGTCGACCAGCTTCCCCGGCACCACCGACGAGGTCGTGCGGCCGCTGCTGGAGCGCCACGGCCTGGTCGCGGGCGAGGACTTCCCGCTGGGCTACTCGCCCGAGCGCATCGACCCGGGCAACCGGCGCCACGGCGTGCGCACCACGCCGAAGGTGGTCAGCGGGCACACCCCGTTGTGCGCCAAGCACTGCGCCGCGTTCTACGGGCGGTTCGTGGACACCGTCGTGGTCGCCAAGGGCACCCGCGAGGCCGAGATGGCCAAGCTGCTGGAGAACACCTACCGGTACGTCAACATCGCGCTGGTCAACGAGATCGCGGTGTTCTGCGACCGGCTGGGCGTGGACGTGTGGGACGTGCTGCGCTGCGCGGCCACCAAACCGTTCGGGTTCGCCCCGTTCACGCCCGGACCCGGCGTCGGCGGGCACTGCATCCCGGTCGACCCCCGCTACCTGCTGGACAAGGCCCGCCGCGAGAGGGTGCGGCTGGGCGTGGTGGAGGCGGCCCGGCAGGTCGACACCGGGATGCCCGGCTACGTCGCCCAGCGGGTCGTGCGGCTGCTCGCCGAGGAGGGCAAACCCGTTGCGGGGGCACGGGTGTTGCTGCTCGGCGTGGCCTACAAGGCCGACGTGCCCGACACCCGGGAGTCGGCGGCGGTCCGCGTCGCGGCCGAGTTGACCGCGCTCGGCGCCCGGATCTCCTACCACGACCCGGTTTCCGGTCCCGTGCCCCGGCTCGGGCCGCCGGTGACCGACCTGGACTCCGCTCTGCGCGGCAGCGACGCGACCGTCCTGCTCGTCCCGCACAGCGGCTACGACCTGAGCCGGCTGGCCAGGAACGCACGGCTCCTCCTCGACGTCACGGGACGCGTTCCGGGAGGGGAGGTCCAGCACCTGTAGTGCCCGCCGCGCCGCGGGGTGACGTCCCCGCACGCGGCTTCGCCAGAGCCAACTCGTGTAGTGAAGGAGAGTGCAGGAATGACCACGGCTGTCAGGAACACACGGCTGGAGAAGCGGTTCGACAAGTGGGACGTCAACGGCAACGGGCGCATCGAGCGGTCCGACCTGGAGGCCGAGGCGCAGCGCATCGTGAAGGCGTTCGGCGAGTCCCCGCAGTCGCCGAACGGGCGCGCGGTGATCGACTCGTTCGTCCACACCTTCGAGTACCTGGCCCAGCGGGCCGGCGTCGGACCGAACGGCGCCCTGGACAAGGGCCAGTTCCTGCGGGTGATCGAGACCGAGGTGTTCCAGAGCGGTGACGCGGGCTTCGGGCGCGTCGTGCGGCCGATGATCCAGTCCATCCTCAACCTGTGCGACACCGACGGCGACGGCGAGGTCAGCCAGGCCGAGTTCGGCAAGTGGATGAAGGCGGTCGGGGTCGACCCGTCGCAGGCCACGCAGTCCTTCCAGCAGATCGACGTCAACGGCAACGGCAAGCTGACCGTGGAAGAGCTGGTGCAGGCGGTCAAGGCGTACCACTTCGGCACGCTGGACGCCGAACTGCTGGGCTGAGCCGCGCTCGAGGCGGGGTCGACGGGTGCGCGAGCCCGTCGACCCCGCCTCGGCGCGCCTACCGGGTGAGGAGGTCGCGGACGGTCTTCACGACCAGGTCCGGGGCCTCTTCGGCCATGAAGTGCCCGCACCGGACGGTGTCGTGGTCGAGGTCGTCGGCCCACTGCGCCCACCGCCCGCGCGCGTCGAACCCGAGCACCGCGCCCCAGTCCCGCTGCCGCACCGCCACCGGCATGCGCAGCTTCGTGCCCTGGTCGGCGGTGTCGTCCTCGACGTCGACCGTGGCCGACGCGCGGTAGTCGGCGACGATGGAGGGGATGGCTTTCTGCGACTTGCGCAGGTACTCGGCGCGCACGTCCGGCGGGATCGCGGTCGGGTCCTGGGTCCAGGCGTCGAGGAAGTGGCCGAAGAACTCGTCCGGCGCGGCGGTGATGAGCGCTTCGGGCAGGCCCGGGGGTTGGGCCATGAGGAACAGGTGGAACCCGATGGCGGCGGTGGTGCCGTGCAGGACGTCCCACATGTCCAGGGTCGGGAGGACGTCCAGCGCGGCCAGGTGGGTCACCCGTTCGGGGTGGTCGAGGCCGGTGCGGACGGCGACCAGCGCGCCCCGGTCGTGCCCGACGACGGCGAACCGGTCGTGCCCGAACGCGGCGGCGACCTTGACCACGTCGGCGGCCATGGTGCGCTTGGCGTAGGTGCGGCCGGTGTCGGCGGGCTTGTCGCTGTCGCCGTAGCCGCGCAGGTCGGGGACCAGGACGGTGTGGTCGGCGGCCAGGTCGGCGGCGACGTGCCGCCACATCAGGTGGGTCTGCGGGAAGCCGTGCAGGAGCACGACCGGGGTGCCGGCGCCTTTCGCGGCGACGTTCAGCTCGACGCCGTCGCCGACCGGGACGCGGTGGTAGGTGAATCCGCTGATCTGCATGGGACCACCGTGGCGCGGGCCGCTCAGCAACCAGTCAGCGCCGACTGAGCGCGGCGGCGGCGAGCGGCAGCGTCAAGGCGGGACAGGCCGCCGGTGACTCGGGGCCGCCGGTGAATCAGGCGGCCGGGCGGCTGGGTGTTGGGGGCGGCTGGGCGTTGGCCTGGCCGGGCGTCGGGGTGGTGCGGCGTTAGGGTGGTCCGGGTGGGGTCGGTGTGGTTCGGGGTGCTCGGCCCGCTGGTCGCGACCGGCCCGCGGGGGCCTTTGGCGCTGCCCGGCCCACGTCACCGCGCGGTGCTGGCTCGGCTGCTCGTCGCCCGGGGTCGGGTGGTGCCGGTGGAGCGGTTGGTGGACGACCTGTGGGAGTCGCCGCCGACCGGGGCGGTGGGTGCCGTCCAGACGTTCGTGTCAGCCCTGCGACGCGTCCTGGAGCCCGACCGTCCGCCCCGCACGCCGGCGCGACTGCTGGTGACGTCGCCGCCCGGATACGCGCTGGTCGCCGAGGACGTCGACGCCCAGCGCTTCGAGGCCCTGGTGAGCGCGTCGGAGTCGTTGGCGGCGTTGGACGAAGCGCTGGGGTTGTGGCGGGGGCCGGCGTACGCGGAGTTCGCCGAGCACGGGTGGGCGCGGGCCGAGGCCGGGCGGTTGGAGGAGTTGCGGCTGCTGGCGATCGAGCGGCGGGCGGCGGCGTTGGTGGAGCTGGGGCGGTCGGCGGAGGTGGTGCCGGACCTGGAGGTGCAGGTCGAGGGGCACCCGTGGCGCGAGGAGTCCTGGCGGCTGCTCGCCCTGGCCCTCTACCACGCCGGACGCCAGGCCGACGCGCTGCACGTCCTGCGCCGCGCAAGGGAACGGTTGGCGGCCGAGCTGGGCATCGACCCGAACCCGGCCCTGCGCACCCTCGAAACCGACATCCTCAACCACACCCTCACCGCACCCACACCCGCCACCGCGACACCGGCTGCCGAGCCCGCCATGACCGGGGCGGCGAGTCCGGCGGGCGCGGGTGCGGCGGGCCGAGCCGGTGCCAGTCGGTCGTCATCGGTCGACCTGGTCGGGCGGGCTTCGGAGTTGGCAGCTTTGGAGGCCGCCGCCGAGTCCGTCACCGACCGGCCCCGGCTCGTGCTCGTGTCCGGGGAGGCCGGCGCAGGCAAGACAGCGCTGGTCGAGGTCTTCGCGGCCCGAGCCGCCGCGACCGGCTGGACCACCGCCCAAGCCGCCAACCCCGACACCCGCGACACCCCCGCCGCCTGGCCCTGGACCCACCTCCTCGACACCCTCGACGGCCCCCGGCCCACGGCCCACCCCGACCGTTTCCACTGGCAGCAGGCCGTCCTCGCCCACCTGGCCCGCCACGCACCCCTCCTCCTCGTGCTCGACGACCTGCACTGGGCCGGTGAGGAAACCCTCGACCTGCTCACCACCGTCCTCACCCACCCCGCGCCCCTCCTGGTCATCGCCACCTACCGGGACACCGACCCCGGCCCGACCCTCACCGCCTTCCTCGGTCGCGCCGCCCGCCTCGACCCGACCCGCCTGCACCTGCGCGGCCTCTCCCCGGACGCGGTCGCCGAACTCCTGCGCCGCACCACCGGCCACGCCGACCGGGCCGAGGACGTCCACCGGCGCAGCGGCGGCAACCCGTTCTTCGTCCGCGAACTCGCCCGCCTGCTGGCCACCGACCCGGACACCGTGCCCACCGGCGTCCGCGACGTCGTCCGCCACCGCCTGGCCCAACTACCCGAACCCGTCGGCCGGCTCCTGCACCACGCCGCCGTGATCGGCACCGAGGTGGACCTGGACGTCCTCGACCACCTCCTGGGCGACGCCCTCGACGCCGTCGAAACCGCCACCGAACGCGGCTTCCTGGTCGAGCGCGCCGCCGGTCGCTACCGGTTCGCCCACGTGATCGTCCGCGACACGCTCTACCAGGACCTGTCCGGCGCCCGCCGCGCCCGCCTGCACGCCCGCACCGCCGACGCCGTCGAGCACCTCCACCCCGACGACCCCGCCACCCTCGCCCACCACCTGCTCGCCGCCGGCGACACCACCCCCAGAGCCGGCCGCGCCGCCCTGTCCGCCGCCCACGCCGCCGAAGCCCGCTTCACCCCCCACGAGGCCGCCCGCCTCTACCAGGCCGCCGCCACCCGCCTCCCCGCCCACGCCCATGACCACCCGGCCACCCGCGACCGCCTCCCCGAGCAGAGCCACCCGGCCCTACACGACCGCCCGGCCGCCAGCGACCGCCTCGCCGCCCGGGACCACCCGGCCACGCACGACCACCTGGCCGGCCTCGACCACCTGGACGCCCTGATGGGCCTGGTGCGCACCGAAGCCGTGACGGGCGACCTCGTCAGCTCGCGCACCCACCGCGCCGCCGCCCTCGACATCGTGGGATCGTTCAACAATCCTCACCTCACCGCGAAGGTCATCACCGCCGCCGACACCCCGACCATCTGGACCACCCCCGACGACCCGGACCTGGCCCGCCGCATCGCCGACGCCGCCGAGCACACCCTCGCCACCGGCACCCACGACGACGCCACCCGCAGCAGACTCCTCGCCACCATCGCCGTCGAACTGCGCAACACCGGGGGAGCGCGGGCACGGGAAGCGGCATGTGAAGCCGAACGGCTCGCGCGCCACACCGGCGACCCGGCAGTGCTGGCTTTCGCCCTCAACGCCCGCTTCACCCAGTGCTTCGAACACGCTGGCCTCGCACCGCAGCGAGCCGCGATCGGCACCGAACTCGTCGACCTGGCGACCCGTCACGAACTGGTGCCCTTCGCCGTCCTGGGCCACCTGATCCTGGTCCAAGCGCACAGCGCCCTGGCCGACTTCGCCACCGCCGACCACCACGCCACCGCCGCCGACCAGTTGGCGCAAGACCACCGCCTACCGCTGGTCGGCGTGTTCACCGACGGCTACCGGGCCCTGCGCGCGACGGTGGCGGGGGAGTCGAACCCGTATCCCGCGCTGGCCACCCGCCTCTCCGGCACCGGCATGACCGGCGTGGACGTCCTACCGTTGGCGAACCTGTGCTGGAAAGTCCAAAGTGGACAGACAGTGGCCCTGGACATGCCCGACGACCCGCCCCGGGACCTGCTGTACGAGGCACGAGCGTGCCTGCGGGCGGTGCAGGCGATCCGGGAGGGTGACCTGGCCACCATGGACCGCCTGTACACCGACCTCCTGCCCGCCGAGCGCGAACTGGCCGGCGCGGGCAGCGGAATCCTCACCCTCGGACCGGTCGCCCACCACCTGGGCGACCTGGCCACCGCGCTCGGCCGACCCGACCAGGCCCGCGACCACTACCGCCACGCCCTCGACCTCGCCCGCAAGGCCAACGCACCCCACTGGACCGCCGCCGCCCAAACCGCCCTCACCTGACCCGACCGCAGCCCTTACCCGGCCCGACCGCCGCCTTGCCCCGCCCGACCGCCGCCCAAGCCACCCTCGCCTGAACCGTCAGGACGACACGGCGGTCGGGTGGAACACCACCGGCAACTCCGGGTCCATGCCGACCTCCGGACCGGTGCGCGGCTCGGGCGTGCTGATCAGGATGTTGTAGTGGTTCGGGTGGTGGCACGCGTCGAACCCCAGGACCGTCCCCACCAACCGCCCGTCCACCAGCACCTCGTCCCCCCGGTCGATCACCCCGGCGTTCCCGATCTCCACGAAACCCAGGAACCCCACCCGGTCGATCCGCGCCCCGGGCGTGGTGTCGGTCTGGTCCGTGGTCACCAGCTCGTGCACCTCGCCCTGCCGCACGCACCGGCTCGCAAACGGCTCCAGGCTCATGCCCCGGTCGTCCCGCCGGTGCACGAGCACCTTCACCACCCGGCTGCCCACCGCCCGCTTCGGCCCGTCCTCCAGCATCACGCACCGTCCTCCAGCATCAGAAACGGCCCTCCAGCACCAAGAACGACAGCATCACGTGCCTTCCCTCCGGTACACCTCGTCCACCAGCGCCAGCACCTCCAGCCCCGGGTCCCGGTACGCCGGGCCCAGCGCGATAGCCCGCGCGAAGTCCCGCAGCACGCCCTCGTACTCGTGCCACAACGACCCCTTGAACTCCGGGTGACCGGCCAGCACGTCCGCCCGCCGCACCGACCCGTCGACCAGCCGCACCTCGACGTCCTTCACCTCACCCGGATAGGACCAGTCCAACTCGACAGAAACAGGCACAGACCCGGTCAGCTGCAGCAACGCCTGCCGGTCCACCCCCTCCGCGTCCCGCACCACCTTCGCCGCCTCCAACCGCAACGGCCCCACCAACACCTGTGCCAGGTCCAGCGCATTCGGCCCGTTGTCGGCCACGCACCCGCCCCCGCTGCGCGCCATGTCCAGGTACCAGCGGTCCCGGCCCACGTGGTCCTCGATCCGCTCCAAGTAGCGCACGGCCACCGACTCCACCGGCGCGGCACCGGCCAGCGACTCGCGCAGCGCCACCACGTGCCGGTTGTAGCGGCGGTGGAAGGCGGTGAACAGGACCCCGCCCCGCCGGGCCAGGTCCTCGCCGTCGGACAGGCTCGTCGCCAGCGGCTTTTCCACGCACAGCGGCAGACCGGCGGCCAGCACGTCCCGGCCGATCGTCGCGTGGGTGTCGTTGGGCGCGGTCACGATCACCGCGTCCAGGTCGCCGTCGGCGAGCATCGCCCGGTGGTGCAGGTAGTCCCGCACGCCGTGCCCGGCCAGCACGTCCCGGTCCACGTCGCACACCGCGACCAGCTCGAACTCCGCCGACTCCGCGATCGCCGCCAGGTAGAACCGGGAGATCACCCCCAACCCGACGACGCCGACCCGGATCACCCGGCCGCTCGCAGGGCCGGTGCGACCGCGCGCAGCTCGTCGTACAGCTCCTCCGGCACCGGCACCCCGTGCTCACGCCGCCACCGCGCCCGCTCACCCTCCGGCCACCCCGGGTACGTGACCGGCGCACGCGGATCGGCCGCCGCGCACCCCAGCACCGCCTCGAACAACCGCCCCGCGTCACCGGAGAACCCCGACCGCAGCAGCTCCGGCGCGATCACCAGCGCCAACACCCCGATGTCGTCGTCCGCCCCACCGCCGACCGGCCCCAACGCGGCCCCCGGCACCAGCGCGGCGAGCACCTCCACCAGCAACCCGAGCCCGAAACCCTTGTACGCGCCCGTTTCCGGCCGCCCGCCCAGCCACAGCAGGTGCGCCTCACCCCGGTCGAACGCCGCGGGATCGGTCACCGGCTCACCCGAGTCGTCGGCCAACCACCCGGGCGGCACGGCCCGCCCCGCCCGCGCCGCCGCCCGCACCCGACCGGTCGGCACCACGGTCGTGCTCATGTCCAGCACGAACGGGTGCCGCTCGCCCGCCGGGCACGCCAGCGCCAGCGGGTTGGTGCCCAGCAACGGTTCCAGCCCGCCCGGCGGCCGGGCGATGCGCTGCCCGCCGCAGTTCGACGCCACCAACCCGACCATCCCGTGCAGGGCCGCCCGCGCCGCGTGGAACCCGGCGCACCCGATGTGGGTGGCGCCGCGCAGCGACACCACCCCCACCCCGAGCCGCGCCGCCCGCGCCGCCGCCAGGTCCACCGCCTGCGCCGCCGACCACAGCCCCAGCGCCCGCCGCGCGTCGGCGCGCACGCACGCGCCCAGGTCCGCCGTCACCGCCATGTCCGCGGCCGGGTCCGCCCGGTCGGAGTCCAGCAGCGGCAGGTACAGCCGGGTCAGGTTCACCAGCCCGTGCGAGGTCACCCCGGTCAGGTCGCCGTGGCACAGCGCCTCGGCGGCGACCCGCGCCCGGTCCGGTGGCACGCCCCGGGCGGCGAACACCCCGGTGACGGTCGACAGCAGGGTCGGGTAGGGCACGACGACGGTCATGTTCCTCCGTTCCGGGCGAACCGCACGACGACGTCCCTCACCACCGCGGAGAACCGGTCCAGCTCCTCCACGTCGGCGAACTCGCCGCGCGCGTGCGCGTTGTTGGCGTGCAGCGACCCCGGGCCCAGCACCGCGGTCCGGGTGTCGGGCACGTCGGCCAGCCAGATGGCGTCGCAGGTGAACGCGGGCTCGTGCGCGGGCCAGCGGGGCACGACCGCGTCCAGCAGCGGCACGTCCCGGGCGGGCAGCGCGGGCAGGCCGTGCTTGCGCCACACCAGCCGGGTGATGGCCGCCGCGTCCACGGCGGTGCGGTGGAACGGCGGCACCGTGCGGAACCGGCGGCCGAACTCCGCCAGGCCCTCCACCAGCGACCGCTCCAGCGCCGAGGTCATCACCCGCGCGGACTCCGCGCTGCCGTAGGACAGGTTCAGCAGCAGCTCGCCGCTGCCGTAGACCCGGTTGTGCATGCGGCCGGTGTGCAGGCCCGCCAGGCACAGCTGCCCGTCGGGCACCCGCACCAGCGACGCCGCCAGGTGCTGGGCCAGGAACCCCAGCAGCACGCTCGCGTTGTGCCCGGCGTGCGGCTGGTCGTCCACCGCGTCCTCGCCGCTGACCCGCACGCTCGCGGTCATCGCGGCGGTGCAGCGCGGCAGGTAGCGCAGGCCGGTCGGCTCGCAGAACACGTTGAGCCGGCCGAAGAACCCCGCCTCCACCAGCGGGCGGGTGCCGAACACGCCCATCGCGCCGCCCTCCTCGCCGGACACCGCCTGCACCAGCACGCTCACGTCCCGCCCCACCGCCGGGTCGGCCACCGCCGCCCGCAGCCCCGCCAGCAGCGCGACCGCCGGCCCCTTGGCGTCGATCGCGCCGCGCCCCCGGAACCGCTTCCCGTCGAACGACACCGGTTCGAGCGGGGCCACGGTGTCCAGGTGCACGTTGAACATGACGGACGGCTCCGCCTCCCCGTAGCGCAGCACCAGGCTGGGCTGGCACTGGAGGAACCCCGGGTGCTCGGCGACCGCCTCCCGGACCACCGCCGGCACGTCCGGCCGGTCCACCGCCCCGGCCGTCGCCGGTCCGAAGTGGACGGTCGAGAACCCGATGTCCTCGGCCGCCGTGCGGAAGGTGTGCATCGCGTCCCACAGCCGCACCTCGGCCGTGGTCTCCAGCGGACCCGCCGTGGGGATGCGCAGCAGCCCGAGCAGCAGGTCCCGGTCCGGTGCGATCACCGCAGCAAGCCCTCCAGCGCCCGGCCCGCCGCCACGAACGCCGCCGCGTCCGGCGCGCCGGACACCCCGGGCAGCAGCGACACGTGCGGCTCCAGCGACCACGCGCCCCGGTAGCCGTGGGCGCGCAGGAGGGCGACGCAGTCGGCGACCCGCGCGGCGCCCTGCCCCGGCGGCACGAACCGGTCGCCGACCGCGTCCTTGACGTGCACGTGGACCACGTGCGGCGCGACCCGTTCGAGCAGCGCGTACGCGTCGTAGCCGTGCGGCACGCCGTTCCCGGTGTCGAACAGCAGTCGCAGCGCCGGCACCTCGGCCAGCAGCTCCAGCGCCCGGTCGGCCGAGGACGCGGCCCACCCCGCGCAGTTCTCGTGCACCAGCACCACCCCCGCCGACGCGGCCAGCTCGGCCAGTGTCGACACCCGCGCGATCACCCGGTCGCGCCACCGCAGCTCGCCCAGCCCGTCGTTGGGGTAGGACATGATCCGGACGAACGGCGTGCCCAGGGCGCCGCACCGGGCCAGCAGGACGTCCAGCTCGGCCAGGTCGTCCTCGAACGGCGCGGTGATCGGCCGGGTGAACCCGCCGATGCGCGAGGCCAGGCACACCACCCGCACCCCGTGGTCCGACACCGCTTTGGCGACTTCGCCGAACTGCCGGTCCGACAGCTCGGCCACCGGCAGGGCGTCGACGCTGCGCAGCTCCATCCCCGTCCAGCCCAGCTCCGCCAGCACCGCGAGTTGACCGGCAAGGTCGGACGCGGCCTCGTCGGTGATCCCCGCGAGCACCTCCTCAACGGGCATGAGCGGGGACCTGGTTCTCCGCGCGGGCCGCCGGCACCACCGGCTCGGCGCAGATGTTCTTGGCCACCGACAGCAGCTGCACCACGTCCGTGGCGAACGCGAAGCCCCGCGCGTGCTGGTCGCCCGAGCCGTGGAAGAGCTGGTAGGCCCGGATCACCCACTCGGTCAGCGAGTCGTCCCGCAGCACCTCGTGCCTGCGGTGCCCGTTGACCGTCACGGTCAGCTGCGAGTGGTCGTCGTCGGCGCTGACCGCGAAGTGCCCCACGGCCGTGCCGCGCTCGAACTCCGCGGTGATCCGCCGCTCCCGCACCGGCGAGGTCAGGTCCGAGACGACCTCGGTGCGCACGCCGCTGTTGTGCCGCAACCCGACCCGCGCCCCGCCCATCCGGGCCACCACCACGTCCCCCACGACCAGGTCGAACCCGGCCGCGTGGGTCACCCGCGCGTTGCCCGCCAGGCGCAGTGCCAGGCCCACCCCGTGCGGCAGCTCCACGTCGAACGCGGTCTGGTGGCTCGGCTTGGTCAGCGACCGCCGGAACCGCGGCTTGTTCTGCACGATCGAGATCGACCGCAGCTCGCCCAGCCCGCCGCCGCGCACCAGCGACAGCAGCCGCACGGTCAACGCGCTGGTCAGCCACGGCTCCACCACCGCGATCCGCAGCCCGTGCCGGCGGCGCAGCCGGGTGATGCGGGCCAGGTCGTCGGTGTCGGCGGCCAGCGGCTTCTCCACGATCAGGTTGCGGAACCCCAGCTCGGCCAGCTGCCCGATCACCTCGGTGCGCACGTGGGGCGGCGTGCACACGTGGGCCACCGCGTCCGCCGGGTCCAGCAGCCGGGCCGCCGCGCCGATGCTGCTCGCGGTCACCAGGCCCGGCCGGTCGCCCAGCACCCGCCGCGGGTCGCACGCCACCACCGGCTCGTCCCCGAACAGCGGCCGGGCCCCGGCCCGCGCCCGCGCCAGCACCGGCAGGTGCAGTTCGGCCCCGGCCCGGCCGAGTCCCACGACGAGTGTCCGCACCATTGCACCCCTGGTGTTCCGCTCAGCTCCACAAGACGCGTGAATAAACGCTCCGAATTGATCCATAACGACGTTGTACGAACGCGGTCGTGCTGTCAACTCGGGTTAGCCGAGTTGACCAGGAAGAGTGAACTCGTGAGTGTGCGCAGGCCCGCGCACACGCCTGTCATACGCTCCGAAGCGCGCTTCGCGAACAGCGGAGGTGAGAGCGCTGGCAGTCCCATTCTTCACCCAATCCGACACGTTTTCGCGGCTGTGGCCCATAACCCGGCGGTACATTGTGGAGGTGGCCCGGAACGGGAAGTATTCCCACGGCCACGAGGTGGCCGAGTTGGAGCGCGCCCTGGCCGAGTACACCGGGGCGAAGCACGTGGTGGGCGTGGGCAGCGGCACCGACGCGCTGGTCCTGCTGTTGCGCGCGTGCGGCCTGCGCCCGGGTGACGAGGTGGTGGTGCCGGCGTTCTCCTTCATCGCCACCGCGTCCTCGGTGGTGCTCGCCGGCGGCCGGCCGGTGTTCGCCGACGTCGAGCCGGACGGCTACGGCCTGTCCGCCGCCTCGGTCGCCGCCGTCGCCGGGCCGCGCACCCGGTTCGTCATGCCCGTGCACCTGTTCCACCACCCCGCCGACATGACCGCGCTGACCGCGCTCGGGCTGACCGTCGTGGAGGACAGCGCCGAGGCGATCGGGATGCGCCACGGCGGCGTCCACGCGGGCCTGCTGGGGGTCGGGGGAGTGCTGTCCTTCTTCCCCACCAAGACGTTGGGCGCGATCGGCGACGCCGGCGCGGTGCTCACCGACGACCCGGCGGTCGCCGAGATCGTGGGCGCGCTGCGCCACCACGGCCGCTTCGGACCGACTCTCGGGAACTTCCCCGCGATCAACACCACCACCGGTGTGGTGGGCCAGAACTCCAAGATGGACGACCTCCAGGCCGCGGTGCTGCTGGCCAAGCTGGGCCGGCTGGAGACCGACGTCCGCCGCCGGGCCGTTTTGGCCGCCCGCTACACCGAACGCCTGACCGGCGTGCCGGGCGTGCGCAAACTGCCGGTTGTCCGGCCGGGCACGCGGGGCGTGTTCTACGTCTACGTGATCGAGGTCGACCGGCGCGACGAGTTGGCCGCGCACCTGGCTTCGCGCGGGGTGGAGACCGAGGTCTACTACCCGACGCCTTTGCACCTCCAGCCGTGTTTCGCCGAACTCGGCCACCGGCCCGGCGATTTCCCGAACGCCGAGGCCGCGTGCCGGCACACCCTCGCATTGCCGCTCTACCCGGATTTGCCGATCACCGACGTCGACCGCGTTTGTGCGGAAATCACCGATTTCCTCACCGGGAGGACCGCGTGAGCATCCCGTTCTTCCCGCCCGACCTGTTCGACGTGGACGACCTGCTGGAGATCGTGCACGAGGTGGGCACCGCGCCGGAACAGCGGTTCATCCTCGGCGCGCGCACCACCGAGTTCGAATCCGCGCTGCGCGAATCCCTCGGTGTCGCCGACGCGGTCGCCTGCGGCAGCGGGACCTCCGCGCTGACCCTGCTGCTGCACGCCATGGACGTCGGCCCCGGCGACGAGGTGATCGTCCCCGCCTACGGCTGCGCGCCCCTGGCCGCCACGCCCGTGCTGCGCGGCGCCACCCCGGTGTTCGCCGACGTCGACCCGTGGACCATGGTCGTGGACCCGGTCGAGGTGGAGAAGCTGGTCACCGGCCGGACCAAGGTGATCATGCCCGCGCACATGTTCTCGGTGATGGCGGACATGCCCGCGCTGCGCCGCATCGCCACCGACGCGGGCGTGCGACTGCTGGAGGACAGCGCCGTCGCGCAGGGCGGGGTCCTGGCCGGTCGGCCGGCGGGCACTTGGGGCGACGCCGGGGTTTTCTCGTTCGTGCAGGTCAAGACGTTCGGGATGCCCGGCGAGGGCGGCATGGTCGTCACCAACGATCCCGCTTTGGGCCGGGCCGTGCGGATGCTGCGCAACCACGGCCAGGACGGCCGAACCCGGTTCCTGCACCACCGCATCGGCTACAACAGCCGGTTCGACGAGCTGATGGCCGCCTTTCAGTTGCGTCGGCTCTCGGACCTGGCGGAGCGCTTGGAACGCCGGGCCCGCATCGGCGACTACTACACCGAGCGCTTCACCGGCCTACCCGGCGTCCTGCCCCCACCTCCGGGCCGCGACGGCCGCTGCTTCTACGTCTACTCCCTGCTCGCCGACCGCCGCGCCGACCTCCGCGACCACCTGGCCGCCGCCGGCATCGGCTCCCACGTCTACTACCAGGCCCCGCTGCCCAGACAGCCCGCCTTCGCCACCCACGCCGCCGACCGCGAGTGGCCGGGCGCCGACCACGCGTGCCGACGGCAGTTGGCCATCCCCGTGTACCCGCACCTGACCGATGCCCAGGTCGAACGCATCGCCGACGAGGTGTGCCGCTTCGCCCTGGCCCGAGGAGCCCGATGACCACGCTCGCCACCACCACCCGGTTCCGCGCCTACGTCCGGCTGGCCAAGCTCGACATCCTCGACTACTACCTCGGCGTCCTGGTCGTCTGGGCGCTTCTCCCCACCGACCTGCGCTTCGACGGCCCCGTCCTGGCCACCACCGCCGTCTTCCTGGTCGGCGAGGTGGTCGTCATGGCCGCCATGGTCGCGCTCGACGACCTCACCGGCTTCCGCGACGGCAGCGACATCACCAACTACGCCCCCGACGACCCCCGCCGCCGCCTCGAACGCAAACCCCTGGTCGCCGGGACCCTCACCGAGTCCCAGGTGATCCGGTTCGCCTGGATCACCTGCGTGGTCGGCGCGACCCTCTGGCTGACCGCCATCGCCATCGCCCCGAACCGTCCACCGTGGACCACGATCCTCATCGCGATCACGTACTTCTTCTCCGTCCAGTACTCCTGGGGCGTCAAGCTCAGCTACCACGGCTTCCAGGAGTTCTTCCTCGCCGGGCTCGGCTGGGCCGTCGTCCTCGCCCCCTACGGCCTGGCCACCGGCGAAATCCACGCCGACGTCCTCGTGCAGGCCCTCATCTTCGGCATGGGGCCGCTGCTGTTCGGCGTCTACTCCAACACCAACGACGTCGAAGGCGACCGGCGCGTCGGCCGGCCCACGGTGGCCGCCCTGACCACCCCGCGCGGCAACATGTGGTTCGTCGTCGCCCTCTCGGCGTTCGAGAGCGCGCTCATCCTCGCCGCACCGTTCCTGGGCGCGCCCTGGTGGTTCGGGCTCGTGCTGCTGCCGACGATCCTCATGCGCATCAACCAGTTGCGCGTCGGGTTCGCCGACGGGGACATCCTGCGCGCCCGCCGCCTGGGCATCCGCACCCACCGCGTCACCGTGGTCGCGCTGATCGTGGTGAACCTCCTGTGAACGCCGACATCGTGGTGGTGGGCGCGGGCATCGCCGGGCTCACCACCGCCCACGAACTGCGCCGCGCCGGCCGGGACGTCCGCGTGCTGGAAGCGGAGGACCACGTCGGCGGGCGCATGGCTACCCTACGCCGGGACGGCTTCCTCATCGACACGGGGGCCGAGCAACTGCCCACCCGCGGCTACGAGGCCACCTGGGAACTGCTCGCCCGGCTCGGCCTCGGCCGCGGCGACGCGCCCCGCATCGGCCGTCACCTCGCCGTGTGGCGCGACGGCCGCCCCCGCCCCGGCCTGGCGCACCCGCGCGGCCTGCTCACCGGGGCGGGACTGCCGGTGGCCGCGCGCCGGTCGCTGATCCGGATCATGGCCGACCCCTACGACCTGGACCACCCCGAGCGCGGCCCGCACGACACCGTCACCGCGTTCGCCGCCGCCCACCACCCCGACCTGCTGCACTACCTGTTCCAGCCGGTGGTGTCCGGGTTCTTCGGCTGGGACCCGGAACGCTCCGCCATCGCGCCCCTGCTGGCGATCCTCGCCTCCTGCGGCACCACCCACTCCTGGCGCACCTACCGCGACGGCATGGACACCTTCGCTCGCGCGCTGGCCGCCGACCTCGACGTCGAGTGCGGCGTCCGCGTGGACGGGGTCGTGGCCGAGCGGGACGGCGTGCGGGTGGTGTGCGGGGGCGACGAGATCCGGGCGCGCGCGGTCGTGCTGGCCGTGCCCGCGCCCGTCGCGCGCCGCCTGCACGTCAACGCACCCGAGCACGAACGGCACTTCCTGGACGCCTGCACCTACACGCCGGTGGTGAAAGTCCACCTGATGCTCGACACCCGCCCGAAGTCCAAGTCGTACGTGGTCGTCGTGCCCTCGGTGGAAAGCGCCACGCTGTCCACGATCATCCTCGACCACGTCAAACACCCCGGCCGCGCGCCCGCCGGCCACGGCCTGGTCTCCCTCATGGCCAGCCCCGCCGTGACACCCGGCCTGCTCGACGCCTCCGACGACGAGGTGACCGACGCCCTGGTCACCACCGCCGAGCGCTTCCTCCCCGGCCTGACCGAGGCGACCCGGGACGCGGTGGTCACCCGGTTCCGGTACGGGCTGCCCGAGTGCACCCCGGCCGCGTTGGCGTCCCGCGCCGGGTTCGTCGACGGCCTCGGCGGGGTCGTGGACTACGCGGGCGACTGGGTCGGGCTGGTGCCGTGCAGCGAGGCCGCGGTCCGGTCCGGCCGGCGCGCCGCCGAGCGCGTGCTGGCCACCGTCCAGAGGAGGCAGCACGTATGAGGCCGCACGACATGGGCACGCTGTTCGACGAGGTCGCCGCGCGCCGCCCGCACACCGCCGTCCTGCTGGACCGGCCCTTCGACATCGCCCCGCACCTGGGCACCGCCTACACCGTCGGGCAACTCGCCGCCCTGGTCGAGGAAGCGGCGGGCTGGCTGTTCGCCGCCGGCGCCCGGCCCGGCGACCGGGTGGCCGTGGTCAAGCGCAACCACTACGACTACGACCTGCTGGCCTGCGCGGCCATCCGCATCGGCGCGCTGCCCGCGCTGCTGTCCGGCCACCTGCCCGACGACGCCCTGGAGATCCTGCTCAAGCGCCTGGAGCCGACGGTCCTGGTGACCGACCGCGCGGTGCCCCCGCACACCGCCCGGCGCGTGCTGTCGCTGGGGGAGGGGCCGTTCACGATCGACGACGTCCGCGGCGCGCCCGCACCCCCGCCGTTCCGCCGCGGCGGCGACGACCCGCTCATCGTCAACCACACCTCCGGCACGACCGGCGTCCCCAAGCTCGTCGTGCACACCACCACCACGCTGGTCAAGAAGCTGGCCCGGTTCGAGGCGCTGCGCATCCCGGTCGTCGGCCTCCGCCGCGACGACGTGGTCGCCAACGCCTCCTCCTACGCCCACGGCCGCACGTTCTGCTGGACCGGCAGCGTGTTCTGTCTCCGGCCGCGCAAGATCGTGCTGCTCAGCGACCCCGCGAACGCCCGCGAAGTGCTCGCCGACCACCAGCCCACCGTCGTCGAGGCGCTGCCCTCCGCGTACGTGCGCTGGCAACCGCTGGCCCGCGCCCGGGACAACCCGTTCCGCCGGGTCCGGCTGTTCATCAGCACCTACGACGCCATGCACCCACCGGCCATGCGCACCATGCTCAACGCCTCCCGCCACAAGCGCCCACTGTGGATGCAGGGCTGGGGGCAGACCGAGACCGGGCCGCTGACCTTCCGCTTCCTCACCCGCGCCGCCGCCCGCCGCGAACCCACCGCCCGCGACCTCGGCCGCCCCGTGCCGCTCAAGACCGGGCTGCGCGTGGTGGACCCGATGACGTTCAAGCCCGTGCCGCGCGGCACACCAGGACTGGTGCTGGTCCGCACCGCCGCCCGCTGCGCCGGCTACGTCGGCGAGCAGGACCGCTGGCAGCTCAAGCTCGCCGGACGCTGGTGGAACACCGGCGACCTGGCCGTGCGGACCCGGTCCGGGAAGGTCCTGCTGCTGGACCGCGAGGTGGACACGGTGCCGGGCATGAGCTGCCTGGAGGTCGAGGACGTCGTGGAGGACCGGCTGCCCGAGGTGGTCGAGTGCGTCGTCCTCGGTGCCGCCGGGAGGCCGCCGCTGCCCGTCCTGGTCACCGCCGACGGCCTGCTCGACCCGGCCCGCTGGTGGAACGCCGTGGCCGACCTGCCGCCGATGTCGTCGCCGCGCGTGCTGGCCTGGGACGAGGTGCCGCGCACCGGCACCGGCAAGGTGCGCCGGCTGGAACTGCTCACCCGGCTCGTCGGGCCGGCCGAGACCCACGGGACGGGACGGTGGACGTGACCACGACCGGGTACGTGTTCGACAACCACAGCCTGCACGCGGCCGAGCAGCACCGCTGCCTGGCCGCCGCGCACGACCCGGCCACCTTCGCCCGCCTCGCCCAGACCGGGGTGCGCAAGGGCTGGCGGTGCCTGGAGGTCGGGGCGGGCGGCGGCAGCGTCGCGCACTGGCTCGCCCTGCGGTCGGGGTCCGTGCTGGCCACCGACCTCAAACCCGACCACATCGCGCCCGCGCCCGGTTTGACCGTGACCCGGCACGACGTGGTCCACGACCCGCTGCCCGAGGCAGAGTTCGACCTCGTCCACGCCCGGCTGGTGCTGCAACACCTGCCAGAGCGGGAAGCCGTGCTGCGCAAGCTGGTCCGGGCGCTGCGGCCCGGCGGGTGGCTCCAGCTCGACGAGTACGACAAGACCTACGGGCCTGTTCTGGTGGCGCCCGACGACGAATCCGCCCGGCTGTACGAGAAGCTCCTGGCGGCGAAGGAGCGGATGTTCGCCGACGCCGGGTCGGACGGCGCGTGGGGCCGGCGGGTCGCGGCGGCGATGGTGGCCGCCGGACTGGTCGACGTCGACCCGGTGCCGGTGGTCCAGCCGTGGCGACCCGACTCGCCGGGCGTGCGGCTGCTCGTCGGGCTCACCCACCAGCTGCGGGACAAGCTCGTCGCCGCGGGCCTGACCGACCACGAACTCCAGCGGGTGCGGGACGTCATGGCCCACCCCCGGTTCCGGGCGTGCTCCGGGATCTTCTACACGGTGCAAGGGCGGCGTCCGGCATGACCACCGCCGTCGACACCGTCTCCTGGGCCGGTCCGGTGGACCTCCCGCTGAGCGGCGAACTGGACGTGCAGGCCGCGTGCGGGCTCATGCACGTCCACGGCCGGAGGTTCGGCCGGCCGACCCGGCTGGGCCTGGACTACGCCTCGATCACCGCCGCCGAACTGGCCGACCTCGGGGCGGCGGCGGTGTCGTTGGCCCGGGCTCGCGGGCTGATGCTGCGGGCCGCGACGACGTCGGTGGCGCAGGCGGCGCTGCTCGCGGTGTCCCAGTACCTCGCGGCGGCGACCGTGGTGGAGCGGTTCGAGCCCGGCGGGCCGCCGTTCGTGTCCGCCGACGGGGTGGCGTTCGAGCTGGAAGCTTTGGACGCCGAGGTGTGGCGGCGTTTTTGGGTTTCGCTGGGCGCGCCCGTGCCCGCGATCGCACAGGCCTGGCGACCTTTCCTGCACCGCTTCGCCACCGCCACCTGCCCGCTGCCGCCCGACCTCACCGCCGCGACCGCCCGCACTCCGATCGACGTGCTGGAGAACGTCGCCCGCACCACCGGGATGACGCTCGTCCGGGTCTCCGGCCGCGTCATCGACGACCTCCCGGCCTTCCACCTCACCGCCCTCGGCTCACCCGCGCCGCTCCCGCCGGCCGGCTCGGCGTTGCCGGCTCAGCGCGGCGACCAGGCACCAGGCGAGCTGCCGCTGTCCGGGTTGGTGGTGGTCGAGTCGTGCCGCCGGGTGCAGGGGCCGATGGCCGGGCACCTGCTGCGGATGCTTGGCGCGACCGTCGTCCGCGTCGAACCGCCCGGCGGCGACCCCGCGCGCGGCGTGCCCCCGATGGCCGGTGACACCTCCGCCCGGTTCCTCGCGCTCAACCACGGCAAATCCACCGTCGAGATCGACCTCGCCACCGTCGCCGGCCGCCTCGACCTGCACGACCTCCTCGCCCGCGCGGATGTCTTCCTGCACAACTGGGCACCGGGCAAGGCGGAGGCGTGGGCGCTGCGCCCCGCCGACGTGGCCCGCGTCCGGCCCGGCATCGTCCACGCGCACGCCTCCGGCTGGGGCGACGCCCTGGGCCCGAACCCGCCGCTGGGCACCGACTTCGTCGTCCAGGCCCACGCCGGCGTGCCGCCGTCGCTGATGACCGTGGTCGACGTGTTCGGCGGGCTGGTCGCGGCGCACGGGATCGTCGAGGGGCTGCTGCGCCGCCACCGCACCGGGCGCGGCCAGTCCGTGGCGTCCTCGCTGCTGTCGGCCGCGTCCCGGCTCAACGCCCGCGCCCGCGGCCGGTGCGCCGCGCCGCTGACCGTGCCGGTGTGCACCGACCTCGCCGCCCTGGCCCTCGACCCCCGCTTCGCCCGCGCCCTCCACCGCGTCCCGTGCGCGGTGCCGCTGCCGCCGTGGGAGTTCCTGCGATGACGTGGATCTCCAGCACCGGCCTGGAACTGGCCGACCTCGTCCCCGCCGACCTGCGCCGCGCGTGGGTCGCCGCGGGCCACTGCCCGGACCGCGACCTCTACTCCCTGTTCCGCACCCGGGTCCGCCGCCACCCGCACCGCACGGCCGTGGTGGACGAGCGCGGCAGCCTCGACTACGCCACCCTCGACGCGGAGGTGCGCGGCCTGGCCGGGGCGCTGCCCACGTTCGGGCCGCACGACGTCATCGGCGTCCGCGTGCCCAACAGCCGGGACGCGGTGATCGCCGAACTGGCCGTGGCGGCGATCGGCGCGGTGGCGCTGCCGTTCGCGGGCGGCCTGGCCGACACCATGAGCCTGCTCGGCCGGGCCCGTGCCACCGCCCTGATCACCGACGCGCCCGTGCCACCCGGCCTGACCCACCTGCGCTGCGTCGTCCCGCCCACCGCGCGCGGCCCCGAACGCGACCCCGAACCGGTCGACCCCGAGGCCCCGGCCCGCATCCTGGTGTCCTCCGGGTCCGAGGCCGAGCCGAAGATGGTCGCCTACTCGCACAACGCGTTCGCCGGCGGTCGCGGCAACTACCTGCGGGCCGTCCACGGCGACACGCGCGTGTGGAGGGACCTCGTTTTGGTGCCGCTGTCCTCCGCGTTCGGGTCGTTCGGGGCCACCGTCACGTTGTGCCGGTTCGGCGGAACCCTGTTGCTGCAACGGCGTTTCGACGCTCTTGCGGCCCTGCGGATGATCGACGCACACCGCCCGACCCACGTGTTCGGCGTGCCCGCCATGCTGCGCCGCACGGCCGACCTCGCGTCCACAGTGGACACTTCCTCGGTGAAAGCGTTGGTGTCCAGCGGAGACGTCCTGCCGCTGCCCACGCTGGAGGCGTGTCGGGACGCGTTCGGGGTCGAGGTGGTCAACATCTACGGCTCGTCCGACGGCGTCAACTGCCACACCACGACCCCGGAGCACGGCGTGGGCCGCCCCGACCCCGCGGTGACCGACATCCGGGTCGTGGACGGCGAGATCTGCGCCCTCGGCCCGATGACGCCCCTGTGCCACGTGGCCGCCCCGTCGCCCCGGCTGCCCGGCGGGTGGGTGCGGACGGGCGACCAGGGCCGGTTCGACGAGACCGGCACCCTGCACGTGGAGCGGAGGCTGCGCCGGGTGGTCATCCGCGGCGGCTACACCATCAGCCCCGCCGAGGTCGAACAGGCGCTGGTCGCCCACCCGGCGCTGTCCGAGGTGGCGTGCGTGCCCGTCCCGGACCCCGACCTGGGCCAACGGCTGTGCGCGTGCGTCCGCCCCCGCCAGGGCCACCCGCCGCCCGACCTGTCCCAACTGACCGCGTTCCTGGCGCAGCGCCAGGGCGTGACCCCGCACAAGCTGCCCGAGTACCTGCTGGTGCTGCCCGAGTTCCCGGTGGCCCACACCGGCAAGGTCTGCCTGCGCACCCTCACCCGACTGGCCGCCGAACGGCACGGAGGAATCCCATGACCCTCGACCCCTTGGCCGGTCCCGGCTACCACGCGCTGGTCGCCCTGTCCAAGGCCGTGGACGCGGACAGCCCGCTGCCCGTGGGCCTGCTGGAACTGGTCCGGCTGCGCTGCTCCCAGCTCAACGGCTGCAGGTACTGCATCCGCCTGCACACCCGGCAGGCCCTGGAGGCGGGGGAGCGGCGGGTCGACCTGGTCGCCGACCACCACACCGACCCGTCCTTCACCCCTGCCGAACGCTCGGCGTTGACCTTGGGCGAGGCGGTCACCCTGGTGCACGACGGCCAGGTGCCCGAGGAAGTCCTGCGCGCCGCCATCCGCGACCACGGCGAAACCGGCGCGCAGAGCCTCATCTGGGTGAGCCTGGTGACCAACGCGTTCAACCGCCTCGCCATCAGCACCCGCCTGGCCTGACTACCCGGTCAACCCGACCACCGGCGCCGGCGTGCCGCCGAACGCGCTGCGGGCACGATGTCCTCCACCTCGGCGACCGCCGCGCGCACCAGCCGCTCGAACCGGACCCGCCCGGTGTCGGCGTCGAGCACGACCATCAGGTGCCGGCGCGTGTCCCGCCAGCTCCGGAAGGTCGCCACGACCGACTTGCGGTCCACAGACGCCACCAGTGCGCCCCCGTGGGCACCGCGCCGCGCGTACCGCCAGTCCTCACGCCCGTCCCGCCCAGCGCGACCACCGAGCCGTCGGCCAACGCCACCACGACCCCGTGACCGGCCGAAACCAGGCCCACGACATCGGCACCCGGCTGCCACGGCCACTGCCCGCCACCGGGCCGCTCCACCGGACAGGAACGGCGCCGCCGCAGCCGCGACCGCACCGACCAGGGTCACGAATCTCAGCATGTCCGGAACCTCCCGGCTGAGACGGAAGATCCACCGGAACCGTTCCAGACGCTCTCAGTCGGCCACCACCCGGTGGTCGAGCGGCTTGGTCGCGGGGCCTTCGAGGACTTCGCCGTCCACGCCGAACCGCGACCCGTGGCACGGGCAGTCCCACGTGCGCTCGGCGTCGTTGAACCGCACCCGGCACCCCAGGTGCGTGCACTTCAGCGACACCGCGTGCAGGGCCCCGTCCTCGTCCCGGTACACCCCCGCGTCCCCGACCACCCGCGCCGACCCCACCGGCACGTCCCGCGCCGACCGCGCGTCCGAGGTCCGCAGCCGGTCGCCGACGAAGCTCGCCGCCGCCCGCCCGTTGATCCCCAGCAGCGACGGCAGCGACCCCAGCGACAGCCGGTGCGGCGAGAACCGCTCCGCCCACGGGTTGTCCCGCCCCAGCAGCAGGTCCGACAGGATCATCGCGGCGAACGTCCCGGTCGACAGCCCCCACTTCATGAACCCGGTCGCCACGAACAACCGCGTCGACCCGGGTGTGTAGGACCCGATCATCGGCAACCTGTCGTACGCCGACGGGTCCTGCGCCGACCACCGGTGGGTCACCGCGGCCACGTCCCAGTGCCGCCGGGCGAACGCCTCCAACTCCCCGTACGGGTCACCCGGCGCGTCCCCGGTCGGGTGCGCACGCCCGCACAAGATCAACAAGTCCTGGTAGGCCGACAACGACCACGAAGGACTGCCCGCGCTGATCGCCAACCCGGTCGGCGGCGTCCCCGACCGCAGCCGCACCGCCACGCAGTAGGACCGGCTCGGCTCCAACCGCGCGAAGTACAGTCCCCGGTCCAGGATCGGGTAGTGCGTGGCCACCACCACCCGGTCCGCCGTCAACGTCCCCGTCGCCGTCACCACCCGGCACGGTGAACCCTCGCTCACCCGCGTCACCCGGCTGTGCGAGTACACCGCGCACCCGTCACCGGGGATGCGCCGCGCCAGCCCGGTCACGTACTTGACCGGGTGCAGCGCGATCTGGTCGTCCAGCCGCACCGCCGCGAACACCTCCAGCGGCACGCCCATGCCCTCGCCGCGGTCCCGGTCCACCGGCAGCCCGGCCCTCGCCGCGGTCAGCGCCTCGTGGTCGACGGCGGGCAGTTCGTCCGGGCTCAGCGCGAACGTGTAGGCCGGCGCCCGCCGCAGGTCGCAGTCGACCGCGAGCCGCGCCACCTCCGCCACGCCCGCGGCGCTGGCGGCGGCGTAGTCGGCGGCGGCGGTCAGGCCGTGCTTGTCGGCGATGGTCGAGTACACCTTGGACTGGAGGGCGGTCACCTTGGCGGTGTTGTTGCCGCTGACCCCGCCGCCCACGCGGTCCGCCTCGACCACCGCAACCGACACGCCCGCCTCCTTCAGCCGCAGCGCGGTCGTCACGCCGGTGATCCCGCCGCCGATCACCACCACGTCGAAGTGGCCGTCACTCGCACGAGGGAATTCGTCGCGCTCGTAGGTCCACAGGGAATGCCGAGCCGTCACCGTGTCATGGGCCATGGTCACCGCGTACCCCGTGCCGATCAGGTTCGAACCGCCGGCCACGGGATATCCCACCGCCATGACCACACCCGAGCCCGAGGACCCGGACTTCGCCGAGGAGCACACCCGGCCGACCGTCGCCGACGAGCAGGTCAACCAACCCAACACCGAGCCGGACGAGTCGGTGCCGCGCGACGACGCGGGCGGCATGGAGCCCGAGTGATGCGCACCCTGGCCACGCTCGACCAGGTGGTCGCCCTGCTCGACGAGCACGGCGACCGCCTGTTCGTGCGCTGGTCGAAGGGGCCCGAGGCGGACGAGGGGCGGCACAGCCGCGACGGGTTGACCGGCGTGCGGCTGCCGGGCCTGTCGGCCAACCCGCTGGCCGTCGAACCGTGGTGGGGCGACCGGTCGCCCCCC
>NZ_JAPSLK010000003.1:77443-359102 GCF_031180885.1 Saccharothrix sp.
GGGGGGCGGGCGCCGGGGGGGGGGCCCCCCCCCCCCCCCGGCTGTGGGTGGCCCGCCGCCTGCACGACTACCGGCACTTGGAGCACCGGCGCGGCCCCGGCGTGCGGCCGTGGGTGCTGTTGGGCAAGGAGGCCGGGCGCGGCCCGGACAACGAGCCGCTGGTGGAGTGCCGCGAGGCGCTGGCGTGGATCGGCGACGACGCCCTGGCCGAGTGCGAGGACCTGGTCGCCGCGCACGCCCGGGAGTGGGGTCCGCTGGACCGGGAGGGGCAGGCAGAATCCGGTGGGTGACCACGAACTGGGCGGGCAGCTTCACCTTCACCGCCGACCGCGTCGAATCCCCCACCTCCGTCGACGACGTCCGCCGCGTGGTGGCCGCCGCGCACCGGGCGCACGTCCTGGGCGCCGGCCACTCGTTCAGCCGGGTCGCCGACACCACCGGCACCCTGATCCGCCTCGACGCGCTGCCCGAGGTGGTCGAACTGGCTGCCGACACGGTCCGGGTGAGCGCCGGCACCCGGCTCGCCGGGCTCGCGGAACGCCTGCACGCCAAGGGTTTCGCGTTGCCCGCCATGCCGTCGCTGCCGCACGTCACGGTGGCCGGCGCGGTCGCCACCGCCACCCACGGCTCCGGCGACGGCGTCGGCACGCTCGCCGACCTGGTCCGGTCGGTCGACCTCGTCACCGCCGACGGCGACCTGGTGACCTACGGGTACGGCGACCCACATTTCGACGGTGTCGTTGTGTCCCTCGGCGCGCTCGGCGTGGTGGTGGCGCTGGAGCTGGCCGTGGTGCCGTCGTTCGACGTCGAGCAGCGGGTGGTGGCGGACGTGCCGCTGGCCGCGCTGGTCGAGCGGTTCGACGACGTGTTCTCCGCCGCCTACAGCGTCAGCGCGTTCACCACCTGGGGCGACACCGCCCGGGTGTGGCTCAAGCGGCGCGTCGGCGACCCGCCCGCCGACCTGGCCTGGACCGGCGGCCACGACGCCACCGTGCCGCTGCACCCCGTCCCCGGCCAGCCCGCCCACCACTGCACCGCCCAGCTCGGCGAACCCGGCCCGTGGCACGAGCGGCTACCGCACTTCCGCGCCGACTTCACCCCGAGCTTCGGCCGCGAACTCCAGTCCGAGTACTTCGTGGCCCGCGAGCACGCCCCCGAGGCGCTGGCCGCGCTGTCCCGGCTCGACTTCGGCGACCTGCTGCTGACTTCCGAGATCCGCACCATCGCCGCCGACCGCCAGTGGCTGAGCCCTACGTTCGAGCGCGCCGGCGTCGCGTTCCACTTCACCTGGCGGCAGGACGAGGCCGTGCACGCCGAACTGGCCCGGATCGAGGACGCGCTGGCGCCGTGGCGGCCCAGGGCGCACTGGGGCAAGCTGTCCGCCCACCCCGGCACGCACCCCGGGCTGCCCCGGTTCGCCGCCCTGCGCGCCGCCCTCGACCCGGCCGGCAAGTTCGGCAACGCGACCCTGGAGGCCTGGCTCAGTCCAGCTCGATGAGGTCCAGGTCCCGCACGCGGTCCGGGTCGGCCAGGATGTGGATCGCCACGATCCGGCCACCCGAGACCGTCATGCCCAGCAGCGAAACCGGCACGCCGTTCTCGCTGGACAGCACGCCCAGGCCGCCGTCGACCAGCACCTGCCGGCCCGCGCGCGAGGCGGAGCGGAACCGCAGCGCCCGACCCGCGACCGCCGCCGCGCCGCGCACCACGGCCCGCTCCGGCTTGAGCGCGCCGAAGTCGACCCGCAGCACCACGTCCGGGTCCAGCACCGCCAGCAGCGCGTCGAAGTCGCCACCGCGCGCGGCGGCCATGAACGCGTCCACCACCTCGCGCTGGCGGCTCAGGTCGTCCGGCGCGGGCGCACCGGTCCGCACCCGCCGCCGCGCCCGGCCGGCCAGCTGGCGGGCCGCGGCCGGGGTGCGCCCGACGATCGGCGCGATCTCCTCGAACGCGACCCCGAACAGGTCGTGCAGCACGAACGCCAGCCGCTCCGCCGGCGTCAGCGTCTCCAGCACCACCAGCAGCGCCAACCCGACCGAGTCGGCCACCACCGCCTCGTGCTCGGGGTCGTCGTCGGTGACCGCCTCGGGCAGGTGGTCGTCCAGCGGGTCCTCCCGCCGCGACGACCGCGACCGCAGCATGTCCAGGCACACCCGCCCGACCACCGTGGTCAGCCAGCCGCCCAGGTTGGCGATCCCGCTCGCGTCCGACCGCTGCAACCGCAGCCACGCCTCCTGGACGGCGTCCTCCGCCTCGCTCATCGAACCCAGCGCCCGGTAGGCCACCGCGCGCAGGTGGGCCCGGTTGGCGTCGAAGCGCTCCGCCAGGAAGGTGGTGTCGTCCACGGTCGACTTCCTCCGATCACGTTGTGCCGTCACCTCCCTGACGAACGTCGCCGCCCGGGTGTGACCGCCGTGATCGGATCACGTCATCCGGGCGAACCGGCGCAGGTGGTCCAGGTCGGGGATGAGCACGTCGCGGCGGTAGTGGCTGATCACCACCCCGGCCTTGCGCAGGTCGCTGAACGCCTTCTCCGCGGTGCGCGGCTTCATGCCGGCGATCGAGGCCAGTTCGACCTTGGTCAGCGGGATGCCCGGGGTCCAGCCGCCGCGTTCCTCCCGGCCGTAGGAGCCGACCAGTTCGGCCAGCACGCGGGCGACCCGTTCGGCGGCGGAGTGCGACAGGAAGTCCCGGCGGCGCTTGTTGGCCCACCGCAACTGGTCGTCGATGACGCCGATCAGCTCGACGAACATGTCGTTGTGGCGGTGCATGAACCCGGTCAGCTCCGCGCTGGTGATCAGCTTGGCGACCACGTCACCGCAGGTCACCACGGTGGCGGAGCGGGGCTTGTGGTCCAGCGCGGCCATCTCGCCGACCAGGTCGCCCGCCACCCGGACCGCGAGCACGGCGGTGTCCCCGGCCTCGTCGGTGACCTGGACCTTGACCATGCCGTCGAGCAGCAGGAACGCGTGGGTGTCGCGGGCGTCCTGCTCGATCAGCTCGCGTTCGCCCGCGTAGCGCACGACCGTGCCGATGGTGAGCAGTTCCTGGCGGGTGTGGTCGCGCAGCCGGCCCAGCAGGCTGTTGGCGGGCCACTGCGGGTCGGTGTTGACCGGGCCGTAGGGGGCGGACACGCGGTACTGCGCTGGGCTGCGGGTCAGCGGGATGGCCGGGCGGGTGCGGCTGAGCAGCAGGGCCGCCTCGTCGACCGGGACGTGGACCCGCTCCAGGTCCAGCGGGTGGGTCTCGCAGGCGCGCAACTGGTGGGCGATCAGCCGGGCGGCGGGGTGGTCGGCGCCGTGCACCGAGGCGACCCGGGCGGCGGCGGTGCGGACGGTGTCCAGCGCGCGGCGGGCCTGGGTGTGGGCGCCCTCGACGCGGGCGACCTCCAGTTCGGCGGCGGCCAGGTTGGACTGGGCGACCAGGGTGTGCGGGTCGTCCGGGCCCAGCCGGGCGAAGGACGTGTCCGCGGCGGCGCGCAGGGCGGGCAGGGCGAGCTGGGTCTGGCCCGCGGCGCGGCGGATGCGGGCCAGCTCGAACTCCGCCGAGGCCAGGTTGGAGCGGGCGACCAGGGCCTTGGGGTGGTGCGGGCCGAGCGCGGTGATCGCCCGGTCGCAGGCCTCGCGCAGGTCGTCGACGGCGGTCTGGGCGTCGTCGGCGCTGCACCGGTCGCGGGCGTCCTGGAACCGGGAGGACAGCAGGTTGACCAGCGCGGCGATCGTGCGCTGGTCGTCCGCGCCGAACGCGGCGGTCGCGCGGCGGTACTCGGCCTCCAGGACGGGGAGGGCGCCGGTGGGGGAGGCCAGCAGGTCCGGGGTGCCGGAGGAGGGGATGACGCCGATGGCGGCCAGGCCCGCGGTGCCGTGGCCGGTGTGCGGGCGGGTGGCGGTGTGGCCGAGGGGCCGCGGTGGGGTCGTGCGCTCCAGCGGCTGGGCGGCGGTGCCGCGCTGGTAGGGCTGCGGTGTGCGCTGGAGGGGCTGCGCGGTGCGCTCGCGCTGGGCGGTGCGCTCCAGTGGCTGCGGGCCGCGCTGGTGGGCGTCGGTGGCGCGCTCCAGAGGTCTGGTGCGCTCGTAGGGCTGGGCGGTGCCGCCGGCGGCGGGGTCGTGGTGGCGGTTGGTGGGCTGGGGGCCGTTGTGCGGTGCGACCGGCTGCGCGGCGGTGGCGGGGGAGTCGGGCCGGCGGGGGCTCGGCGTGTGCGGGCGGGCGTCGAGGGTGGTGCGGGGGTTGGCGGGGTGGGTGATCGGGGTGTCGGCCCGGCGGGCGACGGCGACCAGGGCGCGCTGGTCGCGCACCTTCGAGGCCTCGTCGCTGCCGGGCTCGACCAGGTCGAGCATCGCGTCCAGGAGTTCTTCGCCCGCCTCGGCCGAACCGATCCGGGTCAACGCGGTCACGCAGCGCAGCAGGCGGTCGAGGTGCCGCCGGGCGGTGGTGGCGTCGAGGGTGTCGGCCAGTTCGACCGCCAGGTGCTGGGCCTCGCGGCGGTCGGGGGTCGTGCGCGACAGGACGGATTCGAGTTCGACCACTCGGCTGTTCATCCGGCACTCCAGGTGGCTGGTGGTTTGCATCCGGGGGGCATGGGGTCGACTCGTACTGCCGGCGTGGAATCGATCCCCATAGCGCGGATATCGCTATCTGCGGTGCCGCGTTAGCCCGACCGGTGACATCGTTATGGTAGGAATGGCCGGAACGTCAACACCGGCCGCAAAAGTGCGGAGACCTCGGGTTCTGCCGGCCGGGTGGTGGGTCACGGCCACTTCACCTGGAATTGTCACCGAATGCGCTGGGAGCGCTCCCGGAATTGCGCCGGTTTTCTCGTGGCGAACCGGCCGGCGTCGAATGATTCGACAACTCTGCGTGCTCACCCCCGAGCCCGCGCCCGACCGGTCAAGAACACCCGCATGGGCGAGTTGGGCCATGCGGGTGAGACCGACCGCCACAACGACCGCCCGGGTGCTTCCGGATGCCCCCACCAGCCGACGGCGCTAGCGTGGTGCCGCCCCGGACACCACACCCCCGGCAGGTGCACCGTGCTGACCACGAACTCCGCGCCCGGCACCCCCAACTGGCTGGACATCGGCAGCCCCGACCAGAAGCGCACCGCCGACTTCTACACCGGCGTGTTCGGCTGGGAGACCCGCAGCTTCGACCCCGACGGCGAGTACGCGCTGTTCCTGCACGGCGGCAAGACGGTCGGCGCCGTCGGGTCGCTGGACGAGGGCGCGGCCTCGGCGTGGACGATCTACTTCCACTCGCCCGACGTCGAGACCACCGCGCGGGCCGCGCGCGAGGCCGGCGGGCACGTGCGGCTGGAACCCGTGGACGTGCCCGGCGGCGGGCGGCTGGTGCAGCTGACCGACCCCGGCGGCGCGGAGTTCGCCGCGTTCCAACCCGGCGAGAACCCCGGCCTGGAGCTGGTCACCGAGCCCGGCTCGCTGGCCTGGACCGAGCTGCACAGCCCCGAACCGGACACCGCCCGCGCCTTCTACCGCGCCGTGCTGGGCTGGAACGCCACGGACATGCCGATGGCCGAGGGCCAGTACACGATCTTCACCCCGGCGGGTGGTGACGAGAACTCGTCGTTCGGCGGCGTGACGCCGCTGCAGCCCGGCAACTCCCCGCACTGGCTGCCCTACGTCGAAGTGGTCGACACCGACGCCACCGTCGACAAGAGCACGAAGGCGGGCGGCACGGTCGTGATGCCCGCGACGGACTACGAGGGCGTGGGACGGATGGCGTGGTTGGCCGACCCGTTCGGCGCACGGTTCGCCGTGATCACCAGTTCTGCCTGAGGATCCGTCCGCAAAAACAGGGGTACTGCGAACAGGCGACGTTCCTTGTTGGACGACCGCTCACGTTGCTAGCGTGCCCGAGTCGCTGCCCGGCCGGGATGGGACGAACGGGTGCTCCAGAAGCACCCGACCTGGGAAGTCTCACACCTTCCACCCGATTTTCCACGTCGGGGTGCCCACCGAGCATGGAGGCAGTCGATGACCGTTGCCCACGACGACCCGCACGTCCACCGGCTGTTCGAACGGCTGGCGCTGCTGGCCACCGACCGGCAGGGCGACCCGGACGCGCTCCACGAGCAGCTGGTCGAACTGGCGGTGGCGAACTCGCCGGAGGTGGCGCGGTACTGGAAGCAGGTCGGCACCGGGGTAGGCGTCCCGGCCGACGCGTACAAGGACGGCGGGCCGCACCTGTTCCCCGACGAGCCCGCGGTCCGCGAGTTCCGCACCAGCGGCACGACCGGGGCCGTGCGGGGCCGCGTCCGCTACACCCGCCTTGGCTTGGCGCTCAAGGGCATCGCGATCCGCGCCAACGCCCGCCGCGCCCTGATCCCGGACCCGGTGGAACCCGCCGTGGTGGTGTTCGCGCCCAGCGAGGAGGCCGCGCCGGACATGGCGATCGCCTTCGACATGGCCCGCATCCGCGAGGAGTGCGGCGATCCCCACTACAGCGCGTCGGTCATCGGCGCGGGCGGCGTGGACTACGACCTGCTCGCCCGCACCCTCGACCGGGCCGTGGCGGACGAGGTGCCCGTGGTGATGGTCGGCGCGAGCTTCGCCTACGTCAACGTGTGCGACCGGCTGGAAGCCGAGGGCAGGCGGTGGGAGTTACCGCCCGGCTCGCGGATGTTCGACGGCGGTGGGTTCAAGGGGCGTTCGCGCGTGATGCGGGTGGACGACCTGCGCGACAGCGTCCGGCGGGTGTTCGGGATCGAGCGGTTCGGCAACATCTTCGGCATGACCGAGCTGGCCAACCAGCTCTACGACAGCTCCGACGAACCGGTGGGGCCGCTGGGTGAACGCCCCAAGGCGTGGCAGCACTTCGGCGGGCCGCGCGTCCGCGACCCGCGGACCAGGGAGTTCGTCACCGAGGGGCGCGGTCTGCTGGAGATCACGGACCTGAGCCTGCTCGACCGGCCGCACGTGCTGCTGACCGGCGACCTGGGCATCGCCCACCGCGACGGGGTGGCGATCGCCGGGCGCGTCGCGGGCAGCACCAGCCGGGGCTGCTCGCTGTCGCTGGATGAGCTGACGGGAGGGCAGTGACGGTGTCGGTGTCGTGGCTGCCGGACTGGGTCGGTGCGACCGAGTCCTTCACGCTGTCCTCGGGCGACGACGAGTGGCCCGGTGCGCGCCCGGTCGACTGGGCGTTGACCGGCGAGGGGTTGCGGCGCGCCCACGAACGGCTGCGCGAACTGCCCGTGCGGCGGATCGTCGACGTGGTCGACGTGGTCGCCGAGCGCTGGGCCAAACGCGACTTCCCGTTGCGCCGCAAGGCGGTCGTGGACGCGGTCAAGGTGACGGGCATGTCCGAGGAGACCGTCGACCGCGCCCTGGACGCCGAAGTGGGCAACCTGCGGACCGGGTCCCTGCTGGCCGCCCTGGAACGCGAACTGGGCGACCCGGAGGTGCTCGACGGCTTCCGCGGCGGCACCAGGGCCATCGGTCCGCGGGTCACGCTGGCGGTGTTCTCCGGCAACGTCCCCGGCCTGCCCGCGCGGTCGCTGGTGCGGGCGCTGCTGGTGAAGTCCGCCCTCATCGCGAAGCTCCCGGCCAAGGAACCCAACTTCACCGCCGCGTTCCTGCGCTCCCTGCACGAGGTGGAGCCCGTGCTGGCCGACGCCGTCGTGGCCACGTACTGGAGCCGCAGCGACGACACCACGTTGTCCGCGGCGCTGGAGCAGGCGGACGCGGTCGTCGCCTACGGCAGCGACCAGGCGTGCGCGGCCATCCGCGCGAAGGTCGCGCCGCACCAGGTCTACGAGGAGCACGGCCACAAGCTGTCCTTCGGCATCGTCACCGACGCCTACGCCCGGCTGCACGGCCCCGCCGAGGTGGCGCGCCGGATCGCCGCCGACTGCAGCGACTTCGACCAGCACGCCTGCCTGTCGCCCCAGGTCTACCTGGTGGACCGGCGGCACGCGCGGGCGGTGGCCGAGCACGTCGCCGACGCCATGCGCCGCGCCGCCTCCGACTGTCCACCCGGGACGGTCGACGAGGACGACGCGATCGTGTTGCAGCACCGGAGGATCAACGCCGAGTGGCGGGCCGCGAGCACGGCGTCCGGCGAGGTGTGGGCGGCGAGCGGTCTGGAGTGGACGGTCGTGCTGGACGACGCGCTGCTGCCGCTCAGCGGCGCGGGCAACCGGGTCGCGCGGATCGTCGCGGTGCCCGACCCGGCCGCCGCCGTGGAGCTGATGCGCCCGTACGCCCGGCACCTGCAGAACGTCGGCCTGGGCGCGGTGGGGGAGGAGTTCTGGCGCATCGCCGACCAACTCGCCCGCGTCGGCGCCAGCCGCATCGCCGCGCCCGGTGAGATGAGCCGCGCCGGGTTCGCCTGGCGGCACGACGGTCAGCCGCGCATCGCCGGCCTGGTTCGTTGGTGTGACGTGGAAAACCACCCGGAATCGGCCGCCACGGAGGGCTGAAACCGCCGTACGCTGACCGCGGGTCCCCGTCTCGGCTGGGAGACGGGGACCGGCTCACGACTGGGGGAAGGGTACCGCCATGTCCTTTTCAGGTCTGTGCGAACGGGATGCGCGTCGGGTCGCCGACGCCGTCGACTTCATCGACCGAACCGGCACGCGGGAGGCGTTGGACGCGGTCTTACCGGGCTTGGACCTGGTCCGCCACTTGGACTTCGCGCACGGCGCGCTGCTGGTGGTGGCGCCGGACGTGGACGCCGTCGTGGCGGACCTGGTGCGGCTGGGCGTGCGCCCGCGGGACCCCGTCCCCAGCGTGGTGGTGCGGGACCGGTTGGCGCGGCGACTGGGCCGCGAGGACCTCGACGTGCGGATCGTGCACGCCGTGATCGGTGCCGGGCCGCGCGAGCTGGAGCTTTTCGTGCTGTGCGGTGATTTACCGGACGTGCCGGGGGACGAGGAGCACTTGGCGTTCCGCGCGTCGACCGACGACGAGGTGGTGTTGCGCGGCATCTACGAGCACCTGGCCGACGCCGGCCTCACGCCCGACGGGGGCGGTTACAACAAGCACGAGGACGTGACCGTGCTGTACCTGCGGGGCGCGCGCCGCATGGAGTTGACCGTGCCAGGCCACCGGGAATCCTTGCTGCGCAGGCACTTGGGCCGTCCGGACCAGCCGCGCCGGGACCTGCTGCGGCTGATGAGCGGTGCGTGGCGGACCAGATCCCTGGCTGTGATAGCGGAACTGGGCGTCCCGGACCTGCTTGCCGACGGTCCCCGCGCCACCGCCGACCTGGCCTCGGCGTGCGGGGCGCGGGAGGACAACCTGGGACGCGTGCTGCGCTACCTGGCGGCGCTGGGTGTGTTCGCGCAGGACCACAACGGTTGGGTGCTCACCGAGACCGGCGCTCTGCTGCGCAGCGATGTCGAGGGCTCGCAACGCGACCTGGCCCGTCTCTACGGCGGACTTTTCTACCGGTCGTTCTCGGCCTTGGAACACACCGTCCGCACCGGCGAATCGGCGTTCACGAACGTGTTCGGCGCCGACCCGTTCGACCACTTCGCCGCCCACCCGGCCGACGCGCGCTTGTTCGAGAGCGCGATGGCGGCCGGGACCAGCTTCCTCAAGATCGTCCCCACCGCGCTGGACCTGCCCACCGAGGGCATCGTCGTGGACATCGCGGGCGGCGACGGCCACCTGCTCGGCTACGTCCTGGCCGGCGCCCCGGGCCTGCGCGGTGTGCTGTTCGACCGGCCGCACGTCATGGAGCCGGCGCGGACCGTGCTTTCCCGGTTCGGCTGCGCGGACCGGGTTTCCCTGGTACCCGGCGACTTCTTCCGTGACCCGGTGCCGCCCGGCGGCGCGGTGTACCTGATGTCGCGCATCCTGCACGACTGGGACGACGACCGTTGCACGACCATCCTGCGAGGCATCCGCACCGCCGCCGGGCCGGGCGCGCGGCTGGTGGTCGTCGAACGTCCGGTGCCCGAGACCCACCTGGAGGAACTGCCGCTGGCGTGGGACGTGCACATGATGGTCAACACCGTCCAGGGCCGCGAACGCACCCCGACCGAATTTCGCAACCTGTTGTCCACCAACGGTTTCCGCTTGGACGAGATCCGGCCGCTACCGCTGGACATGGCGGTCCTCACCGCCACCGCCGTCTGACCGTCCCACCGGTCGGAAAACCGCTTCCTCGCCGTCCGGTCGGGCGGCGAGGATGGCGGTATGGCTCATGTGAGCGCTCTCGCAGCCCGGCCGTTCGTCCCGTTGCTGACCGTGAGCCTGCTGTCGGGGGTCGGGTACGCGCTGGCGTTCCCGTTCATGTCGTTGTTCCTGGTGAAGGAACTGGGCGCGAGCCCGTTCGCCACGGGAGCGTTCCTGTTGTGCGGGGCGTTGTCGTCGCTGGTGGTGAGCACTCTCGTCGGCCGGCTGTCCGACGCACGGGCGGTGCGCCGCAACATCATGATCATCGCGTCGATCGCAGGCGGGGTGGGGTACGGCCTCTTCGCCGTTATCCGCACCTACTGGCTGCTCCTGCTCGTGTCCGTAGCCCTGCTCTCCGTGGCATCGGCCCTGATGCCCCAACTGTTCGCCTACGCCCGCCAGGTCCTCGAACGCACCGGCTCAACCCGCGCATCACTGGCCATCAGCGCACTCCGCACCATGATGTCGGTCTCGTGGGTCGGCGGACCCCCGCTGGCCGCCGTGCTGATCGACATCAGCGGGTTCACCGGCCTCTACGGCGCGGCGGCGGTGATCTGCCTGCTCGGTGCGGGCGTGACCGCGTTCACACTGACCGAACCCGGCTCGGCCGAGCCGACCGAATCAACCACCGACGGCACCGGTCCCCGCCGGGAGATCGCGTTCGCCGCCGCGGCGTTCGCCTTGTTGCAGGGCGCCACCTCGGTCGGGGTGGTCGCGATGCCGCTGTACATCACCGATGTTCTGCGCGGCTCCACGTCCGACGCCGGCCTGGTACTGGGCCTGTGCGCCGCCTTGGAGATCCCGTTGATGCTGGCCTTCGGCGCCCTGGGCATGCGGATCGAGCTGCGACGCATCGTCCTGGCCGGTGGTGTCGTGGCGCCGGCCTACTACGGCGTCATGCTCACAACATCAACCACCTGGCAAGTCGCGGCAGCTCAAGTCCTCCACGCCACGGTCATCTCGGCCGTGATGGGCGTGGGCATCACCTACTTCCAGGACATCGCGCCGGACCGACCTGGTTACGCCACGACCATGTACACCAACACCATGAAGGTCAGCGGCATGCTGTCCGGTCCGCTGCTGGCCTTGTCAGCCGTCTTCGGCTACCGAAGCGCCTACGCCATCGGCCTGGTGATGTCCGCCCTGGGCCTCCTCTTCCTCTTGGCCACCCGCCGCAACGAACGAGTTCATCAGGTCGCGTGAAACCCCACGAGATCTCCGCCCTTTTCGGGAGAAGCCCCCGCCACACCTTGCTAGACCTTTCCCCACAGGGGAGGGGCCGAATGGCGGACGAGCCGGACAGTTGGATCACCAAGAACGGCAAGCGGATACCGATCTACAACAAGCGCGGCAATGCCGGGGCGGTGCTGCTCGCGGGGGTGGTGGCGGTCGGCGCGTTGAGCGCCGGGGGCGCCGGGGTCAGCACCATCGGGGAGTTGGCCGGCAGCGCGTCGAGTAGCGGACAGAGCATGTCGGTCCGCAAGTCGGAAGGCCGGAAGGACGCCAGACGGGGCGACTCCGACGCCGCCTGGCGGCGCTTCGGGATGCGCGAACGCCGCCGAACACCCACCCAGCAGGCGGAGTGCATCGCGTCGTCCTTCGGGCAGGTGCAGGAGTACTTCCTCAACCACCGGTGCACCTCGATGGACAAGATCCTCATCGCCCTCGACGACGACGCCGGCAACACCGCGCTCATCTCGGTCGTCTGGACGAGCTTCGGCACCACCCGGGACGCCGACCGGTTCAAACGCCTCATGGACAAGCACGGCACCGGCGACATCAGGCCACTGCCCGCCGAACTCCTGGCCCTGCCCCCCACCACCTTCCACGGCCACAACTACGGCTCGGACCAGGACCGGACCACCATCACCACCGCCGAAGCCGAGTCCGCCACCGGCCACCTGCCCCCGGACCTGCTGGACGCCCTGGCCAAGACCGCCTCCGCCCTACCCAAGCCCTGATCCGGTGAAGGCGGCCTTCCGGGCGGCGCGTCGCAGGGTCCGGAGCAGCACAGGACCGGTGACCAGCACCAACACCACGGTCGTCACCGCCCGCCCGACATCCCACCCCAACGAGGTGGCCAGGCTGAACCCCACCAACCGCACCAGGTTGTCCCCCAACGGCGCACCCGGCACATAGGACACGCTCGTGCTCCCGGCACTCAACGCGAACGGCCAGAACGACAGGTTGAGCAGCAACCCGTACACCACCGAGGCCACCGCGCTGTACCCGGCCAACACCACCAGCTCGACCCGCCCGCGCATCGCCGGCAGCAACCCGGCCCCCAGCCCGACCCACGACGACGCCAGCATCTGGTAGGGCAGCCAAGGCCCGATCCCACCGGTCAGCAGGGCCGACGCGAACAGCATCGTGTTGCCCAGCACGAAACCGAACCCCGGCCCGAACACCCGCCCACCCAGCACGAGCAGGAAGAACACGGTCTCGATCCCCGCCGTCCCCGCGCCCAACGGCCGGATCGCCGCACCCAACGCCGACAGCACGCCGAGCATGGCCACGGCCTTCGCGTCCATCCCGCCGGAACTGATCTCCGCCAGCGCCACGGCCAACACCAACGGCAACAACAAGGCGAACAGCCACGGGGCCTCGACGCTCACACCCCCGGCGGGCACGAACAACGGCCAGCAGAACGCCGCCACGCCGATCACCGCCGACCCGCCCAGGGCCACCGCCGCACGCGCACGGATCGGAACGCTCATCGTGCCGCCAAAGCCCGCGCCACATCCCCCACGGTCAGCCACGGCAACGGCGCCAACACCTTCGCGACCTGCGGCGAGAACGTCGGCGACGCGGTCACCACCTCCCCGGTGGAGCCGTCGGCCACCACCTCGCCGTCCGCCAGCACCACCACCCGGGTCGCGTACTCGGCCACGAACTCCACGTCGTGCGTGGCCAACACCACCGCGTGCCCCAACTCCGCCAGCGCCTCGGCCAACCGCGTCTTGGCCGGGTAGTCCAGCCCCCGCGTCGGCTCGTCCAAAAGAACGACCTTGGGCGACGGGGTCAGCGCCACCGCCAGCACCAGCGCGAGCCGCTGACCCTCCGACAGGTCACGCGGATGCCGGTCGTCAGGAACGCCCGGCGCCAACCGGTCCAACAAAGCACGGCACGTCCCCGCCTCCCGCCCAGACTCACGGTCGGCCTGCCGACACTCCTCCCCAACGGTGTGCAGGTACAGCAGGTCACCAGGCTGCTGCGGCACCAACCCCACCGCACGCCGCCGTGGCCCGGGCTTCAGCGAAGCAGGATCGACTCCCTCCACCAGCACCTCGCCGCCGGACCGCTTCCCGCTGCCCTGCAACGCCCACAGCAGGCTCGACTTCCCGGACCCGTTGCGCCCCATCAACGCCACCCGCTCACCGGCGCCGACCGCCAGCGACACGCCCCGGACCGCCTCCACCGAGCCATAACGCACCCGGACGTCAGCAGCCCGCATCACCTCGGCACCAACCGGAGGCGCCACCGACGCCGGCGAACCCAAAGACGACCGCAGCTCCCCGGCCCGCCGCCGCGCGTCCCGGATGGACACCGGCACCGGCTCCCACCCGGCCAACTGCCCCAACCGCACCACGGGTGGCGCGACGGGAGCCGACGCCAACACGGAACCGGGATCACCCGCGACGACTGTGCCGTCCGACGACAGCCACACCACGCGATCCGCGTACTGGGCCACACGCTCCAGCCGGTGTTCGGCGATCAGCACGGTCATGCCCAGGTCGTGCACCAACCGGTGCAGCGCGGCCAGGACGTCCTCCGCCGCGCCCGGATCCAGCGCCGACGTGGGCTCGTCCAGCACCAACACCTTGGGATGGGCGGTGAGGGCCGCGCCGACCGCGACACGTTGTTGCTGCCCACCAGATAGCGTGGCCAGCGGTCGGTGGCGCAGGTCGGCCAGGCCCAGCAAATCAAGAGTCTCCTCGACCCGCTTGCGCATCACCGGGTTGGGCAGGCCCAGCGACTCCATGGAGTACGCCAGCTCCTCCTCGACCGAGTCGGTGACGAACCCGGCCTGCGGGTCCTGCCCGACCAGCCCCACCACGTCGGCGAGTTCGCGGGGCGGGTTGGTCCGCGTGTCGCGGCCGTCGACCAGGACCCGCCCGCCGAGCACACCGCCCGAAAAATGGGGGACCAGGCCGTTGACCGCGCGCAACAGGGTCGATTTGCCCGCCCCGGTCCGGCCGACGACCAGGCACAGCTCGCCCTCCGGCACCTCCAGGTCCACCCCGGACAGCGCGGGACCGGACGCGCCGGGGTAGGTGAACGAGACGTCCTCGAACCGGATCATGGCTTCTTCCGATCGGCGATCAGCACGGGCGCGAGCGCGCACAGCAGTCCCAGCGCGGGCAGCAGCGGCAGGTCGGGCGCGGTCAACGGGACGGTCGGCATCACCAGGTCCGGCCCCAGCACGGCCGTCACCGCCGCGATCAACCCGGACCCGACGACCAGCGCTTCCCGCGTTCCCCAGGTGTCGGGCCGGTACCGGCTGCGCCGCACCCGCCGCGACCCCGTCCACAACCCGGCCGCCGCCGGCACAGCACCCACCACCAGCACCGGAACACCGGCCGAACCGCCGTCCAGCAGCGCGTACGCGCCGACGCACAACCCGACCAGCCCGCCCAGCACCAGGAACCCGGTCAGCACCCGGGTCCGCGTGGGAAGGCCGGCGTGCCGGCCGTAGCCGCGCGAGTCCATCGCCGCCGCCAGGACGAGCGACCGTTCGAACGCGCCCTCCAGCACCGGCACCAGCAGCAGCTTCACCGCCCGCACCCCGCGCACGACGTCACCGCGCAACGCCCGCGCCCGCCGCACCGACCGCGCACTGGCCACCAACTGCGGCGCGACGGTCATGGCCACCACGACCGCCACGCTGACCTCGTAGAGCGCGGCGGGCAGCGACCGGAGCAGCCGCTTGGCGTTGGCCAGGGCGTTGGCCGCGCCGACGCAGCACAGCAGGGTGGCGAGCTGGAGTCCTTGGCACAGCGCGAAGACCAGGCCCTCGGCGGTCAGCGGTCCGCCGAGCCGGATGCCGCGCGCCCAGTCCGGCAGCGGCACCTCGGGCAGGTCGAGCAGGACGGTCGGCCCGTCGACCCCGCCCAGCAGGACGTGGAAGAGCACCCGGATGCCCAGCACGGCGAGCCCGAACTTGAAGAACATGTCGTAGGAGTCGGCCCACGGGGTGTCCTGCCGGCAGGTGACGGCGACGAACCCGGCGACCGCGACCACCAGCCCGAGCACGACGGGGTTCGTGGCCCGACTGGCGACGACCGCCAACCCCAACGCCCACAGCCACCACGCGCCGGGGTGCACCGCCCCGCTCACGAACCGGACTCGGCCCGGCGTCGGGCGACCCACCAGCTCGCCGCGCCCAACGCGGCCATCACACCCACCCCGACGATCAACCCGACCGGCACACCACCGCCGTCCGGTGACTGCCCCGCCGTCGGCACCACACCCGCCGAGCTCGAGGTGGCGCTGGGCTGCCCGGACTCGCCGGCCGAGGTCGGTGCGACCGACTCGCCGGTGCTGGGCTGAGCCGGCGCATCCGACTGACCGGTCGCACTCGGCTGCCCAGTTCCCGGCTGCCCGGCCCCCGGCTGGCCGGTCGAGGTCGGTTGTGCGGCCCCCGGTTGGTTCGGCGCGGGCTGGTTGGGCGCGGGCTGAACCGGCGGCACAGGCTGGGGTTGCGGCTGGGGCTGGGGAGCCGGCGCGGGCGGTGCGATGCCGGGCTGACCACCCGCCCCGAACGCCCACCCCTCGACACTGCCCGGCGCCGGGTCGTACCCCGACGCCCCGGCACTGCTGTAACTCCACGACCCACCAGGCGCGCCGTGCCAGTACGACCAATAAGCCGTGTTCGGCGCGGCGTTCACACAAGGATCACTCGCCGGGGCACCGTTGATCCGGCACACGAACCCGGGCTGCCTGCTCGCCAGGTCGAACGCGAACCCCGCCCCGCCCAGCGCCGCCAACCCACTGGCCGGATCACCGGGAGCACACCCGGTCCGCACCCCGCCGCCCAACGACCCGAAGTCCACCACCACGGTCACCCCGGAGCACCCGGCCGCCGACGCCGGCGCAGGAGCGCCCAGCAGCGCCAACCCCAGCGCCACCAGCGGCGCGAAGGCCTTCATCGGCGAACGGGAGCGAGCCGGCGACGGCCCAGGAACAGCGCCAGCGCACCGGCCACGACCAGCAACGTGCCCAACCACAGCGCCGGCGCGACCGGCACACCGGTGCGAGCCAGCACCTCGGGCTGCTGCGCTTGCGGGCCGGCGACCGGAGCGTCCGAAGTGGTGGGAACCCCGACCGTGGTCGTCGTCGCCGGGCAGTCCAGCACGGGCGCGGAGGCCTTGGCCCCCGACGACGACAGCGTCGCGAACCCGGTGCCCACCAGGCCCAACACCGCCTGCGAGGTGGCGCGGTTGGCGTTGGCGGGGGAGAAGCCCTTGGCGTCGTAGGAGATCGCGCCCGCGTTCACATCCCCACAACCCACCTGCAACGCCTTCAAGTACGCGACCGCCTTGTCCGCGGCAGCCGCGGAACCCGCGACGCGCAGCGCCTGCGCGGCCAGACCTGTCGTGTTGGCGTTGGTCGTCGTGCCCGCCTCACCCGGCAACAACACGTCGATGAACCCGCCGTCCGCCTGCTGCTGCTTGACCAGCCACGACACACCCGCCGCCGCGTCCTCGGCGCGGTCGGCGGCGAGGAGGGCCTGGATGGCCATCGCGGTCGCGTCGACCTGCGGCACGCACGTGGCCTGCTCCAAATTCAGCGGGAACCCGCCGCCCGGGCAGGCGCTCTTCGCCAGGTAGTCCACGGCGGCCTTGGGCGCGGTGCCGTGCCGCTCCAGCGCCAGAACGGCGAAGGACTGGCTGAAGCCGTTGCTGTAGTCGCCGGGGTAGGGCGACTTGTCGGAGAACCGGCCGGACGCGGTGATCAGCGAGTTCAGCCCGGCGATCAGGTCCACGCCGCCGAACGCGGTCGGGTCCTCGCCGCGCACCTGGGCGGTCAGGGCGAGCTTGGCGTAGGCGCCCGCGTAGAGGGAGTCCTTGGGGTCGCCGATGTAGCCGGGCAGCACCTCGGGCTCGGCCAGCCACGCGGTCGCCTTGAGCGCGTTGTCCTCGGCGACACCGGCCGCGGCGAACGCGAGGACGGCGTCGATCGTGCCGCCGTGGTCGGGGTAGAGCTTGCCGCCGTAGTCGACCTCGAACCGCTCGCCGTCGACGAGTTGGCGGGCCAGCCAGCCCGCGCCGGCCTCGGCGGACGACGTGGTGACGGGTTGGGCGGAGGCGGGCGCGGCCACGAGGACGGCCAGCGCGACGGCGGCGGCGACGGTGGCGGTCCGTCTGATCGACATGGTGGGAGCCTTTCCGGGTACGGCGTCTGAGCGGACCCCGGACAGCCGTCACCGCACCACCCAGGCTCCGACCCGCTGACCTCGACGGGTGTCTGGAGCGTTGCGCGCATGGCAGGCGTTCGGGCTCGTCCGGGTGGACCTACCGTTGCGGGTCAGCGCCGGACTTCGACCGGCTTCCCCCGCACATGCGCGATTGCAGATCGTCTGTCACACGACATGGCATGTCAATCCGCCTGTAGCGCGATGCTCCTCACTCGTTCCTACCGTTACCGTCGGTCGATCAATCCTGGGGAAGAGGGGTGTGGAATGGCGACTCTGGCGTCGGTGCGCGACGGCCTTGTGGCGTGGGTCGCACGGCGTTCGGTCACGCGTTGGGTCATGGGGAGGATCGGTTCACGCGCGTTGTCGCTGCTCCCGGACCGGGCGCTGGTGCCGTTGAAGCGCGACGGGGTGGTTCCCGTGCCCGAGTTGGAGCGGATGCGCCAGTCCGGCCCGATCCACCGGCTCCCGGTGCCGTTCGGCGTCCGGGTGTGGTTGGTCACGGGCCAGGACGAGGCGAAAAAAGTGCTTTCCGACACAGACGCGTTCAGCAACGACTACGCGCGGCTGGGCGCGGCGGTGGGGCGGGTGGAGCAGACGCCCGGTGGTCTCGGGTTCGCCGACCCGCCGGACCACACGCGGCTGCGCAAGCTGCTCACGCCCGAGTTCACGATGCGCCGGCTGGCGCGGCTGGTGCCGCGGATCGACGAGATCGTGACCGAGCGGCTGGACGCGATGGAGGCCGCGGACGGGCCGGTCGACCTGGTGCAGGAGTTCGCGCTGCCCATCCCGTCGCTGACGATCTGCGAGCTGCTGGGCGTGCCCTACGAGGACCGGGCGCGGTTCCAGGAGCTGGCGGCGGCGCGGTTCGACCTGTTCGGGGGCGCGACGCAGGCGCTCGGGGCGATCTCCGAGTCGCTGAAGTACATGGAGCAGATCGTCCGCAAGGAGCGGAAGAACCCGGGTGACGGGCTGATCGGCATGATCATCCGCGAGCACGGGGACGAGGTCAGCGACGAGGAGCTGGCGGGCCTGGCGGACGGCGTGCTCACCGGCGGCTTCGACACCACCGCGAGCATGTTGGCGCTGGGCGCGATCGTGCTGATGAGCGACCCGGAGGCACGGGCGCGCATGGCCGACGACGACGCGGCCGTGGGTCCGGTGGTGGAGGAGCTGCTGCGGCACCTGACCGTGGTGCAGGTGGCGTTCCCGCGGTTCGCCAAGCACGACATGGTGATCGCGGACACGCCGATCCAGGAGGGGGACGTCGTGGTGGTGTCGCTGGCCGCGGCCAACCGCGAGGGCCTGGACCGGCTGGACTTCGACTCGGCGCGCAAGGTGTCGCAGCACCTGGCGTTCGGCTACGGCGCGCACCGCTGCGTGGGCGCGGAGCTGGCGCGGATGGAGCTGCGGGCGGCGTACCCGGCGCTGGTGCGGCGGTTCCCGCACCTGCGGATGGCGGAGGAACGGCCGCCGTTCCGCACGGCGTCCATCGTGCACGGTGTGGAAGCGCTGTGGGTCCACACGCGACCGTGAAGTAGCGCTTAAAGCGGCTCAATAAGCCTTCACTTTTTCTGATGGGTGTCGCGGGGCACCGTGAAGGCATGACGAGTCGATCGGTGCTGCGGACGGGCGTACTGGCCCTGCTGTGGGGGTCATGTTTTCTTTGGATCGAACTGGCCCTCACCGGCCTGACGCCCGTCCAGCTCACCGTGATCCGCTGCGCGCTGGGCGCGGCGGTGCTGCTGGTGCTCGCCCGGGTGGGCGGCCAGCGGCTGCCGCGTTCGGCGCGCACGTGGGGACACCTCGCCGTGGCCGCGCTGTTCTGCAACGCCGTGCCGTTCGCGTTGTTCGCGATCGGGCAGCAGAGCGTGGACTCGGGTGTCGCGGGCGTGATCAACGCGACGACCCCGTTGTGGTCGCTGCTGATCGGGTTCTCGCTGGGTCTGGACCGCGACCTGCGGCCGGTCCGGTTGGGCGGGCTGGCCCTGGGTTTCGCCGGGGTGGTGCTGATCTTCGCGCCGTGGCAGCAGAACGGCCTGATGGGGCTGGGTGCGCCGGCGCTGCTCGGCGCGGCGGCCAGCTACGCCGTGGCCTTCACCTACATGGGCCGCCACCTGGTCGGCAAGGGCGGTCCGATGGCGATCTCCGCCGCCCAGTTGGCGACGGCGACCGCGTGGAGCGCCCTGGCCCTGCCGTCGTCGGGTCCGGCGCACCCCAACGTGACCGCGATCGTGGCGGTGATCGTCCTCGGCGTGTTCGGCACCGGGGCGACCTTCGTCCTGAACTACCGGATCATCGAGGACGAAGGCCCGACGGCCGCCGCGACGGTCGGTTACCTGCTGCCCGTGGTGTCCGTGGCGCTGGGCGCGATCGTGCTGGGGGAGCCGTTGACGGTGCGGGTCGTCCTCGGCATGGCGGTAGTCCTCGCCGGCGTCGCCATGACCCGGCTGGCGGTTCCCCGGCGGCCACAAGAAGTGTCCAGTCGTCACCACTTCACGGTTATCTCGACCGAGCGTGAGCACGCGGGCGGCTGTTCAGTGGATGACCGTTGACCGGCGGTGAGACGCTGATCAGGCTCCTGGGTTGAACCCCGGACGAGTGAAAGTCCGCTCCGTCAACCCTGCGTCGGAGCGCACCCGTCCGCGGGTGACCCGAGGAGCCGATCAGTGCGCCCTGCCATCAGAACACTCGCCGTCCTCGCTTCCGCCGCGACCGCGGCCACCATGGCGACCGGGCTCGCCAACGCCGAGCCGCACCAGGCCCGGATCGTCACGGCCACCGCGACCGCGACGGCCACGCCGATCAAGGACAGCTACATCGTCACCGTCGACCGCTCCGCCCGCGGCCTCACCGCCGCGGCCACCGCGGCCGGCGTCACCCCGACCCACGTGTACGACTCCGCGTTCACCGGGTTCGCCGCCAAGCTCACCCCGGCCCAGCTCCGCAAGCTCAGCCGCGACCCGTCGGTGAAGCTGATCGAGCAGGACATGCTGGTCACCGACGCGCTCGACGCCACCCAGACCAATCCGCCGTCATGGGGCATCGACCGCATCGACCAGCGCAACCTGCCGCTGTCCAACAGCTACACCTGGAACGTCAACGGTTCCGGCGTGCACGCCTACATCATCGACACCGGCATCACGCCCGGCCACCCGGACTTCGGCGGGCGGGCCACGTTCGACTACAACGCCATCGACAGCAACAACACCGACTGCCAGGGCCACGGCACGCACGTGGCGGGCACGGTGGGGTCGAACACCTACGGCGTGGCCAAGGGCGTCCGGCTGCACGGCGTGAAGATGATGAACTGCTCCGGCAGCACCAGCACTTCCGCGGCCATCGCGGCGATCAACTGGGTGACCGCGAACGCCCAGAAGCCCGCCGTGGCCAACACGTCGTGGAACTACCCGGCCAACGCGAGCCTGGAGACCGCGATCCGCAACATGATCTCGTCGGGCGTCTTCCTGGCCACGTCGGCGGGCAACACGGGCGGCAACTCGTGCGACCGCCTGCCGCGCAAGGTGGAGACGGCGTCGGTGGTGGCGTCCTCGGAGCGCACCGACGCGCGGTCGTCGTTCTCCAGCACGGGCGCGTGCGTGGACCTGTACGCCCCCGGCGGTTCGATCGTCTCCACGCTGAACACCGGTGGCGCCGGCACGAAGTCCGGCACGTCGATGGCCACCCCGCACGTCGCGGGCGTCGCGGCCCTGTACAAGTCGCGCTACGGTGACGCGTCCTCGGCGACCGTGCACAACTGGATCAACGCCAACGCCACGCCGAACGTGATCAGCGGCGGCTCGACGGGCGGCACGGTCAACCGCCTGCTGTTCACCAACGCCCTGTGATCGTCCCCGGCGCGCGGGGGGACCAGCCCTCACCCCGCGCGCCGGGGAACCCTACGGCCCCAGCACTTCGGCGAGGTGCTCGGCGAGCACGGCGACGTGGGGGAGGTCCACCATGGACAGGTGGTCGCCCGGCGCCGGAATCACTTCCAGTTCCCCGCACGCGTCCGCCCAGCCCAGGTCGTCGTCCTCCTGGCGGCGCAGGTATCGCGGGTCCAGCACGGTGGTCAACGTTTCCCGCTCACAGGCCCGGTAGAACACGACCCGTCCCGGGAAGTGGCGCGGCGAGTACCGTTCGGCGGCTCGGGCGTCCAGGTAGGACGTCTTCTGGTGCCGCAAGGCTCCCAGGGAGATCGGTAGCCCCCCGTCCACCATCGCCTTGAGCACGGCATCGACCTGCCCCATGTCGTCCAGCTCGCCCAACTCCGCCCAGGGCAGCTCGACGGAAGCCCCTTAGGTCTCCCGGATGTGGGTCACGAGTACGGCCCGTCCGGCTGCACCGACCGCACCCACTCGACGTACCGCTGAGCTTTCCCGGCGATGTCGGGAACGTCATCCAGTCGCTCGTACCCGTAACAGCTTCGGTCACCCAGCAGCTCGGCAAGCGGCCGATACACACTCGTAGGCCCACCGGCCGGGTGAAACAGGTGCACCGGCACTCCAGCACCTTCTCGCAACACCCGAACCACCCCACCGCCCCCGCCAAACCCCTCGGCCACCGCCAGCACCCCGGAGAAGAACGGCCGCCGTCCCAACTCCTTGAACAACTCCACCACCGCATCCCGGTCGAACCGCACCACCCCGGTCGCCACCCGCCCCGACCCGGGCACCGCCTCCAACGCCCGCACCCCCTCCGCCGGCGACAACGCCCGCAGCAACGGGTTCCGCACGTCCACCGCCCGCCATCGCCACCGCACCGCGCGTGACCACCCACAGCCGGGTCCACTGATCGCGGCCAACCGGTGCAGGTCCTCCTCGATCCCTCGCGGTACGAACACCACGCCGTCCCCGGGCTCGTCGGGGTCGCGCGTGACCCGGTGGCCGGCACGGACCAGTGCGTCGGCGATGCCGTCCGCGTCGCCGTCCAGCCGCCAGGTCTTGGGCGGGTGGTCGGTCGGGGCGTCGGCGGGTTCCCAGCGGTGTGCCACGGTGAGGCCGGTGAGCTGGTCGGCCCGCACGCCCAGGACTTCCATCAGGAGGTCACCGTTCTCGGCGAACAGGCGGACGTCACCGGTGGTCGCGGTGGCTTAGGCGGTGTGCGCGCGGCGCGGGTCGCCGTGGCGTGGCGGACCACTGCCCGTCGGTCTTGGCGTGGACCTCGACCGTGCGGCCGGTGAGAGTGGTGGTGATCGGGACGTGGTCGGTGAGGGGGAGGAGGCGGTCGAGCCCTACGCCTACCTGAACCTGATCACCGGCCGCGAACCCGAGGCGGCGCACACGGAGGCGGTCCTGCGGCTGTTGCTGCGCTGAGGACCCCTCGGCGCGGGCTCAGTGCGGGCAGGTGTCCCGGTATTCCGAGATCGTCGTGTCCGGCGCGGGCGCCGGGCACAGGAACTGCTCGTAGCGGGTGTCGTCGTCCACGAACCGCTTGAGCCACGAGATCGCGTACTTCGCGATCGTGGTGTTGGGGAAGTTCACCACGAAGTGGTCGGCGTTGCGGATCTCCAGGTACGCCTTGTCGGTGGTGGCGGGCAGGCTGGTGTAGAAGGGTTCGGAGTGCCGGCCGACCGGGGCGATGATCGTGTCCATTCCATGATGATCACGACGCCTCGACGCGTTGCTTCGTCGGCGCCGGGCCGCGTTCATGCGGATTTCCGGCGGCGGTGCGGTAAACCCACGCCGACCGGCGCCGCAGCGGCCACCCCGGCCGTGATTCTGCTCATGGAACCCACGTCGTCCTACTTCCTCGCAGAAGGAAATGGGCAGGCCGCGCGGCGGACAGCAGCTCATCGCGGAAAACCGCGGCCGGGAAGGGAAATTGTCTGTAGATTTCCGCGAATAAAGCGGCGTGCATTGTTCGTCGGTGTGGCAACGGGCGGGTGTGTCAAGATCGTGGCATGGGGAGATTCGTGCTGCCGTTGGACGACCCGGGGGCGGACCTGGCCACCGTCGGCGGGAAGGGGGCGTCGTTGGCGCGCCTGGTCCGGGCCGGGTTGCCGGTGCCGGGCGGGTTCCACGTGACGACCGACGCGTTCCGGCTGGCCGGCCCGGCGGGGGAGGTGCCGGCGGAGGTGGCCGACGAGATCCGCGCGGCGCTGCCGGACGGCCCGGTCGCGGTGCGGTCCTCCGCGACCGCCGAGGACCTGCCGGACCTGTCCTTCGCGGGCCAGCACGACACCGTGTTGGACGTGCGCGGCGAGGGCGTGCTGGACGCGGTCCGCCGGTGCTGGGCGTCGCTGGGCACCGAGCGGGCCGTGGCGTACCGGGCGCGCAACGGCATCACCGACGCGGCGATGGGCGTGGTGGTGCAGGAGATGGTGCCCGCCGACGCCGCCGGCGTGCTGTTCACCGCCAACCCGGTGACCGGGGCGCGGGACGAGACCGTCGTCAACGCCGCGCCGGGCCTGGGGGAGGCCCTGGTCGGCGGCGAGGTCACGCCGGACGAGTACGTCGTCGCCGGGGAGCGGTGAAGTCCGCGACCGGTGCGGTGTTGGATGAGGCGCGGGTCTTGGAGCTGGCCGCGCTGGGTGCGCGCGTCCAGGACCTGTACGGGGTGCCGGTGGACGTGGAGTGGGCGGTGCACGACGGCCGGATCGCGATCCTCCAGGCCCGGCCGGTGACCGCGTTGCCGGAGGTGTGGAACGACAGCCTGCGCGGCGACTACCTGTGGACGTGCGCGAACCTCGGCGAGGCCGTGCCCAGCGTGATGACGCCCGCCACGTGGTCGTTCGCGCAGGTCCTGGCCCGGCCGCCGATCGGCGGCGTGCCCACCACCGGCAACATCGGCGGCCGGTTCTACCTCAACCTGAGCGCGGTGTTCGCCGTCGCGTCGGCCCTGGGCCTGACCGGCCTGATGCGGCGCCTGGCCGAGCACACCTTCGGCCGCATCCCCGACGACGTCGAGGTGCCGCCCCTGCCGCTGTCCCGCCGGGCGACCGTGCGCGCCGCGCTGGGGGCGGCGGTCCCGTTCGTGCGGCAGACCCGCGAGTACCGCCGCCGGATCGGCGTGCTGCTGCCCGGCGCGCCGGCCCGCGCGGAGGAGCTGCGGGCGCGGATCGCCGCCACCCGGACGCCGGCCGAGCTGAGTGCACTGTGGACGTCCGATGTGGACGCTTTCCTGCGCGACGACATCCGGGTCTACGACGCCGGCGCGGGCTCGGTGGTCATGGACGACGCCAAACTCCGCCGCAAGCTGTACGCCCTGGTGGGCGAGGCCGACACCACCGCCCTGATGACGGGCGCGCACGGCGCGGACGGAGACCTGGCCAGCCTGGGTCCCCTGCTGGGCCTGTCCCGCCTGCGGAGGGGCGAGATCGACCGCGCCACCTACACCCGCCTGTGGGGCCACCGGTGCGCCGACGAGTACGAAGTCTCCGTGCCCAGGCCGGCCGAAGACCCGACCTGGATAGACCGGCAGCTCGCCCTGGACGGCCCGGACCCGGAAGAACTGCTGCACCGCCAGGCCATCGCCCGCGACCAGGCCCGGCAACGCCTCCTCGCCGCCCACCCCCGCAAGGCCGCACGCATCCGCCGCGAGCTGGACGCTTTGGCCGAGGCCACGCGCGGACGGGAACGGGCACGCTCGGAGATGGTGCGCGGCTTCGCCGTGCTGCGCGCTTTCGTGGTGCGGGCGGGGGAACTGACCGGCGCGGACACGTTCATGCTGTCCTATCGGGAGATCCTGGCGGTGCTGGACGGCGACACCCGGCCGTTGGCCCTGATCGACGCAAGACGAGCCGCGTACGACCGCTACCGCCGTACCCGACCCTGATTCGGGGGCCGTTCACGCCCGAGACCTGGGCCACCGACCCGGACCGCCGCCAGGACCTGTACGACAGCACCGGTGTCCAGCCGCCCGAGGAGGATGCCATCACCGGCTTCCCCGGCGCGGCAGGCGTGGCCGAAGGTTCAGCGAGGGTCGTTGCCGGCCTTGAGGCGGGTGATCTTCTGCAACCGGGCGAGATCCTCGTCACCACGGTCACCAACATCGGGTGGACCCCGTTGTTCCCCCGGGCGGCGGCAGTGGTCACCGACGTGGGCGCACCGCTCTCCCACGCCGCCATCGTCGCCCGCGAACTGGGCATACCGGCCGTGGTCGGCTGCGGCAACGCGACGAGTCGCATCAAGAGCGGCGACCGGATCCGCGTGGATGGCGGCCGGGGCACCGTGACACCCGTGTGAATCCTGACCAGCCCAAGACGTCCTTGTGCGCGATGGCGCTGTGCGATGTCACCCGGCGTCGCCTGGGGGTCCGCTGTCGGAAATGCGGGCGGCGACCTTGGCCTTGAAGTGCGGGCACTCGGTGATGTCCTCGGCCTCGCACTCCATCGCGTGCTCGAGCACCGACAGGGAGGCCTGGAGCGCGGCGATCCGTTCGGCCAGCCGGTCGTGGTGCTCGCGGTAGAGGGCGCGGCGGGTCGGGAGGTCGGCGGTGGCGGCGAACAGGCGGAGGATCTGGTCCAGGCCGAGTCCGGCTTCCTTGGCCAGGAGGATCATCGCGACCCGCGTCTCGTCCGCCGGCCCGTACCGCCGCCTTCCGTTCGCCTGCCTGCGCGGGGTGAGCAGGCCGACGTCCTCCCAGTGGCGCAGCACGTGGGTGGCGAGCCCGAACCGGTCGGCGAGCGCCCCGATCGCCATCTCCTCGGTTGACTTCATGTCGACATGAAGTTGCACAGTGGTCGGCGTTGTCAACCACTCAGGAGACCCTTGTGACCGACCACCTGTCCCGCGACTACTTCGACCAGAAGCGCAGCGCCGCCTACGAACGACGGGCCGTGCGCCTGTTGGGCGGCCTGTACCGGCGGGTCGCGGACGACGTCGCGGCCGTGGCGCCGCCGGGCGCGTCGGTGCTCGACGTCGGCACCGGGCCCGGTCGGCTCCTGCACGAGATCGCGTCCCGACGCCCGGACCTCGTGCTGGGCGGGGTCGACCTGTCCGCCGACATGGTCGCGTTGGCCGCGGCCGGCGCCGGGGGTTGGGCTTCGCGGATCGTGGTCGCGGACGTGGCGGACCTGCCGCACCCGGACGACAGCGTGGACGTGGCGGTGTCGACGTTGAGCATGCACGAGTGGCCGGACCCGGGGCGGGCGGTGGGGGAGTTGGCGCGCGTGCTGCGTCCGGGTGGGGTGCTGCTGGTGTACGACTTCCGCTTCAGCCGGGTCGGGCGGGAGTCCTTCGCCGGACTCGTCGACGTCCGGCGCACGCCGGTCCGCCCGAAGCGCCGGCCGCCGGCGCTGTTCACCCGCGTGTCCGCTACCGCGCCCTGAAACCACCGAGCCAGGCGTCCCGGTACTCCTCCTGCTCGGCGATCGTCGCGAGCAGTTCCACCGGGGCGTCGTCCAGCGTCGGCACCAGGTCCGCCAACTCGGTCCGTTGCCCCGGCCGCATCACGTAGGCGCTTTGGCCGCCGCCCATGTCCCGCGCCATCCCGCTCGGCCACACGTCCCGCCGCGCACCCCGCGCCGCGACCGCGATCCCGGCCGGCTCCAACTGCCGCCGCAACCGGGTCAGCGCCTCGAACAGGTCCGGCCCGGTTGCGGTGAACAGGTCCTTGCTCACCACCAGTTCCACCCGGTAGCGCGGCCACGGCCCTTCATACCCGTCGAGCTGAGCCCGAAGCGGCGCGCGAGCCTGCTCGCCACCGCGCACGACGACGACCTCGCGCTCCACCAACACCTCGGGGTACCTGTCCGCCACCGGCCGATCAAAGCAGACGCCGGCGTCCCGGGCCGCAGCCGGTGTCTAGCGTTGCGTCTCGCGGTTCAGGGAACTGGTCACCAAGAAGATGCGGAGCATGAAGACGGTGGCGGTGATGCCGAGGACAAGCCACGAAAGTGGCAGCAACAACTCCGGTGGGCCGTCGTAGGCGCGGGCGACGATGAACCTCGGATGCCCTGTCCGAGGGTGCTTGCTGGTCATGGTGATGGGGACCTCGCGGCCGATGTCCGCTGGGGTGATCTCGTGTCGGAACGACGAGGTGTAGGTCTTGCCCTCCCACTGGAAGGTCACCGAGCAGTCGTGGACCAGGCCCAGGTGGAAGCCGCCGGCCTCGCACTTCACGTCCCTGCCAACGGCGTCGGCGGTGTTCTCCGGCTTGTCACCCCAGTAGACGCCGTCGTACAGGAAGATCATCACATAAACGCACAGCAGGATGAGCACGCCGAGCACTCGGCGCTTGCGGTGCCACGGTCGGGGGGTCATTGTTCCTTGTCCCGGTTCCGGTACGGCAGGAACACCTGGTTGCCCTGGTCGCGGTCCTTCTCCTCGGACTTCTCCACGTCATCCGCCCAGAACCCCTTGTTGAGCTCCTTGAGCCCTTCGCGGGTCGGGGAGATCAGGTCGCCGGCGGCGGGCATCAGGTGGCCGATGTCGAACGTCCGGGCGGCGCGCGCCCAGTTCTGGCCGTCGATGATGCCGTTGCCCACGATGTTGTCGAACCGGGACAACGGACGGGGCACGTGGGTCGGGTCGGGCATGTCCGCGCTGCGGGTGTTCGGCGGCGGGCTGCCGATCCGGTTGAACAGGTCCTGCACGCGCTGCTTGCGGTTCGGGCCGTTCTGCTTGACGCGGTCCGCCCAGTCGCCGACGCGCCGGTTCCAGTTCTGGGCGATGTCGTTGGCGCGGTTGGTGATGTTGTCCATCGAGTCCCGGCCGCGGTTGGCGCCGTTGGCCAGGTTGTCGCCGAGGTTGTCCAAGCGGTCGGCGCGGGCGTTGCGCACCGACGACGCGTGCAGCAGCTCGCCCGCCCGCTGGTTGCCCGCCGGGGTGTTGGGGGACATGCGGGCCATGTCGGCCAGCTCGTCCGCCCGGCCGCGCATGCCGGCGCCCATCCGCTTGGCCACCGCGGACAGCTTGTCCATGATGGTGAACAGCTTCTTGAGGAACTGGGCGATCTTGCCGCCGATCTGGATCGCCTTGGTCACCGCGCGGGTGATGAACGCGGCGATGGACGCGCCGGCCGTGGGCACGGCGGCGGCCGCCGCCGGGATGCCCCACGTGATCAAAGTGGCGGCCAGCTCGGCGAGCACGTCGCGGATCAGGGCACGGGTGGCGGCGACCGCCGCACCCGCGAGCTTGATGGCCGTCGCGGCCTCCTCGGCGGACGTCGCCGCTTTCTTCAGGTGGGCGACCAGGGCGTCGGCGCGCTTGCCGTAGGCGTCGGCCCCGCCACCCTCCCAGTCGGCGATCTTGCCGCGGCTCGTCTCGTACGTGCCGGCGACCTCGTTGAGCCGCTCGGAGATCTTCGTCCACGTGTTCGCGACGGCCTCGATCGCGGGCGGGTCGCCGGCCAGGTCGTCGAACGGCTTGCGGACGAAGCTGACGTTCTCGATGATCCAGCCGACGACGCTGGCGGCGAGCGTGCCCAACGGGTCCACGGCCGCGCCCACCAGGCCCAGGCCCATCGCGATGCCGTCGATGGCCAGCGCGACCTCGTCGAGTTCCTTGTCCTTGACGTTGCCGTTGTCGTCTTTGGCCTGGCTCTTGCCCGAGAAGTTGCGGACGAGGTCCTCGCCGGTGTCCAGCAGACCCGCGCCGGTGAAGATCTTGCCGTCGTCCTGGGGCTTCTGGACCAGTTCGTTCGTCATCCGTTCATCCCGTCGAAGGTCCGGCGCTCACCCTGGTCGGTGGTGTCGTAGAGGTTCGCGCTCGCCCGCAGCTCCGCGCCGGTGGCGTCCAGCGCCTCGGGCAGCTTGGCCAGCAGGTCGCGGGCGGTGTCCAGCTCGTCGTTGAAGATGAACGAGTAGACCTGGCAGATCACACCCATCGTCTCGGCCCCGAGCTTCACCTGCCCGGCGGCGTCCACGGCCTCCCGCACTTCGGACGACAGCGTGCCGTCGAGCAGCTTGGCGTGGTCCTCCAGATCCGCCTTGCTGGTCTTGAACCCGCTCATCGCAGCACCGGCCCGCCGTAGTAGTCGTCGTCGTCCTTGGGCGGCTCGCGCCGCTCGCGATCGGCGGGCGGCGTGGCGATGCCGGTCGGGTCGATCGCGGCGATGCCCTGCTCGACCTGCTCGCGCAGGAAGCTCATGCCCTCGCCGTCGCCGAGCACCGGCCGCACCGTCTCCTCGATCATCCGCGCCGCGTCCACCTGGGCCTTGCGGATCGTGGTCATGATCGTGGCGCCCAGCGCGGTGTGGCCCAGGCTGTCGGCCTTCGGGGAGAGCTGGAGCGACTCGATGCGCCCGCCGGAGGCGACCGTCACGGTCACCGCGCCGTCGGGGCTGGTCGCCGTGGTGCGGGCGTCGCGGAAGGCGGTCTGGATGGCGTCCACCTGCTGCTGCGCGCGCTGCAGGTGCTGCTCGAAGTCGGCCAGGTACTGGTGTGGGTCGGTCACTCGATGTCCTCGTGGTGGCGGTTCTCTGCCCCGGATGGTGGCACGGCCGGCGGGCCCGGATGATCGAAATGGGACGATACGGATCCCCGATGTGGAGGAGAGGTGGGTAGGTGACGGCCCAGGAGACGACGCGGCCGCCGATCACCGTGCGGGCGCGCGAGCACGCCCGCACGATCCCCAACAGCTGGTTGCAGGTGTTCGACCCGGTGGTGGAGAAGGTCGTCGGTCCGGTCAGCGAGGCGGTGATCGGCCGGTACCTGGTCGACGCGCGCGGTGAGATCACCGACACCTACGTCGAGAACCCGCGCTACCAGGGTCCGGGCAACGAGCTGGAAGGGGCGGTGTTCCTGGTCGGCGCCGGGTCGATCGCACCGGACGAGGCGTTGCTGGCGGTGCTGGGCGGCGAGCTGGTCCTGCCGCTGGACCCGACCCGCCGCGACCGGCCGCACCTGGTGCTGCGCGAGGAGCGCGGGGTGCGGGTGGTGGACGCCTTCACCTCCGACCGGGTCGTGCCCGCCGACTGGCCGCCGCACTGGCAGCGCCGCACGGGCGCGGAGCTCGCGGTCGTGTTCGACCGGGCGGACGAGCCGTTCGAGCTGCGGCTGTGCGGGCCGGCCGGGGTGCGGCTGACCGTGCCCGGCGACGAACTGGTGCGGGCGCTGCACGGCGCGGTGCTCTGACCGCCGGCGGCACCGCGCCCGGTCACAGCTCGTGCGGCAGCCCCACGTAGTTCTCGGCCAGGCTGGTCGCGGCGGCGGTCGACGAGCACACGTACCTGAGCTGCGAGAGCTGGAGTTCGCGGTCGAGGTCGTCGCCGGTCACGTGCAGCATCGAGGTCATCCACCACGAGAAGTGCGTGCACCGCCACACCCGGCGCAACGCCCGCTCCCCGTAGGTCTCCAGCAGGTCCGACCGGCCCTCGGTGAAGAACGCGATCAACGCCCGGGACAGCACGGCGACGTCCGCGACCGCCAGGTTGAGCCCCTTCGCACCGGTCGGCGGCACGATGTGCGCCGCGTCGCCGACCAGGAACAACCGCCCGTGGTGCATGGGCGCGCTGACAAAGGAACGCATCGGCGTGATGCCCTTGTCGACGATCGGGCCGGTTTGGAGCGTCCAGCCGTCCAGCGCGAGCCGCGTGCTCAACTCCGTCCACACCCGGTCGTCGGACCAGTTGCCGATGTCCTCACCGCGGTCCACCTGGAGGTACAGCCGGCTCAGGCTGGGGGAGCGCATGCTGTGCATGGCGAAACCGCGGGGGTGCCACGCGTAGATCAGCTCGTCGGTCGACGGCGGCACCTCGGCCAGGACGCCGAGCCACCCGTACGGGTAGTCCCGCTCCCACGTCCGTGAGCCGGGTACGTGCGCCCGGCTGACACCGTGGAAACCGTCCGCCCCGACCACGAAATCGGCCTCCACCACCTGCCGGACCCCGTCAGCGTCCACAAAGGACACCGACGGCCGGGAACCCGGGTCGTGCAAAGCGGTCTCGGAGACCTCGAAGTGGACGGCGTCGCCGCGCACCGCGAGCAGGTCCTTCACCACCTCGGTCTGCCCGTAGATCCACACCGACCGCCCGGTCAGCGCCTGGAAGTCGATCCGGTGCCGCTCGCCGGGCCACTGGAGGTACACGCCGTCGTGCCGCAGCCCCACGGACTTCAGCCGGTCGCCCAGACCGGAGTCGATCAGCAAATCCACGGTGTCCTGCTCCAGCACGCCGGCCCGGATGCGGGCCTCGACGTACGCGCGGGACCGGTTCTCGACCACCACGGACTCCACGCCGCGCAGCGAGAGCAGGTGGGACAGCAGCAGGCCGGCGGGGCCGGCGCCGACGATGGCGACCTGTGTGCGCATGTCGACGAGCCTCGCGGAGCCGACCGACGCCGCGGAAGTCGAAACGTCCACTCAGTGGCAGTCGAGTGCTCAGCGGCAGGCGCTCAGTGCTGGGTGCGGGAGATCCCGGCGGCGGCGACGCGGAGGGCGGCGAGGTGGCGGCCGGGGTCCCGGCGGGTGGCCAGGACCAGGCCGATCGACGCCACCACGGCACCGGACGCGTCGAGCACGGGCACCGCCACCGAGCACGTCCCCAGCGTCATCTCCTGCACGGTCCGGGCGTACCCGCGCCGCCGCACCTCGGCCAGCTCGCGCAGCAGCCGGCCCGGCTCGGTGATCGTGTACGGGGTGACCTTCTCGGCGGACGCGACGACCGACGCGATCACGTCCTCGGGCGCGTGGGCGAGCAGCACCTTCCCGACCCCGGTGGCGTGCAGCGGCAACCGCCCGCCGGGCCGGCTGACCAGCGGCACGGACGTCCGGCCGTAGAGACGTTCCAGGTAGAGCGCCTGCAACCCGTCCCGCACGGCCAGGTGGACGTTCTCCCGCGTGGCCTCGTACAAATCCTGGAGGAACGGCAGCGCCACGTCCCGCAGCCCGCCCTGCACCCTGGCCAGCAGCCCCAGCTGCCACAGCCGCCGACCCACGACGTACCTGCGGTCGGGCAGCCGTTCCAGCACCTGCCGGTTGACCAGGTCGGCGGCCAGCCGGCGCACGGTGGTCACCGGCAGACCGCTGTGCCGGGCGAGTTCGGCCAGGCGCAGGCCGTCGCGGCGGCCCTCGAAGGCGTCCAGCACACCCAGCGCCTTCTCCAGCACCCCGCGTCCCGACGACCGACCCGCCATGGCGTCACGGTACCCGCGCCGGGCGAGGGTCTGGTTCTCGCGAACCAGACCCTCGCTTGGATCAGGCCGCGTTCAATGCGAGGTCGTCCAGCACGAAGGATGTGTGGTACGACCAGTCCTCGCTGCCGGTGAAGGTCAGGGTCACCGACTGGCCCGCGTACGCGCCCACGTTGAACGTGCGCAGGGCGTACCCGGACGGGTTGAGGTTGGTGTAGGTGGCCAGCGTGGTGCCGTTGGCCTTGATGGTGAAGGTGTCGAACACCGCGGGCTCGTACTCCGAGGTGCTGATCTTCAGGTACAGCGACAGGGTGGAGTTCGTGCAGCCCGCCGGGACCGTGACGACCTGCTGGAGCGTCTCGGTCGCGGTGTAGCCGTAGCCGCTGATCCACGACGAGCGGGTGCCGGTGCGCGGCGCGCCCTCACCGGTCCAGGCGCCGATCGTCCAGGTGGCGTTGGACCAGCCGGTGGTGCCGGACTCGAAGCCGGGGTTCACCAGCTTCTGGCCGGGGCTGGTGCACGAGCCGCCGGGCGGGCTGATCGTCCAGGTGAACGTGGTGCTGCCGGACTTGCTCGCGGAGTCGGTGGCGGTCGCGGTCACCGAGTAGGAGCCGGCGGTGGTCGGCGTGCCGGAGATCAGGCCGGTGCTCGGGGCGATGGAGAGGCCGGGCGGCAGGCCGGTGGCGGACCAGGTGTACGGGGGAGTGCCGCCGCTGGCCTTGAGCTGGAGGCTGGTCGCGGTGCCCACGGTCCCGGTCTGGTTGCCCGGCGGGGTGACCGACGGGCTGCCCGGCACCGAGCCGCCGGTGTTGACGAACAGCAGGCGGTTGGGGGAGCCGGTGCCCGGGTTGGTGATCTTGCCGGTGGTGGAGTTCGCGATGAGCTGGCTCTGCACCTGGGCGGGGGTCAGGGTCGGGGTCGCGCCCAGCAGCAGCGCCGCGCCGCCGGCGACGTGCGGGGCGGCCATGGACGTGCCGGAGATGGTGTTGGTCGCGGTGTCGCTGGTCATCCACGCGGAGGTGATGTTGACGCCCGGCGCGAAGATGTCGGTGCAGGTGCCGTAGTTGGAGAACGACGCACGGCCGTCGTTGGCGTCCGAGGCGTTGACCGTGACCGCCTCGGCGACGCGCGCCGGGGTGAAGTTGCAGGCGTCGGCGTTGGAGTTGCCCGACGCGATGGCGTAGGTGACGCCGTCGGCGATGGAGTTGCGGACGGCGTTCTCGGTGGTGGCGTCGCTGCCCTGCGCGCCCAGGCTCATGTTCGCCACGGCCGGGCCGGAGGTGTGGTTGCCGGTGACCCAGTCGATGCCCGCCGCGACCCCGGCGAACGAGCCGGAACCCTGGCAGTTGAGCACCTTGACCGCGACCAGCTTCACGCCCTTGGCGACACCGTAGGAGGTGCCGCCGACCGTGCCGGCGACGTGCGTGCCGTGGCCGTTGCAGTCGGTGTTGTTGCTGTCGACGGTGTTGGTGCCCCAGACCGCGCGCCCGCCGAAGTCGGAGTGGGTGGTGCGGATGCCGGTGTCGATGATGTACGCGGTGACGTTCGACGCCGTGTTGGGGTAGGTGTAGCTGGTGTCCAGCGGCAGGTCGCGCTGGTCGATGCGGTTGAGGCCCCAGGAGGGCGGGTTGGGCTGGGTGTCCAGGGCCTCGACGGTGCCGTTCTGCTCGACGTAGGCCACGGTCGGCTCGGCGGCCAGCCGGCGGGCGGCGCGTTCGGAGAGCGTGCCCGCGAAGCCCTTGAGCGCGTGGCGGTAGGTGTGCTCGACCTTGGCGGAGTACTTGGCGCTCAGGTCGGTGGTGAGCGCGTCGACGCTCTGGGTGGACAGGTCGTTGAAGACGACGATGTAGCTGTCCTTGATCGCACGCGGGTTGTCCGCGCCGAGGATTTCGCCTTCGGCCGCGGCGGGCGTGGCCGTGCCGGCCAACGCGAGCGCCGTCACCGCGGCCGTGCTCAAGGCGAGCAGGGGTGTTCGATTTCCGCGCATGGCAGGGTCTCCCTCATGCAGGATCCGGCGGGACCCGTTGCGGCGGCGGCCCGGCCGGAGAGCGGAGTTCGGTTCACGTTCGCGCGGACGTGATCGGCAACGTTAGAGCAGGTGGGGCGGGTCGACAATCGGCCGACCGTGGCTGGGGCGTGCGGGTTCCCGAACGTGTGCGGGTTGATCATTCCACGTTATTCCATCGATTGATCACTATTCATGATGACTTCAGTGTTGAATGAAATAAACAATCCCCCCACCCTCGGGGGCCGTAGATCCGTGCGGCCCCGTCAAAAACCGCCCCGAGGGCGAGGCGGCGCAGGGGGCAGGGCTGAGTGCGGGCGGCTTGGGGTGGGCGCGTGGCTTGGGGCGGGCTTGCGGGTGGGCGTGGGTGGGGTGCCGGGCCGGAGCGCGCTTTGCTCTCTGTGGGCGTTCCGCCCGCCCACCCCACCCGAGCCGACCCTGCACAAGCCAGGCGCGCGGGGCGCGCCTGGCCCGAGCGCTGCGCGCCAAGCGTGCTTCGCGCGCGAGCCCGTGTGCTGCGCGCCAAGCCCGAGTGCTGCGCACCGGCAAGTCGCAGGGCCGGCACGGCGACGCGCGAATATCTGTTGTGCCAACTTGCACAAGATCGCTACGGTTCCGGCGTGGCAGACGGCAGGGGACGGGGTAGGCCCCGCAAGGACCCGGACCGGTTGGCGCGCTGGACACCGCCCGAGGGGTGGTCCCGGCTCGTCGCCTGGATCTCGCCGGAGGAGAAGCGGGCGCTCAAGCACGCCGCCGCCGACGCGGACGTGCCGGTCGCCGATCTGGTGCGGCGCCTGGCGGACGGGTTGTCCAGCGGGGTCGTCAGCCACGAGTTGTTGTTGACCGGACGAGCGAGAGGGGGACCAGTCGTGGAGAAGATCCCGACGCTGTTCGAGCGCGACGACCGGTTCCGGGTGACCGACCGGCCGAAGGCCGAGTGCGCGTGGGTGTTCGCGGGGGAGGGTGTCGGCACCGAGAAGCTCGACGGCACCAACGTGCGGCTGACCGTGCGGTCCGGTCACCTGGTGCGCGTGGAGAAGCGGCGCAACCCGGGACGGGAGCAGAAGGCGCTGGGCATCGTGGACGGTTGGTACGTCGACACGTCCGCCGATTCGGCCGAGGACAAGTGGATCCTGGCGGCGGCGGAGGGCACCGACGTGTCGCAGTGGCCGGACGGCGAGCACTCGTGCGAGGCGCTGGGTCCGCGCATCCAGGGCAACCCGCTGGGTCTGGACACCCACCTCTGCGTGCCGTTCAACACCAACGCGCCGGTGTACGAGGACGTGCCGCGCGGGTACGCGGAGCTGCGCGAGTTCCTGTCCACTTTGGAGAGCCGGTACGCGCCGGGGAACCTGGCGGAGGGCATCGTGTTCCACCACCCGGACGGGCGGCGCGCGAAGATCAAGCGCAAGGACTTCCCGAAGCTCGCCGCCTGAGACCGGGCGGTCTGAGCGGGAGGTTTGTGTTGGGGTGGCCGGTTCTTCGGAGCCGGCCACCCCTTTCCGGTCGGTCGGGAGGTCCGTTCGGTCGGTCAGAAGGCGACGCGTTCCCGGGCGTCGGCGAGGTCTTCGTCGGTGGGGGAGTCGTCCTGGGTGAGGGCGAGGCGCCAGTAGCCGGTGAAGTCGATCGCCCGCTTGTCGAACCCGCGTTCGTCGACCAGGTGGCGGCGCAGCGCGCGGACCGCGCCCGCTTCCCCTCCCAGCCACGCGTACCCGGTGCCCGGCGGGAAGTCCGCGGCGCGCACGGCGTCGAGCAGGTCGGTTCCGCGGCCGGGTGCGGTGTCGCCGCGGTGGACCCAGTGGACGTCGCCGATCGGTTGTTCCTCGGTGGCGTCGCGGGCTTCGGCGTAGGTCAGTGCCTTGGTCCCTGCGGGCAGGGCGGCCAGGAGGGTGGCGATGGCGGGGGTGGCGGCTTCGTCGCCGGCGAAGAGGTACCAGTCGGCCTTGCCCAGGGGGCGGTGGTAGACCTTGGACGGGCCGTAGCGGCCGAGGGTGTCGCCGCTCTTGGCGTTCCTCGCCCAGTCCGTCGCCGGGCCGGCGTGGTCGTGGAGGACGAAGTCGATGTCGATCTCCGCGGACTCGGGGTGGTGGGCGCGGACGGTGTAGCTGCGCAGCCACGGGCGTTCGGCTTCGGGGATCGCCTGGTAGGCCTGGTACCAGCCCATGCCGTACTTGTCGCCGCGGTCGGCGGGCAGGTCGGGCACGGGGTGGCCGGGGCGCGGGAACAGCAGTTTGAGCTGCTGGTCGGGCCAGGTGGGGAAGTCGTCGAGGCCGTCGCCGGTGAACCGCACGCGGGTGACGCGCGGGGTCACCGGTTCGACGGCGGTGACGTGCAGGAGTGGCATCGGTGGGTCCCCGGTGGGTCAGCGGCCGACGTAGGCGCGCAGGTGCTGGGCGGTGAGGGTGGAGCCGTCGGCGACGAGGTCGGCGGGGGTGCCGGTGAACACGATCCGGCCGCCGTCGTGGCCGGCACCGGGGCCGAGGTCGATGATCCAGTCGGCGTGGGCCATGACGGCCTGGTGGTGCTCGATGACGATGACGGTGCCGCCGTCGTCGACGAGCCGGTCGAGCAGGCCGAGGAGCTGGTCGACGTCGGCGAGGTGCAGGCCGGTGGTGGGTTCGTCGAGGATGTAGGTGGAGGCCTTCTCGGCCATGTGGATGGCGAGCTTGAGGCGTTGGCGTTCGCCGCCGGACAGGGTGGTGAGGGGCTGGCCGAGGGAGACGTAGCCGAGGCCGACGTCGACCAGTCGGCCCAGGATGGCGGCGGCGGCCTTCTCGGTGAAGAAGTCGCGGGCTTCGGTGACGGACATGGCGAGGACTTCGCTGATGTCCTTGCCGCGCAGCTTGTGCTCCAGCACGGCGGGGGTGAACCGCTTGCCCTCGCACTCCTCGCAGACCGACGCGACGCCGGCCATCATGGCGAGGTCGGTGTAGACGAGTCCGATGCCCTTGCACTTGGGGCAGGCGCCTTCGGAGTTGGCGCTGAACAGGGCGGGTTTGACGCCGTTGGCCTTGGCGAAGGCGGTGCGGATCGGGTCGAGCAGCCCCGTGTAGGTGGCGGGGTTACTGCGGCGGCTGCCGCGGATGGGGGACTGGTCGACGGTGACGACGTCGTCGCGGCTGCCCAGGGAGCCGTGGATCAGGCTGGACTTGCCGGAGCCCGCGACGCCGGTGACGACGGTGAGGACGCCGAGGGGGATGTCGACGCTGACGTCCTTGAGGTTGTGCAGGTTCGCGCCGGTGATGGCGATGTGGCCGCGCGGGGTGCGCGGGTCGGGCCGGAGTTGGGCGCGGTGGTCGAGGTGGCGGCCGGTGAGGGTGCCGGCGGCGCGCAGGCCTTCGACGGTGCCGGTGTAGGTGATCTCGCCGCCGTGGACGCCCGCGCCGGGGCCGAGGTCGACGACGTGGTCCGCGATCTCGATGGTCTCGGGTTTGTGCTCGACGACCAGGACGGTGTTGCCCTTGTCCTTGAGGCGCAGGAGGAGGTCGTTCATGCGCTGGATGTCGTGGGGGTGCAGGCCGACGGTGGGTTCGTCGAAGACGTAGGTGATGTCGGTGAGGGCGGAGCCGAGGTGGCGGACCATCTTGACGCGCTGCGCCTCGCCACCGGAGAGGGTGGCGGACTGGCGGTCGAGGCTGAGGTAGCCCAGGCCGATCTCGACCAGGGAGTCGAGGGTTTCCTTGAGGGTGGCGACCATGGGGCGGACGGACTCGTCGTCGATCTTGGCGACCCAGTCGGCGAGGTCGCTGATCTGCATGGCGGCGCACTCGGCGATGTTGACATCGTTGATCTTGGAGGAGAGGGCGGCGGCGTTGAGGCGGGCGCCCCGGCACTCCGGGCAGTCCTTGAAGGTGACGGCGCGGTCGACGAAGGCCCGGATGTGCGGCTGCATGGACTCGCGGTCCTTGGCCAGGAAGGAGCGCTGGACGCGGAGGACGAGGCCTTCGTAGGTGACGTTGGTCTTGCCGAGCTTGACCTTGGTGTTCTCCTTGTGGAGGAGGTCGTGCCACTGCTGGTCGGTGTACTGCTCCAGCGGCAGGTCGGGGTCGAAGAAGCCGGACTGGGCGTAGGTCTGGGTGAGCCAGCCGTCGGCGGTGAAGCCGGGGACGGTGATGGCGCCCTCGTTGAGGGACTTGGTGCGGTCGACGAGCCGGTCGACGTCGATGGTGGAGACGCGGCCGAGTCCTTCGCACTCCGGGCACATGCCCTCGGGGAGGTTGAAGCTGAACGCGCCCGAGGTGCCGACGTGGGGTTCGCCGAGGCGGCTGAACAGGATGCGGAGCATGGTGTGGGCGTCGGTGGCGGTGCCGACGGTGGAGCGGGAGTTGGCGCCCATGCGCTCCTGGTCGACGACGATGGCGGCGCTGAGGTTGCGCAGGGCGTCGACGTCGGGGCGGCCGACGGGGGCCATGAAGGACTGGATGAACGCGGTGTAGGTCTCGTTGATCAGGCGCTGCGACTCGGCGGCGATGGTGCCGAAGACGAGCGAGGACTTGCCGGAGCCGGAGACGCCGGTGAAGACGGTGAGTCGGCGTTTGGGGATGTCGACGCTGACGTCCTTGAGGTTGTTCTCCCTGGCGCCTCGGACCTCGATGACGTCGTGGCTGTCGGCGGCGGTTCCCATGCCTTGCTTCCCCCTGGTTTCTTTATGCCGTAAAGTGCCGAGCCAGGCTAGTTTATGCCGTAAGGAGATGCAAGCGCCCCGCTCTTCTCCGCTTCCGCTCGCTGTCCGCCGGCCCCGGCACACGCACACCCAGCCCGCCAACCACAGGCCCGCCAACCGCAGGCGGGCCTGTCGACCGCCGGCCGGGACAACGCGGCCCGCCAACGCCCAGTCGGCCTGCTGGCCGCCCGGCCCGTCAACCGCCGGCCTGCCAACCGCTGGTCCGCCCACGCCGGCCCGCACCGCTCCTGCCCAGCTTGTCCGTGCCGCGCCCGCCGTGGCCGAGCGGCCGCCGAGGAGACGCGCCCACCGCTGCCTCCCTCGTCCTGGTGGCCGGCCCAGGTCCGGTGGCCCAGTCTCGGCGGCATGTCCCGGTAGCCCAGTTCCGTCAGTTCCGCCGGCCGAACGTGGCCTGCCCTGCTTGGGGTCGCTCGCGGGTCGATGAGCGCTTCGGGCGTGGCCTTCGGCCCCCGAATCCATTGTCTCATGAGGTACCGACAGAACCTGGCGGCCGGGGCGGCTGGGCAGTGGATTCTTTATGGCGTAAAGTGGCTCACCGATCGGTTTACGGTGCAAGGAGATCCACGTGGTCGTGTACGCCGGGCAGGGGGATGCTCGTCGGTCGATGTCGCTGTTGTGGCGTGCGCCCGAGCACCGGGAGCGGTCGAAGGGCGGGTTGAGTCTCGACGTCATCGTCGACGCGGCCATCGGCGTCGCCGACGAGCACGGGATGGCCGCCCTGTCCATGCGGGCCGTGGGGGAGCGGTTGGGGCGGACGGCGATGGCCCTCTACACCTACGTGCCCAACAAGGCCGAGTTGATCGACCTCATGTACGACAAGGTCCTGGGGGAACTGCCCGGGGAGTATGCGCTCGACCGGGGGTGGCGGGTGGCGTTGTCGGCCTGGGCTCGGGACACGCGGGGGTTCTTCCTGTGGCACCCATGGGTGCTCCAAGTCTCGCAAGCCCGGCCGGTGTTGGGGCCCAATGAGTTCCGGATGCTGGAGACGCTCCTGCGCATCCTGCGCGAGACCGGGCTGGACGTGCAGGTGCTGCGCGGGGTGGTGGGCGCGGTGATGCAGTTCGTGCGGGGGTCGGCGGAGGTGATCGGGGACGCTCGGCGCGCGGCTCGGGACACCGGGGTCAGCGACGAGGAGTGGTGGTACGCCCGCTCGCCCGTGCTGGAGGAGGTCGCGCCGGACTTCGCGACCCGGTTCCCGCTGGCCACGTGGCTGGGTGGCGCGGAGGCGCCGGCGGACGACGAGTGCACCCCCTACCTGGAGCGCGAGGCGGAGTGGAACTTCACCGTGGGCCTCGACGTGCTGCTGGACGGAATCGAGGCGACAGTCGCCCGGTCGGTGGGGTAGGGGTACGCACCGTGGACGTGGTGACGCGGCTGAGGGCCGCCGGGTGCGTGTTCGCCGAGGACGAGGCGCGGTTGCTGACCGAGGCCGCCCCGTCGCCGGCCGAACTCGAGGCGATGGTGGACCGGCGGGTGGCCGGGTTGCCGTTGGAGCAGGTGCTGGGCTTCGCGGAGTTCCGCGGTCTGCGGATCGCGGTGGACCCGGGTGTCTTCGTGCCTCGGCAGCGGACCGCGTACCTGGTCGAACTTGCCGTTCCGCTCGCCGAGCCCGGCGCGGTGGTGGTGGATCTGTGTTGTGGGGCCGGGGCGTTGGGGGCGGCGGTCGCGGACGCGGTGCCCGGGGTGGAGGTGTACGCGGCCGACCTCGACCCGGCGGCGGTGCGGTGCGCGCGGCGGAACCTGCCGGCCGACCGGGTGTTCGAGGGTGACCTGTACGCGGCGCTGCCGGCGGACCTGCGCGGCCGGGTGGACGTGCTGGTGGTCAACGCGCCCTACGTGCCGACCGACGCCATCGCGCTCATGCCGCCGGAGGCCCGTGACCACGAACCATTGGTCGCGTTGGACGGCGGAGCGGACGGGCTGGACGTGCAGCGGCGCGTGGCGGCGGGTGCGCCGGAGTGGCTGGTGCCCGGTGGTGCGCTGCTGCTGGAGACCAGCGACCGCCAGGCGCCGAGCACGCTCGCCGCGTTCGAGCGGGCGGGCTTCACCGCGCGGGTCGAGCGGGACGACGAGGTCGGGGCGACCGTCGTCGTGGGCGTCACTGCCCCACGACCCCGTCGGTGAGTTCGCGGACCACGTCGAGGTGCCCGACGTGCCGGGCGTACTCCTGGAGCAGGTGGAACAGGACCCACGCCAGGGTCGGCGTCGGCAGCGTGGTCACCCGCCACCGCGCCATCCGGTCGTCCAGCCGCGCGGCGGCGACGATCTCGCGGGACCGCGCGCACTGCTCCAGGTAGAACGCGCGGACCTCGTCGGCGGTGTCGCCGTCCACGACGAACTCGGCGCGCTCCACGTCCGGGTCGCCCCACGGCTGTGCGATCTCCTCGCCGGTGAACCCCCACCGCATCCACCGCAGCTCCACGTAGGCCAGGTGCTTGACCAGCCCCAACGGCGACCACCCGGACGGCACGCGGCTGGTGCGCAACTGCTCGTCGGTCAGGCCTTCGAGCTTGCGCAGCACCGTGGCGCGGTAGTAGTCGAGGTACTGGAGCAGCAGTTCGACCGGGTCGGCGAGGTCGGTCGGCGGTTCGATCGGCACGCCGAGCCGACCGGTCACGCGCTCGCCGTCGACGGTCAGGGTCGCCCCGGCGCGGCGAAGAACGGACAGCGCGGCGGCGTTCGCGGTGGTCGTCTCGGCGACGACCGTCGGGATGCGCCGCACCACCGCCTGGTCGACCACCGAGCGCAGCGCCGCCAGCCCGACGCCCCGGCCGCGCGCGGACCGCGCCACCCACAGGCCCGTTTCGCCCGTCGGCGTGAGGCGGATGAACCCCACTGTGTCGCCGCGCTGGACGATCTCGAATGAATCGGCCTGGAAACCGCGGTAGAAGTCCAGCACCCCGGACCTGTCCCCCGGCGTCCAGCCGGGCGGCATGACGTCGGCCGGGTCGGCGTCGGACACGGCGAGCGCGGCCAGCCGGTGCAGGCCGTCCTCGTCCACCGGGCGCAGTTCGATCACTTCGACAGCTCCTTCTCCAGCGGGGTGCGGAAACGGGGCACGACCCGGGTGCCGCCCAGCCACTCCGTGAGGCGCGCGGCTTCGGCGTCGAGCGCGGCGCGGGTCTGCGCGCCGACGTCGGTGAGTGCCTGCCAGACGACCTCGCCGTCCGGGCGCTGCGCCCAGCCGCCGACCACGCGGCCGTCGCACCAGGCGGTGGGGCCGACGTTGCCGGCGGTGTCGAACAGGCGCGGCCGCAGTTCCGGCGCGAGGTACCAGTCGCGGCCCTGCCAGCCCATCGGCGTCGGGTCGAGGGCGGGCAGCAGCGCCACCCACGGCTCGGTCTCCGGGGTGAACAGGTCGTCGGGCAGCGCCCAGCCGGGACCGGTGGACAGCTCGACGCCGACCGCGCCGACGGCCTTCAACGCCGTGCGGACCGCGCCGAAGGTCCAGCCGGTCCACCACTTCAGGTCCGCTTCCGTGCCCGGCCCGAACGAGGCGAGCCAGCGGCGCACCAGTTCGGCGCGGGCCTCGGCGGGGTCCACCGCGGGCCACGGCTGGGCGGGCGCCCACCGGAACTGGCTGCTCAGCCACGTGCCGCGCGGGCGGCTGCGGCGCATCCGGCCGTCGGCGGCGAGCACCCGGACGATGCGGCTGGACACGTTCTGCCGGGTCTCGTACTTCTTGCCCGCCGCCACCACGACCTGTTCCAGCAGGTCCGGGACGTCGCGGCCGAGGTCGACCACGGTGGCCTCGCCGCGCGCGGCCAGGGCGGCGAGCGTGGCCCGCTCGACCTCGGCCAGCCGGTCGGCGTCCCAGCCCACGCCCTCGGCCAGGTACTTGAGCAGCCCGGCGCGTTCCCGGGCGGCGATCTCGCGGGCCGCGGCGGCGTCGACCACCGGGGCCAGGGTCGTGGCGACGGCGAACATCGTGCGCCGCATGCACAGCAGCCGCACGAGGGTCTGCCGCTCGTAGAACGCCTTTTCGACGGCGGCCACGGACGGCGTGGTCAGGCGTGCGCACACCGACAGGAACACCGTGGCCGGGTCGGTGGCGTGCAGACCGACCAGCGCATCGGCGACCTCCTCCACGGTGTCCACTGTGGTCGCCAGCAGGTGGCGTCGGCCCAGGCGGGCGCGGCGGTCGTCGTCGGTGATCACGGGGAGGGCCACCAGCCCATCCTGGGCGATCTACGCTGGCCGCGAAACTGTCGATTCCTTCAGGCAGGGGCGCGATGTCGGCGACGCGGTTGCTGGTGCTGGGCGTGGTGCGCGGGTACGGCGTCGCCCACGGCTACCTCATCGGCAACGACCTGATGTCGTGGGGCGCGGGGGAGTGGGCCAACGTCAAGTGGGGCTCGATCTACCACGCGCTCAAGCAGCTGACCAAGGAAGGCTGCCTGGCCGACGAGGAGGTCCCGCCCGCGCGCACCGACTACCGGATCACCGCGAAGGGGGAGCAGGAGTTCCAGCGGCTGCTGCGCGACGCGTTGCGCCGTCCCGAGACCCGGCCGGACATGCTCGCCGCGGGGCTGGCGCTGCTGCCGTCGCTGTCGCGGGCGGACGCGGTGGCGCTGCTGCACGAGCGGCTGGCCGCGTTGGAGAGCCGGCGGGACGCGGCGCGCAAGCAGGTGGGGGAGTGGACGGACCCGCCGCACGTGCGGGAGCTGTTCGGGCTGTGGGAGCACACCGCGGACAGCGGGGTGGCGTGGACGCGCGGGTTGCTGGAGCGGCTGGAGAGCGGGGCCTACCCGATGGCCGGGGAGAGGAATTCCCCCGGCGACCCCGGCAGTTGGCCTATACTCAAGTTTGAGTAGTGGAGGGGGAGCACTGAACACCGGTTTGGAACGTTGCGCGGCCGTCTTCGAGGCCGCCGATCCGCCACGCACGTCCACCGTGGCCTTCTACGGCGACCACCTGCCCGAGGTCGACACGCCCGGTTCGCTGGTCATCGCGCTGCCCGACGGGTCGAAGCGCGAGGTCCCGGCCGTGCGGCTACCCGTGGCCGAGGCGGTTCCCGTGCTGTCCAAGGCCCGGCGGACCGGTGACGCCCACCCCGCCGCAGCGTTCTGGGGAGCGGCCGTTGTCGTGGCGTTGCAGGTGGTCGCGCGGGGTCGGGTGCGGCCGGCGGTCACCGATGGCGACTTCGACGCGTGGCGGCTGGGGCCGCTCGACCCGGCCGACCTGCGGCGGGTCCGCGACCTCGCCGACGCGATGCCCGCCCACGCCCGCGCCGTGCCGTTGAACGGGCGCGCGCCGCTGGAGCTGCCCGAGGCGGAGCCGCTGGTCCGGGCGTTCCTCGACGCCGTCGCCGACACCATGCCGCGCGGGGCCGCGGCGGTGCGCGCGCTGGGCACGCCCGCGTTCGCCTCGCCCGCGCCGCAGCGCGTGCCACACCTGCGGGCGTGGGCCGACCAGGGCGTTCGGGTGTCGCTGCGGATCGAAGGGCTGGAGGAGTTCCGCGCGGTGGTGCAGGTGCACAGCCTCGCCGACCCGTCGCTGGTGGTCGACGCCGCCGAACTGTGGGCCGGGGCGGACCGGCGCGCCCAGTCCGACGCGATGCTGGCCGTCCGGCGCGCCGCCCGCGCGTTCCCGCCGCTGGAACGCCTGCTCGACCTGCCCGTGCCCGACGAGGTCGTCCTGCTCGACTCCGACGTCGAACAGCTCCTGCGCGACGGCGCGGTGCGGCTGGCCGCCGTCGGCGTGGACGTGCACTGGCCCAAGGACCTGGTGCGCGACCTGTCCGCCCGGGTCGTCCTGGGCTCCGACGACCGGGGCGACCGGCCGACGTTCTTCGGCCCCGACCAGCTCACGTCCGTGAACTGGCAGCTCGCGCTGGGCGACGACCCGCTCACCCCGGAAGAACTCGACCAGCTCGCCGAGGCGCACCGGCCCGTGGTCCGGCTGCGCGACCGGTGGACCCTGGTCGACCCCGACCTCGCGCGCAAGGCCCGCGAACGCGACCTCAAGCCCGTCGCCGCGATCGACGCCCTCGGCGCGGCCCTCACCGGCGTCACCGAGGTCGACGGCGAACAGGTCCCGGTCGCCGCGACCGGGTGGCTCGACGACGTCCGCGCCAAGCTCGCCCTGCTCGACAGCGAACCCGTCGAACCCCCGGCCGCGCTCAACGCCACCCTGCGCGACTACCAGGTCCGCGGCCTGCGCTGGCTGGACCGGATGACCGCGCTCGGGCTGGGCGCGTGCCTGGCCGACGACATGGGCCTGGGCAAGACCGTCACCCTCATCGCCCTGCACCTGCACCGCGACTCCGGTCCCACGCTCGTGGTGTGCCCGGCGTCGCTGCTGGGCAACTGGGAGCGCGAGATCGGCAGGTTCGCGCCCGGCGTGCCGGTCACCCGCTACCACGGCGCCGGGCGGGAGGTCGCGCACGAGGGGTTCGTGCTCACCACCTACGGCACCATGCGGGTCGACGCCGACCGGCTCGCCGAGGTCGAGTGGGGCCTGGTCGTGGCCGACGAGGCGCAGCACGTGAAGAACCCGTCCTCGGACACCGCGAAGGCGCTGCGCCGCATCCCGGCCGCCGCCCGCGTCGCCCTGACCGGCACGCCCGTGGAGAACAGCCTCAGCGAGCTGTGGGCCGTGCTCGACTGGACCACACCCGGCCTGCTCGGCACGCTGCCCGCGTTCAAGGCGCGGTGGGCCAAACCGATCGAGGCCGACCACGACCGGGCCACCGCCGACCGGTTCGCCGCCCTGATCAGGCCGTTCCTGCTGCGCCGGCGCAAGTCCGACCCCGGCATCGCGCCCGAACTGCCGCCCAAGACCGAGACGGACCGGCCCGTCGCACTCACCCGTGAACAGGCCGCCCTGTACGAGGCGGTCGTGCGGGAGTTGATGGCCGAGATCGCCGAGGCAGACGGCATCGCCCGACGCGGCCGGGTGGTCAAGCTGCTCACCGGGCTCAAGCAGGTGTGCAACCACCCTGCCCAGTACCTGAAGGAGTCCTCGCCCCGGTTGGAGGGGCGGTCCGGGAAGCTGGAACTGCTCGACGAGCTGCTGGACACCATCCTCGCCGAGGACGGCGCGGTGCTGGTGTTCACCCAGTACGTCGCCATGGCCCGGTTGATCGGCAAGCACCTCGCCGCGCGCGGTGTCGAGTCGCAGCTGCTGCACGGCGGCACCCCCGTGCCCGCGCGGGAGGAGATGGTGGCGCGGTTCCAGGACGGGTCGGTGCCGGTGTTCCTGCTGTCGTTGAAGGCCGCCGGCACCGGGCTCAACCTGACCCGCGCCGACCACGTCGTGCACTACGACCGGTGGTGGAACCCGGCCGTGGAGGACCAGGCCACCGACCGCGCCTACCGGATCGGGCAGACCAAACCCGTGCAGGTGCACCGGCTGATCGCCGAGGGCACCATCGAGGACCGCATCGCGGCCATGCTGCGCGCCAAGCGCGACCTCGCGTCGTCGGTGCTGGCGCACGGCGAGGCGGCGTTCACCGAACTGTCCGACGCGGAACTGGCCGACCTGGTCGAGCTGAGGAGCGGCGCATGACTTCCCCCGAGCGTGCCAAGGGCTTCCCGCCGTTCGGCAAGGGCGTGCGGCGGGCCCGTTCGTGGTGGGGACGGACCTGGTCGCAGGCCCTGGAGGACACCTCCCTCGACCAGACGCCGCTGCGCCAGGGCCGCAAGTACGCCAACGCGGGCCTGGTCGGCACCATCACCGTCAGCCCCGGCAGGATCACGGCGCCCGTCCACGACACCGACGACACCTTCCAGACCACCGTGAAGCTGGCCGAGTTCACCGAGGCGGAGTGGACGAGGTTCCTGGCCGCGGTAGCGGCCAAGGCCGGTCACCTGGCCGCGCTGCTGGAACGCGAGATGCCCCGCGAACTGGCCGAGGCGGCGGCGGACGCGGGTGTGGAGCTGCTGCCCGGCATCGGCGACCTGGACTTCGAGTGCAGCTGTCCGGACTGGGAACTCCCGTGCCGGCACGGGGCGGCCCTGTGCCACCAGGCGTCGTGGCTGCTGGACACCGACCCGTGGCTGCTGCTGTTGCTGCGCGGCCGGACCCAGGAGGAGGTGGTGGCCGGTGCCCGCCCGACCACCGGCGTCCTGGCCGTAGCCGCCTACTCGGTGCCTCTCGTCCCGCTCCCCGAGAACCCGCCGATCGAGGACTTCGGCGCCCTACCGGAGTTCGAGCCCGTCGAGGGCCTGGACGTCGAGGCTCTGGCTCTTCTGGTCGCCGACGCGGCAGCGAAGGCCCGAGACATCCTGCACACCGGCGAATGGCCGTCGTTGACCGACCGCGAGGACACCGTCCGCCTGGCGGCCACCCAACCCGCGCTCGCCGGTCGGTTGGCCGCCGACCAGCGCGAGGTGGCGGCGTGGCGGCAGGGTGGCGCGATCGGACTGTCCGTTCTGGACGATGCGTGGACCCCGCCCAAGTCGGACCTGAACCGGGCCCGGACGGCGTGGCAGGAGTCGGAACTCCCGGAGGCGAAGGTCTGGCGCAACCGCTGGACGGTCCACAACGGACAACTCCGCTACGGCCCCGACCACCGCTGGTACCCCTACCGCTCCCAAGCCGACGGCTGGTGGCCCACCGGCACCCCCCACCGCGACCCCGCCGCCGCCCTGACCGACCTACCCTGACCACCCCACCGCCGCCCGCCGCGCCGCCCATCCCGCCCGACCTGCCGCCGCCCATCCCGCCCTCGCCGCGCCGCGCCCGGCCTGCTGTGACCCCGGTGCCGCCCACCGCGCCTGCGCTTGCCCCGCCCCGCTGCGCCCGCGCTCGCCCCGCTGCGCCCGACCTATCCCGCCCGCCCGACCTGCCGTGACCCCGGCGCCGCCCGCCCAGCCCCGCCTGCCCTCGCCCGCAGGCCCGCGCCCATCCCGCCCGACCTGCCGCCGCCCGACCCGCCCTGATCCCGGTACCGCCCGCCCGATCTGCCCTGACCGGCCTGCCCGCGCTGACCTGTCCCGACGCACCGCTCCGCCCCGAATTGTCGGTGCCTCGTGGGACAATGGACGCGGGGGCCGGAGGCTGGCGCGCCCAACGACCACCACACCTGTGGTACCACACCTGTGGTGCTAGTTCTGGCCGCTGCCCAGGCACACGAACGGCCGTCGCAGCGGGTCCACCGCGATCGCGTCCGCCAACGCCAGAGCCGGCTGCGCACCCGCCGCCAGCCGCCGGTGGTAGTAGTCCATGGTCGCCGCCGAAGCCTGGTCGCCCACCCGGCTCACCGGCGCCACCACCATCTGCGACCCGCTCGCCAGCAGCGCACTCGCGAAACCCAAAGGCTCGTCACCCGGCCGGACCCGGTTCAACGCAAGCTCGCACGCCGCCAGAACCACCTGCCGCGGCGGGTGCGGGAGGTTGGCCAGTTCGTGCGCGTACAAAGGCCCGTCCGTGAGTTCCAGCCTCGAGAACAGAGCGTTCTCCGGCTCGTGCACACCGTGCGCGGCGAAGTGCGCGATCTCGGCATCGTCCGAAGTGGACAGCACCGCCGCGACCGTCGCCCCCTCACCCGACAACAACGCCGCCGAGCGGTAGTGCGCGCCCAACTTCGCGATCTCGCCCACCGCCGCCGGCAGACCCGGGCCGCGCACGAGCACCGTCCGACCGTCCCGCCGCCACTCGCCGCGCTCGGCCGCCAGCCACGCCGTCGCCGACGGGGCCACCACGATCGGCCGCCCGTGCAACGTCGGCAGCACGCCCCACGGCACCGCGTACAGCGCCCCCGTCGGCACCACCACCAGGTCCCGCTCCCCGACCAGCTCCGCCAACGGCCGCGCCAGTTGGGCGTCGAGGCGCGAAGCCTGCTTGTGCGCGGACGTCGACAGCACGCGCACCAAAGCGTCGGGCAGGTGGTCGGGAGCCAAGGCGTTGAGATCGGCGTTGAGCATCCGCGCGCTCTCCGCCGCCGCGCCCGCCGACCCCAGCCGCACCAGGTGGACGTCACCCGACACCACGACCACGGCGACCAGGTGGTCCTCCGACGACGCGAAGCTCACCAGCGCCCGCTCACCGAGCTGGGACACCACCTCGCGCAGCTTGGCCATCGGCCGCGGACTGCCCCAGCGACCGGAGTGCCAGCCGATCTGGTTGGCCTTGCGCAGCCGCTCCGCCCGCCGCGCCCGCAGCGACGCCGTGGGGTGCCCGTCGTGGTGGGCCTTGTGGATGGACTGGGTCAGGCTGCGCACCTCGGCGATCAGCTCCGCCAGCTCCGGGTTGTCCACCCGGGTCACCGGCTCGTACCGGTAGGTCTGCGCCCGCGTCCGCTCCAGCCACGCGAACAACCGGCGTGCGTTGCCCTCCTCCAGCACCAGCTGCACGGCCAGCTCCGTCAGCTCCCGGCCGTGCAACGCCGTCCCGGTCAGCAGTTCCAGCCCGCCCATCCGGTCCCGCACGTGGTCCAGGTCCGCCAGGCCCGCCCGCACCTCGGCCAGCGCCGCCGTGCGCTCACCCCGTGCCCTGGCCAGTTCCGCACGGCACAGCCGGCGCAGCATCCGGTGGTCGATCGCGGTCAGCCGGCCCGGCCGCGGGACGCCGTCCAGGACGCGCTCGGCGGTGTCGAGGTCCCCGCGCCGGATCTCCAGCCGCACCGCCAGCATCCGCGCCAGCGCCGCCTGCTCGGCCAGCCTCGGCACCGGCAGCGAGTCGGCGAACCCCAGCACCTTGGCGGGCAGCGACCGCGGCACCCGGCCCGACCGCAGCGCCAACTCGGTGTCCACGCGCAGCCCGATCAGGGTCGCGTTCGCCACGCACGTCTCGCAGCCCCACCGCCGCATCCGCTGCCGCGCCGACGACGCCATCTCCCGCGCCAGGTCCAGGTCACCGGTCATGTACGCGGCGACGGCCCGGCTCAGCTCCACGTCCGCCAGCTCACCCGGCGCCACACCCTGGTCGGCGCGTAACGCGGGCAGCACCTGATCGAGTTGGTCACCGGCCTCGTCGGCGAGCCCCGCGACCAGCAACGCCTGCGCCCGGTGCAACCCGAGCAGCGGCGGCACGTCGAGACCGAGGTCGCGGTAGGCGCGCTCGCTCGCCTCGTACCGGCGCAGCGCCGCCGGCACGTCACCGATGCGCAGCTCCAGCCGGCCCAACGCGTGGCTGGCGTCGGCGGCGAGGTTCACCAGGCCGTGCCCGGTGGCCAGCGCGACCGCGCGGGTCAGGTCCTGGCGGGCCTGCGTGATCGAGCCGAGGTTGGTGTGCGCGGTGCCGCGGCTGCGCAGCGTCTTCACGATCGGCTCCACCAGCGCCGGCACGGGCTCGTCCGCCGCCGCCAGCCGCCACTCCTCGTGCGCCAGCGCCTGGTCGAGCACGGCCACGCCCTCTTCCAGCAGGCCCGCGTTGAGCAGCAGGAGCCCCCGGTTGTGCCCGACGCTGCCGGACAGCTCGGCCCGCAGCAGCGGGTCGTCGACGTCCTCGATCAGCAACTGGACCTCGTCCAGGCCCGCCAGTCCCGCGGCCAACCCCGCCGTGTCGGCCATCAACGCCGACAAGGTCGAGGAAAGGCGAATGCGCGTCACGAGCCATTCCACGCGCGTGTCCGGATCGTCCGGATCGACCGATTCCGCCAACGTGCGGGCGCGGCGCAACAACCGCATCGCCTCGCGATGTCGCCCCGAACACGACGCGTCCACACCGTCCCGGTGCAGGGCGCGGGCCTCGCGGATGACCACGGATTCGTCGCGAGAAGCGATCACAGGCACATGTCCATGACATCACAGAACGCAACTGGAAACGCCCGCCGACCGGATCGTCGGTCGACGGGCGCCGTCACGCTGGGTCGATCAGTTCGAGGACGTCTTCTGGACGCAGCCGTTGCCCGAGCACATCGGCGACAGCTCGCCGCCGTCGTGGTTGTGCTCGTGTTCGTGCTGCTCCTGCTCCTGCTCCTGCGTCTCGGTCAGGACATCGGTGGTGGTCGAGTCCTCCGGCACGTCGCCGCCCTGGAACCCGGTCTCGGTGGTCGTAGACATCGCGATCTTCCTCCCCTGATGATCTGCCTAGGCCAATCAAGCGACCCGCGCGACTGCGCCGAGTCACGTTCGGCGGCCCCTCCTCCGCACGAACGGACCAATGGTGGCACAACGGAGTAATGATCGATGGGTAAATTGTGCACATCGGCGCGCAACCTTCGGCTGACGTGCGGAAACGGCCTAGTATTCACCCGTTCAGGTAATGCGGGGGTGACCGAAAGCAAAAATTCCTCGGCGCGCAGAATATTTGCGGCGACCGGCGGGCCGCGCGCGAAGATCGCCGGTCGAGGCCGGGAGTGGGGGCGCAGACGCGCGAGCCGGGGACGGCGCGTGCGGGGGAGCGGGTTTGGCGGGACGACTAGGTGATCACGCCGGGCAGCACGGCGGCGGTGCGCTTGCGGCGCAGCCACACCTTGCGGGAACCGTCGCCGAACAGCAGCGTCCGCGACAGCTCCCAGCCCGCGAACTCCGCGTGGATCGCCAACTGCGTCGTCGCCGTGCGACGGGAGACACCGGCCGGCAGGCGCAGCGGCCGGTACTCCCAGTCCCCGTCGACCACCCCTTCGTTCATGACCCGATCACCTGCATCCCTTGGCCGTCTCCGGACGCGACGAACACGCGCCCGCTGCCCGGGTCCACCGCCACCGAATCCGGCTGGCGGACCGTGGCGTACCGGTGCTTCTCCACCGGCTCGCCACCCGCGACGTCGAACGCCACGACCTCGTTGCGCTCGGTGAGCGTGACCCACACCAGGTCCCGCCGCTCGTCGTAGGCCATCCCGTACGGCGCGCCGGGCAGCGGGAAGCGCTGCCGCATGATCAGCGGGCGCACCGAGAACGCCATCAGCTCGCCGCCGCGGGTGTCCACGACGAGCACCCGGCCGAACCGGTCGGCCACCGCCGTCGTCGCGCCGTCACCCGCGCGCAGCCCCGCGCCCAGCTTCGGCTCAGGCCCGAGGTCGACGTCGAACACCGCGCTGCGCGGCCGGTCCAGCACCACCGCGTGGTCGCCGACCGGCACCAGCCGGTCCGGGCTGGACACCCCGGTCACCGCGCGCCCGGCCACGTCCAGCGACTTCGCGTCCCGCTTCGCGACCACGTCCTTGCCGCCGACCCGCGCCACGTCCACCGGCCCGCCGTCGACCGGCCGCGACGACGTCGTCCCGTCCGACCGCACGGTCACCACGACACCGCTGCCGGGCACCGGGACCTCCACCGCGTCACCGGCGACCACCAGCCGCTCCGCCGGGCCGGGCAGCGGCACGACCCGCGGCGCGGCCAGGTTGTCCAGCGGGTGCAGCGACACCGAAGGCGGATCGGACAACGCCACGGCCACGTGTCCGGGCAGGACCGCGATGGCGGTCGCGCGGCGCATCGGCAGGACGTTGCCCTCGGGCGTGGCCGTGACCTGCGGTGACACCGCGGGCTTCGCGGGTTCGAGGGTCGCGGCTATCTGCAACGGGTCGCCGGATTCCCCCTCGGTCGCGCAGCCGGACAGCAACGCGGTCCCGGTGAGCACTGCCGCGGCCAGTCGGCGCAACGTCGAACCTCCAGCTAGCCCGATCGCGAGAACTTCCTCCCAGCATCCATCACGAAACCACCATCGTCACGCAGGGGGAGGGTGTTGTCGTTGGTCCAGGGGAGTGGTAGTGGCCGCGCGCCCGTACCCCGGCGGGGATTTCCGCGACTATCCCAGGTGACGGGAGGCGCGGATGACGGTCGAGGAATTGCGGGCGAGGCACGTGGAACTGCTGCGCGACCGGCGTGTCGCCGACCACCTCGGCCCACCCGACCCCGACCGCCCGCACCCGGACCGCTACCACACGTGGAACCAGGTGGCAGCGGAACCGTTGAAGACCCGCCTGGCCAGGCTCGCCGACGTCCGCGTGCGCCCCGCCGCCTACCGCCCGCAGCACCTGCGCGACCTCCAGTCCACCCTCGACGCGTGCCAGCCGGAGGTCCTGCACCTGGCCGACGCGGCCGGCTGGGCGGTCCGCACTCCGGTCCTGGCCGGCGTGTTCCCGACCGGGACGCTCGACGGGCTCAGCGTGCCGGTGCCCGGCCGGGGTGTGCTGGTGCTGGTGAACACCGCCCTGCTGGACCTGGCGGCGGCTGTGTTGAAGATCATGACCGGCGTCCTGCCCGCGTACGGGACGCCGTCGCTGCTCACCCAAGAACAGGCGTCCTACGCGCTGGCCGAAGCCGTCAACGCCTACCTGTACGGCAACGGCGCCGTGTCCGCCCGACCGCTGCCGGAACTCGCGGGCCAACGCCTGGCCCTGGTGGGCCTGATGCTGCGCCGGGCCACCCAGTTCGTCATCGCCCACGAGGTCGCCCACGTCATCTCCGGCCACCTGGTCACCGCCCGCCGCGTCACCGACCCGGACACCCCGGTCGGCGCGCTGGACGCCTTGTCGGTCGGCTGGCCGCGGGAGCACGAGGCCGACCGGGTGGCCGCCACGATCATGCTGCGCACCCTCGACGACCTGGCCCCGCGCCAGGTGGACGCCATCGAGCCGTGCCTGGTGGGCGCGCTGCTGCTGGTGCTGTTCCTGCACGAGGTGACCGACCGGCTGGCCGCCGAGCAGTCCCGGCCGATCCCGTTCGCCTCCATCCACCCGCCGCCGGTGCGCCGCATCCAGGCCCTGGTCGAGCACCTGGCGGGTCGGGTCCGGACACCCCGCGCGCTGGACCTGGCCGCCGACGTGGCGACCTGGCTGGAGGACCAGCTCGCGGGGGTCCGGGAGTGGTTCCGGCTGGTGGACGAGGTGCTGATCTAGATCAGGTCAGCCGGCTGACCGCGCCGGTGTCGAGCTGGTAGCTCGCGGCCACGACCTTCAGACCGTGGTGGCGCACCGCGGTCCGGATGGTCACCGAGCGCTCCACCATCAGGGCCGCCACCCGCTTGGCCTGGTTGTCCACGCACCGGGCCAGGAAGGCCTTCTCGTCCCCGTCCGGCGGGGTGGACAGCACCGCGGGCTCGATCGCCCGCACGAGCGTGGAGATGTCACCGCTCACCTCGGCCCGCCCGCGGACCACGTCGATGGTCGCCGACACCGCGCCGCACGAGGCGTGCCCGAGCACGACCACGAGCGGCACTTCGAGGTGCTCCACCGCGTACTCGACGCTGCCCAGGACGCTGTTGTCCAGGACCTCGCCCGCCGCGCGGATGGTGAACAGGTCGCCGAACCCCTCGTCGAAGACCAGCTCCGGTGGCACGCGCGAGTCGGCGCAGCCGACCACGCACGCGAACGGGTGCTGACCCTTGACCAGGGACTCGCGCCACTTCAACGACTCGTGCGGGTGGGTCTGGTGACCGCTGACGAACCGCTGGTTGCCCTCGGCGAGCTTGCGCCACGCGCCTTCCGCGTCGAGCTTCTTGGATTCCGGCGCCTCCTGGGCGGAGGCGGAGGACGCGACGGTCAGGGCCGCCGCCGTGCCGGCCGTGAGGCCGAACAGCCTGCGCCGCGTCACCGCGGCTGTGTCACTTGAATCGCGCACGGCGGCGAACGTTAGACCTGGTTCAGACCAACACCGCCATTGAGGTAACACAGCTCACAAATTTGGTTACACAAAGTCACCAAAGCGGAAAATTCGGTCGTACGTCATCCCATCGGACGTTCCGGGTAGCCGAACTCCACCGCGCTCACGTCGTCCAGCGCCGACCGGATCGCGGGCGGCAGCGCGATGTCCTCCGCCGCCAGCGACCCCAGCAGCTGGCCGGTGTCCCGCGCGCCCACCACCGGGGCCACCACACCCGGCCGGTCGCGCACCCACGCCAGCGCCACGCACAACGGGCTCGTGCCCAGGCCGTCCGCCGCCGTCGCCACCGCCTGCACGATCCGCGCCGCCCGCTCCGTGCGGTGCTGCTCGACGTACCCGGCGAAGTGCGCCGACGCGCCCCGCGAGTCCGCCGGCGTCCCGTTGCGGTACTTGCCGGTCAGCACGCCCCGCCCCAGCGGCGCCCACGGCAGCAGCCCGATCCCGTGGTGCTGGGCGGCGGGCGCGACCTCGCGCTCCACACCGCGCTCCAGCAGCGAGTACTCCACCTGTGTGGACACGATCGGTGTGTGCCCCGGCAGCGCGGCGGCGGTCCCCAGCTGCCAGCCCGAGTAGTTGGACACGCCCGCGTACCGGACCCGGCCCGACGCCACCGCCTGGTCCAGCGCGGACAGCGTCTCCTCCAGCGGCACCGCCGGGTCCCACGCGTGCAGCTGCCACAGGTCGATGTGCTCGACCCCGAGCCTGCGCAGCGAGCCGTCCAGCGCCGACAGCAGCGCCGCCCGCGACGCGCCGCCGCCGAACGGGCCGTCGTTGCGCCGGGCCACCGCCTTGGTCGCGATGACCAGCTCGTCGCGCGGCACGACCTCGCCGATCAGGCCGCCCAGGATGCGTTCGCTCTCGCCCTCCACGTAGACGTCGGCGGTGTCGACGAGCGTCCCGCCCGCCTCGGTGAACGCCATGAGCTGGGTGGCGGCCTCGTCCGCGTCGGTGTCCCGGCCCCAGGTCATGGTGCCCAGGGCCATCCGGGAGACCCGCAGACCGCTGCGGCCGAGGTATCGCTGTTCCACGCGGCGCAGCCTAAACGGTGATCGACATTCCGGCCGTGCGCGCACCGCACGTGTCCGGCGAGAACAACCCGATAGCCTGCCCTGGCGCCCGAGGTTACCCGCCGGTAGGGTCCTGGGGCGTGCGACTGGGACTGAACCTCGGGTACTGGGGCGCGGGCAACGACGCCGCGAACCTCGAACTGGCCAGGGAAGCCGACCGGCTGGGCTGGTCGGTGGTGTGGGCGGCGGAGGCCTACGGCTCCGACGTGGCCACCGTGCTGGCCTGGGTGGCCGCGCAGACCGAACGCATCGACGTCGGCAGCGCCATCTTCCAGATCCCGGCGCGCACCCCGGCGATGACCGCGATGACCGCCGCCACCCTCGACACCCTGTCGGGTGGCCGGTTCCGGCTGGGCCTGGGCGTGTCCGGCCCGCAGGTCTCCGAGGGCTGGCACGGCGTGCGCTTCGACAAGCCGCTGGGCCGCACCCGCGAGTACGTCGACATCGTCAACGCCGCGCTGCGCCGGGAGAAGCTGCGCTACGACGGCGAGCACTACCAGCTGCCCCTGCCCGGCGGACCCGGCAAGGCGCTCACCCTCACCGTGCACCCGGTGCGCGAGCACATCCCGGTCTACCTGGCCTCGGTCGGCCCGAAGAACCTGGAGCTGACCGGCGAGATCGCCGACGGCTGGCTGGGCGTGTTCTTCTCGCCCGAGCACTCCGCCGCCTCCCTGGACTCGATCCGCGCGGGCCGGGCGAAGGTCGGCAAGACCATGGAGGGCTTCGACGTCGTCCCGACCGTGCCGCTCGTGGTCGGCGAGGACTGGCGCGCGTGCGCCGACACCGTCCGCCCCTACGCCGCGCTGTACGTGGGCGGCATGGGCAGCCGGGAGAAGAACTTCTACAACGCCCTGGCCGTGCGCATGGGCTTCGCCGCCGAGGCCGCGGAGGTCCAGGACAAGTACCTGGCGCGCGACTACCAGGGCGCCATGGCCGCACTTCCGGTGGACTTCCTCGACTCGACCTCGCTGCTGGGCACCCGCGAGCGCATCGCCGAGCGGATGAAGGTCTACGCCGAAGCGGGGGTCACCACACTCACCCTTTCGCCCATGCTGCAAGATCTCGAGCAGGGGATCGCGGCGCTACGCACCGCGACCGAAGCTCTGGATCTGGCAGGAGTGGGTAGTTGAGCTGGTTGCAGGCCCTGGTTCTCGGGATCGTCCAAGGCTTGACGGAATTCCTGCCCATTTCGTCGTCGGCGCACGTCAGGATCGTCTCGACGCTGTTCTTCGGCAACGACGCGGGCGCGTCGTTCACCGCGGTGATTCAGCTGGGCACCGAGGTCGCGGTGCTGATCTACTTCGCCAAGGACATCGGCAACTTCATCGCGGCCTGGGTCAAGGGGCTGTTCAGCAAGGCCGCCCGCAAGACCGAGGACTACCGGATGGCCTGGTACGTGATCATCGGGTCGATCCCGATCAGCGTGCTGGGCTACGTGTTCAAGGACGAGATCCGCAGCTCGCTGCGCAACCTGTGGATCACCGCGACCGTGCTGGTGGTGTTCGGCATCCTGCTCGGCGTGGCCGACCGGTTCGCCAAGCACATCCGCACCCGGCTGGAGCTGAAGGACGCCGTCGGCATGGGCCTGGCGCAGGCGATGGCGCTCATCCCCGGTGTCTCCCGGTCCGGCGGCACGCTCACCGCGGGCTTGTTCCTGGGCCTGGAGCGGGCCGCGGCGGCGCGGTACTCGTTCCTGCTGGCGCTGCCCGCGGTGTTCGGCGCGGGGCTGTTCAGCATCCCGGACGTGTTGGACCGGTCGGAGCCCAACGCGGCGTCCGTGCCGCAGATGATCGTGGCGACGCTGGTGTCCTTCGCGGTCGGCTACGCGACGATCGCGTGGCTGCTGCGGTACGTGTCCAAGCACAGCTACTCGGCGTTCGTCTGGTATCGGCTGCTGCTGGGCATCGTGCTGATGGGCCTGCTGTCGATGGGTCTCATCAACGCGACATAAGGTGTCTTCGTGGCAACCGTGATCCTGCTCCGACACGCCCGCTCCACCGCCAACGGCTCCGGTGTCCTCGCGGGTCGTGCTCCCGGAGTGGGCCTGGCCGACAGCGGCGTGGTGCAGGCGGAGAAGCTCGTGGAGCGGCTGGCCGGCGTGCCGGTCGACGCCGTCGTGACCTCGCCGATGGAGCGCTGCGCGCAGACCCTGGCGCCGCTGCTGGCCGCGCGCGGGCTGGAGCCGGTGGTCGAGCCGGAGCTGGCCGAGGTCGAGTACGGCGAGTGGACCGGCAAGGAGATCAAGGACCTGCTCAAGGAACCGCTGTGGCAGGTGGTGCAGCAGCACCCGTCCGCCGCGGTGTTCCCCGGCGGCGAGGGGTTGGCCGCCGTGCAGGCCCGCGCGGTGGCCGCGATCCGCGCCCACGACGCCCGGGTGACCGAGGAGTTCGGGCCGCGCGCGGTGTGGGTGGCGTGCAGCCACGGCGACGTGATCAAGGCGGTCCTGGCCGACGCGCTGGGCGTGCACCTGGACGGCTTCCAGCGCATCGTCGTCGACCCGGCGTCGGTGTCGGTGGTGTCCTACACGCCGACCCGGCCGTTCGTGCTGCGGGTCAACGACAACGGCGGCGACCTGTCCGGGGTCGTGCCGCCGCCGGAGAAGCGCGACGAGGAGCCGTCGTCGGACGCCGTGGTCGGCGGGACGACCTGACGCGGGTCTTCGGAGGGTGACGGTGGCCCCCGGACAGTGCAGGGTAGTCCGGGGGCCACGGCCTGGCGGCGGAAAGCCGGTGGTCGTGGCGGGGGCGACCGGGTGGACTGATCGTATTGCCGTTAATGCGCGGGTAAATGACCTCTTAGAACGTGAGACGGTTTCATGAGTCTCCGAGCAGTGCAGGTCAGCTGCCTGCATCCGACCCCGAAAACTGGCAAAACCGCAGCTCAAACTATGTGGAAACACCACGGAAACAAATCGTGGCAAGCGGTCTGGTGCCGCATTTCGCTGCCCCGTTCGGTCCAGTCCGCCCGGACGGGGCCTGTTTACAGTTAACAACCGGTCGTGCGCTCTGCGTCACACTCCCGGACGACGTCCTCACAGGCCCAGACGGGTGACCGCGTTGTCCTCGAGCGGGTTGGCGGTGCGGATGTAGCGGTGCACGGTGCGGGGATTGGTCCACCGGCCCTGCCGCATGATCTCCCGGTCGCTCGCCCCGCCCAGCGCCGCCTGCGTGGCGAACCCGGCGCGCAGCGAGTGCCCGCCGAACAGCGCCGGGTCCAGGCCCGCCTTGAGCGCGTACCGCTTCACTAGGTCCGACACGGCCTTGTCCGACATCGGTTTGGCGGCGATGCGGCCGTACCGGCTCACCGCCGGGAACAGCGGGCCTTGGTGGGCTTGGGGGCGGTAGCTGTGGCAGCGGTGGGTGGGTTCGCCGTCGGGCTCGTCTTCCAGGAGGCTCCTGGGGTCCGCGGCGGTGAGGACGTCGACCCAGTCGGCGAACGCGCACACCGGGCACGTCGGGCGGCGGGCGCCGCGGGGGAGCACGACGCGCTGGCGGTGCACGCCGGTCTGGTCGGTCTTGGTGACGCCGAGTTCGACCAGGAGGAGGGGTTCCTGGGTGCGGGCGTCGACGTCGACGGTGACGTCCTCGAGTCGGAGAGCGGCGAGCTCGCTGCGGCGGAGGGCGCCCGCGAAGCCGACCAGGAGCAGGAGGGCGTCGCGGCGGCGGGCGACACCGGTGGGCCAGCCCGGCGGGGGGCGTTCGGCGAGCAGGTCGGCCAGGGTGTCGAGGAGGACCGGGCGCTTGCGGCGGGGTTGATCGCGGCGGGTGCGGCGGATACCCCTCAAGGTCAGGCGGACGACGTCCGATCTGGTGGGGGAGGGGAGTCCGCCGGCGGCGTGCACGGCGGCGATCGCGGCGGCTTTGCGCTCCAGGGTGGAGGGGCTGAACGCGGGGGAGCCGTCCGGTTTCCGGCTCTCGGCGGCCACGGCGAGGTAGACGGCGACGTCGACCGGGTCCGCGGGGAGGGCTTGGCGGTTCTCCTGCAGGCACCAAGCCGCCCAGGAGACCCAGTCGGCGCGGTAGGCGCGGAGGGTGTTGGGGGACTGGGCGGCGCTGAGGTAGCCCGCGAGGGCGGCGGCCTGCTCGTCGTCGAAGCGCCGGCGGACCTGGTCCAGGGCGGCGACGTCGACCAGGACCGGGTGGGTGACGCGGTCGAGTTCGGCGCGGACCGGCTCCGGCAGGCTCATGGTCGGAACGCTACCAGGTCAATGATCTTTATTCCTTCAGTGTAGACAGAAATGGAATCTCTGATCGGGGGCTACCATCCCCGGCATGCGCGCGCTACAACACCCCGCTGTGGAGGACATCCGGCTCTCCGCGGTGCTCAGCGCGTTGGCCGATCCGGTGCGGTTGCGGATCGTGGCGGAGCTGGCGCGGTCGGGCGGGATCGTGTGCGGGCAGTTCGACGTGCCGGTGAGCATGTCGACGCTGTCGCACCACTTGAAGGTGCTGCGGGAGGCGGGCGTGCTGCGCGTGACGCCGCAGGGCAGCTACCGGACGCACGAGTTGCGTCGGGAGGAGATGGAGCAGCGGTTCCCGGGCGTGCTGGAGTCCATCACCCGGGCCGTCAGCGGCACAGCCGTTTGAAGTCGGTGGGGCGTCCGGGGTACGGCGGGGTGGTGCGGATCTGTGGCCTGGCGCGGCCTCCGGCCCCTGGTTCCATCTGGTGGGCGGCTGGTGGCCCAACCTGGCTCGTCGCTGGTGACGGGCCAGCCGAGGAGGTCGCTGTGGAAGCGGGCCAGGGCGCTGGGGTCTGGTGCGTCGAGGACGGTTGCGGTCAGTTCGATCACCCGTCCAGTGTCGTGGGGCCGGCGGTCATGTGCGGGTCAGGCGATGGGGTGGTGGTCGCCGGGGTGGGTGGCTGGGGCGTGGGCTCGGTCGGTGGCTTCGTGTTCGGTGAGGGTGGGGCCGATGTGGGTGAGGAGGAGGTGGTGGGCGCGTTGGGCGGCTTTGGCGGCGTCTTCGGGGGTGCAGTGGTAGGGGGATGGGGTGGTGGTGTCGGCCTCGCAGAGGAACAGGGTGGCGTCTTCGGCGAGGCGGTTGAGGGCGGGGCAGGGGGCGGTGTCGCCGGAGTAGGCGAAGGTGGCACCGGAATGGGTGGCGCGTAGGCCGTAGGCGGGGAGGCCGTGGTCTACGGCGAGGGTGTGCAGGGTGATGTCGCCGATCTCGGTGCGGTGGTCGTCGTGGAGGTCGTGGACGGTGAAGGCGGCGCTCGCCGGGTTGGGGCGGGCGCCGGCCAGGAAGGTTTCCAGGCGTTGGGCCAGGCCTCGTGGGGCGTAGAGGGGGATGGGGCGGTCCAAGTGGAGGTCTGCGTAGAGGAGGGCGTAGTAGAGGGGGAGCAGGTCGGCGGTGTGGTCGGCGTGGGTGTGGGAGATCCAGATGGCGTCCACGCGGTCGGGGCTGGTGTGTTGCTGGAGTGCCGCGAGGGTGCCGGGGCCCGCGTCGACCCAGACGGTGGTGGTGTCGGTGCGCAGGAGGTATCCGGAGCAGGGCTGGCCGGGCCGCGGGTACGGGCTGGCGGTGCCCAGGGTGGTGAGGGTGAAGGTCACGCCGCAGTGTGCCTCAGGACGTGCACGCCGGCCGCGGTTTTGAGGTAGGCCCAGGTGGTGGTGCCGTCGGTGGCGAGGCCGACGTGGGAGGCGGAGGTGCGGGCGAGGTTGTCCGGCAGGGGTTGTTCGGCCCAGTCCTCGCCGGTCCAGCGGTGGTAGGCGGGGCGGGTTTCGAAGGTGCGGCGGCTGGCGCGGACGCCCCAGGTCCAGCGGGCGGCGACGCCGTGGAGGCTGAGGCGGTCGGGGTCGGTGGGTGGCGGCACGGGGTGCCAGCGCTCGCCGTCGTAGTGGTGGATGTGCAGGCCGTCGGAGTCGCGGGCGTGGGCCAGCCACACGTCGCGGGGGCCGTCGGCGGCGAGGGCGGTGATGTGGCCGTGGTCGAGGCGGGGGCCGTGCAGGTCGCTCCAGGTGGTGCCGTCCCAGTGGACGACGACGGGGTACTCGTACACGGCGGGTCCGGCTCCGGTGAGGCCGCCGCCGCCGGCCCAGACGTCGTCGGACGCGGCGGCGGTGATGGTGTGGAGGGATTCGCGGGCCGAGGTGAGGACGGTGTGGCGGGTCCAGGTGCGGCCGTCCCAGTGCAGGGTGTCGGCGCCGGTGCCGACGATGTGGACGTCGTCGGGGGTGATGGCGGCGACGGCTTTGGCCCAGGGGATGCGGGGTGTGGTGACGGTGTGCCAGCGGATGCCGTCGTAGTGCAGGACGAGGGGGTGGCCGGCGGTGTTGCCGACGGCCCAGACGTCGTCGGGGGCGGCGGCGGAGATGCCGGCGAGGCTGGCGGCGGTGGGCAGCGCGGGGAGGTGTTCCTCGGTCCAGTCGGCGCCGGTCCAGCGCAGGACGAGCGGGGTGGACGGGCGGCTGGTGAACACGCCGGTGGTGCCGGCGAGCCAGGCGTGGTCGTCGCGGGTCATGGCCAGGTCGGCCAGTGCGGTGCTGGGTGGTAGGGCGGGCACCGGCACGGGACGGAACAAGTCGCGATCTCTCCCTCGATGGTCCCCCGACGCATCGACCTGACTACCTCACCGAGAGTGAGGCCCGTTCGGTATCCGCCGAACGGCGGTTTCCGTGGCGCGCGGTGATCGAGGGCGGTGGTTGTCCTGGTTGCCGGGCAGGGTGGCGGGCATGACTTCTTTGCACGTGTACCTGGGGTACCGGGACGCCGGGGCGGCGATCGACTGGCTGGGGAAGGCGTTCGGGTTCGAGACGACGATGCGGTTCCCGGACGAGGACGGCGGGGTGGCGCACTCGGAGTTGCGGCTGGGTGATGCGGCGTTGGTGGTGTTCAGCGACCGGGACGGGTACTCGCGGGCGCCGCGGCGTGGGGACACGTCGGGGCAGGGTGTGTACGTGGCGGTGGACGACGCCGGCGAGGTGGACGGGTTGTTCGCGCGGGCGGTGGCGGAGGGTGCGGTGCCGGTGTGGGAGCCGGGGGACACGGAGTGGGGCAACCACCGGTTCCGGGTGTTGGACCCGGAGGGGTTCGAGTGGACGTTCGGCACGCACCGGCCGGGGCTGCCCGCCCACGACGATCAGGCGCAGTGGTGATCAGGCGCAGTGGTGATCAGGCGCGGCTTTCGAGGTAGCGGCGTTCGGGGAGGCTCTGGGTGAGGGCGGCGGCCCGCGCGTAGTGCGCGCGGGCCTCGTCGTGGCGGCCGGCGAGGTCGAGGAGGTGGGCGCGGACGGCGTGGACCCGGTGGTGGTCGGTGAGCGCGGGGTCGGTTTCGGCCTGGTCGAGGGCGTCGAGGGCGGTGTGGGGGCCGTGCACCATGGCGGTGGCGACGATGCGGTTGAGGGTGACCATGGGACCGGGGGTGATGCTGTTGAGCAGGTCGTAGAGGGTGAGGATCTGGGGCCAGTCGGTGTCGGCGGCGGTGGGGGCTTCGGCGTGGACGGCGGCGATGGCAGCTTGGAGCTGGTAGGGGCCGATGGGGTGGGTGGCCAGGGCGTGCCGGACGAGTCCGGTGCCCTCGGCGATGGCGGCGGTGTCCCAGCGGGTGCGGTCCTGGTCGGCCAGTGGGATGAGGGCGCCGTCGGGGGTGGTGCGGGCGGGTCGTCTCGCGTCGGTGAGGAGCATGAGGGCCAGGAGGCCTTCGGTTTCTCCGTCGTGGGGGAGCAGGCGGGTCAGGCGGATGGCCTCGGTGGTGAGGTCGACGCGGTTGAGGCGGGTGCCGGAGCTGGCGGTGTGGCCCTCGGTGAAGATCAGGTAGAGGACGTGGCGGACGGCGTCGAGGTCGCCGGACGGGGTGAACCGGGTGCCTTTGATGCGTTGCTTTGCGCGGCTGATGCGTTGGGCGATGGTGGCTTCGGGGACCAGGAAGGCGCGGGCGATCTCGGCGGTGGTCAGGCCGCCCACGGCGCGCAGGGTCAGCGCGACCCGGGACGGCGGGGTCAGGGCGGGGTGGCAGCACAGCTGGAACAGGGTGAGGGTGTCGTCCTCGCCCGGTGGCGGGTCGGGGTCGGGCGGGGTGCGGGCGAACGCGGTGCGTTCGCGGCGGGTGCGGGCGGTGTCCTGGCGCCAGGTCTCGATGCGGCGGCGGGAGGCGACGGTGACCAGCCACGCCTTGGGGTTGTCGGGCACGCCTTTGACCGGCCACTGGGTGGCGGCGGCGAGCAGGGCTTCCTGCACGGCGTCCTCGCAGTCGGCGAAGTCGCCGTAATGGCGCACGAGGATGGCCAGGACCTGGGGCGCGAGGTCGCGCAGGAGTGGTCCGAGGGTCACCGCAGGAAGTCGTCGAGGGTCATCACCGGCCGCACCTCGACCAGGCCGAGTTCGGCTTCCGGGACGCGCCAGGCGATCTCGATCGCGCGGTCGAGGCTGTCGACGTCGACGACGTAGAACCCGGCGAGCAGTTCCTTGGCCTCGGCGAACGGGCCGTCGGTAATGGTCTTCTGGCCGTCGCGGACGACCAGGCGCTTGGTCTGGGCGTGGTCGGCGAGGGCTTCGGTGAGGACGAGTTCGCCGGACTCGGCGAGGTCTTCGTTGAGGCGCTCGTAGTCCTTCAGGCCGCGGGCGCGTTCCTCGGTGGACAGGTTGTCCCAGATGGCGCGGGACTCGGGGTTGCCGTAGATGAGGATGACGTATTTCACCGGTTTCCTCCGCAGGGTGTGTCGAGAGCGCGGTTCCAGCTTCTACGTCCGGGGTGAGCGGTGCCCGTCGGGGGTGCCCGGTGGTGATGGGAGTGGACGTGGACGAGGTCAGGGAGCTGGTGGCGCGGCGCGCGGAGGCGATGCGCGCGGGGGACGCTGTGGCGTTGGCGGCGGACTACCTGCCGGGGGCGGTGGCGTTCACGATGGCGCCGCCGCTGGCGCACCGGGGGTTGACCGATCCGGGGTCGTTGCGCGAGTGGTTCGCGACGTTCGACAGCGCGGTGGACTACGAGGTGCGGGACCTGGAGGTGGTGGCGGAGGGGGATGTGGCGTTCTGCCACAGCCTCAACCGGATGTCGGCGCTGCCGAAGGGCTACCCGGAGCGGTTCGACCTGTGGTTCCGGTCCACGGTGTGCCTGCGGCGGGTCGACGGGGTGTGGCGGATCGCGCACGAGCACACGTCGGTGCCGTTCCACATGGACGGGTCGTTCTCGGCGGCGGTCGGGCTCACGCCGTAGAGGTTTCAGGCGCTGAGCACGCGGGCGAGTGCGTCCAGAGCGGTTCGCCAGGTGTGTTCGGGTGGCGTGCCGTAGCCGACGACGAGGCCGCCGGGGCGGCCTTCGGGGTCGTGCCAGTGGTCGCGCAGGCCGCCGAGGGCGAGGCCTTCGGCGGCCGCGGCGGCCAGGACGGCGGTCTCGTCGGGGTGGGGGATCACCGCGTGCAGGCCGGCGGAGACGCCGAGCGCGGTGTGGCCGTGGAGGGTGTCCACCAGTTGGTCGCGGCGGCGGCGGTAGCGCAGGCGGCAGGCGCGGATGTGCCGGTCGTAGGCGTGGCTGGTGATCAGGTCGGCGAGGGTGAGCTGGGTGGGCGCGGCGGTGATCAGGTCGGTGTGCCGGCGGGCCTCGACGACGGGTTCGACCAGGCGGGGCGGCAGGACCAGCCAGCCGAGCCGGACGCCGGGGCCGAGGGTCTTGGAGGCGCTGCCGGCGTAGACGACGTGGTCGGGGGCCGTGCCCTGGACCGCGCCGAGGGGTTGGCGGTCGTAGCGGAACTCGCCGTCGTAGTCGTCCTCGACGACGACCGCGCCGGTGTCGCGGGCCCAGTCGACCAGGGCGTGGCGGCGGGCGGGGTGCAGGGGGACGCCGGTGGGGTACTGGTGGGCGGGTGTGACGACGGCGGCGGCCACGTGGTCGGGGAAGGAGTGCGCGCCGTCGTCGTCGACCGGCAGGGGCACGACGGTGCGGCCGGCGCGGCGGACGACGTCGCGGTGGAACGGCAGGCCGGGGTCCTCCATGGCGACCGGTCCGTCCAGCACGCCCGCGAGCAGCGCGAGGCCGTGGACGTAGCCGCAGGTCACGACGATGGTGTCGGGGTCGGCGTGGACGCCGCGCGTGCGGCCGAGGTATTCGGCGAGGGCGTGGCGCAGGACGGGCAGGCCGCGCGGGTCGCCGTAGCTGTGCGCGGAGGCGGGTGCGGCGAGCAGGGCGCGGCGGGTGGCGCGCAGCCAGGCGGTGGTGGGGAAGGTGGTGACGTCGGGGCAGCCGGGGCGCAGGTCCAGGCGCGGGGCGGTGGTGTCGTGGCCGGTGGCCGGGCCGTCGGCGGCGAGTTGGGGGAGCGTGGCGACGCGGGTGCCGGCGCCGCGGCGGGCGGTCAGGTAGCCCTCGGCGACGAGCTGGTCGTAGGCGGCGGCGACGGTGTTGCGGGCCAGGCCGAGTTCGACGGCGAGGCGGCGGGTGGCGGGCAGGCGGGCGCCGGGGGCCAGGCGGCCGGTGCGGATGGCGTCGCGCAGGGCGTGCTCCAGGCCGGTGCGGCGGCCGGTGCCGGGGTCGAGGTCCAGGTGGAGGTCCACCCCGGAAGTGGCCCACGGTTGTGACACGGGATTGGACCTTAGCAAGGTGCCAAGGGGTCCCTAGGGTGTCGCTCATGATCACCCGCGAGGAGAAGGCGTCGGTGCTGCGCGCCCTGCACGTGCCCGGGACGCCGGTCGTGCTGCCGAACGTGTGGGACGCCGCGTCGGCGAAGGTGGTGGCGGCCCGGTTCCCGGCGGTCGCGACGGCGAGCGCGGCGGTGTCGGCGGCGCTGGGGTACGGCGACGGTGAGGGGATGCCCGCGGACGAGGCGTTCGCGGCGGTGGCGCGCGTGGCGCGGGCGGTGGACGTGCCGGTGACCGCGGACGTCGAGCGCGGCTACCGCCTCGACCCGGCGCAGATCGCCGCACGGCTCGCGGACGCCGGGGCGGTGGGCTGCAACCTGGAGGACTCCGCACCCGCCACCGGGGAGATGGTCGACCTGGCCGCGCAGGTCGAGTTCCTGGGCGCGGTGCGCGCCGCCGACCCGCACCTGGTGCTCAACGCCCGGGTGGACGTGTTCGTCCACGGCAGCCGGGACGTCGAGGAGGGCGTGGAGCGGGCGCGGGCCTACCTGGCGGCGGGCGCGGACTGCGTGTACCCGATCGGGATGCCGGTGGACCGGGTCGAGGAGTTCTGCCGGGCGGTCGGCGGGCCGGTCAACGTCGCCCACACCCCCGACGGTCCCACCCCGGCGGAGCTGGGCGCGCTCGGGGTCGCCCGGGTCAGCTTCGGCCCCGGCCTGCAGCGGGTGCTGCTCGCCGAGTTGGAGCGGCTGGTGGACGTCGTGCACGAGGGGGGTTCGCCGTACCGGCGTTGACGGCGCGCGACGTCGGTGCGGTGCGGGGCCGGGCGGATAATCGAACGACCCGCCCGGACCCGCACCACTATCCTGATCGGCAGCATGAACACCACCGCGCACCCCGACCTGCACCGACGCCTGTCCGACCTGATGACCCGGGACCAGCGGCGGCTGCGCCGCAGGCTGGAGGGCGCCCGCAAGGTGCGGGACGAGAAGGCGCGCGCGGCCGTGCACGCCGAGATCGCCGCCGAGGTCGAGCAGGCCGAGCTGCGGGTGGCGCTGCGCCGCGAGGCCGTGCCGGAGATCACCTACCCGGCCGAGCTGCCGGTGTCGGCGCGCAAGGACGACATCGCCGCGCTGATCCGCGACCACCAGGTGGTGATCGTCGCGGGCGAGACCGGGTCGGGCAAGACCACCCAGATCCCCAAGATCTGCCTGGAGCTGGGCCGGGGCGTGCTCGGTCAGATCGGCCACACCCAGCCCCGAAGGCTGGCCGCCCGCACGGTCGCCGAGCGGGTCGCGCAGGAGTTGGACACCGAGCTGGGCTCGGCGGTGGGGTTCAAGGTCCGGTTCACCGACCAGTCCGGTGACGACACGCTGGTCAAGCTGATGACCGACGGCATCCTGCTGGCCGAGATCCAGACCGACCGGATGCTGTCGCGCTACGACACGATCATCATCGACGAGGCCCACGAGCGCAGCCTCAACGTCGACTTCCTGCTGGGCTACCTCAAGCAGCTGCTGCCCCGCCGCCCGGACCTGAAGGTCGTGATCACCTCCGCCACGATCGACCCGGAGCGGTTCTCGCGGCACTTCGGCGACGCGCCGATCATCGAGGTCTCCGGCCGCACCTACCCGGTCGAGGTCCGGTATCGCCCGATCGTGGACCCCGACGACCCGGACGCCGACCCGGACCGCGACCAGACCCAGGCCATCTGCGACGCGGTCCGCGAACTGCAGGCCGAAGGACCCGGCGACGTGCTGGTGTTCCTGTCCGGCGAACGGGAGATCCGCGACACCGCCGACGCGCTCGCCGCCCTCGACCTGCCCTCGACGGAGATCCTGCCGCTGTACGCGCGGCTGTCGTTCGGCGAGCAGCACCGCGTGTTCCAGCCGCACCGGGGCCGGCGGGTGGTGTTGGCGACCAACGTCGCCGAGACGTCGCTGACCGTGCCGGGCATCAAGTACGTGGTCGACCCGGGCACCGCGCGCATCTCCCGCTACAGCAACCGGCTCAAGGTGCAGCGGCTGCCGATCGAACCGGTGTCGCAGGCGTCGGCCAACCAGCGCAAGGGCCGCTGCGGCCGCGTCTCCGAGGGCATCTGCATCCGCCTGTACAGCGAGGACGACTTCGACGCCCGCCCGGAGTTCACCGACCCGGAGATCCTGCGCACCAACCTGGCCTCGGTCATCCTGCAGATGACCGCGATCGGGCTGGGCGACATCGCGGCGTTCCCGTTCATCGACCCGCCGGACGCGCGCAACATCAACGACGGCGTCCAACTGCTCCAGGAACTGGGCGCGATCGTGGCGGGCGAGCAGAGGCTCACCCCGTTGGGCCGCAAGCTCGCCCAGCTGCCGGTGGACCCGCGGCTGGCGCGGATGGTGCTGGAAGCCGACCGCAACGGCTGCGTCCGCGAGGTCATGGTCATCGCCGCCGCGCTGTCCATCCAGGACCCGCGGGAGCGGCCGTCGGACAAGCAGCAGGCCGCCGACGAGCTGCACGCCCGGTTCAAGGACCCGGACTCGGACTTCCTGGCCTACCTGAACCTGTGGACCTACCTGCGCGAGCAGCAGAAGGCGTTGTCGTCCAACCAGTTCCGCCGGTTGTGCCGCAACGAGTTCCTGAACTACCTGCGGGTGCGCGAGTGGCAGGACATCTACCAGCAGCTGCGGCAGGTCGCCAAGACGCTCGGTGTGCACGTCAACGAGCAGCCCGCCGACCCGCGCGGCATCCACATCTCGCTGCTGTCCGGTCTGCTGTCGCACATCGGCGTCAAGGACGTGCTCAAGCGCGAGCCAGGCAAGCGGCAGTCCACCGAGTACCTGGGCGCCCGCAACGCGAAGTTCGCGATCTTCCCCGGCTCGGCGTTGTTCCGGAAACCACCCCAGTGGGTGATGGCCGCCGAACTGGTCGAGACCTCGCGGCTGTGGGGGCGGATCGTCGCCCGCATCGAACCGGAGTGGGCGGAGAAGCTCGCCGAGCACCTGGTCAAGCGCACGTACAGCGAGCCGGCGTGGGACGCCAAGCGCGGCGCGGTGATGGCGATGGAGAAGGTGACCCTGTACGGGGTGCCGATCGTCGCCGGGCGGCGGGTCAACTACGGGCGCATCGACCCGGGCGTGTCCCGTGAGCTGTTCATCCGGCACGCGCTGGTGCAGGGGGAGTGGACCACCAACCACAAGTTCTTCCACCGCAACCGGGCGTTGCTGGCGGAGGTCGCCGAGCTGGAGAACCGGGCGCGGCGGCGGGACATCGTCGTGGACGACGAGGTGTTGTTCGACTTCTACGACCAGCGGGTGGGCGCGGAGGTCGTGTCCGCGCGGCACTTCGACACGTGGTGGAAGAAGACCCGCGCTTCGCAACCGGAACTGCTGACGTTCGACAAGGCGATGCTGGTCAACGAGCGGGCCGAGGTCGAGCCGGACGCCTACCCCGACCAGTTGACCCGGGGCGGGTTGACGCTGCCGCTGTCCTACCGGTTCGAGCCGGGCGCGGCCGTGGACGGCGTGACCGTGCGGCTGCCGCTGCCCGCGTTGACCACACTGCCCGACGACTCGCTCTCGTGGCAGGTGCCCGGGATGCGCACGGATCTCGTGGTGGCGTTGATCCGGTCGCTGCCCAAGACGATCCGCCGCAACTTCGTGCCCGTGCCCGACGTGGCCGCCGCCGCGCTGTCCGGCATCAGCCCCGACGAACCACTGCTACCCGCTCTGGAACGCCAACTCACCAAGCTGACCGGCGTGATCGTCACCCGTTCCGATTGGCAACTGGACCAGGTGCCCGAACACCTGAAGCTGACGTTCCAGGTCGTCGACGAGCAGGACCGCGCGCTGGCGCAGGGCAAGGACCTCGTGGCGTTGAAGCAGCAGCTGCGCGGCCGGCTGCGCGAGTCCCTGGCCGCCGCCGCGGCGAGCCTGACCCGCACCGGCATCACCAGCTGGGACTTCGAGTCGCTGCCGAAGACGGTGCAGGAGCAGCAGTCCGGGATCACCGTCACCGCGTACCCCGCGTTGGTGGACAAGGGCGACAGCGCCGCCATCGAAATCCTCGACACCCCCGGCCGCCAGGCCCACGCCATGCGCGCCGGCACCCGCCGCCTGCTGCTGCTCACCGTGCCGTCCCCGGTGAAGCTGCTCCAGCGGGGGCTGACCAACGCCGAGAAGCTCACGTTGACCCGCAACCCGCACGGCGGCGTGGCCGCTTTGCTGGCCGACTGCATCTCCGCCGCCGTCGACCACCTGGTCACCTCCGCCGGCGGCCCGGCGTGGGACGCCCGCGGTTTCGCCCGGTTGACCGACTACGTCCGCAAGTACCTGGGCGAGACGGTGTTCGACGTGGTCCGCGAGGTGCGGAACGTGCTGGACGCCGCCCAGGACGCCGAGCTGCGCCTGTCCGGCATCCGCGGCGGTGCCTACGAGGAGTCCCTGGCCGACATCCGCGCCCAGCTCAACGGCTTGGTGCACAAGGGTTTCGTCACGGAAGCAGGCGCCGCCCGCCTCTCCGACACCCACCGCTACCTCCAGGGCATCTCCCGCCGCCTGGAGAAGCTGCCCACCAACCTCGCCCGCGACCGCGAGTGGATGGACCGGGTCCACGAGGTCCACGCCGAGTACCGCGACCTGCGGGCCTCGCTGCCGGCCGACGAGCCGCAGCCGGAGTTGGACGAGGTGCGGTGGATGATCGAGGAGTTGCGGCTGAGCTACTTCGCCCAGACCATCCCGACCCGCGGCAGCGTCTCCGACAAACGCGTCTACAAGGCCTTGGACGCCGTCCCCCGCTAACCTCCGCACCAGCGCACCGCCGGCCCGCTTCCGCGCCCCGGTCCCGCTCCCGAGTTCTGCTCCCGAGTTCTGCGCCCAGTTCCGGCGGAAGCGGGTTTTGTCGGTGCCCCGTGGGACAGTGGCAGCGGGGCCGGAGGCCGCGCCCAAGACCCAGCGCAAGACCCAGCGCCCAAACCAAAACGGCGCGCCACCGCAGGCCGCAGCCGGGTCAGCCCTCCCCAGGCCCTCCCCAGGTCCTCAGCCCTCCCCAGGTCCTCGGTCGCCGCGCGCCCCGCCTCCGTGGTCCGCCGCAGGAAGTCGCCCAACAGCACCAACTCGTCCGCCGAGTACCCCGCCGGCAAGTCGTCCATCGCCGAGTTCATCCCCGCGTACAGCCCGAACAGCTCGGCATTGCGGTCCTTCACCGCCCGCACCAGACACGGTCGAACGCGTCACCGGCCGCCCCGCCCGCACCTTCGCCCGGTGGGCCGCCGAACACGCCGACGCGTTCCAGCCGACGAGCTGATCGTCACGCTCGGCTGCGACCACCGCGCCTCGATGGGTGTTGGCGCGCAAGCACGACGCGCCCGGCAGAACACCGCGCGGAAGGTCGTCGCGCGCGGTCAGGCGGTGCGGTGCAGGGTGATCGTCGTCCAGGCGCCGACGTGGATGCGGTCGCCGTCGGTCAGCGGGCGGGGTGTGTTGGGGCGCAACGGTTCCGGGTCGTCGTTGACGGTCGTGCCGTTGGTCGAGGCGAGGTCGACGACCGACCAGCCGTCGCTCGTGGGGACGAGGAGGGCGTGGCTGTGCGAGACGCCGGGGTCCTCGGGCGGGCCGACGAGGTCGACGGTGGGGAAGATGCCCCGGGAACGGCTGCGGCGGCCGATGGTGACCTGCGGGCCGACCAGGTCGAAGCGGCGCGGCGGGCAGAACGGCGGGAAGTCCAGGGCGGTCGCGTCCGGCCCACCTTCGGCGACCACGCGGTCGTAGTAGGCCCGATCAGCTTCGACGGTGACGTGCCAGACAGCGCGGGCGCGGCCTCCGGCCCCCGCTTCCATTGTCCCACGGGGGTACGACATTCCCGGCTGAAGCGCCCCGGGGCTCATTGTCCCACCGGGGTACGACACTTCCGGCGCCGGCGAGGGGGCTGGTGCCGGCGGCTGCCCGGACGAGAGGGCCGGCGGCTGCGTGGGCGCGGACTGGCCAGGCGGGGACTGGCCGGGCGATGCGGCTGATGCGGTCGAGGGCTGCGGGGCTGCGATGCGCGGCGGGGTCGGGCTCAGGGAGTCGTGGCCGCATTCCTCGCAGAAGCGGCCCACGCGGGGTGCGCCGCACGCCGCGCACGTTTCCTCCGGCTGTGACTCGGTGGCCGCGCCGGCCGAGGCGGGCGCCGCCGATGCCGAGCCCGAGGCCGGCGTGGGCGTGGGCTCGGCGATGGCGGCGCCGCAGACGTCGCAGTAGTCGTCGGTGGCCGAGGTGTGGCCGGACGGGCAGGTGGCCATCCGCTAGCCCTTCCGGACCCGGCGGGTCACCGTCGAACGGGTGTCCAGGGTCATCTCGTCGGCGTCCGCCACCCGCGAGCGCAGCCGCACCGTCCCGGTCGCCGGGTCCTGCACCTCCACGACCTTCGCCAGCAGCTTCGCCGTGTCCGTGCTGCCCGACTCGTGCGCCAGCTTCACCGCCCGCCCCAACCGCGCGGTCGCCGTCTCGGCGTCACCGGCCTTCCGGGCCTCCAACCCCTCCTGGATCGCCGCCGCCAACTCCGCCTGACCGGTGTAGTGCGCGACCTCGGCGTTGATCCGCGTCGACAACGCCGAGTCGTCGGTCCACACCGCCAGCACCCGACCCTGCCCCAGCACCTCACCGTCCGCGGACACCAGGCTCGCCCGCGCCGCCAGCATCCGGTCCCCCACCTTCGCCGGCTTCACCCGCACGCACAGGTGGTAGTCCCGGCTCTCCCCACCGGCCCACGCCCCCGTCGGGTAGTCCCCGGTCCGCACCCCGGACTCCGCGCGCCGACCCGTCAGGTCCCGCAACCCCGGCGCGGCCTGCTTGAGGAACACCACCTCCGCGCCCTCCGGTGTCCACAGCCGCAGCGACACGTCGGCCACCGCCTTGCCCATCGCCGCCGCCGTCATCGCCCGGAAGTCCTCGGCCAGCCCGGCCGGGTCGGCGACGATGTCCACCGTCCCCAGCATCGCCTCCGAGATCCGCCGCAGCTCCGCGACCTCCCAGTCGGTGCCCACACCCCGGCAGTCCACGGTGAACCGGCCCGCCACCCGGTCCAGCGTGCGGGTCAGCTGCTGCGGCGTCTCGTGCTGGTTCTGCCCGTCGGTCAGCAGGATCGCGTGCCGCGGCCCCGACCCGGTGTGCCCGGCGAACACCCGGTCGGCCAGCAGCAGCCACCGGCCCATCGCCGTGCCGCCGTCCGCGCGCAGCCGCGCCACGGCCTGCTTGGCCGCCTTCCGGGTCTGCTCCGACGCCGCCACCAGCCCCGACCCCGGCGGGTACACCACCTCGGCCTCGTCGGTGCCGCGCAGGACCGCGAACAACACGCCGTCGCGCAACGTGTCGATCGCGACCTCGGTGGCCTGCTTGGCCGCGGCGAGCTTGGTCTGCGGGTAGCGCATCGACCCCGAGGTGTCCACGATCAGCACCTCCGCCGCGCCCCCGACCGGCGCCGGCGCGGCGGTCCCGGTGGCCGACACCGTCAGGATCGCGTTGACCTCGGCCGCCCCCTCGGGCAGGTACTCGTTCTGGAACACCTCGACGGCGAAATCAAGCGCCATGCCCACCCCGCAGCGTCACGACCACGACCGTGATGTTGTCGTGGCCACCGGACTTCAACGCGACCTCCACCAGCTCCCGCGCCACCTCCACCGGCGGCACCCCGCGCGGCAGCACCGCCAGCAGGTCCTCCGGCTCGGGCAGGTAGTTCCACAGCCCGTCGCTGCACAGCACCAGCAGCCCCGGCGTCTCCACCCGGAAGGTCACCGTCTGCGGGCCGGCCAACCCGGAGTCCGCGCCGAGCCACCGCGACAGCACGTGCGCCCGCCGGTCGGTCAGCGCCTCGTCCTCGGTCAGCACCCCTTCGGCGACCAGCTGCGCCGCCCACGTGTCGTCCGTGGTCAGCCGCGCCGCGCCCGCGTCGGCCACCAGGTAGGCGCGGGAGTCGCCGACCCAGCCGACGGTCGCGGTGTCATCCGCGACCACCGCGGAGACGAACGTGCACGACGGCGCCACCTCCTCCGCGCCCGGCCGCGCCAACCGGGCCACCGCCGCGTCCGCGGCCAGCACCGCGTCCCGGGTCGCCTCCTCCGGGTCGGTGCCCGACTGCACCGCGGTCAGCAGCACGTCCACCGCCGTGTCCACCGCGACCTGCGAGGCCTGCTCAGCGCGCTCCGAGGACGCCACCCCGTCGCACACCACCGCGGCCACCCCGCGCCCCCGGACCCGGCCGAACGCCATCGAGTCCTCGTTGCGCTGCCGCCGCTTGCCCCGGTCGCTGACCCCGGCCAGCCCCGGCAGCACGAACTCCACCCGGTCCCGCGACGACGGCCGCGCCCGGCCGCAGTCCGCGCAGAACCCGTCCGCGTCGAACCCGCTCGCACCGCCGCACACGCACCGCGCCACCACCTCGGGGCCGCCGACGACCGTCCGCTGCACGCGCAGGTTGCGCCCGCACTCCTCGCAGAAGCGGTCCTGCGGCGACACCGGGGCCGCGCACTCCGGGCAGGTTTCCATGCTCATCCGGTGCTCATCTCGACGGTCGTCATCACTTCGTTCGGTAAGGGTCGGCGGTGGTCCGGTCACACGAGCGTCCTGGGTCTGACCGCGTTCGCGCGGTCCACCAGCGCGATCCGCTCCTCCGGCGTGTCCGCCAGCCGCGCCAACTGCCGGTAGGCCCGCTCCAAACCCAGCCGCAGCCCCTGCTCGCTGACCTCGCAGCCCAGCAGCCGGTCGGCGGGCGCCGCGGAACCGTTGCGCGGCAACGACTCCAGCGCCGTGCGCAGCAGCTCCGCGGTCAGCCCGACCCGGCGCGCCACGTCCAGCTCCAACCCCGACAGCCGGGTGCCCGCGGCCACCACGTCGGACAGCTCGCCACCGGCCTGCGCCCGCACCGCCGCCACCTGCGCCGCCACGTGGTGGCTGGAGGTCTCCGGCACCGAGTGCAGCACCGCCACCGCCGACTCGCGGTCGCCACCGGCCAGCAGCACCCGCGCCAACCCGAACGCCGCGCTGACGTAGGCGTGGTCGGTGCGCCACACCACCCGGTAGAACGCCTCCGCCGACTCCCGGTCCCCGGCCAGCTCCGCCGCGACCGCCACCGCCAGCTTCGGCGCGGCCTCACCGGGGAGCACGTCGTACACGTGCTCGAACCGCTCGCGCGCCGCCGCCGCGTCCCCGCCGACCAGCGCCGCCAACCCCCGGTACCAGCCCGGCCGCCAGTCGTCCGGGGCCGGCGCCTGCGGGTCGTCGGGGTCGAACAGCGCCGGCGACTCCAGCTCGTCCAGCTCCGCCACCGCCTCGGCCACCCGGTCCGCCTCGATCAGCGCCCGCACCACCTGCAACCGCACCTCCACGGTCGTCACCGGAGCCGCCCGCAACGCCGTGACCAGCTCGTCCGGGTCACCGGTGGTCGCGGTCGCCAGGAACCCCGCCGCCGGGTCCGCGGTGTCCACCTGCGGCACCGGCAGGCACCCCGCCACCGCGCACGCCCCCGGCGCGCCCTCGGTGCCGAACGCCCGCCGCTCCGGCGTGAACTGCCGCGACAACCCCGGCCGCGGCACCTCGTCCTGCTGCGCCAACACCTCCCGCAGCACCCCGGTCAACTGCTCGGCCATGTCCTCGGCCGAGGCGAACCGCTGCTCCGGGTCCCGGTGCGTGGCGCGCAGCAGGAACCGGCGGAACGAGTCGTGCCGGCGCAGCACCGGCTGGTCCTCGGGCAGCGACTCCTTGTACTTGCCGCGGAAGTCGAACTGGAAGCTCATCACCGCCAGCGCCCGGCCCACCGTGTACAGGTCGGAGGCCACGGACGGGCCGATCGTGCCGATCTCCGGCGCCTGGTAGCCGATCGTGCCGTAGATGGGGGAGTGCCGGTCGTCGGCGCGGCGCACCGCGCCCAGGTCGATCAGCTTGAGCTGCTCCTCGGTCTGGATCACGTTGTCCGGCTTGAAGTCGCAGTACAGCAGGCCCACGCCGTGCAGGTAGCCCAACGCGGGCAGCACCTCCAGCGCGTACGCGATCGCCTGCGCCACCGGCAGCGACTCCGAGCCCGTGCCCGCCGCCCGCATGGACTTGATCATGTCCTTGACCGACGTGCCGCCGACGTACTCCATCACGATGTAGTCGACCAGCTCGCCGGTGGCGCGGTCGGCGTGCCGCACGAAGTTGTGGATCTTGACGATGTTCGGGTGCTCGACCTCGGCCAGGAACCGGCGCTCGGCCATCGCGGCGGCCATCGCGTCGGCGTCACCGGAGTCCAGCAGGCCCTTGAGCACCACCCACCGGTCGCTGACCGCGTGGTCGGCGGCCAGGTAGATCCAGCCCAGACCGCCGTGCGCCAGGCACCCCAGGACCTCGTACTGCTCGTGCAGGACCTCGCCGGGCGCGAGCTTGGGGGTGAAGGAGAAGTGGTGGCCGCAGTGCGGGCAGAACCCCTCGACCCGGCCGGGCCGCCCGTCCCGGCCGCGCCCGACCTCCTTGCCGCACGAGGAGCAGAACCGCTTCGCCTCGGGCACTTCCGGGTTGTCCAGGACGGCGGTCTTGGGGTCCCGGTAGGGCACCCGCGGCACCTCGACCAGCCCCGCGCCCAACCTGCCGCGCCCCGAGGACCGGGTGGACAGCGGCCGCGACCGCCCCGCCGACGACGTCGAGGGGGAGGCGGTCCAGGGCGCCGTGCCCGGCCCCGAGCCGAAGTCCGGAGCGGCCGCCGCGGTCCCCGCCGACCCCGCGCCGACCGATCCAGCGCCGACCGATCCGCTGCGCGCCGAGCCCGCGCCGGAGCCGGCGGTGGCCTGGCCCGGCGCGCGGCGGGCACCGGCCGACACGGGGGCCGGGGCGGTGTCGGGCAGCACAGGGGCTTCGAGGCCGCAGCGGTCGCAGAAACCGTCGTCCTCGATTCGGCCGCCGCACCCGGTCCGCGGACACGTCCTCATCGCGGCCCCTGGCGCATCCCGCGCCGGCCCGTCGAGCGTGCTCATCGCGGCCCCTCCGTCCGGTCCAGCACCGCGCGCTGGTAGCGGCCCACCGCGACCGTCCCCGCCCGCAGGTCGCACGGTTCCGCGTCCAGCGCGGACCGCGCCGCCCGGTGCAGCGCCGCCAGCTCGGCGTCCTCCGCGTGACCGCGGGCGCCGGCCTTGGCGCGGTAGGCGTCCAGGCGTCCGCGCAGCTCGGCGCGGCGGGCCAGCGACCCGGACAGGTGCGCCCGCACCGCCCGGACCCGGTCCGCCACGGCGACCGCCGCCGACTCCACCCGCACCACCTCCGCTTCGGCTACCTCAGGAAAACGCACCCGCAGCGCCTCCAGTGCCCCGCGCGGCCCGGAAGTTTCCGGCACCCGCGGATGATCGCCGACGATCGTCGCGACCACCTCGCGGCGCACCGCCACGGCCTCCGCGCGCACCGCGTCCGCCTCGTCCAGCCGCCGCGCCACCGCCTCGACCCGCGCGGCGAAACCCTCGTGCAGGTCGGCGACCTCCGCCGCCCGGCGCGCCAGGTCGCCCACCGCCGGGTCGGGCTCCAGCGGGTCGGACACCGCCCGCTCGTGCGCGGCGGCCAACTCCCGCCGCAACTCCTCCACCTGCGTCCCGGCCAGTCCGGCCAGGCGGCGCTCCAGCGGGTCCAGTTCGGCCAGCCGCGCCGACCACGCCCGGTGGACCTCGTCGAACAACGCGGTCACCTCGGCGTAGTGCGCCTTCATCCGCGCCACCAGCTCCGCCACGGTCACCCGCTCGGCCGCCACCGCCGGCGACGTCAGCGTCCGCACCGGCACCGCCGCCGACAGCACCACCTCCGCACCGGTGAGCAGCCGCTCCAGCACCGCCTCGTCCCGAGCCTTGCGGACCTCGTCCAGGAACAGCCGGTAGGTGTCGAACCACTCCCACAGCACGACCACCGCGGCCTCGGCCCCGGCCCACCGCGCGGCCGTCGCACCGGTCACGCCCGAGCCGCGCAGCAGCAGGTGCCCCGGGTGGTCCTCCATGGCCAGCAGCGCCTGGGCCACCCGGTCGCTCTCCGCCAGCAGCCGCGCCACCTCCGCGCCGGTGTCCATCGGCTCAGTCCCGGTACTTCGCGACCGGCGGCGCGGGCGGCTCACCCAGCCACCGCCGGTGGATCGTCGCCCACGTGCCGTCCGCGCGCAGCCGCTCCAGCAGGGCGTTGACGAACCGCACGAAGTCCTCCGACGCCTTGGGCATCGCCATCCCGTAGGGCTCGGCGGTGAACTGGGGCCCGACGATCTTGGTGTACGGGTCCTGCGCGGCGAACCCGGCCAGGATCGTGTCGTCGGTGGAGATCGCGTCGACCTGGCCCTGCTGGAGCATCACCAGGCAGTCGGTCCAGTTCGGCACCTCCACCGCGATCGGCCGCGACGGCGCGTTGGCCACGTTGACCAGCGACGACGACCCCCGGGTCGCGCACACCTTCTTCCCCCCCAACGACTCGATCCCGGTCGCGTCCGACGACGACGGCACCAGCACCCGCTGCCCGGCCTGGTAGTACACGGTGGAGAAGTTCACCTTCTGCCACCGCTCGCAGTTGATCGTCATCGTCCGGACGACGATGTCCACCTCGCCGTTCTCCAGCGCCGGGATGCGCTGCTCGGAGGTCAGCACCTTGAACTGGATCTTCTCCGGGTCGCCGAACAGCGCCCGCGCGACCTCCCGCGCCATGTCGACGTCGAAGCCCTCCAACTGCCCGGAGAACGGGTTGCGGAACCCCATCAGGTAGGTGTTCTGGTCCACCCCGACCCGCAGCCGGCCGCTGCGCACGATCCGCTCCATCGTCGACCCCGCCGGCATCTGCCCCACCGCCGGCAACGCACCCTGCGGCCGCAGGCTCGCCGTCGCGTCGCACGACGGCACGGCCGCCGCGGCCGAACTGGGCGGAGCGGTCAGCTCGGTCGCGTTCGCCGGCCTCGGCACCACCGCCGACGCCCCGCCGATGTCCGGCGCCGCGCTCGGCACCGGCGCGCACGCGGCGGCCACCGCCGCCACCACGCCGGCCAGCAACGCCCGCACCCCCGCGCGCTTCATCGGTACTCCTTCAGCCGCTGCCACAGGCCCGCCGCCGCCGCGACCGCCGCCACCAGCGCCAACAGCACCACCGCCGGCACCGCGCCGGTCAACGCGCCCCGTGCCCGCGCGATCGACTCGGTCAACCCGGCCCGCGCCGCGTCCAGCGACTCCCGCAGGTCGGTGTCCAGCGCGTCGAACGCCTCCGCCGCCCCGTCCGGCCCCGGCCCCAGCGCCAACCCGACCGCCGCGGTGTAGTCACCCCGGTCGTCGGCCTCCCGCAGCCGCACGTGCGCGTCCTGCCAGCGCACGAAGTCCGCCCGCGCCTTGTCCGAGCCGGCCCGCGCCAGCAGGCCCTGCAACTCCTCCGCGCGCGCGGCGTAGGCCTCCTCATACTCCTTGCCGCTGCCCCGCGCCACCAGCGTCAACGTCTCGTTGCCGCGTGCGGCCAGGGTCGCGATCCGGGCGCGGGCCAGCACGTCCACCACCTCGGCGTCGTCCTGGCTCGACGACGCGCCCGACACCGCCACCACCGACGCGCCCAGCACCCACAGCAACGACACCACCGACGCCGCGGTCGCCGCCACCAGCCCGACGTTGAGCAGCCGGTTGGTCTTGCGGGTCAGGTACCGCTGCGCCGCCACCAGCACCGCCAGCAGCGCCGCGCCCAGCAGCAGCTCCAGCCACGGCAACGTCGTCGCCCCGCCCAGGTCGCGGGCCACGTTCGCGTTCTCCGTCCGGTACAGCGACTGGGCGGCGGGCAGCAGCCGGTCGCGCATCAGGGTCGAGGCCTCCCGCAGGTAGGCCGCGCCCACCGGGTTGCCCTGCCGGTTGTGCGCCCGCGCCGTCTCGACCAGCCCCGTGTACACCGGCAGCTGCCCGGACAGCGTCGACAGCGCGTCGACCAGCTCCGGTGACCGGGTGATCTCGCCGGTCGCGGTGGACAGCGCCGCCGCGGCCTTGGCCACGTCCGCCTCGTACCGCTGCCGCAGCGCCGCCGACTCCACACCGCCGGACAGGAACGCGCTGGCCGCCGTGGCGTCGGCGTCGGCCATCGCCCGGTAGACCTCCTGCGCGGCGAACGCCAGCGGCTCGCTGCGGTCGGCCAGCGCGGTCAGCGCGTCCGAGCGGCGCTGCACCGAGGACGCGGTCAGCGCGCCGACCAGCAGCGTCGAGACGACCAGCAGCAGCGCCAGCAGGGTGAACCGGCCCGGCGTGCTGCGCGCGAGCCCGGTCACCCGGCGCACGGGGTTCCGCTGAGCTTCGACCAGCACGACCGCCCCCTTTCCGAGGTGATCGGCGCCACACGCCACACCGTTAGCGTAGATCCACCGTGATCGGACAGGGGGCCGTTCGGTCACTACGCTCGACGCAGTGACGGTCATCGCGCACCTCAGCGACACCCACTTCGACGGCGGCCCGCGCGCCGCAGGCCGGGTCCGGCGGGTCATGGACTACCTCGACGGCCTGCCGGGCCGGCTGGACGCGGTCCTGGTCACCGGGGACATCGCCGACCACGGCCTCACCTCCGAGTACGAAGCGGCGCGGGAGCACCTGACCTCGAAGTTCCCCGTCCTGCTGCTGCCGGGCAACCACGACGACCGTGGAAACTTCCGCCGCGTGCTGTTGGGCGGGTCGGCGGGTCCGGAGCCGGTGAACCAGGTGGAGAAGGTCGGTGACGTGGTGTTCGCGCTGTGCGACTCGTCCATCCCCGGCCGCGACGACGGCCTGCTCGACGACGACACCCTGACCTGGCTGGACGGCGTGCTGGGGGAGGGCGCGCCGACGTTCGTGTGCTTCCACCACCCGCCGGTGACCCTGCACCAGTCCATGATCGACGGCATCCGCCAGTTCGGCGAGGACCGCCTGGCCGAGGTGCTGCTCCGGCACGACAACGTGGTCGGCGTGCTGTGCGGGCACGCCCACACCGGCGCGGCCTCGACGTTCGCGGGCATTCCGCTGCGGGTCGCGCCCGGCGTGGCCAGCACGCTGCTGCTGCCGTGGGAGTCCGACCGGGTCATCGACCTGGACCTGCCGCCCGCCGTCGCCTTCCACGTGCTGTCCGACGACCGGCGGCTGACCACCCACTACCGGGTCGTGGCCTGAACTTTGCGGACCTTGGCCCGCGCCCGACTGGCCGGGCCGCGGCGACGTCGATGAGGATCGTGGTCATGAGCACCATGCGCGCCATCAGCCAGGACCGGCTCGGCGGACCCGACGTGCTGCACGAGGTCGCCCGACCGGTCCCCGAACCGGGCCCCACCGAGGTCCTGGTCCGCGTCCACGCCGCCGGGGTCAACCCGGTCGACGCCAAGACCCGCGCCAACGGCGGGTTCCTGACCCCGCCGTGCGTGCTGGGCTGGGACGTGTCGGGCGTGGTCGAGGAAGTCGGGTTCGGCGTCACCCTGTTCGCGCCCGGCGACGAGGTCATCGGCATGCCCCGGTTCCCGCACGAGGCCGGCGCCTACGCGCAGTACGTCGTCGCCCCGTCCCGGCACTTCGTGCACAAGCCCGCCGCCCTGGACCACCCGCACGGCGCGGCCCTGCCGCTGGTCGGGCTGACCGCGTGGCAGAGCCTCGTGGAGACCGCCGACGTCCGGCCCGGCCGACGCGTCCTCGTGCACGCCGGCGCGGGCGGTGTCGGGCACGTCGCCGTGCAGATCGCCAAGGCGCGGGGCGCGCACGTCATCGCCACCGCCGGCGCGGCCAAGCACGACTTCGTCCGGTCGCTGGGCGCCGACGAGGTCGTCGACTACACCGCGGTCGACTTCGCCGACGTGGTCCGGGACGTGGACGTGGCCTTCGACACCGTCGGCGAGGACATCGGCGCCCGATCCGTGCCGACGGTCAAACCGGGCGGCATCGTGGTCACCATCCTGGGCCGCTCCCGGGACACCCTCGACGCCGCCGCGGCCGGCACCGGCGTCCGCACCGCCGCGGTGCTGTGCGAACCGGACCGCCACGGCCTGCTCGCCCTCGCGGACCTGGTCGAACGGGGTGCCCTGCGCACCGAACTGGACACCGTGCTGCCGCTGGAGCAGGCCGCGAAGGCCCACGAACTGCTGGAGACCGGCCGCACCCGCGGCAAGATCGTGCTGACCGTCGACTGAGCTACGGGCGCGGCGGCAGGGGCAGGGGCACCGCGGGCAGGCCGTCGATGCTCTCGTGGTTGAACGGCTTGGTCTCGCAGTAGGCGCGGAACTCCTCGTCGGTCTTGCGGCCGAAGTGCTCGGCGTGCAGGGTCCGGTCGCCCCGGTAGTCCAGGAACGGCACGGCGAACCCGCAGGTGTCGCTGATCAGCTTCGCGGTCACCACCACCACGGCCCGCAGCCCCGGCCCGTCCGCCGCCCCGAACCCCTCGACCAGTTCGGCGAACCGGGGGTCGTCGCGGAACACCGGCTCGCCCACGCCGTGCACCCGCACGATGTTCGGCGGCCCCTCGAACGCGCACCACATGAGCGTGATGCGGCCGTTCTCCCGCAGGTGGGCGATGGTCTCCGCGTGCGACCCGCCGAAGTCCAGGTAGGCCACCCGCTGCTCGTCCAGGACCCGCCACGTGCCCGCGCGGCCCTTGGGGGAGAGGTTCACGTGACCGTCGGCCGCCAGCGGGGCGGTCGCGGTGAAGAACATCGGCTGTGCCTCGATGAACTTCTTCAACCTTCCGTCAATGCGCTCGTAGACCTTGCCCATGATCGCCAGTATGCGCGAGCCGGTACCGCCGCACGGTAGAACTTTTCAACCCGTGGAAACCGTGAACGCGCTGCCACCGCTCGTTGACGCCCACCGACCCGTTCCCGCGGGTCAGCGCCTCGACATGAGCTTCGGCGGACACCCACTCCGCGTAGTTGAGCACCTTCGAACCGTCGTCGCTGACGTGGAAGTGGCCGGAGATGCCGCCGGGGTGCGGGTCCTGCTCGGCGGCGAGCGCGTCGAACACCAGGTCGACCCACTCCGGCGCGGTCCCCGGCGTCAACTCCACGCTCACCAGCACCACGCAGCCCGGCTCCAGGCCCTCCCGCGACATCGACCGGTACCGGCGGTAGGCGGTGAACCCGTCCCGCTGCGCCGGCTGAGACCACTGGGCGACGGTCACCTCGTCGCCTTCCTCGCCCACCAGCCGGTGCGCGGCCACCAGACCGGCCGGCCGGTCGGCGAACTCGTCGGAGAACGGTGCCACCAGGATGACGTCGGCGTCGGCGCGCCCCAGATCAGGTTTCACGACCAGCACGCTACGAACCGCAGGTCGTCCGCCGAATCAGTCAGTCGACTGGAAAAGCTGTTGCCGCCCGGTGGCAGACTCGCGCGCATGGCACCCGAGATCCGCCGGTCCCTCGTCCAGCACTCCCGGCTGCGCCGCGACCCCCACGCCACGCTGCGCCGCCTGCTCGACCGCGTCCCGCCGGGCACCCGCCCCGACGAGCCGGTCAAGGACCTGGAGACCCGGGTGGCGGCCCTGCTGGGCAAGCCCGCGGCCCTGTTCTTCCCCTCGGGCACCATGGCGCAGCAGGTCGCGCTGCGCATCCACGCCGACCGCACCGGCCACCGCACCTTCGCCGCCCACCCCACCGCGCACGTCGCGCTGTGGGAGCAGCAGGGCTACAACGCCGTCCACCACCTCGTGCACCGGCCGGTCGGCGACCCCAACGGCCTGATCACCACCGACGACCTCGACGGGATCAAGGAACCGGTGTCCACCCTGCTGCTGGAGCTGCCGCAGCGGGAGATCGGCGGCCTGCTGCCCGAGTGGGACGACCTGGTCGCCCAGACCAAGTGGGCCGCCGAGCGCGGCGCGGCCACCCACGTCGACGGCGCCCGGCTGTGGGAGGCGCAGCCCTACTACGACCGGCCGCACGCCGAGATCGCCGCCCTGTTCGACACCGTGTACGTGTCGCTGTACAAGGGCCTGGAGGGCCTCCGGGGCGCGATCCTGGCCGGTGACCAGGACACCATCGACCACGCCGGGGTGTGGCGAACGCGACTGGGCGGCAACCTGCCCGACCTGTGGCCGCTCGCGGTGGCCGCCGACCTGGGGCTTTCGGAGACCCTGCCGCGGATGCCGGAGTTCCTCGCGCACGCCCGCGCGATAGCCGCGGCCGTCAACGCCGACGGCTATGCGCGTACCGTGCCGGACGTGCCGCAGACACCGCTGTTCCACATCCACCTGCCGGTGCCGCGCGAGGCGGTCAAGCCCGCCGCGGGGAGACTGCTGGCGGAGACCGGGATCGAACTGCCCCGGTTCCCCAAGTCGGTCGCGCCCGGCACCTGCGCGGTGGAGCTGACCATCGGGCACCTGGCGCTCGAGTTCACGCCGGAGGAGGTGGCGGAGCTGCTCCGCCGACTTCGCTGAGTGCCCGCGCCAACAGTGATCGTTCCGCCTCGTTCCCGGCCAGCTCCCAAGCCCGCCGGTAAGCCCGTGCCGCCTCGTCCGCGCGCCCCAGTCTGCGCAGTAGTTCCGCCCGGACACCATGGAAGTGGTGGTAGTTACCCAGGGACAGCGCGTCCACAAGGTCCATTGCGGCCGCCGGCCCGTCGACCTCTGCCACGGCGACCGCCCTATTCAGCGCCACCACGGCAGACGGCGCGCAGGCCATGAGCTGGTCGTAGAGGGCCACCACCTGCCGCCAGTCGGTGGGCGGCGGGTCGCTGTGCACGGCGTTGATCGCGGCCTGGATCTGGTACGGCCCGGGCCGGCCGCGCCGCAGGCACCACCGCACCAGCGCCCGCCCCTCGGCCAGCAGGTCGGCGTCCCACCGGGACCGGTCCTGGTCGGCCAGCCGCACCAGCCCGCCGTCGTCGGACACCCGCGCGGGCAGCCGGGCGTGCTGGAGCAGCATCAGCCCGAGCAGCCCGACCGCCTCGGGCTCGTCGGGCATCAGCTCCACCAGCAGCCGACCCAGCCGGATCGCCTCCACGCACAGGTCCCGGCGCACCAGGTGCTCGCCGCGCGAGGCGGAGTAGCCCTCGTTGAACACCAGGTACACCACCGCGAGCACGGCCCGCAGCCGGTCGGGCAGCTCGGCCTCGCCGGGCACCCGGTAGGGGATGCGGGCGTCGCGGATCTTGTTCTTGGCGCGCACCAGCCGCTGCGCCAGGGTCGCCTCGGGCACCAGGAACGCCCGCGCGATCTCCGCCGTGGTCAGCCCGCCCAGCAGGCGCAGCGTCAACGCGACCCGCGCGGGCAGCGCCAGGGCGGGGTGGCAGCAGGTGAAGATCAGCCGCAACCGGTCGTCGCCCACCACGGGGACCTCCGGTTCGTCACGGGCGTGCAGCAGCGCGGCCTGGGCGTGCTTGTCGTCCCGGCGGGCCTCGCGGCGCAGCCGGTCCACCGCCCGGTTGCGGGCGGTCGTGATGATCCAGCCGGCGGGGCTGGGCGGCACACCGGTCTCCGGCCACCGGCGCACGGCCTCGGCGAACGCGTCCTGGACCGCTTCCTCGGCGATGTCGACGTCGCCGAACACGCGGACCAGGACGGCCACCGAACGCCCGTACTCCCGGCCGAACACCTCCTCGACCGGGTCGCCCATCAGCCCGGCAGGGTGTGGAACGGCCGCACCTCGACCGGCAACGTGCACGCCACGCTCATCCGGCGCCCCCACTCCAGCGCCGCGTCCAGGTCGGGCACGTCGATGATGGAGAACCCGCCGATGTGCTCCTTGGCCTCGACGAACGGCCCGTCGGTGACCAGCACCTCGCCGTTGTCCGGCCGCAACGTGGTCGCCGCCTCGGGCCCGTGCAGCCCGCCCGCGAACACCCACACGCCCTGCTCGCGCATGTCGCGGTCGACGGCCTCCACGTCGTGCATGATCTTCTCCAGCACGTCCGGCTCGGGGATGTCGTAGCCGGTCGGCTCGATCACGCTGATCAGGTAGTGCGTCATGACGTTCCTCCCGTGGGTCGGTTCGCCCTTTACACGAACGGCCGAACCCGTATTCGACACCCACCCCCGAACTTCTTCAGCCGCTACAGGACGACGACGAGCTTGCCGACGCGCCGGTTGTGCTCCAGGTCGTCGTGCGCGGCCCGGATGTCCTCCAACCGGTACACCGTCCTCGGCCCGGCGGAAACCTCGCCCGCCGCCACCTGGTCGAGATACCGCTGGAGCACCTCCGCGGGCAGGTCGGCCGCCTCACCGCTGTAAGCCGTCAGCCGCACACCCTTGGGCAGATACCCGATCGGGTAGAAGTCGCGCACCAGCCACTGGTTGGACAGCATCCCCGTGAAGCACACGGTCCCGTGCACCCGGGTCGCGGCCAGCGTGTCGGGCAACGTGGGGGTACCGACCAGTTCCAGCGCCGCGTCCACACCGTCCGGGCACAGCGCCCTGACCTGCGCCGCCACCTCGCCGTCGTCCACCAACGGGTGGTCTGCGCCGTGCTCGCGCAGCACTCCCAGCCGGTCCGCGGAACGGGTCGTGGCCAGCACCGTCGCCCCGAGGTCCTTGGCCAGCGCCGTGGCGGCGAAACCCAACGCAGAGGTGCCGCCGCGGATCAGCAGGGTCTGCCCGCCACGCAGGTCCAGCCCCGTGGTCAGCGAGCCGTAGGCGGTCTGGAGGGTTTCCGGGATCGCCCCCAGCACCTCCCACGGCAACTCCGAGTCGAACGGCACGACGCACGCCCGCGGCACCACCGCGTACTCGGCGTACCCGCCGTCGAACACCCGCCCCATGCCGCCCATCATCGCCACCACCTGCTGCCCGCGCGGCAGGTCGCAGTCGCTGTCCACCACGCCCGTGGCCTCGATCCCGGGCACGCGCGGGAACACCACGCCCTCGGCCAGGCCCAGCCGGGTGTGCAGCTCGGACCGGTTGATCCCGAACGCCCGCACCCGGATGCGCACCCACCCCTCCGGCGGCTCGGGCACCGGCAGCTCGACCAGCGACAGGTTCTCCACCGGGCCGGGCCCGCTCAGCACGACCGCCCTCATGAGTGGTGCTCCGCGAGTCGCGACAGCATCCGCACCAGCTCCTGCCGCTCGGCGGCGGACAGGGGCGCGAGCAGCGCGTCCTGGGCGACCGCCAGCACCTCGTCCAGGTGCCGCAGGTGCTCGGCGCCCGCCGCGGTGATGGTGACGATGTTGCGCCGCCGGTCGGCCGGGTCCACCGCGCGCTCGACGAACCCGCGCTCGGCCAGCTCGTTGACCGCGGCCACGACGTCGCTGCGGTCCACCCCGCCGCGCCGGCCCAGGTCGGCCTGGCTGGCGGGCCCGAACTCGTCCAGGGTGGCCAGGAGCTTGTAGTGGTAGCGGCGCGACTCGGCCGAGGCGAAGCCCTCGGACACCAGCCGGGTCGCGTGCACGGCGACCTCGTTGATCAGCCAGCTCGGTGTGCGCCGCAACCGCGCGGGCGCCCCTCTCGACTCCATGCGCCGCAGTCTACCCACTTGTTGGCGACACCAACGATCGACTAGCGTTGGCGCAACCAACATTGGTGTAACCAACCTTCTAGGGGGCGCCGTGCTGCTGACCGACACCCGCCGCTGGTGGGGCCTGATCGCCCTGGGCCTGGGCCAACTCATGATCGCCGTGGACGCCACGATCGTGACCATCGCGCTGCCGTCCCTGCGCCACGACCTGCACCTGTCCGACGACGGCACCCGCTGGGTCGTCGCCGCGTTCGCCCTGGCCTTCGGCGGCTGCCTGCTGGTCGGCGGACGCCTGTCCGACCTCCTGGGCCGCCGCCGGTGCCTGGTCGTCGGCGTGGTCGGCTTCGCCGCGGCGTCCCTGCTCGGCGGCCTGGCCGCCAACGGCCCCATGATCATCGCCGCCCGCGCCCTGCAAGGCCTGTTCGGCGCGCTCTACACCCCGGCCGCGCTGGCCCTGCTGGGCACGTCGTTCACCACACCCGACGACCGGGCCAGGGCGTTCGGCATCTGGGGCACCATCATGGGCAGCTCGTCCGGCGTCGGCCTGATCCTCGGCGGCACGCTCACGGAGGCGTTGGGCTGGCGCTGGAGCATGTTCATCAGCCTGCCGCTGGCCGCCGTCGCCCTGGCCGGCGTGCTGCTCACCGTCCTCCCGACCCCCGGCACGGGTGGGCGCATCGACGGCGTCGGCGCGGGCCTGGCCACCGCGGGCCTGGCGATGATCGTCCACGGCTGGTGGTTCGGCATCATCCCGCTGGCGGTGTTCTGGTGGCACCAGCACCGCACCCCGACCCCGCTGCTCCCACCCCGCATCCTCCGCCACCGCCCGCGCGCCGCCGCGTACCTGTCGGTGCTGACGCTGTCGACGGCGTCCTTCGGCGTCCTCTACACGCTCACGTTCCACTTGCAGGACACCATGGGCCTCAGCCCCGCCCTGGCCGGCCTGGCGTTCCTGCCCCACACCGCCGCCATCCTCCTGTCCGCCCGGGTCCGCATCCCGTTCCCCCTGGTCACCGGTCTGGTCCTGGCCGCCTCGGCCGTGGCGCTGCTCTGGCTCGGCAACGGCGACTACCCGACCACGGTCCTGCCCGCCATGATCCTGATGGGCCTGGGCGGCGGCTGGGTCATGGCCACCGCGAACAACACCGCCACCCTCGACGCGGGCCCGGACACCGGCGTGGCCGGCGCGACCGTCCCGGTCAGCATGCAGATCGGCGCGTCCGCCGGCGTCACCCTGGCGAGCTAGGCGTGCTGCGCACCTGGCGAACCAGGCGTGCGGCCAACCGTCCGGGCGCCCTGGCGGGCTAGGCGTGCGGCCCGACCGACACCGGCCCCAGCGACCACTCCACCCGCCCCTCCACCACCGCCCCTCCACCACCGCCCCTCCACCACCGCCCCGACCCGCTCGACCTGCTCCTCCAGCTGACGCCCCCGCCGCGCACCCACCTCGTCGAACATCTCCACCGTCACCACGACCCGCCGCCCCGACCGCCGCTGGTGCCACACCCCGCCCACGACCCCGTCCACCAGCACCACCGGGAAGTTCCCCGCCTGACCACCCGCCAACGCCCGCTCCGCCGCCCACCCCGGGAACAGCGCCCCTTGTTCGGCGCGTAGCACAGCGCGCCCGCGGCGGAGTCGACCGACGAGGTCGTGGCGCGGACGGGACCGCGGGCGGGTGACCCGGTGATGGAGAGGCGTTCCGGGGCAAGTGGCCGCGGTGGATGCAGGCGCTGGGGGTAGCGGCCAACCGGGCGGTGACGGTGCCCGGACCCGGCCGATGCTCAGTGCTGTCCCGGGTGCCTGAACAACGCCAGCAACAACCCCGGCTCCGGCTCGACCGTGCCGACCCGCTCGAACCCCAACCGCTCGTACAACGCGACCGCCGGCCCGTTGTCCGCGCCGGTGGACACCGTCACCGGGTCACCGAGGTCCAGCACCGCGCCCACCAGCCGCCGCGCCAGGCCCCGGCGGAAGAAGTCCGGGTGCACGCACAGCCGGTCGACGTCGACCACCCCGTCCTCCCGGGTGAAGCCGACGAACCCGGCGAGCACACCGTCCACGTGCGCGCCCAGCCACCGCAGCGGCAGGGCGCGCACGTCCTCCGGGGTCTCGTGCAGCGCCGGGATCGCGTCCGAGCCGATCAGCGCCGCCTCCACGGCGTAGGCGCGCAGGCCGATCCGGTGCACCGCGCGGGCGGTGGACTCGTCGGTGAGGTCCAGTTCGGTCACGATCACCCGTCCAGCAGGGGGATGAGCTGTTCTTCCTCGTACACCAAGTGGTTCTCCAGCTCGGTGATGAGCCGGTCGACCTCGGCGAGCACGCCGTCACCGTCCAACGCCGCCCGCAACTCCTCCAGCAGCCGGGCGATCGTGGCGTGCTCCTCCCGCAGCCGCGCCATCACCGGCTCCAGCTCCGGATAGCGGTCGGCCAACGCCGGGAACATGCCCCCGTCCTCCGAACGGTGGTGGAACTCCAAGCCCTGGCACAGCGTCAGGCAGTTCACCCGCAGCTGCGCCCCGATCCGCGGCCCGGCCTGCGCGGCCTCGGTGCGGATCAACGCCAGTTCACGGCGGAACGCGTCGTGCAGCAGCTTGAGCGCCTCCCCGAACGACGCCGCGTTCGGCGGGCCGCCCGCGACCTGCTCCAGCGCCACCACCGGGATGACCCGGCTGGTCTTGGCCTGGTACTCGCCCCACCCGGCGTCGGCCTCCACGGCCCGGGCGAACACCGCGTCCCGCTCCTCGCCGCGCAGGACGGTCGCCTTCGCCTCGTAGGTGAAGACGCCGTCCTCCACGGTGGCCTTCGGGTCGGCGACGAGGTTGTGGTACCAGGCCGGGTGCCGGTCCGATCCGCCCGCCGAGCCGATGACCAGGACGCGGTCGCCGTCGGGCAGGTAACCCAGCGGCACGGTGTGCGGGCGGCCGGACCGCGCGCCCGTCGTGGTGAGCAGGATCAGGCGCGCGCCCTCGAAGAAGCCGCCGACACGGCCGTGGTTGGCGCGGAACTCGTCGATGACCTGCTGGTTGAAATCAAGTGTCATAAAAGGGTTTCCCTCCGGGATGACGGTACACAAAGGACAGTCGTCTGGTTCCCGGAGGTGCGGCGGACCCCTGGCCCGCCCGCTGCTCAAACCTGAGCCGGGTGCCCGTCTCGGTAGTGGCCCATGGCCGACCCGGCAGTCACGGCACGGACTCTAGCCTCACCCGTTCGCGTTCCGCAACGATCTTTCCTTCAGCGTCAGCAGGAGGTAGGCGGTGAGCGTGGGGGACGCGAAGTCCGGCTTGTCGACCACCGAGTACAGCCCGGCCGACCCGTCCGCCAACTCGATCCGGTCCTCCCGCACCGACAGCCACCGGTTCTCGTAGACGACCTTCGACGACACCGTTCGGATGCTCATGCCACCAGCATCCGGGAACGCGACCGCAGCACGACGGCGAGTCCGATCGCCACCAGTCCCGCCGCCACGACGAACGTCCACCGCGTCCCGCGAGCCGCCTCCGCCGCCGAGGTGACATCCCCCGCGACGAAGGCGAACACAGCGCCCATCAGCGACGCACCCGTCATCAGCCCGAAGTTGCGCGACAACGTCAACATGCCCGACACCAGGCCCCGGTCGCGCGCCGGCACGTCCTTCATCACGCCGGTGTTGTTCGCGGCCTGGAAGACGGCGTAGGAGGCGGTGACCACAACCAGCGGCAGCACGTAACCGGCGACCCCGAACGACGGCGGCACGAACGCCAGCACCAGCGCCCCGCCGATGATCCCGCTCAACCCGGCCACGACCATGGTCCGGCTGCCGAAGCGGTCCGTCGCCCGGCCGGCCGGCACACCGGTCAGCGCGGACACCGCCGGTCCCGCCGACATCACCAGCCCGACCAGGGCAGGGGTCAGGCCCAGCACCCCGGACAGGTGAAAAGGGCCGACCACCAGCGTGGTCATCATGACCGCCGACACCAGCGCGCTCGCGGTCAACCCGGCCACCAGCGCCCGGTCCCGGACCACCTCCCGCAGCACCGCACCCGTCCGCTCGGCCTTGCGCGGCGGCGAGGCGGGCAGCACGCGGTGCGCCAAGACCAGGGCGACGACACCGAGCGGGACGACGGCGAGGAAGATCGCGGGCCACCCGGCGACCGCGATCAACACGCCGCCCAACGCCGGACCGGTCGCGGTGCCGATCGCGGACATGGTGCCCAGCAGGCCCATCGCGCGGCCGGTGCGGTCCTTCGGCACCGTCTCGCCGACGAACGCGACGGTCAACGCCATCATGCACGCCGCGCCGACACCCTGGAGCGCCCGACCGGCCACCAGCAGCGGCAGCGTCGGCGCGAGCCCGCACAGCAGCGTGGCGGCGGTGAACACCCCGATCCCACCCACCAGCAACCGCCGCCGCCCGAACACGTCACCGAGCCGGCCGAGCACCACGACCAGCACGGTGATCGTCAGCAGGTAGGCGACGACCACCCACTGCACGGCGGAGAAGGACGCGTCGAACGCCGTGGAGAGGGTGGGCAGGGCGACGTTGGCGATGCTGATGCCCAGTGACGGCAGCAGCATCGACAGCGAGAGCGCGGTGAGCGCGGCAGCGGGTGATCTCATGCCCGGAACGTATGGCCGCCCCTGGCATGTCGGAAGACGCACAGATGTAAAGCCACCTGTGCACCGGACGCCAGGTATCGTCGCGACCCGTGGCGCGCCCGGACCTGAACCTGCTGATCACGCTCGACGTCCTGCTGGAGGAGGGCAGCGTGACCAGGGCCGGTCAGCGGCTGGCGCTGAGCCCGTCCGCGATGAGCCGGGCACTGGCCAGACTGCGCCGCGCGACCGGCGACCCGTTGCTGGTGAAGGCAGGCCGGGGCCTGGTGCCGACCCCGCGCGCCCTGGAACTGCGTGACCGGGTTCGGGCCTTGGTCCGGGAGGCGGAGGATGTGCTGAGCCCGGCGCACCGCTTGGAGTTGGCTTCGCTGTCCCGGACGTTCACCATCCGCAGCAGCGACGGTTTGGTGGAGGCGTTCGGCCCCGAGCTGGTCGCCCGCGTCGGCGCCACCGCGCCCGGCGTGCGCCTGCGTTTCCTGCGCAAGACGACGAAGAACCCCGGACCCCTGCGCGACACCATCGACCTGGACACCGCGGTCGTCGAGGACCCGCTATCCCCGGACATCCTCGACACGCCGCTGTTCTCCGACACGTTCGTGGGCGTGGTCCGCCCGCAACACCCCTTGGCAACCGGCCCCGTCACGATCGAGCGCTACGCGCAGGCCCGCCACGTCAACGTCTCCCGCCGCGGCCTGACCGAGGGCCTGGTCGACGAGGCGCTGCATCCCACCGGCCACCACCGCGAGGTCGTGACGGTGGTCGACGGCTTCGGCGCGGCGCTGGCGTTGGCCAGGGCGTCGGACCTGGTGGCCACAGTCCCGTCCCGCCACACCGCCCCGCTGCGCGAACACCTCCACACGTTCAACCTGCCGTTCCCCGCGCCCCAGGTGACCGTGTCCCTGCTCTGGCACACCCGCCTCGACGCCGACCCCGCCCACCACTGGCTGCGCACCACCGTGGTCGCGGTGTGCCGGGCGAGTTCAGCCGACTAGCACCCACCGCACGGGAGGGGACAGGGTTCGCGGAGTCCCGGGCCAGCCGGACCCGGTCGTAGCCCTGGCCGGCGGCGATGGGCGCCGCAGGTGCCGATTTCCGCACGCCGACCCCTAGTCCGAGCCCCGGCGACCCGCCGCTCCGTTCCACTCAATCCGCCCGAATCCTAACTTCCGATAAGGTTCACTTATCGGAAGTCATCATCCCGCTGTCGGGTAACGTTGCGTTGCGTGCCATAACGTTTGAAATGACGGAATAGTGCTACGATATCGCCGTGACGACGACCGACAGCCCTGCGGCGACCTGCAACTACCCCGGATGTACGCGGCCAGTGCTGCGTGGAGGTGGGCCTGGGCGGCCCTCGGAGTACTGCGATCTGGCGGAGCACACGCGGTGGCGGGCTTGGCGGGAGCGCCAGCGGTTGGCTCAGCAGGAGGAAGCGGGCGGGGGCGAGGAAAACGTCACCGTGACGAAAGTTCCGCAGGGGGTTACCGCGGGCAAGATCAGGGCCGAGGAATTGCTGGAGCGGTTCCGGGTGCTGGCCGAGCAGATGTCGGGGACGTTGAGTTCGGCCGTGGAGCAGTTGTCGACCATCGCCGATCCCGCGGTGGCCGAGGCGCAGGTGCAGGCGGCTGAGGCGGAAGCGGCGCGCAAGGTTGCCGAGGCCGAAGGGGCACTGGCCAAGGCCGAACGACGGCGGCGGGACGCCGAGCAGGCGCGGCGGGTGGCTGAGGAGACCACCGAGGACGCGGTCCGGGCGGCGGAGAAGGCGGAGCAGGACGCGGCGGTCGCCTTCGAGCAGCGGGACGCGGCTCGGGCCGAGGCGACTGCCGCCGTCCAGCGGGCTGAGGCCGCCATCGCGGCAGCGCGGACCGAGGCGGCCTCGGTGGTCGAGGAGATCCGCCGGGATGCCGAGGCTCGGGTCGAGCAGGCGCAGGCCGATGCGGTGCGGGCGGCTGAGCAGGCGCGGCGGCAGGCGGTGAAGGAGGTCGAGCAGGTCCGGGAGGCCGCGCGGGCGGACGTCGAGCGGGCGCAGGCGGAGGCGCGGGACGAGGTGGAACGCGTACGCGCCGAGGCGAAGGCAACTGTTGAGAGAGTGCGCAGCGAGGCCGAGGCGGCGGTCGAGCGGGCGCGGGGCGAGGCCGAAGTCGTGGTCGGGAAGGTGCGCGACGAGGCTGCGGCGGCGGTCGAGCGGGCGCGGAGGGACGCGCGGGCCGAGGTCGAGCAGGCGCAGGCCGAGGCTGGGCGGCGGGTTGAGTTGGCGCGGGTGGAGGTTGAGCGGGCTGTCGCTGCGGTGGGGCGGGCTGAGCGGGAGGCTGAAAGGGCTCGGGCGGAGTTGGTGGCTGAGCGGCAGGTGTTGCGGGAGCGGGTGGAGCACGTCGAGCGGGCTGCGGCTGAGCGGGTCGAGCAGGTTGAGCGGGTTACCGCTGAGCGGGTGGCGGCGTTGGAGGAAGCCCGGGCGCAGACCCTCGCCCGCGCCGAGCGGGCTGAGGCCCAGTGGGATCGGGCCTCAGCCGAACTCGCCGCGCTTCGGCAGCAGACCCGGCAGAGCGGCGGCGACCAGGTGGGCGGCTAGGAGATGGGGTGGGTGGTTAGGAGATCAGGGCGGTGGGTTTGCCTACCAGGCTGACGGCGATCCGGCGGTCGATCCACGGGAGTCTCGCCAGGCGCATTGCCACTCGGCGGGCGCGTAGGCGGGCGGTGGTGGACGGGAGGAACCAGCGGGCGCCGTTGCGGGCCACCTGTTGTTTTTCCTCGACCACCGGGCGCCAGAGGTGCTCGTAGGCCGCGAGGTCGTCCAGGTGGTCGGCTAGGACGAAAGCGCCGCCCATGCCCAGGGACGCGCCCTGTCCGGCGAGCAGGGAGACCGCGCCGCATGCGTCGCCGACCAGGACGACCCGATCCTTGTGCCAGCGGGGCATGACTACCTGGGCTACCTGGTCGTAGTACAGCTGCGGTGGGCATTGGGCGAGTGCGCGGGGCACGATCCAGCCCATGCCGGCGTAGGCGGCGCGGACGGCGGCCTGCGGGTCGGCCGGTAGCTCCGGGTTCTCGGTGCGGTGGACGGTGAAGGCGGCGACTCGGCCGTCGCGCAGGCCGTAGCAGCCGACCTGGCGGCCCACGGTGTCGGTCAGGCAGAACCGGCCGCCGACCAGGGCGTGCACCTCGGGGTCGGTGAAGATGAAGGCCGCGGTGTGGAAACCCAGGTGGCGGACGAAGCCGTCGCCGAAGACCAGTCGTCGCACGGTGGAGTGGATGCCGTCGGCGCCCACCAGCAGGTCCGCGTCGAGGGTGGTGCCGTCGGACAACGTCACCGATACGCCGTTGGTCCGGTTGTCGACGGCTGCAACGGCTGAGTCGTAGCGCAGGTCGACCGACGGTGGCAGGGCTTCACGCAAGACGAGTTCGACGTCGGGGCGCATGATGCTGATCATGCGGCCGTCGAGGGTCCGCGCGAACCGTTCGAAGTTCAGGCCGGCGCGGCGCCGGCCCGTCTCGTCGTGGTACCCGGCCTCGATGAACCGGTAGCCCAACTCGTGCACGCGGGGCAGCAGCCCGAGCCGGTCCGCCACGTCGAAGCCGGGGCCGAAGAAGTCGATCATGTAGCCCTCGGGGCGCGGGCCCGGTGAGCGTTCGACCACGACGACGGTGTGGCCGGCCGCACCCAGGCGGCAGGCGAGGGTGAGACCGGCGATCCCGGCCCCGCACACGACGACCTTCACCGCAGCACCCTCGCCAGCACGGGCACGACCACCGCGCGCGACAACTCCGGGTCCAAGGCGCGGTGCAGCAGCACCCCGTCCACCGCCGCCGCCAGCACGGCCGCGGTCTCCGCCGGCGTCGGCACGCCCCGCTCGGCCAGCCACACCGCCAAAGCGGCCCGGAACTCCGTGAGGACCCCGGCCACCGCCGCACGCAACTCGTCGTTGCGGGTCGCGGCCAGGAAGGTCTCGATGAACAACTCCTGCCCGCCGGCCTCGTCCAACGCCGCGAGCAGGGCGTCCAGCGCCGACTCCGGGTCGGCGGCCGACTCCAGCAGCGCGGGCAACCCGGACAGGGCCTCCCGCAACGCCCCGACCGACGCCTGCACCAGCACGGCCTGGGTGGAGTCGAAGTGGTAGTGCACCACCCCCGACCCCACGCCCGCCCGCTCGGCCAGCACCCGTGTGCTGACCGCGCCCCAGCCCTTCTCCGCGATGAGTTCGGCGGCTGCCGCGAGCAGCCGGTCCCGGACCGTCATCCCCCACCTCCACGACATCGGTTTGGACGATCGTACTGGACGATCGTCCAAACCCGGCTCAGGCGGGGGTGATGCGCACGTCGCCGGAGGCTTCGGCGAACTTCAGCAGCCGGGCGCCCTCCTCCATGACGTCCGAGCGCTGGGCGTCGGTCACAGGCCGGAAGATCCGCACGTCCAGGCCGTCGCCGACGCTCCAGATGCCGTGCACGAACCCGTCGACCAGCAGGGTCGGCTTGCCGCCGATGACGATCCCCCGCCGGTAGTCCTCGTCGGAGATGACCCGGGTGCGGTCGTCGTGGCCGAGCAGGAGGTTGTCGAACTCGGGCAGGAACCGCACGGGCGCCGGGGTGTCGGGGTCGACCAGCGGCGCGTCGGGCAGGTCGAACAGCTCGCGGCCGTCCTCGTCGCGCACGACCGCCAGGTCCATGCCGCGCACGACGTCCTTGAGGCGGGTCAGGCCGGACCACAGGGTCATGTCCTTGACGGTGGCGGGCCCGAAGGCGGCCAGGTAGCGGCGCAGGAACCCCTCCGCGTCGGCTTCGGAACCGAGTGTGCCGAGCCAGTGGTCGGCCGCCGCCCACATCGCGCGGCCCGAGCGTCCCCACACGCCACGGGGCGGGACCTGGACGACGGGCAGCAGGTAGGACACGGCGGTGCCCAGGGACTCGGCGTCGCGGTCGGGCCATCGTTCGACAAGAGCGCGGGCCAGGTCGGCGCGGGTGCGGGGCTGCTCGACCAGGAGGGCGTGTGCGACGGCGGTGAACTCGTCCAGGTCGAGGCCGGGGAGGATCGACTTGAACGGGGACGAGGTGAACCGGCGGCGCAGCAGGTCCCGCACGACGGGTTCGACGCGGGCGTGGTCGGCGGCGGTGACGAGGTGGATGGTGGCGCGGTGCAGCGGGGCGCGCACGACGGTCCGGTCGGTGAGCAGGTCGCCGAGGTCGTCGGGCGTGAAGTCGCGCAGCCGGGACCACAGGCCGTAGTAGGCGGAGAAGGGTTCCTGGGCCTGCATCCCGACCAGCCGCTCGACCATCGCGGTGACGGGCAGGTCGGTGCGCTCCAGCAGGGACTGCCGGTGCAGGAGGGTGCGGTTGAGGCCGCGTCGCGTGATCACTTGAAGTTCCCGAGCCACAGTCGCACGTCCTCCGCCAGCAGCTCGGGGGTCTCCATGGCCGGGAAGTGCCCGCCGCGGTCGTGCTCGGTCCAGTGCGGGAGGACGCCGTCCGGGTCGTAGAGGCTGCGGATGCCCAGGTCGCCCGCGAAGACGGCGAAACCGGTGGGTGCGGCGGGGGCGGCCCACGGGTCGGCGGAGTTCATGCTCTCGTAGAGGAACTGGGCGGAGGTCGCGCCGGTGCCGGTGAACCAGTGCACGCTGACGCTGGTCAGCAGCAGGTCGCGGTCGATGGCCTGGTCCGGCAACACGAAAGCGGGGTCGGTCCACTCGGCGTACTTCTCGGCGATCCACGCGAGTTGGGCGACCGGGGAGTCGTGCAGGCCGTAGCCGAGGGTGTGCGGGCGGGTGGTCTGGAGTTGGAGGTAGCCCAGGCCGGTCTGGCGCAGGGTGTTGAACCGCTCGGCGCGCTCGCGGTCGCGGCCGGTGAACTTCTCGACCTCCAGGGGCGGGCCGAACGGCATGGGGCTGGGGCCGTTGACGTGCAGGGCGGTCACCCGGTCGGGGTGCTGGTTGCTGAGCGCGCCGATGACGCCCGCGCCCGCGTCGCCGGCCTGGGCGAAGTAGCGGTCGTAGCCGAGGCGTTGCATGACGACGCCGAGGGCGTGGGCGGCTTGGCGGACGCCGCCGCCGGGGTCGGAGAACCCGAAGCCGGGCAGGGACGGCACGACCAGGTGGAAGTCGGGCAGCAGCGGGATCAGGCGGGTGAAGTCGACCGGTGAGCCGGGCCAGCCGTGGACCAGCAGCAGGGCGGGGGCGTCGGGGTTGGCGGAGCGGACGTGCAGGAAGTGCACGCGGCGGCCGTCGACGTCGGTGGTGAACTGCGGGAAGGCGTTGAGTTCGGCTTCGCGGGCGCGCCAGTCGTAGTCGTGCGCCCAGTAGGCGGTGATCTCGCGCAGCCACTCGACGGGGACGCCGCGCTCCCAGCCGGTGGTGGTCTGGACGGGCCAGCGGGTGCGGGTGAGGCGGTGGCGCAGGTCGTCCAGGTCGGTCTGCGGGATGTCGACGCGGAACTCGGTGATCGTCATGGTGTCCACGGTAGGAGGCATTGCGGAAAGGATCGTTCCGCGTTTTCCGGCAATATTGGCGGTATGACGGACACCTCGGCGCGGCTGTTGCGGCTCTTGTCGTTGTTGCAGACCCCGCGGGACTGGTCGGGGCCGGAGTTGGCGGAGCGGTTGGCGGTGACCACGCGGACCGTGCGCAACGACGTCGAGCGGCTGCGGGGTCTGGGGTATCCGGTGCACGCGACGCCGGGGCGGGCCGGTGGCTACCGGTTGGGGGCTGGTGCGGCGCTGCCGCCGTTGCTGCTGGACGACGAGGAGGCGGTGGCGGTCGCGATCGGGTTGCGGACGGCGCGCGGGGTGTCGGGGATCGAGGAGACCTCGGCGCGGGCGTTGGCGAAGCTGGAGCAGGTGCTGCCGTCGCGGTTGCGGCACCGGGTGAACGGGCTGGTCGGGGTGACGGTGCCGGCGGCGGCGTCGGGTCCGGTGGTGGCGGCGGAGGTGTTGACGGCGTTGGGGGCGGCGTGCCGGGCGCGGGAGGTGCTGCGGTTCGACTACTCCTCGCACGACGGTGTGGTGTCGTTGCGGCGGGTGGAGCCGTACCGGCTGGTGCACGCGCGGGGCCGCTGGTACCTGGTGGCGTGGGACCTGGAGCGGGGTGACTGGCGGACGTTCCGGGCGGACCGGGTGACGCCGCGGGTGCCGACCGGGCCGCGGTTCGCGCCGCGGGAGCTGCCCTCCCCCGATCTGGCGGCGTACGTGTCGCGGGGGCTGGTGACGGCGACGTGGAAGTGCCGGGCGGACGTGCTGGTGCACGCGCCGGCGCAGGAGGTGGCGGCGAAGGTCCCGGCGGCGGCGGTGGAGGCGGTGGACGAGGGGAGGTGCGTGCTCAGCGTCGGGGCGGACACGCCGGGGTTGCTGGCGGTGTACCTGGGGATGCTGGAGGCGGACTTCGAGGTGACCGGTCCGCCGGAGCTGGTGGAGCGGGTGGGTGCTCTGGCGGACCGGTTCGCGCGTGCGGTGCGGCCTAGCGCGGGTTGACCTGGTGCGGGTTGGCCTGGCGTGCGTTGATCTCGCGGCGCAGGGCGATGGCGTCGGCGCGGACCTGTTCGGGGGCTTCGCGGTCGAGCAGGGCGCGGCGCACGAGGGTGGCGATGGCGGGTTGGTCGGCGGGGGTGAAGCCGCGGCGGGTGATCTCCTGGGTGCCGATGCGCAGGCCGCGCAGGCCCTCGTCGGGGTGTTGCCAGGGCAGGCCGATGCCGGACAGGTAGATCCCGGCTTCGCCGAGCAGCAGGCCCGCGGTGTCGCCGCCGCCGAGGTCGTGGGCGTCGACGGCGAGGTGGTGGGAGCGGGTGTGTTCGCCGTCGCGGCCGACCACGGTGAACCCTTCGTCGGCCAGGGCTTTCGCGAGGGTTCGGGCGTTTCGGACGCAGGCCTGGGCGTAGGCGGGGCCGTGGGCGGCGAGTTCGGCGGCGGTGACGGCGAGGGAGCCGAGGCGGCCGGCGTCGTAGTTGGCGAGCATCCCGGGGTAGGCGACGGTGGAGACGCGTTGGGCCAGGGCGGGGTCGCGGGTGACGACGCAGCCGCCGGAGGGGCCGCCGAAGGACTTGTAGGTGGAGAAGGTCAGGACGTGCGCGCCTTCGTGCAGGGGGCGCTGGAAGACCCTGCCGGCGACGAGTCCGGCCATGTGGGAGGCGTCGTAGAGCAGGATCGCGCCGATCTCGTCGGCCGCTTGGCGGACGGCGGGGACGTCGTGCGGGAACAGCATCATGCTGGCGCCGATGACGACGATCTTCGGCCGGTGTTCGCGCAGGAAACCCGGTAGTGCCGCGTAGTCGAGGTCGAGGCGGGCGGGGTCGTAGGGCAGGTCGACCACGGTCAGGCCGCGCACCGCGGGGACGCCCTGGGCGTGGTGGCTGGCGTGCCCGCCGGCGGCTTCGGGGAGCACCGCGATGGTGTCGCCGGGTCGCGCGAAGGCGGTGTAGACGGCGAGGTTGGCGAGGGTGGCGCTCTGGAGGCGGACTTCGGCGTGCGCGCCTTCCATGAGGTCGGCGACCAGCAGCGGGGCGAGGACTTCGAGGGTGTCCAGGTGGTCGAGGCCGACCTGGTACTTCTCGCCGGGCCAACCCATGCTGGGCCGGTTGGACAGGGTGGGCAGGGTGGCCGCCGCGGCGGCGGGGCTGAGCACGTTGGTGCCCGCGTAGAGCACGATGCCGTCGTCGTCGACCTGGGCGGCGTGGGCGTCGAGGGCTTTGCGGACGGTGTCGGCGACGCCCGTCGGGGACAGGTCGGCGGAGACGGCGGCTTCGACCTCGGCGAGTCGGGCCTGGGCGCGCGGCGAGGCCCACGGGGCGATCCTGCTGGTGGTCACGTGTCGACGGTAGGCGGGCCGGCGTGCGCCGCGGGTCGGGAGGTTTTCCTACATTTGTCGGATGCAGGAGCTGCTGGACGAGCTGTCGCGGGCGCTGGGGCGCGGGGTGTCGGTGGACGACGTGTCCGGGCGGGTGGTCGGGCACAGCGCGCAGACCGACGAGGTGGACCCGGCGCGGGTGCGGGCGATCCTGGCGCGGCGGGTGCCGCCGGAGGTGGCGGCGTGGCAGGACCGGCACGGGGTGGCGGAGGCGACCGGGCCGGTGCGGGTGCCGGCGAACGCGGAGCTGGGGTTCGCCGAGCGGGTCGGGTTCCCGTTGCGGCGGGGTGGGGTGCTGGTCGGGTTCCTGTGGGTGTTGGGGGCGGACGTGGACGTCGGGGTGGTGGCGGGGCGGCTGCCGGCGTTGGCGGCGGCGGTGGAGGTGGGTGACCGGTCGCCGGTGCGGGTGGTCGTGGCGTGGGAGCCGCGGGTGGTGCGGACGGTGGAGCCGGGTGCGCCGGTGCCGTCGTTGCCGGGTCACGTGGGGGTGAGCGAGCCGCACCCGCCGGAGCGGGCGGGCGCGGCGTACCAGCAGGCGTTGGCGGCGGCGGAGTTGTCGGCGCTGGACCCCGCTCTGCCGCGGGTGGTGCGGTGGTCGGAGCTGGGCGCGTACCGGTTGCTGCTGGGCGGGTCGGCGGAGGAGGTGCTGGCCGGGTTGTCGCCGACGTTGCTGTCCACTTTGGAGGTCTACCTGGACTCGGGGTGCGACGCGCGGGCGACGGCGGAGGCGCTGCACCTGCACCGGACGTCGCTGTACTACCGGCTGGGCCGGATCGCGGAGGTGACGGGGCGCGACCCGGCGGACGGGCGGGCGAGGCTGGAGCTGCACCTGGCGCTGAAACTGACCCGCCTCGCCCGCCGCCGTTAGAGCCTTCAGAGCACGACCACGACCTGGTCGGGGCCGTTCATGAACGGCGACGGGCGACGCGCCGGCCGGTCGGCGGTGACCAGGCGGGCGTCGGGGAAGCGTGCGCTGAGTGCGCGCAGGGCGGTGCGGCCTTCCAGGCGGGCCAGGGGCGCGCCGAGGCAGTAGTGGGTGCCGTGGCCGAAGGCGAGGTGGCGGGTGGTGTCGAAGGGCCGGTCGGGGTCGAAGCGCTCGGGGTCGGGGAACCGGGTGGTGTCCTGGTTGGCGGCGCCGACGCCGATGAACACCAGCTCGTCGGCCGGGATGGTGACGTCGCCGAGGGTGATCGGCTCGGTGGTGACGCGGTGCGAGGTCAGCGCGGCGGGCGACTCGGCCCGCAGGGCTTCCTCGACGACCCGGTCGAGCAGGTCGGGGTCGTGGGCGAGGTTGCGCCAGACGGTGGGGTCGTCGTGGCGCAGGAGCAGGACGATGGCGTTGCCGATCAGGTTGGTGGTGGTCTCGTGGCCGGAGACCAGCAGCAGCACGGCGGTGCCGAGCAGTTCGGTTTCGGTGAGCCGGTCGTCGTCCTGGGCGGACACGAGCGCGGACAGCAGGTCCTCGCCCGGCGCGGCGCGCTTGGCGGCGATGAGCCCGGCGAGGTACTGCTCCATGGCGGCGGAGGCGGGCGCGGTCACCTCCGGCACCTCTTCGAGCAGGGCCCCGGCCCAGCCGCGGAACGCCGGGCGGTCGGGTTCGGGCACGCTGAGTAGTTCGCAGATCACGGTGATCGGCAGCGGGGCGGCCAGTCCGGCGACGAGGTCGACGGGTTCGCCGGTGGGCAGGGCGTCGAGCAGGTGTCCGGTGATCTGCTCGACGCGGGGCCGCAGGTCCTCCACGCGGCGGGCGGTGAACTGGCGGGCGACCAGGCCGCGCAACCGGGCGTGGTCGGCTCCGTCGGCGAACAGCATGTGGGGGTTGAACATGCCGGACAGCGTGGTGGGCTGTCCGGCGGCGGCGAGCTTCTCCTCCATGACCTTGGTGATGCGGCTCGCGCTCTTGCACAGGGTGGGTTCGGCCAGCGCGGCGCGCGCTTCGTCGTAGCCGGTGGTGATCCATGCGGGCACCCCGTTGGGCAGTGTCACGGGTAACACGCTGGGCCGGCTCGTCATTGAGTCCACGGCGGAGTTCCTTCCAGGAGAACGCGGGGCCAACGATCACGTGATGATCGGTGAACCCCGGGCGTCCGTCTCCCCGGATTTGCGGTAATCCGCCGTCCGGCCGCGCGTCCGGCCCGACCGGGCTGAGCTGCCCGGCCGCATCGGCGCGTGGACGGTCACGGTGTGCCCCTCGGCCGTGCCCGGCGCCGACTTGCCGGGCACGGACCCGTGAAGGGGGGTCAGAGCGCTACAGGTACTTCTTCAGCTCGCGCTTGGCCAGGGACATGCGGTGGACCTCGTCGGGGCCGTCGGCCAGGCGCAGCGTGCGGGCCTGGGCCCACAGGTCGGCGAGCGGGAAGTCCTGCGAGACGCCGCCCGCGCCGTGTGCCTGGATCGCCTTGTCCAGCACCCATTCCGCCATCAGCGGGGTGGCGATCTTGATGGCCTGGATCTCGGTGTGGGCGCCTTTGTTGCCGACGGTGTCCATCAGCCACGCGGTCTTGAGCACGAGCAGGCGGGCCTGTTCGATGCGGACACGTGACTCGGCGATCCACTCCTGCACCACGCCCTGCCGCGCGATGGGCCGGCCGAAGGCGACCCGGGAGACCGCGCGCCGGCACATCAGTTCCAGGGCGCGTTCGGCGATGCCGATCAGGCGCATGCAGTGGTGGATGCGGCCGGGGCCGAGGCGGGCCTGGGCGATGGCGAAGCCCTCGCCAACGCCTGCGATGAGGTTCTCGGCGGGGACGCGGACGTTGTCGAACACGATCTCGGCGTGGCCGCCGTGGGCGGCGTCGGTGTAGCCGAAGACGTGCATGCCGCGCTTGACCCGTACGCCCGGGGTGTCGCGCGGGACGAGGATCATGGCCTGCCGGCGGTGGCGTTCGGCGTCGGGGTTGGTCTTGCCCATCACGATGAAGATGGCGCAGTTGGGGGCCATGGCGCCGGAGGACCACCACTTGCGGCCGTTGATGACGTAGTGGTCGCCGTCGCGTTCGATGCGGGTGGCGATGTTGGTGGCGTCGGAGGAGGCGACGTCGGGTTCGGTCATGCAGAACGCGGAGCGGATCTCGCCGTCCAGCAGCGGGCGCAGCCACTGCTTCTTCTGCTGCTCGGTGCCGAACATGGCCAGCACCTCCATGTTCCCGGTGTCGGGCGCGGCGCAGTTGAGCGCCTCCGGGGCCAGGTGGGGGCTGCGGCCGGTGATCTCGGCCAGCGGCGCGTACTGGAGGTTGGTCAGGCCGGCGCCGTGTTCGGTGTCGGGCAGGAACAGGTTCCACAGGCCCTGGCGGCGGGCTTCGGCCTTGAGGTCCTCGATCACCGGCGGGCGCGCCCACGGGTCGGCTGCCTCGGCGAGCTGGCGGTGGGCGACCTCCTCGGCCGGGTAGACGAACTCGTCCATGAACCGCAGCAGCTTCTGCCGCAGCTCCTCGGTCTTGGCGTCGTAGGCGAAGTCCATCAGCGCACTCCTCCGGTGGCGGCGAGTCCCTGCCGGACCAGCGGCAGGGTGAGGTTCCCGATCTGGTCGAATCCCGCCCCGACCGTCTTGCCGGTGGTGAAGCGGAAGTGGATGCCTTCGAGGATCACGGCGAGCTTGAAGTAGGCGAACGCGGTGTACCAGCCGAGGTTGGACACGTCGGCGCCGCTGCGGGCGGCGTAGCGCTCGGTCAGCTCGTCGGCGGTGGCGAAGCCGGGCAGGCCGAGCACGGTGCCGGTGACCGGGTCGTCGTCGAGGCCGACGCAGGTCCAGTAGACGCGCAGCAGGCCGAGGTCGGCCAGCGGGTCGCCGAGGGTGGCCATCTCCCAGTCCAGGACGGCGCTGATGTCCACCGGGTCGGCGGTGACCAGGACGTTGTCCAGGCGGTAGTCGCCGTGCACGATCGTGGCGCGCGGCGAGTCGGGGACGGTGGCGGCCAGCCGGTCGCGCAGCTCGTCGATGCCGGGCAGGTCGCGGCTGCGGGAGGCCTCCAGCTGCTTGCCCCACCGGGTGACCTGGCGCTGGAGGAACCCGTCGGGGCGGCCGAAGTCGGAAAGGCCCACCGCGGCGGGATCCACGGCGTGCAGGTCGGCCAGCACGTCGACCAGGCGGTGGGACAGGGCGGCGGCCTTGTCCGGGGTGAGCCAGGGGCACTGGTCGCGGTGGCGCAGCGCGGTGCCGGGCGCCTCCCGCATGAGGTAGAACGGCGCGCCGATGACCTCGGGGTCCTCGCACAGGTGCTCGGTCCTGGGCACCGGGACGGCGGTGCCGGCCAGCGCGGAGATGACGCGGTGCTCGCGGGTCATGTCGTGGGCGGTGGCCAGGACGTGGCCCAGCGGCGGGCGGCGCAGGACCCACCGGTTGGCGCCGTCGGTGACGCGGTAGGTCAGGTTGGAGCGTCCGCCGGGGATCAGCTCGCCGGTCAGCGGCGGGGTCTTGAGGTGGGCGGCCAGCTTGTGCAGGTCCAGGCCCGGCAGGTCGGTCACGGTGCGGCTCCCGGGAGGTCTCGCCCCAGCAGGTCGGACAGGACGGCGCGGGTGGACTCGGCGTCGGTGTGCCGGTGGGCGCGCAGGCCGACCGCGCGGGCGCCCTCGACGTTGACCGGGGCGTCGTCGAGGAACACGCAGCGGTGCGCGGGCAGGCCGATCAGGTCCAGGGTGTGGGTGAAGATGCGCGGGTCGGGCTTGCGCAGCCCGATGCGGCCGCTGATGACGACGGTGTCGAACAGTTCGAGCAGGAGGTCTTCGGGGTAGCCCTCGCCCCAGCTGTTGGACAGCAGCACGGTGGGGATGCCGTGCTCGCGGACGGCGCGGACGAGGTCGACCATCGCCGGGTCGGGGGTGGCGCTGCCGAACATGCGGCGCAGCAGGCCTTTCGCGGCGACCTCGCGGCCGTCGAGGGTGGTCAGCTCGGCGGCCAGGAGGGCTTCGAACTCGTCGGCGGACAACTCGCCGGTCTCCAGCCGGAACACCGGGTTGTCGGGGGCGGCGTCGCGGCCCATCCAGGCGCGCATGGTCGTGCTGTAGCGGTCGCGGTCGATGTTCTCGCGGGTCAGCCAGTCGTCGACGAAGGCGGGCACGGAGACGGTGAGCACGCCGCCCCAGTCCAGCACGACCGCGTCGACCTGCCGGTCGCTCCGTTGCTCGGTGTCAGCCACGCCGCGAGGGTACCGACCGGTCGGTATGTAGGCAATGGTGGGTCGACGGCTTGGCGTTGCGCGGGCGGGTGCCGCTGAACCGCAGGTCACGGGCGGGGATCTGGTGCCGGGACGGCCGGTGGGCGGGACACGGCGTGCGTTCGGCTCGGGCGAAGCGGTTTCCTGCGGGCGGGCCGCAGGGGCCGCAGGGGTGTGTTCGGGGGGCGAGCGGCTGGGGCCGCAGGGGTGCGGAGAAGGGTGCGGTTGGTGCCTGCGGGTGTGCGGTGGGTGAGGGGGTCGGCTTGCCCGGGGTGCGCGGACTCGACCATCATTGCGCGCGGGGTGGCGAGGAGGGCGCGTGAGCGGCAACGGCGGGTTGCACCGGGAGGTGCTGGACCGGGCCGATGTCGGTTTCGGTGTGACCGACGGGCAGGGCACGCTGCGCTGGGTGAACCCGGCGCTGGCGGAGATCCTCGGGGTCGCGGTGGACCGGGTGGCGGGCAGGTCGCTGCCCGCGCTGCTGCCGGGCGCTCCCGAACGGCCCCGGTCGGGGCTGGCGTTGTTGACGCCCTCGGCCTACCGCAAGGGTCACCGGTGGCTGGAGGTCACCTGCCAGCCGCTGGGCTCGGACGACGAACTCCTCTACCGCGTCGTGGACGTCACCGCGTGGCGCGACCGCGAATTGGAGGCCACGCACGAGGCGGACGCGTTGCGCCGCGCCCAGGTCCTGGGACGCATGGGCACCTGGGAGTGGCACATCGCCGAGGACCGGGTGGTCTGGTCGGACACCCTGCTGGAGTTGTTCGGCTTCCCGCCCGACACCGAGCTGGACTTCGACGGCTACGCCGACCTGGTCCACCCCGACGACCTGTCGATGATCCAGGCGACCCTGGAGCACGCCATGCGCACCGGCGCGGGCTTCTCCTACACCCACCGCATGATGCTGGCCGACCGCCGCACCGAGCGCTGGTTCGAGTGCTTCGGCGAGATCATCACCGCCGAGGACGGCACCCCGCTGCGCGCCCTGGGCACCGCGCACGACATCACCCGCGCCCGCCGCGTGCACGACGAGCTGCTGGCGCTGGCCGAGCAGGACCCGTTGACCGGCCTGGCGAACCGGCGGGCGGTGACCCGTGAGCTGGAGCGGCAGTTGGCCTCCGGCGGGCAGGGGTCGTTGCTGCTGCTGGACCTGGACAACTTCAAGGACGTCAACGACCTGCGCGGCCACGCGGTGGGCGATCGGCTGATGAAGGCGCTGGCGGGGACGCTGCGGTCGCGGCTGTCCGGGTCGGGGCTGATCGGCCGGCTGGGCGGGGACGAGTTCGCGGTGGTGCTGCCGGACTGCCCGCCGGAGCGGGCGCGCCGGGTCGCGGAGGGCCTGCGGGACGCGGTGGCGGCGTTGCCGCCGGTGGCGGTGTCGGCGCGGGTCACGGTGTCCACGGGCGTGGCCGAGTACGGCGCGGGGGACACGTGGGAGTTGGTGCTGGCCAACGCGGACCTGGCGCTGTACGCGTCGAAGGCGGCGGGCCGCAACCGGGTGACGGTGTACGAGCCGGGGCACTACGCGGACACCGCGAAGCGGGTGTCGGTGATGGACCGGCTGCGGTCGGCGCTGGAGAACGGCGGGTTCGCGCTGCACGCGATGCCGATGGTGCAGTTGGCGTCGGGCCGCACGCTGGGCCACGAGCTGTTGCTGCGCTTGGAGGACCAGCAGGACCCGCCGCTGGGTCCGGCGGAGTTCCTGGCCGAGGCGGAGCGGTCGAACCTGGTGCTGGACATCGACCGGTGGGTGTTGTCCACGGCGATCGACGCGCTGGTCGCCCACCCGGGGCTGGACCTGCGGTTCAACGTCAACATCTCCGGCCGGACGCTGGAGGACGAGGACTTCGGCGGTTTCGTGCTCGACCGGCTGGCCACGGCGGGGGTGGCGCCGGGCCGGCTGGGGTTGGAGATCACCGAGACGGCGGCGGTGACGAACCTGGACGCGGCGCGGGCGCTGGCGTTGCAGCTGCGCGGGTTCGGGTGCCGGATCACGCTGGACGACTTCGGGTCCGGGTTCGGGTCGTTCGTGCACCTGAAGCACCTGCCGATCACCGGGATCAAGATCGACGGCGAGTTCGTGCGCGGGATCGACGAGCGGTCCACCGACGCGGTGCTGGTGTCGGGGATCGTGGAGATCGCGCGCGGGCTGGGGCTGTCGGCGGTGGCGGAGTGGGTGGAGCGGCCCGCTCAGGTGGAGACGTTGACCCGGTTGGGGGTGCGGGTCGGGCAGGGTTTCCACCTGGGTCGCGCGATCCCGCTGACGCAGCTCCTTTCGGGTGAAGGTGTGCGTCCGAACGGAGCATTGTCGTCACCCCGGGTGGGTGCGGAGGATGGGGCGCGTTCCTGATCACCCCCGCCGATGGGACCCGCCGACGTGTCCGGAAATTCCCCGAGCCCTTCACGCGGCGTGCGCCGCGTCGAGCTGGGCGCCGCCGAGCCCGAGCCGACCGCCGACTTCTACGCCTTCCTGCTGGGCTGGGTGGTGATCCCCGAGCCGGACGGGGTGTTCAGCGGCTGGGTGGGTGACCGGCTGGCGCTGCGCGTGCGGCCGGGCGAGGACGGGTTCCGGGTGGTGTTCGCCGGGACCGAGCCGCGCGAGCTGCGGGAGGGCGCCGCGGTGGACTCCGGCCGGGTGCTGCACGGGCCGTGGGCGCCGGAGCCGAGACCGGGCGAGCCGTGCTGGGTGGAGTTCATGGGCACCGCGGACGACGCGTTCTGGACCGGCGAGCTGGGGTGGGCGGCGCGGACGCCGGACGAGCCGTTCACCGTCTACGACACCGAGGAGCGCGCGGTGGCGGGCCGGCTGGTGGCGGACGGGCAGCAGCGGTGGGTGTGCTACTTCGCGGTGCCCGACGTGGCCAAGGCGTGCGAGGTGGCGGCGGAGACCGGCGGGACGGTGCTGATCGGGCCGACCGAGGTGCCCACGGGGGTGGTGGCGTCGATCGCCGACCCGGCCGGCGCGGTGTTCGCCGTGCTCCAGGACCCGGCCGGGTGGGGCGGCACCTGGGCGGCGTCCTCCTAGCCCTGGCCGAGTTCGGGTGGGAAGCCGCCGGTGGCGATCGGCCCCCACGAGTCGACGGTGACGCGCAGCAGCACCTTGCCCTGGCGGACCATCGCGGCGCGGTAGTCGTCCCAGTCGGGGTGCTCGCCGGAGATCGACCGGTAGTAGTCGACCAGCGGTTCCAGCGCGTCGGGCAGGTCCAGGACCTCGGCGTGGCCGTCGACCTGCACGTAGGGGCCGTCCCAGTCGTCGGAGAGCACGCACACGCTGACTCTGGGGTCGCGGCGGGCGTTGCGGGACTTGGCGCGCTGCGGGTAGGTGGAGACGACGATCCGGCCGTGGTCGTCGACGCCGCAGGTGACCGGCGAGGTCTGCGGGCGGCCGTCGCGGCGGGTGGTGATGAGCAGGGCGCGGTGGCGGGGTCGCAGGAACTCCAGCAGCCCGGCGCGGTCGGGGGTGCGCGCGGTGGCGATCTTCGGCATCGGGTCAGCGTAGGAGAGGATGTGGCCATGCTCAGCTTCGCCTCCTACGACGGCACCGGGTTGGCCTATCGCGTGGTCGGCTCCGGCGAGCCGCTGGTGTGCCTGCCCGGCGGCGCCGGTCGCGCCGTGTCCTACCTGGGCGACCTGGGCGGCCTGTCCGCGCACCGCACCCTGGTGCTGCTGGACAACCGCGGCACCGGCGCGTCCGACGTGCCCGCCTCGGCCGACACCTACCGGCGGGACCGGCTGGCGCTGGACGTGGAGGCGCTGCGCCGGCACCTGGGCCTGACCCGCCTGGACGTGCTGGGTCACTCGGCGGGGTCGGGCATCGCGATGGCGTACGCCGAGCACTTCCCGCACAACCTGTCGAGCCTGGTGCTGCTGACCCCGTCGCTGCGCGCGATCGGCCTGACCCCGACCGAGCAGGACCGGGCCGAGCACCTGGCCCGCCACGCCGCCCAACCGTGGCACGCCGAGGCCGTGGCGGCCCTGCGCGCCTGGTCGGCCGGCGACGACTCGCCCCACAACCGCCTCGCCGCCGCCCGCCTGTTCTACGGCGCCTGGACCCCCGCCGCCCAGGAGCACGCGGCGGCCGAGGACGCCGAACGTTCCACGGAAGCCCAACGCGGCTTCTCGGCCGAGGGCGCCTTCAGCCCCGACCACACCCGCCGCGCCCTGGCCGACCTGTCCATCCCGGTCCTGGTGTACGCGGGCGGCGCGGACCCGCTGTCCCCGCCGCACATGGTGCGGCAGCTGGCGGAGCTGATCCCGGGCGCGGAGTACGCGGAACAGCCCGACGCGGGCCACTACCCGTGGATCGACGACCCGGATTTCATGGTCGAACGCCTGGCCGAGTTCCTGGTGTAACCCGCCGCCCGGCTTTGGTTGTCGGTGCCCCCTGGAAGAATGAGCCCCAGGGGGCGCTCACCCCGGATTGTCGGACCCCGATGGGACAATGAACCCCGGGGCGCTTCAACCGGAATTGTCGGTCCCTCGTGGGACAATGGAGACGGGGGCCGGAGGCCACGCCTCGGCGCGCCGCGCGACGAACCGAACTGCGCGAACGCCGCCACCGACACCCCGACCGCACCACGTCGCCGCCGAACCGGGCTCCGCGTGTCGCCGACCGCTGACCCTCGATCGTGCGCCGCCGCTGAACCCGATCAAACCCAGCCGCCCGGCCGCGCCCCCGCCGTCACCGACAGCGGCCACGCGGCTCGCCGGCACCCTCACCCGCGCAGCGCGGCCAGCAGCCCGTCCCGCCCCATCGCCGCACCCCGGCCCGACGCCGCCGCGAACCCCTCCGCACCCAGCGCCGCCGAAGCCGCCCGCTCCGCCCCGAGCACGTCCGGATCCACCAACGCCACCGTCCCCCGCAACCCCCGCGCCGCGCCCAACAACTCCGCCGCGCCCGCCGCGTCCCCCTCCTCCAGGCACGACTGCGCCCACGCCTCCGCGACCTTCGCCAGCACCATCGGGTTCCCCCACTCCGCCGCCGACGCCACGACCAACCCCCACACCGCCCGCGCCGCCGCCACGTCCCCGCCCGCCAGCTCCAGCCGCCCCACCGCCACGTGGATGTGCGCCCGCACCTCCTCCGGCCCGAACCACCCCCGCGGACACACCCGCAGCGCCTCCTCGCACCACGCCCGCGCCCCCGCCAGGTCACCCCGGTGCCGCGCCACCTCCGCCATCCCCAGCCGCACCCCGGCCAACGTCTCCACAGCCCCCTGCGACCGGGCCATCACCGCCGCCCGCTCCAGGTCCGCCCACGCCGCGTCGAACGACCCGCGGTGGCACCGCCACTCCGCCCGCTGCGCCAGCATGTTCGCGGTGTGCTCGGTCGTCCCGAACTGCTCGCCCAACGCCAGCGCCTCGTCGAGGAAGACCAGCGCCGACGACAGGTCACCCGTGGCCCGCGACAGCTCCGCCAACTGCGCCAGCACCATCGACATGCCCCACCGCTCGCCCAGCGCCCGGAACCCGGCCAACGCCGACTCGTGCGCCTCCCGCGCCTCGCCCAACCGGCCCGCGTATTGGTACTGCATCCCTAACCCGGCCAGCGCCAGCGACCGCGACCACGGGTCCGTTCCCACCAGGTGCCCCCGCCGGGCGTCCAACGTCGGCTCGCCCAGGTCCGGCACCCCGTAGGCCATGCCCCACATCATCGTCAGGAACGGCCGCGTCGGCGGCCCCGTGAACCCCTCCGGCACGTCCTGACGCGGCGACAGCGCACCCGGCACCACCTCACCGACCGACGACGCCGCCAACGCGCACAGCAGGTACTCCTCGGTCAACCCGGCCGGCGCCACCGGACCCACCGCCCGCATCACCTCCGCCGCCAGCACCGACCCCTCCGTGCGCAAACCGCGCAGCCAGAAGTACCAGCCCAGCTCCGCCACCAGCCGCAACGCCGGCTCGACGGCGCACCCGGCCGCCCACCGGATCGCGGACTTGAAGTTCTCGTGCTCGTCGGCCAGCGCCGCGAGCCACTCCAACTGCTCACCGCGCAACAGGTGCGGCGTCGCCCGGACCGCCACCCGCAGGAACCACTCCGCGTGCGCCCGCCGCACCGCCTCGACCTCACCGGCCTCGGCCAGCCGGGCCGCGCCGAACGCCCGGATCGTGTCCAGCATCCGGTACCGGCCCCCGGACACCTCCACCAGCGACTTGTCCGCCAGCGACGGCAGCACCTCGTCCACGCCGTCCACCCCGCACACCGCCGCCGCGGACTCCAGCGTCGCCCCGTCGGCGAACACCGTCAGCCGCCGCGCCACCACCCGCTCCGGCTCCGACAGCAGGTCCCAGCTCCACTCGACCACCGCGTGCAGGGTCCGGTGCCGCGGCGCGGCGGCCCGGTTGCCCCGGGAGAGCAGCCGGAACCGGTCGTCCAACCGCGCCGCCACCTCGGCCGGGGGCAGCGACCGCACCCGCGCGGCCGCCAGCTCGATCGCCAGCGGCATCCCGTCCAACGCCCGGCAGATCGCCACCACCAGCGGCACGGTCTCCGCGTCCAGCCGGAACGACGGGTCCACCGCGACCGCCCGGTCGGCGAACAGGGCGACAGCGGGGGAGGAGCCGTCCACCGCGGGCAGCGGCGGCACCGGACGGACCGTCTCCCCGGTCACCCCCAGCACCTCCCGGCTCGTCGCCAGCACCCGCAACCCCGGGCACGCCACGAGCAACGCCCCCGCCAACGCCGCCGCGTCTTCCACGACGTGCTCGCAGTTGTCCAGCACCAGCAGCACGTCCCGCCCGGCCAGCGCCGCGACCAGCCGCTCCCGCGCCGCCCGCGGGGCCCGCAGCCCGTCCTCCCGCAACCCCAGCGCCGTCACCACCGCCTGCGGCACGTCCCCGCCCGCCCCCAACGGCGCCAGGTCCACGAAGAACACGTCACCGGGCCGCCCCGCCGCCACCTCGACCGCCAACCGCGTCTTGCCCGCCCCGCCCGGCCCCAGCAACGTCACCAGCCGCGCCTCGTCCAACGCCTTGCCGACCAGCCGCACCTCCTCGGCCCGCCCGACGAAACTGGTCAACTGCGCGGGCAGCACGTGCCGCCCCGCCGGCCGCTCACCCCGCAGCACCTCGCCGTGCGCGGCGGCCAACTCCGGCGACGGGTCCGCGCCCAGCTCCTCCGCCAGCACGCGCCGCGTCCGATCCACCAACGCCAACGCCTCGGCCTGGCGCCCCTCACCGTGCAGCGCCCGGACCAACCGCGCCACCAGCCGCTCCCGCAACGGGTGCGCCGCAACGAGTTCCCGCAGCACCGCCACCGACGCCACGTCGTGGTCCTCGACGACCTTGAGCCGCAACTCCTCCCACCGCGCCGCCACCACACCCGCGAACGGCGCGTCACCCACGTCCGCCAACGCCGGCCCCCGCCACAACGCCAGCGCCTCACCCGACAACCCGCGCGCCACCAGTTCCTCGAACCGCAACGCGTCCACGTCCCACGGGTCCACCGCGAGCCGATACCCGGCCGACGACCGCTCGATCCCGACGTCCAGCACCGACCGCAACCGCGACACCTGCGACTGCACCGCGTTCGCCACCCCCGCCGGCGGACGCTCCCCGTACAGCGCGTCGACCAGCCGATCGACCCCCACGACCCGCCCGGCGTCCACCGCGAGCCTGGCCAACAACGCCCGCAACCCCGCGCCCCCGACCCGGACCTCGGACCCGTCCGCACGCCACGCCACCACCGGGCCGAGCACCCCGAACCTCACAACCCGCCATCCTCCCGGACCAGCCCCGCCCCCGACGCCGTTTCCACCGCGACCGCCCACCAGACGCCCGCACCCCGCGAAACCAGCCGTCCACGATCACCGATGTCCGTGTGCACCCGCTCGGGGCGGGGTAGTGGCCGGGGCCGACCTCACGGCTGATCGTGGTAGTCGCCGGGGCCGCCGTCGCGGCCGATCTGACGGCTGATCGTGACGACATGGGCGCGAGGCGGCCACGAGCCGCGGCTCAGCCGACGCGCGGGGGAGCGGCGGGGTCGGCACGGGCGATGATCTCGTCCACCACGTCGTTCTTCGCGTCCGCGTACCCCTGCAAGTACCGCCACGACCGCCCCGCCAACTCCCGCTTCACCGCCTCGTACCGCTCACGGTCCTCCGGGTGCGCCCGCAACCAGTCCCGGAACAGCACCATCCGCGTGATCTCCGGCGACCCCGCCGTGAACACGTGCAGGTTCACGTTCGTGTCCGGCCCCTTGAACATCCGGTGCTCGTGCCACTCCGGCTCCCGGATCCGCAGCACGTACCCCGCCGCCTCCAACGCCGGCACATACGCCGCCTCGTCCGCCGACGACGCCACCGCCAACACCACGTCGATCACCGGCTTGGCCGCCAACCCCGGCACCGACGTCGACCCCACGTGCTCCAACCCCACCACCGCGGCGCCCAACGCGCCCCGCACCCGCGCCGCCTCGCGCTCGAACAACCCCGGCCACGCCGGGTCGTAGGCCACCAACTCCACCCGCCGACCCGGGTCCGGCCGCCCGTCCACGAACGCCGACCGGATCTCCTCGTCCCTGGCCACCACGAACCTCCCCCGAACCCGAACCCGAACCCGAACCCGAACGCGGGCAAGCGGGCCAGGATAGGGCGATCACCCCGGCAACGGCGACGCCTTTTCCACCACGAACAGGTCACCCAGCCGCTCCACCCGCTCCCGCGCCTGGTCCGCCGTGAACACCAGGTCCGACACCGACCGGCACGCCGCCACCTCGTCCCACGTCACCGGCGTCGACACCGACGGCACCGACCGCGCCCGCAACGAGTACGGCGCCACCGTCGTCTTCGCCGGGTTGTTCTGCGACCAGTCGATCAGCACCTTCCCCGTCCGCGCCGCCTTCGCCATCTGCCACACCACCTCACCCGGCCGCTCCCGAGTCAACCGCCGCGCCACCGCCTTCGCGTACTCCGACGGCCGCATCGGGTCCGACACCTCCACCGCCGCGTACACCTGCAACCCCTTCGACCCGCTGGTCTTCACCACCGGCGACAACCCGTCCGCCACCAGCACCTCCCGCAACGCCACCGCCACCCGCGCGCACTCCACCACCGTCGCCGGCGGCCCCGGGTCCAGGTCGAACACCACCAGGTCGGGGGAGCGCCGCCCACCCCGCGGCCCCACCGTCCACTGCGGGACGTGCAACTCCAACGCCGCCAGGTTCGCCAACCACACCAGCGTCGGCAGGTCGTCCACCACCACGAAGTCCAGGTACTCCGACCCCCGCGACGACCCCGGCGTCTCCACCCGCACCCGTCGCACCCACTCCGGCGCGTGCGACGGCGCGTTCTTCTCGAAGAACGACTCCCCGTCCACCCCGTCCGGGAACCGCCGCACCGTCAACGGCCGCCCCGCCAGGTGCGGCAGCAGCACCGGCGCGATCCGCGTGTAGTAGTCGATCACCTCGGCCTTGGTGAACCCCACCTGCGGGTACAGCACCTTCCCCAGGTTCGACAGCTTCAACCGCCGCTCACCGACCCGCACCACCGCCGACTCAACCAAGGCGCCGCACCTCCGCAGGCGACCGGTCCGGCCGCAACCCCCGCCACGTCGGGAACCGCATCCGCCCGTCCGCCGTCCACTGCCGGTGCACCACCTCACCCACCAACTCCGGCCGCACCCACCGCGCACCCCTCGCCCGCTCCCGCGGCACCTCCGTCACAAAAGGCGACCGCCGCACCTCCAACTCCCGCAACCGCGCCGTCAACGACCGCAGCTCCGCCTCACCGAACCCCGTCCCCACCGACCCCACGAACGCCAACCCGTCACCCTCCGGGATCCCCAACAACAGCGCCCCCACCACCCCCTTCCGCTTACCCTCACCCGGCCGCCACCCGCCGACCACCACCTCCTGCGCCGCCACCCGCGTGATCTTCACCCAGTGCGGCGACCGCACCCCCGGCGTGTAAGGCGAATCCAGCCGCTTCGCCACCACCCCCTCCAACCCCTGCTCCCGCGACGCCGCCAACACCTCCGGCCCCGCACCCGGATACGCCCTCGGCGTCGCCCAGTGCGGCCCCCGCAGGTCCAACCCCTCCAACAACTCCCGCCGCCGCGCGTACGGCATGTTCAACAACGACGACCCGTCCAGGTGCAGCACGTCGAACACCAGGTACGTCACCGGAACCTTCGACACCAACCGCCGCGCCTGCGCCCCCGACGCGTGCATCCGCTGCTGCAACGCCCCGAAACTCGGCCGCCCACCCTCCAGCGCGACGATCTCCCCGTCCAGCAACACCTGCGTCGACCCCAGCGACTCACCCAACCCCTGCAACTCCGGGTACGTCGCCGTCACGTCGTTGCCCAACCGCGACACCAACCGCACCCGGCCGCCCTCCACCCGCGCGACCGCCCGCACCCCGTCCCACTTGAACTCGTACGCGTAGGCCCCGTTGCGCTCCGGCAACCCCTCCGCCGCCGTCGCCAGCATCGGCGCCACCACCTCCGGCAACGGCACCCAGTCCGGCCGCACCGCCTCGTGCCGCCGCCGCACCATCCAGTCCTTGCCGTCCCCGCCCGAAGTCCGGCGGAAGAACACGAACTCACCCTCGACCCGCGACCCGCGCAGCACCACGTCCACCTCGCGGTCGCTCCACTTCACCGTCTCGTACCGGCCCCGGTCCCAGATCAGCATCTCGCCCGCGCCGTACTCGCCCTTCGGGATCGTCCCCTCGAACGTCGCGTACTCCAACGGGTGATCCTCGGTGCGCACCGCCAACCGGATCGTCCCCGGCTCCGGCGGCAACCCCTTCGGCACCGCCCACGACACCAGCACCCCACCCCGCTCCAACCGCACGTCCCAGTGCAGCCGCGACGCGTGGTGCTCCTGGATCACGAACGTGTCGTCGTCACCGCGGGGGAGCGGCACGCCCGCACCCGGCACCGGCTCCGGCGTCCGCCCGGCGTCCCGCTTGCGCCGGTACTCCGACAGGTCCCCACCCATCAGGCGGGCTTGGCCTTCTTCTTCGCCGGCGCCTTCTCCTTGGTCTCCTTCGCCTTCGACGCCCCCGACTTCGCCGACCCACCACCCGCACGCGCCGACCCCGAAGCCCGCGACGACCCACCGGCCCTCGACGACCGCGCGGCGGGCTTCTTCTCCGCAGCCGGCTTCGCCGCCTCACCCCGCGCCGACCGCGCCTGCTCCACACTGCGCTCCAACGCCGTCATCAAGTCGATGACCTCACCGGCCTCCTCGACCTCCGGCTGCTCGGGCAACTCCGCGCCCTCCGCCTTCGCCTCGATCAACTTCTGCATCGCGTCGGTGTAGTCGTCGGTGAAGTCGCCCGGGTCGAACGACCCCGCCATGCTCTCCACCAGCGACGACGCCATCTTCAACTCCTGCGGACGCACCTCCACGTCGGAGTCCAGGAAGTCGAAGTCCGGCTTGCGCACCTCGTCCGGCCACAACATCGTGTGCATCACCAGCAGGTCCTCACGGGCCCGCAGCATCGCCAACGTCTCCCGCTGCCGGATCGTGATCTTCACGACCGCCAACTGCCCACTGCGCTCCAACGCCGTCCGCAACAACACGTACGGCCGCGTCGCCGCCTTGTCCGGCTCCAGGTAGTACGCCTTCTGGAAGAAGATCGGATCGATCTCCTCCGCCGGCACGAACTCCAGCACGTCGATCGCGTGATCGGTGTTGATCGGCAACTTGTCGAAGTCCTCGTTGTCCATCACCACCACACGACCGTCGTCCAGTTCGTAGCCCTTGGCGATGTCGGCGTAGGCCACCTCCTCGCCACACACCTGGCACACCCGCTTGTAGCGGATGCGCCCACCGTCCTCGCGGTGCACCTGGTGGAACCGGAAGTCGTGCTCCTCCGTCGCCGTGTACAACCGGACACCGATCGTCACCAAGCCGAAGGAGATCGCCCCACGCCACACGGACCTCATTCCACGTGGGTACCCGTCAACTGCGGTTTTCGCACCAGGGCATCACTCGAACGGGCTAGTTTTCGCCTCCACCAACCCCGCCAACGCCGCCGCCCGCCGATCCTCGAACACCGACAGGTCCAACGGCGCCGTCATCGACTCCACCAACGACGCCGCCATCCGCGCCGCCGACGCCGGGGGAGCGGCCGCACCCTCCAGGAACCCCAGATCCGGCTCCCGCACCTCGTCGTCCCACAACAGCGTCTGCACCACCAACCCGGAGCCCCGCGCCCGCACCAACGCCACCCGCTCCCGCCGCCGCACCACCACCCGAGCCACCCCGACCCGCGACGACCGCTCCAACGCGTCCCGCAACACCACGTACGACCCCACCGCCGCCGCCTCCGGCTCGACGTGGAACGCCCGCCCCAACACCACCGGATCCACCTCCTCGGCCCGGGCCACCTGCACCACCTCGATCACCCGCCCCTCCGGCACCGGCACCCGCGCCAACTCGTCGGCCTCCACCGCGACCAGCCGCCCGTCACCCACCTCCACCGCACGCCCGACGTCGGCCAACGCCACCTCCTCCCCGCACACCTCACACACCCGCCGATGCCGAATCCGCCCCGAATCAGCCCGATGCACCTGCCGCAACCGCACCCCGTGGCCCCGCACCACCGGGAACAACCGCACGGGGAACGTCACCAACCCGAACACCAACACCCCACGCCACGCCGCCCTCATGACACCTGCGTACACCCGTTCGAACAAGGTCACCCAAGCATCACCCGAACAGCCCAACGCACTGCCGGCAGAAGTGTGATCGGCTCTCCCGGCCCGCGCCACCATCCCCGGTGCGGCCCGCCACCGAGGACCCCGAGCACGAAGGCCCCGGGCGTGCGCACGACACCGGAGTGGCCCGGCGACGGCCTCTGTTCCCGGCTGAGCCCGTGAACCGTCACAACCCGTCGTCGTCCCGCCGCGCCGACGGCAGGTTCGCCAACGACACGTACGTCCGGTTGCCCGCCACCGCCGCCCGCCGCTCCCGCGCCGTCGCCTCGATGTAGTTCTGCGACGTCGCCAGCGACGCGTGGCCCAGCAGAGCCATGATCTCCGACGCCGACGCGCCGTCCTCCGCCAGCCGCGTGGCGAAGGTGTGCCGCAGCGCGTGCAGGTTCGCCCCCGAGGGGACCCGGTCGTGCAACCCCGCCCAGCGGAAGCACGACCGCACCAGGTACTCCAGCCCACCGCGCCCGATCGGCTCGCCGTGCCGGTCGCGCAGCAACGCCGACCCCCGGTCGAACCGCCCCTGCGGGAACCGCGCCCGGCACGACTCCAGGTACTGCTCGATGATCCGGTCCATCGCGGGCTCGATCGGCACCGACCGGTCCCGGTTCCCCTTGCCCGCCACGTGCAACCGCCGCTCACCGGGCCGCCCGACCACCGAGGCCAACGTCAACGTCCGCATCTCCGCCGACCGCAACCCCGCGACCAGCCCCAACGCCAACACCAGCACGTCCCGCTCCGGCCACGGGTCCCGCGCCTTGCGCACCCCTTCGGCCGCCGCCGCCAGGAGCCTCTCGGGCGTGTCCTCACCCCGCAACGGCTTGGGCACCAACGGTGGCGTCTTCGGCCGCGCGACCGCGCCCATCGGGTTGCCGGGCAACAGGTCCTCGGCCACGCAGAAGGTGAGGAACTGGTTCCAGGTCGACCAGGCCCGAAGCACCGAGGACTTCGCGTGCGTGTCCGCGAAGACCCCGAACGCCTTGCGCAGGTTGCCGGCGGTCAGGTGGGCGACGAGGAGGTCGTCCGGGGGAGCGGAGACGACGTCGGAGAGCAGGGCGGTGACCCCGGCGAGGTCCCGCCGGTAGGCCGCCGTGGTGTGGGGGGAGTCCTTGCGCGGACGGCGGGCGAGGAAGAACGACTCCTGGGCGTCGAGCACACGCATGTGATCTTCCTAGCGCACGACACCGACAATTTCGGCAGGCGCACCGCGAAGTTGATCAGGGCAGGGGGATCAAGATCATTTCATGGATAATGCCGATTATCCATGAAATGTGGGTGTGGGTGTGGGTCGGGGTCGACGGGGCGCGGCTTCGGCGACGCAGACCTTGACGCGGACTCGGCCACAACCGGGGGATCTGCCATCACGTCCGACCACCCCGGCCCGTCGACCCCTCGGACGCTCGCACGTCGCACGCCCGCAACGCACACCGCATCGCCAGGCCGCCGACACGAAGAACCATCGCGGCACACGGGCCAGGCCACCGAAGGCTTGATCATCGACGGCAGCCGGACGCGCAGACCCAATCGACCATCCGCCGACACTGCCGTAGATACGTCACGTGACGTATGTCGACCTCGATGACCGGCCTGTCCCGCAACGCCGATAATCTACATTATGTTAAGTAAGCGCTTCGGGGGCCGACTCTGACGCCCTTCGAGGATCGCCCCCAACCCCGATCCCCACCCGACCGCCCGCGTGCTCGCCTCGCCCCCGGATCGGCGGTCCCCGATTTGCCGGCGGCCGGAGCTTGTTGGCGGCCGAGTTGTTTCGGCGGTCGGCTCCAGTGTTTCGGCGGTCCTTAGGTGGTCGATCGGCTGGGATTGTCGGTGGTGCGTGGGATGATGGAGACGGGGGCCGGAGGCCGCACCCAGTACGCGCCAACGCGCCCAGTGCTCCCCCCGGGTCCTGCGAGTCCCGAATCCGGTGAGTCCCAGGGCAGCGCGCAGGCTGACCTCTCCCCTGCTCCCCCGGCCTGTTCGATCAGGTGTTCGACTTCGACGCAACCCACCCAAAGTGCTCAGTCGGTGAGCACTTCACCCACCACACTGGACCCCATGCGTGCGGATCGACTGGTGGCTGCCCTGCTCCTGATGCAGGCGCGTGGGCGGGTGACCGCGGCTGAGCTCGCGGCTGAACTCGAAGTGTCGGTGGCGACCGCGCGGCGGGATCTCGAAGCTCTGTCGGCGGCCGGCATCCCCGTCTACCCGCAGCCCGGCCGTGGCGGCGGCTGGGAACTCGTTGGCAGGGCGCGGACGGATCTCAGCGGGCTCAGTGCGAGTGAAGCTCAAGCGCTGTTCGTGTTGGTGGGGCCGGCGGCGGCGGTCAGCGCCGAGGCCAAGGCGGCGTTGCGGAAGTTGGTGCGGGCGTTGCCGGAGACGTTCCGGCGGGACGCCGAGGCGGCGGCGGACGCGGTGGTGATCGACCCGGCTCGGTGGGGGCAGCGGGACAAGGAGCGGCCAGAACTGGTCAAGGACCTCCAGCGGGCGGTGGTGGCTCGGCGGAAGGTGCGGTTGGACTACGTGAAGCGGTCCGGGGAGCGATCGGTGCGGGTGGTGGACCCGTTGGGGTTGGTGGACAAGGACGACGTCTGGTACCTGGTCGCGGGCACGCCGGAGGGCCAGCGGACGTTCCGGGTGGACCGGGTGGCGGGTGTGGAGGTCACCGACGAGGAGGTCGTGCGGCCCGAGGGGTTCGAGTTGTCGGAGGCCTGGGACCGGGTGGTGACGGAGGTCGAGCGGTTCCAGACGTCGGCCGAGGCGACGGTCGTGGTCCAGGAGCGGCACGTTCGGGTGTTGCGGAGCCAGTTCGGGCGGCACTGCGCGGTGGAGTCCACTGAGGACGGGATGGCGCGGGTGCGGGTGTCCGCGCCCACTCCGCTGATGGTGGCGCAGCACCTGGCGGGGTGGGGTGCGTTGGCCGAGGTGGTGGAGTCGGACGCGGTGCGGGCCGAGCTGAGGCGGTTGGGCGGCGAGCTCCTGGAGCTTTACAGGTGACGTTCGATGCGGTCGGGCATGGGCCGCTCCCCCAGTGCGCGCAGGGCGTGCTCGACGAGGTCGCTGAGCGGGTACGGGAGTTCGGCGTCGAGTTCGCGGGCGGCGGTGGTGGTCGCGTGCCACTCGGCGTCGAGGACGGGCAGTAGTTCGAGGGCGCGCGGGGTGAGGTGGACGATGCGTTGGCGGGCGTCGTCGCCGGGGTGGAGTTCGACGAGGCCGTCGCGGTGCATCTGGTTGACGGTCTGGCTGACGGCGGAGTGGGTGACGCCGGTGGTGGCGGCCAGGTCGCGGATGGACCGGGGTCCGCGGGCGTGGACGATCCGGATGATCGGGTTGTAGCGGGGTCGGAAGCCGTCGAGGCCGAGTCGGGTGTAGGCGTGGGCCACGCCGTCGTCGAGCAGGTCGAGCAGGTGGCGCAGGCGGGTGCCGAGGTAATCGGTGGTGGGGTTGTCGTCCACTCCCCTAATGTAACAGCACTGTTGTTTCTGTGGGAGGAGAAGTGGTGTACCCGGAGATCGAGCCGTACGCGCACGGGATGCTCGACGTCGGTGACGGGAACCTCGTGTACTGGGAGGAGTGCGGCAACCCGGAGGGCAAGCCGGTGGTGTGCCTGCACGGTGGTCCGGGCACGGGCTGCTCCCCCGGTATGCGGCGGCAGTTCGACCCGGAGGCGTACCGGATCATCCTGTTCGACCAGCGGGGTTCGGGGCGGTCGACGCCGCACGCGGCGGACCACGGGACGGACCTGTCGGCGAACACGACGGCGCACCTGCTGGCGGACATGGAGCGGTTGCGGGTGGACCGGGGTGTGGACCGGTGGATGGTGTTCGGCGGGTCGTGGGGGTCGACGCTGGGGTTGCGGTACGCGCAGCTGCACCCGGAGCGGGTGAGCGAGGTCGTGCTGGTGGCGGTGACGACGAGCCGGCGTGAGGAGTTGGAGTGGCTCTACCACGGGATGCGGCGGTTCTTCCCCGAGGAGTGGCAGCGGTTCCGGGAGGGGGCGCCGGCGGGGGCGACGGATCTGGTGGCGGCGTACGACGAGTTGTTGAACGACCCCGATCCGGCGGTGCGGCGCAAGGCGGCGGACGACTGGGTGGCGTGGGAGTCGTCGATCCTGACGTTGGACCCGGACCGGGAGCCGTCGCCGCGTGAGTTGGACCCGCGGTGGCGGATGGCGTTCGCGCGGATCACGGCGCGCTACTTCCGGCACGGGGCGTGGCTGGAGGACGGTGTGGTGTTGCGGGACATGCCGCGGTTGCACGGGATCCCGGCGGTGTTGGTGCACGGCCGGTGGGACGTGCAGGGGCCGGTGGCGACGGCGTGGGACGTGGCGCGGGCGTGGCCGGACGCGGAGTTGGTGGTGGTGCGGGAGGCTTCGCACAGCGCGCAGGACCCGGGGATGGCGGAGGCGGTGCTGGCGGCGACGGACAAGTTCGCCCATCGGCGCGCCTAGCGACAACCGGCCGGCCCGGCCGGCCGGGTGAGGCGAGGTGGCCGCGGCTGGGGCGGGTCAGTGCGAAGCCGCCGGGGCCGGGGTGGTCAGAGGGGGCGGAGGCGGGCTTTCCAGATTTCCTCGCTGGGCCATTGGCGGGCCCACCGCGCGGTGACTTCCGGGTAGTCGTGGTGGGTGGTGGCGGGTGCGTGGATCTCGATGAGGTCTTCGACGTCGAAACCGTTGGCGCGCAACAGCCGGAGCATGGCGCCGTGCGGGAGGGTGAACTCGGTGGCGGTGTCGTGGTCGACGTGGTCGAGGTCGGCCTGGGGGCGTTGCAGGGTGGTGGCGGCGGGTTGGCCTGGGCGGGCGCACAGGGCGAACAGCGGTGAGCGGTGCAGGAAGACCAACCGGCCGCCGGGGCGCAGGAGGCGGGCGGCTTCGGGGATCCAGCGGTGGGGGTCGCACCACAGGGAGGCGCCGTACTCGCTGATGGCGAGGTCGAAGGTGTTGTCGGCGCAGGGTGCGTGTTCGGCGTCGGCGAGCAGGAGGGGGAAGTGGAGGTCGAATTCGGCCTGCATGGCGCGGGCGGTGGCGAGTTGGGCGGTGGAGATGTCGATGCCGACGGGGTGGGCGCCGGCGCGGGCGAGCCAGGCGGAGATGTAGGCGGTGCCGCAGCCGAGTTCGACCACCTGTTGACCGGCGATGTCGTCGGGCAGGACGCGGAGGGTGGCTTCGGGGGTGGCCCACAGGCCCCAGGCGGGTTCGGTGCGGGACCAGTGGGCCCGGGCCAGGGGGCCGTGCGCGGCGGCGGCGCGGGTGTCCCAGTGGTGGCGGTTGCGGGTGGTGTGGTCGCTCGTCCCGGCGCGCATGGTCGCGGACGCTACTGGTGGTGCCCAGGTGTGGTGTAGCGGTTTTCCGGTCGGAGGCGCCAGACGTGGGTGGTGCGCAGGGTGGTGCCTTCGAGGTCGCGCGGGACGGGGACCTGGTGGGTGGCGACGCGGGTGAGGCCGGTGCGGGGCAGGTGCGCGCGTTGCGGGTCGCCGATGAGGACCAGGGCGCCGCGGTGGTGGGCGCGGTGGAGGAAGGGCAGGACGCGGGCGGCCATGTCGCGGTCGTAGAAGGCGTCGCCGGTGAGGACGACGTCGTGGTCGGTGTCGGTGTCGAGGAGGTCGGCGATCTCGACGGTGAGGGTGACGTCGTTGGCGTGGGCGTTGCGGGTGGCGGCCTCTCCGGCGAGGGGGTCGACGTCGTTGGCGGTGACGTGGGCGGCGCCGGTGCGGGCGGCGGCGATGGCGACGAGGCCGGAGCCGGTGGCGAGGTCGAGGACGCGCTTGCCGGCGGTGAGGTCGGGGTGGTCGAGCAGGTGGCGGGCCAGTGCCTGTCCCCCGGCCCACGGGAAGGCCCAGAAGGGCGGGTCGGGGGTGCCGAGGCGTTCCCAGAGGGCGGTGATGTCGCCGGCGGTGTGCAGGGTGATCTCGGGGACGAGCGGGACCGGTTCGGGGGTGGTGTGGTCGGGCATCCGGGCGTCGGGCATCTAGGCGGCGGGGCGCTCGGCGGTGAGTTGGCGGCACAGGTCGTCGAGGGAGAGCCCGACGGCGTCGGCGAGGGCGGCGACGGTGAAGAAGGCGGGGGTGGGGATGCGGCCGCGTTCGATCTTGCGGAGGGTTTCCACGGAGATGCCGGCGGCGGTGGCGACCTGGACCATGCTGCGGTCGCCGCGGGCGCGGCGCAGGGCGTCGCCGAGGCGTTCGCCGCGTTCGCGGTCGGACTGGGTGAGCGGCTGTCGCACCATGTGCGCGATGGTAATACCGACGTGACTGTGATATCTATACCGGTATTGTTATCACGGTTGGGAGTGGGTTCCGGTGATCGAGTTGAAGTCCCCCGGCGAGTTCGACGCCATGCGGGTGGCGGGTCTGGTGGTGGCCGACGCGCTGGCGGCGGTGCGCGAGCACGCCCGGGTGGGGGTGTCGCTGCTGGAGTTGGACGAGGTGGCCGCCGGGGTGATCCGAGCGGCGGGCGCGGGGTCGTCGTTCCTGCACTACCGGCCGTCGTTCGCGCCGACGCCGTTCCCCGGCTACATCTGCGCGTCGGTCAACGACGTGATCGTGCACGGCATCCCGGACGGCTACCGGCTGCGCGAGGGCGACCTGGTGAGCATCGACTGCGGTGCGCACGTGGACGGCTGGCACGGCGACTCGGCGGTCAGCTTCGTGGTCGGGCAGGCCGATCCGGCGGACCTGGCGCTGATCGCGGCGGCCGAGCGGGCGTTGGCGGCGGCGATCGAGGCGGCGGTGCCGGGTGGGCGGCTGGGTGACGTGTCGGCGGCGATCGGCCGGATCGGGCGGGCGGCGGGCTACGGCATCCCGGAGGACTTCGGCGGTCACGGCATCGGGCGGGCGATGCACGAGTCGCCGGGCGTGCCCAACGAGGGCCGGCCGGGTCGGGGGCTGACGCTGCGGCCGGGCATGGCTTTGGCGATCGAGCCGATGTTCCACGCGGGCGGGCGGGACGCCTACACCACCGACCCGGACGGGTGGGCGCTGCGGACGGTGGACGGCAGCCGGGCGGCGCACGTGGAGCACACGGTGGCGATCACCGAGTCGGGCCCGCGCGTGCTGACCGCTCCCCGCCTGCCGGTGACCTCGGGCGCGTGACCGGTCAGGGGCCGTCCCCGCGCGTCACAGGCCGCCGGCGACGCGGAGGACGGCGCCGGTGGTGAAGGAGGCGTCGTCGCCGAGCAGCCAGGCGACGGCGGCGGCGATCTCCTCGGGTCGGCCGGCGCGGCGCAGCGGGATGAGCGGGGCGACGCGGTCGGGGCGGTCGGGGATGCCGGACAGGTGGTGGATGTCGGTGTGCACGGTGCCGGCGGCCACGGCGTTGACGCGGATGCCACGTGGGCCCAGTTCCTTGGCCAGGCCGACGGTCATGGCGTCGACGGCGGCCTTGCTGGCGGCGTAGTGGACGTACTCCCCCGGGCTGCCCAGCGTCGCGGCGGCGGAGGACACGGAGACGATCGCGCCGCCCTCGGTGAGGTCGCGGGCGGCGCGGCGGGCGCACAGCAGAGCGCCGAGGACGTTGACGTCGATCACCCGGCGCAGGTCGGCGACCTCGGTGTCGGCGAGTGGTCCGGCGGGGCTGGTGATGCCGGCGTTGATCACCACGCCGGTGACGCGGCCGAGGCGGGCGGCGGCGGTGAACAGGGCGTCGACGTCGTCGGGGTCGGCGACCTCGCAGCGCACGGCCAGCCCGTCGACCTCGGCGGCGAGGCGTTCGGCGTCCTCCCGGGCGGCGCGGTAGCCCAGGACGACGCGGTGGCCGTCGGCGGCGAGCCGGCGCACGGTCGCCGCGCCGATCCCCCGGCTGCCGCCGGTCACGACGGTCAGTCGGCCAGCCACGCGCCCACCTCCGCCCGGACTTCGTCCACCTGGGTGACCAGCATGTGGGCCAGGCCGTCGACGTCGACCAGTTTCGCGCCGGGGACGGCGTCGCACAGCTTTTGCTGCACCGGCCGGAACGCCGGGTACTCGTCGGCGCCGCGCACCAGCAGCAGCGGCGCGGTGAACCGGTCGGCGGCGGCGAGGACGTCCAGGGGCGCGGCGGCGGCGTGGGCGGCGGGCGTCCACTCGTAGGCGGGCAGGGCGCCGGCGGCCACGGACGCCTCGATCACCGACTGCGCGGTGACGGCGGGGTTGACCACGGCCACCCGCCGCACCTGGACTTCGCCGCGCACGGCGGTCAGCAGCGCCACGTGCCCGCCCGCCGAGCCACCGACGACGTCGACCGGTCCGGCGCAGCCCAGTTCGGCGCGCAGCGCGGTGACCAGGTCCGGGACGACGTCGGCGGCTTCGGTGACCAGCGGGGCGTAGCCGTCGAGGAGGAAGTCGGGGCGGGGTTCGCGCAGCGGCAGCGCCGGGTAGACGCGCCAGGCGTCCACCTCGGGTAGCGGGAGCGTGGCCGCCATGTCCTGGGGTGTGCCGGGTTCGCCGAGCAGGTGCCACGCGAGGACCAGTCGCCGGCCGGTGCGGGGTGGCAGGGCCACGTACGGCACGCCGGCCGCGGTTCCGGTGATCATGGGGCCACCGTACGGGGCCGGGTCGGCGGCCGGTGGCGGTTCTTCTGTGAGCGGAGTGGACACCCCGGTGTCACCCGAACGGCCCTACGGGTGCACTCTGGAGTGGTGACCGAGCCACGCTGTGCCGCCGTGTCGGCGGCCCTGCACGAGCCGCAGGCGGGCACCGCCGCCACCGCCGCCGCGTGGATCTGCCTGGAGCAGCCGGGCCCGTGGGGCCGGGACGCGCTGACCGAGAGCCACCTGGACCCGGCGCTGGGGGCGGAACTGGGGCGTCGGGCGGAGGCCGCGGGGGTGCGGGTGCTGCTGATCCGTCGGCCCGGTCACCACGCCGACACCCACCGGCCCGCGCCGCGCCGGGTGTACGTGGCGTCCACGGCGCCGGGCGCGAGTTGGCTGGAAGGCGCCGACATCGACCCGGTTCGGTTGCTGGACTTGGATTTCGCGGCTCTGGCTGAGGGTGTGCGGCCGGGGTTGGGTGAGCCGGTCGCGCAGCCGTTGCTGATGGTGTGCACGAACAGCCGGCGGGACGTGTGCTGCGCGCTGTGGGGGCGTCCGCTGGTCGCCGAGTTGGCCGTGGAGCACCCGGAGGCGGTGTGGGAGTGCACGCACACCGGCGGGCACCGCTTCTCCCCCACCGGGGTGCTGCTGCCCACCGGGTACCTGTACGGGCGGCTGGACGTGCCGTTCGCGCGGCACCTGCTCGCGGAGGCCGCGCACGGACGGGTGGTCACGCAGCGTTGCCGGGGCCGGTCGGCGTTCCCGAAGGAGGGGCAGGTCGCGGAGCTGGCGGTGCGGGAACGGCTCGGTGAGCGGTTGGATGTGCTGACCGTGCGGGGCACCACGGTGCGGCACGCCGACGGGCGGGCGTGGCGGGTGGCGGTGGAGAGCCGGGACCTACCGCCCGCACGTCCGGGCAGTTGCGGCGCGGCCCCCGTCGTGCCCACCCGGCTCGTCGCCACCGGGGTCGAGCGGCTGGTCCCCGTGCCCTGAGGGTGGGACGGCGGCGTGGAACAGGCCCAGTCCCAGTGCGTAGGGGTCGTCGAGGCCGGTGGCGCGCAGGGCTTCGGCGGGCAGCGCCAGCAGTGACACGGCGACGCCGAGGAAGTAGGCGTCGAGCAGACCGGCGTCCCGCGCGGTCGAGGGCAGCCCGGCGGCGCGGTGCAGGGACGCGCCCGCTTCGGCGTTGGAGACGACCATGCGGCCCAGCGCCTCGCGCACCGCGGGACGGCGCACCGCCTCCAGGTACAGCTCGGCCATGGCGAGCAGGTGGGTGGGGTCCTGGAGCACCGCGCGGCGCAGCAGGGCCGGGTACAGCTCGGCCACCCGGGTCGGGGTGACGTCGGCGGGCGTGGATTCCCGCAGCCGGGCCACGGCTTCGGCGTGCAGCAGCGCCATCCGCTCGGCGGCGGCTTGGAGCAGCGCTTCCCGCGTGGGGAAGTAGTTCTTGGTGGTGCCCAGCGGGACGCCGGCGGCCCGGTCCACCGCGCGGTGGGTGAGCCCTCGGCCGCCCTCGTCGGCCAGCACGGAGATCACGGTGTCGCACAGCAGCTCGCGGCGGGTGGTCACGGGGACGGGACGATAGCCGATCTTGGGCCGCCGGCCGTGGCCACCACCCGTCCCGCGTCCAGCACCAGCCACAGGCCGCAGACGCAGCGGAGGTAGGCCGTGCGGCCGTGCCGGGACACCGGGTGGACGTGGTCGGTGGTGGGCCACCCGCAGGAAGGGCATCTGGTCGTCACGCCACCCAGCGTGGTGTCATGGTTCAGTGCATTTCAACCCTTACGGCGGCGCGGCGGCGCAGCTCGCGGCGTCCCTGGTCAACGCCGACCGGGCGGCCACCGCCGACGACCTGCTCACCCTCCTGCGCGACCACGCCTACAAGCCCCTCGGCACCCTCTCCCCCGCCCAGGCCAGGGACCTGCTGGCGTGGGCGCGGCGGTTGGAACCGGTGTTCACCGGCGAGGTCGACCGCGTGGCGCACGTCAACACCCTGCTCGCGGAAGCCGCCGCCCGCCCCTACATCTCCACCCACGACGGCCGCGCCCCGCACTTGCACTTCGCCCCGGAAACCGCCCCCACCCCCGACCGCGTCCGCGCCTTCACCGCCTCGGGCCTGGCCCACGTGCTGTGCGAGGACCCCGGCCGCCTGGGCCACTGCGCCCGCCCCGGCTGCGGCACCGTCTACGTCGACACCTCCCGCAACGGCCGCCGCCGCTACTGCACCACCCGCTGCGCCAACCGAGAACAGGTAGCCCGCCACCGCCGCCGCGCCGCCTGACCCGCCGCGCCGCCTGATCTCGTCGCGCCTCTCGGCCGTGCCGGACCGCCTGGCCGCCTGACGCCGCCGGACCGCCTGATCTTGTCGGTGCCCCATGGGACAATGGAGACGGGGGCCGGAGGCCGGAGGCCGGCGCCCGAAGCGGGCCGGTGGCCTGCCCGCGTGGCGATCACGGTCGAGCGCCGGGCCGAAGCAGCAGGGTGGAGGCCACCGGCCGGCGCCGATGCGGTCGGTCCTGGGCACCTCTTCCGCGCGGCCGAGGGATCAGGTGATCGTTGCCGGGCGGCAGGTTCAGCCGATCGCCGGACCGCTCTCACGGCCGCGAGCCGGTTCCCGTTGTAGTCTCCGCTGGTAGCGCGTGGTCAGCGCATCACGCGCCGCCCGAACCGGGCCCCGCCGAAGTCCGCCGTCTCGCCGATCAGGGCGGAGGTCACGTCGGTGCGGCCGCGGAACCACGCGCCGGTGAACAACGCGTCCCGGTGGAACACCACCTCGCCGAACAGCGCCCGCCCGCCGAAGAACACCGACTCGAACCCCGCCGACCCGCCGAACTCGGCCCGCCGCAGGTCCGCCCGCCCCGACACCTTCGCCCCGGCCAGCCGCGCCGCATGGGCCACCTGCACCCCCGACAGCGCCAGGTTGCCGGTGAACACCGCCGCCACCATCGACAGCGACCGGGCGAACAGGGTGTCGGTGAACAGCCCGTGCCGCAGGAACCGGGCCCCGTCGAACACCGCCTCCCCGGTCACCGTCATCGCCTCGAACCGCGCGTCCCCCACGAACACCGCCCCGGTGAAGTCCGCCCGCCCCACCCGGCACCCGGACAGGTCGACCTCCACCAGGATCGCCCCCGCCGCCCGCACGTCCATGCCCGGCCAGTAGTCCGCACCCGGCCGCAGGTGCGCCACCAGTTCGCTCTGCACCGCCGCGCGCCACCCCGCGTCCAGCCCCCGGCTGACCCCGCCGCGCAACGCCGCCAGCCACGTGTCCACCACGTCCTGCCGCCGCGACGGCAGCTCCCGGCCGATCTCGGCCAGCAGCAACAGCCCTTCCCGGTCACCGGCCCGGAACAGCCGGTTGGCCTCCCGCCACACCGACACCGGCGACGGCGACTCCCGCGCGGTCCGGCGGCGGGCGTGTTCGTCCAGCAGCACCTCGGCCCGCGCCCGCCGCCGGTGCCGAGCGACGATCACGACCAGCACCAGCGCCACCGCCAGCCACAGCACCCACGTCGGCATGACACCGATCATGCCCGCACCGCGTACGTCGGGGGACGTAGTCCGCGTCACCGCCCCTCGACCGATGCGGAGACCCGCGCCGCGCGCACACCATCGACCCCATGACACACCCCACCCCACCCGCCGACCGGAGCCGGAGCACCGACGAGCGCCACGCCTCGGACGGGGTCCGGGCCTCGGACGCCGAACGGGACGCGATCGCGGCACGGCTGCGCGACGCCGTCGGCGAGGGCCGGCTGACCCTGGCCGAAGCCGAGGACCGCATCGCCGCCGCCTACGCCGCCGTCCACCGCGCCGACCTGGCACCCCTGACCGCCGACCTGCCCCCGACCCGGACCCCCGAACCCACCCACACCCCGCGCCCGTCCGGCAGGGACCGCCCGCCGGTCGTCGCGATCGTCGCCGTGATCGCGGTCGTGGCGTGGATCGCGTCGCCGCTGCCGTTCCCGTGGCCGTTGCTGCTGGTCGCGTTCCTCGTGCTGCGCCACCGCGCGCGTCACCGGCCGACCTGAGCCGCTCCTGCCCTAGGGTGCGGCCATGGACCTGACCGACGCGTGCTTCGCGGGCGCCGCGCGGCAAGCCGAGCTGCTGCGCGCGGGCGAGCTGACCTCCCGTGACCTGGTGGACGAGTGCCTGCGCCGGATCGCGGCGCACGACCGCTCGCTCAACGCGTTCCGCCTGGTGTTCACCGACCGGGCCCGCGCGGACGCCGCCGAGGCCGACGCCCGACGCGCCCGCGCCGAGGCCGACGCCCGACGCGCCCGCGGCGAGGACGCGCCCCTGCTGGGCGTGCCGGTCGCGGTCAAGGAGGACCTGGCCGTCGCCGGTCTGCCCACCACCAAGGGCACCGCCGCGGTCGAGGCGCGGGCCACCGCCGACTCGGAGATCGTGCGCCGCCTGCGCGCCGCCGGCGCGGTCATCGTGGGCCGGACCCGCATGCCGGAAATGGGGCTGTGGCCCTACACCGAGAGCAGTTGGGCGGGCGCGACCCGCAACCCGTGGTCGCCGGAGCACTCGCCGGGCGGGTCCAGCGGCGGTTCGGCCGCGGCCGTCGCGGCGGGCATGGTCGGTGCCGCGGTGGGCACCGACGGCGCGGGCTCGGTGCGCATCCCCTCGGCGTGCACGGGCCTGTTCGGCCTCAAACCGCACCGCGACCACGTCCCGCTGGACGAGCAGATGTGGACCGGTCTGGTCGTGGCCGGCCCCATCACCCGGCACGTCCGCGACGCCGCCGTCCTGCTGGACGTCCTCGCCCCCGACCACGCCCACACCGCCGCCACCGCCCCCGACCCGGGCCGGCTGCGGATCGCGGTGTCCCTGCGCACGTGGGGGCCGGGCATCCCGATCAGCGAAGAGGTCCGCGACGCCGTCCTGGACACCGCGAGCCTGCTCACCGACCTCGGCCACGACGTCGTCCGCCTCGACCCGGAGATGCGCGACGTCTCCGGGTCGGCCGCGTTCGCCGCCCGCTACCTGCACTGCGCCGCGATCACCGAGGACACCCTGGACCGCCCCGACCGGCTGGACCCGCGCACCCGCCGCGTCGCCGCCCTCGGCCGCGCCCTGCCCCGTCGGGCCGTGCGCACGGCGCTGGACCAGTCCCAGGCGCTGACCGACCACGCCAACCGGGTCTTCACCGACCACGACCTCCTGCTCACCCCGGTCCTGACCCGCCCGCCGCTGCGCATCGGCGAGTGGCGCCGCCGCCCGACCGTGGCCGCACTCCTGGCCGCCGCGCGCATGACGACGTTCCTGCCCCTGTGGAACATCACCGGCAACCCGGCCGCCGCCGTCCCCGCCGGCCACACCAGCACCGGCCTGCCCCTGGCGGTCCAGCTGGTCGGCCCACCCCACGGCGAGAACACCATCCTCGCCGCCGCCGCCCAACTGGAACGCGCCCGCCCCTGGACCGACCGCCGCCCGCCCCTGGCCGGGTGAGTCGTCAGATGTCCGGTGTTGGCACCGGCACCAGCCCGCTCACCACGTGGAAGGACGCGTCTTTGCGCGCGAGGTCGTCCTCGGCCCTTTCCAGGAAGAACTTCCAATCCCGGTGCCGCAGGTAGTGCTTGGCGTGCTGCACGGATTCGAACGACACACAGGACACGTCGGCCAATCCGAGCACCACTCGGAACGTCGTGTCGAGCGTGAACTGCTTCTGCTCGGGCGACGGTTCCGGGATCACGCCGGTCAGGTCTTCCTGCTGCAGCGTGACCTCCCAGTCGCGGTGGCGCAGGTACCTGCCGCTGCGGTTGGGCTGTCCGCCCAGGTAGGCGGCCTTGAACCGGATCGTGCCGGCGTTCTCCTCGGTCAGGAACGTCGCGTCCCGCCGGTCGAGGTCACCGTCGAGTCCGGTCAATTCCACGCCGAAGTTCCGGTGGCGCAGGAAATGCGACGGGTAGTTCAGCGATCGAAGCGACAGGGAACGCAGATAAGTCGTCATAACCGCCTCCGGGAACGCCTCGCGCCGACCCCACCGCCCGCGCGGAGACGCCAGTGTGGGACGCGCCCGCGCCGACACGCCGGCCCGCACCCGGAAATGCCCGAGAATTGCGGCCCGGTGCCCCGGAAGGCGGATTGCCGCGCCGGCGAGCGTCCAGCGCCGGGACGCGGTCGCCGGCGGCGGGCAGAGGTCAGCCGTGTCGGGCGGGGTCGTGCGCGGTCGGCGCGCAACCCGGTGTCGGCGCGGGCCTCCCGCGCCGACCGGCATCGACTCCGCGGTCATCGGCGCCCGTCTTCGCCCCGCTCGCCTGGCGGTGGGCGGGCCGGATCGGGCCGCTGCTCGCCGCCGGGACCGGCTACGGCCTGCTGTGGTGGGTGCTCGGCGCGCTGCTGGTCATGCCGCCGCGGCTGAGCGTCACCGCCGACCCGATGACGCGCGACATGGTCTTCCACCTCGGCCGGGACCAGTGGTGGAGCCTGCTCGGCCACGTCCCCTACGGCATCACCGGCGCCGTGGCGCCGCACGCGCTGCGGACACGATCGGCCTGAGCAGCCGGCACCGGCGGCGCTACCCCTGGCGGGCGAGGTCGTCGCGCAGCGCGGTGTCGGTGACCGTCGCCAGGACCTCGTCGCGCACGCGCGGCCACACCCCCTGCGCCACGGCCAACCCGCGCAGCCGCGCGAAGTTCTCCGGTGTCGGCCACGCCAGGAACGCCTCCCGCCGCCACCGCACCGCCCGCTCCCCCGACCCCAGCCGCAGGCACTCGTCCACCGCGAGGTCCACCAGCCGCCCCGCCGCGCCCCGCCCGCCCGTGGCGGCCAAACCGCGCGCCACCCACTCCAGCGCTTCCTCGGAACGCCCGGCGTCCCGCAGCACGGTCGCCACCTGGAGGTAGTGCCACCCCGACGACAGGTCCCGCGCCAGCACGAGCACGTGCAGGTCCACGTCCCGGGTGTGCTCGGCCAACTCCTCCATCACCCGCAGCAACGCCCACCGCTCGCGGTCGTAGCGCCCGGTCTGCCCGAACCCGATCACCGGCAGCCGCTCGAACCGCGCCACCGCCTCGGCCCGGTACCGCGCCAACCCGTCCACGCCCAACGCCGCCGCGTACGGGGCCAGCCGCACCTCGGGCGGCTCGGGGAACGCGGTCTGCAGGTGCAGCAGCCACCCCGCCAGGTGCTCGGGCTCGGGCGGATCGGACGCGCAGGCCACCGCGTGCAGGTCCAACACCCGGTCGACCAGCCCCGCCAACTCCGCCCGGTGCCCCCGGTGCCCGCCGATCCCGGCCACCAGCACTTCCGCGACGGCTTCGACGACCGCCCGGCCGCCGGGCCCCGCGAGCACCTCCGCGGACAGCTCGGCCACGGCCGCGGTCAACCCGTCCCACCGCCGCGACCACGACACGTCCGGGCGACCCAACCAGGCCTTCACTCGATCGGGCAATGGGTGCACCGGCACATCCAACCGCACCGCACGGTGCGTGACGATGCTCCACTTCGGTGCGGCGACTGTGATCAGCACCGCCGGCGCGACCGCCGCAGGACCGGTACAAGCCTGTTGGACGCTCAAGCTGTTCCGGGGCCGGAAAATACGCGAGCGTCCAACAGCCCGTATGTGCTCCCCCGCCCGCTACTCGTGCAGCGAGCGCGGCGGCTCGGTCTCCTCGGGGGAGGAACCGGGGCCGAGGGCGGCGGTGGTGTCGGGCGCGGCTTCGGCCAGGGACGCGCGGGTCGAGTCGAGCGGGCCGGGGACTTCCTTGCGGGCCACGGCTTCCGCGGCGCGGACGGCTTCGGCCACCGCCGGGTCGGGAGCGGTGTCGAACCAGTCGGCCACCGACTCCTCGTCCTCCTCCGGGGTGCTGCGGGCGGGTTCGTCGGCGGGCGGTTCGTAGCGGAACACGCCGTCCTCGCCGGGCGCGCCGAGCATCCGGGCGAAGCCCTCCAGGGCCTTGCCGTAGTCCGAGGGCACCAGCCAGACCTTGTTCGCGTCGCCCTGCGCCATCTGCGGCAGGGTCTGCAGGTACTGGTAGGCCAGCACCTCCGGGGTCGGCTTGCCCGCCTTGATCGCGGCGAACACCTTCTCGATGGCCTTGGCCTGGCCCTGGGCCTGCAGGTAGCGGGCGGCGCGCTCGCCCTGGGCGCGCAGGATGCGGGACTGGCGCTCGGCCTCGGCGGCCAGGATCGCGGCCTGCTTGGCGCCTTCGGCGGACAGGATCGCCGCCTGCTTCTGGCCCTCGGCGGACTTGATCGCGGACTCCCGCTGGCCCTCGGCGGTGAGGATCATGGCGCGCTTCTCCCGGTCGGCGCGCATCTGCTTCTCCATGGAGTCCTGGATGGACGGCGGCGGGTCGATCGCCTTCAGCTCCACCCGCGCGACCCGGATGCCCCACCGGCCGGTCGCCTCGTCCAGCACGCCGCGCAGCTGGTTGTTGATCTGGTCGCGGGAGGTCAGCGTCTCCTCCAGGCTCATGCCGCCGACCAGGTTGCGCAGCGTGGTGGTGGCCAGCTGCTCGACGCCGACGATGTAGTTGGAGATCTCGTAGACCGCCGCGCGCGGGTCGGTGACCTGGAAGTACACCACCGTGTCGATGGAGACGGTGAGGTTGTCCTGGGTGATCACCGGTTGCGGCGGGAACGACACGACCTGTTCGCGCAGGTCGATGCGGGCGCGGACGCGGTCGAAGAAGGGCACCAGGATGTTCAGGCCGGGCGCGGCGGTGGTGCGGTAGCGGCCGAGCCGCTCGATCACCGCGGCGGTGGCCTGCGGGATCACCAGCACCGACTTGACCGCGACGATGAGCACGAACAACACCAGGACCGCGATGACGATCAACGTCGTGGTCACGTCTCTCCTCTCCTCTCCTAGCTGCCGGGTCCTACATGCCGAGCACGACGGCGGTCGCGCCCTGGATCTCGACCACGGTGACTTCCGCGCCGGGTTCGAGCACGCTGTGGTCCAGCGACCGCGCCGACCACACGTCGCCGCCGATGCGGACCCTGCCGCCGTGGGCGTCCACAGTGGACACGACGACGGCGGTGCTGCCCAGCAGCGCCGCGACGCCGGACTTGTGGTCCTGCCCGGCGGTGAGCCGCCGTTTGAGCGCGGGCCGCGCGCCGACGATCAGGCCGAGCGCGAGCACGGCGAACACCGCCGCGCTGACCAGCTCACCCGCGCCCAGCGCCGACACCCCGGCCGCGCCCAGCGCCGCGACGCCGAGCATGACCAGGACGAAGTCGCCGGAGAGGATCTCGGCCGCCACGAGGGCGACACCGAGGATCAACCAGATCAACGCGGCCACGGTGCCATCCTCCCACCATCGGGCCCGGCGCGTGACCGGTTCACCCGTCCCGCCCGTCGAACCGCCCCGCGGACTGCCCGTCGCATCACTCGTCGGGCTGCTCGTCGTCGGGCCCGCCGGCGGTGACGAAGTCGATCAGCCGCTCGACCGCGCCGAGCAGCGGGGTCTCCAGGTCCCGGAAGCCGCGCACGCCCGCCAGCACCCGCCGCCAGCCCGCCGCCGGCTCGCCCCAGCCCAGCGCGGCGCACACGCCGTCCTTCCACGGCACGCCGCGCGGAACCACCGGCCACGCCGCGATGCCGACCGACGCCGGTTTCACCGCCTGCCACACGTCCACGTACGGGTGACCGGTGACCAGGACGTGCTCGTCGCGGATGCCCTCGACCAGCCGGGACTCCTTGCTGCCCGGCACCAGGTGGTCGACCAGGACGCCCAGGCGGCGGCCGGGTCCGGTGCCGAACTCCGCGATCCGGTCGGCGAGCACGTCCACCCCGTCCAGCGGTTCGACGACGACGCCTTCGACGCGCAGGTCGTGGCCCCAGACGCGTTCGACCAGTTCGGCGTCGTGCAGGCCCTCGACCCAGATGCGGGAGTCGCGGGCGGTGCGGGCCTTGAGGCCTTCGACCCGCACCGACCCCGACGCCGAACGGGCCGGCTTGGCGGGAGCGGCGGCGGGGCGGACGAGGGTGACGGGCTTGCCGTCGACCAGGAACCCGGCGGGGCGCAGCGGGAACAGCCGTTCGCGGCCGTGCCGGTCCTCCAGCACCACCCGCCCGTGCTCGAAGCGCACGACGGCGCCGCAGAACCCGCTGGCGGGGTCCTCGGCGACCAGTCCGGGTTCGGCGGCCACCTCGGGCACCTTGCGCCGCTTGGGCCCCGCCGGCACGTCCCGTCCGTAGTCCTGTGATCGCACGACCCGCGACGCTAGCCGCTCACCCCGTCGTGTGACCGCCTGCCACGCCGGGGTCAGGCCAGGGACAGTGCTTCCTCGCGGCGGTCGGGGAAGAAGTCGGCGAACGCGGCGCACCACGCGGCCAGCCGGTCACCGTCCACGACGCCGGCCAGGGCGTCGATGCCGGAGCGCAGGTCGGGGGCGGCGTAGGCGAAGTCGACCGCGTCGGCGGCCGGGTCGCCGACGCACGGTCGGGGATCGATGGCGACCAGGCCGCGTTCGCCGGCGTCGAGGACGTTCTCCAGGTGCAGGTCGCCGTGCAGGAGGGTCGCGGTGACCGGGTCGCGGGCCAGTTTCGAGGCCGCCGCGTGGCCGGCGGTGTGGTCGCCGGGGCGGCGGCGGGCCAGCAGGTCGAACACGAAGTCGACGCGCTCGGCGAGGGTGGGGAAGTCGCCGCGGGGCGGGACGTGCAGCGCGTCGAGCAGGGCGGTCATGCGGGGCGGGTCGTAGACCGCGGGGGTGCCGGGCAGCAGGCCTTCCAGCAGCAGGGCGCCTTCGTCCACGTCGACCTCCAGCACCCGGACCACGCGCGGCGACGGTTCCCAGGCGCGCAGGGCGGCCAGTTCCTGCCGGGCGATCTCCGGGTCGGGGGTCAGTTTCAGCACCACCGGCCGGCCGGCGCGGTGGCACAGCAGGGTGTGCGAGGTGCCGCCGCTGAACACCCGGTCCGGTTGCAGGTCCCAGCGGGCGGACAGGGTGTCGACCAGGGCGGGCAGGTCGTCGAGCCAGGACTGCACGCCCGGGCCGAAGCGGGTGATGAGCGTCGCGGTCACGGCGGTGAGCTTCGCCGGTTCAGGCGTCGAGCCGCAAAATGAATTCCTCGACCTCCTCGCCGCGGCCCTCGGCGTAGCCGACGTCCTCGCCCACCGCGACGAACCCGCACTTGTCCAGCACCCGCAGCGAACCCAGGTTGTCCACCGCGGCCCGCGCGTACAGCGGCCGGGTCGGGTCGCGCTTGAGGAACTCGGTGAGCGCGGCGGTGGCCAGGCCCATGCCCCAGTACTCGCGGTCGATCCAGTAGGTCACCTCGGGTTCGCCGAACTGGGTGAACCGGGAGACGTGGCCGACGACGCGGCCGTCGAACTCGACGGTCTGAGTGAACACGGTGTCGTCGGCCAGGATCCGGGCCCACTTGACCAGGAACGCGGCCCGGTCGGTGGGGTCCGCGGCGACGAAGGCCGCCATGCGGTTGGCCTCGGGGTCGAGTTGGTGCTCGAAGAACACCAGCACGTCGGCCTCGGTCACATCGCGAAGCTGAACACCGCTCACCCCGCCGATTACACCCCATCGGCGGTCGCGCCGGCAGCACAAACGCGCCCGGCGCGGCGTGGGAAAGCAGGTGGGTCAGAAGGCGGGCCAGGGGATGGCGGGCCAGTCGTCGGAGGGCTCGGGGTAGACGCCGGCGGCCAGCAGCTTGTCGGCGCGTTCGGCCAGGGCGGCGACCTCGGCGCGGGTCAGGTGCTCGTGCAGCGCCTCCCCGAGCGCGCCGGACAGCTCCGCCCGCACCCGCGCCAGCCCGTCCACCGCCTGCTCGGGCAGCGGCTCGCCCAGGAAACCCCACAGCACCGTGCGCAGCTTGTCGTCGCTGTGCAGGCAGATCCCGTGGTCCACCCCGTACACGCCGCCGTCGTCGGCGTGCAGCACGTGCCCGCCCTTGCGGTCGGCGTTGTTGACCACCGCGTCGAACGCCGCCATCAGCCGCACCCGCGGGTGGTCGGCGTGCACCAGCACCGCCGGGTCACCGTGCCGGTCGTGGGCGCGCAGCACCGCCCGCCACCCCGGCCGCACCTGGTCCACCGGGACGATGTCGACCAGGTCGTCGTCCTCGCGGGTGTCCACCCACAGCTGCACCATGCCCGGCCCGAACGGGCCCGGCCGCAGCACCGTCGGCGGCACCAGCCCGAACCCGGCGGCCTGCGACACCAGGTAGGTCGCCACCTCGCGGCCCGCCAGGGTGCCGTCGGGGAAGTCCCACAGGGGCCGCTCGCCGCGCACCGGCTTGTACACGCACTGCGCGCTCACCCCGTCCGCGCTGATCGCGCAGAACAGGGTCGCGTTCGACGCGTCGACCAGCCTGCCCTCGACCTCGATCCGGCCGCGGGCAAGCAGATCGAGCACTCCGTCGTCACCGGGCCGCACGACCGCCGGTCAGCCTTCGTCCGAACGCCGGTAGCCGTTCTGCCGCGGGCACACGTGACCGTCGGGGTCCAGCGGCTCCGAGCACAGCGGGCACGGTTTGCGGCCCGCGCGCACCACCCGGTCGGCGCGTTCGGCGAACGCCCGCGCCTCCAGCGGGCTCAGGAACACCCGCACCGCGTCCGGCCCCTCCTCGGTGTCGTCGAGGACCACCGCCTCGTCGACCTCCTCCTCGGTCATGGCCAGCAGCTCGATGACCACCGCGCGGGACTCGGCGTCCCAGCCCAGCCCCATCGTGCCGACCTTGAACTCCTCCTCGACCGGCACCGTCAGCGGTTCGGTGTCCCGGAGGTCCTCGGGCACCGACTCGGGCACGTCCGCCCCGAACCGCCGGTGCACCTCCTCCAGCAGCGAACCGATGCGCTCGGCGAGGACGGCGACCTGTTGCTTCTCCAGCGCCACGCTCACCAGGCGCGCCTCTTCGGCCGCCTGCAGGTAGAACGTGCGCTCGCCAGGCTGCCCGACGGTCCCGGCTACGAACCGGTCGGGCTGGCGGAATACGTGGATGACGCGTGCCATGACACCAACGACCCTAGGCCACCGAGCCAAGATCGGCAGCCCTCCCCCGGGTTTTCCGTCATCTGTGGAGTCCGCGGCGCGCCCGATCGGCGCTCACCGGCTCGACCACCACCGCTATAGGGTCGCGGGCGTGGTGAAGATCGCACCGTACGGAACGTGGACATCGCCCATCGCCGCGGCCGACGCCGCCGCGGCCGGCGGCGGCCTGCACTGGGTGGACCTGCACGCGGGTTCGGCGTGGTGGGCGGAGGGACGACCGGCCGAGGCCGGCCGGGTGGCGCTGGTGCGCGAAGGGCGGGACCTGCTGCCGCCGCCCTGGAACGTGCGCAACCGCGTCCACGAGTACGGCGGGCGGCCCTGGGTGGTCCTCGACACCGCCGACGGGACCCGCGTGGCCTTCACCAACTGGGACGACCAGCGCGTCTACCTGTTCGACCCGGACGCCGACCCCGTGGCCCCGGTGCCCATCACCGACGCCCCGCAACGCCACCACGGGGTCCGCTACGCCGACCTGACCGCCGGACCCGGCGGCACCGAGGTGTGGTGCGTCCGCGAGACCGTCACCGGCGACAAGCGCACCGACATCCACCGCGACCTCGTCGCCATCCCCCTCGACGGCTCCGCACCCCGCGTGCTCGCCGCCAGCCACCACTTCATGACCGGGCCGCGCCTGTCGCCCGACGGCACCCGGTTCGCCTGGATCGGCTGGGACCACCCCAACATGCCGTGGGACGGCACCGAACTGTGCGTCGCCGACGTCGGCTCGACCGAGCACCGGGTGGTCGCGGGCGGGCCGGAGGAAGCGGTGTGCCAGGTCGAGTGGGACGGGCCGGACCTGCTCGCCCTCACCGACCCCGACGGCTGGTGGAACCTGCACCGCATCAGCCCCGACGGCACCCGCACCCACCTCGCCCCGTGCGCCGAGGAACTCGGCGGCCCCATGTGGCGGCTGGGCAACCGCTGGTTCGCCACCCTCGGCGGCGGCCGGCACCTCGTGCTGCGCTCCGGCGCGCTCGCGGTGCTCGACGAGCGGTCCGGCACCGTCACCGACGTCGACAACGACCTGCCCGTGTGGGGCGCCCACCTGGCCGTGCACGACGGGGTCGTGGTCAGCAGCGCCGCCGGGCCCCGCGAGGAAGCCGCCGTGGTCCGGCTGGACCTGTCCACCGGCGAGTTGACCCGCCTCACCGAGCCCCCCGCCGCGCTGCCGCCCGCCGACTACCTGCCGGTGCCCGCCGAACGCGTGTTCACCGGCCCCGACGGGCAGGACGTGCCCGCCTACGTCTACCCGCCCACCAACCCCGACTACGCCGGCCCCGACGACGAACGCCCGCCGTACGTGGTGCACGTCCACGGCGGCCCCACCGGCCGCAGCGCGCCCGTCCTCGACGTCGACATCGCCTACTTCACCAGCCGCGGCATCGGCGTCGTCGCGGTCAACTACGGCGGCTCCACCGGCTACGGCCGCGCCTTCCGCGAACGGCTGCGCGGACAATGGGGCGTCGTGGACGTCAACGACTGCGCCGCCGTCGCCCAGGCCCTGGCCGACGAGGGCACCGCCGACCCCGCCCGCCTCGGCATCCGCGGCGGCAGCGCCGGCGGCTGGACCTCCGCGGCGTCGATGACCTCGGTCAAGACCTACCGGTGCGGCATGGTCGCCTTCCCGATCCTCGACCTGCGCGGCTGGACCGGCGACGGCGGCGAGACCCACGACTTCGAGTCCCGCTACGTCGACGGCCTCGTCGGGCCCTGGCCCCAGGCCGCCGACGTCTACGCCGAACGCTCCCCCTCCCACCGCGTGGACCGGCTCGCCGGACCCGTCCTGCTGCTGCAGGGCCTGGAGGACGAGATCTGCCCGCCCGAGCAGGCCGACCGGTTCGTCGCCGCCCTGGACGGCACCGGCATCCAGCACGCCTACCTGACCTTCGAGGGCGAGCAGCACGGGTTCCGCAAGGCCGAGTCCATCATCGCCGCGCTGGAGGCCGAACTGTCCTTCTACGGCCAGGTCTTCGGGTTCACCCCGCCCGACGTCCCCGTCCTGCCCCTGCGCCGGTGACCCGACGAGAAGGCCCCGTGCCCGCCCCGGCGGGCACGGCCCGGCCCACCACCGCACACGCCGCCCAACCGCCGGGCGAACGCGCCCTGCGCCTGGTCCACTCCGCCCCCGCCGCAGGGCCCGCCCACCCCGAACAGCGCGGCCGGCCCGGCGACGGCCTGTTGCGCGCCGGCGACCGGGTCGCGCTCGTCGCACCCGCCGGACCCGTCGCACCCGGGATGCTGCGCGCCGGCACCGCCTGGCTGGAGGCGTGGGGCCTGGAAGTCGTGCACGGCAAGCACGTCAGCGACACCCACCCGACCCTGCCCCACCTCGGCGGCACCGACGCCGACCGCGCCGCCGACCTCACCGAGGCCCTCACCGACCCCGCCACCACCGCCGTCTTCTGCGCCCGCGGCGGCTACGGCTGCCAACGCGTCCTGGACCTCGTCGACTGGACCGCCGTCGAACACGCCGAACCCAAGGCGTTCATCGGCTCCAGCGACACCACCGTCCTGCACGACCGCCTCAACCGCCTCGGCCGCCGCACCTGGTTCGGCCCCATGCCCGCCACCCCCGCCTTCGTCCACGACGGCGCCGCCCGCGACCACCTGCGCCGCGCCCTGTTCACCGGCGACCCCGGCCCCTACCGCGGCACCGCCCTCGTCCCCGGAACCGCCACCGGCCCCTCCACCGGCGGCACCCTCACCCTCCTGGACACCCCACCACCACCCGGCGCGATCGTGTGGCTCGAAGACGTCGACGAAGCCCCCTACCGCCTCGACCGGACCCTCACCGCCCTGCTGCGCCGCGGCTGGTTCAACGACGTCGCCGGCCTCGTCCTGGGCTCCTTCACCGGCTGCGGCGACCACGCCGACGTCCATGCCGTCCTGCACGACCGCCTGGCCGGCCTGGGCATCCCGATCGTCGCCGACGTCCCCTTCGGCCACTGCGCCGCCCAACGCACCATCCCGTTGGGCACCACAGTCCACCTAGACCAAGCCACCGTCACGATCGCCGGCTAGCCGCCCCGCCCGACGCGGCTCGGCACCCGGTGGGCAGAACAACTAGCGGATGCGCTCCAAACTCCGAGCCGCCTCCACCAACTCCTCCGCCAACCGCCGCAACTCCGCCCGCCCCGCACCGTCCGACGCCGCCGTCGCCACGTCCTCCGCCGCGCACCGCACCTGGAACAGCCGGTCCTGCAGATCCGCCAGCTCACCCGAGGACAGCACCACCGCGTCCTCCGGCAACCCGCCCCGCTGCACCGCCGCCCGACGCTCGTACGCCCGCTGCCGGCACGGCTGCGCGCAGTACCGCCGCGGCCGGCCGATCCGACCGCTGTCGGGCAGACGACGACCACACCAGGCGCAGTGCCTGGCCTCCTCCCGGCGCGGCGCCACAGCCTCCCCGGTCACCAGCTCCATGACGCGCGACCGTATCCGGCTACCCACCGGTCACCCCCACGCCACGCCGCCAAGGCAGACTCTCCCGCTGTGACCACGAACCACCCCTACCTCTCCGGACCCCACCCCAGGGCCTTCGCCCACCGCGGCTGGCACCTCGACGACCTCACGGGCATGGAGAACTCCCTGGCCGCGTTCCGCCGCGCCGCCGACGAAGGCTTCCACTACCTGGAGACCGACGTGCACGCCACCTCCGACGGGGTGGTCGTGGTCCACCACGACGACGTCCTCGACCGCACCACCGACGCCACCGGCCCCGTCGCCACCCAACCCTGGTCCACGGTCAAAAAAGCCAACGTCGGCGGACGCGAACCCATCACCCGCCTCGAAGACCTCCTCGAAGAACTCCCCGACGCCAAGCTCAACATCGACGTCAAATCCGACCAGGCCGTCGACCCCGTCATCACCCTCCTGCGCCGCACCAACGCGCTGCACCGCGTCTGCCTCGCCTCCTTCAGCGAAAAACGCCTCGCCCGCCTGCGCCGCCTCGCCGGCCCCGACCTCATGACCAGCATGGGACCCCGCTCCGCCGGCGCCCTGTGGGCCGCGGGCCGCATCCCCCTCATCGGCCTGCCCGTCGCCGGGCTCATCGCCCAGGTCCCCGCCACCCAGGGCCGCCTCACCGTCGTCGACCACCGCTTCGTCCGCGCCGCCCACCGCCGCGCGCTCGAAGTCCACGTCTGGACCATCGACGACGAAACCGACATGACCCGCCTGCTCGACATGGGCGTCGACGGCCTGGTCACCGACCGCCCCGACCGGCTCCGCGACGTCCTCAAGACCCGCGACCAGTGGCCCGCCCGCTGAAGTTCACAACAGGTTGGGACGTGATCACCACAACCGGCCGACCGGGGAAGTACAGTCCGCCCCCATGAGCGTGGCCGACACCCCAGCACCCGCGATCGACCGCAAACGGGAACAACGCGGATGGGTCTGGTACGACTGGGCGAACCAGGTCTTCACGACCTCCGTGATCACGGTGTTCCTCTCCGGCTACCTCACGGCCGTGGCCAAGCAGGCCGCCCGCGAGGACACCGCCCGCAACGGCCCCGACGCCTGCGCCACCAGCTCGCTGCAGCAGTGCGACATCTCCGCCTTCGGCGCCCACTTCCCCGCCGGCTCCCTGTGGGGCTTCCTGCTCTCGGTCGCCACCGTCGTCCAGGTCGTCGTCCTGCCGATCATGGGCGCCATCGCCGACCGCACCCAGAACAAGCGCGCCATGCTCGGCGGCCTCGCCTTCACCGGCGCCACCGCCACCGCCGCACTCGCCTTCGTCGCCGGCAGCAACTGGCAGCTCGGCGTCGTCCTGTTCATCATCGCCAACATCTGCTACGGCGCCTCGATCGTCGTCTACTACGCCTTCCTGCCCGAGATCGCCACCCCCGACGAACGCGACGCCGTCTCCAGCCGCGGCTGGGCCTTCGGCTACCTCGGCGGCGGCCTCGCCCTCGCCGTCCACCTCGGACTGTTCCTCGGCCACGACGCACTCGGCCTGTCCGAAGCCGCCGCCGTCCGCGTCGCCTTCGTCCTCTCCGGCATCTGGTGGGCCGCGTTCACCTTCATCCCGCTGGCCCGCCTCAAGCGCCACCAGCAACCCCACGGCGGCGAATCCGGCGCCTCTGTCATCACCGCCGGGTTCAAGGAACTCCGCCAGACCCTCCGCCTGGCCCTCGGGTTCCCGCTCACCCTCGCGTTCCTGGGCACCTACCTCATCTACACCGACGGCATCGCCACCGTCGCCAACGTCTCCGCCCAGTACGGCCGCGAAGAGCTCAAGCTCGACGAGACCGTCCTGATCGCCACCATCCTCATCGTCCAGTTCGTCGCCTTCGGCGGCGCCATGCTGCACGGCTGGATGGCCAAGCGCTGGGGCGCCAAGCGCACCATCATGATCAGCCTCGTGGTGTGGATCGTCGTCCTCGCCGCCGCCTACTTCGTCCAGCAGGGCCAGCAGACCCAGTTCTACGCGCTCGCGGTGGGCATCGGCATCGTGCTCGGCGGCACCAACGCCCTGTCCCGCTCCCTGTTCTCCCAGATGATCCCGCCCGGCCGGGAAGCACAGTACTTCTCCCTCTACGAGGTCGGCGAACGCTCCACCTCGTGGCTGGGCCCGCTGGTGTTCGCCGGCGTCGGCCAGGCCACCGGCTCGTTCCGGCTCGCGATCATCAGCCTGGTGATCTTCTTCGTCATCGGCTTCGTCCTGATGATCTTCGTCCCGGTCCGCAAGGCCATCACCGCGTCGGGGAACCCGCTGCCCGCCAAGGTCTGACCACGACCACCACACCCGTGGTGATCACCGCCGCCACCCCGAACGCCACCGGCGACAACGGCACCGCCAACCCCCACACCGCACCCAGCCCGAGCCCCGCCACCACCGTCGCCCACCACCGCGCCCGTGGTACCGGCGGGGCCTCCCGGTGCCACCCCAACACCAACGCCACCAGCGTCACCCACGACAACACCACCGGCACCAACGCCCAGGGCTCCTGCGCCACCAACCCCCCGTGCACGGCCAACACCCCCACCGCGGCCTTCACCGCCGCCCACTGCCGCCACGCCACCCCCGCGACCGCCACCGCGACCAACGCGTCGAACCACCACACCCACACCCCGCCGAACCGCGCCACCGACCCCAACCCCTGCCCGGCCGACACCACGTGCCCCAGCAGCCCCGCCAACGCCACCACCCGCGCGAGGACCCCGGCCCGCCGCACCGGCCCGAACCGCACCCGGACGGCGAGGTCCACCGTCGCCCACGCCTCACCCCACCCCGGCCACCCGTGCTCCAGGTCCAGATCGGCGTCCACCCCGTCGGCGCGCTCGGCCAGGAAGATCCCGACCATCTCCTCCTCCCGCTCCGCCCGGTACCAGGCGGGCAACACCCGCAACAGCCGCCGGTAACGACGCTCCAGGTTCGAACCGCGCTCCACGTCCGAACCCGGCCCGATCCCCGCGTTCACCGCGCCTCCCTCGCCCGCAGCACGGCCGACGCCGCCCGCACGTTCGCCGACAACCGCGCGACCTCCGCGCTCAACGCCCGCACCCCCGCGTCGGTCAACCGGTAGTAGCGCCGCAACCGACCCTGGTGCACCTCCTCGCGGTCCCGCTCCGCCAACCCCTCGGCGACCAGCCGGTCCAACACCCCGTACAGCGTCCCGACCCGCAACCGGGTCCGCCCCTCCGACAGCGTCTCCACCGCCTGCACGATCGCGTACCCGTGCATCGGCTCCTCCGCCAACGCGGTGAGCACCAGGAACGCCTGCTCCGACATACCTCTCACACCGCAGGTTATATCGCAAAGCGGTATATACCCGCCAGAGGCACATCCTGCTTCCGGTGCGGGTGGTGCGGCGCCCCGCGCTCATCGGTAGAACCGCACCACCTCGGGAATCATACTTTTGGGTGACACTGAAGCTATTGACAGCACCAACCCTGCTTTACTGGCAGCGCGCCGCCGTGACACCCCAGTAGATGAACGACTGCGACGTCGTCTTCGTCGACCAGTACCGCCACGTCACCGACAGGAACGACCGCGACCCCACCAACGTGTAGGTCGTGTTGCCACTGCTGAACGACGCCGTCCCGCACCGCAGGTCGAACTCCGACAACGTGTCCGCGGACGTCCGAGTCAGGTCGACCTCCGCCACCGCGTTGCCCTCCCCGTCACACCGCACCGCGTACGCGTGCGAGTAGGTCGCGAACGCGGCCCCCTCCCCCTTGTACGTCACGTGCCACGTCCGGAACGACGTCGTCAACGTCGCCGTCGACGACCCCACGTAGCTGTGGAAGTACGTCCCCACCGGCACGTAGTACTCCCCGTTCCACGCCCACTTGTAGGTCTTGAACGTCTCGGTCTGGTTGCACGCCGGCACCGGCACCGCCGACGCCGGCGTCACCACCGCCAACGACGTGATCAGGCACAACACCAACAACGACAGGGCTTTGCGCACCATCGCCAACCTCCTTGTGCGACAACGGATGACAGGAGGAGCGATCAGCCGGCGCGGTGATACCACTAAGGTGGCCCGCCGTGGAGCCGACCAACCCCAGCACAGACCCCACCGACGCCCTGTCCTCGGTGCCCGCCGCCGGCGCCCGCCGCGGCGTCACCCCCACCGGCAGGCTCCGGTTCTTCTTCGGCCCCATGGACTGCGGCAAGTCCACCCTCGCCCTGCAGATCGACCACAACCAGGCCCGCCAGGGCCGCAGCGGCCTCCTCCTGGTCCGCCACGACCGCTCCGGCACCCCCAGCATCACCAGCCGCATGGGCCTGGCCCGCCGCGCCATCGAGGTCCACGAGGACATGGACCTGTGCGCGCTCGTGCGCACCCACTGGTCCCGGGGCACCCGCGTCGACTACCTGATCGTCGACGAAGCCCAGTTCCTCCACCCCGCCCAGGTCGACCAACTCGCCGAACTCGCCGACGACGCCCAGCTCGACGTCTACTGCTTCGGCCTGGCCACCGACTTCCGCAGCACCCTGTTCCCCGGCTCCGCCCGCCTGTTCGAACTGGCCGACGAACTCAACGCCATCCAGGTCGAGGTCCTGTGCTGGTGCGGCCACCCCGGCCGCTTCAACGCCCGCGTCCACGACGGCGACGTCGTCCGGGCCGGCGACACCGTCCTCGTCGCCGACACCGCGGCCACCACCGAGGAAGTCCGCTACCAGGTCCTGTGCCGCCGCCACTACCGCACCGGCGACCTCGGCCCCACCGCCGTCGACAGCCGCCAACTCAGCCTCACCTGACGACCCCGCTCCCCCACCGACCCGGCACACTGGCCACCGTGACCGGGAAGATCAGCGCGGGCATCCTGCTGTACCGCGCCACCGCCGACGGCCTGGAAGTGCTCATCGGACACATGGGCGGCCCGTTCTGGGCGCGCAAGGACGCCGGCGCCTGGTCCATCCCCAAGGGCGAGCCCGACGGCGACGAACCCCTGGAGGACACCGCCCGCCGCGAGTTCACCGAGGAACTCGGCCTGCCCGTCCCCGCCGGCGACCTGCGCCCGCTGGGCCACGTCCGCCAGTCCGGCGGCAAGACCGTCCACGTCTGGGCCCTGGAAGGCGATCTGGACCCCGAACAGGTCGTCCCCGGCACCTTCACCCTCGAACACCCCAAGGGCACCGTCCGCGAGTACCCGGAGGTCGACCGGGTCGGCTGGTTCCCGCTCGCCGACGCCCGTCCCAAGCTGGTCTCGGCCCAGCGCGAGTTCCTCGACCGGCTGACGGCCGCCACGGACGAGTGATCTTTATTCCACACTGAAATCATCAAGGGAATAAAATCCTCCGCCCAACGTTTGGGTGCGCGCCGACCGGGTGACCCTTGTTCGGCAGCCGCCACGGAGCACACCTACAACGACACGCAGCGTTGCCGACTCCACGAAACCCGCCGAAATGACTGACAGTGACCATCCGGACGATCCTCGTCACTACAAGCGAGTTAAGCCCGAGTTAACATCGCCCTGCGTCATCGGTCTAAGCTGTCGCAGCCGCACACTTTCTGCCGGAACTACTCCATCAGTGTGATGAAGTAGCCCGACAGCTTGATAACGCGTCACGATCTCGCCGCGATTGCATCCCTTAGGAGGAAGCCTTCGTTGACGAGTGAAAGACGTCACTGTGGGCGACCATGACCGTGACGCCGGGAACGAACGGAGCAGTCCGATCGTTGCACTCGGTGAGCAACACCGCCTGGGCCCCGGCCCTGAGCCGAGCGAAAGGAACCGCCATGGCCGACCGCGTTCTACGGGGTAGCCGGCTCGGAGCAGTCAGCTACGAGACCGACCGCAATCACGACCTCGCCCCGCGCCGGTCGGTGCGGTACGCCTGCCCCAAGGGCCACGACTTCGAGGTGCCGTTCTCCGACGACGCCGAGATCCCGCACACCTGGGAGTGCCGCCTGCACGGCCAGGAGTCCAAGATCATCGACGGTGCCGAGCCGGAGGCCAAGAAGGTCAAGCCGCCGCGCACGCACTGGGACATGCTCCTGGAGCGCCGCTCCATCCCGGAGCTGGAGGAGCTGCTCGACGAGCGGCTGGAGGAGCTGAGGGGTCGGCGCACCCGCACCGCCTGACACCCCCACACACACGACTAGGGGCCCGCCGGAGATCCGGCGGGCCCCTTTCGTCAACACCACACCGGCTAGCGGCTCGTGCCGGCCTTGGTCTTCGGCGCGAACAGGTCGCGCAGCTGGGTGTAGCGGCGGCGCAGGCCCCACTTGGTCACCCTGATGAGCGCCTCGCGGACGATGTCGCCGCTCATCTTCGACACACCGATCTCACGCTCGGTGAACGTGATGGGCACCTCCACGACCCGGTAGCCCAGCTCGATGGTCCGCCAGCCCAGGTCGATCTGGAAGCAGTACCCGGCCGAGGCCACCGAGGTGAGGTTCAGGTTGCGCAGCACATCCGCCCGGTAGGCGCGGAAGCCCGCGGTGATGTCCTTCACCTTCGCGCCGAGCGCCAGCCGCGAGTACAGGTTCGCGCCCCGCGACAGCACCTCCCGCTTCTTCGGCCAGTTCACCACGCTGCCGCCCGGCACGTACCGCGAGCCGATCACCAGGTCGGCGTCGCGCAGCGCGTCCAGCAGCCGCGGCAGGTCCTCCGGCGCGTGCGAACCGTCGGCGTCCATCTCCACCAGCACCTGGTAGCCGCGCTCCATGCCCCAGCCGAAGCCCGCGATGTAGGCGGCGCCCAGCCCGGCCTTCTCCGTGCGGTGCAGCACGTGCACCCGGTCGTCCGCGGCGGCCATCTCGTCGGCGAGCTGCCCCGTGCCGTCCGGGCTGCCGTCGTCGACCACGAGCGCGTGCACCTTCGGCAGCGCCGCGTGCAGCCGCTTCACGATCTTCCCGATGTTGTCCCGCTCGTTGTAGGTCGGGATCACCACCAGCACCGGCCCGAGCTCGCGGTCAGGCTGCGCCTGCTGGTCCGCCATCCGTTTCCTCCTCGCCGACACCCGCACCAGGGGTCGGACGCGATCCTCGTCGTTGCACTGTCAAGCCGAACGCCACGGCCAGAAGGCCCAGCGCGGTCATCACCCACTCGGGCCATGCGCCGAGCCGGGTGGCAAGCGTAGCCTCCCCGCGCAGCGGCAGCTCCGCCACCAGTGCGTCGGGGGTGAACAAACCAGTCCGCTGGGTGACCGAGCCGTCCGGCGCCACGATGGCGCTGACCCCGCTCGTGGCCGCCACGACCACCGCTTTCCCGTGCTCGACGGCCCGCACCCGGGACATCGCGAGCTGCTGGTAGGTCATCTCGGTGAAGCCGAACGTGGCGTTGTTGGTCGGGATCGCGATCAGGTTCGCGCCCGCGGTGATCGAGTCGCGCACCACACCGTCGAACGCGACCTCGTAGCACGTGTCGATCGCCACCTTCGCGGGCCCCATGGTGAAGCCCTCCGGGTCCGAGCCCGGCTGGAACACCCCGGCCCGGTCCACCGTCTTGGTGAAGATCCGGAAGAAGCCGCGGAACGGCATGGTCTCGCCGAACGGCTGGAGCTGCCGCTTGGTGTAGGTGTCGATCGGGCCGCGCTCGGGGTCCCACAGCACCACGGTGTTGCGCGGCAGGTTGTCCGAGCGGTCGATGACCACCGCGCCCACCGCGATCGGGGCTTTGATGGCCCGCGCGGCCCGGTTGATCTGGGCGGCGGCGTCGACGTTGCGGAACGGGTCGATGTCGGAGGAGTTCTCCGGCCAGATCACCAGGTCCGGCTGCTTCGCCTTGCCTTCCGCCACCGCCTCGGCCAGCTCGATCGTGCGCTTGACGTGGTTGTCCAGCACGGCCCGGCGCTGGGCGTTGAAGTCCAGGCCGGCGCGCGGCACGTTGCCCTGGATCGCGGCCACCACCGCGGTGCCCTGGTCGGGCTCGGTGCCGACCAGCGGCGTCGCGGCCAGACCGAGCGCGAGCGGCAGCACCACCAGGGGCGCGCCGAGCTTCCAGTTGCGGCCCAGGTGGGCCAGGCCGAAGCCGGTCAGCGCCACGGCGAACCCGACCAGCGGCGCACCACCCAGGGACGCCAGCGGCAGGTACCAGCCCTCGGGCTGGCCGAACGCGATCTTGCCCCACGGGAACCCGCCGAACGGGAACACGCTCCGGAACAGCTCACCGGCCACCCACAGCAGCGCCATCCACACCGGCGCGCCGGGCAGCGTCGACACCCGCGCCATCAGGGCCGTGCCCACGCCGATCAGCAAGCCGCACACCAGCGCCAACGGCAGCCACGCGATCAGCCCGACGAACTCGCCGGTCCAGCGCAGCAGCGGCGCCATGAACCCGACGCCCCACACCACGCCCAGCCCGAAGCCCGCGCGCATCCGCCGCCCGTGCAGCAGGACGCCCAGCACGGCGAACCCGATCGGGGCCAGCCACCACAGGGTGCGCGGCGGGAAGCTGAGGAACACCAGTCCCCCGCCCGCCGCGGCCAGCGCGATCCTCAGCAAGGCGCCCCGCACGTCCCGGCGGCGGGCAGGGGGCGTGTCGGCGGCGGGCTGTCCCGGCGCCACGGGGGTCGCGACCACGCCGACCAGCCTACGAGGCCGCCGGCCTGCGCCGACACCGGCCACCGAGATCAACCCCACGAACCACCGGACGTGTGGGTGCACGCGGGGTTGCCCGTGCGTGAGGCGGGTCTCCCGTCCCTGGTCCCGGTTCAGGGTTCCCACCGATGCGAACCGGCCCGGACCGGCGGATGGTGGAGTCATGACCACGTTGACCAGGCCCCAGAGCCAGAAGGTGATCGCCGGTGTGTGCGCGGGACTGGCCGCCCGGTTCGGTTGGAAGCCGAACACGGTCCGGTTGCTGTTCCTGCTGTCCTGCCTGCTGCCCGGACCGCAGTTCGTCATCTACCTCGTGCTGTGGGTGATGATGCCCAAGCGCCCCTACTGACGGGTCCGCACCAGCGCCTCGACGCCGTCGAGCACGCGTTCCAGGCCGAACTCGAACGCGTGCTCCCCCGAGTACGCCGCGCCGTGCGCCTCCCCCGCCGCCGCGCCCACCCGGGCCGCCAGCGGGAACCGCGCCGGGTCGAACACACCGGCCAGGACCGGCGCGGCAGCGGCCCACCACTGCTCGTCGCTGAGCCCGGTGCGCTGCTCGACCCGCGCCGACTCGACGGCGAGCCGGGCCGCCGCGCGGACGTGCCCGAGCACGAGGGTGAGCACGGCGTCCATCTCGACGTCGGTGAGCCCGATCCCGTCGACCGCGCGCAGCTCGTGGTCGTACTTGGCGGCGACGTTGGGCCCGAGCACCGCCCGGGCGCCGGGGACGTCGAGCAGCCACGGGTGGCGCAGGCACAGTGCCCAGTTCTCGCGGGCGAGGTGGGCGAGCCGGGCGCGCCACCCGCCGGGGACCTCGTCCCGGGCGGTCTCGGCGCTGACCGTGTCGACCATGACGTCGACCAGCTCGGCTTTGCCGGGGACGTAGGTGTAGAGCGACATCGCCCCGACACCGAGCTTGTCCGCGACCCGGCGCATGGACACCGCGTCCAGGCCTTCGGCGTCGGCCAACTCGACCGCGGCGGCGACGATCCGGTCCAGCCCGAGGCCCTTGCGCGGTGCGGGCGTGGAGGTGCGCCAGAGCACCGCGAGGGTGCGCGCCGGGTCACTGCGTTCGGTCGCCACCCGGCCACCCTACTGATCGGACTGGTTCAGTCCGCGAGGGCGGCGCGGACGATCTCCAGCGCCTCCTCGGCGGTCAGGCCCTGCTCGCGCGCCGTGGCGGCGTAATTGCGGGCGGCCCGCAGCACCCGTTCCCGGCTGCGCTCCCCCGCCGCGCTGACCACGGTCCCGGCTCTGCCCCGGGTCTCGATGAGACCCGCCTCCTCCAGCTCGCGGTAGGCACGGGCCACGGTGTTGACCGCGATGCCCAGCTCGGCGGCGAGGGCCCGCACGGTGGGCAACCGGGTGCCCACGGCCAGCTCGCGCTCGGTGATCTTGCGGGCGAACTGGGACCGCACCTGCTCGAAGGGCGGTACCGAGGAGGCCGGATCGAGGCTGATCACGCGTCGATAGTGGCAGACGCCGGCCGACGCGCAGTACCGGCTGAGCGCGTGCGGAAAGACAAGACTGCACTTCCCCGATCGGGTCCGGCACCGTGACTGCCCGTGACCAGCCCCGAGATCCGCCGCGAACAGGACTTCCTCGACGAGTTGCACCGCTTCGCCGACCTGCCCGACGACGTGTGCTTCGGCCGCCTGGACCACGCCGACGGCCGCTCCGTCCACATCGGACGCGCCGGCGTGTTCCGCGACGACGAGCCGCTGCTGCTGGACTGGCGCGCCCCCGCCGCCCGCCCCTTCTACACCGCCACCGCCGCCTCCCCCGAAGGCGTGATCAGGCGACGGCGCATCACCACCCGGGGCCGAACCGTGCTCGCCGTGGACGACGAACTGCTCGGCGACGGCGAGGTGGACGGCGTGACCGGCGATGCCGCGCTGCTCCAGGCCGTGACGGCGGCGCGCGGCGACCGGATGCGGACCGTCGTCACCACGCTGCGCGCGGAACAGGACGCCGTGATCCGCTCCGACCACGCCGGCGTGCTGGTGATCGACGGCGGTCCCGGCACCGGCAAGACCGCCGTGGCCCTGCACCGCGTGGCACACCTGCTCTACCGCCGCCCCCACCTGGCCGCGCGCGGTGTGCTGGTGGTCGGCCCGAACCGGCTGTTCCTGGACTACATCGGCCAGGTTTTGCCCGGCCTGGGCGAGGACCGGGTGGTGACGACCACGGTAGACCGGCTGCTCCCGGGCATCGCCCCGGACCGGGCGGAGCCCGCCGAGGTCGCCGAGTTGAAGGGCCGGGCCGTGCTGGCCGAGGTGCTGGCCGACGCCGTCCGGTCCTACGTCCGCGGCGGCGAGGTCGAGGTGGAGTTCGAAGGGCACCGGCTGGTGGTGGACACGGCGGAGGCGGTGCGGCGGGCGCGCCGGGCCGGTCTGCCGCACGGTCCGGCGGGGTCGGTGTTCCACCGGGAGGTGGTGGACGCGCTGGTCCGGGCGTTGGCGAGGCGGATGGAGGCGGTCGTGCTGTCCGACGACGGCGAGGCGCTGGACGGCGGTCGGGCGGACGGTGGGCTGGGCGCGGCGGACGTGCGGGCGCTGGAGGCAGTCGGTTTCGTGGTCGACCCCGACGACCTGGGGCCGCGCCCGGTGCTCGATGACGACGACCTGGCCGACCTGCGCGCCGCTCTCCTGGCGTCGGCCGATGTCCGCGCCGCCGTGGCCGAGGTGTGGCCGGACTTGACCCCGACCCGGGTCTTGGACGACCTCTACGCGGACCCGTCCCGCGCCCGCGGGCTGTCACCGGCCGAACGGGACGCCTTGCGCCGCTCCCCCGGCGGCTGGACCGCCGCGGATGTGCCCCTGCTCGACGAAGCCGCCGCGTTGGTGGGCGCCGGCCCCGACCGGTCCGGCGCGAGCTTCGCCGAGCACACCGCCGGCCGGAGCCTCGCCCAGCGCGCCGCCGACCGGTCCGGCGGGAGTTTCGCCGAGCGGGCGGCGGCCGACCCGGGCTGGGCGTTCGGGCACGTCGTGGTGGACGAGGCGCAGGAGTTGTCGCCGATGGCGTGGCGGGCGGTCCTGCGCCGCTGCCCCAGCCGGTCGCTCACCGTCGTCGGCGACCTCGACCAAGGCGGCCGCGCACGATCCTGGGACGAGGTGCTGGGGCCGCACGTCGGCGACCGGTGGCGGCGCACCCGGCTCACCGTCACCTACCGCACCCCGGCGGAAGTCGTCGCCGCCGCAGCCGCCGTGCTGGACGTCGAACCACCCACCGCCATCCGGTCAACAGGCGTGCGGCCGTGGCGCAAGCAGTCCACGGACCTCCCCGCCGACGTCGCCGCGTGGGCCGCCACAGAAGCCCGGCACGAAGGCCGGTTCGCCGTCGTCGCGCCCGAACACCTGGTGCCGGAGCTCGCCGCCGCACTGCCCGACGACCGGTTCCGCGCCCTCACCCCTCGCCAGGTCAAAGGACTGGAGTTCGACTCGGTCCTGGTCGTCGACCCGGCGGCGATCCTGGCCGAGCCACGCGACCTGTACGTGGCCATGACCAGGACCACCCACCGGCTCGGCCTGCTCCACCCGGGCCCGCCCCCAGAACAGATCGTCGACCTGCCCGAACTCAGTCCTGCTTCGGCGCCACCACCGTGCCCCGCGCGCGGGTGACCACGACCGGCGGGTCCAGGACGTCCGCCGCGGACGGCCCGCGCTCCGGGGCCGACCGGCACACCACGCGGGCCTCGAACTCGATCTCGCGGGACCGGGTGCCGACGCGGACCAGGGTCGCGGTCGCCTCGATCACGTCGCCGGCCTGGATCGGGGCCGTGAACTCGACGTTCGAGTAACCCGCGAACAGGCCCTCGTCGGCGTCCGTTCGGATCAGCAGCTCGGTCGCCACGTCACCGAACATGCCCAGCCCGTACGCCCCGTCCACGAGGTTGCCCCCGTAGTGGGCGTGCGAGTGCGGCACGTACCGGCGGTGTGTCACGGAGAAACCCTCGGTCAGGCTCACGCTGCCCCTTTCCTCTCCTGCATCGCGTGCACCAGGTAGCTGGCGACCTCACCGGGCGTCGTCCCCCGGCTGAACACCCGGTCGACACCGAGTGAGTCCGCCATCAGCGGGTCGAAGCGGGGTCCGCCGGCGATCAGCAGCGGGCGGCGGTCGCCCATGGCCTCGCGGAACGCCGCGGACATCTCCTGGGTGTTGAGGATGTGCGCGTCCCGCTGCGTGACGACCTGCGACACCAGCACCGCGTCCGCCTTCTCCGCGCGCGCCCGGCGCACGAGTTCGGGCACCGACACCTGCGCGCCCAGGTTCACGACCTTCAGCTCGCGGTAGTACTCCAGGCCCTTCTCGCCGGCGAAGCCCTTGATGTTGAGGATCGCGTCGATGCCCACCGTGTGCGCGTCGGTGCCGATGCACCCGCCGACCACGACCAGCTTGCGCCGCAACAACTTCTTCACCGTCGTGTTCACCTCGGCGGGCGAGAGCAGCGGGTACTCCCGCTCCACCACCCGGACCGCGTCGAGGTCCACGATGTGCTTGACCGACCCGTACACCACGAAGAACGTGAAGTCCTCGCCGATCGGGTGCGAGTGCACGACCATCGCCGGGTCGATGCCCATCTTGTTCGCCAACTGCTGCGCCGCCCCGTCCGCCTTGGGCCCGAACGGGACCGGCAGGGTGAACGAGGTCTGCACCATCCCGTCGCCGGTGGTGTCGCCGTACGGACGCACGTGCCGCTTGGTCACGCCCCCGCCTCCAGCAGCTCCGAAGCCGGGTTGCAGTACCCGTCCGCCTTCTCCACCACGCCGTCCGCGCCCTTGCCGCCGTCCGCCGGCCGTTTCATCAGCCCGAACGTGCCATCGGCGATCGCGTTCAACAGCCCGTCGTCCACGATCCGCTCCAGCAGGTCCACGGCCTCCCCCAGCACCTGGTGGGCGCGCTTGACGATGAACCCGTCCGGCGCGGGCCGGAAGTCCTCCGCCAGCCCGCCGGCCGCGTTGAGCACGTACCGGACGTTGGCCAGCGCCAGGTCCCGGTCGGACAGGAACGGCGTCACCACGGCCTCGGTCATCATCCCGACCAGCAGGATCGACTGCCCGGTCAGGACGCCCGCGAGGTTGAAGAACCCGTCCAGCAGGTAGCCGTTGAACACGTCGCCGGTCATGTGCTTGGTCGGCGGCATCCACTTCAGCGGCGCGTCGGGGAACAGCTCCCGCGCCAGCAGGGCGTGCGCCAGTTCGAGCCGGAACGACTCGGGCACCTTCGGGTTGATCTCGAACGCGTGCCCCAGGCCCAGCAGGTGGTCGGGCAGCCCGGCCTCGTGCGCGAAGTGCTCGTTGAGCAGCTGCGACACGGTGACGGTGTGCGCGGCGTCCACGGCGTCGGCGGTGGTGAGGTAGTTGTCCTCGCCGGTGTTGATGATGATGCCGGCGCGGGCGTGGACCTGGCGGGAGAACCGCTGGTCGACGAACGTGCGGATGGGGTTGATGTCGCGGAACAGGATGCCGTACATGGAGTCGTTGAGCATCATGTCCAGCCGCTGCAACCCGGCCAGCACCGCGATCTCCGGCATGCACAGGCCCGAGGCGTAGTTGGTCAGCCGCACGTACCGGCCGACCTCCTTGGACACCTCGTCCAGCGCGGCCCGCATGATGCGGAAGTTCTCCTGCGTGGCGTAGGTGCCCGCGAACCCGTGGTGCGTCGCGCCTTCCGGCACGTAGTCCAGCAGCGACTGCCCGGTGGAGCGGATGACGGCGATGACGTCCGCGCCCGCGCGGGCGGCGTTCTGCGCCTGGACCACGTCCTCGTCGATGTCACCGGTCGCCACGATCAGGTAGATCCACGGTCGCTGCGCCGGGTCGCCCCACTTGGCGACCAGCTTGTCCCGCTGCGCCTTGTTCTTGTCGACGGTCTTGATGCCCCGGGCGATCGCCGCGCGGGCGGCCTTCTCCGCGCGGGTCCGGTCGCGTCCGGTCGGCACGGTGAACCGGACCTGGCCGGCGGCGGTGGCCTCGGCCAGCTCGGTCAGGGTGCCCAGGTTGTGCTCTTTGAGCGCGTAGAAGGCGGGGAGGGCGACACCGTGTTCGAGCCCGCAGTGCTCGCGCACGGTGTCGATCACCCGGTTCACCCACGGCACGTCGCCCGCGCGGTGGGTGGAGTCGGCGCCGGTGATCCCGGCCAGCCGCAGTGTCGCGCGCTCGACCGCCACCGTGGTGTGGGCCTTCGCGATGGCCACCACGGGCTCCGCCGCCCTCGCGGCGAGCCTGCGCGCCGTGGCGACCACATCGGGGTCGAGGTCGAGCAACGCCATTGTCACTCCCTTTCGAAAATCGTCCGGCCGCGCAACACGGTCCGCAAGCAGGTGGGGGTGGAGTCCAGGGACGGCAGTCCGGGCACGCGCGAGCGCGGGTCGGTGGACCAGCGCTGCACGCGGGAGTCGGGGGTGGTGACCTCCAGTTCCCCGGCCTCCCACACCGCGTAGGTGGCGGGCGCGCCGGGCTGGAGCGTGCCGGTGACGCCGTCGTCCACGCCGGCCGCGCGCCACCCGCCGCGGGTGTGGGCGTTGAACGCGGCACGCGGCGAGATGCCGAACCCGTCCGTCCGGTGGTGCACGGCGGCCCGGATCGCCGCCCACGGGTCCACGGCGGTCACGGGGGCGTCCGAGCCGAACGCCAGCACCAGCCCGGCGCTCGCGAGCTGGGCGAACGGGTTGAGCGCGGTGCCGCGTTCGACGCCCAGGCGCCGCGCGTACATGCCCTCGGGGCCACCCCACTCGTGGTCGAACAACGGCTGCACCGACGCCACCACGCCCCACGAGCCGAGCTTCGCGGCCTGCTCGGCGGTGATCATCTCGACGTGTTCGAGGCGGTGCCGGCGGGCGGCCAGGGCGGGCGCGCCGACGGTCGCGGCGGCCTTCTCGAAGCCCTCGACCACGGCGGCCATCGCGGCGTCGCCGATGACGTGGAACCCGCCCTGCAACCCGGCTCGCGTGGCCGCCACCAGGTGCGCGGCGATCTCGTCGGCGGACAGGTACAGCGCGCCGGAGGTGTCGGCGTCGGCGTACTTCTCGCACAGCGCGGCCGTGCGGGAGCCCAGCGCGCCGTCGACGAACAGGTCGCCGGCGAGACCCCGCACCGGCAGGTCGATCGGGTCGCGGGCACCCCAGTAGCCCACGACCTCCGGGCCATCCGTGGTCGCGAGCAGGTCGGCCAGGTCGTCGCGGCTGGAGATGTCCGGGCCCGCGCACTCGTGCACCGACGCGATGCCCATCGAGGCCGCGTGCGCCAGGAACGCCTTCTGGGCCGCCCGGCGCTGGTCGACGGGGATGGCGTCCTTGGCCGCGCCCCGCACGAGGTGGTGCGCGGCGCGGGACAGCGGGCCGTCCGGGGACCAGCCGTCAGCCTCGCGGGCGGACGGGGCCAGGTCGACCAGGGCGGTGGACGCCAGCGCCGAGTGCACGTCGATGCGGGACAGGTACGCGGTCTTGCCGCGGGCGGCCTCGTCCAGCTCGGCGCGCGTGGGCGGGCGCTGCTCGGGCCAGCGGGTCTCGTCCCAGCCGTGCCCCCACACCAGCGGTCCCTCCGCTGCGCGGACCGCGTCCAGCAGCTCGGCCAACGACCGGCAGCGGGTCAGGTCCAGGCCGGTGCGCAGCAGGCCGGCGGAGGTGGCGTGCACGTGGGCGTCCACGAACGCGGGCGCGACCCACGCGCCGGCCAGGTCCACGACCTCGGCGTCGGGGTGCAGGGCGCGGCCGACGGAGTCCTGGCCCAGCCACACCACGGTGCCGTCGGTGATCGCCATCGCGGTGGCGTCCGGCGAGGTCGGGGAGTGGACCCGGCCACCCACCAGCAGCTGGGTCCTGTTCACGGTAGTCACGCCTGTGCAGTCTGCCTGTGGTCGAACAGCGCCCTGACGGCAGGCTCGGCGCGCAGCAGGTCCAGGGCGAACTCGGCGTGACCGGGCACGTAGCCGTTGCCGACCAGCATCTCCACGTCCGCCGCCAGGCCCTCCGCGCCCAGGGCAGCGGCGGAGAAGGAGGTGGCCATGGAGAAGAACACGACCGTGCCGCCGTCCGCCGTGGCCAGGATCGCGCCGTGCTCGCAGCCCGGGACGTCCACGCACACCACGGTCACGTCAGCGGGGGTGCCCACCGCGTCCAGCACCGCGACCGGGTTGCGCGCGTCGGCGATGACCACCTCGTCGGCCAGCCCCGAATTCCGCACCCGCTCGGCTTCCGCTTCGGTCGGGACCAGCGCGGTGAGCCGGGTCGCGCCGGCCCGGCGGGCAGCGGCCAACGACAACGACCCCGACTTGCCGCCACCGCCCAGCACCAGCACCGACTTCGCACCCTTGCGCCGCACCACCCGGTCGGTCAACGCGGGCGCGCCGCACACGTCCAGCACGGACAGCGCCAACTCGTCGGGCAGGTCGTCCGGCAGCACCGCCGCGATCGACCGCCCGAACAACACCGCCGTGCCCGCGCACGGGACCTGCTCTGTCGTGCCGTCCCAGTGCGCCAGCTCGTCGGTGATCCGCAGCGGGGTCAGGGTGAGCGAGACCAGCGTCGCGATCCGGTCGCCCGGCTTGAGGTCCAGCGGCGAGTCCGGACCGACCGCGCGGACCGTGCCCAGCAGCATGCCGCCGGACCCGGTCACGGGGTTCTGCATCTTGCCGCGCTCGGCCACGATGTCCAGCACAGCCCGCTTGATGCCGTCGCCGTGCTGTTCACGCAGCTGCCGGAAGGACGCGGCGTCCAGGTTGAGCCGCTCGACGTCCACCACGACCTCGTCCGCGCCGCACTCCGGTGCCGGGTCCAGCCGCCAGGCCTGCTGCGGCAGGACACCCGCGGGTTCGACGACACGGTGGAGACCGAACGGCGACGTCATGGAAATCCTTCGGCTCGACGACGGCTGGACGCCGATATCTTCACGTGAGGCGTCAAGATTGCGCAAGAGTTCAGCGCTCTTGGTTGCCTACCCCGAGCCGAGGATTTCCTGGGCACCGCAGCCCCAGCAAACTGTCGGTACCCCGTGCGACCATGGAACCGGGGGCCGGAGGCCACGCCCGGCCAAACCACCACACGGGCCGGAGGCCACGCCCGGCCTCACCACCACGCGCGACCCGGGCCGCCCACCCGTGAGCGAGTCGAGCGAGTTCCCGGCGAACCCGACCGCACCCTCGCCACCTACACCGCCGAACACCTACACCGCCGAACCCGGCTCCCCCGGCGCGACGGCCTTGAGGGCGCTGGGCGGCCGGCCGTAGAACCAGTTGCCCGGCGCGGCCGGGTCGGTGCTGGTCCAGTACTCCACGATCGCGGTCGCGACTTCCGCCCGGCCAACCGCCCCGTCGCCGTCCCGGTCCAGGTGGCCGAACGCCTCCGCCGCCTCCTCCTCGGGCATGTCGGGCTGGTGGCCGCGCAGGAACGCCAGGTACTCGGGGAACCCGATCCGCCCGTCGCCGTCCGCGTCGGCCACCTCGAACACCGTCACCGCCAGGTCCGCGATCGCCCCCGCCCGACCGGCCGCCCCGATGATCGCCGCCGCGAACTCGTCCCGGGTCACGCTGCCGTCGCCGTCCGCGTCGTGCGGCCGGTGCACCCGTTCCCAGATCCGGCAGTACGCCTCGATGATCCGGTGCCCGTCCGCCGACCCCGGCTCGTGCCCCAGCCCCGCCGCCGTCCGCTCCCCCATCACCACGTGGTCGTGCCAGGTGAGCCGGCCGTCCCGGTCGCCGTCGAAGCGGTCGAAGCCGTGGCGGATCTTGCGGTCGAGGAACGACGTGGACACCGGGCCTCCCTGTCCGTTTCAGGTCCACCCAATCCTCGGAGCAGCGCACCCGCGACCGCGACACCGGCGCGCATGATCCAACCAATCGTGCGAGCCGACACGAACAGTGCCCGCGAAATCACTGAACGCGAGCGCGAAAGTACATAAATGCGGTCAGCCCGTCACTCTTCCGTATGACAAGCCGCAACGCTGCCTTGTCCGCCCCGTAGTCCGCTGCTGCACTGGTCGCGGGCCCGCTCCACCGCCAATCCCCCGAGCAGCGCGGACCCGCCGGCACCCATCAGGCGCGGCGGGCCGGAGCGCGATGCACCACTTCCGGAGGCCCGGATGCCGGGTATCAGCATCAACGTCATCCGCGTCGGGTTCGAGAACTTCACCGCCGCCGACGCCACCACCATCAACAACGCGCTCACGACGTTCACCAACATCTACGCGACCGTCGGCATCCAGGTGCGCCGGATCGAGCGCTACCGCATACCGCTGGCCGACGCGAGAGGCCGCGACGTCATCGACAACAACGGCGAGGCCGAGGCCCTGACCGACGAGTGGACCGTGCGCAACAACGCGATCGACGTGTTCTTCGTCAAGCTCTACGTCGGGTCGGTCGCCGGCCTGTCGCCCGTCCCCGGCCCGTGCGACAAGAACGCGAAGGGCATGGACGGCGCGGTCGTCGAGCTGATCGGCGGCAACACCGGCCTGGTGCTGGCCCACGAGGTCGGTCACTACCTCGGGCTGTCGCACACCACGGGCAGTTCCACCAACCTGATGTTCCCGTCCGTGCCCAACGGCGGGCTGCTGACCACCACGCAGGGGAACAGGATGAAGTCCCACTGCTTCATCGAGCCGTAGCCGACACCGGAGGCCGACATGGTGAAGATCGACATCCCGGGAGTCGAGCCCGGTCCGGACGTCGTCCGCGAATCCCTCGCGGGCCGCGTGCCCCGCGTGCCGCCCTCGGTGGCGCTGGCCCTGCTCTCCGAGCTGGACGTGCCCGGCGCCGACCGGGTGGAGCTGCTGCGCGACAGCGCCGAGAACACCGACCTCGACCCGCACGTGCGCGCCGGGGCCGTCACCGTCTACGCCCGGGTCGCGGGCGCGGACGCCGTGCCCACCCTGCTGTCCGCGCTCGACGGGGACGACCGGATCGCCGCCGCCGCGGCCACCGCCCTGGGCCACGTGGGCACCGCCGAGCACCTCGACGCGCTGCGCGCACGTGGCGGCGGCCTGCTGGGCGACCGCGCGCGGTTCGCCGCGGACCTGATCGTCCACCGGCTCGGGCTCACCGACCAGGAGGACGACGCGGAGCTGCCCGAAACCGCGCCGGCACCCGAAGAGGTCGGGGCGCTGGCGTTCGCCGGGGTCCGCCCGGGTCCGGAACGGCGCTCCCGGGCGCTCAAGGCGATCAAGCGGGACCTGCCCTGGTTCAACCCCGCCGACCACGACGTCTACGAGGTCCAGTGCGGCCCGCGCCTGCTGGAGATCGCGGTCGACCGCGGCGTCCTCGGTGCCGAGGGCAAGGGGAAGCTCCGCCGCGGCCCCGCCACCCCGGCCGTCGTCGCGGTGCAGGACCTGGAGTACGACGACTTCTACCCGGCGATGATCGCGCTCAGCCGCCCGCGCGGCGACCGCCTCGCGGTCCGGCTGACCCGGCTCACCGGTGAGGACGTCTACGTCGCCGAGGGGTCGCTGGCCGAAGGCGACCTGGTCCTGGACCTGCGCGCCGCCCAACGCCCCGGCGCCGCGCCCGTCGCCGGACGGCTGCGGGTCACGAACAAGGAGGTCGAGATCTCGGGCGTGTCCGACCGGCGCACCACGCCCAAGCGCAGCCCGCAGGCGGAGTAGCCCGGACATGCCACCCGAGGGCTGGCGCGTGCTGCGGCTGGGCGACGCGGTGGAACTCGCCGTGCCGCCCGACGCCGCGGCCGTCGAGATGCCGCCGGTCGACTCCGTGTTCGGCGTGCTGCGCGGCGAGGGCTACGAGATCGTCTACGACTACGGCCGCTACGGCGAGGACCTGGCCGAACTGCGCGACCAGCCCGGCTACGCCAGCCGGGAACGGCAGGTGCAGGAGCGGACCGCCACCGACATCGAGGTCGCCGGCAGCGACCCGTGGCGGCGGGTCCGCGTCCTGCGCGTGGACAACGGCCCCAACCAGTTGACCGTCCGCGTGTCCTGCGCCGACGACGAGACCTGCGCCCTCGCCGACACCCTGTTCGACTCCGTCCGGTTCACCACATGACTTGAGAAGTGCCGCCGCCGGGCGCACGCGCCTACCGCGCCCGGCGGCGGCACGCTCAGCCCGTGGGCGTCGGCACGCGTGGCCGGCGTCGGCGCAGCACCGCCGCCACGGCGAGCGCGACCGCCAGCAGCGCGTAGGCCGCCGCCGCGAACGGGCTGGTCACCAGGGCGGTCGGGTCGCCTTCGCTGATCTGCAGCGTCCGGCGCACCTGCTCCTCCGCCATCGGCCCGAGGATCAGGCCCACCACCAGCGGCGCCACGGGGTAGCCGTGGCGGCGCATGAAGAACCCGACCACGCCGATGATCAGCAGCACGACCAGGTCGTCCACCACGAAGTTCACCGCGTAGGTGCCCAGGGCGGCGAACAGCAGGATGCCCGCGTACAGGTACGGGCGCGGGATCTGCAGGACCTTCACCCAGATCTTCACCAGCGGCAGGTTGAGCACCAGCAGCATCACGTTGCCGATGTACAGCGACGCGATCAGCGCCCACACCATCGCCGAGTTGTTGGTGAACAGCAGCGGTCCGGGCTGGATGCCGTAGCTCTGGAACGCCGCCACGATCACCGCCGCGGTCGCCGTGGTCGGCAGGCCCAGCGTCAGCAGCGGCACCAGGACACCGGCCGCCGCCGCGTTGTTCGCCGCCTCCGGCCCGGCCACGCCCTCGATCGCGCCGCGCCCGAACTCGTCCTTGTGCCGCGACAGCTTCTTCTCCGCCGCGTAGGACAGGAACGTCGACACGTCCGCGCCGCCGGCCGGCACCGTGCCGATCGGGAACCCGATGAACGTGCCGCGCAGCCACGGCTTCCACGACCGCCGCCAGAACTCCCCGGTGAACCACTTGCCGCCCACCGGCACCACCTCGACCGGGCCGTGCCGCAGCCGGGAGGCCACGTAGAGCGCCTCTCCGACCGCGAACACGCCGACCGCGACGACCACGACGTCGATCCCGTCGGCCAGCGTCGGCACCCCGAGGGTGAACCGCTGTTGGCCGGACAACGTGTCCGTCCCGACCAAACCAAGGAACAGGCCGACGCCCAGCGACGCGAGCCCGCGCACGGGCGAAGAACCCAGCAGTGCCGCGACGGTCGCGAACGCCACCACCATCAACGCCACGTAGTCCGCCGGACCCAGCGTCACCGCGACGTCGGCGATGGTCGGCGCCAACGCCGTGAGCAGCACGGTCGCGATGGTGCCCGCCACGAACGACCCGATCGCCGCCGTCGCCAGCGCCGCCGCGCCCCGGCCCGCGCGGGCCATCCGGTTGCCCTCCAGCGCGGTGACGATGGAGGACGACTCGCCGGGCGTGTTCAGCAGGATCGAGGTCGTCGACCCGCCGTACATGCCGCCGTAGTAGATGCCCGCGAAGATGATCAACGCCGCGGTCGGCTCCAGCGAGTAGGTCAGCGGCAGCAGCAGCGCCACCGTCATCGCCGGACCGATGCCGGGCAGCACGCCCACGGCGGTGCCGAGGGTGACGCCCAGCAGGGCGTAGAGCAGGTACTCGGGCTGCGAGGCGGTCGCGAAGCCCTCCAGCAGGGCGGTGAGGCTACCCATCGAGCAGCGGCACCCCCTCGAACACGCCGGCGGGCAGCGACAGGCCCAGCCCGGACGCGAACACCACCTGCACCACCAGCGCCAGCACCACCGCGATCGGCAGCGCCTCCCACCACACCGCGCCCAGCGCCCACGCCGCCCCGAAGAACAGCACGGCCGCCGCGACCGGCCACCCGACCAGGTCGATCAGCACCAGGTGCGCCACCAGCAGCGCGACCAGCTTGGCCACGGTCAGCCAGTCGGTGCGCACCCCGGTGTCGACGTCCTCGCCGTCCTCGGCCTCGCCCAACCGGCCCCGGGCCGTGGCGACGACCGCCGCCACGCCCGTGACCAGCAACAACACCCCCACCGCGTAGGGGAACGCGCGGGCGCCCACGGCGTCCCGGGTCGCGGCGATGGAGCCCGCGTCCACCAGCGTGAACACGCCCAGCGCCGCGACCAGGCCGCCGAAGACGTACTCCTCGACCTTGGCCGAGGCCTCCCGGGGTGCGGCGTCGGTGGTCACCCGACTCACTTGACCAGGCCGATGTCCTGGAGGACCGGCTTGATGCGGCCGATCTCCGCGGTGAGGAACTTGGAGAACTCGTCGCCGGTCAGGAACGTGTCGGTCCAGCCCTTCTTCTTCAGCTCCTCCTGCCACTGCGGGCTGGCGTGCATGTCGGTGATCAGCTTGACCAGCCGGTCCTTGGCCGCCGCCGAGATCGAGCCGGGCGCCACGACACCGCGCCAGTTGATCAGCTCCACGCCGGTGCCCAGGTTCTTGAACGTCGGCACGTTCAGGTCCGGGTGCGGGGTGGCGCCGGAGGTGCCCAGGGCGCGCAGCTTGCCCGCCTTGATCTGCTCCTTGTACTCGCCGACGCCGGAGATGCCCGCGTCGACCTTCTTGCCCAGCAGCGCCGCCAGCGACTCGCCGCCGCCGGAGTAGGGCACGTAGTTGAGCTTGGCCGGGTCGATGTTCTTGGCCTTGAGCAGCATCGCGGCGAGGATGTGGTCGGTGCCGCCGGCCGAGCCGCCGGTGATCGACACGCCCTGGCCCTTCTCCTCGACGGCCTTGAGCAGGTCCTCGATGGTCTGGTGCGGCGAGTCGGCCGGGACGACCACCACCTCCTCCTCGGCGGTCAGCCGCGCGATCGGGGTGGTGTCCTCCAGCCGCTTGTCCACGCCGTTGGTCTCCACCGCGCCGACCATGACCAGGCCGGTGACCATCAGGTAGGACTCGGACTTCTCGTTGGCCAGCTTCTGCAGCCCGACCGTGCCGCCCGCCCCGCCGACGTTGCTGACCTGCGCCGACTTGGCCAGGCCCGCGCCGGTGACCGCCGCCTGGATGGCCCGTGCGGTCTGGTCCCAGCCGCCGCCCGGGTCGGCCGGGGCCATGATCTCCAGCTTGGCGAGTTCCCCGCTCGCCGACTTCGCGCCTCCCCCACACCCCGCGAGCACCAGGCCCGCGGCGACCACCGCCGCGACCAACCGGGTGTGCTGTGCTGCCATCGATTTGCCTCCGCGTTCCCACCGGGGCGTCGTCGCCCTGGTTGGGCGGGAACGGTAGGGACGGCGGGAGCGGGCGGTAAGGCATCGGTCGTAAGGGCCGTATTGGTCGTTTAGGTCGTGGCCGGTCTCACACGCCGTGGGTCAGAATGCCTGCCATGCGTCGCCGCACCGTCCCCCTCGGGTGGTCCCTGCTCGTGTTGCAGGTGGTCATCGTGCTGGTCACGACGTGTGCGGCGGGTCTGCTGGCGGCCAAGTTGCAGTCCGACCGCATCCGCGAGGCCTACAAGGACCGGATGCTGTCGGTCGCGGAGAGCGTCGCACGGTTGCCCACGGTGGTGGAAGCCTTCAGCGCGCCCGAGCCGTCGGCCACCATCCAGCCGTTGGTGGAACTGATCCGCAAGGCCTCCGGCGTGACCTATGTGGTCGTCACCGACCGCAACGGTGTGCGGTACGCCCACCCGGACCCGCGGCGTATAGGAGAACGGGTGTCGACGGATCCGAGTTCGGCGCTGTCGGGCAACGTGTTCGTGGGGACCGAGACCGGCACGCTGGGCACGTCGCTGCGGGCGAAGGTGCCGATCCGGGCGGCGGACGGGCAGATCATCGGCATGGCGTCGGTGGGCATCTTGGAGAGTGAACTGTCCGCCGACCTCGCCGAGGACCTTCCCGAGCTGATCGGCTGGTTGGCGGCGGCGGCGCTGGTCGGCGTGCTGGGCGCGGCGCTGGTGACGCAGTTGGTGCGGCGGCGGACGTTCAAGCTGGAGCCGGCCGAGATCGCGCAGCTGCTGGAGACCCGGGACGCGATGCTGCACGGCATCCGCGAGGGGGTCGTGGCGGTGGACGACCGGGAGCGGTTGGCGCTGGTCAACGACGAGGCCGTGCGCTTGTTGGGCCTGACCGAGGATCCCACTGGTCGACCGGCTGCCGAGGTCTTGGAGGACGGCGGGCTGCTGGATCTGGCGCGGGGTGTCGACGACGTGGCCGACCGGTTGGTGCTGGCCGGGGAGCGGGTGCTGGTCGCCAACCGCATGACGGCCAAGACGCAGGGGCGTCCGGTGGGTGTCGTGTTGACGTTGCGTGACCGGACGGAGCTGCACGACGCGTTGCGGCAGTTGGACGGGCAGCGGACGGTGACAGAGGTGCTGCGGGCGCAGGCGCACGAGTTCTCCAACCACCTGCATGTGATCGGTGGTCTGGTGGAGCTGGACCGGCGTGCCGAGGCGGTGGCCTACATCGAGCGGGTCGGCGGGGCAGGGTCGGTGACCTCGGACATCATCTCCGGTGCGGTGGCCGATCCGGCGTTGGCGGCGTTGCTGCTGGCCAAGTCCTCTACGGCGCACGAGCGGGGTGTGGCGTTGCGGCTGGACCCGTCGTCGGCGGTAGCGACCCGGGCGGGCGATGATGCGCTGACGGTGTTGGGGAACTTGGTGGACAACGCGGTCGACGCGGTCGATCCGGGCGGGACGGTGCGGGTGCTGGTGCGGTCGTCGTCGGACGGGGTGCGGATGGTCGTGGACGACGACGGGCCGGGGGTCGAGGAGTCGCAGCGGGGGCGGATCTTCACGTTGGGCGTGAGTTCGAAGGCGCCGGAGGGTGCGCACGGGCGAGGGATCGGGTTGGCTTTGGTGTCCAGGGTGGTCACCCGGCGCAGTGGGCGGGTGGAGATCACTGATTCCGAGTTGGGTGGCGCGTCGTTCGACGTGTGGCTGCCGGATGGCGGTGTCCGATGACCGTGCGGACGTTGGTGGTGGACGACGACTTCGCGGTCGCGGCCGTGCACCGGGCTTTCCTGGAGGCGTTGCCGGAGTTCACGGTGGTGGGCGAGGCGCACGGGGGTGGCGAGGCGTTGCGGGCGGTGGAATCGCTGCGGCCGGACCTGGTGCTGCTGGACATCCACCTGCCGGACATCTCCGGCTTGGAGGTGCTGGCCCGGTTGCGGGCGCGGTCGGGTCCGCCGGTCGATGTGATCGCGGTGACGGCGGCGCGGGAGCTGGAGACCGTGCGGCAGGCCATGTCCCGAGGGGTAGATCATTACCTGGTGAAGCCGTTTACGCGGGCGGCTTTCCTGGACCGGATGCGGGAGTACTTGGCGCGGCGGTTGGAGGTGCAGCGGTTGGGGCAGTGGCTGGACCAGGACGAGGTGGACCAGCTGTTGCAGCACCGGCCGCGGGCGGGGTTGCCGAAGGGGTTGTCGGCGGTGACGTTGCGGCTGGTGACGGAGGCGCTGCGGGACAGCGAGGCGGACCTGTCGGCGCAGGAGGTCGGGGAGCGGGCGGGGTTGTCGCGCGTTAGTGCGCGGCGGTACTTGGAGCACTTGGTGGCGGTGGGGAAGGCCGAGGTCCAGCCGCGGTACGGGATGGCCAACCGGCCGGCCCACGGGTACCGGCTGACCTGAGCCGGGCTTGGGCTGACTCGGGCCGGGTTCGGCTGATTCGAGCTGGACCGGGGGGCTGAGTGTGGCGTGTGGTGGCGAGCAGCGCGCGGGTTGTGGTGGGAGCGGCGGTCGGTGGGTTGGCTTGGTCGGGGGGTGGGTTGGCTTGGTCGGGGATGGTGCTGGATGGTGGTTGGATTCGGCTGCCGGTGTGTGTCCACCCGCCCACCCCCTCCCAGGCCACCTGGCACAAGCCAGGCGCGCCCTGCGCGCCGAGCGCGCTTCGCGCGGGCCGAAGGCCCGGCTTCGCCGGGCCTTCGGCCGCAGGCTGCCCCGGCGAAGGCGGGTGTCTTTGTGGCTTTTGCGAGGTGGCCTGGGAGGGGGTGGGCGGGTGGACACACAACCGGCGGCCGAAGCCCAACCCGCAAAGCCAGACCCAGCCGCACAACCCGACCGATCGCCTACCGGTCAGGCCGGACCCCGTCCGCCCAAGCCCGCAACCACCGACACCCGTACCCCTCCAACGTGAACCTCGGCTTCACCCCCTCCTCGCTGAACACATCCACGAACTCGCCATCCACAGTGGACAGGTCCACCTCGACCTCCCCCTCCCCCAGGTTGTGCACCGCCACCACCGTCCCCCCGTCGATGTCACACCGGTGCGCCAACACCGCCGGCTCCGCCGTGTCGATCACCTGGAACGCCCCCCAAGCCAACTCCGGACAATCCCGATACCCCCGGATCAACAGCTTGATCCACGACAGCAGCGACCCCTCCTCGTGCCGCTGCTCCCGGACCGCGTCCCACCACATCGGGGTCCGCACCGCGAGCCTGCCCTCCTGCGACAGGTCCTCCGTCATCCCCACCTCCTCGCCGTAGAACAACACCGGCGTCCCCGGAAGCGTGAACAACAGGCTGTACACCATCTTGATCCGCCGCGGATCACCCCCGACCATGGACGGCAACCGCCGCCGCAACCCCCGCCCGTACAGCTGCATCTCCGGCTCCGGCCCGAAAGCCTGGAAGACCTCCTGGCGCTCCGGCTCGGTCAGCTTGTCCAGGGTCAACTCGTCGTGGTTGCGCACGAACGTCGCCCAGTGGCAGTCCCGCGGCGGCACAGGCCGCTCCCCCAGAGCATGGCTCAACGGGCTGGCGTCCTTCCGGGCCAGCGACAGGTACATCTGCTGCATCCCGATGAAGTCGAAGCACATGTGCAGCTCATCGCCGACACCGTCCCTGCTCCCGAAGAACTTCATCGTCTCCGCGTACGGCAGGTTGACCTCACCCAGCAGCACCCCCTCCCCGTTCCGCCTGGACAGGAACGCCCGCAGATCCCCCAGGTAGTCGTGCGGATCAGGCAGGTCCTGGACCGGGGCCTCCAGCAGGAACGGCACCGCGTCCACCCGGAACCCGGACAACCCCAGCTCCATCCAGAACCCCATCACCCGCGCGATCTCGTCGCGCACGGCCGGGTTGGCCACGTTCAAGTCCGGCTGGTGCTTGTAGAACCGGTGCAGGTAGTACTGGCCCGTTCGTTCGTCCTTCTCCCACAAGGACTTCTCCCGATCCGGGAACACCACGCCCTTCTCCGCGTCCGGCGGCGGCCGGTCGCGCCAGACGTACCAGTCGCGGCGGGGGTTGTCGCGGGACGACCTCGCTTCCTCGAACCACGGGTGGCGGTCGGAGGTGTGGTTGACGACCAGGTCGGCGATCACGCGCATACCGCGGTCACGTGCCGTGCGGACGAATTCGACGAAGTCGCCGTGGGTGCCCAGGCGGGGGTCCACGCCGTAGAAGTCGGTGATGTCGTAGCCGTCGTCGCGATCCGGTGAGGGGAAGAACGGCATCAGCCAGAGGCACGTCACGCCCAGGCTGTGCAGGTGGTCGATCTTCTGGGTCAGGCCGCGGAAGTCGCCGTGGCCGTCGCCGTCGGAGTCGTGGAAGGTTTCCACGTCCAGGCAGTAGACGACGGCGTTCTTCCACCACAGGTCGGCGGTCCGGGTGAGCTTCACCGGCCCACCTCCGGCAGGACGTGCTCGCCGAACGCGTCGAGGAACCGGTCCTGCTCCTGCCCCACGTGGTGCAGGTAGATCTCGTCGAAGCCCAACTCCACGTACCCGGTGAGGCGCGCCGCGTGCTCGCCGAGGTCGGCGGAGACGTTGACGGTGCGCGCGACCTGTTCGGGGGTGACCTGCTCGGAGATCACGTCGAACTGCTCGGCGGTCTCGACGTCCCAGCACACCGGCGGGGCGAAGACGTTGGAGCGCCACTGCTCGTGCGCGATCGCGAGGGCTTCCTCCTCGGTGGGCGCCCAGCTCAGGTGCACCTGGAGGCACAGCCTGCCGACGCCGCCCGCGCCCCGGTAGGCCTCGACGACCTTGCGCAGGTGCTCGGTCGGGCCGTTGACGGTGATCAGCCCGTCGGCCCACTCCGCGTGCCCCCGCGCGGTCTCCGCGCTCACCGCCGCGCCCAGCAGCTTGGGCGGCTCGCCGGGTCTGGTCCACACCCTGGCGCGGTCGACGGTGACCAGGCCGTCGTGGCTGACCTCCTCGCCGTTGAGCAGCGCGCGGATGATGTCGACGCATTCGCGCAGGCGGGCGGTGCGGACGTCCTTGCGGGGCCAGCGCTGGCCGGTGATGTGCTCGTTGCTCGCCTCACCGGTGCCCAGCGCGGTCCAGAACCGGCCGGGGTACATGGCGGCGAGCGTGCCGATGGCCTGCGCGATGACCGCCGGGTGGTACCGCTGGCCGGGCGCGTTGACGATGCCGAACGGCAGGCCGGTGCCTTCGAGGGCCGCGCCGAGCCACGACCAGGCGAAACCGGACTGGCCCTGGCGGGCGCTCCACGGCGAGAAGTGGTCGGAGGACATCGCGGCGTCGAACCCGACCTCTTCCGCCCGTCTCACGGCCCTGAGCAGCTCGGACGGGTGTATCTGCTCGTGCGAGGCGTGCACACCGATGACCGTCATGGGCTGTGTGGTACCCGCGACGGCCGGGCGTGACACCGGTCAGGTCAGTTCAGGGCGGTGCTTCGGGGCGGGCTCGTCGGGGCGCACGTCGACCACGTCGCCGTCGATCACCACGCCGCCGGCCGTCGGCGGGCGGCCGTAGCGCAGGTTCAGGGTCATCTCGCGTTCGCGCTGTTCGGCGCGGCGGGCGATGCGCTTGCTGATCAGCCGGCGGGTGGGCGGGAACAGCAGGAACAGGCCCGCGAGGTCGCTGAGGAAGCCGGGGACGATGATCAGGAACCCGGCCGCGGCGATGAGGACGCCGTCGGCGATCTCCTGGTGCGGGGCGCGGCGGGTGCGGACGGCCTCGGTGAAGGCGGCCATCGTGCGTGCGCCCTCGCGGCGCATGAGCACCGAGCCGACGACGCCGCCGAGGACCAGCAGCCCGAGCGTGGGCAGGAAACCCCACGTCCCGGCCGCCCACACCAAGGTCAGCAACTCGACGGCGAGACCGATCAGCACTACCGCGAACACGCGCATACCCCACCAACGAACGAGCGGCCCAAAACACTCCCTGCCGAAATATTTACGTCTAACGGCCCTTCTGGCAGCATATCTTTACGCCACTCAACGGGTAGGGAGTATGGATGACTGCGCTACACGACGTCGTGCCCGCGGTGCCGCGACCCGACCTCCAGCCGTACACCTACGTCCGTCGCGAGCTGATCGAGCCCGACTGGCGGCGGTTCCCCGGTTGGCGGCAGGTCACCGACGCGCAGTGGCGGGACGCCCAGTGGCAGCGGGTGAACTGCGTGAAGAACGTCAAGCAGCTGCGCACCGTGATGGGCGACCTGCTCGACGAGCGGTTCTACGACGAGCTGGCAGCCGACCAGGCCGACCTCGCCACGATGTCCATGCTCGTGCCGCCGCAGATGCTCAACACCATGGCGCCGCACGCCGCGCCGCAGGACTTCACCGACGCGTTCTTCGCCGACCCGGTCCGCCGGTACATGATCCCGGTCCGCTCCGACCGTGACCCGCGCTGGCCGAGCCACCCGCACTCGTCGCGCGACTCCCTGCACGAGGCCGAGATGTGGGTGGTCGAGGGCCTGACCCACCGCTACCCGACCAAGGTGCTGGCCGAACTGGTGTCCACGTGCCCCCAGTACTGCGGGCACTGCACGCGCATGGACCTGGTCGGCAACTCCACCCCGCAGGTGCAGAAGCACAAGCTGCTGCTCAAGCCGGTGGACCGGCAGGACCAGATGATCGACTACCTCAAGCGCACGCCGGGCGTGCGGGACGTGGTGGTCTCCGGCGGCGACGTGGCGAACGTGCCGTGGCCGCAGCTGGAGTCGTTCCTGATGCGGCTGCTGGACGTCGAGACCGTGCGCGACGTCCGGCTGGCCACCAAGGCGCTCGCGGGCCTGCCGCAGCACTGGCTCCAGCCGCGCGTCGTGGAGGGGATGGAGCGCGTGGCTCGCACCGCCCACCGGCGTGGCGTGAACCTCGCGATCCACACCCACGTCAACCACGCGCAGTCGGTGACCCCGCTGGTCGCCGAGGCGGCGCGGACGGCGCTGGACGTCGGCGTGCGGGACGTGCGCAACCAGGGCGTGCTGATGAAGGGCGTCAACGCGACGCCGGACGACCTGCTGGACCTGTGCTTCGCACTGCAGGGCGAGGCGAACATCCTGCCGTACTACTTCTACATGTGCGACATGATCCCCAACGCCGAGCACTGGCGCGTGGCGGTGTGGGAGGCGCAGGAACTCCAACACGCGATCATGGGCTACCTGCCCGGTTACGCGACGCCGCGCATCGTGTGCGACGTGCCGTACGTCGGCAAGCGCTGGGTCCACCAGGTCGCCGAGTACGACCGGGAGCTGGGCATCTCGTACTGGACCAAGAACTACCGGACCGGCATCGAACTGGCGGACCCGGACGCCCTCGACCGCCGGTACCCGTACTACGACCCGATCTCGACGTTGGGCGAGGCGGGTCGCGACTGGTGGGCCAACCAGGCCTAGGTCTTTTCGATGGGGTCCCGGTGCTCGTGCGCCGGGACCCCATTGCGTGGCAACAACTTCACCGCCAGTGCGGCGGCGGCGAGGGTGATCGCGCACGCGCCCAGGACGGCGTCGCGCGTGTTCCCGGCCGCTGCCGCGCCGACCAGGGCTCCGACGAACGTGGCTGCCGCTTCGCCGGTGAACAGGGCCGCGCCGACCCGGCCGAGCAGGGCGTTCGGGGTGACGCGTTGCAGCAGGGTCTGGGTGGTGGTGAGGACGGCCGACCCGAACGCGCCGACCACGACGGCGGCTGTCAGTGCTGTTGGGATCGTCGGGGCGGCGAACAGCAGCGCGAAGCCCAGGGCTGTGCCGGCGAGCGCGGCGGCGAGGAGCGGGGCGGGTCGGTGCAGGAGGCGGCGGGTCGCGGGGGCGCCGAGCAGGAAGCCGACGCCGAGACCGGAGAGGACGAGACCGGTTTGGGTGGTGCCGCCGAGGGTGGTCGTGGCGTGCGGGACGAGCAGGGCGGTCAGGGCGGCGTTCGCGCCGAGGAAGAGCGCGGACACCAGGAACAAGGCCCCCGCCGTCCGATCCCTGCGCAGAAACCCTATGCCCGCAACAAGTTCACGCCACGACCCGGCACGCGGCCGCCGGGATGGTGCCTCGCGAGACTGCCGCCTCCGGGACCGTGATCGTGGCGACCGTGACGCTCGAGACCGTGGCCTGCGGCCCCCGTCTCCATCGTCCCACGAGGGTACGACAGTCGATCTTGAGCGCCCCTGGGGATCATTCTCCCACTCGGGTACGACATTCCGGTTTTCCCAGCCCCGGGGGTCATTCTCGCAGCCAGGTACGACACTTGTGCGGCTGATGGCCAGTGCGGAGATGAGGTAAGTCAGGGCGTCCGCGATGACCAGGACCTCCCAGCCAACCAAGCCGAGTAGGAGACCGCCCACGGGTGCGCCGATCAGGCGGATGGTGCCGTCCGTTGCCGTCGTGAGGGTGTTCGCGGCGGACAGCAGAGGGCCGGTGCCGACGATCGCCGGGACGTGGGCCTGCACCGCCGGCCGGAACACGACAGTGCCCACGCCCTCCAGCACCAGCGCCACGTACACCAGCCACACGTCGTCCGCCCCGCGGACCAGCAACAACACCGCCACCGCCGCCGCCCGCAGCACGTCCGCCGCCCCCAGCACCACCCGCCGGTCCCACCGGTCCACCACCGCACCCGCCACCGGCCCCAGGATCACCGGGGGCAGGAACTCGGCGGCCAAGGTCAGGCCGGCGGCAGTGGGTGAGCCGGTCAGGTGCAGGACGTGGGCGGGTACCGCGACCACCAGCAGCCACGTGCCCAGGGAGCCGACCGTCCGACCCAGCCACAGCAGGCGGAAGTCGCGGACACGCAACGAAGCGAACACCGGCAGCCCCCTCTGCACTATTCTCACAAGATAGCCAGCGGGAGAAGTATTCTGTCAAGATGGGATGACGGCATGACGCTCGGAGCACGGCTGCGGGCACTGCGCGCGGCCAGTGGGCGGACGGTTGCGGCAGTCGCGGCGGACGCGGGACTGTCCGTGCCCTACGTCGCCAACCTGGAGAACGACCGGGGCAACCCCACCGTCGACGCGTTGACCAGGCTCGCGACCGCCCTCGGCACCACGCTCAACGTCGACCTCGGCCCCTCCCCCGCCCCGCCCGAACTGCCCCCGAGCCTGGTCCGCCTCGGCCGCAGCGCGCGGTTCCACAAAGACCTGGACACCCTCGCCCACCACACCGGCACGCCACCGCAAGAACTCGCCGCCGCCGTGCTCGACGTGCTCGCCCGCATGGCCGCCCTGACCAACCGGGAACCCACCGAACGCGACTGGCACCGGCTCCTCGACGCCCTCCTCCTGGTCACCGCTCACCCGTCCGACCGGTGACCAGCAGCCACCCCGCCACCACCGCGATCGGCACGCTCAGCACGACCGTCACCACCGTCGCGTCCACCCCCGGCAGCATCGACCCGACCAGCAGCGACAGCACCATGTTGTTGCCCGCGTGCGCGAGACTCGCCGTCCACACCGTGCCGCTGTCCAGCCGCAACCAGCTCAGCACCACCTCCTGGCACAGGAACGACACCGTCCACACCGCCAGCCCCACGACGACGTTGCCGAACTCGACGTAACCGGTGAACGCCAACGGGTAGTGCCACACCGCCCACACCAGCCCGGTCGCCACCGTCGCCGCGGTCGGCCGCCCCGGGAACAACCGCAGCCGCAGGTAGCTGGTCCACCCGAACTCCTCACCCCAGTACACCGGCGTCAACAACGGCACCCCGACCAGCAGCACCAGGACCACCTGCCACGACACCGGAGCCAGATCGAACCCCCACAGCCCAGCCACACCGGCCGCCACCGCCACGAACACGAACGGCGCCAGCCACGCGAGCAGGTAGTGCCACCACGCCTGACGCAGCCGCAACGCCAGACCCGCGTCGGCGAAACCCTCGCCGCGCAGGCGCACCACCAGCGCCCCGATCGCCGGGGCGAACGCGAACGGCAGCTGCACCCACGGGTTCGCGGTCGAGTACCCGAGCAGGGCCGCGCCGATCATGCCCGCCCAGGCCAGGGCGAAGGTCAGCAGGAGGAACACCCGGACGCCTCGGGGCCGGGTCGCGGTGATCGTCATGCGGGTCAGCAGACCAGCGCACCGGCCGGTCGATCACTACCACTGGATGGCCTCACGGGGGTATGGCCAGACCTACCCCGGGAGTACGCGCGAACCCACCGACAGCGAGGTGTGACTGGGCTAGCGTCGCAGAAGTGATCTTCTGGAAAGCCTTGCGGGGGCGGGACTTCCTGGTGACCCGGTGGCCGTGGCGGGCGTTGGCGCACGTCGCGGGGACGCCGGTCGTCGCTGCCGTGGTCGCGGTGCCGGTCGGGTTGTTGAGCCTGCCTGGGGTGCTGGCGTTGTCGCCGACGCAGTCGGCGGGTGCGCGGGTGGTGTTCGCGGTGGTGGGGTTGGCGGTGCTGGGGGCGGGGCTGCCGTGGGTGGCGCGGCCGTTGGCGCGGCTGGAGCGGTGGCGGTTGCGACTGCTGGAACCCCAGCGACGGCTGCACCACCCGCCGACGGGGTACCGGGACGCGGCGACGTGGCGGGAGGTCGCCTACGCGGTGCTGCTGCTGACGTTGGGGCCGCTGGTGTACGTGCCGGCGTTCCTGGTCGCGGCGTTCCCGTTCATGCTGCTGGGCGGGCCGTTGTTGCTGACGGGCGCGGACGGTCCGGTGGCGTTGGGGTTCGTGGTGACGGACTCCGTGGGTGAGGCGTTGGGGTACGCGGCGGTCGGGTTGGTGGTGCTGCCGGCGGTGCCCTACCTGTGGTCGGTGGTGGCGGGAGCGCACGGCGCGGTGGCACGGGCGTTGCTGCACGACGACGAGCGGCTGGCGGAGGTGGCGCGGTCGCGGGCGCGGCTGGTGGACGGGTTCGACGCCGAACGGCGGCGCATCGAGCGGGACCTGCACGACGGGGCGCAGGAGAAGCTGGTCGGGCTGACGCTGCGGCTGGGCCTGGCGCGGCTGGACGTGCCCGCCGACTCCCCCGCGCACGAGCACGTCACGCGGGCGCACGAGGAGGCCAAGCAGGTGATGGCCGAGCTGCGGGAACTGGTGCGCGGCATCCACCCGAAGGTCCTGGCGGACCGGGGCCTGGCGGCGGCGCTGGAGGACCTGGCCGACCGCGGGCCGGTGCCGGTGGAGCTCCGGGCGGACCTGCCCCGGCTGCCCCCGCACGTCGAGTCGACCGCGTACTTCGTGGTCGCCGAGGCGCTGACCAACGTGGCCCGGCACAGCGGCGCGACGACCGCGTCGGTGACGGCGTCCGCTTCGGACCGGCTGCTGGTGGTGGAGGTGCGCGACGACGGGCGCGGCGGGGCCGATCCGGCGGGTGGGACCGGGTTGACCGGCCTGGCCGACCGGGTGGCGGTGCTCGACGGGCGGATGGCGCTGTCCAGCCCGGTCGGCGGGCCGACCCTGGTGCGGGTGGAGCTGCCGTGGTCCGCGTAGTGCTGGCCGAGGACGGCGTGCTGCTGCGCGAGGGGCTGGCCGGGCTGCTGGCCCGGTTCGGCCTGGACGTGGTCGCCGCCGTCGGGGACGCCGACGCCCTGGTCGCCGCCGTCGCCGAGCACCGGCCCGACCTGGTGGTGACCGACGTGCGGATGCCGCCCGGGTTCACCGACGAGGGCCTGCGCGCGGCCTTGGCGTTGCGCCACGACCACCCGGGCCTGCCGGTGGTGGCGCTGAGCCAGTACGTGGACCGGGGACTGGCCGCCGACCTGCTCGACGCGCACGGAGGGGTCGGCTACCTGCTCAAGGACCGGGTGGTGGACGTGGAGGAGTTCGCGGCGACCCTGCGGCGCGTCGCGGCCGGTGGCACCGCGATCGACCCGGAGGTCGTCCGCCGGCTGCTGGCCCGCCGCCGAGACCCGCTGGAACGCCTGTCCCCGCGCGAACGCGAAGTCCTCGCCCTGCTCGCCGAAGGCCGCTCGAACACCGCCATCGCCCGCGACCTGGTGGTCAGCGAGGCCGCCGTGGGCAAGCACGTGGGCAACATCCTGGCCAAGCTCGGCCTCCCACCCGACGACGACACCAACCGCCGCGTCCTCGCCGTCCTGGCCTACCTACGTAGCCCGAACGGGTGAACCACCGTTACGCCCTGCGGTCGTCGGCGACAGAACAGGCATACGACGCCCGGCCGATTGGGGACAGATCATGGCCGACTACGAGATCTACGAAGCGCGCGCCGACGCCGGACGTGCGCTGGAAGTGGCCGAGACGACCTCGCCGTTCACCATCACGGTGAAGTTCGTCGGCGGGTTGAGCGAGACGCAGAAGGCCGCGTTCAAGCACGCCGCCGACCGGTGGGCGCGGATCATCGTCGGGGACCTGCCGGACGTCACGCTCGACGGCGAGCGGATCGACGACGTGCTCATCCTCGCCGAGGGCGCGGACATCGACGGGGTGGACGGCATCCTCGGCGAGGCCGGGCCGACGCACATCCGGGTGGGCGGGCCGCCGTGCCGCGGGGTGATGCGGTTCGACACGGCCGACCTGGCGCAGATGGAGGCCGAGCGGACGCTGGTCGACGTCATCACGCACGAGATGGGGCACGTGCTGGGCATCGGCACCCTCTGGGAGGGGCTGGTGGCCGACGTCGGCTCCGGCGACCCCCGCTACATCGGACGGGTGGCGATGGTCGAGTACGAGGCGTTGCAGGGTGACGGCGAGTTCGAGACCGTGCCGGTGGAGAACCGGGGCGGCGAGGGCACGCGGGACAGCCACTGGCGCGAGTCGGTCTTCCGCAACGAGCTGATGTCCAGCGCGATCGGCGAGGTCGGCAACCCGATCAGCCGGCTCACCGCGGCCTCGCTCATCGACCTGGGCTACCAGGTGGACCTCGACGCGGCCGAACCGTACCGGCTGCCGACCGGCGGGCTGGAGGCCGTGGAACCGGTGCGGCGGCACGGCGAGTTCGTGCGCCCGCGGGTCGAGGTCGTCGCCCCCGAGTGATCCACCCCGGAGGAGTCCGGTACCGAGGAGTCCGGTACCGAGGTCCGGTACGGAGGAATCCGCTCCCGCGCAATGACCTCGGCGGCCTACGCTGCCGCGCGTGAAAGACATCGTGACCCTGTGGCGGCCCACCGGGCAGGCCGAGTTGGACCTCGTCGCCGGCTCCGGTTGGCGCGCCTGGCCGCCGCGCCTGCCCGACCAGCCGATCTTCTACCCCGTGGCCAACCGCTGGTACGCGGTGAAGATCGCCCGCGAGTGGAACGTGCCGGCCGAGGGCGTCGGGTACGTGACCCGGTTCGACGTGGACGCCGCGTTCCTCGCCCGCTACCCCGTCCAGCAGGCCGGCGGGCGGGACGTGCTGGAGCACTGGGTGCCCGCGGAGGACATGGACGAGTTCAACGCGCACATCGTGGGTTCGATCGTGCGGGAGACCGAGTACCGGGCCGGTGTGGACGGTCCGGGCCTGCCCGACGCCTGGCGCGAGTACCTGGCGGGCGAGTCGTGGTTCCGGTCGGGGTTCCTGGCGGACGGGACGTCCCTGACCGTGTTCACCCCGGCGGAGACATCCACTGTGGACGGTGGGGTCTTGGTCGGCGAGGACGGCGCCGGGCGGGCGGTCGTGCTGGACGCCCGGACCGGCACCGTGACCCTCGGTGACGCGCGGCACGACCTCGCCGCGTTCGTCAGGCTCCTGGAGTGGTGAGCAGGCTGTTCATCAGGCCGTAGTCCACCGCGCCGGCCGGGTAGCCGTCGTCGGCGAGCACGCGGCGCGCGGACTCCAGCGCCACCCCGTACGCGGCCTCCGCGATGCCCTGGCCCACGCTCACCCGCGCCACGCCCAACCCGGCCAGCTCGGCGACCGACGGGGACCCCGGCCCGGCCATCACGTTGAGCGGGACGTCGATGCCGCGGGCCAGGGCGGCGATGGTGTCCGGGTCGGCGACGCCGGGCACGAACACGCCGTCCGCGCCGGCGGCCAGGAACGCCTCCGCGCCCGCGTGCTCCACCAGCCGCGCGGAGGCGGCGTCCCACGCGTTCGGCAGCACCAGCACCGGGCCGGTGTGCAGGTCGCGGAACAGCTCGGCCTGGTCCTGCTGAGACATCTCGTCGACTCGCCTGGTGATCGTTGTGCGGGCACCAGGATCGCCGCACGACTGACCCTTGTCTGGCCGGATTTCGACATCACCCCCGCTGGCGGACCTCAGCGCCGCAGGACGCGCGGGTCGGCGTGCAGGCGGTCGGTCAGCTTGACGGTGATGAACTCGTTGTTGTCGGGCTGGTTGGGCGTGCGGCCCGACGAGAACGGGAAGTTGTTGTCGTTCAACACCGCCAGCGTGCGGTCGTCGAGGATCAGGACGCTCTCGATGGTCGGGAACGGGAACCGGAACGGGCTGCCGAACCCGCCCAGGCCCCGCGGGTTGGCCAGGTCGAGCAGGTCGGCGACCAGGGTCTTGTCCAGCTTGCCGTCCCGGTCGCGGTCGCGCTTGTCGGCCAGGTAGATCTTCTTGACCTTGGCGTCCACGCCCTGCGCGCCGTCGCGTTCGATGACCAGCAGCCGGTTGCGGTCCACGGCGATCGACTCGCCGATGGCGTGCGTGGTCGAGTCCAGCGGGTAGGTCCAGCGGGTGTCGGTGTAGCGGCCGGCGGCCGGGTCGAACTCGTACAGGCGCAAGGTGCCCGGCTCGTCGCCGGCGACCGTGCCCTCCAGCAGGGCGTTGAGCGTCTTGCCGTCCGGGGACAGCGCCAGACCCTCGAAACCCTTGCTGCCTCCCAGGTTCGGGGTGCCGCTGGGGTTTTCCGGGGCGAACACGCCGGGGGTGGGCACGGGCGGTGCCAGCAGGCGTCCGGCGCGGTCGAAGTGCAGCAGGTACGGGCCGAACTCGTCACCGGCCCAGTAGGAGCCGTCGGGCAGGCGGACCAGTGACTCGACGTCGAAGTCCGCGCCGGTCAGCACGCGGTCCGGCCGGGTCAGCGGGAACGGGACGTGCCCGTTCGGGTCGGTCAGGTTGAGCCCGCCCACGACGTCCACGGCGCCGGAGGCGAAGTCCGGGGCGATGCGGTGGATGCGCAGCACGAAGTCGGCGCTGTTGGCCTTGCTGCCGTACCCGTTGTCCGACAACGCTTCGAACGTCCCGTCCGCGTTGCGCAGGACCGCGCTGAACCCCTGCACGGGCTGGTCGTCGAACGGCGTCGCCACCCCGTTGGCCGGGGAGATCGCCGCGCCGGACGGCTCGCTGGCGGGCACGAACGTCCGGGCCGGCAGCGCGGCGAACCCGGTCAACGCGGCCTGCCCGAACGCGCCCCGGGCCGGCTCCGCCTGCGCACCCGGAACCACCAGGGCCGCCCCGGCGATCAGGGACAGACCGGCCACCAACGTCCTTCTCATCGAACTCTCCTCGAAACGGGTCACTCGTTCTGGTCGCGCAGGTAACGGCCGTGGTCGGTCTGCCGGTTGACGTCCGAGGCGTAGAAGCGCTCGGCCAGCTGCCGCGCCTGGCCCTCCAGCAGCCCCAACTGGGCCACCAGCTCCTCGTCCGCCTTGCGCTGCGCCGACAGCCACCACGGCAGGTTCAGGTAGGTCTGCACGGACAGCGGCAGGTCGGTCCGGGCCAGCCGGACCAGGTTGTGCCGCAGGTCCGGGTCGGTCAGCCGCTCGGGCTTGCCCAGCATGTCGTCGAGCACCTCGACCACCCGCCGCACCGAGTCCATTGTGGACTCCGGCATCCGGGACCGCTGCGCGGCCACCTCGCGGACCAGCGTGGACAGGCCCGCGCGCAGCTCCCACGCCTCGGTCGCGGCGTCCTTGGGCACCAGGCGCACCTTCTCCGGCGGCGCGAGCAGCGCGCCCACCGCGTACAGGCCCGCGACGACCGCCGGCCACCACGACCCCACGACGCCGGTCACGTACAGCACGACGCCGATCAGGCCGCCGACGCAGCCGACGAGGTTCTTGGTCGAGCCCAGGTAGCGGATCATTGGTAGCCGCGGATCTCCTTGAACACGTCGGTCAGCTTGGTGTTGCGCGCGTCGAACACCTTGCCGCCGGTCATGTCCGCGACCTTCGACAGCTCGTCGCCGCTGCCCTCGCCGAACAGCACGGTGAACACCGGCACCTGCCGCACCTGCGCCGGCACCCCCGTGAACCCGGTCTGGAACTGGGCGAAGTCGCGGCCGTTGGCGTTCTCGCCGTCGGTCATCAGCACGATCGAGTGGAACCGGTCGGGGTCCTTGGCCAGCACCGGCGCCAGCACGGTGTAGGCGCGGTCGAGGCTGTCGTAGATCGCGGTGCCGCCGTTGGCGTTCAGGCCCTCGGCGAACGACTTGATCTCGGCCAGCACCGCCCGCGGGTCCTGCTCGGGGACGACGAACGTGCGCGGCTCCCGCGGGGTGGTGTCGAACGGCATGATCGTCACCTCCTCGCGGTTGCGGAAGCCGCGGAAGCGGCCGGTCAGCGACGCGTCCGCGCCGGTCAGGCCGACCAGGGCGGTGCGCAGCGCCTCGATGCGGTCCCCGGCCATCGAACCGGACGTGTCCACCACGTACAAGGTGCGCGACGGGCGGCGGATCTTGTTGAAGTAGGCCGACAGCAGGGCGTCCACGGCGTCGCGGGTGGCCGGGAACGGCAGTTCCAGCAGGTCTTTCTGGGTGAACCGCGCGCCCAGTTCGACGCCGGGGACGACCGGGCGGCGGTGCGTGGTCTCGGCGATGCGGCGCTGGACGTCGTGGGTGCGCAGGTGGTCGGTGAGCCGCTGGTGCGCGCCGCGGGCGTCGTCGTTCGCGCCGGTGAGCAGGGTCAGCGGGTAGTCGGCGGTGACCACGCCGTCGCTGGGGTAGACGATGGACAGCGGCTCGGGCAGCTTGCCGCCGGCGTTCATCGACAGCAGCACCGACTCGTAGTTGATCAGGCCGTCGATCTTGCCCGCCGGGTCCTGGGCGCGCTTCTCGAAGGCCTCCGACAGCCAGCCCGACGACCCGGAGGACAGCGCCTGGGCGCTGAAGAACTCGGTCAGCTTCGGGGTCACCGCGGCGACCTGGTTCGCGTCCACCGCGTTGCCCGCGCCCGCCAGCGCCGAGGCCACGCCGACCAGCGCGGAGAACCCGGAGTTGGACGCGGACGGGTCGGTCATGCCGTAGCTGAACGCCTTCTGCCCGGCCTTCTCGGCGATCTCGGCCCACCCGACCGGCCGACCCGCGAACCCCAGCCGCTGCGCCGCCGACGAGGACAGGCCGAGCACCACCGGGGAACTCATGATCTTGACCTGGTTGCCCAGGCGCTTGGCGGCCTCCGGGATCGCCGCCGGGTACCGGTTCGAGGAGAACCACACCGCGTCGTACGCGCCGTCCGCCGAGCCCGAGGCCAGCGCCTCCGCGCCCTCCAGCGTGCCGGTGAAGCTGAACTTCACGGTCACGCCGGTCGCCTTGGCCGCCTCCTCCAGCACGGGCCGCATGTCGGCCAGCTCGCTGCCCGCCAGGACCCGCAGCGTGCCCGGTTCGGCCGGGCCGACCGGCTGCCCGGGGTCCGGCTCGTCGGTGCACGCCGTCAGCAGCCCCGCCACCAGCAGGAACGCCAGTGCCTTCCTCATCGGTCCCCCTCGTGCGAGCGCCGCAGGTGCTCCTCGGCGCGGCGGATCTCCCCCGACAGCGACTCCACGGTCGCCGCCATCGTCCGCACGGCCTCGGCGCGGTGGCCGTCGACCGCGTCCAGGGCCGCGTAGATCCGGTCGAACGACGCCCGGATCGTCTCCGCGGCCACCGCCGGGTCGCTGGACGCCCGCTGGATCTCCGCGCCCTGCAACCCGATCAGCTCGGTGTTGGCGCGGATCAGGCCGTCGGTGGTGGCGCGCAGGGCGCTGACCTCGTCCAGCACGTCCCGCTGGTTGGCCAGGGCGGAGGCGACGACCAGCGCCACCTGGAGGGCGCTCATGGTGGTGGACACCGCGCGTTCGACGCCCCGGATCAGCTCGTCGTTGTTGCGGCGCACCAGGTCCAGCGCGAGGTAGCCCTGGGCGCTGACCGCGAGCTGGGTCAGCAGGTCCTGGTGGCGCTGCCGGATCGGGTGCAGCGCGTCGGCGCGCAGGGTCTGGGCGCGCATCGGGTCGGTCAGGTCGAACACCTCGGCCTGCCGGTCCACCGCGGCGTCCACCGCCTCGGCGAACGCGGCGGCCTCGGCCAGCCGGCCCATCGCCTGCCACAGCCGTTCCCGCTCGCCCTTGATCGCGGCGTTGTCGCGGCGCAGGGCGTCCTGGCGCTGCCGGAGTTCCAGGACCAGGGCCTGGACGGGCGCGTTGGCGGCGCGGTAGCGGTCGAGGGCTTTCTTGGCGGCGCCGGCGGCCGGGAACACGCCCAGCAGCTTGCGGCCGGTCAGCGGCAGCTTCGACGGGTCCAGTTCCCCGACCGTCCGGCGGAGGCCGGCCAGGGTCGTGGTGACCGGGTTGCGCGGCGTGACCTGCTCGGCGACGGCCCGGTCGAGCATGGTGCGCGCGACGCCGGCGGCGGTGCGCATGTCGGACTCGCCGACGGCCAGCAGTTCGTCCAGCCGGTCGGTGAACTCCGGGGAGCGCACGTCGAGTTCTTCGAGTTTTCGGGCGAAGTCCTCGGCCTTGCGCGCGATGTCCTCACGGGTCTGCGGGTCGGGCGCGACCAGTCCCGCGGCGCGCTCGGGCGGGACCGGTCCGACCGGGTTGAAGTCGTCCACGTCAGTACTGCTTCTTCACCTCGTCGAGCAGCCGTTCGAGCGTCTCGAACGACGGCGGCTCGACCGCGTCCACCAGGTCCGCCGGCGCCTTGTCCCCGGCGACCTCGGCGAACAGCTTCGGGCTGGTGGTGCGGAACCCGAAGGTCGCGGCCAGCCGACCCAGCTCGGGGTCGGTGGCGAGCAGCCGGCCGACGCGGTCGCCGTTGGGGGACAACGGGACCAGCGTGTGCTTGGAGTAGACGGTCGGGGCGGTGTAGAGCATGCGCATGTCCGGGCGGATCGAGCCGTCGGCGCGGATCAGGCGGTCGACGTACTGGGACTCGTAGACCAGGACCATCGGGGACTTGCCCATGCCGGCGGACAGGTAGTCCTCGAACGGGCCCTCGGTGCTGTTCTGCGTGTAGCCCTGGTCGAGGAAGAGCTTCGCGATGCGCGGCAGGACCTTCGCCTCCTGCTCGGCGCTGCTGACCACCGCGTTGCCGTTGGCGACGAAGGAGACGATGGACAGGTACATGGCGGCGGAGTTGGACTCGCGCGGGTCGGTGGTGGTGATCAGGACGTTCTTGCGGGCGGGGTAGGCGGTGTTGCCGGGGAGCTGGTCCCAGCGCCGGTCGGCCAGTTCGAGGTACTCGGCGATGTCGAGCACCTGGTAGTCCCCCGCGCCCTTGCGGACCGCGCCGTTGGCTTCGAGCAGCTTGACGATGGGCTCGAAGGTCGCGACGGCCATCGGGGACTGGAAGGGGGTGTGGACCGTGGTGACCTTGCGGTCGCGCTGGATCTTCTGCGCGGCGGGCGAGGAGGAGGGGAAGGCGAACTCGTACTTGCCGAGGTCGACGGTGGTCGCGATCTGCCGCGAACCGGCGGTGTCGACCTCGACCTTGATCTTGTGCTTGGCGAACGCCTCGACCACGCGGGGGTCGGTGAAGAAGGCCTGCTTCTCCGACCCGATGACCCCTCGGACAACGGTGATCTCGCTGTCCGGTTCGTCCTCCCGCCCCCACACCACCACCGCCACGACGGCGAGCAACAACACCACGGCCAACCCGATGGACAACCGCCGCTTCACGGCCCACCCCCTCGTCCCCAGTCGCCCGCGATCTTGCATCCCGTTCGACTCGTTTGACGCTCGAACGGGGTTTGGCGGGGTGAACCTTGAGTGAACGGAAGAAGTCGACTGGTGTTGGGGTGGTTCCGGTAGCATGATCAAGCGGATAGCGCGGGGTCGTCGCAGTGGCTGTCGCGGGGTTGGCGCGGTGTCCCCCGATCGTGTGACATGCAGGATCTGCGACTTTTCGGCCGGTCGCGCGTCCCGTGAAGAGGAAGGTGCGGCGCGGGACGGCCGGTCGGCGGCGACGGGCAGTCCCGCAGCCGCGACCTGCCCGGCATCGACGAGCTGCGCGACCGGCTGGCCGCCACCGTCCCCGACTCGCGCCGGCGGAAACGGACACCGGGCTCCGGCCGACCACGGCGGGCAATGGCCGGCGGGGGCGGGCACCGGCGGATCGCGGACAGGTCGGGTCCGGAGTCGGATCGGCCGCCGAATGCCGGTGATCAGGACCGCGTGTCGCGACTCGAGGATCCCGTGCTCCGCAGGAACATCAGCGTCGCCAGGGTCGGGTCGCCGAGACCGCTGCTGAGCCTGTGCTGCAACGCCGCCGGGTCGGCGAATCCCGCGTAGTCGCGATGGACGTCCCACCAGCAGGTTGACCAGCACTTCCGGGGCGAGTTCGCGCAGCACCCAGCGCACCAGGTACAGCAGGGGGATCATCACGATCACCGCGATGGTGAACAACCAGGCCAGGGTCGTCTTGACCGCGAACGGCGTGGGCACCACGGTCGCCACCGCCTCGGCGATCTTGAACGTGGCCGCGGCGACGATCCCGATCCACACCGGGCCGGTCGGCCGGCGGTGGATCTTCGCGGTCCTCATCCACCGCCACAGCACGATGCCGATCGCGCTGATCGCCATGAAGGCGCCCAGCGCGCTGCCGAACGTGCCCCAGAATGTGACCGGCTTCGGGATGCCGATCCCCAGGGCGGCGTCGTGTCGTCGACGAAGTAGCGCGCGACCTGGGTGCCGATCGAGGTGACGTACGAGGCGGCCACGTAGATCCGGTCGACCGGGCCCTTGAGGCGCCCGGTCGGCCACGTCATCAGGATGTGCGCGGCGACACCCGCCCACGCGTACGCCAGGCAGAAGCCGATGGCGAACAGCAGGCCGTCGGTGGAACGCAGTACTGGAGGTAGTAGACGGCGGCGCCGAGGACCAGCAGCGCGCCGATGCGCGGGGTCGGCAACCGGATCCATCGTCGACGGCCCGTTCGCCGACCAGACCCGCAAGATCTGGGCCGACTAAGGCCACGCCAACTGGTACTGGACCGAGATGAGCAAGCTGGTCGCCTCGGGCAACTACGACGGGGCGCGCGAGCGCTTCAAGACCTACGAGAAGTACGACGACTCGGCGCTGCTGCGGGCCAACGAGCTGGGCTACAGCAGCTGCAACCACGCCTGGCCCCGCCCGACTTCCTGGTAGCCCACGGCAAGGAGGTTCCGCCGTCATGCCCCTGTTACGACGAGAACGCCTTCGGCTGCTCGGCCTTGAACACCCCGATTGCGGGCTCCCGGGGCAACCGTCCTGCGCGCCCCTGGTCAACCGCCTGATGTTCCCCAACTCCCACTCCCTGTCGAAGCCGGTCCCGGAGATCAGCTCGACCGAGAAGGTGATCTTGTACCGCTCACCGCTCACCCGCTGACCTTGGAACGGCCTGGCGGCGTGGGCCGCCAGGCCGCGGGGGGTCAGGGGTGGAGTTGGGAGGTGGGGATCAGTTGTTGGGGGGTGTTGGGGCTGGTCCACAGGAGTTTCATGGTGGCCTCGCCGCCGTTTTCGGTGTGTTCCAACGTGATCGCGTAGCGGCGGCCGGCCTCCAGGGTGACGGTGCCCTTGTCGACGGTCGGGCCGTGCGGGGTGGTGTTGGTGATCACGGGTTTGCCGTCGATCCACAGGCGAACGGTGTCGTCCGAGATCGTGGTGAACGTGTGGGGCTCGGTGTAGCGGGGCTCCAGCCAGCCGGTCCAGCGGGCGGAGAAGTTGTCGGTGGGGATGGTGGGGGCCGGCGAGCCGGTGATGCCCCAGTTGTAGTTCACCGTCGGGTCCCGGCGGGTGACGGCGGGGGTGCCGGTGAAGGTGTTGTTGGGCCAGAACCTCGCGGTCAGGCCGGTGCCGGTGCCGCGTTCGGCCGGGGTTCGGGGGACGATGTCCAAGGCGATCACGGATGCGATCGGGTCTGGCGCGTTGCCGGGTGGGTACAGGTCGTAGCCGTCGCCCGAGGGCTGGACGGGGACGTCCGCGCCGGTGGCCAGGACGGTGGCTTTGGTTATCTGGAACCAACTCGTCGCGGTGAGGTGTAGCGGGGTGTTGGGGGCCGGCCAGGAGTAGACGGAGGCGTGGAGGCGGTTGGCGTTGCGGCTCACCTTGCCCCAGGACGGCTGGGTGACGATGCCGGGAACGCCTGCGCCGTGCACGGCGGGACCGTTGACCGCCAGCCAGGAACCCATGCCGCGCAAGCGTTCTGCGGACGTCGCCGGGATCGCGCCCTTGTCGTCGGGGCCGACGTTGAGCAGGTAGTTGCCGCCGCTCGCGGCGATCCCGATCAGGTTGCGGGTCAGCGTGGACACCGACTTGAAGTTGGTGTCCCACTGCGCGAAGCCCCACGTGCCGTTGATCGTCATGCACGACTCCCACAGCTGCCCGTCCACCGGCCCGCCGGGGATCTCCTGCTCGGGAGTCCCGTAATCGCCGTCCACCACCCGCCGGTGACCGACCCGGTTGTTCACGACCGTGTTCGGGGACAGACCTCGGACGTATCGGGCCAGGTCCTCACCGCGCTGGGTGGTCCACTGGCCGTCCCACTCGCCGTCGAACCACAGCACCGCCACGTCGCCGTAGTTGGTCACCAGCTCGCGCAACTGCGCCTTCATCCGGCCCACGTACGCGTCGTAGTTCGCGGCGGACTGGGCGTCGGGGTCGTGCCAGTCCCAGATCGAGTAGTAGAAGCCCAGCTTGATGCCCTGCGCCCGGGCCTCGTCGGCCAGCTCGCGCAGGATGTCCCGCTTGAACGGCGTCCGGCTGGTGATGCTCCAGTCGTTGACCGCCGTCGGCCACATCGCGAAGCCGTCGTGGTGCTTGGACGTGATCACGACGTACTTCTGGCCTGCGGCTTTCGCTGTCCCGACGACTGCCTTCGCGTCGAACGACGTCGGGTTGAACTGCGCGGCCTTCGCCTCGTACTCCGGCCACGGGATCGCGCAGTTGCGCTTGATCCACTCCGCGTCCCGGCACACCGTGCCGTCGGCCCGCCGGTACTCGCCGCGGAACGCGCTGTAGAGGCCGAAGTGGATGAACATGCCGAACCGGTCCGCCCGGAAACCGCTGGTCCGCGGCGAGGTGAACACGTCGTCCACGGCCAGGTTGTCGCCCGGCGCCGCGTGCGCGGGGGTGAGCACGGTCAGCGTGCCGGCCACCGTCACCACCACGGCGAGGAGGGCTTTCGCCGCCGATAAGCGCATCGAACCTCAACTCCTTCAGCGTTGAAGCGAGCCAGACATCGGAGGTATCGGCTCGTTCTTACCGAAGGCGCGTGCGGAGCCGCAAGAGATGAGCGAGTGGTGTCTGATATAGGTCAGAGGTCCGAGCAATCAGACAGGCAGATGATCAGAGTGAGCGGCGGCTGGACTCTCGGATGATCAGTTCGGGGCGGAACTGGACGTGGCGGTGCTCGTGCTCGCCGGGCGACATCGTCTCCTCGATCACCAGCGACGCGGCGGTGCGGCCGATCAGTTCGCGTGGCTGGCGCACCGACGTCAGCGGCACGGCGGCCGCGGCGGCGAAGTCGATGTCGTCGTAGCCGACCACGGCCATGTCCGCGGGGACTCGAACGCCCTCGCGCACGAGGACCTGGAGGAGGCCCAACGCGACCAGGTCGTTGGCGCAGAACACCGCGTCCGGCCGGACGTCCCGGTCCAGCAACGCCCGTGCCACCCGTTGCCCGGTGGCGACGTTCAACGCAGGCACCCGGATCTCCTCGACCTCCCGACCGGCCGTCTGCGCGGCGTCCTGCGCGCCCCGCCACCGCTCCCGGGCCTGGTGCAGGCTCTCCGGCCCGTTGATCATCACGATCCGCCGGTAGCCCTCGGTGATCAGGTGGCTCAGTGCGAGCCGCCCGCCCGCGCGGTCGTCCACGGCGACCGAGCACAGGTCGGGGTTGTCGGTCGGGTGGTCGAGCAGCACGACCGACAGGCCACGTGAGCGCAGCCGGCGGACCGGGGCGTCGGTGTCCACCGGCGTGATCAGCACGCCGTGCACCCGCTGCTCGGCCAGCAGTTCGACGTGCCGGGCCTCGCGCTGGGCGGAGTCGTCGCTGTTGCACAGGATCACCGCGTGGCCCGCGTCGCTGGCGGTGTCCTCCACGCCGCGCGCGACGTCGGTGAAGAACGGGTTGCCCACGTCGAGCACGACCAGGCCGATGGCGCGGGGCGTGCCCGACCGGAGTTGGCGGGCGGCGTCGTTGCGCACGAAACCCAACTCGCTGATCGCGCCCAGGACCCGCTCCCGGGTCGCGGGCGCGACGAGGTCGGGCCGGTTCAGGACGTTCGACACCGTGCCGACCGACACCCGCGCCCGCGTCGCCACGTCCCGGATGCTCACCGGTGCGCCCACCGCGCCCACTCCTTCTCCCGTTCGGGCAAAGCGGGGAGTGTACCCATCGGCATCGCTCCCACATGCGCCTTTGCCGGATCGGGTGCACAGCCGTGCAATTCGGTCGTGTTCTCGCGCGCGGCGCGGTGGTGGCGTCGGTCGGGGCGTCGCGCGCCTCGCGTCGACCTGATTGCATCTCGGGCATGGGCGATGTGGCGGTGGTGACCGGGGCGGCGCGCGGGTTCGGGCTCGGGATCGCGCGGCGGTTGGCCGAGCGCGGGTACGCCGTGGTGGCGGCCGACGTCGATCCGGTGGTCGGGGAGGTCGCGTCGCGGTTCGGGGCGACCGGAGTGGTGGCGGACGTGCGGGATCCCGCCGCGCATCGGGCGGTGGCCGAGGTGGCTCGGCACCAAGGCCGGGTCGCGGTGTGGGTCAACAACGCCGGGGTGCTGGCCACCGGGCCGGTGTGGGAGCAGGACGACGACGTGGTCCGGCGGCTCGTCGAGGTCAACGTGCTGGGCGTGGTGCACGGGTCACGAATGGCCGTCGGGGTCATGCGCGCGAGCGGCGGGCGCATCCTGAACATCGCCTCGATGTCGGCGTACGGGCCGGTGCCGGGGCTCGCGGTGTACGCGGCGACCAAGGCCGCGGTGCTGAACTTCTCCACCAGTCTCCAGGGCGACCTGGACGTCGCCGGCGTCCCCGTCCGCGTGCACGTGCTGTGCCCGGACGCCGCCGACACCGCGATGGTCGACGGGGTCCGGCACGACGCCGACTCGGCGATCCTGTTCTCCGGCGGCGGGTTGCTGCCGCCCGACGAGGTGGCCGACCGGGCGGTGGCGATGCTGGACGGGCGGCGGCTGGTGCGGGCGATCCCGGCGCACCGGGCGGGCATGGCGCGGCTCGGGGCGTTGGCGCCGTCCCTGGGCCTGAAAGTGTTGCGGCTGCTGCGTCGCCAGGGTGAGCGGCGGCGCTGAAAATGCGGTGGCACGCCCTCGTGCCACCGCATTCCCGGGGTTTCGGCTCAGGAGGTCAGCAGGGAGACGCCGTAGTAGTTCGCGGCGTCCACCACCGGCTGGTAGTAGGAATAGGAGCCGGTCGCGCCGGAACCCTGGTTCCAGCCGCAGTCGTGGCCGTCGGCCGGGCCGCCGGAGGTCATGCCCTGGGCGGTGTTGCCGGCGATGTACGCGCCGCCGCTGTCGCCGCCCTCGGTGCACACCGTGGAGCGGGCCAGGCCGCGGGTCGAGGTGCTCTCACCCGAGTAGCGGACGGTGTAGTTGTAGCCGGAGATCGTGCCGCAGGTCCACCCGGTCGTGTTGCCCGCCTTGCACAGCGAGGTGCCCACCGGGGCCTTGGACATGCCGCGCACGGCGACCGTGGTGCCCTTGCGGGTGTCGACGTACGCGCGCTGGGTGTCCTCGGCGTCCACCGACATCAGACCCATGTCGTAGGACGGGAACCGGGTGGCGATGCCCTTGCCGATGTGGTTGCCGTTGGCGTCGTAGATGTCGGGGTTGCCCTCGACGCAGTGACCGGCGGTGAGCAGGACCTTCTGGCCGTTGCGGGTGCCGTTGAAGCCCAGCGAGCAGTTCGTGCCGGGCACCAGGTCCATGATCCGGCCGGGGACGACGTCGGCCTGCGGGGTCAGGCGCGCCGCGCCCCGCTCGACGGCCACGCCGTCGATCTTCGACAGCTTCGCGACCAGCGCGGACGTGGCGTCCGGCTCGACGGTCACGACGACCCGGTCGGCCACCAGGTCCGGCCCGAAGGCCTGCACCTGGGCGATGTCCGAACCGATGGCCTGCTCGACGCGGGCGGTGAGGGCGTCCAGCGCCTTCTCGCCGCGCACACCGGTGCGCGGGGTCAGGCCCGCCTTCGTGACGGCGGCGGCGTCGGTGGTGTTGACCACCAGCTTGCCGTTCCGGTCGAAGTAGGCGCCGTCCACGGACACGCCGCGGTCGCGCAGGTCGACCAGGGTGGCGGCCTGGGCCTGCTCCCGGTCCAGTCGCTCGGCGGCCTGGGCGGGCGAGGTGCCCAGTTCGGCGGCCAGGGCGGAGAGCATCGCCGGGTCGTAGTCCGGCGCGGCGGATGCGGTGGGGGTCAGCAGGGCGGCCCCGACCGCGACGCCCACGAGGGCGCCGAGGGTGCGGATCTTCATTTTGTCAGCTTTCATCGCAGGGTTCGACAAAACTGGCACCGGTAATGCGCGGAAATCACCACGGAATGACGTGAAGACATTCCGCCGGCGATCGGGCCGGCGCTTTCACCGGACCGGCGCAACGTTAACCCGGCCAAACCGCCGGCAGACACCTACGAAAGTAGGCGGATGACTCCCGACCGTGATCGTCCCCTCGCCCTCCGGCGGGCGCCGGCCCCGGCGGCGCGGTGGGCGGCGGGGCGACCGGGTCCGAGCGATTTGCATGAACTCGGGGTTTCTGCTCGCAAGGAGGCGTGCGCGAGTTCACATGAGGAAAAACGTTCCGCCTGGTCGCGCGAATAGTCGCCGCCACCGCGGCGGCGGTGTTGCCGGCAGCACTGGTGCTCGTGGGGGGCGCCGGCGTTGGGGCAGCGGGTCGACCAGGGCTGGAACGCGGATGATCCGGGTAAGGGTCGGACAAGACGATCCTGGGCGCGTCCTGGGTGACCATCAGCGGGTGCGGCCTGACGTTGAGCGGGTCGAGGAACGCCATCGTGCGGAACCTGGCGTTCACCGGGTGGAACGATGACGCGATCAACGTCGAGTCGGGGATCTCGTTGCCGCGCAAGGCTTGTTCGACGACGTCGGCGCGGGCGGCGTCGGCGCGGGCGCGGGCGGCGTCGGCGAGGTGGGCGAGGTGGGCGAGCACCGGGCGCGGCCTCCGGCCCCGGTTCCATTATCCCACGACCTACCGACAATTCCGGCCGCTGAACCACTCCCCCACGTCGGCGGAGCCGGGCCATCCACGCCGGCCGGGCCACGGGGTCGTTCGGCGTCGGGCGGGTTGGGGGTCAGGTCACTGTGAACGGGCGGGTGGCGCCGGTGAACGGGGTGATGGCGCCGGTCCAGCCGCTCTTCCAGTCGCCGTGGTGGACCAGGCGGTAGGTGCCGGGCGGCGCGCCGGTGGGGATCGTCCACGTCACCGTCGCCTCGGAGTTCGCGATGCCTTGCCGCTGCCAGCGGTACCGGGTGGACCAGTCGCCGTCGTCGGCCACGCGGGTCCAGGTGCCGTCGACCAGGCGTTGCACCTCCAGGTACGTGCCGTTGCGACGCAGGTTGTTCTTCGGGTGGCCGGTGACGAACACCGCCGTGGCGGTTTGGCCGCGGGTGTAGGACGCCTCGGGTTCGGTCAGGACCTGGCCGAAGGTGTGCCACGGGGCCTTGTCGTCGAAGACCACGCCGGTCTGGAGGTTGAGGTCGGTGAACGGGGGCTTGCCGGGGGTCGGGCCGGGTGGCAGAGCGGTTCCGGTGCGGAGGGACGCCGCCAACTTGCCGAACTCCTGCTGGTACGCGGGCGTGGTGTTGCGGCCGAACAGGGTCGAGCCGCCCTCGTACTGCTGGAGGTCGTACTCCTCGGGCGTGGTGACGTACTGGCTGTAGTCGTTGGCGTAGCCCTGGATCAGGACGTGCTCCAGCGGGACGCCCAGTTCGGCGGCGACCGAGCGGCGGATGCGCAGGCCGGCCACGATAGTCACCTCGCCGGGAACGGCCACCAAGTGCAGTTGCCCGATTTTGACGATCTGCAACGGCAGGACGTCCGGTGTCGCCTGCACCAGACCGGTCGGCACCAACGACGCCTTGGGGTACTGGCAGTCCTTGAGCCACTGCGGGACCTCGATGTTCAGCGGCTCCAGCAAGGTCTTGATCGGGCTCTGCATGCCCTCGGTGAAGCCGGGGATCGCCGGGCCGTCCTCGATGCTGCCCGCGAAGGTGGACGCGCCGACGACACCGGAGCACGTCCGGCCCGCGCGGCCGTCGGTGGTGTAGCGGCCCTCGACGGTCACCGCGCCCATGTCCACGAAGCGCATCCGGTAGTCGACGCTGCCGGTCACCGGGGTCTGCGGGCCGCGGTAAACCCGTTGTGCGGCACGGTTTTGGCGTTCGCCGATGATGCGCGTGTTCTCCACCTCGTCCTCGGTCGGACCGGAACCGGGGCGCAGGTTGAGGTTGGGCGACATGTCGCCGGCGTTGGTGTTGGGGAACGCGGCGACGAAGCCGGGCCGGTCGTCGAGGTAGCGCACGCCGGCGTCGTCGTGCTCCCACTGGTAGGACGCGTAGCCCTTGTTGTCGGGGCTGATCAGCGTGTTCGCGTTGGTCATGGACGTGTTGTGGGTGGCGAACCACGAGATCGCGCCGACGTCCGTGGTGCCCTGGCGCAGCCGCAGCACGGTCATGGCCGGGTCGATGGCGTTCGGGAAGTGGCCCTTGTCGGGGTTGCGCTCGAACGCGACCCGGGAGCGGTTGACGCTGGCGTCGGTCAGCTCGCCTCGGCCCAGGGACAGCGAGCCGGGCTTGAGGTCCTCGTGCGCCTCGACCACGGACTCCACGATGCCGTCGGTGATGGCGGTCAGGGTCTGGGGCTGCATGCCGAGGATGGACAGGTTGTAGGCGAGGTTGTGCGAGTAGCCGCCGGGGCCGGCGTGCGTGTGGGTGGCCGACAGCAGGAGGTTCTCGCGGGTGTAGAGGGTGCCGTAGCGGGCCTGGAGCTTGGCCAGCACGTCCTCCTGGACGGCGCGGAAGATCATGGCGAGGTCGGCGTTGACGTACGCGACGCGTTTGTCGGACGACCGGTCGACCACCACGTAGGCGCGGGACCGTTGGCGCTGGTGGATGCCGGTGGTCTTCTGGTCGAACTTGGAGTAGCCCATCATGCCGTTCTCGGCGGCGGGGCCGGTGACGTCGGAGATGCCGCGGCCGACCAGGTAAGGCTCGGGCGCGGCCTGCGCGGCGGGCAGGCCGGAGAGCACCAGCACGCCCGCCAGGCCGGCGAGCACGGACGTGACGGTCGACCTCATGCGCCGCTCCTCGGTACGCGAATCCGATTCACCTTTACTCGACGGTAGGTGATCGGGGCCACAGGCGGCAAGGCCTTCTCCGTCAGCCGACCGATCTATCGGGCGCGGCGAGGGCGGACCGTGGTGCGCACTTTCGAGGGAGGTCCGCCCATGGTCACCACGGTCACGACCCGGACCCACGCGCTGGCCGTTGTGACGGTGGCTGCCGGGACCAGTGCGCATGTGGTCGCGGCGGTGGTGGGCGAGGTCGCGGACGGGTTCGGGGTGTCGCTCGGGGTGGCTGGGCAGGTGATCACGGCGTTCGCGTTGGCGTATGGGTCGGGACGCCGGTGTTGGCGGTGGTGACTGCCGGGGTTGAGCGGCGGGTGTTGTTGGTGGTGGCGCTGGTGGTGATGGCGCTGGGGGCGCTCCTCGTCGCCCTCCGCGCCACGGGGCGCTGACCACCCGGGGCCGGCGACGTGCCTACCCACGCCGCCGGCCCCGCCTCGCACCCGCCCCACCCCGAGCCGAACCGCTGTGCACCCGGCCGTTTCGGGTTACGTTCGGGGTATGGGCCAGTCGCCTGCCGTCGAGTTGGAGGTCGGGGATCGTGTTGTGCGGATCTCCAACCCCGATCGCGTCTACTTCCCCACCCGCGGCGAGACCAAGCTCGACCTGGCCAACTACTACCTCTCCGTCGGCGACGGGATCGTGCGCGCCCTCCGCGAGCGGCCGTGCATGTTGCATCGGTTTCCGTCCGGCGTGAGTGGTGAGAAGGTGCACCAGAAGCGCCTGCCCTCCGGTGCGCCGCCCTGGGTGCAGACCGTGCGGGTGCACTTCCCCCGCTACAACCGGCACGCCGACGAGCTGTGCGTCACCGACGTGGCCGACGTGGTCTGGGCGGTGCAGATGTCGACCGTGGAGTTCCACCCGTGGAACTCGCGGCGCGCCGACACCGAGAAGCCCGACGAGTGGCGCATCGACCTCGACCCCATGCCGGACTGCCCGTTCTCCCGCGTCCAACGCGTCGCGCACGTCGCCCGCGAAGTGCTCGACGAACTGGGCGCGGTCGGGTGGCCGAAGACCTCCGGGGGCCGCGGGTTGCACATCTACGTGCGGATCAAGCCGGAGTGGGGGTTCACCGAGGTGCGGCGGGCGGCGCTGGCATTCGCGCGGGAGGTCGAGCGGCGAGCCCCCGACGACGTCACCACGACGTGGTGGCGACGCGACCGGGACCCGAAGGACCTGTTCATCGACTACAACCAGAACGCGCGCGACCACACGATCGCCGCCGCGTACTCGGTGCGCGGCAACCCGGAGGCGACGGTGTCCGCGCCGGTCCGGTGGGACGAGATCGACGACGTCGACCCGCGCGACTTCACCATCGCCACCGTCCCCGCCCGTTTCGCCGAACTGGGCGACCTGCACGCGGGCATCGACGACACCGCCTTCTCCCTGGAACCGCTGCTGAAGTGGGCCGACCGGGACGGCGAGGAGCCACCGGACGAGACGTGAGTCACGCTCGGGCTACTCCGGATGCGCACCGAATCCCCTCATTGGCCCGCACCCCCGGCCCAGGCCGCCGGAGGAGACTGCGGGCATGAGCGATTCAGCCATCGCGCCCGGCCTGTTCACCCCCGACCTCCTGGCCGACCCCCACCCGGTGCTGCACCAGCTCCGCGCCCACAGTCCCGTCATCTGGGTGGAACCCCTCCAGGGCTACCTGCTGACCCGCCACGCCGACATCGTCGCCGCCCTCAAGGACCGCAGGCTGGTCCCCGCCAACATGGGACAGGGCCTGGACCGGCTGAGCCGGGAAGAACGCGACGAACTCGCCCCCGTCCTGCAGTCCGTCCGGCTGTGGATGGGCCACACGAACGAGACCGACCACCTGCGCTTCCAGCAGCTGCTCAAGCGCTACTTCACCCCGTCCACGGTCAACAAGCTGCGCCCCCGCGTCCGGGAGCTGGCGGAGGAACTGGTGGCCGCGGTGAAGGACCAGGGCGGCATGGACGTCGTCCGCGACCTCGCCTACCCGTTGCCCGCCAACGTGATCGCCGAAATGCTCGGCATGCCGACCGACGAGCGCGAGAAGCTCCAGGCGTGGTCCAAGGACATCCTGGCCCTGTTCGCACCCGCCGACATGGACGCGCTTCGCCGCTGCCGGCAGAGCGTGCTGGAGATGCAGGACTACGTGCGCGGCCTGGTCGCGGCCCGGCGGGCGGACCCCCGGGACGACCTGCTCAGCATGTTCGTCGCGGCCGAGGCCGAGGGCGTGGTGAACGAGGACGAGATCGTCGCCAACTGCGTCCTGCTGCTGTTCGCGGGCCACGAGACCACCGCGAACCTCATCGCCAACGGCCTGGTGCTGCTGTTCGAGAACCCGGACCAGTTCGCGCTGCTCAAGGAGAAGCCCGAGCTGATGGCGAACGCGGTCGAGGAGATGCTGCGCTGCGACGGACCGGCGAGCGTGATCATCCGGGTCACCGCGGAGCCGGTCGAGGTGGCCGGGCAGGCGTTGCCGGCGGGCAAGAACGTGTACCTGGCGATGCTGGCCGGCAACCGCGACCCGGAGGTGTTCGAGGATCCGGACAAGTTCGACATCACCCGCACGCCCAACCGGCACACCGCGTTCGGGCTGGGCGCGTTCTACTGCCTCGGTGCGGCGCTGGCGCGGATGGAGGCGGACGTGTGCTTCACCGTGTTGCAGGAGCAGGTGCCGGGGCTGCGCCCGGACTACGAGCGGGTGGACTGGGTGCCGACCCAGGTCGCGTCCCGCCGACTCGGCTCGCTGAAGGTCGCTTTCTGAGTCCTACCCCACGTCGTCGGGTCCGGCGGGGACGAGCGGTTCGCGGACCTGGGGTCGACGGTGTTGACGCCGGCTGCGGGACGACGCGCGGCGGCAGTCCGCGGTCCGGGTGCCCGAGCACGTCGGCAGCAATTGAGTGGACCGGCGGGTGCGGACGTGGCTAGCGTGCGCCGACGTCCGACCACCCCGGGGAGCTTCGACTTTGGACCTGCACCGCAGTTTCACCATCCGCGAGAGCAGCCACCGCATCCACAACCCGTTCGACGACGTCAAGCTCGCCACCCTCGGCGCGGCGTTGCGACTTCCCGCCGGCGCCTCGGTGCTGGACCTGGCGTGCGGCAGCGGCGAGATGCTGTGCACGTGGGCGCGTGACCACGGGGTGACCGGGGTCGGCGTGGACATCAGCACCGTGTTCCTGGCTTCCGCGCGGGAGCGGGCCTTCGAGTTGGGGGTCGCGGAGCGGGTGTCGTTCGTGCACGGCGACGCCGCCGGGTACGTCTCGGACGAGCCGGTCGACGTGGCCGCGTGCGTGGGTGCGGCGTGGATCGGTGACGGTGTGCCCGGCACGGTGGAGTTGTTGCGCCGCAGCCTGCGGCCCGGCGGGCTGGTGCTGCTGGGCCACCCGTACTGGCGGCGGCTGCCCGTGGACGAGGAGACCGCGCGGGCGTGCCACGTGTCCTCCCCCGACGAGCTGCTGCCGCTGCCCGAGCTGGTCGAGCAGTTCGGGGACCTGGGCTGCGACGTCGTGGAGATGGTGCTGGCCGACCAGGACGGCTGGGACCGCTACGTCGCCGCGCAGTGGCTCAACACCCGGCAGTGGCTCGAACGCCAACCCGGACGACGAGCTGGCGCCGGCGATGCGCGCCGAGCTGCGCACGGCGGCCGTTCGGCACGTCCGGTACCAGCGGGAGTACCTGGGCTGGGGTGTGTTCGCCCTGATGGACCGCTAGCTTGCCCACGGCTTGCCGGTTCGGCAAGCTGGGCGGTGTGGACGACTTCGACGACGTGCTCAAGGCGGTCGGGCCCCGGTTGCGGGCGATCCGCAAGCAGCGCGAGGTGACGCTGGCCGACCTGTCCGCCGAGACCGGGATCTCGGAGAGCACGCTGTCCCGGCTGGAGAGCGGGCAGCGGCGGGCGAACCTGGAGCTGCTGCTGCCGCTGGCCCGCGCGCACGGCGTGCCGCTGGACGAACTGGTCGGCGCGCCCGCGACCGGCGACCCCCGGGTGCACCTCAAGCCGGTGCGGCGCGGTGGGCGGACGATCATCCCGCTGACCCGGCGGGCGGGCGGGTTGCAGGCGTTCAAGATGATCATCCCGGGGGCGCGGGCCCACGTCGAGCCGGAGTTGCGGGTGCACGAGGGCTACGAGTGGATGTACGTGCTGGACGGCAAGCTCCGGCTCTACCTGGGTGAGCAGAACCTCGTGCTCAAGCCGGGCGAGGCGGCCGAGTTCGACACGCACGTGCCGCACTTCTTCGACTCGGCCGACGCCAACCCGGTGGAGTTGCTGACGTTGTTCGGCCAGCAGGGCGAGCGTGCACACCTGCGCGCCCGCTCGCGCTGAGGCGCTTCTAGCGGAGGCGGCGGACGCGGACGACGTTGTCGGTGCGGGTGCCGGGTTCGCCGTCGGGGCTGTTGTGCTCGCGTTCGACCACCTCGTCGGTCTCGACCACCCAGTCCTCGTCCAGGTCGAGCGCGTCGAGGACGTCGGCGGTGGTCGGGAAGCGGTAGTCCTGGTGCGGGTGGTCGTGCTGCCACGACGGCCACCCGAAGTGCCCGCCGACCACCAGCACCCCGCCCGGCGCGACGGCGTCCTTGGCGCGCTTGAGCACGGCGGCGCGTTCGCCCTCCCGTTCGACGGGCGAGTGCAGGAACTGGGCGGACACCAGGTCGAACTCGCCCTCGGGGAAGGTCTCGGCGAGGTCGTGGCGCTCCCAGGTGATCTCGACCCCGGCCTGCTCGGCGCGGGCGGCGGCTCTGGCCAGGGCGGTGGCGGAGATGTCGACGCCGGTGACCCGCCAGCCGCGCTCGGCGAGCCAGATGGCGTCCCCGCCCTCGGCGCACCCGAGGTCCAGCGCGGTGCCGGGTTCGAGGTCGCGGACCTCGCGCTCCAGCAACGGGTTCACCTTGCCGCTCCACACCTGGTCGCGGTCGTTGTAGAAGGTTTCCCAGAACTCTTCGGCGGTCGTCATGACCGCACTGTGCACCGGGGTCGCGGCGGAGTGCCACACTTCTTGCCGTTCCGGCAAAGCGGTCACGGGCGCGGGGTGCGCACGGCGAGCTTCGCGACGTCCTTCAGCAGCTCCGGGGTGGGTTGGCCCTTCACCGGTTCCGACTCGGCGACGACGACGGTGGTGTCGAGTTGCTGCGAGTCGTAGTGGTGGGCGGTGAAGGTGATCGGGTCCATTTGGAGCAGGGACGGGTTCAGCGGGGTGATGTCGCCGGTGCCGTGGATGTCCTCCACGCGCTTCCACTCGGCCGCGATCTCCGGCCGCTCGAACTGCACCCACGCGACCGACACCGCGATCAACGTGCCCTGGTCGTCGCGGACGGTCATCAGCAGGCGGGTCAGCGAGACGCACGGGGTGGCCGTCAGCAGGTCGCGGACCTGGCCGAACGAGTGGGACACGCACTCGGTGTCGTCCTGGGTGACCCGGTCGACCACCTCCAGCCCCAACGCCTGCCACGGCTCGTCGTCGGGCGCGGACAGGCCACCGGCACCGGCCGCCACCACGCCCGCCAGCGCCGCCGCGGCCACCACGCCACCGGATCCCACGTCCGCTCACCCTCTCTCCCGCGCGGAAGAACGGTAACCCACGAGTTGCCCGCCCCGACCCGCGCACAAACCGGCGCAGTCACAAACCGGCGCAGTCACAAACCGACCAGCCGCACGACGTCCGCGGCGCAGCCCCAGGACAGGGTGACGCCCGACCCGCCGTGGCCGTAGCACGAGACGACCGCCTTGCCGCCCCGCTCGACCCGGTCCACCCGCACGACGGGCCGCACCGGCCGCAACCCCACCGCGCGCGACACCACCGGCGCGTCCCGCAGCTCCGGGACCAGGGCACGGACCCGGTCGAGGATCCCGCGTTCGACCTCGGGAGACGGGGTGAGGTCGGTCGCGCCCTCGTCCGCGGTGCCGCCGCACACCACGTGGTCGCCGCGCGGGATCAGGTACGCCATGCCGGCGGGGTTGTCGTCGTCCACCAGCCAACGGGTCAGGCCGGGGTTGGCCACCCGGACCACCTGACCGCGCACGGGAACCAGCGTGTCGTCGTCGAGCAGGGAGCCCGAGCGCAGACCGGCCGCCACGACCACGGTGTCCTGCCGCAGCGAGTCAAGACGGTGGATCTCCTGCCGGCGGAACGACACCCCGGCCGCCGCGCACCGCTCGGCCAGCCACGGCAGGTAGGTGGGCATCGAGGCGACGGGCAAAGTGCACACGACACCGGAGTGCACGCCGTCGGGCAGGTGGTCGGCCGGGCGGTGGTCGGGGACGGCGGCGGTCCAGGACAGGTCGGGGTCGGGCGTCCGGTGAAGGACCACGCCGGAACGCCAGGTCACGCCGGTCGCCGGGTCGCGCGCGAGTTCCGCGAAGTGCCGCAGGGAGACCTGTCCCCAGCGCAACACGGCGTCGGCGGGCGCGGCCCGGTACGGGAACCACAGGCCGCCCGCCACCGCCGACACGGTGTCCTCGGGCGGGGACGCCGTCACCACCTCGACCCGGTGGCCCTCCGCCGCGAGCCGCAGCGCGCAGGTCAGGCCGATCACCCCGCCCCCGACGACCGCGATGTCACCCATGCCCGCCGTCCTACCAGAGGTTCCGCCGTTCGTCGGGTTGTGGCGCGTTCGAACCGCCTGCTTCCATGAAATTTGACGACAGATCACTTCTGGCGGCGCAAACCGGCGGCACACCCGCGCCGGGGGCCAGTGAGCGGAAAACCCGGCGGTTGGCGTTGCGCTGCCCAGGACTCCCCTGTGCGCGGCCGGCTCGTGCGGCCCTGTCACCGCCCCGCCGACGGACCCTCGCCAGGACACGACTCCGGCGGGACGCCCCTGCGGACGCGGCCGGCCGGGATTGGAGTCGAAGTACGCCGACAACGGCCGCCTGTGGTGGCTCGACATGCATTATTACGACGGTTCCCTGTACGGCTGCTCGGGCGACTCGTACCAGGCGGGCACCGTGCAGGGCTTCACCGCGCAGACCAACTGCCTGGACAAGGGCCTGGTCGTGCAGGGCACCACGATCCGGGTGCCGTTGGACAAGCAGGCGCCGGGTCTGCCCGCGCAGCCGGGCGCGGGCGGCGGGTACATGTCGACCGGGACGGTCGCGCAGGCGTGGAACACCTACGGCGGTCGGCTCAAGGGCCTGATGACGTGGTCGGTCAACTGGGACGGGTCGAAGGGCTGGACGTTCGGGCGCAACGTGAAGTCGTTGCAGGGCAGGTGATGCGCTGACCGGCGCACGGTGTTGCGCCGGTCGGGGCCGTTAGGCGGGTTCCCGGGACGCGGGTACCTCACCGGAGAAGCCGTTGGAGGTGCCCGCGTCCCGGATTGCCGTCCTGGTGCTGCTGTTGGTGGCCGGGTGCGCGTTCGCGCCCGGTGCGAGCACGCCGATCGACATGGTCCCGGAGGGCACGGTCGACACCGCGATCGCGCGCGTGCAGCTGGCGGCGCTGGCGGTCGCGGAGCCCGGCGGGATGGACGGGTACGTGCGGGACTGCGACAACGGGGCGGCGTGCGTGTTCGGCCGGCCGTGGTCCGATGTGGACGGTGACGGGTGCGACCAGCGCAGCCAGGTGCCGGCGCGGGACCTGGTCGGTGTGGTGCGCAAGGACGGGCGGTGCGCGGTGAAGGAGGGGACGCTGCACGACCCGTACACCGGGCAGACCATGACCAGCGTGTCGAAGGTGCAGATAGACCACGTGGTGCCGTTGGCGGAGATGTGGCGCAGCGGCGCGTCGGGGTGGCCGCCGGAGCGGCGCGTGCAAGGCGGCCAACGACCTGCGCAACCTGGTCGCCGTGCAGGGGAAGGTCAACCAGGACAAGGGTGATCGCACACCCGACGAGTGGCTGCCGCCCAACGCGGGGTACGCGTGCCCGTACGCTGACGCACGCGGCTCGGCGGGGGTCGACGTTCGCGTCGGCCCCCGCCGAGCCGCGTGCGCGCGCGGGTCGCGGCGCAGTCACCCGAGGACGGCGTCCACGCCCCGGTGCGGATCTACGTGGGGGTGAAGGCGGCGTACGGGTTGAGCGTGAAGGCTTCGGAGCGGGCGGCGCTGGAGCGGGTGCCGGCGGGCTGCCCTTGACAGGCAGCGGGGCCGCAAATCCGTGCGCGCACGGCCAAATGGCGTACACATTCACACAACCGGACCCGGCTTGTTGTGCCTAGGCTCGACGCACCGACCAACCCCTGCCTTGGTCAGGAGGCGCAGCCATGACCATCCACCGCACCCTGCTGATCGGCGGCGAGGAGATCCCCGCCGCGTCCGGCCGCACCGTCGACGACGTCGCCCCGTTCACCGGCGAGGTGTACGCGACCGTCGCGGCGGCCGGTGTCGAGGACGTGTCCCGGGCCGTGGACGCGGCGGACCGGGCGTTCCCGTCGTGGGCCGCGCTGGGGCCGTTCGCGCGGCGGCGGGTGCTGCTGGACGCGGCGGAGCTGTTGGAGTCGCGGGCGGACGCGGCGGTGGAGCTGATGGCGTCCGAGGTGGGCGGGACGCAGCCGTGGGCGCGGTTCAACGTGTTCCTGGCGGCGAACATCCTGCGCGAGGCGGCGTCGTCGGTGACCGCGCCGCGTGGTGACGTGTTGAGCGCGGAGGAGCCGGGCGCGCTGGGGCTGGCGGTGCGGGAGCCGGTGGGGGTGGTGGCGGCGTTCGCGCCGTGGAACGCGCCGCTGATCCTGGGGACGCGGGCGTTCGCGGCGCCGTTGGCGGCGGGCAACACGGTGGTGCTCAAGCCGAGCGAGGAGGCGCCGTTGGCGTCCGGGCTGTTCCTGGCCGACGTGATGCACGAGGCGGGTCTGCCGCCGGGGGTGCTCAACGTGGTGACCAACGCGCCGGAGGACGCGGCCGAGGTCGGCGAGGCGCTGATCTGCGACCGCCGGGTGCGGGCGGTGAACTTCACCGGGTCGACCGGGGTGGGACGGGTGGTCGGGGCGCTCGCGGCGTCGTGCCTGAAGCCGGCGGTGCTGGAGTTGGGCGGGAAGAACGCGATCATCGTGCTGGACGACGCGGACCTGGGGCACGCGGTGGACGCGGCGGTGTTCGGGGTGTTCATGAACTCGGGGCAGATCTGCATGTCCGGGGACCGGGTGCTGGTGCACTCGTCGGTGGCGGCGGAGTTCACGTCGCGGTTCGTGGAGCGGGTGGCGGCGCTGCCCCACGGTGATCCTCGCTCGCCGGAGACGGTGATCGGGCCGTTGGTGAACGCGGCGGCGGCGTCTCGGGTGGCGGCGTTGGTGGCGGATGCGCGGGCGAAGGGCGCGTCGGTGCTGGTCGGGGGTGGGGCGCCGGAGGGCGCGGTGCACCCGGCGACGGTGTTGACCGGGGTGACGCCGGAGATGGAGGTGTACGGCGGGGAGGCGTTCGGGCCGGTGTGCGCGGTGGAGGTGTTCGGGTCGGACGACGAGGCGGTGGCGTTGGCGAACGACACCGAGCACGGGTTGACGTGCGGGATCTTGACGGAGAACGCGACGCGGGGGTTGGTGCTGGCACGGCGGGTGCGGACGGGGATCGTGCACGTGAACGACCAGTCGGTGGGCGATGAGCCGCAGGCGCCGTTCGGTGGGGTGGGGGCCAGCGGGTACGGGCGGTTCGGGGGGCGGTGGGGGGTGGAGGCGTTCACGACGACGCGGTGGATCACGCTGGCCACGCAGCACGCCCACTACCCGTTCTGAGGACGTGCCGTGGCCTCGTAGTCAGCGCGATTTCGGGAGGGTGATGGTCAGGGCGGCCGCGGCCAAGACCGCGGTCAGGGCTAGGAGGCCGCCGCTCAAGCTCGTCGCGGTGGCGATCGCGCCTACCAGTAGCGGGCCGCCGGCGTCGCCTACCTCTCGGCCCACCTCGGCGCTGCCCATGGTTTGGCCCAGCCGTTCCGGCGGGGTGGCGGCGGCCAAGGCGGCGAACCCGAGAGGGGTGGCGGCGCCGACGCCTGCGCCGATGGACAGAGCGGCGAGGAACAGGGCCGGAAGACCGGGGAGGGTCGCGGCGATCGTGTAGCCGGCTGCGGCCAGGAGCAGGCCGGTGGCCATGCCGGGGACGTCTTTGATGCGACCGGTGTCCCGGAGTTTGCCCACGAGCGGTTGGACCAGGGCGGCTGCGGCGGCCATTGTGGACACTGCCAGGCCGGAGGTCAGCGGACCCGACGACGCCGCCTGCACGGGGAGGAAGCCGACACCCACCGCGAGTGCGGCTGTGGTGGCGGCCAAGGCGGCGGTGGGGCGGAGGAAGCCGGGGTTGGTCAGGCGGCGAGCGAGGTCGCGGAGGGTTTGGCGGGTGCGTGGGAGGGGCGGGACCGCGGGGACCACCAGAGCGGCCCAGATGGCGACGATCAAGGCCAGGGCGGCGAGGGCGGCGAACAGGGCCGGGTAGCCGCCGAAGTGGATGAGGACGCCGCCCAGCACCGGACCCAGGGTGTAGCCGAGGCCCTTCCACGCGCCGTAACCGCCGAAAGCCCGGCCGTGGTGGGACGTCGGGGTCAGGCGGGCGACCAAAGCACTGGCCGCGGGTGAGAAGGCTGCGGCGGCGGCACCTTGAGCGAGGCGTGCCACGCCGACGGCGGCCGGGTTGCCGGCGATCACGAAAGCGGCGGAGGCCAGGGTGAAGGCGATCAGGCCACCCAGCAGGACCGGACGTGGGCCGATGCGGTCGGCCAACGAACCGAACACGGGCTTGAGGACGATCTCCGCGCCGTCGTACACCGCGAGCAGCAAGCCCAGCGTGATCAGGGAAGCGTGGGTGTAGTTGCCCAGACCGGCGGCGATGCCGTGCGCCCCGAAGGCGGTGACGAAACCTGCTGCGTAGAGAGGGGCGCGGCTGAGCACGTGCCGGAACCCTATCCCACGGGGCCGGGCAGTCCGTGCAGGTGGGTGCCGAGCCAGTCCACCGCGTCCTTGCGCGGGACGGGCGGCGGGACCGGGGTGAAGTTGGCGGCGTCGTCGGTGCTGCCGGTGCCGTCGTACTTCGCGCGCAGCGGGTAGGGGAAGACGGGGCGGGTGCGCGGGGTGCCGTCGGGGGCGTGGCCGTGGGCGGTGATGCGGTCGGGGGCGGTGCCGTGTTCGGTCCAGCGGATCAGGTCCGGGAGGGGGTCGAACGACGTGAGGGTGTCGCCCCGGCCGCAGTGGTGCAGGGACGGCACCATGAAGACCCTCACCCAATCAGCCAGCCCCTGCGGGTGCCGGGCGGCCAGGCGGGCGTGGTAGTCGAGCAGGCCGGCGGCGGGGATGGCCTCGTCGCCCCACCCGTGCCACATCAGCAGCTTGCCGCCGGCGCGGTGGAAACCGGTCAGGTCCAGGCTCATCGCGTTGCCGCGCACGCCTTCCGCGGACAGGCGGTGGAACTCGGCGGCGGTGAAGCGGAAGTCGGCCAGGGTGGTGGGCCGAGCGCCGGCGAAGTGGCGCAGGTAGTTGTCCGCGAGCCGGGCGGCGAGCGCGCCGTCGTCGGTGGGGACGATCCAGCGGTTCCAGGCCAGTTCGGAGCCGCGCGGCTGGCCCGCCGGGTAGAGGCGGCGACCCTCGGGGGTGCGGGGGCCGTCGTAGAGCTTGCGGACGGTGTCGACCTGCGCCGGGGTCAGGCACGCCTTGCCGCCCGCCGGGCACAGCAGTGCCGCAGGGTCGAAGTCGCAGTCGCGCGGGTCGTCGAGTTGGCCGTCCACCAGGCCGTCGAGGTGGTCGCAGCGGGCCAGGACGGCGGCGTGCAGGCCGGGCAGCTTGTCCGCGGTGAGGATCGGGTCGCCGTGGACGTCGGTGTTGGCGCGCGCCAGCCACGCCTGGTGCACGATCAGCGCCGAGAGCTGGTTGGCGGGCGCGCCGGCGGCGATGCCGTCGAAGTCGTCCGGGTACCGCTGGGCCAGCAGCAGCGCTTCCCGGCCGCCGTTGGAGCAGCCGGAGAAGTACGAGTAGGTGGGCGGCGCGCCGTAGTAGCGGGCGATGACGTCCTTGGCGGCGCGGGACACGACGTGCGGGGCGCGGAACTGCCAGTCGTCGCGGGCCGCGCGGTCGTCCCGCGCCCAGTCGGCGTCGACCGATGGCACGTCCCCGGTGCCGGTGTGGCCGTCGTCGGTGGTGGCCACGGCCATGTCCCCCGGCGCGGTCACGCACGGGCGCAGCGTGGGCTCGACCAGTTCGCCGCAGAACCCGCCGCAGCCCAGTTGCAGGTAGCGGCCGGAGTAGTCGGTGGGCAGCTTGAGGTGGAACCGGACGTTCGGCGCGACGAGACCCCGCACGTCGCAGTGCTCCCCCTCGGTGTCGGAGGCGTCGACCAGCGTGGCGTCGGTGACCACAGCGGCCATCCCGACGAGACCAGCGCACCGGGACCGCGTGGACGCCGCGCCCGTCAGCAACGACGACGCCACCAAGGCGATCACGACGAGCACCACACGCGCACGAACCGACAAGACCTTCCCTCCCTCCGATCAGCAAATCACAGATCACCCGAACGCATTGCGCCACCAGTTTGAGTCAGTTAGACTCAAACCATGTTCACGAGGGAAGAGGCGCTCCGCAGGGTCGAAGGAGCAAGCCCCGCCCGCCTCTTCGGACCACCCACCCCCGACCGCCGCGACCAGGCCAAACGCCTCTACCGCGCCCTCGCCGGCGCCCTGCACCCCGACCGGGTCGCCCCCGACGACACCCGCGCCCACCGCGCCTCGGCCGACCTCACCCGCCTCTACCACGACTGGCGACACGCCGAACCCGTCACCCTGCGCACCACCCGGGGCACCTACCGCCTCACCGACCTGCACGCCGTGGGCAGCGTCGCCAACCTCTACCGCACCGACGGCCCTCACGTCGTCAAACTCGTCCGCAACCCCAAGCTCAACCCGTTGCTGCACGCCGAATGGCACGCCCTGCGCACGCTCGACGAGTTCACCGACGAGCACCGCCGGCTCAAGCCCTACTACCCCACCCTCCACGACACCGGCGACGTCCAACGCGGCCACCGCGCCTTCACCGTCCTCGAACCCCTCGTGGACGGTTTCGTCACCCTGACCGACGTCAAAGCCGCCCACCCGCACGGGCTCGACGGCCGCGACTACGCCTGGATGCACCGCCGACTCCTGCGCGCCCTCGCCGGCGCCCACCGGGCCGGACTCGTCCACGGCGCCGTGACCAGCGACAACGTCCTGGTCCACCCGCGCCGGCACGGCATCGTCCTCACCGGCTGGACCTTCGCCGTCGAAACCGGCCAACCCCCGCTCGCCACCGACAACACCACCACCTACCCGCCCGAAGTCACCGCCAAAGCACCCCTCTCCCCCGCCACCGACGTCCACATGGCACACCAGCTCATGCTGGACCTGTTGGCGCACAACGAAAAACGGCAACGCACGTTCGCCCGGGGCTGCATGCAGCGCGACCCGGCGGCCCGCCCCGACGCCGCCGACCTGCTCGACGAGTACGACCAACTCCTGGAAGACCTCTACGGCGCAAGGGTGTTCCGGCCCTTCGCCCTCCCCCGACGAGGAGCCTGACCATGGGACACGGACGCTGGGACGACAACGCCTACGCCGCCGCCCGCACCTTCCGCGCCGCCAAGGGCCTGGACGACTTCGGCTACACCGCCAAGCTCAAGAACGGCCCCCGCGACCAGTGGAAGGCCGACCACACCCTCGACCCGCTCGGCGTCACCGCCCGCGAGTGCCGCGACTCGGCCGACCACGCCGACTCCACCCCGATCGCCGTCCTGTTCGACGTCACCGGCTCCATGGGGTACGTCCCGCAGATCATGCAGCGCAAGCTCGGCAAGCTGCACGGACTGTTGCAGCGCAAGGGATACCTCACCGACCCGCAGATCCTCTTCGGCGGCATCGGCGACGCCGACAGCGACCGCGTCCCCCTCCAGATCGGCCAGTTCGAGTCCGACAACCGCATGGACGAGCAGCTGCGCACCATCTTCCTGGAGGGCAACGGCGGCGGGCAGAAGAGCGAGTCCTACGAACTCGCCGCCTACTTCATCGCCCGCCACGTCGTCACCGACGCCTGGGAGAAGCGCGGCCGCAAGGGCTACCTGTTCCTCATCGGCGACGAACTCAACAAGCCCAGGCTGGAGGCCCGCCACATCCGCCGGATCATCGGCGACGACGTCCACCAGGACATCGATCCCGCCTCCGTCTACCGCGAACTGGCCCGCAAGTGGCACGTCTACTTCGTGCTGCCCGACCAGTCCCACTACTACGACGACCCGGAGATCGCCGACCACTGGCGCGGCCTGCTCGGCCAGCACTTCCTCAAGCTCGACGACCCCGGTGCCGTGTGCGAGCTGATCGCCGCCACCATCGGCCTGGAGGAACGCGTCGTCGACCTCGACCAGGCCATGGTCGACCTCGCCGAGGTCGGCTCGGCCGACGAGAGCCGCGCCGTGGGCAAGGCCCTGGTCCAGGTCGGGTCACGCGCCGTCGCCACCTCCGGCACGCCGGACGACCTCGACGGCCCCGACGACGTCACCCTGGCATGACACCGCACGTGATCGTCGTCGGCCTGGGCTTCGGCGACGAGGGGAAGGGGGCGGTGGTCGACGCGCTGTGCGCTCGGGGCCCGGTCACCGCCGTCGTCCGCTTCAACGGCGGCGCCCAGGCCGCGCACAACGTGGTCGTCGACGGCCGGCACCACACGTTCAGCCAGTACGGGTCCGGCACGCTCGCGGGCGTGCCGACCCACCTCTCCCAGCACGTCCTGGTGGAGCCCATCGCCCTGGCCACCGAAACCCGAGCCTTGGCCGCTCTGGGCGTCCCGGATCCTCTGACCCTCCTCACCGCCCACGCCGACGCCCTGCTCACCACTCCCCTGCACATCGCCGCCAACCGCGCCCGCGAGGACGCCCGCGGCGCTGACCGGCACGGCTCGTGCGGCAAGGGCATCGGCGAGACCGCCTGGTACTCCCTGCTGGCCGGCGCTCGTCCCGGCTCGGTGGTGGAACACCAGGAGGTCCTGGGCGTCCCTGGTTCTGCTCCCACCGTCGGCGACTGCCTCCGCCCTCGGCTTCTGCGCCAGAAACTCGACACCCTCGCCCGCTTCTACGAGCCCTTGATCGGCGACGGCACCCACGTGGACGACCTGATCCACCTGTACACCGCTTTCGCCGACGCGGTCCGCATCGTCGACGGCGACCACGTGGGCCTTTTGGCCGACACCGGCCGCCTGGTCTTCGAAGGCGCACAGGGCGTGCTGCTGGACGAAACCCACGGCTTCCACCCCCACACCACGTGGTCCACCACCACCCCGCGCAACGCCCTGACCCTCCTTTCCGGCCGCCCCTCCCGCGTCGTAGGCGTCACCCGCACCTACCACACCCGCCACGGCGCCGGCCCCTTCCCGACCGAGGATCCGGCCCTGGACCGCCCCGAACTCCACAACGACACCGGTCCGTACCAGGGCGCTTGGCGCACCGGCCACTTCGACGCCGTCCTGTTCCGCCACGCCCTCGCCCGCGCCCGCCCCGACGCCCTAGCCGTAACCCACCGAGACGGCCCCGCAGGCATGGTCGCCACCGCCTACAAGACCTCCACCGGCCGCATCACCACCCTGCCTTTGGGCACTGACACCACGTTCCTCAACCAGTGCACCCCCGAACTCGAACCCCTATCCCCCGACTGGTTCGACCGCCTGGACCTCCCCATCGACATCGAAGGCCACGGCCCCAACCGCACCTCCTACACCGTCCGCACCCCAGCGTCCGCTTAGGCTGGGCAACCATGAACGCGCCGCGCATCGAATCGACCCTGGTGTCGGTGGACGTCCTCACCCTGCGCTTCGACGTCGAGGCGCACGCCGTCCTGCTCGCGATCGCCCCGCGTGCGTTCGACCCGTTCGCCGGTGCGCTCGCCCTGCCCGGTGTGCTGCTGGGCAAGGGGGAACGGCTCCGGGACGCCGCCCTGCGCGCGGTCACCACCAAGCTCGGACTGCCCGAGGTCACCGCCGCCGGGCAGCTCGCCACCTTCGACGAACCCTCCCGCGACCCCCGCGGCCCCACCCTGTCGGTCGCGCTCTGGGCCACCCTCGACCCCGCCGCCTCCGCCGCCGGGCCCACCTGGACCCGCCTCGACGACGTCCCCGAACTCGCCTTCGACCACAACCGCATCGTCACCGACTGCCGCCCCATCCTCGCCGACAAGCTGTGGCGCGACACCACCTTCACCGCCGGCCTCCTCGGCCGCGAGTTCACCACCGCCCAAGCCCTCGACGTCACCGAATCCCTCACCGGCGACCGCCCCTACCCCGCCAACCTCGGCCGCACCATGGACCGCGTCCCCGGCCTCGAACGCACCACCCAACACGCCGCCGCCCTCCCCCAGGGCGGCCGACCACCCCTCGTCTGGCGCTGGACCACCCCGTGAACTGGCTCACCACCGCACTCGACAGCCCCGAGTTCCGCACCCTGGGCGCAACGTCGATCCACATCGACGACTACACCGAGGACGACGCGGTCCCCACCGCCTTCCGCCTCCTCGACGAACTCGTCACCGCCATCCACGACACCGACCTCATGGCGATGCTCGTCATCGTCACCGGACTCCACGACGACATCGCCCTCGCCGCCCCGCCCGCCGAGACCCTCGAAGCCGCCTGGGACCACTGGACCCCGCCCGAGCTGTACCTGATCCGACGCGCCCCGCTGCTCTCCCCCTACGTCGTCGAGGAGTACAAGAAGCCCTACCCGCCAGGCACCTTCACCGCACCCCACGGCGTCTACCACGCCTACTACCGCTGCCACCGCCAAGGCGACACAACGGAATTCACCAGCGGGGTCTACATCGAGCACTACCCCGGCAAGTAGCGCGGCGGTCGTCGGGCACCCGCCACCGACTCGAAGGCCGCGGCGAAGCCCAGCACCTTCACGTCCTCCCCGTGCCCGGCCATGAACGACAACCCCACCGGCAGCTCACCCGCGAACCCCGCCGGCACCGTCACGTTCGGGTACCCCGACACCGCCGCCGGCGACGACGACCCCAGCACGAAAGCATCCCCGGCCGCGTAGTCCGTCCGCCACGCCGGAGAGTTCGTCGGCGACACGATCACGTCCAACCCGTGCGCCGCCACCACCTCGTCGATCGACCGCTTCGCCAACGACGTCGCCGTCCGCCGCTGCTCCCGATACCCCGGATCGGTCACCGGCGGCGCATCCCGGGCCATCAGGAAGATCTCCTGGCCGAACCGGCTCAGCTCCACCGGATCCCGCTCGTTGAACGCGATCAGCTCCCCCAACGTCCGCGGCGCGCCCGGCCGCGACGCCAGGTACCGCTCCAGCTCGTGCCGGAACTCGGTCAGCAGCGCCGGCCACTCCGCCGCGAAGATCTCCTCCTGGTACGGCAACTCCACCTCGACCACCACCGCACCGGCCCGCCGCAGCACCTCCACCGCGGAAGCCACCACCCGGTCCGTCCCGGCACTCTTCCCCGCCTGCCGCCACACCCCGACCCGCGCACCCCGCAACGCACCGGGCGCCAGCTCGTAGGACACCCGCCGCCGGTCCAGCACCGACATCAGGATCACCGCGTCCACCACGTGCCGCGCCATCGGACCGGCGGTGTCCTGGTGCGACGAGATCGGCACGATCCCGTCCCCGCTCACCGACCCCAGCGTCGGCTTGAGCCCCACGATCCCGTTCGCCCCCGACGGGCACACGATCGACCCGTCCGTCTCCGTCCCCACGGCCACCTGCGCCAACGACGCCGCCACCGCCGCACCCGACCCCGACGACGACCCGCACGGGTTGCGGTCCAGCACGTACGGGTTGTTGGTCTGGCCGCCCACCGCCGACCAACCGGACGTCGACCGCGTCGAGCGGAAGTTCGCCCACTCCGACAGGTTCGTCTTGCCCAGCACCACCGCGCCCGCCTCGCGCAACCGGGTCACCAGCTCGGCGTCGTCGCGCGGCGGGACCCGCAGCGCCCGGGAACCGGCCGTGGTCGCCAGACCGCGCGTGTCGATGTTGTCCTTGATCAGCACGGGGATGCCGTCCAGCGGACCACGCGCACGACCGGCACGCCGGCGCTGATCGCTCTCGGCGGCCTGGCGCAGCGCGGTCGGGTCGACGGCGACGACCGAGCGGACCTTGCGGTCGACGGTGTCGATGCGGCGCAGGTAGGCGCGGGTCAGGTCGACCGCGGTCAAGGTGCCCGCGTCGAGCCGGCGGACGAGCTGCGGGATGGTCGCCGCGTCCAGGTCCAAGCCGTGGGCGTGCGCGGGAGGAGCGACGAGCAGCACGGTCATCGCCGCCGCGAGCAGGGATCGCATGTCCCCAGCCGTAGTGGTCCGGCGCGCGCGGGGTCAAGCCGCCGATGGTCGGGGACTTATTTTAGTCAACACTGAAGTTATCATGCCTACTGAGCGGGAATTCTCACGCCACACTCAGGCAGCGCGCGGATCATCGGTGGTGGACACCCGTCTCTGGACTCCGGAGGCCCGCCATGACCGTCCTGCCCAACACCGCCCTCCCGACCGCCGGCTGGGCCACCGCCCGCGGCGCGCGGCGCGTGGCCGCCGACGCCGCCGCCGTCCGCACCTCCCCCACCGCGTTCGCCGCCGCCGTCGCGGACGGCATCGGCGACACCGGGGCCGCCGCGTCCGCCGCCCGCTTCGCGGTGGCCGAAGCGGTGGACGCGGCGTGGCGCGCCGGGGTGCTCGAAGCTGCCGGGGTGTCCGAGGCCATGGAGGACGTCCGCCGCGGCCTGCACGAGTCCGGCCTGTCCACCCACCCCCTCGACGTCCCCCTCCCCCGCCCGGCCGGCGAAAGCCTCCCACAGCCACCCGCACCCGACGTTCGGCGGGCGCACGCAACCGGGTCGGGTGACACGACGCTCGTGGTCGCGGCGGGTGGCGTGCCGCAGTGGTTCGTGGCCTGGGTCGGGGACTGCCGGGCCTACTTCCTGCCCGAGAACGGCCCCGCGACCCTGCTCACCACCGACCACACCGTCGGCCGCTACCTGCGCGACCGCGGTGTCGACGCCAACCCGCGCCTCGACCTCGTCGTCACCACCACCGCCCGCAAGGGCGGCCACGGCGTGGCCCGCGGGGCCGGTCCGGGCCGGCTGGTCCTGCTCACCAACGGCGTCCACCGCGCCACCGACGAGGCCACCGTCACCCGCCTGGCCCGCTCCGCCACCGACCCGGCCGAAGCCGCCCGCGCCCTGGTCGACGTCGCCGTCGAGGACAACGCCGCCGCGGTCGTGGTCGACCTGCGTTGATCGGGCGGCCGCGGCGGACTCGGGGCACGATGGCGGCGGAGGTGGGGATGTCCGACACGCTGGTCAGCGCCGATGGCCTGACCCTGGCCCAGGTCGCCGAAAGGGTGGCCGCCGGCCGCACGAACGCCGTCGGCGCGCGCACCAGCCGCAGCGCGGCGCAGATCGTCCGGGCCAACGTCATCACCCCGTTCAACGGCCTGCTGGCCACCCTCTTCGTGCTCGTGCTGCTCACCGGGCACTGGCAGAACGGCCTGTTCGGCCTGGTCATCGTGGCCAACACGGCCATCGGCGTGGTCCAGGAGCTGCGCGCCAAACGCACCCTGGACCGCCTGGCCGTCCTCAACGCCCCGCACGCCCGCGTGGTCCGCGAGGGGCGGGTGGCCGAGGTCGAGGTGGCCGAAGTCGTCGCCGACGACCTGATCGAGCTGCGCACCGGGGACCAGGTGGTCGCCGACGGCGCGCTGACCGCGTCGGCCGGCCTGGAGATCGACGAGTCGCTGCTGACCGGCGAGTCCGACCCGGTCGCCAAGGACCGGGGCGACGAGGTCCGGTCCGGGTCGATCGTGGTCGCGGGCAGCGGGCGGTTCGTGGCCACCGGGGTCGGCGCGGACGCCTACGCCACCCGGCTGGCCGCCGAGGCGCGCCGGTTCACGGTGGTGCCCTCGGAACTGGTGCAGGGCACGAACAAGCTGCTCAAGTGGATCTCGCTGCTGATGCTGGTGGTCGGGCCGCTGCTGCTGTGGAGCCAGTTCGAGACGCCCGACACCGACACCTGGCAGGAGGCGGTGACCGGCGCGGTCGCGGGCCTGGTCGGGATGGTGCCCGAGGGCCTGGTCCTGTTGACCAGCCTGGCGTTCATGCTCGCGGCGGTGTCGCTGGCCCGCAAGCAGACGCTGGTGCAGGAACTCCCGGCGGTCGAGGTGCTGGCCCGCGTGGACACCGTGTGCCTGGACAAGACCGGCACCCTGACCCACGGCGACATCGTCTTCGACCACCTGATCACCGACGATCCCGAGGAGGTGCGGGAGGCGCTGGCCCTGTGCGCGTCCGCGCCGGACGCCAACGCGACCTCCGCCGCGCTGGCCGAGGAGTTCACCGGCGGCACGTGGCGGCGGACCGGCGGGGTGCCGTTCTCCTCCGCCCGCAAGTGGTCGGCGGTGTGCGCGGACGGCCACGGCACCTGGGTCCTGGGCGCGCCCGAGATGGTCTTCCCGGACACCACCGACGATCCCCTGGTGCGCCAGGCCGCGGAGATCGCGGGCGGCGGCAAGCGGGTGCTGGTGCTCGCCTCGACACCGGGCCGGCACACCGACACCGCTCTGCCCGCCGACCTCACGCCCCGCGCGCTGGTCGTGCTCGCCGAACGCATCCGCGACGACGCCGCCGACACGCTGCGGTACTTCGCCGAGCAGGGCGTGGCGTTGAAGGTGATCTCGGGCGACAACCCGCGCACGGTCGGCGCGGTGGCCGTGTCCGTCGGCGTGCCGGGCATCGAGCACGCGACCGAAGCGGTGGACGCCCGCACCCTGCCCGAAGACCCCGACGCGCTGGCCGAGGTGCTGGAGCACAAGGTGGTCTTCGGCCGGGTCACGCCCCAGCAGAAACGGGCCATCGTCGGTGCGCTGCAACGCAAAGGCCACGTCGTGGCGATGACCGGCGACGGCGTGAACGACGCGATGGCGTTGAAGGACGCCGACATCGGCGTCGCGATGGGCAACGGCGCGCCGGCGACCCGGGCGGTGGCCCAGTTGGTGCTGCTGGACAGCCGGTTCGCGCACCTGCCGGACGTCGTCGCCGAGGGCCGGCGGGTGATCGCCAACATCGAGCGGGCCGCGAACCTGTTCCTGGTCAAGAACGTCTACTCGCTGGTCCTGGCCCTGGTCGTGGTGGCGACCGCGTTGGCCTACCCGTTGGCGCCGATCCAGCTGACCCTGATCTCGGCCACCACCATCGGCATCCCCGGCTTCGTGCTGGCGCTCGCCCCGAACCGCCGCCGTTACGTGCCGGGTTTCCTGCGCCGGGTGCTGCGGCTGGCCATCCCGACCGGTGCGGTCATCGGTCTCGCGGCCTATGCGGGTGACCTGGTGATTCGCGGCTTGGAACCGGACGGCGGGCGAGGCGCGGGTCAGACCGTGGCGACGGTGGTCGTGCTGATCGCCTCGCTGTGGACGCTGTCGCTCCTCGCCCGCCCGTTCACCCGGTGGAAGTTCGCCCTACTCGCCGCCCTGGCCGGGTTCGCCGCGCTGGTCCTCGCCGTGCCCGCGCTGGGCACCGGCATCTTCCTGCTCGCCGTGACACCGCAACGCCTCCTGGTCGGCGTGGCGATCGGGCTGGTGGCGGGGTTGCTCGTCGAGGTCGTGGGCCGGGTGGTGCTGCGCCCGGTGCAGACCGCCGAAAGTGAGGCTCGCTCGACTGAATCCTTTTAACACCAATGGAGCACCGGTCCGGGTTTCCCGCCTCGCGACGGGTGCGGCATGATCGGGTTCCGGTGGACACCGCTGCCGCAGACCGGAGGCCCACCCCACACGCAGGCGACACCGCGGAGTTCACATAATGAGTGCGCACGGCCCCCGCCCGCTCTCGGGCCGGGCCTGGCTGGGCTACCTCGCGGTCGGGCTGGCCGCGATCACCGCGTACTACCTGATCCCGCGCGCGGGCGCGGGCGTCGCCGCGCGGGTCGTCGTGTACTGCCTGACCAGCACGTCGGCGGCGGTGGTCGTGCTGTGGGCGGCGGTGCGCAACCGGGCGGGCGCGCGGGTGCCGTGGCTGCTGCTGGGGTTGAGCCAGGTGGTGTACTCGCTGGCCGACTGCACCTTCTACGTCAACCACTACCTGTTGGGGCTGACCGGTTTCCCGTCCCCGGCCGACGTGTTCTACCTCGGCCACTACCCGCTGGTCGTGGTCGCGCTGGTGCTGCTGATCCGGCGCCGCAGCCCCGGCCGCGACCTGCCCGGCCTGCTGGACGCCTCGGTGCTCGCGGTCGTCGCGGCGATGCTGTCGTGGCTGTACCTGATCGGCCCGCGCGCCCGCCTGGACCAGCCGATGCTCGTGACGCTGGCGTCGGTGGGCTACCCGGTGATGGACCTGGCGATGTTCGTCGTGGCGCTGCGGCTGTTCCTGGGCACCGGCCGGCGGACGGGGTCGTTCGCGCTGCTGTCGGCGAACCTGCTGGCCATCCTCACCGCCGACACGCTCTACGTGCTCCAGCAGCTCAACGGGACCTACCAGGCGGGCAACTTCCTCGACGCCATCTGGCTGGGCGGCAACCTGGCCCTGGGCGCGGCCGCGCTGCACCCGACCATGGCCCGGCTGGCCGAGCCGACCGCCGCGCGGGACAACGTGCTGGGGTGGGGCCGGATCGCCGCGCTGTGCGGGGCCGCGCTGATCGCGCCCGCGATGCTGGTGCTGCAACACGCGACCGGGCGGTTCCGGGACATCCCGGTGATCGCGGCGGCGTGCGCGATGCTGTTCGCGCTGGTGATCGCGCGGCTCGCGGCGATGGTCGCCGACCAGCGGCGGCTGGCCATCACCGACGCGCTGACCGGCCTGCACACCCGGCGGTTCTTCGTCGCGCAACTGCCCATCGAGGTCGAGCGGGCGCGGCGGGGCAACGGGTCGGTGGCGGTGTTCATCGCCGACGTCGACCGGTTCAAGTCCATCAACGACGGCCACGGCCACCCGGCGGGCGACCGCGTGCTGGTGGAGGTGGCGGACCGGCTGCGGCGCGCGGCGCGGGCCGGTGACGTGATCGCCAGGTACGGCGGCGAGGAGTTCGCCCTGCTGGCGCCGGGCGTGCGGCCCGACGAGCTGGCGTCGATCGCCCAGCGGCTGCGGCAGAGCGTCGCGGGCAGCCCGATCGCGGCGACGGACACGGCGCTGCTGGCCGTGACGGTGTCGGTGGGCGCGGCGTGCTACCCCCAGCACGGCGGCGACCCGGCGGCGGTGATCGCGGCGGCGGACCGGTCGCTGTACGCGGCGAAGGTGTCCGGGCGGGACCGGGCCGTGGTGGGCGCGGTGGGCGTGGACGCCGAACAGGGCGTGGTGGAGCACCTGTGCCGCATCGCCGACCAGGTGGACCTGCGCATGGGGTCCCGGCACGACAGCCGCGCGGTGGGCCGGTGGGCCCGGCTGCTGGCCGCCGAACTGGGCCACGACGAGCACGGCATCCGGGTCGCGGGGCTGGCGGCGCGGCTGCGGGACGTGGGCAAGGTCGTCATCCCGGACGCGGTGCTGCTCAAACCGTCCGCGCTGGACGCCGAGGAGTGGCGGGTGGTGCGCCGGCACGCCGACCACGGCTTCCGCCTGGTGGACACGGTGCCGGGCCTGTTCCCGGTGGCCCAGGCGGTCCGCCAGCACCACGAGCACTACGACGGCTCCGGCTACCCCCAGGGCCTGGCGGGCACCGCGATCCGCTGGGAGGCGCGCCTGGTGGCCGTGTGCGACGTGTGGGCGGCCCTGCTGGCGGACCGCCCACACCGTCCCGCGTGGTCGGTGGACGAGGCCCGGACCGTGTTGCGGACCGGGCGCGGCACCTTGTTCGACCCGGACGTGGTGGACCTGTTCCTGGACCTGCACGCCGAGGGCCGCATCGACGCGCCCGACCTGGGCCGCGTCGGCTAGAGCTTCGTCATGTCGCCGGTCGCGGGTGTGCCGTCGGCGAGCCCGTAGCGCAGGAACACGGTGCCCTTCGCGCCGGCCGAGGGTGGTTCGAGCAGGGTCAGGTTCGTCGGGACCGCGCCGCCGTCGAACACCTTCTTCCCCTCGCCCAGCACGATCGGGTGAAGCCAGAGGTCGAGGCGGTCGAACAGCTTCTCCCGCAGCAGGGTCTGCACCAGGTTCAGGCTCCCGACGACCTTCACGTGCTCGTGCCGCTCCCGGACCTCGCCCACCGCCGCGCGCAGGTCCCGGCCCAGCAGCGTCGACCCGGCCCACGACAGGTCGGGCCGGCCGCGCGAGGCCACGTACTTGGGGATGCGGTTGAACAGGCGGCCGAACTCGTCGTCCTGGTGGGGCCAGTAGGCGGCGAAGATGTCGTAGGTCCGGCGGCCGAGCAGGAGGGCGTCCGTGCCCTCGTACGCGGCGATGACCTGCGCCCCGGACACCTCGTCCAGCAGCGGCGCCTGCCAGCCGCCGAACGAGAACCCCACCGGGTCTTCCTCGGGGGCACCGGGCGACTGCCCGACGAGGTCCAGGGTGGCGAACAGCTCGATGTGGATCAGGCCCATGTCCGTGCTCCCGATGCGTCGGTGTGCTGCCTAGACGGTGTCCGCCAGGGTGTTCCAGAACATCAGTTCGTAGCCTTGCAGCAGGCGGACGTGCTCGACCGCGTCGTCGAACGACACACCCGCGTCCAGCCCCGCCTGCACCGCGTCCAGCCCCTGCTGCTCCAACTCCGGCACGGGCGTGGCGAAGAAGTCGAAGAAGGCGGTGTCCTCGGGTTCGAACCCGTAGTGGGCGCGCAGGCCCGCCGAGATCTGGCCGCAGTACTGCCCCCACGCAGCGAAGTTGGTCAACATCGCCACCGCCGCCACCGCGGCCTCGACGTTGAGCGCCAGCCACGCCACGTACGACGCATACGCCTGACAGCCCGGCTGGTAGCGATACCCCTTGAGGTCCACCCCGGCCTTGCGCGCCAACGGTTCCAACAGGGGCAGCACAAGGCCCTCCCCGTGCGCGAGGCTCGTGAAGAACCCGCGCCCGGCGGGCTCGGGCGACTTGGCGGCGAGGGTGAGGAAGCTGCGCCAGTCCCCCGGCACGATCCGGCTCTCCTCGGCGGCCAGCGCGCCGATCGCGGTCAGGGGCGCCTCGCCCGCCGCGACCAGCGGCACGAACCGGTTCTCCCCGTGCTCGCCCGCGACCTCGTCCCTGATCCTGTCCAGCAGTTGCTTCGCCGACTGGGCCATCGTTTCCTCCGCGTTGGGTCCGGGATGGCAGCCTAGCCCCGTAGGGTGTCGCGCATGATCACCCTGGGGCCACTCCTGCCGGCCGACCGCGCGGCCTGGGAGGAACTCTTCGTCGGCTACAACGCCTTCTACGGCCGGGACCTCCCCGACCTGCTGCTCGACCGCGCGTGGCGCGAGTTCCAGCGCGACGTCCGCATGCACGCCCTCGGCGCACGGCACGACGACCGCCTGGTCGGCATCGCCCACTTCCTCGTCCACGCCAGCACCACCGCCCCGGACGTCTGCTACCTCCAGGACCTGTTCACCGCCCCGGACGCCCGCGGTCTGGGCGTGGGCCGGGCGCTGATCGAGGGGGTGGTCGAGTGGGCGCGCGAACGCGAGTGCTCCCGGGTCTACTGGCACACCCACGAATCCAACGACACCGCGCGCCGGTTGTACGACAAGCTCGCCGAAAACCAGGGCTTCATCTCCTACGTGGTCCCCCTGTGACAGGAGGAAGGCACGCCGGGCACGGGTCCTGGACGCCGGCGACCCGCGCGACATCCCCTCGTCGCCGACGCGATGGGCCGGGCGCAATTGGCGTGCGGGCTGCCGCCGTCGTGGGCCATGATGTCGAGGCGTCGCCTCGAACGCTCACGATGAAGGGGTACCCGGATCGGCACTCGGATCCCGGTCCAGACCGCGCAGCAGCGGCAGGTACACCTCGTCGACCAGTTCCCCGATCACGTGCGAGTCGACCGCTCCCCCGCAGGTGATGAACTCGTTGCGCACCAGGTCCAACGGCGCCCGGGCCACCCGGTGCGGCAGCCGCACGGGCGGCAGCTCACCGCGTGCCACGGCCCGCGACACGACCTCCCCGACCGCCTCGGTCAGCGACGACGGCTCCATCAGCCGCTGCCGCAGCACCTGGACGATCTCGGGGTGCCGGAACGCGTCCCCCATCACCCCGGCGATCATCTCGCTGACCATCACCCCGGTCCGCCGGGCCACCCGCTCGAACAGCGCGACCAGGTCGGCGCGCAGCGAACCCGTGTCGGGCACGTCGGGGTCGACGGGCACGCGGCTGTCCCACGCGGCCAGCGCCAGCTCCGCCCGGCTCGACCACCGCCGGTACAGCACGGGTTTGCTGGTGCCGGCACGCGCGGCGACGCCCTCCATGGTGAACCGGCCGTAGCCGTGCTCGCTCAACTCGGCCCAGGCGGCGTCGAGGATCGCCGCTTCCAGCTCCGCTCCTCGGCGGCGCGTCTTGGGATCGGGCGCGCGGGAACCCGCACCGGAGTCCGCCGTGTCCGATACGTCCGCAGTGTCCGCCGAGTTCGCCACCCTGCCCCTAAGATACGTTGCGTTTCTTATCCAACCGGTCTACCGTGCTCTTATTAGACACGATCGGTTTCTTATGGGGGAAACTTGCTCACCCGCCTGCTCCGCACCTTCCTGCGGCCGTATAGGCGAGAGCTGACCTACGTGTTGGCGCTCCAACTCGTCGGCACCGTCGCCTCGCTCTACCTGCCCAGCCTCAACGCCGACATCATCGACTTCGGCATCGCCACCGGCAACACCGACTACATCCTGTCCACCGGCGGCTGGATGCTGCTGGTCACCGCCGTGCAGATCGTGTGCTCGGTCGGCGCGGTCTACTACAGCGCGCGCACGGCCATGGGGTTCGGCCGCGACGTGCGCTCGGCCCTGTTCCACCGGGTCGGCGAGCTGTCCGCGCGCGAGGTCGCCGCGTTCGGGCCGTCCTCGCTGATCACCCGCAACACCAACGACGTGCAGCAGGTCCAACTCCTCGTGGTCATGGTGTGCACGATGCTGGTCACCGCGCCGATCATGTGCGCGGCGGGCATCGTGATGGCCCTGCAGGAGGACGTGGGCCTGTCCTGGTTGCTGGTCGCGTTCGTGCCCGCGATGGTGATCGCGGTCGGCCTGATCGTGGTCCGGATGGTCCCGCTGTTCCGGGGCGTGCAGGAGCGCATCGACGAGGTCAACCGCGTGCTGCGGGAACAGCTGTCCGGCATCCGCGTGGTGCGGGCGTTCGTGCGGGAACGCGCCGAGACCAAGCGGTTCGCCGACGCCAACACCGCGCTCACCGAGACCGCGCTGAAAGTCGGCCGGTTGCAGGCGTTGACCTTCCCGGTGGTGATGCTGCTGTTCAACGGTTCCAGCGTGGCCGTGCTGTGGTTCGGCGCGCTGCGGCTGGACACCGGCGAGATGCAGATCGGGGCGCTGACCGCGTTCCTGAGCTACCTCATGCAGATCCTCATGTCGGTGACCATGGCGACCTTCATCTCGATGATGGTGCCGCGCGCCGCCGTGTGCGCCGAGCGGATCAACCAGGTCCTGGACGCCGAGCCGTCCGTGACCCCGCCGCTCAAGCCCGTCACCGAGCTGCCGGCCCGAGCCGAGGTGGAGTTCCGGGACGTCGAGTTCCGCTACCCCGGCGCGGCCGACCCCGTGCTGCGCGGGGTGAGCTTCCGGGCCGAGCAGGGCAAGACCACCGCCGTCATCGGCAGCACGGGCGCGGGCAAGACCACCCTGCTCAACCTGGTGCCCCGGCTGATCGACGTCACCGCGGGAGCGGTGCTGGTCGACGGCGTGGACGTCCGCGAAGCCGACCCCGAGGTGCTGCGCGGCAAGCTGGGCCTGGTGCCGCAGAAGCCGTATTTGTTCACCGGCACGGTCGCGAGCAACCTGCGCTACGGCAACCCCGACGCCACCGACGACGACCTGTGGCAGGCGCTGGACATCGCGCAGGCCCGTGACTTCGTCGAGGCCATGGGCGGGTTGGACGCGGCCATCGCCCAAGGCGGCACCAACGTCTCCGGCGGCCAGCGGCAACGGCTGTCCATCGCCAGGGCGCTGGTGCGCCGGCCGGAGGTGTACCTGTTCGACGACGCCTTCTCCGCGCTGGACGTGGCCACCGACGCCCGCCTGCGCGCCGCGCTCAAGCCGCACACCGCGCACGCCGCGGTCGTCGTGGTCGCGCAGCGCGTGTCGACCATCCTCGACGCCGACCGGATCGTGGTGCTGGACAACGGCTCCGTGGTCGGCGTCGGCACCCACCGCGACCTGCTCGACACCTGCCCCACCTACGTCGAGATCGTCCAGTCCCAGCTGACCGTGGAGCAGGCCGCATGAGCGCCCCGACCACCACCCGGCCGCCCGCGCGCGTGGGCGGCGGCCCGTTCCCCGGCATGGGGATGCCCGTCGGGAAGGCGCAGAACTTCGGGCCTTCCGCGCGGCGGCTGGCCAACCGGATGCGCGGCGAGCGCAACGTCCTGCTCGCCGTGCTCGCGCTGGCCGTCGCCAGCGTCGGGCTCGGCGTCGCGGGGCCGAAGATCCTCGGCCACGCCACCGACATCGTGTTCAACGGCGTCCTCGCGCAGGCCCGCGGCGGCCCCGGCGTCGACTTCGCCGCGCTGGGCGAGGTGCTGGCCTGGGTCTCCGCGCTCTACCTCGCGTCGTCGCTGTTCGCCTGGGTGCAGGGCCGCGTCCTCAACGACGTGGTCCAGCGGTTCGTGTTCCGGTTGCGCGAGGAGGTCGAGGAGAAGCTGCACCGGCTGCCGCTGCGCTACTTCGACGCCCAGCCGCGCGGCGAGCTGCTGTCCCGGGTCACCAACGACATCGACAACGTGGCCACCACGTTGCAGCAGACGCTGAGCCAGCTCCTGGTGTCCGGGCTGACCGTGATCGGCGTGCTGGTGATGATGGTGACGATCTCGCCGCTGCTGGCGCTGATCGCGTTGGCCGTGGTGCCCGCGTCGGTGGTGCTCACCGGGCGCATCCGCAAGCGGTCGCAGAAGCTGTTCATCGCGCAGTGGAAGCAGACCGGCGCGCTCAACGCGCACATCGAGGAGGCGTTCACCGGGCACCAGCTGGTGAAGGTGTTCGGGCGGCAGCAGGAGTCCGAGGCGGAGTTCCGGCGGCGCAACGACGAGCTGGTGGAGTCCTCCACCGGGGCGCAGTTCGTGTCCGGCCTGATCATGCCGTCGATGATGTTCCTGTCCAACCTCAGCTACGTGGCCATCGCGGTGGTCGGCGGGCTGCGGATCACCTCCGGGGCGATGACGCTGGGCGAGGTGCAGGCGTTCATCCAGTACGCCCGCCAGTTCACCCAGCCGCTGACCCAGGTCGCGTCGATGGCCAACCTGATGCAGTCCGGCGTGGCGTCGGCCGAGCGGGTCTTCGAACTGCTCGACGCCGAGGAGCAGACGCCCGACCCGGTGGACGCGGTGAAGCCTGCGCAGCGGCGCGGCCGGGTGGAGTTCCACGACGTGGCCTTCTCCTACACCCCCGACCAGCCGCTGATCCGGGACCTGTCGCTGGTCGCCGAACCGGGCCAGACCGTGGCCATCGTCGGACCGACCGGCGCGGGCAAGACCACCCTGGTCAACCTCATCATGCGGTTCTACGAGCTGGACGGCGGGCGGATCACGCTCGACGGCGTGGACGTGACCGCGATGCGCCGGGAGGACCTGCGGTCGCGGACCGGCATGGTGCTCCAGGACACGTGGCTGTTCGGCGGGACGATCCGGGACAACATCGCCTACGGCCGGCCCGGCGCGACCGACGAGGAGGTCGTCGCGGCGGCGCGGGCGGCGTTCGTGGACCGGTTCGTGCGGACCCTGCCCGACGGGTACGACACCGTGATCGACGAGGAGGGCGGCAACGTCAGCGCGGGCGAGAAGCAGCTGATCACGATCGCGCGGGCGTTCCTGGCCGACCCGGCGCTGCTGATCCTGGACGAGGCGACCAGCTCGGTGGACACCCGCACCGAGTCGCTGGTCCAGCACGCGATGGCGGCGCTGCGGTCGTCGCGCACCAGCTTCGTCATCGCGCACCGGCTGTCCACCATCCGCGACGCCGACCTGATCCTGGTCATGGCGGCGGGGCGGATCGTCGAGCAGGGCACGCACGAGCAGCTGATCGCCGCGGAGGGCGCGTACCACCGGCTGTACGCGGCGCAGTTCGCCGAGGGCGCACCGTAGAACCCTTCCGCGTCGGCCGGCCCAGGTCCACGCTGGACGGTGTGGACCTGGGTTTTCGCGGTGACGTGGTCGAGTTCTACCAGCGCTACCGGCGCGGCTACCCCGACGAGGCGGTGGACGCGGTGGTGGCCGAGTTCGGGCTGGGCGGCGAGGACGTCGTGGTCGACCTGGGCTGCGGCACGGGGCAGTTGACCGTGCCGTTCGCCCGGCGGGTGCGGGCGGCGGTCGGGGTGGACCCGGAACCGGACATGCTGGCCGCCGCGCGCCGAGCGGCTTCCGCGGACAACGTGAGCTGGGTGGTCGGGGCGGACACCGACGTGCCGGCGCTGGGTCTGGCGCTGGGCACGGTCGGCGCGGTGACCATCGGTCAGGCCCTGCACTGGATGGACCACGAACGGCTGTTCCGGGCCGTTCACTCGATGGTGCGATCGGGTGGCGGGGTCGCGGTGTTCACCAACGGCACTCCCCTGTGGTTGCAGGACACCGGCTGGTCGCGGGCGTTGCGCGCGTTCATGGAGAACTACCTGGGCACACGGTTGACGTTGACGTGCGGGGCCGACGAGCACACCCAGCAGCGGTACGCCGACGCCCTGAGCGCCCACTTCACCGTCCGTCGCCACCTGTTCGAGTACGACGATCACCTTCACGTGGAACACATCGTGGGTGGGGTGCTGTCCGCGCTGCCCGTCGACAAGCTGCCCGCCGACCGTTCGGCATTCGCCCACGCCCTGAACGACGTCCTCGCGCCCCACGCACCCTTCGTCGAGCGCGTGGACGTCCGCATCCTCACCGGCCGCCGCTCAGGCTAGTGCCAAGAACTGCCTGGTCGTCGCCACCGCCGCCGTCACCGCCCCTTCGACCACGAACGCGGCGTCCACGACGCCGAGGTCGAACATCGCCCCCGTCCGCCCGGTGAGGACGTCGAGCGGGGCCGCGTCCGGCGGGTAGCCGCTGTTCGCGAGTATCCGGGCGCAGGGAGCCGCCAGCCCGCTCAGCAACACCGACTTCGGAACACCTCGTTCAGGGTCGCGTCCGCGGTGGCGGTGCGCACGACCGCGGCGACCTGCTCCTTGAACTCGACGTCCACTGCGGAATGGCGCAACGCCGAGGTCACCGTCTCGGCGAACGTCGCCAGTTCGGCGCTCAAGCGGGCGGGATTCGTGCCGGCGGCAACGGAATCCGCGGCGCTCGACATCATGGCGTCGGCCATCACCGCGGCGGTGGCCGCGCCGTCGGACCACTCGTCCCGCATCCGCCCGACCAACGAGCGCACGAGGTTCGCCCCCAGCGTCGCCCAGTGCCCGTCGACGGGGAGCCCTTCGCGAATCCGCTTCGGCAAGTCGTACACCGCAAGGCCGCTTCAGGCAGTCCCTTCACGAACCTCCGCGCCGGCCCCGTCAGGAGGCTTGCCGGTCGTGCCGCTCGCGGGCGGCCAGGACCTCGGGCGTGTGGTCGCCCACCCAGACCAGCAGGCCGTGGACGCGGGCCGCCAACTGTGCGCCCAAAGCAGTGAGCGAGTACGTGACCCGCGGTGGCCGGGTCGGCTCCACGGCCCGGTCGACCAAGCCGTCCCGCACGAGTTCACGCAGGTTCTGCGCCAGCACCCTTCTCGCTGATCCCCGGCAACGCGTCGCGCAACCGGTGGAACCGCAACGGCCCCGCCCACAGCTCCAGCACGATCAGCCCCGCCCACCGGCTCGCCACGTGCCGGTACAGCACCCGCGGGCGTGGAGGCCGTCGAAGGCGACCAGTTCGACCCGGACACGGTGGCGCGGGCCGCGAAGGGCACCGACGCCGCGTTCCTGGTGTGGCCGGCGCTCACCGCCGCCGGCGCGCCCGAGGTGGTGGCCGCGCTGGCCGCGCACACGCCCCGCATCGTGTTCCTGTCCAGCGGGGCGGTGGACGACTCGGTCGTGGAGCAGTCCAACATCATCGGCCGGTTCCACGCCGAGGTCGAACGGGCGGTCGCGGACAGCGGCGTGGAGTGGACGTTCCTGCGCCCGCTCGCCTTCGCCACCAACACCCGCACGTGGCTGCCCGACATCCTCGCCGGCGACGAGGTCCGCGGCGGGTTCGGCCAGGCCTCCTACACGCTGGTGCACGAGGACGACATCGCCGCCGTCGGGGTCGAAGCGCTGTTGACCGACGGCCACCACAAAGCGAAGTACGTGCTCACCGGCCCCGAACTGCTGACCCGCGCGGAGCAGGTGCGGCTGATCGGCGAGGCCCTGCGCCGGCCGCTGCGCTGGGTCGAGGCGTCGCCCGAGGAGGAACGCGCGGCCGCGCGGAAGTGGCTGCCCGACGAGGTCGCGGACGCCTTCGTCACCGGCCTGACCCACTCCCTGGAGCACCCCGTGCCACCCACCACCACGATCGAGGACGTCACCGGCACCCCGGCCCGCACGTTCCCTGACTGGCTGGCCGACCACGCCGACGACTTCCGCCGTTCGGTGTAACCGCTAGCCCGATCGGGCGATACACCACTAGAGGAGGTCCGCGATGGATCTGGTGGTGGTGACCGGAGCGACGGGCAGGCAGGGTGGCGCGGTCGCCCGGCACCTCCTGGAGGACGGCCGGCGGGTCCGCGCGCTGACCCGCAACCCCGCCTCGCCCGCCGCCCGGCGGCTCGCCGACCTCGGCGCGGAGGTCGTCAAGGGCGACATGGCCGACCCGGACTCGCTGCGCCCGGTGTTCCGCGGCGCGCACGGCGTGTTCAGCGTCCAGAACTCCATGATCAGCGGCCTGGACGGCGAGGTCCACCAGGGCCGCACCGTGGGCGACGTGGCCGCGGAAGCGGGCGTGGCGCACGTCGTCTACGGGTCGGCGGGCACCGGGCAGCCCGGCACGGGCGTCGGCTCCTGGGAGTCGAAACTCCGGGTGCAGGCGCACCTGGAAGCGCTCGGGCTGCCGCTGACCGTGCTGCGGCCGATGGCGTTCATGGAACTCATGACCGACAAGGACTTCTACCCGCCGGTCTCGGCCTGGCACCTCATGCCCAAGCTGGTGGGTGAGGACCGGCCGCTGCCGTGGCTGACCGCGCAGGACCTCGGCGCCATCGCCGCGCGGGCGTTCGCCGAACCGGAGCGGTTCGTGGGCGCGAACATCGCGCTGGCCTCCGACATCCGGACCCTGGCCGAGTGCCGAGCGCTGTGGGCGGAGAGGTTCGGCCGGCGGCCGCGAGGGTTCCCCATGCCGGTGTGGCTGTTCGAGAAGTTCGTCGGCAAGGACCTGACGACGATGTGGCGGTGGCTGCACGACAACCCCACCGACGTCGACCCGGCGCGCACGTACGAGATCCTGCCCGGCGCGCGCACGGTGCGTCAGTGGCTGGCGGAGCGGCGGGCGTAGACCTCGACCTCGATCTTCATGCGCGGGTCGGCGAGGCCGCACACGAGCATGGTCGCGGCGGGGCGGACGTCGCCGAACGCCGCGCGCAGCACCGGCCAGCACGGCTCGAAGTCCTCGCGCTCGGGCAGCATGTACCGGACCCGGACGACGTCGGCGAACGTGCAACCCGCCTCGGCCAGGGCCTGCCCGATGTTGGTCAAGCACTGCTCGGCCTGCTTCACGACCTCGTCGGAGATGGTCATGGTGGCGTAGTCGAAGCCGGTCGTGCCGGACACGTGCACCCAGTCCCCGTCCACGACCGCGCGGGCATAGCCGATCTGCTCTTCGAAGGTCGAACCACTGAGGATGGCGCGTCGTTCAATCATGCCGCACAAGCTAGGTGACCAGCACGGATACGTCCAATACACCGAAAGGCATGGCGTGATATCTCTAAACGTATGACGCGACCGGAATTGTCTCTCGCCCCGCTGCACGCCTTCGTCGTGCTCGCCGAGGAACTGCACTTCGGTCGCGCCGCCGCCCGCCTGGGCATCGCGCAGCCGCCGCTGAGCCAGCAGATCCGCCGCCTGGAGGACAAGGTCGGCCACCCCTTGTTCACCCGCACCCCGGGCCACACCGCCCTCACCCCCGCCGGCCGCGAACTCCTGCCGGCCGCCCGCCGCGCCTTGGAGGACCTGGCCGACGGACTGGCCGCCGCCCGCGCCGTCGGCGGTGGCTCGGCCGGCCGGTTGCGCGTCGCGTTCGCCGCGTCCCTGGCCCTGACCGTCCTGCCGCCCCTGCTGCGCGCCTACCGCGACCGCTTCCCGGACGTCCACCTCGACCTGCACGAACTGACCACCGCGCCGCAGGTGGCGGCCCTGCACGACCGGACCGTCGACCTGGGCCTGCTCCGCGAACCCCCGGGCGAGGCGGACCTCGACACCACCACCGTCCACACCGAGCGGTTCGTCGCGGTGCTGCCGTCCACCCACCCATTGGCCACCCGCCGAACCGTCCCGCTGGCCCTGCTCGCCGACGACCCGTTCGTCCTGCTCCCCCGCGCCGCCGGCCCCCGCTTCCACGACCGGATCATCGAAGCCTGCGCGGCCGCCGGGTTCACGCCACGGGTCGCCCAACGCGCCGTCGAGTGGCAGACCGTGTGCGCGCTGGTGGGCGCCGGCCTGGGCGTTTCCCTTGCCCCGGAGGGCATCCGACACCTCCGCCTCCGGGGCGTCGCCTTCCGCGCCACCACGCCCGACACCGTCCGCACGGAGGTCGTGGCCGCATGGCACAAAGACGATCCCAACCCCTTGGTGGCCCATTTCCGAGCCGTGATCGACGACCTTCGACCATCATGGACACCATGACCGACTCGCAGGCCACCGCCCAGACGATCGACGCCTTCGACCAGGGCGGCGCCCTCTTCGCCGCCTGGACGCCGCTGCTGTGGGACCCGATCGGCGCCGCCACCGTCGCCCTGGCCCCGCCGAAGCCCGGCGAGCACGTGCTGGACGTCTGCTGCGGCACCGGTTCATCGGCGATCCCGGCGGCCCACGCGGTCGGCCCGACGGGTTCGGTGGACGCGATCGACCTCTCCACCGCCCTGCTCGACCACGGCCGGAGCCGGGCGCGGTCCCTGCCGAACCTGCGCTTCCACCACGCCGACGCCACCGAGTGGACCGGCGGCCCGTACGACCGGTTGCAGTGCGTCTTCGGCGTGTTCTTCCTGCCGGACATGGACGCCGACACCCGGCGCCTGGTCGGGCTGGTGCGCCCCGGCGGCGCGGTGACCGTGACGACGTGGCGGGAGGGCGGCGTGCAGGACGTGGTCGGCCCGTTCTTCCAGGCCATCGCCGACGTCACCGGTGTGGCGGTGCAGCCCAGGCAGTCCCACAACGCCGCCGCCCGCGTCGACTCGGCGGAGAAGGTGGCGGCGTGGCTGGAGAGCCTGGGCCTGCGTGACGTCACGGTCCACCCGGTGGACCACGACGCCCCGGTCACCCCCGAGTCGGCCTGGCAGTTCCTGATGGGCTCCGCGGCCCGCGTGTTCCTGGCGGACAAGGACCCCGCCACCGTCACCGCCATCCGCGACCGCTACACCGAGCTGATGGCAACCACCACCACCTTCCACGCCCGCGCCCTGGTCGGCACCGGCACGACGCCCAGCGCCTGATCGCCGTTCACGGCTTCATGCGGAAGTCATAGCGGGCGGGTAGAGGTTCGTCGGGACAGGCCTGGTCCCACAAGGCGTCCAGGCTTACCTCGCCCTCCCGCAGGTCGTCCACGTCGAAGCCCGCGCGCAGCGCCGCCGCCGCCCGCTCCGACGAACCCGCCGCCAACGACGCCCGCACCTCGGCCAACCTGACCCGCCCACGCCACCGCACCGCCGGTTCGCCCGTTCTCCCCGCGCACCCCGCGCCCGAAGCGAGTACGACGGGGATGACCGACCACGAACGGGAGGTGCCCCCGATGACCGTCGCCACCGGTTCCCCGGAGCACGAGGCCCACGTGGACGACCTGGCCCGCCGCCTGACCGCCGCCGGTGCACGGGTCCGCCGGGACCCCATCCCGATGCGCCGCTGGACACCCCGCCACGCCGAACTGCACCCCGTGGGGGCCGCGGTGCCCGTGGCGTACACGGCGCGCACCGGCCCCGAAGGCGTGACCGGCCTCCTGTCGACACGACCCCGGGCCGGGGTCATCGGCCTGGCCCGCATCCACCCGACCACCCGGGACATCCTCGACTGGGCCGGCGACCCGGTCCCTTCACCGGACCACGAGTCCATCCGGGAAGCCTTGGCGCGCTTCGAAAGCGCGGGCGCGGTGGGGGCGGTCCTGGTGGTCGACGAGCCCGACACCCACCTCCTGCGCGACGGCCGCCACCGCCGCATCCCGGCCGTGTTCGCCCGCCCCGACCAACCGATACGAGAGGGCGACACGGCGACCCTGGTGGTGGAGGCCGACATCGACGTCGTGGCGACGCACAACGTCCTCGGCGTCCTCCCCGGCTCCTCCCCCGACCTCGTCGTGCTCCAAACCCACACCGACGGCCCGAACGCCTTGGCGCACAACGATTCCGTCATGTCCGTGGTGGAAGACCTCGCGCAAACCGACCTGCCCGCCTGCGTGCTGGTCCTGCTCACCACCGGCCACCTCGCGACCGAGGAGGTGTGGGGCGTGCCGGCGTTCCTGGCCGAGCACCGCGACGACCTCGTCCCCCGCGTCAAGGCCGCGCTGAGCGTCGGCACGGGGTCGTGCTTCGCCACCGGGCACCCGGCGGTGCTCGACTGCGCCCGCCGCGCCCTGGTCCGCGCCGGCGACGAACCCCGGGTGTGCCGGCCGTTCCTGCCGCACGACCTGGCCCCGGACGGGGTGACCTGGCCCGGTGACGGCGGCCCCTTCTGGCAGGCGGGCGTGCCGACGCTGGAACTGGCCTGCACGCACCGGACCGCGCTCACCCGGGCGGTGCTGGAGCTGTGCGCGACACCCCGCGAAGCCTTGTCGCGTCGAACGGTCCTCGAAACGCACGTTGATCGGTAACATCGTCACGGATCGTCCGGTGTGCACTCGAAACGGGGTCGAGCAGTGGAATCCTCCGACCGCACGGTCGTGATCGTCGGCGCGGGCCTGGGCGGGACCGCCACCGCGATCCGCCTGCTGCAGTTCGCCCGCGAGCCGCTGCGGGTGGTGCTGGTCGAACGCCGCCCCGAGTACCGGAACGCGGGCGTCGCGTACCACCGGGCGGGCAACCACTGGCACCACGTGTTCAACATCCAGGCCGGCCGCATGGCGGTGTTCCGCGAGGACGTGGACGACTTCATCGGCTGGGCCAACCACGAGGCCGACCGCACCGACTGGCCCGACCCGTGGCGCGACCACGTGTTCACCGAGTCCGGGCCCGCGCCGCGCCGGATCTACCCGGACTACCTGGCTGACCGGCTCGCCGCGGCCGCCCGCGAGGCGACACCCGGCGCGACCCTGGTGCCGGCCGACGGCGAAGTGGTCGACGTCGAACCGGCGGGCGCCCGATTACGAGTCGTCGTCGAAGGACCCGAACGCACCGTCCTGACCGCCGACCACGTCGTCATCGCCACCGGTCTGGAGAAGCGGCACCCGGTGTTCGCCGATGCCGTGCTCGACCACCCCGCATTCGTGCGGGATCCCTACTCCGACAACGGGATCGAACGGATCCTGGCGCTCCCGCCGGACGCCGGGGTCGCCGTGGTGGGCACCCTGCTCAGCGCCTACGACTCCGCCGCCCTCCTGTTGCGCAGTGGCCACACCGGACGCATCCACATGATCTCCCGCTCCGGCCTCACCCTGCGCACCTACCCCACCGACCACCGCCACCGCGTCCTCACCCTGCCGCCGCCCGAACTGCGCGCCGACCGCTACGAGGGCCGCGACGCGCTCGTCCAGCGCTTCCAGGCCGAATGGGCACGCGCCTGCGCCGCCGTCGCCCGCGACCACCCCGACGTGTCGCCGGTGGTGGTGACCGAGCGGGTGTCCAAGTCCTGGGAGCCGTACCTTCCGGAGATCCTGCGCCGCGTCCCGTCCGCCGATCTGCGGGCGCTGCTGGACAGCTACGGCAGCCTGCTGGCCACCCTGCGCGTCAGCGCCGTCGCCTACACCACCGAGATCGTGGACGCGGCGATGCGCGAAGGCCAGATCGCGTTGACCACGGGCAAGGTCGAGCACATCGCGGACGCAGGCGACGGCCGCTTGGCGGTCTCGGTGTCGGGTGCGACCCCGAAGACCATCGAGGCGGACCTGGTCATTTCCAACTTCGGGCGCGAATCGGACTACGCGCGGGTTTCCTCCACGCTGTGGTCGAGCCTGCTGGCCAAGGGCATGGCCGTGCCGCACCGGCGCACCGGGCGCGGGGTCGAGGTGGACGAGTTCGGCGCCCTGCTCGGCGCGGACGACCGCCCCGCCGGTCCGCTGTCGGTCATCGGCAGCCCGCGCGAGGGTGACGAGATCGTGCGCAACGGCCGCACGGGCGCGTTCACGTTCAACCTGGCCGCGATCAAGAACCACTCGGTAGGCGTAGCCGCGGCAGTCCTCCGCCGGCTGGAGACGTGCTACGACCAAGCCGACGTCGACATCCCCGACCGGGAGGCGTTCGACCGTTCCGTCCGGCTCGAAGTCCGCCGCATGGCCGCCCGCACCCGCCGTGAGCGCGAGGCCCTGATCAGGCAACTCGAGACGTGCATGGAGGCACTGCGGCGGGCCGGCGTGCCCGAACGCGCCCTGCGCCGCGCGGTGAACGCCGCCGCCACCGACAAGCTCAACGACCTGTCCGTGACCCCGAGGGAACTGCGCGCGCTGCTCGGATTGGCGGGTGAACCATCGGGCACGCCTGAAGATGCGGCCTCTTCCGACCGGCTGCCAGCCTGATCTTGGCTGGTTCACCGGATCGGATGGGGGACGACAGGTGGGTCCACGCGAGGTTCCCGGGGTGCTGCTGGTCGGCACGCCCGCGACGAGCGTCCGCGGCACGTGCAACCGCAGCGGGCGGCCCGGCGACGGTTCGGTGCTGGTGGTCGAGACGCTCGGCCCGGACCTGTACGACACGATCGTCCGGTCGACCGCGGTGATCTGCGCCAGGGGCGGGCGCACCGGTCACATGCAGTCGCTGTGCCGGTCGCGGGGCATCCCGGTGCTGCGGGTGGCGCCGGAGGAGCTGGCCGGGATCGACGGCGAGGTCACCGTGCGGATCGACCGCCAGTCGGTGGTGCTGGGCGACGCGGCCGGTCTGGCCGCCCTGCCCGAGCCACCCGCCGTGACGCCCGAGGACCTGGACTCGGTGTGCGTGGTGATCGCGGACGTCACCGACATCCAGTCCACCAACGCGGTCACCCCGCGGGTCGAGCAGGTGGACACGTTCTTCATCCGCGAGGAGTTCGTGTGCCTGTCCGCGGGCCTGAGCCCGCTGGACGCGCTGCGCGCCGGCGCCGACGAAGCCGAGCGGTACGGAGCGGCCATCGCGGCGGAGTTGTGCGGGATGGTCAAGGAACTGCTCCCGGGCCAACGCCTGGTGATGCGCCTGCTCGACCTGCGCTCCGACGACGCCGCCCGGATCACCACGGGCGTGGCGGTCGACGACGAACCCAACCCCGAACTCGGCATGCACGGCGCCCGCTGGCTGGTCGAGGAGCCGCTGTACCCGCACGCGTTCCGCGCCCTGCGCGCCCACGTTGCCGAACGCCTGGGCCAGGACGTCGCGGCGCTGAGCTTCGCGGTGCCGTTCATCAACGACCCGGACGAGTTCCTGCGCCTGCGCCGCCACCTGGACCTGACCGAGGACACCCCGCTGTCGGTGTTCGTCGAGACACCCGCCGCCGTGCACCACACGGGCGAGTTCTGCGCGGTCGGGGCCAGCGAGATCTTCGTGGGCACCAAGGACCTGATCCAGTTCTACCTGGCCGCCGACCGGGGCAACCACCTGGTCGCGTCGGTCTACCAGACCCGGCACCCGGCGGTGCTGGCCGGCCTGCGGCACGCCGTGGAGTCGGGCTTGGAGACCGGAACCCCGGTCCACGTCTTCGCCCTGGGCGCCGACCTGAGCCACTACGTCCAGCACCTGCCGACCGGCCGTTTCATGATGTGCACCGCCGAGCTGCAACAACTCGCCCACGCCGGCCGCCGCTGACCAGCCTCACGCCTGCGGCCGGAGCATGACCTTGCCGAGGTTGCGGCGGTCTTCGAGGTGGCGGTGGGTTTCGGGGGCCTGTTCCAGCGGGTACTCGGCGTCGACCGGCACGGTGAACACCAGGTGCACCGCGTCACGGGCCACAGTGGACAGCACGGCCTCGACCACCTTTCGCGGCCCCACCGTCTCAAACCACGCCCTGGACGAGCTGCGGCACCAGGTCCGGGTGCGCGGCGGCCTCGTTCACCACCTCGACGTCCTCGTTTGGGAACGGCACACCGGACATCCGCGCGCACCAGGCGGTAGACCGCCTCACGCACCTCGCGCACTCGGGCCAGTTGCGCGGCGGTGGCGAGGCGCGGGTCGACCAGGAGGCCCGCGGCGACCAGCCACCGCGCGAAGGCCGCGCCGTCGGGGATCCGCTCGACGGGTTCGGCGTGCCGCCGACCGAGGGTGGCGACGAGGTTCAGGGACACCCGTCCGCCGTGCGGCGGGAACTCGGCAGACTCGCTCATGGTGCGGCACGCTACCGCGCCTCACCCCAGCAGCCGGGCTGTGCCGCGCCCCACCGCAGCACAGCCGGGCACGCGACTCACGCCAGCAGCCGGGCGCGGAGTTGGCGGGCCTGCTTGGGCATGTTCCAGCCGAGCACACCCACGGGCACACCGCCCCGACGATGCACCGTCACGAACCGACGCGCCTCGACATCCCCGTCCACCACCTCCATCTCACCGGCCGACACGCCGTGCCGGTGGATCCGGGCGTCGAACTGGTCGGTCCAGAAGAACGGCACGGGCGCGTACGCGCGCTCCACCCCCAGGATGTTGTCCGCCACCGCAGCCGCCTGGTCGGTGGCGTTGGTGCGGTTCTCCAGCCGGATCGGGCCGAGCCGGTCGTGGTGCCAGCGGGCGACGTCGCCGACCGCGTAGACCCCCTCGGCGGGCCGGCAGTGGGCGTCGCACACGATCCCGTTGTCCAGCACCAGACCGCTGTCATCCAATCACTGCCCGACAGTGGTGGCGGGCGCTGTGACTGACCAGAGTTCATGTCGGTCTTGGCGGCGTCCTGACGCGTTAGGGTTCCTCTGTGACGAGAGGTGAGGGTGTCAGTCTGGGCATGGTGGCCGCGCGTCGTCTGGCTGAGCTGGGTTGCTGCAAGATCGCGCCTGGGTTGACCGATGCGGAGTTCGCCGACATCGAGGGCGAATACGGTTTCGAGTTCGCCGACGATCATCGGGCGTTCCTCGCGGCGGGGTTGCCACTGAACAGCCCTTTCGAGCCGGAACCGGGGGTCAGCCATGCCTGGGAGAAGCCGTGGCCCGAGTGGCGTGACGGTGACCCTGAGGAGTTGCGTGAGCAGCTCAACTTTCCGGTTGAGGGCGTGTTGCGGGCGGTTGAGAGCAGCGGGCACTGGCGTCCGGCCTGGGGTGCGCGACCGGACACCCCTGAGGCTGCGGTGGCGGTGGCTCGACGGCTGCTGGCGGATGTGCCCAGGATGGTCCCGATCTATGCGCATCGGTTTCTGCCCGCAGGACGCGGCACGACCGGACACCCGGTCCTGTCCATGTGGGGAACGGACATCATCTACTACGGGGCTGACTTGGTCGACTACGTCAACCAAGAGTTCGAGGAACCTCGGCCCGAGCACCCGGACGACTGGTCGCCGCAGGCCACTGTGTCGTTCTGGCGCGACTACCTGTGACTGCGATACCGGTTTTGACGAAAGGCCGGACCGCGGCGTCCCTGTTGATGGTGTGATCGGTTCAGGCATCGCGGTGTCTCCGGCTCGGCATCGTGAGGACGTTGTTGGCCGTGGTGTCGTGGGTGAGTTCGGTGATGACAGCGCAGAGCGTTGTGATCTTGGCTTTGAGTTGTGCCGCGGTGGCTTCCAGCGTTTGGATGTGTGCGCGGGCGTCGGCCAACTGGTGTTGTAGGGCTTGGATGTCGGTGGTGGTGGGGCCGCCGTTGTGGGCCTTGGCCTTGAACTCGGCAACGAGGTCTGCATGGTGTTCGTAGACGCGGTGACGAGGTACGCCCGCTTCAGCAGCCAGTCTGGCGATGGTGAGACTGCCGTTGCTGCGATGCGGGGTGCCGACCAGCAGCCGTTCGGTGGCGTCGCGGATGAGTTGCTGCTCGGTGGCCAGCCTCGGTGTTGAACCAGGCGATGAAGGCGGGGATATCGTCGTTGATGCTGCCGGTGGTGCGGCAGCGAGAGGAGTCCAGCCACTCAGGTGAGCCCACTTGCCTGGCGGGAACAACCTGGTGCTGACCGACAGGTCTTCCAAGACGGCATGGCCTTGGTGCTGTGCTCGTTGATGACCCAGGGGACGGTGTTCGGCGATCGTTCCCGCCGGTCTGGGCCGGCCTAGAGTCGCTGTCCGGACATGAAGATCAGTCCGAGTTTCGGGTCGCGGGTCACGCAGCCGCGCAGCAGGTTTCGCGCTTCGCCGGTGCGGACGCCGGACAGATAGGCAACGACGAGGGAGCATGCGGTGGTGATGTGGCGGATTAGCGGCGCGATGCCGGTGACGTCGAGGGGCTGCTGCCGCCGGGAGCGGGTGTCGATCGTGGTGAACTGGGTGACGCGCAACAGGTCAGGCTCGACGTGCAGGCCGCTGTTGTCGAGCAACTGACAGAAGTGTCCTTTGTGGAGTAGTTCGCTGTCGATGTGTCCGGCGACGGCCGGCCCGGCCAGGTCGATATCGACACCGCCGGCCCGTCGCGCACACGCCGACAACCCTGACCGGATACCTGCGCAGGATGCGGGCGGTCACCGAGGAAGGCTTTCACGTCGTTCGGGAAGCGCTCGACGAGCAGGTCCAAGCCGCGCTGGCCCGCCGCCGCATGAGCGTCGAGCACGGCACGCCGGACACGGACAAGGTCGAGCTGGACACGGTTCTGGGCGTTCACGCTGCTGGTGCGGCTGACCGAGCCGGCCCGTCTGCGGCTCGGCACCGACCGGGCATCCGTCTATGACACCGGTCGCATCGACTCGGCCGGCAGGGCGGGTGCGGCTCGGCCTTCAGCACGGTCAACTCACCGGTGAACCCCTTGCGCCGCCACCGCGAGGTTGTCCGGGATCTCCAAGGCCCGGTGGTCGACGACCTCCATCGTCACGTTCGAACTCGGCACGATCTGCCCGATCCGGTATGTGCTCATCGCGCGTCCACCACCGGGTTGCGCAAGGTCCCGATGCCCTGCACCGAAGCCTCCACCACGTCCCCCGGCCACAGGAACTGCTGCGGCGTGAAGCTCGCGCCCACCCCCGCCGGCGACCCGGTCGCGATCACGTCACCGGGCTCCAGCGTCATGCCGGCGGTGATGTCCGCGATCAGCTCCGGGATCGTGAACAGCATGTACCGCGTGTTGGACTTCTGCTTCACCTCGCCGTTGACCCGCAACGACAGGTCCAGGTCGTGCGGGTCGGGCACGGCGTCCGCGGTCAGCACGGCCGGGCCGAAGGGCGCGTAGGAGTCCTGGCCCTTGGAGTAGAACCACTGCCCGGACCGCCGCTGGTCGCGCGCGCTGATGTCGTTGACGATGCTGTACCCGAACACGTGGTCCAGCGCGTCCGCCGCCGACACCCGCCGCGCGACGCGGCCGATCACCACCGCCAACTCGCACTCCCAGTCCAGCTGGGAGGTCAGCGACGCGTTGTGCAGGATCGGTTCCCCGGGACCGATGACGGCCGTGGCGGGCTTGCTGAACAGGACCGGGCGCTGGGGCAGTTCGCGCGCGGTGTCCAGGGCGCGGGCGGACTCGGCGACGTGCTCGGTGTAGTTCAGGCCGACGCCGACGATCTTGCCGGGCCGGAGCGGGGCGTGCAGGGTCACCGCGCTCAGCGGGAGGGTCGGGCCGTCGACCGGGGCGGTGACGTCGAGCACCGAGGAGAACCCGGTGGCGACCACGGTGTCGCCGCGCAGTTCCCCGACCCGGCGCGGTCCGCCGCCGGTCGAGTACGTGACCAGGAGCATTGTTCTCCTCTAGACCGGCTGGTGGCCGTCGTTGTCCGGGTAGGCCTCCTCGCGCCAGAACGCGAGCGACCGCATCACCGGGAAGTCGTTGAACGAGAACAGGCACGCGTCGTCGGAGTCGCTGCCGTTGGCGTGCTCGTGCCAGGCCCACGACGGCACGCAGAAGATGTCGCCCTGCGTCCAGTCGAACCGCCGGCCGGCGATGATCGAGTACCCGCTGCCCTTGGCCACGTTGTAGACCACGGACCCGGTGTGCCGGTGCGCCAGGGTCGCCTCGCCGGGGCGCAGCAACTGCATGTGGGCGCTCATGGTCGGCATGACCGAACCGCCGGTCAACGGGTTGCTGTACTCCATGATCACGCCGTCGTAGGGCGACCCGTCGATCGCCTTCGCCGCGTTGCGCAGCGCCTCGTAGGTCGGCTCCCACGGGTAGGCGAGCAGCGGCGAGTACGGCTTGGTCCACGTGTCGCCGAACCCGTAGGGGCGCAACTGGCCCGCGCCGTAGGTCAGCAGCGACCAGTTCTCCACCTTCCCCGGCTCCTGGTACACGTTCGGGTGGACTTCGTAGAAGTTCGCGTCGAACGCGTTGACCAGCGGGATGTCCAGGCCGTCCTGCCAGATGCAGGGACCCTCGGCGGACTCGTTGCCGTGCTCGTGCCACGTCCAGTTGGGCGTGATGGCGAAGTCGCCGGGACCGACCTTGAGCTTCTGCCCGTCCACGACGGTCCACGCGCCCTGCCCCTCGACCACGAACCGCAGGGCGGAGGCCTGGTGGCGGTGCGCGGTCATGGACTCGCCCGGCCCCATGACCTGGAGTCCGGTGTAGAGCAGGCCGACGGCGGCGGAGACGTCCCTGCGCTCGGGGTTGGTCAGCATCACCACGCGGCGGCCGGCGTCGTCGCCGGTGACCAGGTCGAGGGCGCGCAGGACCAGCGGGCGCAGGTCGGCGTAGCGCCACAGGGTCGGCACGGACTTGGGCCGCGGGTACCAGGGCTCGATGTCGTTGGCCACGGTCCACAACGCGCCCGCTTCGTGCGTCGCCAGCTCGCGATAGAAGGCTTTCAGCTCCTCGTTGTCGGTGACCCTGGCCCGCCCGAGGACGTCGTCGCTGAGCGTCATGGCAGCTCCTGTGTTGAATCGCGCCGCCTCCGGCGTCGCCGTAGTGCTCATTCTTGACGGTCGTCATGGAACCGCTATAGCGTCGGGCCTGTCAAGGGAGGGGTCCATGGCCGACGCGCCCGAGGTCACGATCGAGCGGGTGGTGGAGTGGCACGACACCGACGCCGCCGGCCACCAGCACCACTCAGCCGTGCTCCGCTGGGTAGAGGCGGCGGAAGCCGAACTACTGCGCGCACTCGGCCTGGACTGGCTGTTCGGCCGCACGCCCCGAGTCCGCCACGAAGTCGACTACCGCGCCCGACTGCGGTTCGGCGAGACCGTGCGGACCCGCCTGTGGGTCGCCTCGATCGGCCGGACCTCCCTGCGCTACGCCTTCGAAGTGCACGGTCCGGAAGGACTGGCAGCACGCGGCCAAGTCGTCATCGCCCATGCCGAGCCGGACTCCGAGCGAGCGACGCCGTGGCCGCAGGACGTGCGGGCCGCCCTGGGGCCGTCATGAAGGTCGCGGTGATCGGCGGCGGACCCGGTGGCCTGTACTTCGCCGCCCTGGCCAAGGAACGAGACCCCGCCCGCCGCATCACGGTCTGGGAGCGCAACGCCGCCGACGACACGTTCGGCTTCGGCGTGGTCTTCTCCGACGACACCCTCGACGGCATCGCCCGCGCCGACCCCGCCGTGTTCGCCGCCATGGAGGCCGAGTTCGCCCGCTGGAGCGACATCGACATCCACTACCGGGGCACCGTCCAGACCTCCGGCGGCCACGGGTTCGCCGCCATCTCCCGCAAGCGCCTCCTCGAAATCCTCCAGAAGCGCTGCGCCGACCTCGGCGTCGAGGTCCGCCACACCACCACCGCACCCCCGGCCGCCGTACTCGCCACGACGAACGACCTGGTGGTAGCCGCCGATGGCGTCAACTCCGCCACCCGCACCGCGCACGCCGACGTCTTCAAGCCCACCCTCGACGTCCGCCGCTGCCGGTACATGTGGCTGGCCACCGACCACGTCTTCGACGCCTTCACCTTCCTCGTCGCCGAGACCGACTTCGGCCCGATCCAAGTGCACGCCTACCCCTACAGCGCCGACCGCAGCACGTTCATCGTCGAGGTCCCCGAGGACACCTGGCGCCGCGCCGGGTTCGCCGACCGCGACCTCCCGCCCGGCGCGAGCGACGAGGACAGCGTGGCCCGCTGCGCCGACCTGCTCGGCTACCGGTTGCTCACCAACAACTCCCGTTGGCTGCGGTTCACCACCGTGCGCAACGAGACCTGGCGGCACGACAACGTCGTCCTGCTCGGCGACGCCGCGCATACCGCGCACTTCTCCATCGGCTCGGGCACCAAGCTCGCGATGGAGGACGCCGTCGCGCTCGCCGACTCCCTGCCCGACCTCGACCGCTACGAACGCGAGCGCCGGCCGGTCGTCGAGTCCACCCAGCGCGCCGCGCAGGCCAGCCTGGAGTGGTTCGAGCGCATCGGCCAGTCGGTCGGCCAGGAGCCCGAGCAGTTCGCGTTCAACCTGCTCACCCGCAGCCGCCGGGTCACCTACGACAACCTGCGCCGCCGCGACCCGGCCTACACCGCCGCCGCCGACGCCTGGTTCGCCCGCCACTGCGGCGGCCCCGACACCCGCCCGCCGCTGTTCCAGCCACTGCGGGTGCGCGGGGTCGAACTCGTGAACCGAGTCGTGGCCGCACCCATAGCCACCGACAGCGCCACGGACGGCATCCCCGGCGAGGCCGAACTGCTGCACCTGACCGGCAAAGCCCTCGGCGGCGCGGGTCTGGTGCTGACCGGCATGACCGCCGTCAGCCCGCACGGCCGCACCACACCCTCCTGCCCGGGCCTCTACACCGACGCGCAGGTCGAGGCGTGGCGGCGCATCACCGACACCGTCCACACCCACACCGACGCGCGGATCGGCGTCCAGCTCAACCACTCCGGCCGCCGGGGCTTGAGCACCGCCGGCCCCTCCCCCATCCCCTACGGCTCACTGCCCGTTCCCCGCGAACTGACGCCCGAGGACCTGGACGTGATCGCCGGACAGTTCGCCGAAGCCGCCCGGCGGGCCGCGGAAGCCGGGTTCGACGTGGTGGAAGTCCAAGCCGGTCACGGATTCCTGCTGTCCACGTTCCTGTCCCCGCTCACCAACCACCGCACGGACGCGTTCGGCGGGCCGCTCGCCCACCGCCTGCGGTTCCCGCTGGCCGTGCTGGACGCCGTGCGCGCGCAGTGGCAAGGCCCGCTGCTGGCCCGGATCTCCGCCGTCGACTGGGCACCCGGCGGAACCACGCTGGAGGACGCGGTCGAGATCGCCCGGGAGTTCGCCGCGCACGGGGTGGACGTGGTGGACGTGTCCAGCGGCGAGGTCGTGCCCGAGCAGCAACCCGCGTACGGGCGCAGCTACCAGACCCCGTTCGCCGAACGCATCCGCGCCGAGACCGGCGTCCGGACCCTCGCCGCGGGCGCGATCTCGACGTGGGACGACGCGGCCTCGATCATCGTGGCCGGTCGGGCGGACCTGGTCGGCATCGGCCGGGCGCACGTGCACGACCCGGCGTGGACCCTGCACGCCGCCGCCGCGCTCGGCTACACCGGACCGGGCGCGCGCTGGCCCCGCGTCTACGCCGCCGGCGAGGCCGCGCCCCGGTACGAACCCGAACGGTCCGCGAGGAGGGCGTGATGGACGAGTTCCCGAGGTTCACCGCGGCGGCCGTGCAGACCGCACCGGAGTACCTGGACGCGGCGAAGACCGTGCAGAAAGCGGTGTCGCTGATCCGCGAGGCCGCCGGGCACGGGGCGTCGCTGGTGGCGTTCCCCGAGGTGTTCGTGCCCGGCTACCCGTACTGGAACTGGACGATGAACCCGGTCGCCGGGTCGCCCTGGTACGAGCGGCTCTACCGGGCCGCGATCGACGTGCCCGGCCCGCACGTGGACACCCTGCGCGCCGCCGCCGCGGCCACCGGCACCACCGTCGTCATCGGCGTGAACGAACGCGGCAAGCACAGCCTGGGCGTCCTCTACAACACGGTCCTGGTCATCGGCCCGGACGGCGCGGTGCTGGGCGCGCACCGCAAGCTCGTCCCGACGTGGGCGGAGAAGCTGACCTGGACCGGCGGTGACGGCAGTTCCCTGCGGGTGCACCAGACTCCCGTGGGTCCGCTGGGGGTGCTGGCCTGCGGCGAGAACACCAACACCCTGGCCCGGTTCGCCCTGCTCGCACAAGGCGAGCTGGTCCACGTGGCGAACTACATCGCCCTGCCGGTCGCGCCGAAGGACTACGACATGGCGGAGGCGATCGCGATCCGCACCGCCGCGCACGCGTTCGAGGGCAAGGTCTTCTCGGTGGTGTCCTGCTCCACCATCTCCCCGACCATCGTCGACACCGTCGCCGGTGACGACCCGGTCGCGCGGGAGCTGCTGGCCCGGCCGCGCAGCGCGTTGTCCGGGATCTTCGGCCCGGACGGGCGGCCGGTGGTCGAGCCGTTGATCGACGACGAGGGGATCGTCTACGGCGAGGTCGACCTGGCCCGGTGCATCCAGCCCAAGCAGATGCACGACATCATCGGCCACTACAACCGGTTCGACGTGTTCTCCTTGCACGTCAACGGATCTGTGCAGCAGCCGCTGGCGCAGGGCCCGGTCGACGGTCAGCCGTTGACCGGGCCGTGGCAGGACTGAGCACGTCCGGCGGGGTCCCGTCCGCCGCCCACTCGCGCAGCCGGAAACGTTGCAGCTTCCCGGTGTCGGTGCGCGGCAGTTCGGTGACGAACTCGACCGCCCGCGGGTACTTGTAGGGCGCGATGGTGGCCTTGACGAAGTCCTGGAGGTCGGCCGCCGTCACCCCCTCGGCGATGACGAACGCCTTCACGATCCAGCCGCGCTCCTCGTCCGGCGCCGCGACCACACCGCAGTCCACCACGCTCGGGTGCCGGTTGAGGGCGGCCTCGACCTCGGGGCCGGCGATGTTGTAACCCGCGGAGATGATCATGTCGTCGTTGCGGGCCTGGTACCAGAAGTAGCCCTCGGCGTCGCGGACGTAGGTGTCGCCGGTGATGTTCCAGCCGTCGTGGACGTAGGCCGCCTGGCGGTCGTCGGCCAGGTAGCGGCAGCCCGTGGGGCCGCGCACGGCCAGCCGACCGGCCACGCCGTCGGGCACCGGCCGGCCCTCTTCGTCCAGCACGGCGGCTTCGAAGCCGGGCACCACCTTGCCGGTCGCGCCGGGGCGGACCTCCTCGTCGGCGGCGGAGATGAACACGTGCAGCATCTCGGTGGCGCCGATGCCGTCGATGATCCGGATACCGGTGGCGGCGTGGAAGTCCTCGGAGACCTGGGCGGGCAGCGCTTCGCCGGCGGACACGCAGCGGCGGACCCCGCGCAGCAGGTCGGCCTTCCCGGCGGCGAGGATCGCCCGGTAGACGGTCGGCGCGGTGAACAGGACGGTGACCCCGTTGGCGTGCGCGGTTTTTGCGAGTTCCACGGGGGTTTGGCGTTCCAGCAGCAGGGTGGCCGCGCCGGCGCGCAGCGGGAAGACCAGCAGGCCGCCGAGCCCGAAGGTGAAAGCCAGGGGCGGGGTGCCGGTGAACAGGTCGTCGGGGCGGGGCCGGACGGTGTGGGCGGAGAAGGTGTCGGCGATGGCCAGGACGTCGCGGTGGAAGTGCATGGTGGCCTTGGGGCGGCCGGTGGTGCCGGAGGTGAAGCCGAGCAGGACCACGTCGTCGGCGGCGGTGTCGACGGCCGCGTAGTCGGTCGGGGCGGCGGCGCAGAGCTTGTCCAGTTCTTCTTCGCCGACCACGGTCATGGTGTCCCGCAACGGTTCCAGCGCTTCGGTGAACCGGTCGTCGCACAGCGCCAGGAACGGCTTGGCGGTGTCGCGCACGGTGGCGAGTTCGCCGGTGCGTAACAGCGGCATGGTGGCCACCACGACCCCGCCGGCCTTGACCACGGCGAGCCAGCACACCGCCAGCCACGGTGTGTTGGGGCCGCGCAGCAGAACCCGGTTGCCGGGGATGAGGCCGAAGTGGTCGGTGAGGACGTTCGCGAGCCGGTTCACCCGGTCGCGGACCTCGCCGTAGGTCCAGCGCTTGCCACCGCCGAGCAGGCACGGGCGGTCCGGGCCGAACCTGGCGAGGGTCTGGTCGAGCAGGACTTCCGCGCAGTTGAGCCGTTCCGGGTGGTGGTCCAGCGGGCGCAGGTCGGGCCAGAGGTGCGCGGGCGGCAGGTTGTCCCGGCAGAAGGTGTCCCGGTGGGCGGAGGGTGAGAGCTGCATCGCGCTGCACCTCGCTTGGCCGCGGTGGCGGAAGGTCGGCACATCGTATGGCGGTCTCGTGACGGCAGTCAATGACACGACATGCCACGTGGCCGGGTTAAGGTGTGCGCGTGACGATGCTCGACCTGGACGAACCGGCCCTCGACTCCCCGTCGGGCCGGGCCACGCAGCCCCGGCAGCTGATCGTGACGCTGTACGGGCTGTACGCGCGGCCCAGCGGCGGGTGGCTCGCGGTGGGGTCGCTGGTGCGCCTGCTGGCCGAGTTGGGCGTGGACGAGCCCGCGGTCCGGTCGTCGGTGTCGCGGCTCAAGCGGCGCGGCATCCTGCGCCCGCACGCGGTGGACGGCATCGCCGGGTACGCGCTGACCGAGCAGGCGCAGGAGATCCTGCGCGAGGGCGACTACCGGATCTTCGAGCGGGTGCGGGCGTCGATGGCCGACGGGTGGCTGCTCGCGGTGTTCTCGGTGCCGGAGTCGGAGCGGCAGAAGCGGCACGTCCTGCGCACCCAGTTGACCAAGCTGGGGTTCGGCACCGCCGCGCCCGGGGTGTGGATCGCGCCCGCGCACGTCTACGAGGAGGTCGCCGAGCGGCTGACCCGGTTGGGGCTGCGCGACTACGTCAACCTGTTCCGGGCGGACTACCTGTCCGCGCTGCCGGACCTGGCGGACAAGGTGCGCCAGTGGTGGGACCTGGACGCGCTGGACCACCTGTACGAGGACTTCTGCGCCGCGTACGGGGGCGGCGAGCCCGGTGAGCCGTCCGAACGGGAGGCGTTCGTGGCCTACGTGCGCATCCTCACCGACTGGCGGCGGCTGCCCTACCTGGACCCGGGCCTGCCGCCGGAGGTGCTGCCGCGCAAGTGGAGCGGCACGCGCGCGGTGGAGCTGTTCGAGTCCGCCCGCGCCCGGCTGGAGGGTCCGGCGCGGCGGCACGCGATGCGGGTCATCTCACATCGGTGACATAGGCGTGGGCGTGCCGGCCGACGCGCAGCAGGTGGTCGCGGACCAGGGGCACGTGCGGGTTGGCCGACGCGCCGGGGCGCTGGACGAGGAAGCCGGTGTTGATCGGCGGGTCGTCCGGTTCGTGCAGCACCACCAGTTCGCCGGCCGCCAGCTCGCGCTCGCACAGGTAGCGCGGCAGCACGCTGAACCCGGTGCTGCCGACCACCGCCGCGAGCACCCCGCGCAGGTCGGGCACGGTGACCGCGGGGTGGCCGGTCAGCCGGCGGCCGAAGACGTGCCGCCAGTAGCGGCGCACGATCGGCAGGTCCTCGGCGTAGGCGACCAGGGGGACGCCGTTGAGCGCGGCCGGGTCGTCGACCGGGCCGACGCGGCGGGCCAGGTCCGGCCCGGCGACCAGCACGAACTCCTCGTCGGCCAGCGGGGCTGAAGCGAGGTTGCGGCCGCGCGGGCGGTGGGTGGCGACGACCAGGTCGTAGCGCCCCGTGGTCACGCCCTCCAGCAGTTGCTCGGTCTGGCCGGCCGTGATCCGCAGCCGGACACCCTGGTCGACCAGCGGGGCGAGGTGGGGCAGCACGCAGTGGGTGAGGAACTCGGCCGGTCCGGCGACGTGCACCGGATCGGCCTGACCGCCGTCGTCACCCGCGACCGCGGCCAGCGCGTCCAGCGGTTGGCCGACGCGGGCGGCGAGATCGTCGGCGGGCGGCGCGGGGACCACACCCCGCGCCTGCCGTTCGAACAGCTCCCGACCCAGTTGGCGTTCCAGCGCGCGGATCTGCGTGGTGACGGTGGGCTGGGACAGGCCCAGGAGGCGCGCCGCGGCGGTGAACGAGCCGGACCGGTAGACGGCCAGGAACGTCCGCAGCAGGTTCAGGTCCAACGACGAGCCATTGGTTTCACTATCCCTCACATGCACAAGGCTATTGGATGGCTATGGGTCTGCGCGGTTAACGTCGGTCCCGTCCCACTGCTCGAAACCCCAGGAAGACCGCCATGCCCTTCACCAGCCGCGAGTGGCGCCTCGCCGCTCGCCCCGTCGGCGAGCCCCAGCCCTCTGACTTCACCTTCGCCACCGCGACCGTGCCCGACCCGGGCCCCGGCCAGGTCGTCGTCCGCAACGACTACCTGTCGGTCGACCCGTACATGCGCGGCCGGATGAACGAGGGCGAGTCCTACATCCCGCCGTTCGTGCTGGGCGAGCCCATGACCGGGTCGGCCGTGGGCACCGTGGTGGCGTCCGAGGTGGCCGAACTGCCGATCGGCACCACCGTCACCCACTTCCTGGGCTGGCGCGAGCACGCGCTGCTCGGCGCCGGTGACGTGCAGGTCGTGGACACCGACCTGGCTCCCGCGACCGCGTACCTGGGTGTGCTGGGCACCACCGGCCTGACCGCGTGGGCCACGCTGAAGGAGGTCGCGCCGGTCCGCGAGGGCGACGTGGTGTTCGTCTCCGGCGCGGCGGGCGCGGTCGGCTCGGTCTCCGCCCGCCTGGCGCGCAAGCTCGGCGCGTCCAAGGTCATCGGCTCGGCCGGCGGACCTACCAAAGCGGCCCGGCTGACCGGTGACTTCGGCTACGACGTGGCGCTGGACTACCGGGCCGGCGACATCCACGGCCAGTTGGCGGCGGCGGCCCCCGAGGGCGTGGACGTCTACCTCGACAACGTGGGCGGCGACCACCTGGACGCGGCGCTGCGGGTGATGAACCGGTTCGGCCGGGTCGGCCTGGTCGGCGCGATCTCGATGTACAACGCGACCTCGCTGCCCGCCGGTCCGCCGCACCTGCCGCTGGCGATCGGCAAGCGCGTCACGTTGCGCGGCATGAACGTCAGCGACCACTACCACCTGGCGCCCGAGTACGTGCGGCAGGCGGCGGGGTGGCTGGCCGACGGGTCGCTGGTGACCGACGAGACCGTGGTGGACGGGATCGAGAACGCGGCGGAGGCGTTCCTGGCGATGATGCGCGGCGCGAACACCGGCAAGATGCTCGTCCGGGTCTGACGGGCGGTCTTCGCCGGGCGGGTGGATGCTTGTCGCGTGACCGGCTCGCGGACCCTGGGCCGAACCGACGTGCGGGTGCCGCCCATGGGCGTCGGCGCGATGGTGTGGGGCGACCCGACCTCCATGCCCCGCTGGAACCCGGCCCGCAACGCCTACGGCCCGACGAGCAGCCTGGCCGACCAACGGGCGGCCCTCGCCGTGTGTCTCAACGCCGGGGTGAACATGCTGGACACCGCCGCGATGTACGGGGCCGGGGCGTCGGAGCGGCGCGTCGGTGAGCTGACCGTCGGGGTGGACGTGCTGGTGGCCACCAAGTTCCCGGCGAGGTTCCTGGCCGGGGCGGGGAGTCTGCCGCGGACTCTGGAGGCGTCGCTGCGGCGGTTGCGGCGGGAGTCGGTCGACCTGTACCAGGTGCACTACCCGGTGCCGTGGATGTCGATCCCGAAGGTGATGGACCTGATGGCGGAGGCCGTGGCCGCCGGGAAGGTCCGGGCGGTCGGGGTCAGCAACTTCTCCGCCAAGCAGATGCGCGAGGCCCACGCCGCGTTGGCTCGGCACGGTCTGCCGTTGGCGTCCAACCAGGTGCAGTACTCCCTGCTGCACCGGGCGCCGGAGACCAACGGGGTGTTGGAGGCGTGCCGGGAGTTGGGCGTGACCTTGATCGCTTACATGCCGTTGGCGTCGGGTGCGTTGACCGGCAAGTACTCGTCCACCAACCGCCCCGCTGGCTGGCGCCAGTACCGCGCCCCGTTCCGGTCGAAGGACATGCCCCGGCTTGAGCGGGTGAACGCGGTGCAGCGGCAGTTGGCCGAGCGGTATGGGCGGACGCCGAGCCAGATCGCGCTGCGGTGGGTGTTGCAGCAGCCGGACGTGCTGCCGATCCCGGGCGCGAAGAACGCCCGCCAGGCCACGGAGAACGTGAGCGCGCTGTCGTTCGAACTGACCCAGTCCGACCTGGCCGCCCTGTCGGCCGCGACCGACTGAACCTCGCGCTGTTCGGCGATCCTGACCAACGCGCCGCGGCGACGACTCAGCGGTGCCCGACGACGCGCTGAAGCCGCCGTAGCCCACCGGCGTGCCCAGCCGGACCGCGATCCCGGCGCAACACGCCCGACCGCGCGGCCGACGTCGCCGCGATCCTCGAACGCCTCGGACGACGCCGCGCCGCCGCGCTCGCCGCCCGAGTGGCCGGGCACCACATACCGCCTGTTGGACGCTCGCGTATTTCCCGGCGGCGGAACCGCGCGAGCGTCCAACAAGCTGGAACGTGGGTCCGGGCGGGTGCTGCGGGTGGCCGCCGCGCACGGGCACCGGCGGTTGGTGCTGGGGGCTGGGGGTGCGGGGTGTTCGGCGACGAGCCGGCCGTGGTGGCGCGGGCGTTCGCGGCGGCGTCGCGGGGCGGTGGTGGGTTCTTCGAGCACGTGGTGTTCGCGGTGTTCGACCGGCAGGTCGGGCGGCCGGTGTTCGGGGCGTTCGCCGAGGTCTTCGGGCGTTCGCGGAGGTGGTCGGCGAGGTGAGCAAGAACGAGGGGTAGGAGGGCAGCTTCGAAGTAGTCGCCGCGGGCGGTCGGCAAGGACTCTTGGGCGGACCGATCAACCGACCGCAGTGAGGTGAAGTCCGTGGCGCACGCCCAGCCCGTCGCCCCCGTCGACCGCCACGCCGGATCAGGGCGGTTGATCTTCGGCAGTGCCGTCGCCGGTGTGCTGCTGGCGATCCTGTGGTCCTACGAGTTCGTCGACCACGTGATCGGGGCGAACGTCGCCAACACCCTGCTCGGCGAAGACGCCGCCACCACCTCCCTCGCCGGCACGGCCGCCGGCCTGGTGTTCGCCTTCGTCTCCGGGCTCGCGGGCACGTTCACCGCGTGCAACATCGCCATGGCCGCCTCGGTCGGCCCGATGAGCCAGGCCGGCGCGACCTCCCTGTGGCGGCCCTTCGGGCACTTCACCCTCGGCATGGTCGGGGTCTCGGCGGTCTACGGGGCGGTCGGGGTGCTGATCGGGACCGGGTTGCCGCAGTTGTCGTCGGCGACCGTCGGGACGATGCCGGTGCGGCTGGTGCAGTCGGCGGTGGTGTTCGGCGTCGTCGGGTTGGCGTTGACCTACATCGGGTTGGCGACGCTCGGCGTGGTGCGCGACGTGTTCCGCGGCCGGCCCGTGGCGCGCGTCGTGGTGCTCGGGGCGCTGGTGGGCGCGTTCCTGATCGGCCGGCCGTACCCGATGTTCATCAAGCTGTTCCGCTCCGCGGTGGAGTCGGGCAACCCGCTCTACGGGGCCGGGACGTTCGTGCTCCAGTCGCTGGGCAACATCGTGCTCGTCGCGATCCTGTTCGCCGTCCTGTCGCTGGTCACCCGGGGGCGGTTCCTCGCGGCGGTGGCCCGCAACCCGCGGCGCACGACCGCGGTCAGCGCGGCGCTGCTCATCGCCCTCGGCGTGTTCCTGCTCGTGTACTGGGACGTCCGGGTGCCGTCGATCTTCGGCATCGGCTGGTTCCCGACCATGCCTTACAACTGAGAACAGAAGGAGCTGATCGTGTCCGCGACGACTATCGCTGCCCCCACGACCGCGAGGTCGGACTCCCCCGTCCGGATCGGGGTGTTCGCCGGCCTGGCCGGCGGCCTCGTGTTCGGCCTGCTGATGGCCGGCGTGGGCACACTGCCGCTGGTCGGCATGCTGATCGGCGTCGACAACGCCTTCGTCGGCTTCCTCGTGCACATGGTGATCTCGGCGATCGCCGGCGCCCTGTTCGGGCTGCTGACCCGCAACGTCGCCGACAAGATGGTGCCCGTCTACGCCATCAGCGCCGTGTACGGCGTGGTGTGGTGGCTGCTGGGCGCGCTGATCATCATGCCGCTGTGGCTGAGCGTCACCGCGAACTCGGCGATGAGCGAGATGGTGTTCGTCGTCGGCAACGACCAGTGGGTGAGCCTGTTCGGCCACGTCTTCTTCGGCTGGGTGACCGGCGCGACCCTGCTCATCCTGCGCGGCCACGCCCGCTGAAGCACCGACCCACGCGCCCGGTCCCTGCCGAAAGGGACCGGGCGCGTCTAGGGCTCCAAGCGCACGCAACAGTGGCCCGGCGACGGGTCCAATCGCGCGCGGAGATCCGCTCCCAGACCGGACACCAGGCCCTCCAACAGGCACAGGTTCGCCCCGCACACCAGTTCGGTGTGCCGCTGCGCGAGGCTGTGGAACGGGCAGTTGCCCAGCACGACCGAATCACCCTCGGCCCGCGGCTCGAACCCCAGGCCCTCCAGTGCGGCCACCGGGTCGCCGCCCGATCTTCCCAGGCCACGGCCCAGTTCGCGGGCGCGGCGGTGCAGCACGGCGCGCGGCGGCTCGCCCGTGGTGTCCGACTCGGCGACGGCGTCGGCCAGCAGCGCGCCGATGAGCTCGTAGCGGTTCTCCGGCAGGGACACCGCGATCGGGTGCGGCGCGCGGCGGTAGAGCTTCGCCGGGCGGCCCGCGCCGGGGCCGGTGCGGCCGGTGCGGCGCTCGTGGACGGCCTCCAGCAGGCCCTCGTCGACCAGCCGGTCCAGGTGGAACGCGACGGTCGTGCGGGGCGCGCCCACGGCCGCGGCGGCCTCGTCCCGGCCGACCGGTCCTGGCCGGCGGACGACGTAGTCGTACAGCCTGCGGCGGGTCGGCTCGTCGAGCGCGGCGACGGCCGCCACCGGGTCGTGCGGGATCTCCACCATTCTAAAACCAACTTCTGTTGACGAAATCGGTCGCGGACTTCTAACGTTAGCTCACGTTGTCGTTAGAAGGAGGGACGATGGGCATGTCGCAACCCCGGTTGCAGGTCCTCCACGGTCGCGGCGGCGTCGACCTGGAGGCCGCGCGGCGGGCGGTCGCCGACCTGCTGGTCGCCCTGGGCAAGGACCCCGACTCCGAGCACCTGGCCGACACGCCCCGCCGCGTCGCGCACGCCTACGCCGAACTGCTCACCCCGCGCGAGTTCAACCTCACGACCTTCCCCAACGACGAGGGCTACGACGAACTCGTCCTGGCCCGCGCGATCCCCGTGCAGTCGCTGTGCGAGCACCACATGCTGCCGTTCCAGGGCATCGCGCACGTCGGGTACCTGCCCGGCGAACGCATCCTGGGGCTGTCCAAGCCGGCCCGGGTGGTGGAGTTGTTCGCGCGCGACCTCCAGGTGCAGGAACGGCTGACCCAGCAGGTCGCCGACTGGTTGCAGGACCACCTCGCGCCGCGCGGCGTGGGTGTCGTCGTCGAGGCCGAGCACCTGTGCATGTCCCTGCGCGGGGTGCGGGCTGCGGGCTCCCGAACCGTCACCTCCGCCCTGCACGGCGTGCTGCGCGACGACGCCCGCTCCCGGCAGGAGTTCTTCGCCCTCGCGGGCATCGGGTCCTGACCCCGTTCAGCGCCGGGACAGGTCGGGGCCGGGGTTCGACGCGGACTCGGTCTCGTTGCCGTGGCGCGGCATCCGGCAGTCCATTGTGGACCGGATGCGGTCGGCGGGTGGCCGGGCCGTGGTGCGGTCGGGCGCGGGGGGACCGTGGTGTGGCTGGAGTGGCCCGGTGCGTGAACAGGTCCACGAGGTGACCGTGGAGCGGTTGCTGAGGGGTGTGCGCTGGGCGATCGTGGTGATCACGGCCGTGTCCCTGCTCGGGTTCGCGTTACCGGTGCTGGTCGCGGGCGGTGAGGCCTACCGGTCGCTGCCCCGGCAAGTCGCCGCTTTCGCTTTGCTGCTGGTGGTTCTGGTGTTCGGGACGCGTCCCCGGGGGCCGGCGCGGTGGGTGTTGCCGGCGTTGGTCCTCGTGGCGTCGGGTCTGGCGTTGACCGGAATGCACGACCGGTTCGTGGTGTCGGAGGAGGAGTGGTCCTTCGGCGTGATCGGCTGGTTCGGCGTGCTCCTGCTGCTCGACCTCGGGCCCCGCGCCACCTGCGCGTTCCTCGCGCTCCACGTCGCGGGCAGCTTCGCCTACACCGCGTGGGTCGGCCAGGACACCGGCGACCTCGCCGTGGTGGCCGTGCTGGTCCTGGGCTACCAGCTGCCCGTCGTCGCCGCGGCGGCCGTGGTGGACCGGGTGGCCGCCGACGCCGCGCGCGCCGCCCGGCGCGAGGCCGCGACCCGGACCGCTTCGTCGGTGGCCGAACGGCTCCACGAGGACCGCAAGGCCCGTTACGACGCGCTGCTGCCCACGGTCGTGCCGCTGCTGACCGACCTGACCGAGGGACGTGCGGACCTCACCGACGACCGGGTCCGCGCCCGGTACGCGGTGGAGGCGGCCCGGATGCGGCGGCTGTTCGCCGAGCAGGACGACGTGCCGGACCCGCTGGTGCACGAGTTGCGGGCGTGCGTGGACGTGGCCGAGCGGCGGGGTGTCGCGGTGCACCTGGACACCCTGGGCGAGCGCCCCACCCCGCCGGTAGTGGTGCGGCGCGAGTTGGTGGACGCGGACCGGCCTGTTGGCGACTGCGCGGTCGCGGGCCAGGGTGACTGTGCTGGGTACGGGGTCGGCGGTGACGGTGAGCGTGGTCGCCGACGGCACGCCGCCTTTGGTCCGGAAGGGCGCGGTGGCGGTGTCGAGCGTGGTGGAGGGGGAACGGGTGTGGGTGGAGGCGACGTGGCCGGCGTAGTGGTGGTGGACGACCACCCGGCGATCGTGGCGGGCATCCAGGCGTGGTGCGCGGCGGCGTCCCCGCCGGTGCGGGTGCTGGACGTCGGTGCGACCCCGGCGGTGGCGGGGACCGGTCCGGGCGCGGACGCCGACGTGGTCGTGCTGGACCTGCACCTGGGCGGCCAGGCCCCCGCGTACGCAGACCTGCGGCGGTTGGTCGTTCGACCGTCACGCCGGTAGACCGGTTCGCTCTAAGTTCCTTCCCCGACAGGCAGTTTTAAGGGGGAAGCATGAAACTGGTGATCGCGCGGGTCGCCGTGGGAGTGGCGATGGCGCTGACCGTGGGGACGGGGTGGGCGTCGGCGTCTCCTTCGCCTTCCGAGGAGGTCTCGGCGGCCGTCCTGCCGACGTGCACGCACAAGTGGGACTACCAGCCGGCGACCGCGAACCGGTCCAAGAAGTGCGTTCCGGGGCGCGGCAACTACGGCAACGGCGTGCTGGCACTCCAGCAGTCGCTGAAGTACTGCTACGGCAAGAACATCGCCCTGGACCGCGACTTCGGCCCCGCCACCCGCACGGCGTTGATCCAGGTCCAGCGCGCCGTGGGCGCTACGGCTGATGGCGTCTACGGCCCGGAGACCAACCGCAAGATGAAGTGGCTCGCGGCCACCGGGTGCCGCCACGACCACGTCCGGCGACTGACCGGATCATGTCAGGCCCCGGTCCGCCTGAGGGGTGGCGGACCAGGGCTTTCTCTTGCGGGCTTGCCGCTTGCCAAAAACGAACGTTCGTGCTGAACTTGGTGCGTGAGCAAGGGCGAGGCAACCAGGCAGGCCGTGCTGGAACGCGCCGCCGCCACCGCCAGCCGCATCGGCCTGGCCGGGCTGACCATCGGGTCACTGGCCGACGACACCGGCATGTCCAAGAGCGGCCTGTTCGCCCACTTCCGCTCCAAGGAACTGCTGCAAGCCCAGGTCCTCGCCCACGCCCGGCAACTCTTCATCGACCAGGTGGTCCGCCCCGCCCTGTCCGCACCGCGCGGCGAAACCCGGGTGCGGACCCTGTTCGAGCACTGGCTGGCCAGCACCAAGGACCGCAGCTCCGCGTGCCTCTTCGTCTCCGCCTCGGCCGAGTACGACGACCAGCCAGGCCCGATCCGCGACCAGCTGGTGCGCGACCACCTCGACTTCGCCGACTCGGTGGCGCAGATGTTCCGCACGGGGATCAGCGAGGGCGACTTCCGCCGGGACGCCGACCCCGAGCAGTTCGCCCACGACATCCACGGCGTGATGCTGGCGTTCTTCCACGCCAGCCGCCTCCTCGACGACGAGGCCGCCGAAGCCCGAACCCGTCACGCCTTCGAAAAGCTGCTCGCCGACGCACGAGCCTGACACCCTGGGGAACCCATGCCCACTTCACGCCGCCGGCAAAAAAGCACGACCGTTCGTGCTAAGCTCATTCGCACCACCTTCGGCACCCTGGAACGTATCGCTCCGACCGTGGGCGGACGCCTGGCTCTCCGCATCTGGTGCACCCCTCGCCACGCCCGCCCCTCCTCCGCCCCACACCCCGGTACTCGCCACTCAGTACCGGTCCGCGGAAGCACCGTAGTCGCCGAAACCCGGGGCAACGGCCCACTCATCTACCTGGCCCACGGCTGGGGCGGCCACCGCACCCAACTAGCAGCCTTCATCGACCCGCTAGTGCAGTCCGGCTACCAGGTAGTCACCTTCGACGCCCTGAGCCACGGCGACTCCGCCCCCGGCACCCTGGGCCCCAAGCGAGCCACCCTCCCCGAGTTCTCCGACGCCCTAACCGCGGTTGTCACCCACTTCGGCCCCGCCCACAGCATCGTCGCCCATTCCATGGGCGCCACCGCCACCGCACTGGCGGTCCTGGACGGCCTCCCCGCCACCCGCCTCGCCTTCATCTCCCCCATGGCCGACCCCCTGTCCCAAACCCACCTGTTCGCCGACTTCCTGGGCTTCGGCCCCCGAACCCACAAGGCCTTCCTCACCCGCCTGGAACACATCGCAGGCCGCCCCATGTCCTCCTTCAACATCCCCACCCGCACCGCGAACCGCGACCTACCACCCCTCCTGGTCGTCCACGACACCAAGGACACCCAAGTCCCCCACCCCAACGGCGAAGCCCTCACCGCCGCCTGGCCCAACGCAACTCTCATCACCACCACCGGCCTGGGCCACCACCGCATCCTCACCAATGCGGAAGTCCTCCACGAAGTCACCTCCTTCGTAATCGCCGAAAAAGCCTTTGCACACCCTTCGAACACCTGACATGCTTCACCCACACCACGAACCGGGGAGCACTGAAATGACGGTCACCACGATCCGGGCAACGCGCCGACGCGCACCCCGTCGTCGTGCCGTCCAGCGCCGACAGCAGCGCCAACGAGCGGTCTCCCCACCTCGCTAGAGGTCTTTCACCGGGAGCCGCCCCCGTCGGAACACCGACCCGGGCGGCTTTCTCTTTCCCACCCTTTTTCGGCAATACCCCCATAGCTCAACGGAAAGAGTGCGGCGCTACGAACGCCGAGATCCAGGTTCGATTCCTGGTGGGGGTGCGACGAATGCAATGCCCGTTGGTCCAGCCGGCACGGACACCGCGCTCTGAACGCGGAGACCGAGGTTCGAACCCTCGACGGGCAGCCCGGCCCCCGTGGTCCAACGGACACGACACCGCCCTCCGACGGCGGAGATGCAGGTTCGACTCCTGCCGAGGGCACCCAGGACGTCGGCTCAGGCTCCGCGACGCCGCCGGACCGCTCGGAAACGCAGGCTTGTGGTCGAGAGTTGTTTCGAGCTGTCCACCCGCGAGTGACGGCCGCACGGGGCCAGGCGGTCGGCCGGCGCCGGGTGCGCCGCGGCGGCCCGGCGAACCCTCAGCTCGCGCACCACGCCCGGGTGCATGCCGCCTGAAAACCCATGGCCGAACCCGGGATCGTCCGCGTGTGGCCCGGCGGGCCGCCTCCGGGTCACAACGCGATCAGCCCGGCGTCGGTGGGCCGGAACCCGCAGGTGTCGAAGTAGAACGGCCGGAGGTGCGGGTCGAAGTCGACGTGCAGCCACTCGCAGCCGGCGCGGCGGGCGTGGTCGGTGGCGTGGGCGATGAGTTCACGGCCCACGCCTTGGCGCCGGACCGCACCCGCGACCAGGGTGTCCAGCACGAAGGCGTGGACCCCGCCGTCCCACGCCACGTTGACGAAGCCGACCAGTTCGTCCTGCCGCCGCGCGCACACCCAGCCGAGGCTGTGCCGGTTCACCTGACCCCACCAGTCGTCGTCCGGCACGGGGTGCTCGAACCCCTCGGCGTGCAGGACGTTCACCTCGACGTTCGCGAACCGGCCGCGCCACTCGTAAACGATCACCACCCCACGCTACGACGTGTCGGCTGCGCCCGGCGGGGCGACACTGGACGTGCTTGGCGCCCACATCGACCGCCGCAACGGACCCGAGTAGGAGGACACCGTGAACACCGCCAAGACCTGGCACGTCGAGATCCAGCTCGACGAGCACGACGGCCGCACCAGGGCCAAGGCCACGCTGGCCACCCGCGACGGCGGCCACCTGACCGGCGTCGGCCTGGCGCGGCTCAACCCCGCCGACACCAACGTCCCGGAGATCGGCGACGAACTCGCCGCCGCCCGCGCGCTCTCCGACCTCGCCCACGCCCTGCTCAACGCCACCGCGGACGACATCGAGGCGCTCACCCACGAGCCGGCGCACGTCCACCTGTGATCCTCGGTCCCGGCGGGTCTTCTGACCCTGCCGGGGCCCGGCCGTTGGTCCGCCGGGATCGGCGTCGGAGCGCGGTGCCGGCAAGAGCGCGGCGAGCGGACCCTGGAAGCCGACAGCGGACCCCGGAGCAGGCCATGACCACCATGCGGAAGGCCACCGCCGACCGGTACGCCGACGTGGCCGACCGCTCGCTGGCCGTTCTCCGCCACGCCGAGGACGCCGCCGAGGAGAACGGCCTCGACCCCTTCGAACGCATCACCTGCCGACTGCACCGCCGCTGGATCCACCAGTGCGTGCACTCCCCCGCCCGCGTCGTCCCGATCACCGGCCACCGGTGGTGCCGCGACTGCGAGTGCCCCGCGTCGATCTCGGTCGACCAACTCCTCGGCGACGTCGTGATCCGCTGCACCCGCTGCCTGCGCGTCCCCGCCACCGCGGCCACCCGCCAACTCGTCCGCGCCTGCCGGGCCAGCCTCGCCGCAGCCACCGCCTGATGCGCCACGTGATGCGGGTGGAACGTTCAGGCTGGTCCGCCCGCGACGGTGCCGAGTGAGACGAACGGGAGCGGGCACTCGGGGCAGGTGCAGTGGGTGAGGCTGTCGCAGCGGGCGTCGAGCACCCGCACCAAATCCTCGCGGATGCGGGCCAGGTCGGCCATGCGCTGGTCGACCTCGGCGAGCTTCGCGCGCGCCCGCGCCTGGAGGTCCGGGGTGGGGTGCCGGCGCCCGGTGTCGAGCAGGTCGGCCACCTCGTCCAGCGTGAACCCCAACCGCTGCGCCGCCTTGACCACGCGCAACAACGCCACCGCGTCGTCGTCGTAGTCCCGGTAACCGCCCGACGACCGCCGCGGCTCGGGCAACAACCCCCGCCGCTCGTAGTAGCGCAACGTCTGCACGTTCACCCCCGCAGCCGCCGCCAACTCGCCCGATCTCATCGCCCGAGCACCGCCTCCGCCTGGGCGGCCAACCCGTCCAACACCGGCTCCTTGTCCGCCGGCACCCGCACGTCGACCACCACCTCGTCACCGTCCCGCCCCACCGCGAAGTCGAAGAACGAGCAGCACTCCGCCTCCCGCGCGGTCAACTCCCGCGCCTGCTCCTCGACCTCCGCTCCCCCGCGCAGGCTCAGCCGCAACCAGCCCGACCCCTCCCGGCGCACCCCGCGCAACGCCGAGGCGAACAACGCGTCGAACTCCGCCAGCCGCACCTGCTGACCCTCCACCGGCAGCGTGCACGCCTCGACCGACACCCACGCCGCACCCAGCACCGGCACGGACGGCGCACGAACGTTCCGCCGGAACGTCGCCCCGGCGACCTCATCCGCCATGTCCCCGACCTCCCAGTGGTCCGCCGACACCACAACGCTAAGCCCGTACCCGGGTACAACCTTCAATGAGACCTGCGTCACACCAGCGACTTGCGGAGCGCCCCTCAGCAGTGATGGATAGATGTCCGTCGATGTTACATCAATCGACAGCGGTCTATAGAGTCACGCCAGGTTGATAGAGCGTAGTCGATGAAAGGGTGGTTCCGGTGAGCGAGCTTCCGGTGGTCGTGGTGGGGGCCGGTCCGGGCGGCCTGTCGGCGGCGGCGAACCTGCTGGAGCGGGGGATCCGGCCGGTGGTGCTGGAGGCCGGGCCGCGGGCGGGCGCGGCGGTGGCGGAGTGGAACCACGTGCGGCTGTTCTCGCAGTGGTCGGAGCTGGTGGACCCGGCCGCCCGCCGGTTGCTGGAGCCGACCGGGTGGAGCGCGCCGCGGGGCTACCCGACCGGGGGCGAGTGGGTGGCGGACTACCTGGAGCCGCTGTCGAAGGAGTTGGGCGAGCACGTCCGCTACGACTCCCGGGTCGTCGGCGTCGCCCGGCGCGGCCGGGACCGGGTGGTGGACGCGGGCCGGGACAGCGAGCCGCTGACCGTGCACGTCCAGACCCCTCAGGGCGAGGAGCGCATCACCGCCCGGGCCGTCATCGACGCCTCCGGGACCTGGGGCACGCCGAACCCGCTGGGTGGCGACGGGCTGCCCGCCGTGGGCGAGAAGGCGGCGGCGGACCGGATCGCCTACCGGGTGCCGGACCTGAACGAGGAGTTGGAGCGGTACGCGGGCAAGCGGATCGCGGTCGCGGGCAGCGGGCACTCGGCGCTCACCGCGCTGGTGGTGTTGGCGGAGCTGGCCGAGCGGCACCCCGGCACGCACGTGACCTGGCTGCTGCGGCGGGGCGCGGTGGGCAACGTGTTCGGCGGCGGCGAGGCCGACCAGTTGCCCGCCCGCGGTGCGCTGGGGTTGCGCGCGAAGGCCGCCGCGAAGGCCGGTGCCGTCGAGGTGGTGACCGGGTTCCGCACGGCGGTGGTCGAGCGGCAGGGCGAGCAGGTGGTGCTGGAGTCCGAGGACGGGCACCGACTGGAGCCGGTGGACGAGGTCGTTGTGCTGACCGGGTTCCGGCCCGACCTGTCGTTTCTGTCGGAGGTGCGGCTGGAACTGGACCCGGTGTTGCAGGCCCCGGTCAGGCTCGCGCCGCTGATCGACCCGAACGTCCACTCCTGCGGCACCGTCTACCCGCACGGCGCCGACGAACTGCGCCACCCCGAGCCGGGCGTGTACCTGGTCGGGATGAAGAGCTACGGGCGTGCGCCGACGTTCCTGACCCTGACCGGGTACGAGCAGGTCCGCAGCGTGGTCGCGGAGATCGCCGGCGACCACGAGTCGGCCGGGCGGGTCGAGCTGACCCTGCCGGAGACCGGGGTGTGCGGCGGGTCCGGGGTGTTCGACGCCGAGCCCGAGGCGTCCTCCGGCGGCTGCTGCGGCGGCCTCCAGGTGGCGGAACTGACGCTGTCGGCCCCGAGTGCGCGCAGCTGCTGAACCCGCGCGGCCCGGCACGGTCGAGGAGCGTGCCGGGCCGCGCCGCGTCCTGGTGGTGCTGTGCCTGACCCAGATCACCGGTTGGGGCGTGCTGTTCTACGCCTTCCCCGTCCTCGCACCCGACATCGCCGCCGACACCGGGTGGTCCACCACCGCGGTCATCGGCGCGTTCTCCGTCGCGCAACTGGTGTCGGCGGCGGCCGGTGTGCCCGTGGGGCGCGTGCTCGACCGGATCGGACCCCGGGCGGTGATGACGGTCGGGTCGCTGGTCGCGGTCGGGTCGCTGGCCGGGATGGCGTCGGCGCGGTCGCTGCCGTGGTTCTTCGGGTGGTGGGTGCTGATCGGCGCGAGCATGTCGGCCACGCTCTACCAGCCCGCGTTCGCCGCGCTGACCCGCTGGCACGGCGACCGGCGGGTCCAGGCCCTGACCGCGTTGACGCTGGTCGGCGGGCTGGCCAGCACCGTGTTCGCACCGCTGACCGCCCTGCTCGCCGAACACCTGGACTGGCGGCAGACCTACCTCGTGTTGGCGGCCGTCGCGGCAGTGCTGACCGTACCCGCGCACTTCTTCGGCCTGCGACTGCCGTGGACGGCCCTGCCGCCCGTCGAACACCACGCCGAGAACCCGACGGTCATCGCCCGCAGCCGGCCCTTCGTGGTGCTGGTCGTGGCGATGAGCCTGGGCGGGGTCGCGGTGTACGCGGTGGTGGTCGCGATGGTGCCGCTGCTGGCCGAACGCGGTCTGTCCACCACGCTCGCCGCGTGGGCGCTCGGGTTGGGCGGCGTGGGACAGGTGCTGGGCCGCTTGGGATACGCACGACTGGTCCAACGCACGACGGTCCGGGTGCGGACGGTGTCGATCCTGCTCGCCGCCTCCACGACCGCCCTGCTCCTCGGGCTCCTTCCGGGGCCCGCGGTCGCGCTGATCGCCGCTTCGGTGCCGGCCGGCGCCGCACGCGGGGTGTTCACACTGCTGCACGCCACCGCCATCACCGACCGGTGGGGCACCCGCCACTACGGGCGGCTCAGCGGGCTCCTCCAGGCGCCCCTGGCGGTGACCGCCGCGGTGTCGCCGTGGATCGCCACCGCCGTCGCCGAACGACTCGGCGGCTACCCGACGGTGTTCGTGCTGCTCGCGGCGACCGGCGCGGTGGCGGCGCTGCTGGCGACCCGATCGGTCCCGGCGGACGCGCACTGACGGCCTGCGCCGCGCGTGATCGGCGCCGCGGAGGGGACGGCCGTCAGCGCCGGACGGTCGCGCCCAGCTCCCGCGCGAGGTGGGCGACGGCCGCTTTGGTGGTGGGGCCGACGCCGATCAGCGTGGCCGAGGCGGGACCGGTCCAGTTGCCGTAGCCCAGCAGGTGCAGGCGGGGTTCGCCCACGGCCCGCGTACCGGCGGTGGGGACGCGGCCGTCCGGGGTGCGCAGGCCCAGGCCGGCCAGGTGGGACAGGGACGCGCGGAAGCCGGTGGCCCAGATGACGGTGTCCGCGGAGCGCAGGACGCCGGGGTCCATCGGGTGGGCGGTGAGCAGGCCGCGGTCGCGGGCGCCGCGGACTGGTGGGACGGCGACGATGTCGCCCAGGGCCGCGACGCCGCCGGGGTTGTGGGTGGCGATGTCGAACAGGGCCTTGCCGTCGATCTCGTCGGGCAGGTACCGGGGCGGGCGCTGGGTGACCCACGTGAGGTCGACGTGACCGGCCAGGTCGGCGGCGATCTGGGCGCCGGAGTTGCCGCCGCCGACCACCACGACCCGTTGGCCGGTGAACTGCGCCGGGTTGCGGTAGTCCACGGTGTGGAGCTGGCGACCGGGCAGCCGCCACGCCACAGCGGGCACGAACGGCCGCCACCACGTGCCGGTGGCGCTGATCACGGCGTCGGCGTGGCGGCCGTCGACGTCGAAGCCCTCGGCCGTGCGCAGGACCGAACGGACGCGGACACCGCGTTCGACGGGGAGTTCGTAGCGCTTCTCGTAAGCGGCCAGGTAGTCCACGACGTGGTCGGCGGTCGGGTAGCCCTCGACGGGGAACCGGGGCATGGGCCGGCCGGGCAGGCTGCTGTGCCGGGCGGGGGAGAACAGGCGCAGCGAGTCCCACCCGTGCCGCCACGCGCCACCCGGTTCGAGCTGCGCGTCGAGGATCGTGAACTCCAGGCCCGCGCGGCGCAGGTAATACCCGGCGGCGAGTCCCGCCTGGCCGCCGCCGATGACGATGACGTTCAGTGTCCTGCTCCTCCGGTGCGGGGTCCTCGGGTCTCGGTCGACGCCTCCCGCAGGCGCCGCGGCGGCGGGCGACCAGCCGCGCCCAGTCAGCACCTGTTGCGTCAATGGTGCTTGACGGACGCCGAGACGGTCAAGCACCATTGACTCAATGAGCACTGACTGGAATCCCGGCCTGGTCGCCCGAGCCCGCGTGCACGCGGCGCTCGGCGAGCCCGCGCGACTGGCCGTGGTCGAGCACCTGTTGCTGGGTGACGCCTCCCCCGGTGAACTCGGCCGCGTCCTCGGCCTGCCCAGCAACCTGCTCGCCCACCACGTCAAGCTGCTCGAACAGGCCGGCGTGGTGGAGAAGTTCCGGTCCGAGGGCGACCACCGCCGCACCTACCTGCGCCTGCGCCCGAACGCCCTCGGCGGCCTGACCCCGACCGGCCGGCGCGAAGCGTCCCGGGTGGTCTTCGTGTGCAGCCGGAACTCCGCCCGCTCGCAACTGGCCGCAGCGCTGTGGAAGCGCCGCAGCCGCATCCCCGCCGCCAGCGCCGGCACCCGCCCCGCCGACCGCGTCCACCCGCTCGCCGTCGAGACCGCCCGCGCGCACGGCCTGTCCCTGACCCGCGCCCGTCCCCACCACCTCGACGACGTCCTCCAGCCCGACGACCTCGTCGTGGCCGTGTGCGACAACGCCCACGAAGAACTCGGCGGCGACCCGACCGCACGCCTGCACTGGTCGGTCCCCGACCCCGCCGCCGTGGGCACCTCGGACGCTTTCCAGAGCGCCTACCTCGACCTGGCCGACCGCATCGACCGACTCGTCCCCGCCACACGCAAGCCTGAGGAGCCCTGATGCGCCCCCTGCCCCACCGGCTCCTCGCCGAGTACCTCGGCAGCCTCCTGCTCGCCGCACTGGTCATCGGCTCCGGCATCGCCGCACAAGCCCTGTCCCCCGACGACACCGGCCTCCAACTGCTGGAGAACGCCGCCGCCACCGCCGTCGGCCTCTTCGCCCTCATCCTGATCTTCGGCCCGGTCAGCGGCGCCCACTTCAACCCCGCGGTGTCCCTCGCCGACGCCGCCTTCGGGGGCCTGGCGTGGCGCGACGTCCCCGCCTACACCGCCGCCCAGATCACCGGCTGCGTCAGCGGCGCGGTCGTCGCCAACAGCATGTTCGACCTCGCCCCGATCAGCATCTCCACCACCGAGCGCGCCACCGTGCCGCACGGACTGTCCGAAGTGGTCGCCACGGTCGGCCTGCTGCTGGTGATCTTCTCCCTGGTCCGCACCGGCCGCGCCGCCCTCGTCCCGGCCGCCGTCGGCGCCTACATCGGCGCCGCGTACTTCTTCACCAGCTCCACCAGCTTCGCCAACCCCGCCATCACGATCGGCCGCGTGTTCAGCGACACCTTCGCCGGCATCGCACCCTCGTCCGTCCCCCTCTACGTGCTCGCTCAGGTGATCGCCGTCCCCCTCGCGGTCGTCCTGCTGCGCGTGCTCCACCCGACCACGACCGACGCACCCGCCACCGAAGGACAACTACGTTGAGCACCAAGCCCGAAGTCCTGTTCGTCTGCGTCCACAACGCCGGCCGCTCCCAGATGGCCGCCGCGCTGCTCCAGCACTACGCCCTGGGCCGGGTCAACGTCCGCTCCGCCGGCTCCGCGCCCGCCGAGCACGTCAACCCGGCCGCCGCGCAGGCGCTGGCCGAGCTGGGCCTGGACATCACCGCCGAGGTCCCCTCGAAGCTCACCACCGAGGACGTCGAGGCTTCCGACGTGGTCATCACCATGGGCTGCGGCGACACCTGCCCGGTCTTCCCCGGCAAGCGCTACCTCGACTGGGACCTCGAAGACCCGGCCGGCCAGGGCATCGACGCCGTCCGCCCCATCCGCGACGACATCGACCGCCGCGTCCGGGCCCTGCTCGCCGAACTCCTCGACTAACGCCGACCCAACCGGGACACCACGAACCCGGCATCACCACCCACCCCGCGCAACGTCGCCGAGGACAGGCTCCGCTGGAACTCCAGCCCGACGTAGCCCAACCCGGTGTGCGTGGTGGACAACCCCTCGCGGTGGCGCGGAAAGCCGGCCGCGGTCAAAGCTCCCAACGGCTCCAGGTACGTCAGCTCCGGCCGGTACCCGGTGGCCAGCACGATCGCGTCCACGTGCTCGCGCCGCCCGTCCGCCCACGTCACCGTGGACCCGTCCAGGCCGGTGAACACCGGGCGGCGGTCCGGCCGACCGGCCCGCATCGCCGCCCGGTAGACGCCCGGGTCCAGCACCGGCGTGGACGACCGGTCGGGCAGCCACCGCCCGACCGGCACCCGGTCCACCCCGGTCACGTGCCACCACCAGTGCACATCCCGCCCCCACGGCCGCTGCGGCACGAACCTCACCGGCTTGCGCGACGCCACCGTCACCGAAGCGACCGCGGCCAACTCGTGCGCGATCTGCACCGCCGAGTTGCCCGCCCCGACCACCACCACCCGCTTCCCCTCGTACCCGCTCGGGTTCCGGTACTCGGCGGCGTGCACCACCGACCCGGTGAACCGGTCCAAGCCCGGCAACGCCGGCCGCCAGGGCCGCCCGAACCCGCCACTGGCCGCGATCACCCGCCGCGCGCCCACCCGCCGGCCATCGCCCGACCACACCTCGAAACCGCCGTCGGCCTCGACCACCTTCGCCACCCGGTGCCCCGTCCGGACGTCCACGTCCAGCCACTCCGCGTACCGGGACAGGTAGTCCACCACCTCGTCCCGGTGCGGGTACCGCTCCGGATCACCCCGGAAAGCCAAGCCCGGCAACGAACTGAACCGCGCCGGCGAGAACAGGGTCAAGCTGTCGTAGTAGCTCGCCCACGAGCCCGTCGGCCGCGGCCCGGCCTCCAACACCACTGGCCTTCCGCCCGCAGACTTCACCGCCCACGCCGCCGCGAGCCCGGCCTGCCCACCACCGATCACCACAACCTGCTCCATAGACATGCATCGATTGTATCGTCATGTCGCGAAATGACGACAGATCTGGCACCGTGGAACCCGTGGACGGTTTGAGCGAGACGACCCGGCGTTTCCTCAAAGGCCTGGCCAGTGAGACCAGGCAGCAGCTCGTGCTCGGCTTCGCCGGCGGCTCCGAGCTGACCGTCGGCCAGGTCGCCGAACGCGCCGGCATCGCCCACTCCACCGCCTCCGAGCAGCTCACCCTGCTCCGCCAAGGCGGCCTGCTCACCGCACGCCGCGACGGCAAGACCGTCTACTACCGCGCCGACGGCACCGGCATCGGCAACGCCCTCGCCGAACTCCAAGCGATCCTGGCGGTGTGCTGCCCACCTCAGGAGCCCTCGCCGAAGCACACGAGGTGATGGCGCATCGGCGAAAACGGAGTGTTGCCTCGCGCAAAACCGCTGTGCACCGTCTCGTAGCCCGCGCACGCGCCGCCGCCACCTGTGCCGACCGCCAAGGTGAACGACGTCGTCCGGGTCACCTTGGCGCCGGTGCCGGTGACCGTCACCGAGCAGGTCCCGGCCGGTGTGCTCGCCGCCGTCGACAGCACCATTTTGGACTCGCCGCCCGCCGTGCTGACGGTGGGTTCGCCGGCCAAGTTCGCCGCCTATGGTGAAGGATGTGGATCTCAACGAGACGTTCATGTGGAAGGGAAGGCGAATCGCCTGGGGTTGCGAGGGGTCGGGGCCCGCGGTGGTGTTCTGTCACGGCACACCGTGGTCGTCGCGGTTGTGGCAGCCGTTCGCCGAAGCGCTGAGCAGCGACTTCACCGTGTACCTGTGGGACATGCCGGGCTACGGCCGGTCGTCCAAAGAAGCTGGCCACGCTGTCGACTTCGGCGCCCAGGCCGAAGCCTTTACGGCACTGCTGACGCACTGGGGCCTCGACCGGCCGCACGTCGTCGCGCACGACTACGGCGGCGCCGTGTCACTGCGCGCCCACCTGGTGCATGACGTGCCGCTCGCGTCGCTGCTCATGACCGACGTCGTGGCGATCCCGCCTTCGGGTTCACCGTTCTTCCGGCTCGTCAAGCAGCACCCCGACGTCCTGTCCCAGGTGCCGCCGTACATCCACGAAGCCGTCGTCAAGGCGTACATCGGCAGCGCGTCCCACCGCGGGCTGCGCGAGGAGGACCTCGCCGCGCTCACCGCGCCCTGGCTCGGCGAGGAGGGCCAACCGGCGTTCTACCGCCAGATCGCCGCCTACGACGAGCGCTGTCTCGCCGAGAACGAGGCACTGCTGGACCGCGTCGACATCCCGGTGACCGTCCTCTGGGGAACGCACGACACCTGGCTGCCGGTGGCGACCGGCGAACGGCTCGCCGCGGGCATCAAGAACGCCACCCTCACCCTGGTCGACCAGGCCGGGCACCTGATCCACCTCGACGCGCCGGTCACCCTGGCCACGGAGCTGCGCTCCTGGTTGGCCCGCGTGGCGGCCTGACCGCCGCCGGGCGGTTCTGCACGGTGGACGCGCTGTTGACGATGGCACCGCCCGTGCCCCGGTGGAACCACACCACGGCGACGCGCGTCATTGAGATGATCTTCGCGACCAGGAGGGCGGGCGGCATGACCGACCAGTACCGGATCTCGATCGACGACAAGACGGGCGCGACCGTTCGCGGGCGCGTGCACATCATCAACCCCGACTCCGAATCGGTTCCCCCGGGACGGGACTTCCCGATGCGGATGATCCTCGAAGTGTGGCACCGCCTGCGCGAAGGCTTCTTCTTCACGTCCGGCGACGACCGCATGCCCGACGACCGGGTGCCCGGCGACTTCGGCCAAGCCCAAGCCGTCGCGGCCAACCTCGAGGTGACAGCGGAGTTCGAACGGCTCTGGGACCTGGACAACGGGGCGCACATCCACTTGTCCGACCAGGAGGTCGAGGAACTGCGGGCCGTCGACGAGATCCGTGACGACGAACGGAAACAGGCAGCCACGCAGGCGCTGAAGGAGCGGTACGGCGTGAAATCCCTCAGCGTGGGCCTCTCCGCAGGGGTCTCGTACGTCCGGCGTCCGCGTGACGGTGCAGCGTTCCACGAGGTGGCGTGCGAGATCATCACGGACTACCAGGTCGGCGCGACCCACAACTGGCCGCCGCCGTGGGACGGCGTCGAGGACGACGAAGACTTCGACGAGGACGAATACGCGGACAAGCTCGAGCGGATGCGCCTGGAGGACTACCCCTACGCCGAGTTCACCTTCACGGTGAAGGATCCCCGCTACATCGAACACCTCAGTGGCGGCATCCACTTCTCGACCACCATCTACGGCGAGTTCGGCTGGTAACGGCCCTTGGTCGTCCCTCCGCGCCGGCCGGCGTCAATGGACCCTTTTGCGGAATTGGAGCCGCGAGCGAGGCCGGATTTCCCAATGCATGATCGCATGGGAAAACGCCTCGACCATGCGATCACCCACCACTTCCACCGCGTTTCCGCAACGGCGGCACCTGCCGCGCGGAGCGCTCTTGCCGGCCGCCTCTGGACGGACCTCGGACAGGCCGCGGGACGAGCGGTGCCGAGGAACGTCTCGGCGGTTGAAATGGTGGAGGGGTCGGCGTCGTTGTACCGGTGAGGATGGCCGGCTCGGGACGGGTGCCTGCGATGACCGTGTGCGGAAGTGCCTGATGTGGTCGCTCGCCGTGGCGTGTGCGCTCGTCGCGACGGCCGCGAGCGCGGTGGGCGGGTGGTGGCAGCACCAAGGTGTCCGCGCCGAGTCGACGGCCGGGTTGACCTTGCGCAAGCTGCCGGGTCTCGCCCGCAACTCCCGGTGGCGGCACGGTTTCCTGCTGCTCGCGGTGTCGGCGGTGCTCCAGGTGACGGCGTTGGCGTTGGCGCCGGTGTCCCTGGTGGCCCCGATCGCGGCGTTGTCCCTGCCCATCGTGGCGGTGATCAACGTCCACACCGGGGGCGGCCGGGCCACCGGCGCGTTCTGGCTGGCCGTCACCACGGCCGTCATCGGGGTCGGGTCGTTCGTCGCCGCGGTCTCGCGGATCGCGATCGACGCCCGCCTGCCCGACCAGGCGGCGCTGCACGCGGGCAGTGTGGTCGCCCTGGTCGTGGGCTCGCTCGGCGTGCTGGGCCTGGCCCGACACGGGGTCCACCGCTCCGTGCTGCTCGCGACCGGCGCCGGGGTCGCGTACGGCCTGATGGCGGTCCTGCTGCGGCACGTGTCGGTGTCCATGCGGTTCGACGGCCTCGGTGGTGTCCCGTTGCTGTCGGTGGCGGGTCTGGTCGTGGCTTTCCTCGTCGGGGCGTGGTTCGTCCAGCTGTCCTACGCGAGCGGGCCACCCGATCTCGTGGTGGCGTGCCAGACGCTGCTCAACGCCGTCACCGCCGCGGTCATCGGGCTCGGCGTGGCCGGGGAGACCTCGAACACCGGCGGGTGGACGGTCGCCGCGCTGACCGCCTGCGGCCTGGCCGCCGCGGCGGGCGTCGCCGCCACCGTCCGCAACCACCCGGACCTCGCCAGAACTTGACGGTCGGCTCGCCGCCGGGAGTTGGCACGGCATCAGTCGCCGAAGGCCGCCCGGTGGGCCGCCGTGCAGGTGGGCGGGAGATCGTTCGGGACCACGACGCTGCCGGTGATCGTCGTGCGCGGCGCGAGCGGGATCGCGCGCACGCGGGTGGACCGGATCTCGGCCACCTGATCGGCGGGCAGCACCGTCCAGCCGCGCGGGTCGGAGCCGACCTCGATGATGGTGTCCTGGACGGTCCCGGCCCGGCGGCCCGGCCGCACCTGGACCCCGGCCTCCCGCAGCGCGGTGATCACAGCCGGGTCGTGGTCCCGGGAAGTCCGGACGACGTCGGCGGCCAACTCCGCCACCCCCACGACCTCACCACCGGCGGCGGGATGCCGCGCGGACACCACCGCGTACAGGGACTCGGTCCACGCCGGCAGCACCCGCACCCCGGGCGCCGAACGCACCCCGCGCGCCAGCGCCACGTCGATCTCCCCCTGCCGCAGGGCGTTCAGGCGCGCGGGCAGCGGCAGGTCGACGAGCGCGACCTCGAACAGCGGGGCCCGCTCCCGCAACGCGTCGATCCCCCGTTCCAAGCGGGCGGTGAACTGCCCGGTACCCGTCCCGATGCGCATGACGCCGGCCTGCTCCCGCGCCACGACCCGGACCCGGTCGGCGGCGGCGAGCGCCTCCCGCGCCGCGGCGAGCACCCGCTGCCCGGCCGCGGTCAGCCGGACCCGCCGCGGTGAGCGGTCGAACAGCCGGACGCCCAGTTCGCGCTCCAGCCGCGCGATCTGCCTGCTGACCGCGGGCTGCGCGATGTGCAGCCGGTCAGCGGCCCGGCCGAAGTGCAGTTCGTCGGCGACTGTGACGAAGTACCGCAACGCCCGCAGCTCCACCGGCCCTCCCCTGCGACGATGCCGTCAGGTTATCGCCACGCGTCAGCCCCGGGCCTGGTTCGCCGCGGGCCGTCCTGCTGGAGTCGGGGCGTGAGCATCGATCCCGGATTGCTGGGCGCCCATCTGCGCGCGCACGAAGTGAACCCCGAAGCCGCGGCGGAAATCGAGCGGGCCGGCTACGGCGCGCTCTGGCTGGACGCCTCGCCACCGGCCGACCTCGCCCTGGCGGAGCAGTTGCTCGACGCGACCACCCGGCTGGTCGTCGGGACGAGCGTGGTGAACGTCTGGACCGCCGACGCGGACACCGTCGCCGCCTCCTACCACCGGATCGAGGCCAGGCACCCCGGCCGGTTCCTGCTCGGCGTCGGGGTCGGGCACCGCGAAGTCCACACCGAGTACACCTCTCCGCACGCCAAACTGGTGTCCTATTTGGACCGACTCGCCCGGGCGGGCGTTCCGGCCGGGCGCACGGTGGTGGCCGCGCTCGGGCCGAAGATGCTGCGCCTGGCCCGCGACCGCGCCGCCGGGGCGGTTCCGTGCATGGTGCCTCCCGAGCACACCCGGCGGGCGCGCTCGACCCTCGGCACGGACAAGCTGCTGCTGCCGGGGCACTTCGCCCTCGCCGAGCCCGACACCGCGCGGGCCCGTGCGGTCGCCCGGTCCGCACCGCCCGGCACCGCGCTGGGCGTCACCAACTACGCGGCCAACCTGAAGCGGCTCGGCTTCACCGAAGACGACCTCTCCCACGCCGGCAGCGACCGCCTCGTCGACGCGCTCGTCGCCCACGGCGACCCGGCCACCGTCGCGAGGCGGCTGCTGGCCCACCGCGACGCCGGCGCGGACCACATCGGCGTCTACCCGCTCGGCGACGACCCGATCGCAACGCTCCACACCGTCGCCGAAGCGGTGCACACCGCCCGGGCCGGGTGATGATCGGCTCTTGACGACCGGGACCGGTCCCGGCCACTCCCGCCTGCCGTGGCGGCGTGGCGATCCGATGGCCGGCGGTGGTGGCGACCATGCTCGTCGTGGGTGCCTGCGGTTCGACCGCAGACCCGACCGCCGCCACGACCGCCCAGACGACCACGACCGCGCCCACGTCCACGGCAGCCCCGACGACCACGAGCGCAACAGGCGACGCGGACCAGCGGACGTGCCGCGCGCTCCAGGAGGTCGAGGCGCAACCACGGTTCCCGGTCTGAATGGAGGCGGGCATCGGGTGCTGGTCGTCGGCGAGGGCGTCGACGACACCCCCGCAACGGCGACCGCCGACGGCCGCGCCGCCATGTCGTCGGGGCTACGATTCGGCGCATGGACCTGCGAGGACGTCGGTGAGCACGCTCGGCGAACTGGAACGGGCCGCCATGGACGTCCTGTGGGACCGCGGCGAGCCGATGCTCGTGCGCGAGGTCGTGGACGCGCTGGCTGACCGTGGCCTGGCCTACACCACCGTCATGACCGTGCTGACCCGGCTGGCCGGCAAGGGGTTCGTGCGGCGCGAACCGGACGGGCGGGCATGGCGGTATTCGCCGTCGGCCAGCCGGGAGGAGTACGTCGCGCGGCTGATGCTCGACGCCCTGTCCCAGACCGGTGACCGGCGGGCGGCGCTGGCGCACTTCGCGCGGGCGGTCAGCGAGCCGGAGGCCGAGGCGTTGACCCGGGCGTTGGCGGAGGAGCGCGAGTGAGTGCGGCGCTGCACCTGGCGGTGACGCTGGTGCTGTGCGGGTGCCTGGCAGGGCCGTTGGCCGGGGCGCGGTGGGTGTGGCGGTCGCCGCGCACCGGCATCCTGTTGTGGCAGATGCTGGCGTGCACGTGGGTGCTGTCGATCGTCGGGCTGCTGCTCGCGGTCGGGCTGGCGCGGTTCCCCGGTTCGATCCCGGCCGGTCTGGTGGCGTTGGCGCGGGACCCGGCGCACTGGGGTGTCGTGCCGGTGGTCGTGGGGCTGGCGCTGGGTGGGTGGCTGGTCGGCGCGGTGGTGTGGTCGTGGCTGGCGGTGGCGCGGGTGCGGCGGCGGCACCGGGACGTGCTGGCGCTGGTCGCGCGGCGGGACCGGGACGTGCCGGGCGCGGTGGTGGTGGATTCGCCGCTGCCGATCGCCTACTGCCTGCCGGGCACCGTCGTGGTCAGTTCCGGCGCGGTGCGGGCGTTGACCAGGGACGAACTGCTCGCGGTGCTGGCCCACGAGCACGCCCACGGACGGGAGCGGCACGACCTGGTGCTGCTGCCGTTCACCGCGCTGCGCCGGCTGGTGCCGCGCCGGATCACCGCCGCCGTGGCGCTGCTGGTGGAGATGCGCGCCGACGACAACGCCCGGCGCGAGCACGGTGCCGCTCCCCTGGCGTCCGCGTTGCGCCGCTTCCGGGACGCTCCGCCGCCCGCGGGCGCGCTCGGGGTGGCCGGGGACATCGACGTGCGGCTGGAACGGCTGGCCGGGACGGTGCCGCTGACCGCGTTCGCGCGGTGGTCCGCGCTGGTCGGCGGGCTGGTGCTGGTGACGACGCCGATCAGCTTCGTCCTCTGGTGAATCTCTACTACAAGCTGTAGTGCTACAGTTTGTAGTAGACGTTCCCCCGCTGCTTCGAGGACTCATGATCGACTCGTTGTCCGTGGCGCTCACCGCGGTGGCGCTCGTGGCCGCGGCCTGGTCGGTGCTGCTGGTGGCGCTGAACAAGCCGTTGACCCTGGAGACCTGGCTGACGCTGGGCGTCGCCGGGCTGGTGGTGCTGTTGGAGGTCGGGCTGCTGGCGCAGGCCGCGATCGGGGTGGCGCAACTGGTCGGCACCGATCGGGAGCTGTCCGGGCCCACGTTCGTCGGCTACCTGCTCGGTCCCGTGCTGGTGCTGCCGTTGGCCGCGTTGTGGGCGGTGGCCGAGCGGTCCCGGTGGGGCGCGTCGGTGCTGGCGGTCGGGTGCCTGAGCGTGCCGGTGATGGTGCTGCGGCTGACCCAGATCTGGGCCGGGCATGGGTGAGGCCAGGCGGTCCGGACCGGGCCGGCTGCTGATCGCGGTGTACGGGATCTTCGCCCTGGCCGCGACCGCCCGCTCGGCCGCGCAGATCGGGACCCGCTTCGACCAGGCGCCGGTGGCCTACCTGCTGTCCGCGGTGGCCGCCCTGGTGTACGTGGTGGCCACCGTCGCGCTGGCGCTGGGCAGCCGCACCTCGCGGCGCGTCGCGGTCGTGTCCTGCGCGGTCGAGCTGGCGGGGGTGCTGGGGATCGGGGTTCTCAGCCTTGTGGCGCCGGCGTGGTTCCCCGACGCCACGGTGTGGTCGTCGTTCGGCAGCGGCTACCTGTTCATCCCGCTCGTGCTGCCCGTGCTGGGACTGGCGTGGATCCGGCGCACCCGAGGAGGAACCGCGTGACCGCCGTGTTGTCGGATTGGCTGTTCACCAGCGCGTTCGGCGTCTACATGGCCGCGGCGCTGTTCGGCGCGGGCGAGCACTCGTTCGGCCGGTTCGCCTCGGCGCGCGTGGCCGACCTGTGCGGGCGGCTCGGGCTGGCGCTGACCGTGCTCGGGGCGGTGTTGCACGCCGTTTCCGTTGTGCTGCGCGGGATCGCGGGTGGGCGGGTGCCGTGGGGCAACATGTACGAGTACCTGTCGGCGGTCGGCCTGATCGCCGTCGTGGCGTGGCTGTACGTGGTGTGGCGGCACGGCGTGCGGCGGCTGTCGGTGTTCGTGCTGCTGCCCATCGCGCTGCTGCTTTTCCTTGCGGGAAACCAGCTCTACACCGAGGTCGCCCCGTTGCAGCCGGCGCTGAGGTCGTACTGGATCACCATCCACGTCGCCGCCGCCATCATGGCCTCCAGCGTGTTCCTGCTCTCCGGTGTCCTCAGTGGACTCCACCTGCTCAGCGCGCGCGGGCGCTCCCACTTGCCACCCGCCGAGATCCTGGACCGCGTCGCCTACCGCGCCGGCGTCATCGGGTTCGCCACCTTGACCTTCGCCATCGTCACCGGCGCGATCTGGGCCGAACAGGCGTGGGGCCGCTACTGGGGCTGGGACCCCAAGGAGACCTTCGCCTTCGTGTCGTGGCTCTGCTACGCCGCCTACCTCCACGCCCGCTCCACCGCCGGGTGGCGCGGCCGGAACTCGGCGTGGATCAACGTCATCGGCATGGTCGCGGTGCTGTTCAACCTGTTCTTCGTCAACCTCGTCACGGTGGGCCTGCACTCCTACGCCTGAAAGTGGCGCCCGTCGAGCGGCGCGGGTGGGGCGGGATCGACGCGCGCTCCAACGTTGGCCGGGTAGCTGCTCACCGCCGGCTCTCCACAACCTCGCCGATAGGCCCGGTGGTGTTGGTGGCACCACCGGGCCTGGTGGTCAGCCGCGGCCCATGAAGTAGAACTGGCGGACCATTCCCATCATCTTCTCCGAGTAGACGTCCACCGGGTTGCGGAAGCGCCACGCCTTGGTCTTTCGATGCCGCGCACCACCGACCCGTCCGCGCCCGCGAAGAAGCGCAGGCCGCTCTTGCGGGCGGGGATCTCGAACCGGCGACCGGTCGGGTCGCTGCCGAGGTAGGTCTTGTCGTTCGCGCCGTCGTGGGAGAACGTGCCCGCGCGCACCTCCTCGCGGGTGGCGACCTGGCGCAGCGGTTCCCCGTCGACGGCCTGACCGGCGGTGTTCCCGCGCTTGTGGGTCGTTCGACCGTCAGCGGCTGTCCGGTTCATCCCCAACGTGGGCTCCTCGGGAACTCAACGGTTGGGGGAGTCCATGCGAAGACCAGGTGTCGTGTTTGCGTTGATCGCGGTCGCCGCGGGCGTCGTCACGGCGCTGGGACCGCCGGCCCCGCGGGCCGCGGCGACGAACATGAGCGCACCTGTCGTCCAAGCCCACGAGACCGACGACCGAGCTGCTGCTCAACCCGTGTCGACACGCCGCGGCGGACGGGGTGACCACTCTGCGGGTATCCGCGGCTCGCGCGAGCCCAAGCGGTGCCGGAACAGCGACGAAGTCGTGCTCGCGCGGGCAGGCCCACCTCGCGGTGCCAACCGCGCCGCCACTGCCCGGCGTGCCGGTGCCGCCGGTCAGCGGGGTGTGGCCAGGCGGGTGAAGCCGGTCAGGCGCGGGGTGATGGTCGTGGCGAAGGACTCGCCAGTGGGGGTGCGCAGGCCCGCGAGCACCCGCTCCCCCGGCCGGCCGAACACCTCGAACCGCTCCACCGCGCAGTGCTCCATCACCTCGCGGATGTAGGGGTCGGACAGCTCCCAGTGCCTGAGCACCGACTCGTCGTCGGCGTAGAGCTGGAAGCTGTGCGCCAGCATCGCGTCGGCGTCGACGAACACCTCCACCATCAACTGCGGACCGTGCTCGCGGACGAACTCGACGGCCTTGAGGATCGCCGCGCGGAACTCGTCCAGGTGTCCCTCGCGGATGCGCATGGTGTTGTGGAAAAGCAGTGTCCCGTTCATGCCGCCGACGCTAGGACCTCGAGTCAGCTGGAGATCAAGCCCGAGCCGGGACAGGCGCATCAGCCGGCCCACCACCGCGATCGGCCCGAAGTCCACGTCCGGGAGTTCCCGCTGCCACTGGGCCACGACCTCGGCCACCGCATCCGACATGAGCCACGCCGCCCACGGCGTGTGGCTCAGACCCCACCGGGACCTCGTCTACACCATGCCGCCCTACGTGGTCGACGCCAACGACCTGGCCCTCATCTGCCGGACCGTCCTCGCGGCGGCCCAAGCGGGCTGACCACGCGCGCCGGTGTGCCACACGTCGACACGTCTCGCGGCAGGTCGCTTGTAATGAAAACGATTGCCATTTACAGTGTGAGGTGTGGACACCACCGTCATCCTCGTGGCCGGCTTGGGCGAGCACGTCGTGGCCGAGGAGGTGTGGCGGGCGCTACCCGGCGCGGTGCTGGTGCGCCACGACCTGAGCCGGCTGGCCGAGGGCGTGGTGCGGCGGTGGGTCGACGGGGTGTTGACCGAACTGCGCCTGGAGCACGGCTGCGTGTCCTGCACGATGCGGCTGGACCTCGTGCCGCTGCTGCGGCAGTTGCACGGCCCGGTGGTCCTGCACCTGGACCCGGCCCTGGAACCCGAGGCGGTGTGCGTCGCGCTGACCGACGAGCCGGTCCGCGTCGAGGCCGTCATCACGGTGGTGGACCGCGCCACCTGGCTCGCCGACGCGACCGGCGGCGAACTGCTCGCCGACCGCGGCCTGGGCGCGGCCCCGGGCGACCACCGCACCACGGCGCAACTGGTCGTCGGACAGGCGGAGTTCGCCGACGCGTTGGTCCTGACCGGACCGGAGGACCCGCGGGTGGCGGCGGCGCTCGACCGGCTCAACCCCACCGCCGCACGACAGGAACTGGCGCACCTGGACGTCGCCGCACTGCTGGCTGCCATTCCCCTCGACGCGCGGCGAGGCGAGGTCGACGACGTCCTGGGCCCGGTGCTGCGCGGTCGGACGCCGCTGGAACCCTCCCACGGTGTGCACCTGGTGCACTTCACCGCCCGACGCGCCTTCCACCCCGTGCGCCTGCACCGGGTGCTCACCGCGCTGTGCCGCGGCGTCGTGCGCGTGCGGGGCCGCGTGTGGCTGGCCAGCCGCCACGACACCGTCATGTGGCTGGAGGCGGCCGGCCGCTCCCTGCGCATCGGCGAAGCAGGCCCGTGGCCGTCCACACCGGACTCTCGGTCCGATGCAGACAGTGGCCGTGTGACGGCCTGGGATGCGACCACCGGCGACCGCGTCCAGGAACTGGTGGTGGTCTCACACCGTTCGTCGGCCGACGTGATCACCTCCGCGCTGCGGGAAGCGCTGCTCACCGACGAGGAGTGGGCGCTGGCGGGCGAGTTGCAGTTCGCCGACCCGTTCCCCGGAGCGCACGCCAACCCGGTCTGAGCACCGGGTCAGCGGCGACTTCACCGCTTGCGCGCCACCGCCGCCAGACCCGTGAACCGCTCCGGGCGCTCGTCGACCTCGTCGAGCGACTCGGGTCGCCACAACGGCAGGTACACCACGCCGGGGTCGACCACGTCCAAGCCGTCCAACAGCGCCGACACCTCGGCCCGCGACCGCATGGTCATCGGCGTCGCCGTGCGCCGGTACAACTCCTGGTGCTCCTCCGCCTTGTCCGGCTGTCCTTCATGGGTGGCGTGGGACAGCACGAGGAAGCTCCCGGGCGCCAGCGCGCCCAGGTACCCGGCCACGACGCCCGCCGGGTCGTCGGCATCCGGCACGAAGTGCAGCACCGCGACCATCATGACCGCCACCGGCTGCTCGAAGTCCAGCAGCGACCGCACCTCGGGGTGGTCCAGCAGCAGGTCGGGCCGACGCAGGTCGGCCTGCACGACCCGGGTCGCCGGGTCGTCGCCGAGGATGAAGCGGCTGTGCGCCACGGCCACCGGGTCGACGTCCACGTAGACCACGCGGGCGTCCGGGGCGGCGCTCCTGGCCACCTCGTGCACGTTGCCCGCGGTCGGGATGCCCGAACCGAGGTCGAGGAACTGCCGCACCCCCGCGGCCACGCAGTGCCGCACCGCCCGCCGCAGGAACGCCCGGTTGGCCTGCATGATCAGCGGCAGGTCGGGCCACATCGCCACGGCACGGGCGGCCATCTCGCGGTCGACGGCGAAGTTGTGCGCACCGCCGAGGTAGTAGTCGTACACCCGCGCCGCGCTGGGCCGGGTGAGGTCGATCTCCTCCGGCACACCGGCCAACCGGTCGGCCATCCCCGCTCCCTTCCGCGACCGCAGGGACTCGGCACCGACCCCGATGCCTCGCCTGGTCGTGCGGTCCGCTCCTCGCGCAGAGGATAGCCACCTGTCGCACCGCCGCCGGCACGAAGGGCACCTTTCCACAAAGGACAAGGACATGAGGCCGACCGGAGGCACGCGGCACCCCGCCATGTCGCCCACGTCGCTCTCGCATGCCCTTGCTTGTTGCAGGTAATTTGCTGTTAGCTGCACGCCGCCCTGGTCGCGGCCGTCCGGGACTACCGGCACGCCACCGGAGCCGGGCGCGCCGGCCATCTGGGCCACGGTCAACGGCGCACCTGCTCGGTGTAGCTGACTGCTTGATCACGACCTCGCCGCCTGCCGAACCACCGTCGGATCGCGCACCGATCAGGTTTTCGCGCCGCGCCCGTCCATATGCGTGAGATCGACTCACAGGGAGGCTGACGCCATGCGGAAACTGACCTTCGCCATGAATGTGACGCTGGACGGCTACATCGCCGCGCCCGGCGACGACCTCGGCTGGAGTGCGGGCGAGGGTCCGGACTCGTCGCCAAGCGACGAGCTGTTCCAGTGGTGGTCCGACCGGGTGGCGGCAACGGGCCTGGCGCTGTACGGGCGCAAGCTGTGGGAGACGATGAGTTCCCACTGGCCGACCGCCGACCGGCAGCCCGGAGCCACGCCGGCGGCGATCGAGTTCGCCCGCCGCTGGCGGGACATGCCGAAGGTCGTGTTCTCCTCGACGATCAGCGCGGTCGACTGGAACACCCGCCTGGTCACCGGCGACGCGGTCACCGAGATCACCCGGCTCAAAGCCGAGGACGCAGGCCCCATGGACATCGGCGGCGCGACGCTCGCCGGGGCGGCCGTGCGGGCCGGGCTGATCGACGAGTACGTGCTGGTCACCGTGCCGGTCTTGGTGGGCGGCGGCACGCCGTTCTTCACCGCGCTGGACAGCTGGGTGAACCTGACCCTGGTGGAGACCCGGGCGTTTCCCGGCGGCGTGCTGCTGACCCGATACGAGACGAGGCGATGAGGGCGACGACCGGCCTCGTTGATCGTGACGATGGGGGCATCTGTGATCACAGTGTCGCGGGCAGGCCCAGCCATGGTTTGCCAGCGGCGTCGAATCCCGTGAGTTCGGCGATCTTCCCGTCGACGACGTGCAGGACCGCGATGGCGAACAGCCGGTACTCGGGGTCGTCGGGGGTGCGCAGGTACAGCGCGACGGCCGGCATGCGGTTGACCGTCGTGGTGATGCCGCGCCAGTCGTCGTGGCCGCGCTGGAAGAGCCCACCGGAGAGCCAGCCGTCCACCGCCTCCTTGGCCGTCGCGGTCGTGGTGCCCGACTCGGGCAGCATCGCGAAGCGCAGGTCGTCGCGCAGCAGGGAGATCAGCCCGTCGAGGTCGTTGCGCTCATGGGCGTCGACGTACGACTTCACCACGCCCCGCTCGTCGTTCGACAGCTCGTGGGTGGCGGGGCTGCGCCAGTCGAGGCGGCGGTCGGGCAGCCGCTCGCGCATCGTCACACGCGCCCGTTGCAGTGCGCTGGTCACCGACGCGACGGTCAGTTCGAGGGCGTCGGCGGCCTTCGGCGCCGGCCAGCCCAGGACGTCGCGCATGATGAACACCGCCCGCTGCCGCGGCGGCAGGTGCTGGACGGCGACGATGAACGCCAGCTCGATCGTCTCCCGCGCCACCACCGACTCCTGCGGGTCCTCGGGGAGCATCCGGTCGGGGTACGGCTGGAGGTACAGCACCTTGGAGCCGGCATCCGACGGCTCGGACAGTAGGGGTGTGCGGTCGTTGCGCTTGTCGAGGAAGTCGAGGCAGACGTTCGTCGCGATCCGGTACAGCCAGGTCCGCAGCGAAGCGTGGCCCTTGAACGACTCCCGCTTGTGCCACGCCCGCAGGAACGTCTCCTGCGTCATGTCCCGGGCGTCCTCGTAGTTCGCGAGCATCCGATAGCAATGCACCTGCAACTCACGCCGGTGCCGCTCCGTGACGAGCGCGAACCGCGCCGTATCGCCCGAGCGGACCGCCGCGATGAACGTGGCCTCGTCGGCGCCCGGCGGCCTGGCGTCGGTCATGGTCGTCAATCCTTCCACCGGTGAGAGGGGCTACCAGAACTGACGACGTGGCGGAGGATTTCTGATCGGCGAAGCCGCTGACACCGGGCCGTTCTG
>NZ_JAPSLK010000003.1:359202-395244 GCF_031180885.1 Saccharothrix sp.
CGTCGGCGCCCGGCGGCCTGGCGTCGGTCATGGTCGTCAATCCTTCCACCGGTGAGAGGGGCTACCAGAACTGACGACGTGGCGGAGGATTTCTGATCGGCGAAGCCGCTGACACCGGGCCGTTCTGATGGTCGACGAAGCCCACCACGCGCCGGCGCCGAGTTGGAAGGATGTCCGAAGACTGCCCCAGCTTGCGTCGGCTCCACGGGCATCTGGCTGCCGCGCCCGTGTCACACGTTCGTGTCATCGACAGCCCGACTGCCGGCTCCCAAGACTGACCGCGCGTGTTCCCCGCGACGGGGGCACGCCCGGTCACGTCCCCACCCCCACTGGAAAGGGCTCGTCATGCGGCACATCCGAACCGCGCTCGCGATCGTCGTTCTGCACCTGGTGGTGGTCGGCTTGGTCGCGCCCGCCACGGCGCACGCGGCGGTCGACCAGGAGTGCGTCCTCAGCGAGGTCATCACCTACGACCCGCCGCTGACCGACACCCCGCGGACGGTCACGTTCCACGTCAGCGGACAGCTGTTCAACTGCACCAGCTCCTCCGCCTCCACCGGCAGCTACGCCGAGTCGGGCACGGTGACCGGCGCGACCTGCTCGGGCACGCTCTCCCCGGGCAGCGGAATCCGGGTCTTCACCTGGACCAACGGCGCGATCGCGCCCAGCACCTTCTCCTACAACCGGACCGCCACCCGAGTCGGTGGCAACATCCAGGTCGTGGCCGTGGGGTCGATCACCTCCGGCACGTTCACCCCGGACCCGGCGAAGTCCGTCGGCCTCGGGGCGCAGCCCGACCCGACCGCGTGCGCCACCACGGGCGTGTCCCGGCTGACGGCCGCCGGCAGTGTCACGATCGGCCTCTGACCGCTGGATACGTCGGTCGGCGTGGAGATTTCCTGGAGCCGGCCGAAACGCCCGGTCGGCCGCGGGCGACAACCGGGTAGCACAGCATTGAGGTCGAATCGCCGGTGGAGCGGACGGTGTACCGGTTCGGAGACTGCCTGGTGGACCCTCGCCGGTTCGAGTTGCGGCGCGGTGGGGACCGGGTGCACCTCGAACCGCAGGTGTTCACGCTGCTGGTGCACCTGATCGAGCACCGCGACCGGGTGGTGGCCAAGACCGAGCTGCTCGACGCCGTGTGGGGCGACCGGTTCGTCAGCGACTCCGCGCTGACCAGCCGGGTCAAGAGCCTGCGGCGCGCCGTGGGCGACGACGGGAACAGCCAGCGCGTCGTCGCCACGGTGCACGGCGTGGGCTACCGGTTCGTCGCCGAGGTCGCCGAACCCGACGGGGACGGACCCGTCGACCGGACCCAGCACATCCGGTACTGCACGTCCTCGGGCGGGGTGCGGGTGGCGTTCGCGACCTCGGGCGCCGGTCCGCCGCTGGTCAAGGCCGCGAACTGGCTCACCCACCTGGACCTGGAGTGGGCGTGCCCGATCTGGTCGCACTGGCTCGACGGGCTCTCCCGCCGGCACCGGCTGGTCCGCTACGACGAGCGCGGCTGCGGCCTGTCGGACTGGGAGGTCGCCGACTTCGGCTTCGACGCCTGGGTGGACGACCTGGAGGCCGTGGTGGACGCGGCCGGGCTGGACCGGTTCCCGCTGCTGGGCGTCTCGCAGGGCGGGGCGGTCGCGATCGCCTACGCGGTCCGGCACCCCGAGCGCGTGTCCCGGCTGGTGCTGGTGGGCGCGTACTGCCGGGGCCGCCTGGCGCGGGCGCGGACGCCGGAGGAGCGCGAGGAGGCCGAGCTGGACCTCCAGCTGGGCCGGATCGGGTGGCGCCGCGACGACCCGACCTTCCGCCAGGTGTTCGCCTCCCAGTTCCTGCCCGACGGCACGCGCGAGTCGTGGGACGCCTTCAACGACCTCCAGCGCGAGACGACGTCGACCGCGAACGTGGTGCGCTTCCTGGACGCGTTCGCCCGCATCGACGTCTCCGCGCTCGCGCCGCGCGTGGCGTGCCCGACGCTGATCCTGCACTCGCGCGGCGACCTGCGCGTCCCGTGCTCGCAGGCCCAGGAGCTGGCCGCGCTCGTCCCCGGCAGCGAACTGCGGATCCTGCCCAGCCGCAACCACGTCCTGACCGCCGACGAGCCGGCGTGGCCGGTGTTCCTGGCCGAGGTCGAGCGGTTCCTGGGCACCGGCCCGGCCTGATCCCCACCGGACCTCCACGGGAACTCCAAGCCCCGCCGCACCCGGTCGCCGCACGCTGTCGCTCCACTCGTTCCCACGACAAGGAGCTGATCATGGCGTCCATTCCGAACCTGCCCGTCGTGCTCGACGTGTCCTCCGTGACCGCCACCCGCAACGGCGGGCTCGGCGCGGCCGAGCCGTACCTGCTGACCGTGCCGTTCCAGGTCGACGGCACGACCATGCGGATCGTGGCCCGAGCCGACGGGAAGCTGGTGCTGCGCGGCGACCCGATCGTCCGCCGGACCGCGAGCCGCCACGGCAACATCGCCCCCATCCGCGACGGCGAGACCAAGCCGGTGCCCGACTCCGTCGGCCGGTTCGCCACGACCCTGCGCCCCATCCCGCTGCCCGGCGACCTCGGGAAGCTGGTCGTCGGCGGCGCGTCCGGCGTCGTGGGCATGGTCTACGTGCTCAACGAGGAGGACGGCCTCAGCGACGCCTCCGTCCTGGCCGGCTACGACACGCTGGTCGAGCAGTTCACCGCCGAGCTGCGCAAGGTGATCGACGGCATCGTCATCGACCCGGCCAACCCCGGCACCAACCCGTTCACCATCAGCGAGGAGGTCAAGGCGGCGATCACCGAGCGGATCTCGGCCAGGGTGCGGGCCACGATCCTCGCCAACTCCGGGCTCGTGCTCAACCCCGACGACCCCATCGGCAGCGACGTGCTGGTGTTCACCGAGGCGAGCCTGGTGGCCGACCCGTCGCAGCCGTTCAGCAAGCGGTTCGACGAGGGCGTGCCGGGCGACTGGACCGTGCGCGGCGCGGCGACCGCGACCGTGCCGGCGGACTTCGCCCGGCGGCGGCGGATCACCCTGGACCTGGACAAGCTCACCTGCGTGACGCCCACCGAGGTCGGGGACCGGCCGTACCTGTGGAACGCGGTCTTCACCATCGACGGGACGACGGTGTCGCTCGGGCCGGACCTGCGGCTGCGCGGCACGGCGGCGGTGCTGACCCACCCGGGCAGCCACGGCAACCTCGGCCCGGGACCGGTGGTCGCGGGGCAGGTCGTGCCGATCCCGGACGCGGTCGGCCGGTTCACGCCGGTGCTGGACCTGATCCCGTTCCCCCCGGAGTTGCGGGACTCGCTGGTCGGCGGGATCTCCGGGGTGGTCGGGTGCGTGTCGGTGCTGCTGGAGCAGGACCTGGTCGCCGACGACCCGGCCGAGGCCGGTCACCGGGCGTTCAACGCGGAGGTCAAGCGGGCGCTGGACGAGCTGATCCCCACCCTGGGCGTCGGCAACGCCACCCCGAGCCCGGACGACCAGGCCGCGCTGGGCGAGCGCATCGCGCAGAAGGTCCGCGAGGCGATCCTGGAGGAGGGCAACGTGCTGGAGGACTTCTTCGCGGGCCTCGACCCCGACGACGTCGTCGGCTTCCGGGTGCTCCTGTTCACCCACGCCGGCCTGCTGGACGACGCGCAGCAGACCGTCACGGTCACGTTCGACCAGACGGGCCGCTACACCATGACCGCCACCGCGACCGCGACCGCGGTCTGACCGGGGCCGGCCGGCGGGTGACCAGGGGGCACCCGCCGGCCGCTGCTGCGCGCCCGGCGCCGCGCGCGGGCGGCCGGGGTCAGCGGAGGCAGACGGCCAGGTCGGTTCGCCGCGCCGCCACCCGAGTGACTTCCGCAGATACCCGGCCGCCCGTGATCGGCCGTCATCACGAGCCCCGGACACCGCGGTGTCGCGGCCAACACCCGCTCCGGCAGACACGCAACCTCAAGCCGTCGGTTCACGCCGACAGCTCCCGCTCACCGTTCCCGAGTCAACGCGCAGCACGTGCGATCTCCCGTCGCTGCCGCAGCGCGGCGAACCCGTCCAGTGGCCGGTCGACGAACCCGGAGGTCTTGCCGGCGCATGTGCGCTCAGCGGCGATGCGGCACGAGAGCAGGTTGTTCAACCTCGCTGCGATCGGCTTGCTCGACGACATCCACCGACTGCTGGACGGCAGCCGTCAGTTGGACGTCCACGAGGCGCTGCACTCGGCCGCCGAACACCTGCTGTCGGGAATCCGGCCCGTATCTCGATCGGCCTGGATCTCATGGCGAGAGTGCACCGGATCTCGGCGGACGACGCCGCGCTCGCGGTTGCCACGGCCTGCGGCGCGTTGCAGGCGCTGCCTTCCGGCGAGGCGTCGATCTACACGGAAGGCCGGATTGTCGAGGCGTATCCTCCCTCGAAGGCAGCGCCTACCGAGCCGTGCACGGGCTGCGGCGGATCATGAAAGACGCGGCATACCGGGTGCTCACCGGGCTGATCGACGCCCTCTCGGCGACCGACGTCCACACAGCGGACCGTCTCCGGCTCGCCTCCCTGTCGCCTGCTGGTCGCGACGAGGTGATCCGGCTGGGCGGCCTCGCCCTGACCGACGAGGCGGCACTGCGCCTTTCACAGCCGCGAGAACGCGCGGATGCGGGCTTGACGAACTCGGCGTGCTCTAGCGGAACAGCGTCGCGCCAAGCGGGCGGTCCCGGTCGAACCCGGGGAGTATCAGGAAGCTCGCGCTGGCGGTGGTGGTGGTGAACGGCAGCAGTGCGTCGCCGTTCTCCATCCGGGTGAGGGTGTTGGTGAACGTACGGATGTCGTTCTGGAAGCTGATGAACATCAGACCGGGTGCGGGTTCGTCGATGCTGTAGGAGCGGCGCAGCATGAGGCCGACGCCGACCACGCTGGAGTGGGCTCGGCGGAGGTGGGCGTCCGCTGGGATGAGGTAGCGCCCGTCCGGCGTCTTGGCGCCGAGGTCCGGGTCGGCGGAGATGGTGCCGCCGGAAAGGGGCGCGCCGGTGTCCCGCTGCCGACCGAACACCGCCTCTTGGGCGGCCACCGGCAATGCGGCGAACCGCGGCAGGTCGAGTTCCATGCGGCGGAGCACGGCGATGGTGCCGCCGGCGACCGGTGCCGGTCCGGTCAGCCACAGGTCTCGTCGCTGTTGGTCGGTGGTGTGCGGGCCCACGATGCCGTCGATGAACCCGAACACGTTTCGCGGCGCGGTGAGGCCCTGGTCCACCGGCGTGGTCGCACCGCGGCGTCCGGACTGCCGCCAGCGTTCGCGTGCCCGGTCGCCGGCCTGGTCCAGCAGCGCCGCGGCGGCGATCGACAGGACGACCGCGTCGCCGGCGCAGAGCTGCATCAGCAGGTCGCCACCACGTGCCTGCGGGGCGATCTGCTCGTGGGAGAACTGCGGGAGGTCCACTGCCCCGGGCAGGGCTGTGTCGGATGAAGGAGGTTCGGCCATGCGCACCAGTCGGGGACCGACCCCGATCGTCACGGTGAGATCGCCCGGCGGTAGGCCCAGCAGCCGCGCGTCGGTCCCGGCGGTGAGCGCCCGGACGGCCTCGCCGAGTTCGGCCAGCAGCGGGCCGACCGCCACGCCGTCAGCGATGTCGGCCACCACGACCAGCAGGTTGGGCTGGGCTTCACGGGGGAGCGTGATGCCCGCCTGATGAGGTCCCGTCGGTGACACCGGCGTGAACGCCGCGGGGATGTCGCCGTCCGGCTGGGCGGGACCCGGTTCGCATCCCGCGGTGAGGCCGGCGGCCAGCACGGCGGCGCCGGCACCGAGCAGAGCGCGGCGTGACGGGTGGTCTTCGGCTCGGCGCACGATGTGGAGCGTGCCAGAATCGCCCTCCCACAGGCGAATCCGGCGATCTGCCAGACTGGGCCCATGCTTCGTTTCGGTCTTGCCGTCGTGGCGGTGCCGGTTCTCGCACTGGCCGGCTGCGGCATCGACGACGACGGACCAGGCACGGGCAGTCGACCGGACGGAACGCGCGTGACGATCCGGGTGCCGGCCGACGCCCCGACGATCTCCGCCGCCGTGTCCCTCGCCCAGCCCGGTGACCTCGTACTGGTCGCGCCGGGCGTCTACCACGAGTCGGTCAAGGTCGACACACCTCAGGTGACGCTTCGCGGCGAGTCTCGGGACGCGGTCGTCATCGACGGGCGGTTGCGGCAGCCGAACGGCGTCGTCGTCACCGCGCCCGGGGTGGCCGTGGAGAACCTGACCGTGCGGAACAACACGCAGAACGGGGTGTTGGTCACAGGTTCGGCGACGGCGGCCACCGGCACACCGGGGCACGGCGGCTACGACACCGGCGACGAGCCGGTCACCTTCCTGAAGTCGTTCCTGGTCTCCCACGTGACCGCGACCCGCAACGGCCTGTACGGGATCTATGCGTTCTCCGCCCAGGACGGTGTGATCGAGCACTCGTACGCGTCGGGTTCGGCCGACTCCGGGATCTACGTCGGGCAGTGCAAGCCCTGTCGCATCGTGGTGCGGGACAACATCGCCGAACTCAACGCCGTCGGTTACGAAGGCACCAACGCCGGCGGGGACATGTACGTGGTCGGCAACCGCTTCGTCGGCAACCGGGTCGGGCTCACCACCAGCTCCGACCACCAGGAGAAGCTGCTCCCGCAGCAGGACGCCGTCGTCGCGGGCAACCTGATCGCGACCAACCAGCAGGCCTCGACCCCCGAACAGGCCGACGGCGGATGGGGCATCGGCATCGGTGTCGACGGCGGCAGCGACAACCGGTTCGTCCGCAACCGGATCGCCGACCACGCCAACGCCGGGCTGGTGATCACCGCGACCGCCGACATACCGCCCAACGGCAACCAGATCGTGGAGAACGCGTTCGCGGCCAACGGGGTCGACGTCGGTTGGACGTTCCCCGCCGCCACCGTGGGACGGGGCAACTGCCTGCGCGGCAACGATCTCGCGACGACGGTGCCCGCTCGGCTCGCGACGACCGCGTCCTGCCCGGTCGCCGACCTGTCGCCGTCCGGCACGTGGGCGGCACCGACACCACCTCGCGGTATCCCGTTCACCGACGTCGCCGCGCCTGCCCCGCAGCCGCAGTTCCCGAATGCCACCACAGCCGGTCCCACCGCCGTCCCGGCGGCTCCCGCGCTACCGGACATCGCGCGAATCGCGCTGCCGTCGGCGTCGCTGCTCGCCGAGCGCGCGCTGGTGCGGACATCCTGAGCGGCGGTTACCGCGTCGGGGTGACTCCGGGCGCCGGCTGGACCGGAACGTAGTCCTGGGTGTCGAAGTCGATGACCACCGGCTGGGGCTCGGAAGCCACGTCGGCTCGGACCCGGCGCATGGTGCCGTCCGAGTCGACCCAGTAGCGGACGTTTCCCGCGGTGCCGGGCCTGCCGCGGGCGGCGGGCCCGGACATGACGTCCACCCGGTGGCCGCCCACCTCGTCCTGACCGACCCAGGCGGCGCCGTTCTGCGGCAGCAGTTCGGCGTTGTCCGGCCGGTCGCTGCCGAGGTTGAGCGCTATGGCCAACGAGCTGTCCAGCGAACTGCCGGACGTCCGCAGCGTACGGCGATGCCAATCCGAGCCGGGCGGCGATGCCGGTGCCTCCGCCGGGACATTCGCCATGGGATGGAAGAACACCGTGGTGGCGTCCCATTGGATCAGCCCGTTGCCGGACGAATCCCGGCCGGTGCCGTGCACCACCCCATAACCGAGTTTGGCCCGGTAGTCGATGGACCCGGTGATGACCAGCCCACCGGCGGTGGTCGGCACGGTGATCGTCACCGCGCGGCCGCCCGCCTCGTAATTGCGGAACCGCGCGATCGCCAGCCGGTTCGCCTCGTCCGAGGTCAACGCACGCGGACCGGCAGGGCCGGGATCAGGGGCGATGACGAAAAAGGCGGCAACCCCGATTATTGCGGCAACCGCGATGCCGACGACGACAACCAACCAGCGCTGCCGCAACCAATTGCGCTGCGGGAGGCGTTGCCGGGTTCGCATGCTCCGCACGCGGCGGAATGCTAACAGGTTCGGTCATTCACCCCCGTGATTCACCCGATCGCCTCGCACGCGGTGCGGCGCGGTTCTGGTTACCTGTAACGGTTCACGACCACTTCCACAGGGGGACAGCGATGAGCCGGACAACCCGGACGCGTAGAGGTGGGCTGGCGCGAGTGGGGCTGGCTGGTCTGTTGCTGACGAGCAGCGCCGTCACCGGGGCGACGACGGGGACAGCCGCCGCATCGCCGACGGACGGCACGCTGACGGTCCAGGTGTTGCGCGACTTCTTCGGCACCGGCGTGATCAACACGACGATGGACGTGCCACAGCGGGGCATGCACGTCGAGATCTCCGACCCGGCGGGCCGGCGCGTCACCGGCGTCACGGACGCCACCGGGAAGGTCGTCGTGCCGCCGTCCACCGTGCTCACCGGCGGCCATTACCGCGTCGACGTCACCGTTCCGGAGCCCTACAGCGACTACTTACGCGCGGCCCCGGCTTCGACGGCGGCCAACCACTTCGACAGCTTCACCACGTTCGTGGACGTGTCGGACGGCAAGGACGACTCGGTGATCACCGGCGTCTGGAACCCCGCCCACTACACGCTCCCGGACACCCGGTACTTCGTGCCGGTCCAGAACAGCGACAGCGGGACCGACACCCGGGCGTTGGTGGCGTTCGGGGTGAACACCCGCGGCACGTGTCCGGACGACGTCGAGTGCCCGACCACGCTCGCCACCCAGGAGCAGGTGGGCACGACGTTCGGGCTGGCCTACGACAAGTACCGGCAGCGGCTGTTCCAGAGCGCGTTCGCCCGGCGGCACGCCTTGTACGGGCCGGAAGGCGGGGACGCGATCTACACCGTCCCGGTCGACGGCGGCGGCGCGCCGACCCTGTTCTCGAAGGTGCCCGGCGCCGCGGTGACGCCCCACGACACCGACAACATGATCAAAGACGCCGGGTTCGTCCACGTACCGGGCAAGGAAAGCATCGGCGGCCTGGCCCTGTCGGAGGACGGCACCACGCTGTACGCGATGAACCTGTTGACCCGAACCCTGGTCAGCTTCGACGCCACCGGGGCCACCGCCGCGGTGCCCCGGGCCACGATCCCGGTCCCGGACCCCGGCTGCGCGGCGCCCACCGACTGGCGGCCGTTCTCCGTCACCGCACACGACAGCACCCTGTACGTCGGTGGTGTGTGCAGCGCGGAAAGCACGCAGAAGCGTGCGGACCTGAAGGCCGTCGTCTACACCTACGACGGCACGCAATTCACCACGGTGCTGACCCAGCCGCTCGACTTCGAGCGCGGTGACGTCCTCACCAGCGTTTCCGGCCCCGCTCAGGTCAACCACTGGAACCCGTGGAACACCGACCTGTCGACCTGGGACCAGCACGACATCCGCAACGGCGCGATGGTCGATCCCCAGCCGCAACTGGCCAGCCTGGCCTTCGCACGTGACGGGTCGATGATCCTCGGCTTCCGCGACCGGTTCGTGGACGTGGTGGGCTGGGGTGGGCTGGACCCGCGGCCGGGCGACAACACCACGGAGAACGGCTTCTCCGGTGGTGACATCAACATGGCCTGCGTCAACCCCGCCGGTGGATACTCCTGGGAAGGCACCGGAAACTGCCCCGACCACACGACCCGCATCGACGACGGCGATCAGAACAGCGGCGTCGTCGAGTACTTCCCGGGCGACTACTTCTCCCTGGAGGGCCCCGCGGGGCGCGCGGCGCACCAGGAAGCCGCACAAGGGTCGGTTGCCTACATCCCGCAGCAGCAATGGGTCATCAGCACGCAGATGGACCCGACCATCCACATCGCCACCGGTGGGACCGGCTACTACGACATCACCACCGGGGAGGGGCCGGGGCACAACCCCTCGGCCAACGCCTACGAGTTCGTCGGTCGGGGCCAGAACGGGTTCGGCAAGGCCGGCGGGCTCGGGGCCATCGCGTACCAGGCGGCGAACGCGCCGATCCAGATCGGCAACCTGGTGTGGTTCGACGGCGACCACAACGGCATCCAGGACCCGGCGGAAGTGCGGCTGCCGGGTGCGACGATCAACCTCTTGGACGCCACGGGCAAGCAGGTCGCCACGACCAAGACCGACGCGGCCGGCGAGTACTACTTCGGTGGTGTCGGCGCCGCCTACGAACTCACACCGGGCGCGGAGTACACGGTGCAGTTCAACGTCTGCACCGCGAACACCAGCACCGTGCCGAACCAGCCGCCCGCCGCCGAGCTGAGGTTCACGCTCCCGGTGGTCGGCAGCGACCGGGTGCACGACAACAACGTGGTCCCGCCGACCACCGGGCAGCTGTGCAACGGGTACGCGCCCGTCACGGCGCCGGCCAACCCCGGAGAAGTCGATCACACGATCGACGCCGGCGTGTACATCCCACAAACCCAGCCGACCACGACGCCGACGACGCCGCCGACGACGACCGAACCACCGCCCCCGGCCCCGACCGGCAAACACCCGGGTTCGCTGGCCAACACCGGTGTTTCCTCCGGCCTGCCGTGGGTGATCCTCCTCGGCGTCCTGGCCCTCGGCGCGGGCACGGCACTCGCGTTCGCGAGCCGGAGACGCCGCGCCAAGCAGGACTGACATCACGTCTGCCCGCCCGCGATCCGGAGTTCGCGGGCGGGCAGACCATGTGTCCGGCCGTCGGCGTTCCAGGTCGTAGTCCGCGACCGGTAGTCGAACGACCCGCCATGGAACCCGGCGGTGAAACCGCGGCCCGTTCGGCGAGAACGTCCGGGCGGTGCTCAGATCCGGTAACGGCACCCACGTCCGCGTGGCGTTTGAAGCCCGAAGCCTTCATCTTCTGCCGCACGTCACGCCACAGGTCCGAGCTCGGCAGCCGCCAGTGGTGGAACTCTCCCGACCACAGGTACAACCGCTTGCCGTCGATCATGAACGAGTACCGGTCGTAACCGACGCGGCGAATGCGACGCGATGACCGCCAAAGACCTGATCCGCGCCGCCATAGTCCACACAGGACAAGGGGGTTTGTTGCGGCCTGAAATCAAGAGGGCTCCCCCGGTATGCATGGTGAGCAGCCGACCACTGCAACCGTAAGCAAAGTGACCTGGCGAAGGCACGGAGTGAGGAGGTTCCGTCGCGAGGAGCCCGGTGTGGGCGAGCCGGTCGAAGACGCGCGGCCTGGTGCTGGACGTGATCAGGGCCGCGCGGACGATCAGCCGGGTGGAACTGGCCGAGGCGACCGGTCTCACCGGGGCGACGATCTCCGAGGTCCGACGTGCGGTGTTCCGACGACGCTGACCGGCATGAAGAAGCTGACGATCAGCGCCGCGCTGACGGTGGTGGCGCCGGCCGTGGGGCTCGCGTCCGCGGCGGCGACCGAACCGGTCGCGTCGACCCTGCCCGGCCCGACCGGGCCGTACCCGGTCGGGCCGACGGGACTGCACCTCGTCGACCACGACCGCACCGACCCGTGGACGAGCCGCCCGCGCGAGCTCATGGCGTCGCTGTGGTACCCGGCGGCAGTGAACGGGTCGAGGGCACGGCACCTCCGCAGGCCGTGGCCACACTACGACCGGAACGCCGGCGTCCCGCCCGGCACCGCCGACTTCGCCGGCACCGTCACCCACTCGCGCACCCGCGCCACCCCGCTGCCCGGCCGCCGACCGGTCGTCCTCTACTCGCCCGGCGGCGGGCACTCCCGGTTCCTCGGCACGACCCTCGTCGAGGACCTCGCGAGCCGCGGGTACGTCGTGGTCGGCATCGACCACACGCCGGTCGGCCCGGTCCAGTTCCCCGACCGGGTCGCGCTGCCGCGCTCTTCCGTAGCGGTCGGCGATCGCTTGGAGCGCCCGTCGTCGCCCGCGAGGAAGCGGCGCACCAACTCGCGTTCGCCGTCCGTCACGGGACCTCCTCAAGCGGCCGACTTGAGCACCACAACGATCCCGAGACAGGAGTTGCAACGCACCACACTCATGCGGAAGGCGGTTGCACATCGCTGGTGGACGCAGTCGCTCGGCACCTACCACCGGACCAGCCCGGCAGCGAGTCCGAGACCGCGGGGCAGGGCCGGCGCGGGGAGGTTGCACAGACTTGCGGATGGCTCGCAATCCACTTGACGAGTGCACGTAGCCCACCCGTCACCGGATCGGCGACATAGTCACTGACTGCGACCCATGGGTAGGATGGACGCTCGTCACCGAAATGAGTGTATCGCGCCGCATTAGTGGATACACTGCCTGCTTCTCCGGCGATTGAGGTGGTGTGACTTGTCGGTCCAGGCGTTGCACCACGCGGTCCTCGTCGTCGACGTGGAGAGGTTCAGCGACTCGGCGCGCGGTGACCTGCACCGGAAGCAGGTGCAGGAAGGTCTGGTCAGGGCGTTGCGGCAGGCGTTCGCCGAGGCGGGTATCGATTTGGACGCCTGTCGGTACCACGACCGGGGGGACGGTGCGTTGATCCTCGTTCCGGCGCACATTCCCGAGACGCAACTCGTCGACCGGCTGCCACACCGCCTTTCCGCACAATTGCGGCGACACAACGCGTTGGCTGCTCATGAAGCACGAATACGATTACGCCTCGCGTTGCACTGCGGTCCCGTCGAAGCGCGGCCGAACGGAGGTCCGAACGCCGCGATCATCGTCGCGACCCGGCTGGTCGACAGCGACCAGGCGCGGGCCGCGCAGCAGGCGTCCACCGACCCGGTGACGGTGATCGTGTCGGAGCGGTTCTTCGAGGACGCCGTCCGCAACGAGCCCGCCGCCGAGCCCGACCTGTACCGCGCTGTAGCCGTTGCCGCCAAGGAATACCGGGGCATCGCCTACGTCCGGGTCGACCGGCCGCCCGCGATCCGCTTCGAGCACATGACCTTCCACCAGGCCAGGGACGTCGCCAACACCCTGATGGGCAAACCCTCGGTGCGCGACGAGGAAGGCCGACGGCGCCTGCTGGCCATGCTGCCCGCGCGCCTGGCCGAACAACTCTCGCCCGACATGGACGTCCAGTCCTTCGCCTGGGAGTGCGCGCACGTCTGCCTGGCCGAGCCGCACGGCGTCGAGGACCTCGACGTGGCCCTGCGCCGCCTGGACGCCGCGCCCCGACCGGTCGTGACGGAAATCCACCGGGAAATACCGCCGACCCCTAGCCGTTTCCTCGAAGCGCTTTCACGATTACCGTGCCTGCTCGACGGGGCCACGGCGGTGATGGTCGTGGAGCGCCTCGAAGTGCTCCTGGGTGAAAAGATCATCCTGCGCGGTCTGCCCGGCACCGCGCGGAACATCCGCGACCTCGCCGAGCTCTGCGAACCGAGCCACCATCGGGTGATAGCTCTCCTCGATGTGGTGGCAGCGTTTGAGACCGAACCGGAACCGCTGGCACACTTGCGCCGCGTCGTCGGAGACATGCAGCCGGTCCGCCTCGCCGAAGACATTTTCACCCCTCGACAGAAGACGGAGCTTTTGGACTTGCTCGCGGGAGTCGTCCTCCCGGAGATCGGTGCGCTCTACCGAAGCTCCGGTGGCCCGACCGCTCCCGAGTTGCGCGAGCAGACCAGCTACTCCGAAATACTGAACGCGTTGGAATCGCTGAACGCCCGCGCGGACGGCCTTCCGCGCACGCTGGTGTTCGTCGAGCAGATCGCGTTGCGGGTGGATTCCGAGCTGAAGATCAAGCTGCGTCAGTGGACGCGAGCCCGAGCGCTGGAGATGGGAGTGGCCGATGAACTGCTCGATGTGCGCGAGGAGGTCAAGCTCGCCCACTCCCCCGCCACGCCGTCGGCAGGCACCCGCCCGGTGGGCTACCTGGTGATCCGCGTCGAGCGGGTCGGCCCGGCAGGTGGGGTGCTGCGGCTGGTCGACTGGCGCCAGTTCGGCGAGCCGTCGCCGTGGGAACCCGATCGCGGCCAGGTGTGGACCGGAACCCTGGAGGGGGCCAAGCACCACGTCGCCCACCTGCTGGACGAAGTCGAGACCCGGTGGGCCGCACTGCACCCGGACCCGGAGATCCACGTCGAGTTCGTCCTGGACCTGGCCGAGCTCGTCTCCCTGGACGTCGAGGACTGGCCCTGGGAGGACCACCCCTACGCGGAATCCCTGGGCCGGCGGTACCACGTCGCTCGTCGCTCGGCCGACCGGATGCGGCGCAGCCGCTACACCCGTGACTGGAAGCGCCGCTGGGACAGTCTGGTCACGCAACTGGCCCGCACCGGCCGCGTGGCGACGCAGTGCGGCGTGCACGGGTCGGGCAACGACGAAGCCGGCCTGCGCAAGCTCGCGGGCACCCTGAGCCGCCAACGCGACGCCGTTTCGCTCGTCCTCAGCCGCGCGCCCGAACCGGGCCTGCTGGGCCAGGACGAACTGGCCGTGGGCCTGCGCTCGGGCCTGCCCCTGGTGTTGTGGAACAGGCATGACGCTGAAGGCCGGTTCACCCGCGACCTCGACGCGCTGGTGCACGGCACCGACGACGCGCGGCACTTGGTGGAACGACTGCGGGACGCGCGGATCGCGGCGTTCACCGCGGAGCGGGAGGACGCGCATGTCGGCTATGGCCTGGCTTGCGTGTACGACGATCCCAATAGGACGGTGATCCCGCACCAGCCGGGTCCCCCCGTCGAGCAGGGGGTGGTCCGGTGAACTGGCACGTGTACCGGGGCGACGGCAGCAGGCGCACCACGCCGATCGCGAAACTGCCCCCACCACCGCCGTGGCGGCAGTTCTCGGGTGAGGGCGACGCCACCCCGCCCACCGACGACGCGGGCGACGGTGACCGGAAGGTGGGCGGCATCGACCACCCGCGCCGACCGCAACCGGACGAGGTCGCCCTGGTCAACGCGGCGATCCACCTGCGCCGGCCGCTGCTGGTCACCGGGGGTCCGGGCACCGGGAAGTCGTCCCTGGCCTACCTCATCGCGCGCGAACTGGGGCTGGGTCCGGTGCTGCGCTGGTCCATCACCAGCCACACCACGCTGTCGCACGGCCTGTACAACTACGACGCCATCGCCCGCGTGCAGGCCGCCGCACACGAGTCCACGACCGACATCGGCGAGTTCATCCACCTCGGCCCGCTGGGCACCGCGCTGCTGGCGTCCGACCACCCGCGAGTCCTACTGATCGACGAGTTGGACAAGGGCGACATCGACCTCCCGAACGACCTGCTCAACATCTTCGAGGAGGGCGAGTTCGCGATCCCCGAACTCGTCCGCTACGCCAAGATCCAGCCCGAGGTCACGGTCCTGACCGAGGACCGCGGCCGAACCGCGGTCGTGCGCCACGGACGGGTCCGCTGCCGCGAGTTCCCGATCGTGGTGATCACCAGCAACGGTGAACGCGAATTCCCCCCGGCGTTCCTGCGCCGCCTGCTGCTGCACCACGTGGAGCGGCCGACGGCAGAGCAGCTCGCGTCGATGGTCGCGGCCCACTTCGGCGGCAAGGAACGCGCGGACACCGGCCGGCTCATCGCGCAGTTCCTGGAGCGTTCCGGCGAGGTCGGCGGACTGGCCGCTGATCAACTCTTGAACGCCGTGTACCTCGCCACCCGCCTGGCCACCTCGGGCACCTACACCCCCGACGACGACTGGAACGACCTGCTCGCGGCGATCTGGCACCCGCTCAGGGAGCCCATGTGAGCGCGCCGGGCAACCACCGCGCCGCCCCCGAAGTGCTGCTCCAGCGCTTCGAGGCGGTGGACGGCGCGTTCGCCCGGCTGTCCACCCGCGACCTGGACTACCGCGAGGTGCGCGACGCCCTCTGGCTGGCCTGCCGCATCCACCCGCCGCACGCCGACCCCGCCGCGGGCCCGCTCGCGCCGCCGGACGTCGAGCCGACCGAGGCCGCATACCCGTTTCAGGAACCGCAGGCCGCAACCGAGGGCCTCGACGAGCCGGACAACTCCCCCGAACCCGACGAGGCCGCCTCCGCGTTCGACGTCGAACCGCCGCCCGAGGTGCCCGACCCCGTCCCGTTCGAGCAGTGGACGCCGGGCCCGGTGACCATGACCTCCACCGGCGAGGCGGGGGTGGTCGAGCACGGCGCCCGCGCGGCGGCGGCGTGGCCCACCATGCCGGCCATGCCCGAACGCCGGCGCATCGCACGGGCCCTGCGCCCGCTGTCCCGCCGCCGGCCCTCCCGCCGGGACTTGGTCGTCGACGAGGAGAAGACCGCCGTCCGGGCGGCCCAGGACGGGCTGTGGATCCCGGAGTGGAAGGGCTCGCCCTCGCAGCGGTTCGACGTCGCGCTGGTGGTCGACAGCGCGGTCACCGACGACCTGTGGCAGCAGACCGCGCGCGAGTTCCGGGCCGTGCTCGAACAGCAGGGCGCCTTCCGGGACGTTCGCCAGGCCACATTGGACACCGGCAGCCCCCACGTCTCGGCCCTGTCGCTGCGCAGCGAGGGCGGGGTGCGCCAGGACTGGCGGCACGTGGTCGACCCCACGGGTGCTCGCTTGGTGGTCGTGCTGACCGACACCATCGGCAAGGCGTGGCACAGCGGCGCTGTGGGGCACGCATTGCACCACTGGGCGCAGAAGATGCCGGTGGTCATCGTCCAGACCCTCAACCAATCGCTGTGGTCTTGGGGCGGGATCTCGACGCGTCGGCTCCAGTTGTCCGCACCACGCCCCGGCGCGCCCAACCGGCAGCTGCGAGTGGCGGGGGCGGCGGTCGGCCCGGCGGTCCCCGTGCCCGTGCTGGCGCTGTCGGCCGAGTGGATGTCGGGCTGGGCGCGGCTGGTGTCCACACCGGACACGTGGGTGGAAACCACGGCCACCCTCGTGGTCCCCTCCTCCGAGCCCGTCCCGGTGGACGACGACGCCGAACGGCTCACCGCGCGCGAGCGCGTGCAACGCTTCCGCACCTACGCCTCCTCCGACAGCTTCCACCTGGCCGGTCTGCTCGCCGCGACGCCGCTGAGCCCGCCGCTGATGAAGCTGGTCCAGCGGGTCCTGCTGCCCGACTCGGACCTGACGACGCTCGCCGAGGTCGTCCTGGGCGGGTTGATGCGCCGCGTCCCCGCGTCCGATCCGGACAGCGCCGCGATCCTCTACGAGTTCCACAATGGAGTCCGGGAAGAACTTCTGGCCACCGGCCGCCGCCTGGACACCGCGCGCGTCGCACGGGTGCTGGCCGACCACGCCGGCGAGGAGTTCCCCGTGCTGCGCGACCTGCGTGCGGTGTTGGACGATCCAGCACACGCCCCGGTCCCCGGCATCTCGGCGGAAAGCCTTCCCCTGTTGCGCGTCCAGGCGGCCGTACTGCGCGCGCTCGCAGGAAGCTACTCGCGACGCGGTCGAGAACTCGCCGAAGCGCTTGCGGCACATGACGTTCCACGGCCCGATCATGACGTTACGCGGGTATCGGGGGACGATCCTACATTCGCCGAAGACAGGGACCACCAAGTGATTACCACCGACACCCAGTCGAACCTGGGGGGTTCGACCGGGGCGCCGCAGGGAGCTGCCCAAGGAGTTGAGGACGTGGCAACCGGTACGCACGGGACCGCGGTCGAGCGGCGCCCGACCCGCCAACCGCAGATCTGGGGGCCGGTACCGCTCCGGAACCCGGATTTCGTCGGCCGGGAAGAGCTGCTCGAAGAGCTGCGCAAGCGGCTCGGTGAGTCCGGGACCACGGCGGTGCTGCCGGAAGCGCTGCACGGGATGGGCGGCGTGGGCAAGAGCCAGACCGTCGTCGAGTACATCCACCGCCACGCCTCGGAGTACGAGGTGGTGTGGTGGATCCCCTCCGAACAGGAGGCGCAGATCAAAGCCAGTTTCGTGGAGCTGGCCAAACGACTCGGCGTGGCCACCGCGGGCGCCGCGGACGCGGCCGTGCCCGCCGTGCTGGAGGCGTTGCGGACCTTCGACCCGGCCAAGCGCTGGATGCTGGTGTTCGACAACGCCGACAGCCCGCAGGACGTGCGCGACTACTTCCCGGCCGGCGCCGGGCACATCGTCGTGACCTCCCGCAACTCCGAGTGGGGCCGGCACGCCCGCGCGGTGGCGGTCGACCTGTTCACGCGGGCCGAGAGCATCGAACTGCTGCACCGCCGGGGCGGTGACATCGACGACGTCGAAGCCGACGCGCTGGCCGAGGCCCTGGGGGACCTCCCGCTGGCCGTGGAACAGGCGGCGGCGTGGCGCGCGACCACCGGCATGCAGGTGTCGGAATACCTGGAGTTGCTGGAGCAGAACCGCTTGGAGCTGCTGAACACGGGCGGTTCCGACGACGGCCAGGAACCGGTGGTCGCGGCCGTGTGGAACGTCCCGCTGGACCGGTTGCGCAAGGACCACCTCGAAGCCCTGGAACTGCTCCAGGTCTGCGCTTTCTTCGGCCCGGAGCCGATCTCCCAGCAGCTGTTCCGCGGCGTGCGGGAAGCGCCGGTGCCGGAGAAGCTCGGTCTGGCACTGCGCGACCCGATCAAGTTCGGCCGGGCGGTGCGGCAGATCAGCCGCTACAGCCTGGCCAAGCTCGACCACCGCAACAACTCCCTGCAGCTGCACCGCTTGGTGCAGACCGTGTTGAAGAACAGCCTTCCGCCGGAGGAGCAGGAAAAAATGCGCCACGCGGTTCACGTGCTGCTGGGTCACGGCGATCCGGGCGACCCGAACTCGACCGCGAACTGGCCCCGCTACGCGGAACTCCTGCCGCACGCGCTCGTGTCACGAGCGATCGACGACACCGACGAGTGGGTCCAGTCCCTTGTGGACAACCTCGTGCAGTACCTGCTCAACACCGGTGACTTCGGTGGTGCCCGCGACCTGGCCGCGGATGCCACCAAGGCGCGCGCCGGCTCGTTGGGCGAAGCGCACCCGGCGACGCTCAAAATGGCGCTACTGCAAGGCATCGCCCTGCGTCGGCTTGGTAAAACAGCCGAGGCGTCCGAACTCAACGAGCGCACCCGGCAGCTGTTGGTCGAGACGATGGGCGAGGACCACGAGAGCATGCTGGAGATGCTCGACTCGGTCGCCGCCGATCGCCGCAGCGAAGGCCGGTTCCGCGACGAGCTGGAACTGGCCGAAACCGTGTACCAGCAGTCGAAGCAGCTGCTGGGCGAGGAAGACCCGACCACGCTGCGGTTCGCCCACAACCTCGGCGGCAGCCTGCGGTTGATGGGCGACTACCAGCGGGCTTACGAGATCGACCAGGAGAACCTGCGCCGCCGCACGGCCGTGCTGGGCGTGGAGCACTTCCACACGCAGGGCTCGCGCAACGCCCTGTGCATGGACCTGCGAGAGCGCGGTTTCTACCTGGAGGCGGCCCGCGAGCAGGAACAGGCGCTGCAGTACCAACGAGAAGTGCTCGGCGACAATCACACCCGAGTGCTCGGTGCCCAGCGCAACCTCGCGGTGTCGCTGCGCAAGGCCGGGCAGCACCGGCGGGCCAAGGACCTGGCCGAGGAATGCCTGGAGGGCTACCGGCGGCGCAACGGCGACACCGACGACGGCACCATCATGTCGCTGATGAACCTGTCGACCGACCTGCGGCACCTGGGCGACCTCGACGGCGCGCTGGACCGGGCGCGGCGGGCGTTCCGGCAGTTCCGCAGCAAGGACCGCCGGCACCCCTTCACCCTCGTGGCGGCGCTCAACCTGGCGGTGATCCACCGGTTGCGCGGTGAGCTGGAAGAGGCTTTGGAGCTCGACGAGAAGGCGCACGAGATTCTCACCGACATGTTCGACCGCGACCACCCGTGGACCCTGGTCGCGGCCACCAACCTCGCCAGCGACTACGCCGCCCAGCACGAGTGGGAGAAGGCCAAAGCGCTGGACGAGGACACCTTCGAACGCTCGACCCGGGTGCTCGGACCGGAGCACCCGTCGACGCTGGCGGTGGCGCTGAACCTGGCCATCGACCGGGCCGCCCTCGACGACCAGACCGGTGCGGCCAAACTGCACGGGGAGACCGTGGCGACGTTCCGTCGGGTGCTCGGTGACGACCACCCCGCGACCATCGCCGCCGCGCAGTACACCCGCGCCAACTGCGACACCGACACCATGCAGTTGTGACACCGCTCAGCTGGCGGCCAGGTCGGACCAGGCCGCCAGCTGTGTCGGGGTCGGGCCGCCCGCGCCGGCCAGCGCCACGTACAGCGCACGCACCAGTTCGGGACGGTCGCGCAGGGTCTTCGAACGCACCACGCGGCCCAGGCCGCACCAAGCGGCGAGGTCCGAGGGATTCGCGGTGACCCGCGCCTCCCACAGCCGGGCGGCTCGCCGCCGGTCGCCCGCCAGGTACGCGGCTTCCGCGCCGGCCGGGTCGACGCCGCGCAGGTACTCGTCGGGTGCCTTCAGCCGCGCTTCGGCGAGCGTGCTCAGCAGGGTGCGACCGCCCTCCCCGGCGGGGACCAACTCGTGCGGCACGTCGGTCGTGTAGGCCGTGCTGCCGCGCCGCCACGCCGCCGCCAGCGCCCGCACCGCGGTCGGGTCGGGCCGCACGTGCCGCAGCCGCCACAGCGCCCGGTGCTCGTCGGTGATGCACTCGACCGCCCGCACGACCTCGGGTCGGGCGTCGTCGAGCGAGCACGCCGCCAAGCGGACCGCCACACCCGCCGCGAACCGGCGGCCCGGCTCGGTCAGTTCCGGCAGACGACGCAGCACGCCGAGCACCTCGGTCACCTGGCGGTGCCGGTAGACGAACGCGTACTCGCCGCGCACGGCCATCTCCTCGGGCACCAACTTGCGTTGCACGTGCCAGAACTCCACCACGCTGCAAAAGGCGTACACGCCGTGCAGGAGAGCCGTGACCGGGCGCGGGTAGTCCAGCCAGGGCGCGTAGTACCTGGCCACCCGGTCGTCGTCGGCCAGTGGCAGCAGCTCGAGCAGGGCGTTGACCTTGGAGTGCTGGATCTCGTGGACCAGGGCTTCGGCGAAGTGCACCGCGGACTCCTTGGGCGACATGGCGATCGACCCGAACGCCGCCGTGGACGACGCGGCGAACACCCGCTCCTCGGCGGCCAGCGGGACGACGTTGCGCAGCCCGGCGGCCAACTCCTCGGCCCACTCCGGGTGCTCGTGGGTAAGCATGTCCCATGCCTCGTCCATGTACTTGCACCACTCGGCGCGCTGGTCGTGGCTCAGCGGGCGGGGCGGGACGGGCGAGCTGAATTCCCGGTAGGGGTCGAGGTCGTCCAGCACCATGCGCACACGCCGCCCTCGTGCCGCGGTGTGGTGCACCCGAAGCGACTGGTGCACCACCTCCACCGACGCACCGGCGACTTCGACGACCAGACCCGCCGACGTCCCGCGCAGGACGGCCGCACCCACCGGGAACGCCGTGGCCAGCCGCAACACACCCACCGTCGGCAACGCCACCGCACCGTGCACCACCGGCACCGGCACCGCGAATTCCAGTCCCGCGCGGAATGCCGCCGCGGCGGCGAGTGCGTGAAACCCGCCCACTTCCGACCACAACGGTGTCGAGTCGACCGCCATGCCGAGCACTTGGCGCAGTGCGCGGGCGAGCCACACACCGACGGTCGGGTAGAGCAAGACGTCCTCGACGACGTACGGCGCCCGGTCCTCCGCCTTCGCGAGCAACGCCCACGCCGCGCCGATGTCGTGGAACGGGCCGAGGTCGAGCGAGGACGCCGCCGCCTCTTCCGCGAACGTTTTCAAGCGCAGCCTGCGAAGGCTGTGTTGTCCATTCCGCAAAATTGCGATTCCGCCGGGACCGACGGGCCCGCCACAGATCTCCTCGAAGACGGAACGGGGCAGGCGGTGGGTGTCCAGCTCGACGTGACCAGCGGCCCGACTAGTCACGCTGTCCTTGGATGGAATCACCGAACCAACCCCGAACCGCCTCGTCGACGGTGTGCCGAATGGCAGCGGTCAACTGCGAGCTGTGCAAGGATCTCAAGTCCGCCAGCCGAAGTCCCGTGAGGTCGAGCAACCCCGACGACAGTTCGGCCGGTGCACCACCATCTGCCACGTCGATCGCCTCCCGCGCTCGCCCGCCGTCTTTCCATGATGCCCGAACGACCAGAAGCGCGAAACAGCCAGCCGGATAGGCGACAGCGGCCAAGAGGTGCATTCACCCACCGACCGCCTCGCGGCGCAGTCGTGAAAGCGGGATTCGCGCGGCGGCCGCGTGTACCGAACGGTTCACGGGCGCAGCACGGCCAAGCAAGCGCGACGCGAGGCGCAGAGCCCGGTCCGAGGAACCCGTCCTCCGCCGGCGGGAGGACAGTGCCCACCGGCGGGTCGACGCGGGCGAGGACCTGGAAACGGCGGTTATCCGAGAGGTGGCCGAGGAGAAGGGACTCGCCGACGTCGAACCGGGTCAGTCCCCGGGGCGTGCGACAACGCCCGCACCCGCACACGGAACCTCCCACCCCGCCCAGCGCGGGGCGCATCCACCGCACTCGAAGGAGGAATACTGGCCGAGCAACGGCTCGCTCCACCGCACCGGCTCCCGCAGGTCCAACACACCGAGGAGGCCTGGGAAGTCGGCCTCCGCGGGCCCGTCACCTGAACGCGTGCCAGCCGAACTCGCCGGCGTGGTGGCGCAGCGATTTCCACTGGCTGGAACCGTTGCACGCGCAAGGAGGCTCGGCGTAAGGAACGCATCGCTCACGCGCTGTTCGGAACGCCGCCCGTCTGGAAAATGCCAACACCAGGACCTCGGTCGGCACTATGAAGGATGCATGGCCCAATCTCACCCTGTACATGGGCGACCTGGTCCGCTACGTGCTGCGGGAGCGCCACTCGCTAACGGGCGGGATGATCGACGAAGCGACACGTGCCGAGCTGCGCGAGACGGCGACTTTCAGCGCCGCGGTGGACAGGGTCGCCTACGCGGACATGAAGATCCTGTACGCCGATGAAACCTCGGCGCGGTTTCAGTACCTGGTAACCGGCCTGGCCGATTTCCACCAGCAGATCAGGGAGGCGCTCGCCGGCGTATACAAGCACTGTTCCGTAGTACGCACCGGTCTCCGTGCCACCGGTGATCGTGATTCGGTCTGTGGTCTCCAGCCGGTACGCCTCGGACCGCAGGTCGGCCGACACCCCGCCGTAGGAAGCCGTGGCGTCCACGCGCGACGCGACGTCACCGGGCTTCGGTTCGCCGACGGCTGTGCCGAGCCGCAGACCGGTCAGCTCCGCCAACTCATCGACCACCTGGCCTGCCAACTGCCGGAGTCGTGGCGAGGCGTCCGCCGCGACCACGACCCGAGCGGTGGAGGACAGCCGCACCTGCCCCGTCCCACCGACCCATTCCTGCAGCGCGTGAACGACGGAGGGTGCGACGTCGTTCACGGCGACGGCCGTCCCGGTCGCCACGAGCGAACCGGTGCCGGCCATCAGGGTGGTGGCCATCGCCAACAACCACCGCCTGGCCCGTGACCTTGGTGTGCGCACGGGTGTGCTCCCTCCGCTGTCACTCTCCATCGCCGGATTCGGTGGACATGTGCAGTTCGAGGCGGACCCGGCCACGGCGGCGCTGTCGTGGCCGGGTTGCCGGACCCGTTGACACAATTGGTCCCACAGTGGACTTACTGACAGGTGGTCCATAGTGGACTGATGCGCCGGCCATAAGAGGTGCCTGTCGGGCGCCCGTATCAACGCAGCGCCCGGGTTGCCTGTGGTGGTCGCCCCGGGTGCTCGGGTCCGCCCTTGCCTCCCGAGCACCCGGGTCCGGGAGGTCGCCACCGACCTCCCGGAGGCGGCGGGGCGCGGCGCGACCGCACGCGCTGCCGTGCCCCGCCACGTTCATCACCGAGGGATGGTCCACCTCTGGCTAGCACCGCCGTTGCAGGTGGAGATGGCGAGCTGCGTGCCATCCGCCGTGCTCCCGCCCGAAGCGGCCAGGCACTTGGCGGAATGCGGGTTGACCAACGACCCGTCGGTCCCCACCGCCCAGTCCTGCGCGACGGTTCCGTTGCACGTCCACAGGTGAACCTTGGTGCCCTCCGCCGTCCCCGCCCCGGCGACGTCCAGGCACTTGCCCAGTGCCTGCCACGTGGTGCCGGAGTGGGTCCACTGCTGTGCGTTCGTGCCGTTGCACGACCACAACTGGACCTTGGTGCCGTCGGCCGTGGCGGCCCCGGCGACGTCGACGCACTTGCCGCCCGCGCCGACGATCGGTCCGGAGACCGGCTCGGGCGGTGGCTTCACCAGGGTGACGTCGTCCACGTCGAACAGGCCGCTGCCTGTGCCGGTGAAGGTCAGGTGCAGGTTGTGCGGCCCGTTCGGTACCGCGGACAGCGGTGTTCGGACGTCGGCGAAGGTGGTCCAGCCGCCGGTGTTGGGCACGGCGACCGAGCCGAGCACCGGTCCCGTCGGCGAGCCGGTGCGGACCGTGATGGTTCCGCCGGGACCTCCGGAGACCACGCGGGCGCGGAAGACGCCCGCACCGGTCAGGTCGACGTTGTCGTAGGCCGCCCAGTCTCCGGGGTCGATGTGGCCGAGCGTCTGCCCGTTGTGCGCGCCGGACTTGGCGAACGGTTGCACACCGCTGGCCGTGCTGAACGATTCGGCTTGCAGGACCTGGTCGGTGAGTTCCTTGATGCGGACGTTGCGGAACGACACGTCGTCGCCGGTGCCGTGGTTCTGGATGCCGATGTGTCCGGCCAACGACCGCGCCGGGTTGGTGTTGGTGAAATCGTTGATCAGAGTGCCGTTGAGGTAGACGCGCAGCCGTTCGCCCTCGACAAGGAGTTCGAAGTCGTTCCACTCGCCGGCCGGGTTGAGCGCGGCGTCGCGGGCGGCGGTGTCAGGGGCCTTGAAACCGTAGACGGATCCGGTTGTGCGGTCGGGGGTGTCGGTGGGATCGATCTGGACCTCGTAGCCGTTGTCCACCGCCGACATCGGGTCGGTGGAGGGCGGGAAACCGAGGAAGACCCCGGAGTTGTCGTCGCCGGCGAGCTTCCAGTCCAGCTTCAGCGAGTACGACGTGAACTGCTTGGCGCTGTACCAGTACAGGCCCATCCCGCCGGTGCTGGACAGGGTCGCGTCGGTGTTGGTGAACCCGCCTGGTCCGGCCTGGGACCAGCCGGTGGTCGAGCCGTCGTAGAGGGTGGTGTAGCCGACCTCCGGGCGGCAGTCGACCTTCGTGCGGCTGGCGGCGTACCGGATGCCGCCCAACAGCAACGCGCGGACGGCTGCTTCACCGTACGAGGTGGCGGTGTGCCCGACCCCGGTGTAGAAGCTGCGGCCACGGTCCAGGGTTTTGCACCAGGTGATCGGGTGGTCGCCGGTGGTCTGCCAGCCGGTGTAGGTGTTGTGGTCCATGCTTGCCAGGACCCGGGCGGTGGAGCGGGGGTTGGTGCGGTAGTCGTACCACTCGTCGGTGCGGGTCCAGGTTTGCGGCAGGTGGGCGGTCGCGGCAGTGCCCCGGTTCTCCACCTTGATGCCGGCTTGCTGAGTCGGTGGATGGGCCTTGAAGTACGCGCCGACGAGGTGTTCGTAGAACGGCCAGTCGTACTCCGTGTCGGCCGCCGCGTGCACGCCGACGTACCCGCCGCCGGCGCGGATGTAGTTCTCGAACGCGGTCTGTTGGGTGTCGTTGAGGACGTCGCCGGTCGTGTTGAGGAACACCACCGCCTCGTACTTCGCCAAATTCCGAGCGGTGAACTCGGCGGCGTCCTCGGTCGTGGTCACGGTGAAACCGTTCGCCGCGCCGAGGTCCCGGACGGCCTGGACACCGGCGGGGATGGAGTCGTGCCGGAACGCCGCCGTCTTGCTGAACACCAGCACGTCGTAGGGGGCGTCCGCGGCCGAGGCGGGTGAGGACAACGCGGTCAGGACCAGGGTGGCCGCCGCGCAGACGGCTGCCCGCTTCACGGCGTGGTCCAGTTCTGGGTCGGACCGCCGTCGCACGCGCGGATGACGAGTCGGTCGGTGCCGAACACGGCGTCGAGGCACTTGCCGGAGTTCGGGTTGACCAGGGAGCCGTTGGCGCCGGGTACCCAGTTCTGCGCGACGGTGGCGTTGCAGTCCCACAGCCACACCTGCGTGTCCGCGGCCGTGCCCGCGTACTTCACGTCCAGGCACTTGCCCAGGGCCCGCCAGGTCTCGCCGGAACGGGTCCAGTCCTGGGCAGGGGTTCCGTTGCAGTCCCACATCCGCACGGCGGTGCCGTTGGCGGTGGCCCGGTTGGCCACGTCGACGCACTTCGCGCCCGTGCCGAGGATCTGTCCCTGGAAGGCGGTGGTGAAGGTGAACGAGTCGACGTCGAACAGCGCGCCCGTACCGCCGGCGAAGGTGAAGTAGAGCTTGGTCGTGCCCGTGGGTGCGCCCGCGAGCGTGCCGGTCACCGTCGCGAAGGTCTCCCAGCTCCCGGTCGGCTGCACGGTCGCTGACCCGAGCACGGTGCCCGTGGGCGATCCGGCGCGGACCTGGATCGTGCCGCCGCTGCCGCCGGAGGACACGCGGGCGGTGAAGGACTTCGCGTTGCCGAGCGCGTAGGGCGTGAAGGCGATCCAGTCCCCGTTGTGGACATCGCCGACGGTGTAGCCGCCTTCGGCCTGGGTCTTGGCGAACTTGGCGATGCCGGACGAGGACTCGAAGTGCTCCGCCTGGCGGTGGCGCGGCTGGGTGGTCGCCTTGGCGTGCGTGGTCAGCGCGGGCTGGCCGTTGGCACCGTTGTCGGTGTACTCGGCATCCCAGGAGCCGAAGACGTTGGCCGCCTCGTCGTGTTCGCCGTCGACCGGGATCGTGATGGAGCCGGTGCACCCGGTGCGGGTGGTGATCACGTGGCCGTGGCTGTCGTGGCCGACGCCGTAGGTCATCTTCACGCGGTTGCAGTCGATCGCGCCGTCCTCGGGGTCGGTGACCGTGATCCGGTACTGGATCGTGTCGCCGTAGGCGAACACCTTGCCGTCGAGCGGGGCGTCGATCCGCACGGTGGGTGCGGTGTTGCCGACGGTGATCGTGGTGTTCACCGAGCCGGTCTTGCCGCCCGTGTCGGTGACCGTGAGCGTGGCGGTGCGGACGCCGTTGGTCGTGTAGGTGTGGGTGGGGTTGGGTTGGGTGCTGGTGGTGCCGTCACCGAAGTCCCAGCGGTAGCTCAGCGCTGTGCCCTCCGGGTCGGTGGAGCCGGTCGAGGAGAACCCGACGGTGAGCGGGACTTGGCCGGAGGTGGTGGTGGCCGCCGCCTTGGCGGTCGGGGCGCGGTTGCCGTCGCCGATGTGCTCGATCCGGTAGAGCGCGGAGTTGGCGTCGCCGTTGAAGAAGCCGGTGCCGTAGTCCAGCACGTACAGCGCGCCGTCGGGGCCGAACTCGGCGTCCATCACCTGCGTGCCGGTCCACGGGAAGGTGGCGATCGTGCCGGGCGAGCCGTCGGGGTTGACGGTGATGTCCCTGATCCAGCGGCGGCTGAACTCCATCGCGAAGAAGTGCCCGTCCAGCGACTGCGGGAACTTCACCTGGGAGGTGGATGCGGCGTTGTAGCGGTATACAGGCCCGGCCATCGGGGATTCGCCGGTGCCGCTGTTGAACTCCGGGGGTGAGCCGGCGTCGCCGCCGTAGCGGATCCAGCTCGACCGCGCGGGCGGGAGGGTGGTCTGGCCGGTGTTGCGGAAGGAGTTGTTGGTGGGGTTGGCGCAGTTGTACTTGGGGCCGGTGGTGTTGGTGGCGAAGTTCCACTCGTTGTAGGTCTCGGCGGTGGTGTTGGTGCCGGTGCAGTACGGCCAGCCGTAGTTGCCCGGGGACGGGACGCGGGCGAATTCGACCTGGCCGGACGGGCCGCGGTTGGGGTCCGTGGTCGCGGCGTCGGGGCCGTAGTCGCCGACGTAGATCACGCCGGTGGCTTTGTCGACGCTCATCCGGAACGGGTTGCGGAAGCCCATGGCGTAGATCTCGGGGCGGGTGTTCGGGGTTCCCGGGGCGAAGAGGTTGCCGGGCGGGACGGTGTAGGAGCCGTCGGCGTTGACCTTGACGCGCAGGATCTTGCCGCGCAGGTCGTTGGTGTTGGCGGAGGTGCGCTGGGCGTCGAAGGCCGGGTTGCGGTTCGTGCGCTCGTCGAGCGGGCTGTACCCGCCGGACTGGAACGGGTTCGTGTCGTCGCCGGTGGACAGGTAGAGGTTGCCGGCGTCGTCGAAGTCGATGTCACCGCCGACGTGGCAGCACATGCCCCGGTCGGCCGGGACGTCGAGCACCTTGCGCTCGCTGGCCGGGTCGAGCGTCCAGTCCGGCTTCAAGGTGAAGCGGGACAACCGGTTCACGCCCTGCCACGCACTCCAGTCCGTGCCGGTGTCCGGCGCGTCACCGGCCGGGGTGGACAGGGGCGGGGCGTAGAACAGGTAGATCGCGCGGTTGGTCGCGAAGCCCGGGTCCACTCCGACGCCCTGGAGGCCCTCCTCGTCGTGCCGGTACACGCTCAGCGTGCCGATGACGGAGGTGTTCCCGGCGCTGTCCGTGCGGCGGAGGACGCCTTCGCGGGACGTGTGGAGGACCGAGGTGTCCGGCAGCACCGCCATCGACATCGGCTCGCCCATCTCACCGACCCCGCGGGCGAGCGTGACCTGCTGGAACCGCGCCGGATCGACCTGTGCCGAGGCGACTTGCACCGGGGCCGCCACCGTGACCGTCGCCGCGACCAGGACGAGGGTGCCGGCCAGTGTTGATGTTCGCACACGCATCGTTGAGTGCCTCTCGTGAACTCGATGGTTTCCCGCTGACGACTCCGCAGTCCGATGTGGAGAAACGGTGGAAGGGCCAACCACCGGTCCGACGCCGTCGAGAAGGTGCCGTTCCACCACACCGGGGACTGGGGGGTATCGCCCGGCGGAGCGGAACAGCGAGGTCCGGCACGGAAACCCGGTTGGCGACCGGCGACGAATCAGAGGCCGACCGCGACTCACACCCCCTGCCACGCCGTCGCGGTGTGGCAGCTCGTCAACGCCCCACCGCGGACTCCGCACCCGGACCGGCCCCATTGCCGGAATGGTCCAGACCGCATCGTCTCGGGCCGCGCGCACCGCCGTCAACGACGACCGCGCACGAAACCTGTCGACTACCGGACACCTCCCACCACTTGACGCCACCCCTCCCAGTGATCCGACCAATCGATCCAGTTGACACACACTTCCTGGACATATTGACCGACTTCACGAGCCGGGCGCAGTATTGATCGGAGGTCTAGCGCGTCTCACGGTACCCGGCACCCAGTGCCGGACGCACCACCTACTCGATACAGAGGAGTACGAGGCATGGTGAGCAAACCCATCGGTCGACGACGCCCGCGTGCGTGGCGGCCCTTGATCACGTCACTCGGAGCGCTCGCGACGTTCGCCGGCGCGGTCGTGGCGACGGCACCCACCGCGACGGCGGCGGAGCCGAACCCGGTGGTGGGGATCAACAGCACCGACACGCCGGCGCAGGTCATCCAGAAGGCGGCGTCGGTGACGCCGTCCGCGCGCCAGTTGGCGTGGCAACGCGAGGAGTTGACCGGGTTCGTCCACTTCGGACCGAACACGTTCACCGGCCGCGAGTGGGGCACCGGGACCGAGGACCCCGACGTGTTCAACCCGACCAACCTCGACACCGACCAGTGGATGTCGACGTTCCGGGACGCGGGTTTCAAGAAGGTCATCCTGACCGCCAAGCACCACGACGGGATGTTGCTGTTCCCGTCCGCCTACTCCGACCACGGCGTGGCCTCCAGCACCTGGCGCAACGGCCAGGGCGACGTCCTGCGCGCGTTCACCGACTCGGCCCGCAAGTACGGCCTCAAGGTCGGGTTCTACCTCTCCCCCGCCGACGGCCACGAGTACCAGACCCGCGCGACCACCGGCCGGTACGGCAACGGCAGCACCCCCAAGCCCACCCGGATCCCCAGCATCGGCACCGGAAACGGCCAGTCCTTCACCTACACCGTCGACGACTACAACGCCTACTACCTCAACACCCTCTACGAAGTGCTCACCAAGTACGGCCAGGTGCACGAGGTGTGGCTCGACGGCGCCAACCCGTGGCCGTGGACCAACCAGAAGTACAACTTCAAGGACTGGGTCGCGATGGTCCGCGCCCTGCAACCCGAGGCGGTCGTCTTCCAGGACGGCGGCCCGGACGTGCGCTGGGCGGGCAACGAGGACGGTCTCACCCACCGGACCAGCGAGTGGTCCCCGCTGCCCTACGACGTCGACTACGCCGGCAACCCGGCCGACCCGGCGACCGCCGCGGACATGGTGCTGCCCGTGCCCGGCGGCAACCAGGCGCTCGACCTGGGCAGTGACGCCAGGCTCGGGCAGCAGACCAACGGCGCAAGCAGTTGGAAGGTGCTGCGCTGGGCCCCGGCCGAGTGCGACGGCAGGCTGCAAGGCAACTACTGGTTCTGGAACCCCGACGCCCGCGCCGTCTCGCTGGACGCGGTGAAGCACATGTACCTGAACTCGGTCGGCAAGAACTGCCAGCTGCTGCTCAACATCGCCCCCGACAACACCGGCCGCTTCCCCGCCGACACGGTGTCGCGCATGAAGGAGTTCGGCGACTGGATCCGGGCGACCCGCCAGAAGGTCTCCGCCGGAGCCACCGCCACCAACGACGCGGGCACTTCGAACACCACCGGCAACGCCCCGGCCGCCGTGCTCGACTCCGACGACACCACCGCCTGGCAGCCCACCGGCCCCACCGGCGGCCTGGTGCTGGACCTCGGTTCCCCCAAGACCTTCCGCCTGGTGAACCTCCAGGAAAGCCTCCTGGTCGGGCAGCGCGTGTCCGGGTTCGCCGTGGACGCGTGGAACGGCTCCGGTTGGCAGCAGGTCGGCACGGGCACCACGATCGGCTACCGCCGCCTGCTCAAGCTGAGCAGCGCGGTCACCACCGACAAGGTCCGGCTGCGGATCACCTCCTCACGGGCGTTGCCGGCCGTCTCCACGTTCTCCGTGCACCCCTACGGCGCGCTCGACGGCAACCTGGCCGTGGGCAAGCCCGCCACCCAGTCCAGCACCCTCCAGGCCGGCAGCGAGGCGGACAAGGCCGTCGACTGGGACACCAGCGGCGCGTTCGGCAACGGCTCGGTGACCCACACCGCCGCCCAGGGCACCAACCCGTGGTGGCAGGTCGACCTGGGCTCGTCCCAGCGGGTCGGCGCGATCAGGCTGTGGAACCGGACCGACTGCTGCTCGGACCGCCTGCGGGACTTCTACGTCTTCACCTCCGACACCCCGTTCACCTCCAACGACCCGCAGGTCACCAAGAACCAGAGCGGCGTGTGGAACACCTACCGGGCAAGCACTTTCACCGGGTCGCTGACCCTGCCCGTGGGCCGCAGCGCCCGCTACGTCCGCGTGCAGCTCGTCGGCTCGGACCGGCCACTGTCGCTGGCCGAGGTCCAGGTCTACGAGAACATGGCGCTCGACCAGCCGGCCACCCAGTCCAGCACGCTCGCCGCCCACAACCCCAACGCGAGCCGGGCCGTGGACGGCAACACCGACGGCAACTTCTGGAACCTGTCGGTCACCCACACCGCCGACGCCCCGTTGGACACCAACCCGTGGTGGCAGGTCGACCTCGGCTCGTCGCTCCCGGTGGGCTCGATCAAGTTGTGGAACCGGACGGACTGCTGCGCCGACCGGCTGCGGGACTTCTACGTCTTCACCTCCGACACCCCGTTCACCTCGACCGACCCGCAGGTGACCGCGGGGCAGAGCGGCGTGTGGAAGTCCTTCCACAGCGGGGTCTCGCCCACGACCTCCACGTTCGCAGTCGGCCGTAGCGCCCGCTACGTCCGCGTCCAGCTCGTCGGCTCGGACCGGCCGCTGTCCCTGGCCGAGGCGCAGGTCCTGGGCTGAGGTTCACCGCGAGTCGGGGCTCGCGTGCCGGACCCACTCGCGGTGGAAGCCCTCCACGTGGCGGGTGACGCGTTTGGCCGCCAGGTCACCGTCACCCGCCCGGATGGCACGCAGGATCGCCCGGTGCTCGCGCCGCAACCGCGCGGCGGTCGTCGACCAGTCCGGCAGGGCGGCTACGGCGTGCAGCACGGTGGCGTGCATGGCGTCGCGCAACGCGGTCATCACGGCGGTGTTGACCGCATTGCCGGCCGCCGCTGTGAGGGCGACGTGGAAGTCCGCGTCGAGGCGGTGGTAGGCGTCCGCGTCCAGGGCCGGGTCGTCCATGCGGTCGAGCAGCTCGGCCGCGCGGGCCAGGTCCGGGTGATCCGGGGTGCGAGCGGCGGCGCGCACCGAGTGGCTTTCGATCATGGTGCGGGTCTGGACGAGGTCGGCCAGCGGCAGCAGCCGGGTGGCCAGGTGCAGCCGCAGCGCCGCGGCGATGCCACCCGCCGGGTCGGCGACCACCGTCGTGCCCGCGCCCGGGCCGGACCCCACGCCGCTGCGCACCACGCCGAGCGCCTGGAGGACCCGGATCGCCTCACGCACCGTAGGACGGCTGACCCCCAGTTCCTCGGCGAGTTGCCGTTCGCCGGGCAGGTGCCGCCCGACGCCGAGGTGCCCCGCGGCCAGTTGTTCCTCGACGTGCCGCAGCACCGTCACGTACCCGTCCACTCACCCTCCCGCACTGTGGTCTGACCACATGCCTGGTATGGTCAGACCACACAGTCTACTGTGGGACTCGTGAGAATCGCGCTGTTCGTCACGTGCCTGGTGGACGGGCTGTTCCCCGATGTCGGCAAGGCCACCGTCACCCTGCTCGAACGCCTGGGTCACGAGGTCGTCGTCCCGCCTCGGCAGACCTGCTGCGGCCAGATGCACGTCAACACCGGGTACGCCGCGCAGGCGCTGCCCGTCGTGCGCAACCACGTCGAGGCGTTCGCGCAGGCCGACGTCATCGTCACGCCGTCGGGGTCCTGCGCCGGGTCGATCCGCCACCAGCACGCCGGCGTGGCACGCGAGCACGGCGACGCCGGGCTGGTGGCGGCGGTCGGCGAGGTGGCGCGGCGGACCTACGAGCTGTCGGAGTTCCTGGTCGACGTGCTCGGGGTGACCGACGTGGGCGCCTACTTCCCGCACCGCGTCACCTACCACCCCACATGCCACTCGCTGCGCGTGCTGGGCGTGGGCGAGAAACCGTTGCGGCTGCTGCGGGCGGTGCGCGGCATCGACCTGGTCGAGCTGCCGGCGGCCGAGACGTGCTGCGGGTTCGGCGGCACGTTCGCGCTGAAGAACGCCGACACCTCCACCGCGATGCTGGCCGACAAGATGACCGCGGTCCTCGGCACCGGCGCGCGCGTGCTGACCGCCGGCGACTCGTCGTGCCTCATGCACATCGGCGGCGGCCTGAGCCGGTTGCGGTCGGGAGTGCGGACCCTGCACCTGGCCGAGATCCTGGCGAGCACGGCGGAGGTGGGCGCGCGATGACGTTCCTCGGGATGCCCCGCGGCACCGGCAACCTCACCGGCACCCCCTTCCCCACCGCCGCCCGCGCCGCGCTAGGGGACGCCCAACTGCGCCGCAACCTCGCCAAGGCCACGTCCACCATCCGCGCCAAACGCGCGTCGGTCGTGGCCGAACTCCCCGACTGGGCCGAACTGCGCGCGGCCGGGGCGGCGATCAAGGACGCGGTCCTGGCCGACCTGGACACGTTCCTGCTCCGGTTCGAGGCCGCCCTGGTCGAGCGCGGCACAACGGTGCACTGGGCCCGCGACGCCACCGAGGCGAGCCGGATCGTCACCGACCTGGTCACCGCCACCGGCACCCGCGAGGTCATCAAGGTCAAGTCCATGGCCACCGCCGAGATCGGCCTCAACGAAGCCCTCGCCGACGCCGGCGTCACGGCCATCGAAACCGACCTCGCCGAACTGATCGTCCAACTCGGACACGACCGCCCCAGCCACATCCTCGTGCCCGCCATCCACCGAGGCCGGGCCGAGATCCGCGACCTGTTCCGCCGCGAGATGCCCGGCGTCGACCCCGACCTGTCCGACGACCCCCGCGCCCTCGCCGAAGCCGCACGCTCCTACCTGCGGCACAAATTCACCACCGTCGACGTGGCCATCTCCGGCGCGAACTTCGCCGTCGCCGACACCGGAACCCTCGTGGTCGTCGAGTCCGAGGGCAACGGCCGGATGTGCCTGACCCTGCCACGCACCCTGATCAGTGTCGTGGGCATCGAGAAACTGGTGCCGACGTGGCAGGACCTGGAGGTGTTCCTGCAACTGCTCCCCCGCTCCTCCACCGGCGAGCGCATGAACCCCTACACCTCCGTCTGGACCGGCCCCACCGAAGGCCAGACCAGCCACGTCGTGCTGGTCGACAACGGCCGCACCGCCACCCTGGCCGACCCCGACGGCCGCGCGGCACTGCGGTGCATCCGCTGCTCCGCGTGCCTGAACTCCTGCCCGGTCTACGAACGCACCGGCGGCCACGCCTACGGCTCCACCTACCCCGGCCCCATCGGCGCGGTCCTCTCACCGCAGTTGACCGGAGTCGACCGCAACCCCACGTTGCCGTACGCGTCCTCGCTGTGCGGCGTGTGCTACGACGTGTGCCCGGTCGCCATCGACATCCCCTCGATGCTGGTGCACCTGCGCGAACGCGTCACTCAGACCAAGGGCAGAACCGCCGAATCCGCGGCGATGCGCTCCCTGGCCTGGTTCATGTCCGATGCGAAGCGCTGGCGACGACTGCTGCGCTCCGCGCGGTCCGCCCGCGTCCTGGGCCGCCGCCACGACCGCATCGGCCACCTGCCACCACCACTGTCCGCCTGGACCACCGCCCGCGACCTCCCCCGACCACCCCGACAAACCTTCCGCGACTGGTGGGAAACCCGATGACCGACGCCCGCACCGCAGTCCTGACCCGCATCGCCGCCGCCCTCACCGACCGCCCCACCCCGGCGGTACCCCGCACCTACCGCCGGGCAAGCGGCCCAGGCGACCCCTACCTGTTCGCCGAACGCCTACGCGACTACCGCGCACAGGTCCGCCTCGTACCCGCGACCGACACCGCACAGGCTGTCACCGACGCCCTCACCGAACGCGAAGCACAACACGTCGTCGCGGCCCCTGGCGTACCCGCCGAATGGGCACCGCGGGCAACACGAGCGATCCCCGACCTCGCCGGATTGGAACGAACCGATGCCGTGGTGACGGCGTGCCGGGTCGCCATCGCCGACACCGGCACCATCGTCCTCGACCACGACGCACCCGACCAAGGCCCCCGCTCCCTCACCCTGGTCCCGGACTACCACCTGGTGGTGGTCCGCGCCGACCAGATCGTCGCCGGCGTTCCCGACGCGGTCGCAGCCCTGGCCGGCGTACGCACCCAGACCTGGATCAGCGGCCCGTCCGCGACCAGCGACATCGAACTGGAACGGGTTGAAGGGGTGCACGGTCCACGCACCCTCGAAGTGGTCATCACACTGCCGTGAAAAGGCCCCCGGAGGTGACTCCGGGGGCCCACGTGGGGATGTCTCTAGTACAACCCGTAGACCTCGACGGCCGTGCCCGCGAACAGCCGCTCCCGCTCGGCCGGGGTCAGCTCGGCGGCCAGTCCCCGCGCCGCCCCCAGCACCTCGCCGTACGAGGCGGCCAGCAGGCACACCGGCCAGTCGGAGCCTCGGCCACGGTCACCGTCTGCACCAGCACGCTGCTGATCACCTCCGGAGCCGATGCCACCCGGTCCGTCACCCCGAACGACCGACAGATCACGCCCATCGGCGGGTCGGTGATCCAGTCGTGGTCGCGCACCGACAGGTCCCACATGTGGTGGTGCGCATCGACGATGGACAACGGGGTCAGGGCAGCTCCCAGACGAGTCGGACGTCCGGTGCGGCTCCGCTGTAGTCGTCGGGCACGTCCAGCAGCTCCGCCATGCGGGCCTGCCACGGCACATTGGCGGGGTGCTCGGCCAGGAAAGCACGCATCGCCGCGTAGTCCTCGACCTCGACCAGGTGGAACAGGTCCCGTCCGCTGCGCCAGATCCGCCACGACGACACGCCGGCCTCGCGCAGCGCCGCGTCCAGCTCGCTCGGGATGGTCGCGTGAACCCGGTCGTACTCCTCTTCGCACCCCGGCTTCAGCCTGGTGTGCAGCGCGATTTCACTCATTCCTGCACCTTTCCGGTGGCGTAACGGGTCACGACCAGCGCGAGGATGATCACCGCGCCGTAGGAGGCGTTGATGTAGAACCCGCTGACGCTCAGCAGCCGGAGGATGTTCTCCACCAGCCCGAGCATCAGCACGCCGGACAGCG
>NZ_JAPSLK010000087.1 GCF_031180885.1 Saccharothrix sp.
CGGAATATGACCTGCTTCAACAGTCAGTCGTCCAGTCAATCTCAAAGGAAACCTCTTGACGAGGTTCATAAATTTACTGGCTATTCGGCACGCTGTTGAGTTCTCAAAGAACACGCGCTCACCATCGTGATCCGCGTCTTACCGCGGTTCATTCCGGGGCTTGTTTCTCGCTTGTGTCTGAAGCTTAGCTCGTTCGTTTTCGCGGTGTCAAATCGGCCGTTTCCGGTCTCTCTCAGCCGCGCCAAACTCGCTGCGCATTCAGTTTGCTTGTTTTCTCCGTGGAACCGAGGCGGCCTTTTAGGCCACTTATTCGCTTCCGGGAGTGACGCCGCAATACTCTACCCGGCCCGATTCGCGGTGTCAACCCGCTCGTTCCGGGGTCTTGCTGGCGACTCGGTAAAAGTTACCCACGGCCGCGCACGAAGTCAAATCGCCTGGTCAGCGGGCTGTGGCCGGGTCGACGGCGGCTTGGCGGACCGGCACGGCCACCTGCGGAGCGGCCGGCTTCGCCTGGACCGGGCGCGGGCGCAGCCACAGCGAGATGGTCCGCAGCCCCTCCATCGCGGCCACGATCTGCTCCGGCGACGCGGCCTCGCGGGTCGCGACCGGCACCAGGTCGTAGCCCCAGATGCGGAACTCCTTGAGCACCGTGACCGGATCGTCGCCGAGGCTCTCCGTGGCCGACGCCGAGAACTCCAGGAACACGTGCGGGCGGTCGCGGCGCAGCAGGCGCACGAGTCCGGCCAGCGCGCGGTGACCGCGGCCCGGCGCGTCCACCCGGACGACGGACAGGTTCATGCCCTGCAACGCGGGCACGGCCTCCAGCTCCTTGTCGAGCCGGGCCGACCGAACGCGCGGCGTGTCCTCCGGGGCGTCGGGCGCCAGCGGGGCGACGGACACCCCACCGGTCAACGCGGGAGTGGTCGCCAGTTCGCCGACGCTCTCCCACGCCGCCGCGTCCACGACGACCAGCCGGTCGGCGACGCGCTCGGGCAGGTTCACGGAAACGTTGTGCCGCAACAACTCCAGCGCGGACGGGCACGGTTCGACGGCGACCACCGCGCCGCCGGTGCCGAACCGGCTGAGCATCCGCACGGTTTGGTAGCCCACGTACGCGCCGACGTCGAGGAAGATCCCGTCCGGCTCCACGACCGAGTCGATCAGCTCGGACAGCTCGCTCTCCCACACCCCGTTGCTGGACAGCATCGGCAGCATGAACGCGTCGTCGGACGGCAGGCGCAGCAGGCCGACGTCGGTGAGCACCAGCGAGCTGCGCACGTCCGGCACCGCCTCGCCGTGCCGCTCGTGCTCCCGGACGACGACCCGGCGCAGCGCGTCGGCGGTCTGCTGGGCCTGGTTCGCGGCGCGCAGGCCGGCGTCGAGCCGGTGGTCGCGGTCGCGGATGACCTCGACGACCTTGGACTCCAGCGTGTCGATCCGGTCGAGGGTGCGTTCGAGCGCGACGGCGAGCTTGTCGATGCGCTGCGCGAGCGCGTCACCCTGCTTTGCCCGCTTGGCGGCTTCGGCGACGACGGCGTCCTCGATGTCGCGGACCCGCCTGCCCTGGCCGGCCATGTCGGCGCGCACCCGCACCACGCCGTCGTCCAGGCCGAGGAGCTGGTCGGCGAGCTGGCCCTGGCGTTCGACGTGCTCCTCGATCTCGGCGCGCAGCACCTCGAGTTCGCCGAGGCCGACGCCGGTGGTCAGCTCGTCCTGGCGGCGGACCAGCTCGGACACGGTGCGCTCGACGCCGTCCACGAGGGAGTTGAGGACGTCGCGCATGTGGTTGTCGTAGTGGTCGAGGACGCGCAGGACCATCTTGCGCAGTTGCGGTGCCATCGGCGTGCGGCTGGCCGTGCCGACGTCGGGTTGGCGCAGCAGCGCGTGCTTCGCCGAGTGCAACGCCTTCATCGGGTCGACGGCCGGGCTGGTGCGGGTGGCGGCGCGGCGGGACCGCCAGGTGCGGTAGGCGTGCTCGACGCGTTCGCGCATGAGGTCGCCGACGCGGGCGACGCTGCGGGTGTCCAGGCGGGCGCGGCCCCTCTCGCCGATGGCGCGGGCGGTGGGCCGGTCGTCGGCGAGGGCGCGCAGGAGTTTCGCGGCGGCCTGGCCGTCCGGTTCGACGCCCTGGCGGCACGGCACGAACACCACGGACTGCTTGTCGAACAGCTCCGCGATCGCGCCGTGGTCGGCGACCAGCAGCGGGACTGCGCGGGCGGCGTGCTGCGCGAGGGCGTGGGTGATGCGGTCGCCGCTGCCGCGGTGCAGGGAGATCAGGCAGTCCACCGGGCCGAGGGCGTCGACGAGTTCGATGCGCGGGTCGGCGGCGGTGGCGAGGCGGAGCCGTTCGGCGGCTTCGGGGTGCTCGGCGGCGTGCGTGACCTCGATGCGGAGGGTGACGTCGTTGCGGTCGGGGAACGCGCCGAGGAACGCGGACACCGCGCCGAGGACGTTGCCCTCGCGGTCGACGGCGTGGTCGGCGAGGGCGCCGAAGACGACGCCTTCGTGCTCGTGGTGCGGTTCGTGCTCGTGGTGCGGTTCATGCTCGTCGTGCGGTTCTTGCTCGCGGACGGGCAGCGGCAGGACGCGGACGGCCGGTCCACCGGGCCGTTCGACGGCGGCGCGGGTGGTCTCGGACGGGACCCACAGCTCGTGCGCGTCGGGCGAGGGGCCGCTGTCGAGGCGGTAGTCGATCACGTGCCGGCCGGCGGGGACGGGGGTGTCGTCGACGCGGACGACGACCGGGTAGCCGAGGCCGGTGGACATGGGCAGGCCGGACGCGCGGGCAGCGGCGTGCAGGAGGTCGGCGATCGGGCCGGTGCCGACTACGGAGACGCCGAGCTGGTCGAGCAGTGCCGGGGCGTCGGCGCGGGCGGTGGGGACGGCGGGGACGGGGAGGCGGCCGGAGGCGACGCCGGGGCCGGCGCACCAGTCGCGGAAGGCGGCGGCGTCGGTGCCGAACGGGTCGGGGAACTGGTCGCGGAGGGCTTGGTCGCCGCGCCAGAGGGCAGCGGACCAGCGGGTGCTGCCGGGGATGCCGTCGGCGGGTTCGCAGGCCCAGGCCAGGAAGGCCGCGCCGCCGTCGGGGCCGAAGGCGGGTGCCGGGTGCGGGATGCGGGCCGCGCCGGTGCCGGCGGAAGCGGGGTTGGCAGGTGCGGAACCGGCTCCGGCAGGCGCGGGGCCGGCGGGCTTGGCGGTCGCGGCTCCGGCGGGCGCGGGGGCGGGCTTCGCGGTCGCGGGGCCGGCGGCGGACTTGGCGGGGGCAGCTCCGGCGCTCGCCGAGCCCGGGCGCGCCGGGCTGGCGCTCGCCGGGCTGGACGCGGAGCCGGTGCTCGCCGGGCTGGCGTTCACGGGACCGGCGGTGCCGCTGCTGCTGGTGTCGGCGGGTGCGGAGCCGGCGGCGGGCTCTGCGGTCGAGCTGCCGGCGGGTGCGGAGGCGTCGGCGGGTGCGGTCGCGCTGCCGGCAGTCGGGTCCGAGGGGCCGGCTGCGGCGTCGGCGGTTGCCTCGGCGGGTGTCGCGGTGTCCCCGGTGGCGGCAGGCTCGGTCGGAAGTGGCGCTTTGGTGCCGTTGACCTGCGGTTTTGCGGCTTCGGCGTGGCCGCCGGCCCCCGCTTCCATTGTCTCACGGGGGACCGACGATTCCGGCGCGGTGGCGGGAGTGGTCTGGGTGGTCGGCGTGGGTTGGGTGGGTGGCGTGGGTTGGGTGGGTGGGGTGTCGCGGACGTGGTGGGCTGGGTCGAAGGGGGAGCCGGGGGTGGTTCGGGCGGCTTCTCGGTAGGTGGTGCGGAGGGTGTCCGGGATGGGGGTGCCGTCCGCCAGGCGGCCGAAGCCGTAGGGCACCTCGGACTGGGTCCAGCCGCGTTTGACCAGTTCGGCTCGGTAGCTCGTGCAGAGTTCGGCCAGTTCCCGGTGTTCGGAGAGGAGCACGCGGGGGCGGTCGGCGAAGTCCGCGGACAGCAGCCAGGGGCGGCGGGGGTCGAAGCCCTCGAAGTGGACCGTGCTCAGGGGTTCGCCCAGGACCGTGAGGGTGCCGTCAGAGCGGCGGTGCAGGTCTCGTTGGCCGGCGTTCCACGCGGACAGGCCGATGGTGGCGTCGCGTAGGACGTGCAGGCTGACCAAGGCCGGGGCCATGTCCAGCACTGCCTTGGTGGCGTCCGGGGTTCGGCGGAGTTGTTCCTCCAGGGAGCGGAGGAAAGGCTCGGCGCCTGGGGCGACCACCAGGAAACCCGGGTCGAAGACGCCGGTTTCGAGGAGTTCGGTGGGGGTGGGGCGCAGGCCGTCGTCGGGGAGGGGGCGAAGGGCTCGTGGGAGTAGGACCAACGGACCCTGGCGGACGGCGGAGAGGACCTGGTCGGTCAGGGGGGCCAGGACCTGGGTCCAAGGGGACAGGTAGAGGACTGGGAGGCCTTGGCCCAGGAGTTGCTCCAGGAGTCTGGGGCGGAGGAGGCCGCAGAGTTGGTCGGCGGTGCAGCCGGTGGCCAGCTCGGCCAGGTCCGCTGGGGTCACGCCCAGGTCAGCCGGCGTGATCAGGCCCGGGCCGGAGTTCTCCGGGAGGGCGTCGACCACCAAGGCGAGGAACCTCGCCCTGGGGTGGTTGGCCAGGAAGGAGTTCGACAACACCTTCACCGCGGGCAGCTCGGCGGCCGTGGCCACCGTGCACGCGATCAGCTCGGGAAGGGCTTGCGAACTCGCGGGCACCTCGGTCACGGTCTGCAAACCTAGCTTCTCCGAGTGCCCGGTGTGGACCACCCGCACGGGTTGTTCCCTCACAGGACCGGCAGCAGGGTTCGCAGCTCGTACGGCGTGACGCTGCGCCGGTACTGGTCCCACTCGTTGCGCTTGTTGCGCAGGAAGTAGTCGTACACGTGTTCGCCCAGCGCCTCGGCGAGCAGCTCGGAGTTCTCCATCTCGGTCAGCGCCTCGCCCAGGTTCTGCGGCAGGTTGTCGTAGCCGGCGGCCCGGCGCTCGCGGTCGGTCAACGACCACACGTCGTCCTCGGCGGGCGGAGGCAGTTCGTAGCCCTTTTCGACGCCCTTGAGGCCCGCGGCGAGGATCACGGCGTAGGCAAGGTACGGGTTGCACGCGGAGTCCAGCGAGCGGATCTCCACCCGGCGGGAGGACGACTTGCCCGGCGAGTACATCGGGACGCGGACCAGGGCCGACCGGTTGGCGTGGCCCCAGCAGACGGCGGTCGGGGCCTCGCCGCCGACGATGAGCCGCTTGTAGGAGTTGACCCACTGGTTGGTCACGCCGGAGATCTCGCGGGCGTGCTTGAGCAGGCCCGCGACGAACGCCTTGCCGGTGTCGGAGAGCTGGTACGGGTCCTCGGCGTCGTAGAACGCGTTCTGGTCGCCCTCGAACAGGCTCACGTGGGTGTGCATGCCCGACCCGGGCTGGTCGGAGAACGGCTTGGGCATGAAGCTCGCCCGCACGCCTTGCGTGATCGCGACCTCCTTGACCACGTACCGGAAGGTCATGACGTTGTCGGCCATGGTGAGGGCGTCGGCGTAGCGCAGGTCGATCTCCTGCTGGCCGGGCGCGCCCTCGTGGTGGCTGAACTCGACCGAGATGCCCATCGCCTCCAGCGCCTCGATGGCGTGGCGGCGGAAGTGGGTCGCGGTCTCGTGGCTGGTCTGGTCGAAGAAACCGCCGTTGTCCGCCGGGAGCGGCTCGCTGCCGTCGGCGGGGAGGTTCTTCAGCAGGAAGAACTCCATCTCCGGGTGGACGTAGCAGGTGAAGCCCGCCTCGCTGGCCTTGGCCAGGGCGCGGCGCAGGACGTGCCGCGGGTCGGCCCACGACGGCGAGCCGTCGGGCATCGCGATGTCGCAGAACATCCGGGCCGAGTAGTGGCTGTTGTCGGAGGTCTTCCAGGGCAGCACCTGGAAGGTGGACGGGTCGGGCTTGGCGACCATGTCCGACTCGTAGACCCGCGCGAAGCCCTCGATGGCCGAGCCGTCGAAGCCGATGCCCTCGCTGAAGGCGCCTTCGAGTTCGGCGGGGGCCACCGCGACCGACTTGAGGAAGCCGAGGACGTCGGTGAACCAGAGCCGGACGAACCGGATGTCCCGTTCCTCAAGGGTGCGGAGGACGAACTCCTGCTGGCGGTTCATGTGACGAAGCCTAGGTGCGAGGCCGGTGGATCTACCATTCCGGGTATGTTCCGTCGCCGCGCCCTGGTAGGCGCGCTCGCATTGTCGCTGGCCGCGTGCACCTCCTCCGCCGGGGACCTGCCCGCGGGCTCGGAGGTCCTGGGGAAGTCCGCCACCGCGATGCGGTCGGTGACCAGCACCCACTTCACGATCAAGGTGGACGGCGAGCTGCCGAACGTGACCGTGAAGGACGCCGAGGGCGACCTGAACGCCGCCGGCGACTCGAAGGGCCGGGCGAAGGTCGACCAGTTCGGGCAGCTCGTCGAGGTCGAGTACGTGCTGGTCAAGTCGGACCTGTACTTCAAGGGGCCGACCGGCGGGTTCACCAAGTTGCCGGCCGCGCTGGCCGGTCGGGTGTACGACCCGACGGCGATCCTGAACCCGGACAAGGGTGTGGCGAAGGTCCTGTCCAGCGCCAAGGACGCCAAGACGGTGAGCAACGACGGCGGGGTGGCCGTGGTCGAGGCGACCGTGCCGAAGGACGTCGTCGGCGGGCTGGTGCCGGGCATCGGCGCGGACGTGAAGGGGACGTTCTCCGTGAAGGACGACAAGCTGACCAACGCGGTGTTCGAGCTGCCCAGCGGCGCGAAGGTCACGGTCGGGTTGGTCGACTTCGACAAGTCCTTCACCGTCGAACCGCCGAAGTGACCTCCCGCCGCCTGGCGATCGGCGCGGGCGCCGTCGCGGTCCTGCTCGGCGCGCTGGACGCGTACGTCGTGGTCGGCGTGCTCGTGGACATGGTGCGCGACCTCGGCATCCCGGTGAACAAGCTGGAGCGGGCGACGCCCGTGGTGACCGGGTACCTGCTCGGGTACGTGGCCGGGATGCCGCTGCTCGGGCAGTTGTCGGACCGGTTCGGGCGGCGGCTGGTGCTGCACCTGTGCCTGGTCGGGTTCGCCGTGGGGTCGGCGGTGACCGCGCTGGCCGGGGACCTGCCGCTGCTGGTGGCCGGTCGGGTGGTGCAGGGGTTGGCCGGTGGCGCGCTGCTGCCGGTGACCATGGCGCTGGTCGGCGACCTGTGGGACGAGCGGCGGCGGGCCGGGGCGCTGGGGGTCGTCGGCGCGGCGCAGGAGTTGGGGAGCGTGCTCGGCACCCTGTACGGGGTGGGCGTGACGTCGCTGTTCAACGCCTGGTCGTTCTTCGAGTCGGTGGAGCCGCAGAGCTGGCGGTGGGTGTTCTGGGTGAACCTGCCGTTGGCGCTGGTCGCGGTGTTGATCGTGCAGCGGACCGTGCCCGGTGGGGGGCGGTCGGCGGTGCGGATCGACGTCGTCGGTGGCGCGTTGTTGGCGTTGTCGCTGTCGTTGCTGGTGGTGGGGCTGTACAACCCCGATCCGGAGCACGCCGTGCTGCCGCCGTGGGGGTGGCCGGTACTCGGTGCTGCGGTGCTGGTGTTGGGCGGGTTCGTGTGGTGGGAGCGGCGGTCGTCGGTGCGGCTGCTGGACCCGGCCGGGGTGTCGTGGCGGCCGTTCCTGGCCACGCTCGGGGTGTCGTTGGCGGCCGGTGCGGCGTTGATGGTGACGCTGGTGGACGTCGAGCTGTTCGCGCAGACGGTGCTGCGGAAGGACTCGGCTGCGGCGGTCGCGATGCTGGCCCGGTTCCTGATCGCGTTGCCGGTGGGTGCGCTGGTCGGCGGGTGGCTGGCGGGTCGGGTCGGGGACCGGTGGGTGTCGTTCGCCGGGTTGGCGATCGCGGCGGTGGCCTACCTGCTGATCGCCCGATGGCCGGCGGACGTGGCCGGGTTCGTGGTGGACCGGGACCTGGCGGTGGCCGGGTTCGGGCTCGGGCTGGTGATCGCGCCGGTGTCGTCGGCGGTGCTGCGCGTGGTGCCGTCCGATCGGCACGGGGTGGCGTCGGCGGCGGTGGTCGTGGCGCGGATGACCGGGATGCTGGTCGGGGTGGCGGCGCTGTCGGCGTGGGGGTTGCACCGGTTCCGGGAGTTGACGGCGGGGTTGAACACGCCGCTGCCGTTCGGGGTGGAGCCGGAGGAGTTCCGGCGGCAGGCGGAGGCGTACCAGCGGGCGCTGGTGGACGCGCTGCTGACCGAGTACCACGAGATCTTCCTGATCACGGCGGGGATCTGCGTGGTGGGGGCGGTGGTGTCGCTGCTGCTCCCGGGGCGTCAACGGTCGGGTTGGATATCATCCGGCCGTGGCGTGGAACACGGAGGAGACGCGTAGGCGGCTGCTGGAGGCCGCGGTCGTCGAGTTCGCCGCGCACGGCCTGGCGGGGACGCGGATGGAGCGGATCGCCGCGCGCGCCGGGATCAACAAGGAGCGGTTGTACAACTACTTCGGGGACAAGGAGCGGTTGTTCCAGACCGTGCTGTCCGACGAGTTGGCGAAGATCGCCGCGGCGGTGCCGCTGACCTCGCTGGACGACCTCGGCGAGCACGCCGGGCGCTGCTACGACTACCACCTGGCGAACCCGCACCTGGTGCGGTTGTTGCAGTGGGAGGCGCTGGCGTACGGGTCCGGTCCGGTGCCCGACGAGGAGGGGCGGCGGACGCACTACGGGCGCAAGGTGGAGGCGGTGCGGGCGGCCCAGGGGGCGGGTTCGGTCGACGACCGGCTGGGTGCGACCGAGCTGCTGTTCATGAACATGGCGCTGGCGTCGTGGTGGGTGGCCGTGCCGCAGGTGGCCCGGATGGTGACCGGCGCCGAGGACCACGCGGCCCGGCGAGCGGCCGTGGTGGAGGCCGCCCGACGCATGGGCCGCCCCGCCGGCCGCTAGACCCGCCGAGCGCCGGCCCTGGCCCGCTGGGCGCTAAGCCCGCCGAGCGCCGGCTCCGCCGAAGGCCAGCACGGCGGCCGCGGCCACCAAAGTCCCGGCCAGCACCATGCACACGACGGCGAACCCGGCCGGGAGCAACGCCGCCACCAGCACCGGGCTGATCCCGCCGCCGAGACCGACCAGGAACGCGTACCCGGCGAGCCCGGCCCCGCGCGCCTCCCCCGAGGCCTGGCCGACGACGACCACCAGCGCCGGGATCGACACCGCCAACCCCGCGACGAACACCGCGCTGCCCACCAGCACCCCGGCGATCCCGCCGGCGACCGCCTCGATCACCAACCCGGCCGCGGCGACCGACAACGCGGTCACGGCGACGCGGTGAGCGCCGTACCGGTTGATGAAGGGACCGGCGAAGGCGCCCAGGACGATGCCGGGCAGACCGGGCAGGCGCAGCAGGAGGAGCGTGCCGGCGTCGTGGATGCCGTAGCGGTCGCCGACGATCACGCTGAGCGCGCTGTACATGCCGACGAACGTCAGCAGCAGCGTCAACGCGCCGGGGTAGGCGGCCAGCAGCGCGGGAGTGCGCAAGAGCCGGCTGAACGCGCGCCACGGCGCGCCGGTGCGACGCGGCACAGCAGGCAGGCGGGTCACGGCGAAGGCGGTCACCAGCAGCAGCGGCACCAACAGCCAGAAGACCCAGCGCGGTCCGGCGGCGCGGTCGACGCCCAGGGCGTAGGCCTGGCCTACCAGGCCCGCCAAAAGGAACGAACTGGACACCGCGGTCACGCCGACGGCGCGCCGGGCGGGCGGCAGGACCTCGGCGGTGTAGGCGAGTGAGACCGCCGGGATCGCGGCGGCCAGGAAGCCCTCCGCCACCCGGGCCGCGAGCAGCAGGCCGAACGAGTCCGCCGCGCCGGCGACGACGCAGGTCAGCGCGCCGACGGCGAGGCCGGCGGCCATCACGTGGCGGCGGTCGTAGCGGTCGGAGGCGGTGCCGAAGACGAGGTTGCCCAGGGCGAACGCGAAGCCGAAGCCGCCGCCGACCCAGGCCGCGGTGGTCATCGGGACGGCGTGGCGCGCGGCGATGCCGGGGAGCAGGGGCACGGTCAGGTAGAGCTGCGAGATCGCCAGGACCGCCGCCACGATCAGCACGCCGACGACCAGGGCGGGGCGGACGGCGACCGCTGGCGGGGCGACCGGCGGCGGGACCACCTGCGGCGGGGCGGCCCGTGACGGGGCGACCTGCGGCGGGGCGGGCGACGTGGTTCTCGGGGTCGCCGGGCGGTGGGTCGGGGTGTCGGGCATGGGAATCTCCAACCGGGTCGTTGGTTCTCGACCGTACTGGTCAACTCCAACGGTGGAGATGGAGTGTGGTGGGCCTCACGAATGGGTGAATGGTGCGCGCGGCCGGCGGTTTGGGCCACTCGGGCGGGTGAGGTCGGGTGCTGTCCGCTGCGGGACGTCGCCGGTGGGCACAGGCTCGGGTCTATCGGCACGTTCTAAGGAGTGGTGGCATGGCGCACTTCGGGGCGGATGACGGGACCCTGGCGCTCGTGGGGCGCGCGAAGGCGTTGCGGATCACGTTCGGCGTGGTCACGGTGGCCATCGGGGTCGCGGTGCTGGTGTGGCCGGGCATCACGCTGGTCGCGGCGGCGGTGCTGTTCGGCGTCCAACTGCTGGTGACGGGCGTGTTCTGGCTGGTCAGCTCGTTCACCGCGCACACCAGGGGCGGCGGTTACCGGGTGTTGATGGGCGTGGCGGGGTTGCTCGCGCTGCTGGGCGGGATCTTGGCGCTGCGGGCGCCGTTCCAGACGGTGGCCGTGCTGGCGCTGATCCTGGGGGCCACCTGGGTGGTCGGCGGGGTCGCCGAGGTCTTCCACGGGTTCGGCGCGAGCGGGTGGGCCGTGTTCTCCGGCGTGGTCACGCTGGTCGCCGGGATCGTGGTGCTGGTCGCGCCGCTGTCCAGCGCGGTGGCGTTGGCGTGGCTGCTCGGGATCGCGCTGCTGGTGCTCGGGGTGCTGAGCATCGCCGGAGCGGTCACCGAGGGACGGACCACCCGGACGACGGCGGCCCGCACCACCACGACGGGTAGCGCGGGCACGACCGCCACCGCGTGAGCGTCAGCCTTCGCGCCAGCCGTTGGTGATGGGCAGGCGGCGGTCGCGGCCGAAGGCCTTCAGGGTGATCTTGGTGCCGGGCGGGTACTGGCGGCGCTTGTACTCCGCCCGGTCCACCATGCGCAGCACCCGGTCCACCAGCTCGTGGTCGAAGCCCATCTCGATCAGGTCGTGGTAGCCCTTGTCGCCCTCGACGTAGTCGTCCAGCAGCGAGTCCAGCAGCTCGTAGTCGGGCAGCGAGTCGGTGTCCACCTGGCCCGGCCGCAGCTCCGCCGACGGCGGCTTGCTGATCGAGTTCTCCGGGATCGGCGGCAGCTCGCCCAGCTTCTCCGCCTGCGCGTTGCGCCACCGCGCCAGGTCCCACACCAGCGTCTTGAGCACGTCCTTGATCGGCGCGAACCCGCCCACCGCGTCGCCGTAGATGGTCGAGTACCCCACCGCCAGCTCGCTCTTGTTGCCGGTCGCGAGCACCAGGTGGCCGTGCTGGTTGGACAGGCCCATCAGCGCCATGCCGCGGCACCGCGCCTGCACGTTCTCCTCGGCCAGCCCGGTCAGGCCGAGCTGGTCGACGAAGACGCGAACCATGTCCGCGATCGGCTGCACCGAGTAGTTCACGCCGGTCCGCTGGGCCAGCTCGTACGCGTCGGACTTCGAGTGGTCCGACGAGTACACCGACGGCATGGACACGCAGTGCACCGCGTCCGCGCCCAGGGCGTCCACGGCCAGCGCCGCCACGACCGCCGAGTCGATGCCGCCCGACAGGCCGAGCACCACCGACCGGAACCCGTTCTTGTGCACGTAGTCCCGCAGCCCGGTGACCAGCGCGTGCCACACCTCCGCCTCGTCGGACAGCGGTTCGGCGGGCTGCGGCGCGGGCAGCGCGTCGTAGGCGGGCAGCGGGTCCTCCGACAGCACCAGCCGGCGGACCTCGAAGCCCTCGAACGACCCCGCCGCACGGGACGCGCCACCGGGCAGGTCCAGGTCCAGCAGCACCAGGTGCTCGACGAACTGGGGCGCGCGGGTCAGCAGTTCGCCGTCCGCGGCCACCACGATCGTGTCGCCGTCGAACACCAGCTCGTCCTGGCCGCCCACGGTGTTGACGTAGGCCAGCGGCGCCTTCGCCTCGGCCGCCCGGCGCGCGACCAGGGGCAGCCGCAGGTCGTCCTTGTTCCGCTCGTACGGGGACGCGTTGGGCGACACGACCAGGTCCACGCCGGCCGCGCCGAGCGCCGCGATCGGACCGCCGTCCTGCCACAGGTCCTCGCAGATCACCATGCCGATCTCCAGCCCGTGCAGGCGGACCACGTCGAGCGTGTCGCCGGGCGTGAAGTAGCGGCGCTCGTCGAACACGCCGTAGTTGGGCAGGTGGTGCTTGAACTGCCGCGCGACCACTTCGCCGCCGTGCAGCACGGCGGCGGCGTTGCGCATGCCCTTCTCGTCGCGGTCGAGGTAGCCGACGTACACCGGCAGCCCGCCGGCACCCGCTTCGTCCAGCCGCTTCGCCAGCTCCTCCAGCTTCCGCCGGGACGCCGAGGCGAAGGACTCGCGCAGCGCCAGGTCCTCGACCGGGTAGCCGGTCAGGACCATCTCGGGGAACACGACGAGGTGGGCGCCCGCCTCGACGGCCTTGCGGGACCACTCGACGACGAGTTCGGCGTTCCCCGCCAGGTCGCCGACACAGGCGTTGACCTGGGCGAGGGCGAGTCGGAGCTGAGGCATGACGGCATTCTCGCTCACGCGGGCCGCGAGCGGTGGACGTTGTGGCCGACGAGTCACACCTACGATCGGGGGTGTGCGCCGTTCCTTGATGCTCTTGCTCGCCGTGCCCGTGCTGGCTGCCTGCACGACGGTGGTGACGGGTTCACCCACACCGGGGACGGTGCTGGAGCAGCGCGGACCCGCCGGCACCGTGCCCGCGGGCCTGGAGCGGTTCTACGGCCAGCAGCTCGGGTGGGAGGACTGCGCCGGGTACGCGACCACCGCCACCACGCGCGGCCAGTACCGGAACAAGAAGAACATCGAGTGCGCGCGCCTGGAGGTGCCGCTCGACTACGCCAAGCCGGACGGCAAGACCATCACCGTCGGGCTGCTGCGGCAGAAGGCGTCCGGTGACGGCAACCGGATCGGGTCGTTGATCATCAACCCGGGCGGTCCGGGCGCGTCCGGCATGTCGGCGGCGGCGAACCTGGCCGGGACCGTCCGCGACAGCGCGCTGGGCGAGCGGTTCGACCTGGTCGGCTTCGACCCGCGCGGCGTGGGGTCGAGCCAGCCCCAGGTCCGGTGCCTCACCGACGCCGAGCGGGACGCCGACCGGCTGGACACCGACCTCGACACCTCGCCGGCGGGCGTGCAGCAGACCGAGCAGGAGAACAAGACCTACGCCGAGAAGTGCGCGGCCTCCACCGGCGCGGACTTCCTGGCCAACGTCGGCACCCGGGACGTGGTGCGGGACCTGGACGTCATGCGCTCCGCGCTGGGCGACGAGAAGCTGACCTACCTGGGCTACTCGTACGGGACGCACATCGGCGCCGGGTACGCGGCGGCGTTCCCGGCCAACGTCCGGGCGCTCGTGCTCGACGGCGCGGTGGACCCCACGCAGAACAGCGTCGAGTCGCTGATCGCCCAGGCCGCCGGGTTCCAGCAGGCGTTCGACGCGTTCGCGCAGTGGTGCGTGCGGCGGCAGGACTGCTCGCTGGGCAAGGACCCGGCGCAGGCGAGCAAGGCGTTCCGGGACCTCACCCTGCCGCTCGCGCAGCGGCCGGTGGACGTGGGCGGCCGCAAGCTGGCCTACAACGACGCGATCATCGGCACGATCCAGGCCATGTACAGCGAGGAGCTGTGGGGCCCGCTGAACTCCGGCCTCACCGAGCTGAAGAACAACCGCGGCGAGGTCCTGCTGAGCCTGGCCGACGCGTACTTCGACCGGGACCGCGAGGGCAAGTACTCGACCATCACCGACGCGTTCACCGCGGTCAAGTGCGTGGACGAGCCGCGCGTGACCGACCGGGCGGTGCTGGACGACCTGGCCCGCCGGTACAAGGCGGCGGCCCCGTTCCTCGACGACGGCAACCCGGCGGTCGGCGCGCTGGACGCGTGCGCGTTCTGGCCGGTGCCTCCCACCGCGCAGGAGGCCAAGCCCGCCCAGGGCCTGCCGCCGGCGCTGGTGATCTCCACGACCGGCGACCCGGCGACCCCGTACGAGGCGGGCGTGAACCTGGCCAAGGCGCTGGGCGGCGGGCTGCTGACCTACGAGGGCAACCAGCACACGGTCTACTTGCAGGGCAACGAATGCGTCGACCCCATCGGGGACGCGTACCTGATCGACCTGAAACTGCCCGCGCAGGGCAAGCGCTGCTCCTAGAGTCGGGGGCGATGATCACCTACAAACACGTGGCCTTCGCCCTCCTGGAAGCCGAAATGCTGTCGCACGGGCAAGTGCGGGCCGTGCTGGACAAGTTCGCCGACTACGTCGACGACCACCTAGACCCGTACGAGGTCGCGTACGCGCTGGAGGAGTTCGGCGTCGCCGTCGCGGTGCACGCCGACGACGTGGACTTCCTGGAGGAGTCCTACGCCCACATCCTCGAACAGGCCGCCGCGTTGACCCGCGGTGCGGTGACCGTCACCGACGTCCGGCTGCGCGAGGGCGAGTTCGTGGAGGGCTCGCGCGACGACGTCCTGGAGTTCACGGTCAACGGGCGGCCGGTGTCCATCAGCGCCGAGCACTACTCCGACGAGTACCTGGACCACCTGGCGGCGACCGAGGCGGTGGACGAGCTGAACCCCGGCGACGCCCGGACCTTCCGCCTGGTCGACTTCGCCCGCGAGCGCAACCGCGGCTACGAGACGATCCTCACCCTCGCGACGCCGGAGCAGGCCGCGGTGCTGGAGGAGAACCTCGGGCTCAAGCTGCGCTAGCCGATCACCCGATGAAGGGCTCGGCGACGAACCGGCCCACACCAGGTGATCGGTGCGAAAAGCAGCGCGACGAGCCGACGCGGCCGAGCGTTCTGGTGGGACTTCGCACCGGAGACACCGGTCGGGCCACACCCGTGACACGGTGTGGCGGGCGCCACAGGTCAGGCGTCCACGGAGGTCATGCGTCCACGGAGGCGGCCCAGCTCGCCAGCAGCCGCAGGCGTTCCTCGGACGGCGAGCCCGCCTTCGCCGTGTACACCGCGAGGTTCACGTCCGGGTCGCCGGGCAGGGCCAGCATCTCGTAGTCCAGGTCGAGGTCGCCGACCACCGGGTGCCGGAACAGCTTGCTGCCGTGCGTCTTCTCCAGCACCGCGTGCTGCGCCCACAGCGTCCGGAACGTCTCGTCCTTCATGGACAGCTCGCCGATCAGCGCGGCCAGCTCCGGGTCGTCGGGGTGGCGGCCCGCGTCCAGGCGCAGCACGGCGACCGTGTCGGCGGCGACGGTCGGCCAGTCCCGGTAGAAGCGGCGGGCGTCGGGGTCGAGGAAGGTGTGCCGGGCGGCGTTGAACATGTCCGGGGTCAGCTCGCCGAAGTTGTAGAGGGCGTCGGCGAGGGCGTTCCAGGCCAGCACGTCGGTGCGGCGGCCCAGGACGAACGCGGGTGTGTGCTCCATCAGGTCCAGCAGCCGGCGCAGGCCGGGCCGGATGCGTTGCGGCACGTGCTTGCGGGGCGCGCGCGGGCGGACCAGGTTGCGCAGGTGGGCGCGCTCGGTCTCGTCGAGCTTCAGGACGCGGGCGACCGCGTCCAGCACGGCGTCGGACACGCTCGGCGTGCGCCCCTGCTCCAACCGCATGTAGTAGTCCACGCTCACGCCCGCGAGCAGCGCCAACTCCTCCCGGCGCAACCCCGGGACGCGCCGCCGGCCGCCGCCGGGCAGCCCGACGTCGTCCGGCCGGACCCGCGCCCGGCGGGTGCGGAGGAACTCGCCCAGGTCGTGGTTCACGCGTTCCAGTATGGCCGCGCCGGGCGGCCCGATCCTGGTCCTGCCAGACCTGGGGAAAACCGCGGCCTCCGGTCCTCGCCCCGGCCGGCCCCAGTGTTGGTGCCATGACATACGACCTCACCAACCGAACCGCCGTCGTCACGGGCGCGGCCAGCGGCATCGGCGCGGAGATCGCGCTGGTCCTCGCCCGGTCGGGTGCTCGGGTCGCCCTGCTGTCCCGACGTGCCGAACGCCTGGCCGAGCTGGCCGACAAGATCGCCGCCGAGGGCGGGCAAGCGCTTGCGGTGGCCGCGGACGTGACCGGTGACCTGACCGCGGCGGTCACCTCGGTGCACGACACCTTCGGCCGCGTGGACCTCGTCGTCAACAACGCGGGCGTCATGCTGGCCAACCCGATCGACGCCGGCCGCGCCGACGAGTGGCAGCGGATGATCGACACCAACATCACCGGCGTCCTGAACGTGACGAACGCCTTCACCAAGGACCTGACCGCGGCCGCGGAGGCGGGCGGCCCGGCGGACCTGGTGAACATCTCCTCCATCGGCGCGCACCTGGTCTTCCCCAACTTCGCGGTCTACACGGCGACGAAGGCGGCGGTCACGCACCTGTCGGCCAACCTGCGCAGCGAGTTCGGCCCGCTGGGCGTGCGGGTGACCAACGTGGAGCCGGGCCTGACGGAGAGCGAACTGCTCAGCCACGTCGACAACGACGAGGTGGTCCGGGAGGTCTCCGCCTGGTTCGAGGAGATGGGCCGGTTGTCGGCGGCCGAGGTGGCGGACGTGGTCGCCTACGCGACCAGCCGGGCCCGCCACGTCAACCTCCGCCAGATCATGGTGCTCCCGACCACGCAGGTCTGAGCGCACCCGAGTTGACCAACCCCGGAGCGAGGGGTTGGTCAACTCGGGCGGACGAAGGGGAAGAGGACGGTCTGCCTGATCGACGTGCCGGTGAGCATCATCAGGACGCGGTCCACGCCCATGCCCAACCCACCGGTCGGGGGCATCCCGTGTTCCAGGGCGTTCAGGAAGTCCTCGTCCAACTCCATCGCCTCCACATCACCACTGGCCGCCTTCAGGGACTGCGCCTCCAGGCGTCGGCGTTGTTCCAGCGGGTCGGTCAGCTCGGAGTAGGCCGTGCCGATCTCCGCGCCGAAGGCGACCAGGTCCCAGCGTTCGGCCAGGCGGGGATCGGTGCGGTGCTGGCGGGTCAGCGGGGAGACCGAGGTGGGGAAGTCGGTGTAGAAGGTCGGCTGGACGGTCCGGGGTTCGACCAGTTTGTCGTAGGCCTCCAGGACGAGCTGTCCGTGGTCCAGCTCGTCTTCGACGTGGATGCCTTGTGCGGCAACGGATTTCCTCAGGACCTCGATCGGGGTGCCCGGGGTGGTGTCCTCGCCCAAGGCGTTCGAGACGGCCTGGTGCACGGGGATCACCGGCCAGTCGCCGGAGATGTCGACCTCTTCCCCGTCCCGCAACGCCACCTGCTTGCCGTGGGCCGCGACGGCCGCGTGCTGCACCAGCTCGCGCATCAGGTGCAGCATGGTCGTGTAGTCGGCGTAGGCCTGGTACGCCTCCAGCATGGTGAACTCGGGGTTGTGGGTGGCGTCCGCGCCCTCGTTGCGGAAGTTGCGGTTCAGTTCGAAGACCCGGTCCACACCCGCCACGCACAGGCGCTTCAGGTACAGCTCGGGCGCGATGCGCAGGTACATGCGCATGTCGTAGGCGTTGATGTGGGTGACGAACGGCCGCGCGTTCGCCCCGCCGTGGACGGTCTGGAGCATCGGGGTCTCGACTTCGAGGTACCCCCGGGCGTGCAGGAAGTCGCGGATGCCGCGCACGACATCGCTGCGGACCCGCAGCATCCGGGCCGAGTCCGGGTTCACCACCAGGTCCAGGTAGCGGCGGCGGACGCGGGCTTCCGGGTCGGACAGGCCCTTCCGCTTGTCCGGCAACGGGTGCAGGCACTTCGCGGTCACGGTCCACGAGTCGGCGAGGACCGACAGCTCGCCACGGCGTGACCTGGTCACCTCGCCTCGGACACCCACGTGGTCGCCCAGGTCCACACCGGACTTGAACGCGGCCAGGCCGTCCGCGCCCAGGTGTTCCGCGTCGAGCATCAGTTGCAGTTCGCCGCTGGAGTCGCGGACGCGGACGAAGCACAGGCCGCCGAGTTCGCGCAGGGCCACCACCCGGCCGGTGACGGACACGGTCTCGCCGAACCGGTCCGGCACCTCGGCCAGCAGGCAGTCGCGCGGGAAGTCCACCGGGTACGGGTCGATGCCCCCGGCCCGCAGCCGGTCCAGCTTCTCGATGCGCACCCGGACCTGCTCGGGACGCCGCACCGGCTTCGGTTCGACCTTCAGCGCTTCGATCTCGGCGACGGCCGCGGCGAACCGGGTGCCCGCGGTCTCGTGCCGCAGCGCCCGGTCCGAGCCGCGTTTGAACAGCGAGCGCAGGCTGGGCACGAAGCCCTCGGCGACGCCGGCGGCGATGCTGACCCGCGGCAGGTGGCGGGTCCGGGCGTAGCAGAGGAAGCGCGGCACCCAGTCCGGGTGGTACTTGGCGTTGGACCGGTACAGCGACTCCAGCTGGAAGAACCGCGACGCCAGGCTCAGCACCCGCCGCCACGCCCGCAGCACCGGTCCCGCGCCGATCTTCTCGCCCTCCTCGAACACCGCGCGGAACATGGCGAAGTTCAACGAGATCCGCTGCACGCCCAGGCGTCCGGCGGCATCGGCCAACGCGGCGACCATGTACTCGTTCAGGCCGTTCTCGGCGGTGCGGTCGCGGCGCATCAGGTCCAGCGAGACGCCCCGCCGGCCCCACGGCACGAACGACAGCAGCCCGCGCAGGTCGCCCTCGGCGTCGTAGGCCTCGACCATCACGCACCGGCCGTCGGTCGGGTCGCCCAACCGGCCCAGCGCCATGGAGAACCCGCGCTCGGTCTCCGCTCCGCGCCACCGCTCGGCCAGGGCCAGCAGCGACGACATCTCCTCGGCCGGGATCTCCGCGTGCCGCCGGACCCGGACGGTGTAGCCGGCGCGTTCGACGCGGCTCACCGCCTGCCGCACGGCCCGCCGCTCCGGCCCCGCCAGGCTGAACTCGCGGACGTCCAGCACGGCCTCGTCGCCGATCTCCAGCGCCTTCAGGCCCGCCGCCGCGTACACGTGGGCACCGCGTTCGCTCGCGCCCAGGACACCGGGGATCCACCCGTACCGGCGGGCCTCGGCGAGCCACGCGCCGACCGCGAGCGGCCACGCGTCCTCGTCGCCGATCGGGTCGCCGCTGGCCAGGGTGGTGCCGGCGAGCACCCGGTAGGTCAGCGCGGCGCGGCCGTTGTCGGCGAAGACGACGGACTTGTCCCGGCGGGTCGCGAAGTAGCCCAGCGAGTCCGGTTCGCCGTGCGCGGCCAGCAGCCGCCGCACGCCCAGTTCCTCGGTGTCGTTGAGCAGCCGGCTCGACCGCTCGCCGCGGAAGAACACGTACAGGGCGGCGATCGCGACCAGCGTGCCCGCCAGGCCCAGCACGACGCTCAGCCACGCCGGCCCCTCCCCCACCCCGGCGCGCCCCAGCGGCAGCACCTCGCCGGTGACCTGGTTGGCCGCCCACAGGAACTTCTCCCACCAGTCGATGAGCGTGCCCGGGAACACCTCCGTCACACCCCAACCGACCAGGCACGCGAGCACCATCCCGGTGAGGAACACGGTCAGGCCCTGCCGCCACGCCCCGCGCACCAGCCGCGCCGGGAACGCCGGCCGCAGCGACCACAGGAACACCAGGAGCGCGGCGGACACGAGCGCGCCCCCGCCGATGAAGCCCGCGACCTCCACCCAGTCCACCGGCTCGTCCAGCCCCAGGAACTGGCTCGGGTCGACCAGGTAGACCACCAGCACGGTTAGCGTCACGCCGAACCCGAGCGCCTCGAACAGCAGCAGCGTCCACAGCGCGGCCTGCTTGCGCCGCCGCGCCGCCGCGCCCAGCACCAGCAGCACCAGCGCGATGAACAGGTTGGCGTCCACCGGCAAGCCCAGCCAGTAGGCCACGATGAAGATGCCCGAGGCGAGGCCGGACTCCTCGTCGATCACCAGCAGGAGGAGGCACGCCAAACCCGCGAGCTGCACGACCGTCGCCACCACGCCCGCCGCGCGCCACTTCCACCCGGTGACCGCCACGACCACCACCTCCGAGGAGAGCCTTGCCCACCATGATCGCCTCTCTGGCCGGGGAGGTGCACGTCGTGGCCACCGGTCGGGGTGGGCCGACGGTGCTGCTGGCGAGCGGTCTGGGGTCGGCGTGGTTCGACTGGGACGCCGTGGTGCGACTGCTCGCCCCGCACGCCCGGGTCCTGGTCTACGACCGGCCGGGCACGGGGAACAGCGGTCCCGCGCTCGCGCCCGCCACGCTGGCCCGCGAGGTCGCCGTGCTGGACGCGGTGCTGGCCGGGGTCCCGGACGCGGTGCTGGTGGGGCACTCGATGGCGGCGCTGCACGTGGAGGCGTGGGCCCGGCTGCGGCCGGACCGGGTGCGCGGGCTGGTGCTGGTCGACCCCGACCCGGAGGTGCCCGGCGCGGGCCGGCCGTTCGACCTGTCCGCCCTGGTCGCACGGTGGGTGCTGCGGTTGCGGCTGGACGGCCTCGTGGCGCGGCACGGGATGGCGCTGCGGCGGTGGGCGGTCACCGGGTCCACGCTGGCGCGCTTCGACCCGGGTCCACCCGATCAGGTGAAGTCGGTGTACGCGCGGCCGTCGGTGACCCGGGCGGTGCTGGACGAACTGGCGTCCTACCCGGGGCAGGTGGCCGCGCTGGAGCGGCTCCGGGCTTTCCGGCCGTTGCCGCACGTGCCGTTCACCGTGTTGACCGCCGGCCGGCGGGTGTTCCCCGAGCACCTGGCGCTGGCCGGGCAGGTGCCTTGGGGCACGAACGTGCTGGTTCCCGGCAGCCGGCACATGGTCCCGGTGGACCGGCCGGACGCGGTGGCGCTGCCCGTGCTCAGGGCGGTGCGGGGCAGCGCGGTGTGAATCGCGAGGACACGCCGTCCCCGCACTCCGCACTAGCTTTTTCGCCGCCCAGCGGCTGCTTTTTCGCCGCCCAGCGGCTGCTTTTTCGCCGCCCAGCGGCTGCTTTTTCGCCGCGCAGCGGCTACTTTGGGCCGCGCAGCGGCTACTTTGGGCCGCGCAGCGGCTACTTTGGGCCGCGCTCCGCGCGGCGGGCTGGCCACCAGCCACGGCGGGGCTTCGGTTCCCCCACCGTATGGCCTGCCCGAAGGGCTACCACAGATTTCCCGGGTGCGGCCGAAATTTTTTGCTCGTTCCTCACAAAAAA